>NZ_LQIX01000005.1 GCF_001500045.1 Mycobacterium sp. GA-1199
CGAACCCGGAAGCTAAGCCTGCCAGCGCCAATGATACTGCCCAACCCGGGCGGAAAAGTAGGACACCGCCGAACACAAATTAAGCCCTGTGGCCCCCAATTCGATTGGGGGCCACAGGCATTTGTACGGCACATCTCTTTATCGGGCGCTATTCAATTCGGAGCGTGCCCTGAGCCCCAATTTGTGGCGGCCGGTTCAGTCGAACAAGGTCAACGCCGGTGAGATGCGACTCTTCTCCATGTCGAGCAGCGCCCGCTTCCTGTCGAGGCCGCCGCCGTATCCCGTGAGGCTGCCGTTGGCGCCGATCACTCGATGGCACGGCACGATGATGCCGATCGGGTTGTGCCCGTTGGCCAAACCCACCGCACGGAACGCACCGGCTGCGCCGATCTGGCGGGCGATCTCACCATACGAGCGGGTCTCACCATAGGGAATCGTCAGCAGAGCCGACCAGACCTTCCGCTGGAACGGCGTACCGACCAAGTCCAGGTCCAAGTCGAATCCGGTGAGCTCACCGGCGAAGTAGGCCTCGAGCTGCCCGACAGCCTCGGGGAAGGCGTCATCGTCGGGTATCCAGCCTTCGCGACTGGGCTCA
This sequence comes from Mycobacterium sp. GA-1199, assembly GCF_001500045.1. GTDB lineage: Bacteria > Actinomycetota > Actinomycetes > Mycobacteriales > Mycobacteriaceae > Mycobacterium. Next base: position 596 of record NZ_LQIX01000005.1, read on the forward strand.
TATGTCTGGTCGACCATCCGTAGGTGCCTCAACCGCCGATCCGTACCCGCCAACGTGAGCGGGCCGACGGGGCTGTCCACGACGCGAAAGTGTATGGCTTCCATCGCTTCTCCTTCGGCAGCCACTGCCCGTGAGGTATGCGACTGCCGCTGTTGGCCGGTTGTTGCCGAATCGGACAGGCTTGTCGTGGTCAGCTCACCGCGGATCTCGTGCACTCTCTCACGATGGCACGTGTCCACGGATTGAGCTGGCGGAAATCCGACATCGTCGTCGCGTCGGCTCGTGGGGGCCACCAGGCGACGGTGTGGCGCCGCGATGAATTCTGCGGTCCGGTGCAGTCTGATCATCGTGGGCAGACTCATTTATGGCTTCAACGTCTCGATAGACGGATACATCGCTGATGCGCAGGGCAACATCGACTGGTCCACTCCGAGCGATGAACTGCATCAGTACTGGAACGACTTCGAGCGCGAGACCGCCCTGTCGTTCTATGGGCGGCGGCTCTACGAACTGATGTCCGCGTACTGGCCGACCGCCGACGAGGCCCCGGACGCCACCCCGTTGATCGTCGACTACGCCCGCGTCTGGCGCGATATGCCCAAGGTCGTGTTCTCGCGCACCCTGGAGTCCGTCGAATGGAACGCCCAACTGGAACGCGGCGACCCGGTCGAGGTGGTGACGAAGCTGAAGGCCGAAACCGACGGCAATCTGGAGGTCGCCGGTGCCACGCTGGCCGCACCGATCGTGCAGGCCGGCTTGGTGGACGAGTATCGGCTCGTGTTGGCGCCTACCGCTGTGGGCGGCGGCACTCCGTTCTTTCCGAGGCTGCCGTCATGGATCTCGTTGCGCTTGTTGGAGAACCGCACCTTCCCGTGCGGCACGGTCCTGCTGCGATACGAGGCCGAACGCGACTGATCGAAGAACAACTCCGATCGTCGACACCCTTATCGCCACAAGCGCCATCGCCCTGAAATCTGAAGCCGGCCGATCGGAAACCCTCACTTGCGTTCCTGCGTGAGTGGCTAAACCGTTCGGCGTGGAGTCAGCCCGAGGCGGTCCGCATCCTTCGGAGGCCAGTCGTTGACCGCATGATCGAGCGCGGTCCACAGATGCTGCGTCACGTACGAACGCCACGGTCGCCAACGGACGCTGTGTTCGGTGAGCGACCGCACATCAGCGGGCAGGCCCAGCTGCTCGGCCGCCACCCGCACGCCAAGGTCGGTCACCGGGAATGCGTCGGGGTCTCCCAACCCGCGCATGGCGATGATCTCCGCGGTCCACGGCCCGATTCCCGGCAACGCCTGCAACTGCTCACGTGCTCTGTTCCAATCGCAGCCCGCATCCAGCACCACGTCACCGTCGGCCAGCGCGCGGATCAGCGACGTCAGGGACCGTCGTCTGGATTTCGGAAATGCCAGATGGGCGGGGTCGATCTCGGCGAGATGCTCAACCGCTGGAAAGACATGCGTCAGACCGCCGTTGACATCGGCGATCGGTTGACCGTACGCGGACGCGAGGCGGCCGGCATGGGTGCGCGCCGCCTTTACCGACACCTGTTGGCCGAGGACCGCTCGCACGGCCAGTTCCTGTTCGTCGACGGTGCGGGGGATGCGTTGCCCCGGGGCCTTGGCGACCAGGGCGCTCAAGCCGGCGTCGGCGCCAAGCGCATCGACGACTGCCTCGGGATCGGCATCGAGGTCGAGCAGCCGTCGGCAGCGGGCGATGGCCGTGGCGAGATCGCGGAAATCGTCGAGTGTGACGCGGCACTGCACGTGGTCCGGCTGCGGTGTCAGACAGACGATCCCGTTGCCGTTGGGCAATCGTAGTGTGCGCCGATAAGCGCCGTCGCGCACCTCTTCGACGCCCGGCACCGCACTGGCGGCCAGGTGGCCGAACAATCCCTCGTACGCAAACGGGGTGCGGACCGGCAGTCGCAGCGATATGGTCCCGGCGCCGTCGTCGTTGCGGCCCAGGCGCGTTCGCGCGCGGTGGCGGAGTGCGGTCGGAGGAAGGTCGTACACCGTTCGGACGGTGTCGTTGAACTGGCGGATGCTGGAGAAGCCTGATGCGAATGCGACGTCGCTGAACGGTAATTCGGTGGTCTCGATGAGCACACGTGCCGTTTGCGAACGCTGTGCCCGCGCCAATGCGAGCGGATTGGCGCCGACCTCTGCCTGTAGGAGCCGCTCGACCTGGCGGGTCGTGTATCCGAGCCTGGCGGCCAGTCCGGTGACACCATCGCGGTCGACGACGCCATCGGCGATCAGCCGCATGGCACGCGCAACGACATCGCCACGGACATTCCACTCTGGTGACCCGGGGGAGGCGTCGGGTCGGCAGCGCTTACAGGCGCGAAATCCGGCGTTCTGCGCGGCCGCCGCGGTCGGATAGAACCGCATATTGCGGGCGTACGGCGGGCGGACAGGACAGCTGGGCCGGCAATAGATTCCGGTGGTGAGCACCGCGGTGACGAACCAACCGTCGAACCGGGCGTCCTTGGACTGGACGGCCCGGTAGCAGCGGTCGAAGTCGTCGTACATGTCTCTCACCTTTACACGCGACCACCGACAAGACTGGCGGAAAACCGACATGGTCGTCGGGGGCCGAAGTGGGTACGGCCACCCAGTCGCAGAACGGGATGCTTGACGGCGGAGTCGCGCCCGCCGTACGTTGATCCAAATAGTCGAAGATTCGAGAACCGACGGAGACGATGACGGGTGCGCAGCGGGTCGCGATGATCACGGGGGCGGCTCGCGGGCAGGGCAGGGCCCACGCCGTGCGCCTGGCCGCCGACGGCATCGACGTGATCGCGGTCGACATCTGCGCCGATATCGAGACCATTCCCTATCCCATGGGTACGCGGGAAGAACTCGAGGAAACCTGCCGACTGGTGGAGAAGGCCGGACGGCGGGCCAGCCTCCAAGTTGCCGATGTCCGTGAGTTCGACCAAGTCCGACAAGCCTTTTCGGCCGGTAAGCGCGACCTCGGCGTCGATTGTGCCGACATCGTGATCGCCAACGCCGGCGGATGCGCCTACCCTTCCGACGTCGATGAGGCCCGCGCCTTCAAAGATGCGATCGACATCATGCTGGCCGGCGTGTGGAACACCGTGAAGGCCACCACCCCCGCACTCGTCGAGGCGGGCCGTCCCGGATCGGTGGTGCTGACGAGCTCGACGGCCGCGGTCAAGGGTTTCACCGGAGGTTGGGGTGGTCTCGACGGCTATACCGCCGCGAAGTCGGGCATCCTCGGTTTGATGCGGGTGTTCGCGAATATGCTTGGGCCGCACAACATTCGCGTCAACGCCATACTGCCCACCGGTGTCGACTCCGGGATGACCCGCAACGAGGCGTTTTCCAACTGGATCGCTACCGTCGCCGAGCGGCCACTGGCCAACCTCCGCAATCTTCTGCCAGACGTCAACATCCTTCAGCCCGAAGACATCGCCGACGCGGTGGCATGGCTGGTCTCCGAGCGGGGCCGCTACATCACCGGCGTGTGCCTGCCCGTCGACGCCGGATTCTGCAACGTGTGAAGCAGGGCCCGATCCGCGGGCCCGTCACTGCCAGTCGACAAGGTTGTCGGCCAAGTCCGGCGCAACCTCGAAGATCGCCTGCGACGCAGTGGTCATGTGCTCACGCATGAGTTCGCGCGCCGCGTCCGGATCGCCGGCTTCGATGGCATCGGCGATGCGGATGTGATCGAAGTGCAGGCGGGTTCTCGTCATGTCACTGAAGAGGTTGGCGCCACCTTGCGCGGTGCGGCTGGAAAAGATGTGGCTCACCGACTCGGTGAGGAGGTCCAGCGCCGGGTTCGGGCAGATGTCGCGGACCACGATGTGGAAGCGGCTGCCCGAGTCGACGTAGTCGTGGCTGGACAGATTCTGCTCGGTCACCCGGGCCATCCCGCGGCGGCTCTCCTCGACCATCTGCGCGACTAGGTGCGGATCGGCCGAGCCCTCACGAACCCGCACTGCAGCCCGTTCGGCCGCGAGCGGTTCGAGGTAGATCATCGATTCGTTGACGTCGCGCATCGTGGCGTGGGCCAGCTGCAGATGCATCGTCATCGTCTCGCCGAAGCGTTGCGGTCCGCGGTGGCCGACAACCGGACCGCCGCCGTTGCCCCGGCGGATCTCGACGATTCCCTGTAGTTCGAGCACCCGCAGGGCTTCGCGGATCGAGGCCCGGCCGACGCCGAACTCGGCGGCCATCGCCTGTTCGGTGGGAAGCGGGCTCCCGGCCGACAGTTGGTCCAGTGCGATGCGGCGAACGATGTCCTGGGCGATGCCCAGCGAGAGTTTGCCGCGACGGATGCGGGCAACCAGCTCCTGACGGGGGCCGTCGGCCCGCCAGTCGTCAACCGTCATCCCTCATACCGCCTTGCCCGAAAGAACGCGTGAACACTCGGACATTCAGCGTACTCGTCGTGGTTCGGAAAGCTTGTGTGTCATCCAAATATAGGTATATTTGAACAGCGCCGTCATGACGGACATGGATGCCGTCGACGTCGGTATCAGGAGGATGTCATGCCGCTACAGGAACAGCACCAGATCATCTCCGTCGACGACCATCTGGTGGAGCACCCCCGTGTGTGGGTGGATCGCCTGCCCACGCGGTGGCACGAGAATGCACCGCAGATCAGGGACGTCAACGGCAGCCAGTTGTGGCATTACAACGGCGAGCGGTTTCCCACCATCGGACTCAACGCCGTGGCCGGTAAGCCCCGCGAGGAGTGGGGTGTAGACCCCGTGCGCTACGAGGACATGATCCCCGGGTGCTACGACCCCGCGATGCGCGTCAAGGACATGGATGTCGACGGCGTCCACGCCGCCCTGTGCTTCCCCTCTTTTCCCGGTTTCGCGGGGAGCACGTTCTTCCGCGGCAAGGACAAAGAGCTTGCGCGGCTGTGCATTCAGGCGTGGAACGACTTCTACATCGACGAATGGTGCGCCACGGCGCCAGACCGGTACATCCCGCTGGGGATGGTGCCGTTCTGGGATATCGACGCGGCGGTGGCCGAAGCCGAACGCCTCGTCTCGAAGGGCGCGCGGACCCTTTCGTTCCCCGACACCACATCGGTCTTCGGTCTCCCGTCATTTCACACCGATCACTGGGATCCGCTGTGGCAGCTGTGTTCAGACGCCGACCTTCCGGTGTCGCTGCACTTCGGTGCCGGCGGCTATGTGCCCGGCTTCTCGTTTTCCGGTGCGCCGTTCGCGGCCAAGACGATGAAAAGCAAGGCGGCTCCCTTCGCTGTGGCGATCGCCGTGTTCGCCACGAACTCCTGGTGGACGACGGTCGATCTGTTGTTGTCCGGCAAGCTCCAGCAGTTCCCGAACCTGAAGTTCTCCCTGGCCGAGGGAGGCATTGGCTGGGTTCCCTACATGCTCGAACGAACCGACTTCACCTGGGAACGGCACCGCTACTACCAGGACATCGACTTCGACGCCCGCCCCTCGGAGTTGTTCCACCAACACTTCTGGACCTGCTTCATCGATGACGACCACGGTGTGGAAAGCCGGCACAAGATCGGCGTCGACCGCATCATGCTGGAAAGCGATTTCCCGCATTCGGATTCCAACTGGCCGAACTGCCGTAAACGCGCCGCCGAAGCCCTGGCCGCCGTGCCCGACGACGAGGTGGCGATGATCGCCGAAACCAACGCGCGCAACCTGTTTCACTTTCCGCGTTCGGCCTGAGTCGATACCACCGGCGTCAGGTGATGGCGCCGCCGATCTTCAGGTTCATGATCGTCTCGTCGTCGTATCCGCACGCGCGGAGCAAATCGTCGGTGTGCTCCCCGTGCCCGGGAGCGGGGCGGAGATCTCCCGGCGCCTCGTCGAACTGGACGGGGGCGGGCACCAACGGCAACCGGGCGCCGTTGTCGTAGCTCACCATCGTGAAGAAACCGTTGTCCCAGGCCTGCTGGTCGCTCAGCGTCTCGCGGGGTGACTGCACGACGCTCCACTGCCCTTCCTGGCTGTCGAGCACGGTCTTCCAATGGTCCAGCGGTTGTTCGGCGAACAACTCGTCCAGGAGTTCGACGCAGCGCTCGATGTTCTTGCGCCGGCACGAGGCGGTCGCAAATTGCGGATCGTCGACCCACTCGGGCCGACCGACGGCGCGGCAGAATCCCGGCCAGTACCGGTCGGCTTCGAGCATGGCGAGGAAGACGAAACGGCCATCAGCGGTCCGGTACACGTTGGCAAGCGGATTGCCGGGACGGCGCCGGTCACCCTTGACCAGTTGGTCGCGATCGGTGACATAGCTGCCAGCGATGCTGGATTGCATGGCCCACAGGCCCGCCGACAACAGCGACGCATCGACGACGGCGCCCTCACCCGTGCGCTCGCGGTGATACAGCGCCCCACAGATGCCGCCCGCCAGGTTCAGCCCAGCCTGGATGTCACCAACGGCCGGACCCGGCAGGTTGATGGGGTAGTCGTAATCGGCCGGCATGGCCGCCGTCGCCAAACCGGCGCGCGCCCAGTAGGAAATACCGTCGAAGCCGCCGCGGTCGGCGTCGGGACCCCGGACACCGTGACCGGTTCCCCTGGCGTAGATGATGCGCGGGTTTCGTGCCCGGATGTGTTCGGCGTCGATGTGCAGGCGCTGGCGGGCCGGCCCCAGGAAGTTCGTCAGGAAGACGTCGGCCTGGTCAACGAGCGCCATCAGCGCTTCGTACCCATCTGGATGGGCGATGTCGATTCCCGCGCAACGCTTTCCGCGATTGAGCACTTCCCACAGCATCGTCACCCCGCCGTCACCGGGTTTGACCCCGAACGCTGCCAGTCCGCGAATCGGGTCACCGGTCTCGGGATGCTCGACCTTGATCACGTCGGCTCCCCAGTCGGACAACGCGCTGGCCGCCGCCGGCACGAAGCCGTACAGGGCCACCTCCAGCACCCGCACACCCTGCAGCACCTTGGTCACGTCAATCTCCTTCCGCGCTTTCGGTGATGGGCGCCCACTGCGGCAACTGCGCTCCGCTGGCATCGGGGCGCGTGAAGAACCGCATGCGCTGCCCCTCGTACAGGGGCGGCGCCCCGTCGAGGTGCGCGATCAGTCGGACCGCGGGGTGTGCGGCGAGAGCGACCACCACGACGGTGTACGGAACACCGAATGCGCGATGGACCGGATGATGTACCACCGCCCAGGAATACACGGTCGCCTCACCGTCGATCTCGCGCCAGGCCAGGGTCTTCGAAGCACACCGAGGGCACTGTGGCCGCGGAAGGTGGACCGGTTGATCGCATGCGTTACACCACTGGACCGCGAGCGTTCCGCGTTGTGCTGCTTGCCAGAAACCACCGGTGTCCGGATCGTCGACGACGGGGGAGGGCGCATCGGTCATGGAAGTCCTATGAGGTGGCGGTGAGCATCAGGGCGCCGGTGGCGGTCGGTAGTCCCGACGTCACCAGGCACACCTCGGCGCCGGGCACCTGGCTGGTCGAATGCCCTCGGATCTGCCGCACTCCTTCGACCACGTGGTTGAGTCCGTGGATGTAACCCTCTGACAGGTTTCCGCCCGCCGTGTTGATGGGCAGGCTGCCTCCGACGCGCAATGCGCCGCTCGCGGCGAAGTGACCGCCCCCGCCCTTGGTGGCGAAGCCGTAGTCCTCCAACTGAAGCAGCACGGTGATGGTGAAGCAGTCGTACAGCTGCGCGACGTCGACGTCTTCTGGTCCTAAACCGGCTCTGCGATAGAGGGTTTCGGCTGTCTGTTTCGACGGTTGCTCAACCAGGCTTTCTCGCATCAGTGCCGGGAAGACCAACCCGGGTTGTTGATAGGCGTCGGCGCCCTGGGCCACCGCGCGGATCGACACCGGCGTGGAGGCGGTATCGCGCGCCCGTTCGCTGGAGGTCACCACGACGGCGCACGCGCCGTCTGTTTCCAGACAGTAGTCGTAAAGGCGCAGCGGCTCGGTCACCGGCCGGGAGTCCAGATAGTCGGCCATGGTCATCGGCTTGCCGTGCATCTGCGCGGCGGGGTTGGCATTGGCGTGTTCGCGACAGGCGAGTGCGATCGCACCCAGATGCTCAGGCTCGGTGCCGAATTCGATCATGTGCCGACGGGCGATCAACGCGAACATCTGACCGGGGGCCATCAGGCCGTAGGGGAGGAAGAACTCGTCGTACGAGCCGTTCCCGCCGACGGGTGCGTTCTGGCGCCGCCCCCGGCCGAAACGAGCGCCCGAACGCCCGTTGAGCGAGCGGAACACCAACACTGACCGCGCCAGCCCGGAGGCGATCGCCGCGCAAGCCTGCGCCACCATCCCGGCCGGGGCCGAACCCCCGGTGCCGGTCGATCCCCAGTAGGTCAACGAAGGCAGGCCCAGCACGTCAGCCACATCGTTGTGGCGCACCGCGTCCTGTTCGCAGCGCACGATGCCGTCGATGTCGGCCGGTGTCAGGCCCGCGTCGGCGATCGCGGCGGTACACGCCTGCGCGGCCAGCGCCAGTTCGGTGCGTCCGGACTTCCTGCTGAAGTCGGTGGCGCCGATCCCGACGATCGCGCAGCGGTCACGCAACGGGTGCGTTGACGGCGCGGACATGAAAAGCACCCTAGCGTCAAACACCTCAAATATGACAGTATTCGGACTTGGCCGCCGGACGTGGGCGCGGTTCGCGACGCATGCCGGTGGCAGGTACAAACTCGGAGGTTGTAGATGACCGACACACTCGACGCCGCCGCGCCGGAGATCCCCATCGATCTGTACTCGGCGAAGTCGTTCAGCAACGGCCACCCCTTCGAGCAATACCGATGGCTGCGGGCCAATGCGCCCGTCTACAAGCACCCGGCCCCGGACGGCGGCTTCTTTTGGGCGGTGACGCGTAACGCCGATATCCGCCATATAGAGCACCATCCCGAGCTGTTCCAGTCCTCACCGTCGGTCGGCATCGTGGACGCGGAGATCGAGGTCGGGTTCCTGTCGATGGACGCACCACGACACGCACACTTTCGCAAAGTGATTGCGCCGCGCCTGATCCCGGCGCGGGTCAAGCACATGCTGCCGGACCTGCAGCGGTTGGCCTCCGGCATCGTCGACGAGGTGGCCGGTCTCGGCGAGTGCGACGTCGTCGAGCTGGCCGGTCAGATGGCCGGTTACACGGCGGCGGCCCTGTTGGGCATACCCCGCGAACACGGCCACCGCCTGCACGAGCTGTTCATGATCACGCACAGCTCCCCGGACATCGTGGGGGAGGAGGCGTTTCACGCGGCGTTCATCGAGATGGCCGGCATGGGCTTCGAAGCGTTCGCCGCGAAGAAGGCCAACCCGGCCGATGACGTGTTGAGTGCCTACGCGAACATGGAAGTCGACGGTCGCCCGATCACCGACATGGAATTCATCGGCAACTTCATACTTCTCACCGACGGCAGCCTCGACACGTCGCGCAACCTCATCTCGGGCGGGATGAAGCTGTTGTTCGACCATCCTGACGTCCGCCGACGTCTGGTCGGAGACCTCGACGCGCTCCTGCCCGGTGCGATCGAGGAGATGCTGCGTCTGCTCTCGCCGGTGGTCTACATCCGCCGGCTGGCCACCGAGGACACCGAGCTGGCCGGTCAGCCGATCGCCAAGGGGGACCGCGTGGTCATGTACTACGGCTCCGGGAATCGCGACGAGCGGATCTACGACGACCCCGAAGCCTTCGACATCGACCGTAAACGCAGCGAACACATCGCGTTCGGTGGCGGCGGCCCCCATTTCTGCGTCGGCTCGCATCTGGGCCGGGCGGAAGGCACGGTGATGATCCGTGAGTTGCTCACGCGCCTACCCGACATCGAGCAGGCCGGCCCGGAGACATGGGCGGCGACCAGTCTCACCTCCGGTCTGTCGTCCCTACCGGTGCGGTTCACGCCGAGATCCAGCTAACGGGCCGGTTTCGGCGTGCTAACGATTCGGGCCAGTCTGCCTTCCTCAGGTGCGCAGATGCCCATGTCGTGGTGTCGTGGAAGCAATGTCGAATCGAGGATGGTTTCTGATCGGTGCGGTGGCCGCATGCTCGGCCGCGGCCGCGTTCACCCTGCCGTCGGCCCTCGCGGCACCGGCGACCGACACCCGCGGCTACGTCGACTCGACCGCGCGGTGTGCGGCGCCCTACTCGGCGGTGGTGTTCGGCAGCACCGCCACGTCGCGCGTGGCGATCTGTGAGACACCCAACGGCGGCTACGAATACCGCGGAGTGCGGGTGCGCGACGGCGCGAAACTGATCAAAACCGCGCAGAAGTCGGGCAACACGTTCACGGTCGACAACAACGGGATCACCTACACCGTCTCCGAGGACTCGCTGATCCTCGCGGAGGGCTCACGCGTCATCCGCGACGAGGCAATGTTGGATTTCCATGAGGCCTCCGCGTCGAGCCCCGGCATGTCGCCGCCCGCGGCGAGTTCGGCACCCACCACATCGCAAAAGCCGCTGCCGCCACCGCTGCCCGCGGAAGTGGGGCACGACGACAGCTGACGGGACCGGATCCACGCCCGCCGACTCGCTGCCGATCGAATTTAGAACTCTCGGTTGAGATTTCGTTCCTTCACGGTGTCGAAGGCCTACGGTCCGGACGGGGTCGCCATAGCGGTCGTCAGGGACTGCATCGTGCGGTCGCGCTCGTCGCCCATTCCGACCAGGGTATCGACGATCAACGGTCCGAGTATCTGGGTCAGGCCGTGACCCTCGTGCCCGAAGAACCCGGCGACCTCCAGCAGCACCGCACCGTGGCTGATGCTCCACAGCCGCCCCGCGACGGCCGCCTCCCCGTCGTCGCGGATGCGCCCGGCCGCGATCATTCGACGCACGCCGGTCAGCAGTGCGTCGAACGACGCCGCCCACTCGCTTCGTGCGGTGGCGCTGCCGGTGGCCGTGAGATCGGCGTGGTACCTGTTCAATGACTCGGCGGCGGTGCCGAACATCATCTGGTAGCGCTGCGGGTTCTGCAGCGCGAATTCGCGGTAGCGCGCGCCCATCACGAAGAAGTCGGCGACCGGGTCCTCGGTCGGTGTGACCTGGGTCAGGGCCCGCGTGAAGCGGAGGAACGACTCGCCGGCGATCGCGTCGATCAAACCCGACATGCCCCCGAAGTGGGTGTACACCGCCATCGTCGAGGTTCCGGTCTCGGCGGCGAGGTTGCGCGCGCTCAGCGCGGCAAGGCCGTCGCGCTCGAGAATGCGGATGCCGGCCTCGACCAGGTGCTCCCGAGCGGCGCTCACCCTTGCCATAGTGCCATAACGGTGTTATACAGAGGAGGTCATAACACTGTTATAGGGATGTCCGATGACGAACCGTTACCTTGAAGGCGCCTTCGCGCCGATCCACGACGAGCACACGCTGACCGACCTCGACATCACCGGGACGATTCCCGAACACCTCGACGGCCGTTATCTGCGCAACGGCCCGAACCCGATCGGAGAGCTCGACCCCGAGCTGTATCACTGGTTTGTCGGCGACGGGATGGTGCACGGCATCCGGATTCGCGACGGCAGGGCGGAGTGGTACCGCAACCGGTGGGTCCGTGGTCCGCAGACCGCGCGGGCTCTGGGAGAGCAGCCGCCGAAGGGGCACTTTCCGATCTCGGGAATCGGCGCCAACACCAACGTCATCGGACATGCCGGTAAGACGATCGCGCTGATCGAGTCCGGCGTCACCAACGTCGAACTCACCGACGAGCTCGACACCGTCGGCGCCTGCGATTTCGACGGGACGCTGACCGGTGGCTACACCGCCCATCCCAAGCGCGACCCGGACAGCGGTGAGTTGCACGCCGTCTCCTACAGCATGTACCGCGGCAACACGGTGCAGTACTCGGTGATCGATGCCGACGGGCGCGCGCGACGCACGGTCGACATCGAGGTGGCGGGAAGCCCGATGATGCACGACTTCTCGCTGACCGAGAACCACGTCGTGTTCTACGACCTGCCGGTGACGTTCGACACCGGTATGGCGGTCCAGATGACGGTTCCGCACGGTCTTCGTTTCGTGTCCCGGCTCGTGTTGTCAGCCCTCATCGGCCGGGTGCGCATTCCCGACCCGATCAGCGCGCGGCAACCGCGGGGTCAGACAACCGATCGCCGGTTCCCGTACTCGTGGAACCCTCGGTATCCGGCGCGGGTCGGCGTGATGCCGCGCGAGGGCGGCAATGCCGATGTGCGCTGGTTCGACGTCGAGCCCTGCTACGTGTTCCATCCAATGAACGCCTACGACGACGGCGACACCATCGTGCTCGACGTGGTGCGTCACCCGAAGATGTTCGACACCAACCAGCTTGGACCCGACGAGGGGCCCCCGACGCTCGACCGCTGGACGGTCGACCTCGCCGACGGGAAGGTCCGCGAATCGCGCATCGACGATCGCGGTCAGGAGTTTCCCCGTGTCGATGAACGCCGCGTCGGCAGGCGGCACCGCTACGGGTATGCGCCCAGCGTCGGCGAGGGCGAGGCCGCCGACGTCCTGCTCAAGCACGATCTCGTCGGCGGCAGAACCCAATCGCGGTCGTTCGGTGACGGAAAAGTGCTCGGGGAGTTCGTCTTCGAGCCCTCGTCGCCGGACGCGGCCGAGGACGACGGCGTGTTGATGGGCTATGTCTACGACCGCCGGACCGACCGCAGTGAGCTGGCACTACTCGATGCGCAGACCTTGGAAGACGTCGCGACCATCCGGCTACCGCACCGCGTTCCCGCGGGGTTCCACGGAAACTGGGTACCGGCCTAGGATTGCGCCATGGCCGAACTGGTGCAGTCGCTCCTGGACCAGATTCGGGAGCGCCACGCCGACAACGACGAAGGGGCGCTGGCCGACTACATCCCCGAGCTGAGACGCGTGGACCCCAAGGGATTCGGCCTGTCGTTGTCCATGGCCGATGGCTATGTCTATGAATCCGGTGACACGGCAATCCAGTTCACCATCCAGTCGATATCGAAGCCGTTCACCTACGCGCTCGCGCTCGAGCGCATGGGCATGGACGCCGTCGACGCCAGAATCGGCGTTGAACCCTCCGGCGAGGCGTTCAACCAGATCAGCGTCGACGAAACCACCAAAACGCCGAAGAATCCGATGATCAACGCCGGTGCGATCGCCGCCGCCTCGCTGATACCCGGCGCCACGGCCGACGAGCGGTTCAACCAGATTCACGAGTTCTATTCGGCTTTTGCGGGCCGCGAGCTCGCAATCGATCACGACGTCTACGGTTCAGAGCAGGCCACCGGTAGTCGCAACCGCGCGATCGCCTACATGCTGCAGAGCTTCGGCGTGCTCGACGGCGATCCCGACGAGACTCTCGACGTCTACTTCCGGCAGTGCTCGATCAAGGTGACGAGCACCGATCTGGCCGTCATGGCCGCCACGCTCGCCCGCGGTGGCGTCGAGCCGGTGGCTGGGCGGCGCGTGGCCAGTGCGGCGGTCGTGCAACGCACGCTGAGCGTGATGGTCACGTGCGGGATGTACGACGCGGCAGGGGATTGGGCGAGTGCCGTCGGCATGCCCGCCAAGAGCGGTGTCGGCGGCGGCATCGCGGCCGTGCTGCCCGGGCAGCTCGGAATCGGCGTCTACTCACCGCGGTTGGACGCCAAAGGCAACAGCGTGCGAGGGACCGAAGTGTGTCGCAGCATGTCTGCGGAGCTCGGCCTGCACTTCCTCGCGCACACCCGGGAATCCCGGTCGACGATCCGCAACGCGTACGACGTCGAACCGGGTGTGCGGGTTTTCGAACTGCACGGCGACCTGTTGTTCGCCGGTGCCGAGCAGGTGCTGCGCAGGGTCTATCGCGAGCGCGACGCATTCGACGTCGCGATTCTGGAACTGTCACGGGTCGACGACATCGACGACGCGGCGCGCCGCATGTTCGCGGGCATGCGCGAATCGCTCGTCGCGGCCGGCAAGGAGGGCTACGTGGTCGACCCCGACCGGGTCCTGACCGCAAGCCACACCGAGGGCTTCGATGCCAGGGTGTACGGCACACTCGAGGATGCGCTGAGCGCTACGGCGCACCTCGGCTCCGGTGATTCAGGCGGGTAGGGCCAACCTCGTCGGCTCGTCGTGCCCCCGCAACGTCACCTCATCGCCCAATCGCCAGTGGGCACACTCGGTTTCGCTAGCGCCGCGCAGCGCGTCGGCGCTGGCGAGAATGTGTCCGGGAGTCTCCTTGGCCAGTTCACACAGCCGTGCCGCCTCGTTGACGGGCTCGCCGATGACGGTGTATTCGAAACGTTCCCGGGCGCCGACATTGCCGGCCACCGCCTCACCGGCGGCCACCCCGATGCCGGCGTCGAACTCGGGCACCTCCTCGTGGATGCGCCGCGCGATCGCCCGCGCGGCGGCCAGCGCCGAATCCTCCGGGTTCTCCAGACGCACCGGCGCCCCGAACACCGCGAGTGCACCGTCGCCCTCGAACTTGTTGACGAAGCCGTGGTGACGATCCACCTCCTCGACGACCACGGCGAAGAACCGGTTGAGGAGGTCGACGACCTCGGTCGCGCGCTTGGCCGTGACCAGCTTCGTCGACCCGATGATGTCGACGAAGATCACCGCGACGTGCCGTTCCTCGCCGCCGAGCTTGGGCCGCTGTTTCTCCGCTTCGGCGGCGACCTCGCGGCCGACGTGGCGTCCGAAGATGTCCCGCAGCCGCTCGCGTTCCTTGAGCCCCTGCACCATCGAGTTGAATCCCCGCTGTAGCTCGCCGAGTTCGGTGCCGTCGAAAACGACGAGATTGCAGTCCAGGTCGCCCTCCTCGACGTGCTTGAGAGCCGTTCGCACGACGCGTACCGGGGTGGCGATGAGCCACGACAGCAGCCACATCAGGGTGAGCCCGAAGGCGAGGGCGATCACCGCGATGATCATCACGGCCACCGCGAACTGGGTGGCGGTGAGGTTCCGCAGCGCCAGTGCGAACACCGCAAGCAGAAGGATGCCCAGCACCGGCACCCCGGAACTGAGCAGCCAGACCGTCATCGTTCGCCCCATGACGCCGTGCGCCAACCGCCGCGGAGGACGACCGGCCTCCAGCGCCTGAGCGGCGATCGGGCGCAGAGCGAACTCGGTGATCATGTAACAGGCGGTCGCCACCACGATGCCGGGGAAGCCCACCGCGAGCAGGAACCGCGGAATGAACGCCGGGTCCTGCATGCCGTACAGCACGGTGAGCAGCACCGTGCCGATGCCCCACAGCAGAAGAAGCTTCTTGGCCACACGCCATGGCGCCAGGAACACGTTCCGCTGGTCCTCGCGGGTAGGGTGCCGCTCCTCGATCGCCCACCGCAGCGAGCCGACGGTCCGCGAAGTGATCCACGTCGTGCCAAAGACGAGCGCGACCACCATGTAGGCCGGCACCACGCCCCAGGTCAGCCAGGCCGGTGCGTCGGTGAAGACACTGGGAACGGGGATGGCGACCCCGTTGAGCAGCAGCGAGACCGCGATGCCGAGGATGTTGGTGAACAGTATGAAGAACGTCAGGATCACCTGGATACGGACGCGTCGGCGCGCCTGACTCTCTTGCGGCTTTCCGAGTAACCACGACCCGTATTCCGGGGTGCCCAACCGTCCACTCTGGCCGGTCACCGTCTCCAGGACGCGACCCAGCCGCTGTGCGACGCTCCTGTTGGCGGTCATCGTCCCCTCAGCCTAAATTGCCCGGCGGCCGCCTAAGGTGGTCGGGTGCGTCTCGTGATCGCCCAGTGCACTGTCGACTACGTCGGACGCCTGACCGCACACCTGCCTTCGGCGCGGCGACTGCTGCTGATCAAGGCGGATGGTTCGGTGAGCGTGCACGCCGACGACCGTGCCTACAAACCCCTGAACTGGATGACCCCGCCGTGTCGCCTCACCGAAGACACCTCCGGCCCGACGCCTGTCTGGGTGGTCGAGAACAAGGCCGGTGAGCAGCTGCGGATCACGGTCGAAGAAATCGAACACGACTCGAGCCACGAGCTCGGCGTCGATCCCGGGTTGGTCAAGGACGGCGTCGAAGCGCATCTGCAGGAGCTGCTGGCCGAGCACGTCGAATTGCTGGGAGCGGGTTACACGCTGGTGCGGCGCGAGTACATGACCGCGATCGGCCCGGTCGACCTGCTGTGTCGAGACGCGAACGGCGGTTCGGTCGCGGTCGAGATCAAGCGCCGCGGCGAGATCGACGGGGTCGAGCAGCTCACCCGCTACCTCGAACTGCTCAACCGCGACAGCCTGTTGGCCCCGGTCGCCGGTGTCTTCGCCGCACAGCAGATCAAGCCGCAGGCCCGCACGCTGGCCACCGACCGCGGCATCCGCTGTGTCACGTTGGATTACGACAAGATGCGCGGCATGGACAGCGACGAGTTCCGGTTGTTCTGATGGCCCGCAAGCGGCCTCGTCGGCGTTCCGAGCGGCCGCCACCGCCGCTGTCTGCGTCCCGCCGTGTCGAGACGGGGCCCGACGGCTACGAGTACGAAGTGCGTCCGATCGCCGCCGCGCGTGCCACCAAGACGTACCGGTGTCCGGGGTGTGACCACGAAATCCGGCCCGGGACAGCACATCTCGTGGTGCTTCCGGCCGATATGGGGGAGCGGGCGGCCGACCACCGTCGGCACTGGCACACGCCGTGCTGGACTCACCGCGCCACGCGCGGCCCGACCCGCAGGTGGTCCTAGTGGTCGCCGTCAGTGCTTGTCGGAAGCGGGCTCGACGAGTTCGACGAGGACCCCGCCGGCATCCTTGGGATGAATGAAGTTGATCCTCGAGTTCGCGGTGCCGCGGCGCGGGGCGTCGTAGAGCAGCCGCACGCCGTCGGCGCGCAGGCGCTCGCTGAGCGCGTCGATATCGCTGACGCGATAGGCCAGCTGCTGAAGACCGGGACCGCGCTTGCCGATGAACTTGGCGATCGTCGAGGTCTCCTCGAGCGGCGCCATCAACTGAATCTGCGCACTGCCGACGGGGGCGCCACGCACCGAGAGCATCGCCTCGCGCACACCCTGGTCCTCGTTGATCTCCTCGTGAAGAACGATCATGCCGAGATGATCGTGGTACCACTTGATCGCGGCGTCGAGGTCCGGGACTGCGATCCCCACGTGATCGATCGCCGTCACCAGCGCGCTGGCGAGCGCTGGACGTGCGTCTACGTGTTCGGTGGTCATAACGTAACGGTAGCCTTGAGACAGATGTTTGCGGAATGTGTCATGGAACACACATCGCTATACCCACTTTTTGGAGGTAGTAAATGACCACGTCGGTGATCGTTGCCGGGGCGCGCACACCCGTCGGCAAGCTGATGGGCTCGCTGAAGGACTTCTCGGGTAGCGATCTCGGCGCCATCGCGATCAAGGGGGCGCTGGAGAAGGCCAATGTTCCCTCCTCCGCCGTCGAGTACGTGATCATGGGCCAGGTCCTCACCGCGGGCGCCGGGCAGATGCCGGCCCGGCAGGCGGCTGTCGCGGCGGGCATCGGCTGGGACGTGCCCTCGCTGACCATCAACAAGATGTGCCTGTCGGGTATCGACGCGATCGCGTTGGCCGACCAGTTGATCCGTGCCGGCGAGTTCGACGTCGTCGTGGCCGGCGGCCAGGAATCGATGACCCAGGCGCCGCACCTGCTGATGAACAGCCGGGCGGGCTACAAATACGGCGACGTCACCGTGCTCGACCACATGGCCTACGACGGTCTGCACGACGTATTCACCGACCAGCCGATGGGCGCGCTCACCGAGCAGCGCAACGAGGTCGACCAGTTCACCCGCGCCGAACAGGACGAGTTCGCGGCCCGTTCCCACCAAAAGGCCGCCGCCGCTTGGAAAGACGGCGTCTACGCCGATGAGGTGGTGCCGGTACAGATCCCGCAGCGCAAGGGCGACCCCCTGGAGTTCTCCGAGGACGAAGGCATCCGCGCCAACACCACCGTCGAATCGCTGGCCGGTCTGAAGCCGGCATTCCGCAAGGACGGGACCATCACCGCCGGGTCGGCCTCGCAGATCTCCGACGGTGCGTGCGCGGTCGTCGTGATGAACAAGGCCAAGGCGGAGGAACTGGGGCTGTCGTGGCTGTGTGAGATCGGCGCGCACGGTGTCGTCGCCGGCCCGGACTCCACGCTGCAGTCGCAGCCGGCCAACGCCATCAAGAAGGCGGTTGCGCGCGAGGGAATCTCGGTCGACCAACTCGACGTCATCGAAATCAACGAGGCGTTCTCCGCGGTCGCGCTGGCCTCGACGAAGGAACTCGGGGTCGACCCGGGGAAGGTCAACGTCAACGGCGGTGCGATCGCCATCGGACACCCGATCGGGATGTCGGGTGCCCGCATCACCTTGCATGCCGCGCTCGAGTTGGCCAAGAAGGGTTCCGGTTACGCGGTGGCGGCGCTGTGCGGTGCCGGCGGCCAGGGCGATGCGCTGATCCTGCGGGCCACATAAGGCGCTACGACGCCGTGTAGTAATCAGCTCGCGCTTCGGGCACAATGGCGGCCATGACTCGCCTGCTGAACCAGCGCACCGTCGCGGGATGGTTTCGTTTCGTCGCCTTCCTCGAGGCGGTGAGCTGGGTCGGACTGCTGATCGGTATGTACTTCAAGTACCTCGGCGCCCCGCGCACCGAGATCGGCGTCAAGGTGTTCGGCCCCGCTCACGGAGCCGTCTTCGTCGCGTTCGTCACCCTGGGCCTGCTGGCGGCCGTGATGTTCAGGTGGGGGACCGGTACGTGGTTGCTGGGGATCGTCGCGAGCATCGTGCCGCTCGCCAGCGTGATTTTCCTCATATGGGTGGAGCGCACCGGCCGGTTGGGGGCGGAGCCCGTCGTCGCGCGCATCGCGCAACCGGGGCAGCCGGTTCCCGAAACGACGTGACAAACTTATGGGCGTGAGTCGTCCACGCCCTTCCATCGCGGCCTCGATGGCCGGTGCGGTTGATCTGTCCGCCCTCAAGCAGCGCCCCTCGACCGGCGACGGCGAATCGTCGGCGCCCGCCGGTGGAGTGGAAGTCACCGAGGCGAACCTCGAAGCCGAGGTACTGGTCCGGTCCAACCAGGTTCCCGTCGTGGTGCTGCTCTGGTCACCGCGCAGCGACGCCAGCGTCCAATTGGGCGATGCCCTCGGCCAACTGGCCGCAGCCGACGGCGGTAAGTGGTCGTTGGCGACGGTCAACGTCGACGTCGTTCCCCGTGTGGCGCAGATGTTCGGTGTGCAGGCGATCCCGACCGTGGTCGCGCTGGCCGCCGGCCAACCTCTGTCGAGTTTCCAGGGTATGCAGCCCCCCGAGCAGTTGCGCCGGTGGATCGATTCGCTGCTGAACGCGGTCGCGGGCAAGTTACCCGGCGGCGCTGAGGAGGGAGAGGCCGAACAGGTCGATCCCGAACTCGCACAGGCGCGTTCGCACCTGGATGCCGGTGACTTCGACGCCGCGCGCACCGCATACCAGGCGATCCTCGACGCCAACCCCGGTCACGCCGAGGCCAAGGGCGCTGTGCGCCAGATCGATTTCCTGCAACGCGCCACCTCTCGGACGCCCGACGCGATCGCCGCCGCCGACGCGGACCGCGACAATATCGAGCTGGCGTTCGCCGCCGCCGACGTCGAGGTCCTCCAGCAGAACGTCGTCGCGGCCTTCGACCGGCTCATCGACCTCGTCAAGCGGACGTCGGGCGACGACCGCACCACCGTGCGTACTCGACTCATCGAGCTGTTCGACCTGTTCGATCCGGCCGACCCCGAGGTCATCGCCGGCCGGCGCAAGTTGGCCAACGCGCTGTACTAGCGCCTGGCGCTAGTGTGCGCACAGATCGACAATCGCCCCGAATCCGGCCGAAACGACGATCTGAGCGCACACTAGAGCGCCCTGGCACCTACTCGGGCTCGTATTCGAACCACAGCGCGGACAGCGGAGGCAGCACCATGACCGCCGACGCCGGACGTCCGTGCCACGGCTCGTCGGTTGCCTGCACCGCGCCGTAGTTGCCGATGCCCGACCCGTTGTAGATGTCGGCGTCGGTGTTGAGCACCTCACGCCAGGTGCCCGCGTGCGGCAGACCCAGGCGATAACGCGTGTGCTCGGCCCCGGAGAAGTTGAACACGCACGCCAGCACGGAGCCGTCGTCGCCGTAGCGCAGGAAGCTCAGCACGTTGTTCGCCGAATCGTTGGCGTCGATCCAGCTGTAGCCCTCCGGGCGGGTGTCTTGAGACCACAGCGCTCGCCTGGTGCGGTAGACGGTGTTCATGTCATGCACCATGCGCTGAATGCCCGTCGAGAAGCTGTTCTCGTCAAGCTGGTACCAGTCCACGCCCCGCTCCTCGGACCACTCGGCGCGCTGGCCGAACTCCTGGCCCATGAACAGCAACTGCTTGCCGGGATGCGCCCACTGGTAGGCCAACAGGCTGCGCAGCCCGGCGGCCTTGTTGTGGTCGTTGCCCGGCATCCGGCCCCACAGCGTGCCCTTGCCGTGCACGACCTCGTCGTGGCTGATCGGCAGCACATAGTTCTCGCTGAACGCGTAGAGCATCGAAAACGTGATCTCGTGGTGGTGATAGCTGCGGTGAATCGGATCGCGTTTGATGAACTCCAGCGTGTCGTTCATCCAGCCCATGTTCCACTTCATCGAGAAGCCAAGGCCGCCAAGGTTCGTCGGCCTCGTCACTCCCGGCCAGGAAGTGGACTCCTCGGCGACCGTCACGATACCGGGGGCGGCCTTGTGCACGGTTGCGTTCATCTCCTGCAGGAACTGCACTGCCTCGAGGTTCTCGCGACCGCCGTAGATGTTCGGGGTCCACCCGCCTTCGGGTCGGGAGTAGTCGAGGTAGAGCATCGAGGCGACCGCGTCCACTCGCAGGCCGTCGATGTGGTACTCCTGCAGCCAGTACAACGCGTTGGCCACCAGGAAGTTGCGCACCTCGGCCCGGCCGAAGTCGAAGACGTAAGTGCCCCAATCCAATTGTTCACCGCGGCGGGGGTCGGAGTGCTCGTAGAGCGCGGTGCCGTCGAAACGTCCGAGCGCCCACGCGTCCTTCGGGAAGTGGGCGGGCACCCAGTCCATGATCACACCGATGCCGGCCTGGTGAAGTGTGTCGACCAGATGGCGGAACTCGTCGGGGGAGCCCAGGCGCGACGTCGGCGCGTAGTACGAGGTGACCTGGTAGCCCCAGGAACCGCCGAACGGATGCTCGGCCACGGGCATCAGCTCGACGTGGGTGAAGCCGTTCTCGACGACGTATTCGGTCAGCTGGGTGGCCAGTTCGCGATAGCTCAGGCCCGGGCGCCACGACATCAGATGCACCTCGAGGGTGCTCATCGGCTCGAACACCGGGTTCTGGGCCGCACGGCGCGTCATCCACTCGTCGTCCGCCCACGTGTAGTCGCTCTGGGTCACCTTCGAGGCGGTCTTCGGCGGCACCTCGGTCGCGAACGCCATCGGGTCGGCGCGCTCGCTGACCGAACCGTCTGCCCCGTGGATGCGGAACTTGTACAACCCGCCGATCTCGAAGCCCGGCCAGAACACCTCCCACACGCCGGTCGAACCGAGCACGCGAAGTTGGGCTTCATTGCCGTCCCAATGGTTGAACTCGCCGATCACGCTGACGCCCTTGGCATTCGGGGCCCACACCGCAAACGAGACACCATCGACGACGCCGTCGGGGGTGGTGTAGCGGCGGGGATGCGCGCCCAGAATCTCCCACAGCCGCTCGTGGCGGCCCTCGGAGAACAGGTGCAGATCCATCTCGCCGAGCGTCGGAAGGAACCGGTACGCGTCGGCCACCGTGTGCACCTGGGTCGACTCGTCGCCCGGGTAGTGGACCTCGAGTCGGTAGTCGGCCAGCCCGGTGAACGGCAGCGCCACCGCGAACAGCCCGGATTCTATGTGCTGGAACGCGTACCGCTCACCGCCGATGACCGCGACCACCTCGACGGCATGGGGCCGGTAGGCGCGGATCACGGTGTGGTCGTCGTATTCGTGCGCACCGAGCACCGAATGCGGGTCGTGGTGCTCGCCGGCCAGCAACCGGTTGAGGTCGGCGGTGTGCGGCCGCAGATGTGGGCTGCTCGCTTGTTTGGTCTGCGTCATGTTGTCACTCCCTACGCAGCAGATTGAGTCGTTGGTCGGCGGGCACCTGCGGCATGTTCAACACATGTGCCACCGCGCGCACCGGGTCAAGGCGGACGTAATTGGACTGCCCCCATTGGTATTCGTCACCGGTGATCTCGTCGCGGACCCAGAACCGGTCGTAGGGCTCCATCCCGAGGGCGGGCATGTCCAGCCACAACGTGGCCTCTTCGGGTCCGAACGGGTTGAGCGTGACCACCACCAGCACCTGATCTCCGCTGACGGGATCGAACTTGCTGTAGGCCAGCAGTGCGTCGTTGTCGACGTGGTGGAACGTGATGGTGCGCAACTGATGTAGCGCGGGATGCAGCCGGCGAATCTCGTTGAGCCGGGTGATGAACGGCTCCAGCGATTCACCGTCGGCGAGGGCCGCGTCGTAGTCGCGAGGCCGCAACTCGTACTTCTCGGAGTTGAGGTACTCCTCGCTGCCTTCCCGCACGGGGCGGTGTTCGTACAGTTCGAAGCCCGAGTACACACCCCAGGCCGAACTCATCGTCGACGCCAGCACCGCGCGGATCGCGAACATCCCGGGGCCCCCGTGCTGCAGGCTTTCGTGCAGGATGTCGGGTGTGTTGACGAACAGGTTCGGGCACGCGTAATCGGCGTGCTCGGCGATCTGCTGGCCGAACTCGGTGAGCTCCCACTTCGCGGTGCGCCAGGTGAAGTACGAATACGACTGGGTGAAGCCGAGTTTGGCCAGTCCGTAGAGCCGCGCGGGACGGGTGAACGCCTCCGACAGGAACAGGACGTCGGGATGCTCGTTCTTCACCTGTCCGATCAACCAGGCCCAGAAGTTCGGCGGCTTCGTGTGGGGGTTGTCGACCCGAAAGATCTTGACACCGTGCGAGATCCAGTGCCGAACCACCCGCAGCACCTCTTCGTAGAGCCCGGCCGGGTCGTTGTCGAAGTTCAGCGGATAGATGTCCTGGTACTTCTTCGGCGGGTTCTCCGCGTAGGCGATGGTGCCGTCGGGCAGCACAGTGAACCACTCGGGGTGTTCCCTGGCCCACGGGTGGTCGGGGGCGCACTGCAACGCGAGGTCGAGCGCCACCTCCATACCGTCGTCGCGCGCCGCTGCCACGAACTCGTCGAAGTCCTCGATTGTGCCCAGGTCAGGGTGAACCGCGTCGTGGCCGCCCTCGTCGCTGCCGATCGCCCACGGCGAGCCGACGTCGTCGGGCGCGGCGGTGACGCTGTTGTTGCGGCCCTTGCGGTGCACCTTGCCGATCGGATGGATCGGGGGGAGGTAGACGACGTCGAAGCCCATCCGGGCGATGCGGGGCAGTGCCTTGGTGGCGGTCGCGAACGTGCCGTGCACCGGGTTGCCCTTGGCGTCCCAGCCGCCGGTCGAACGGGGAAAGAACTCGTACCAGGCGCTGAACCGGGCCTCGGGGCGGTCGACCCAGACGCCGTACTGCTTGCCGCGGGTCACCAACTCACGCAGCGGATACTCATCGAGCAGGGTGGTGACCTGCGGTGCCAACGCGGCGCCGGCGCGGGCGAACGGGTCGCCGGGTTGGCGCAGCCGCGCCGCGGCCTCGATGAGCGGATAGCGATGCTGACGCGGCACACCGGTCGAGGCGCGTTCCAGCAGATTGGCTCCGACCAACAGGTCGTTCGACAGCTCCGATTCGCTCTGACCGGCGTCGAGTTTGGCGGTCACGCTTTTGCGCCAGGTCGCCACCGGATCGCCCCAGCCGTCCACCCGGAACGTCCACAGCCCGGCGCAGTCGGGGGTGAACGCACCGTGGAAGACATCGGGAGTCCGCCCGGTCGACATGGGCAGATGTTGAGGCTTCTTGCGCGGCGTGGCCCCGAGCACGGTTTCGATCGGCACCGCTTCGGCGGATACCAGCCCCGGCGGATCGTCGGCAAGCTGGGGATACGCCGTGCCGCGATAGCGCACCACCAAGGTGGCCGCGACCGCGTCGTGGCCCTCGCGCCACACGGTGGCCGCCACCGGAACGATCTCTCCGACGACCGCCTTGGCCGGGTACCGCCCTGCGGAGACGACAGGCGCGACGTCATCGATCTCGATTCGACCGGCCACCTACCACTCCTTCGTCTGGTCCTTCTGCTGGCGCGGCCACCGAGGTGCTTCGCCGGCACCGCCGACGTGACCGCTGCGTCGTCCTGTTCGCGTTCACAGTCAAGATGAATAAGCCTCGTCGCGCCCTATACCCACGTTAGTGCGCAGCCCAACCCGAAGCGGGCCAAGCAGTTCGACCAGCGCCCTGCGAGCCGCAGGATTGTCAGTAATGTTGTCTCGCGTGATAGCCCGATGAAAGCGCTGAGAAGGTTCACCGTCCGAGCGCACCTGCCCGACCGGCTGGCCGCGCTTGAACGGTTGTCGATCAACCTGCGTTGGTCCTGGGATCGGCCGACGCAGGATCTGTTCGAGTCGATCGACCCCGAGCTGTGGAAGCGGGTCGGCTGCGATCCGGTGGGCCTGCTGGGGCAGGTCAGCCCGCAGCGCCTGGACGCGCTGGCCGGCGACGAAGAGTTCCTGCGCCGCCTCGACGGGCTGGCCGCCGATCTCGACGACTATCTCGCCCGGCCGCTGTGGTACCAGCAGGAGGTCGAGCACGGCGCACAGCTGCCCAACGGCATCGCGTACTTCTCGATGGAATTCGGGGTGGCCGAGTCCCTCCCGAACTACTCGGGCGGTCTCGGCATCCTCGCCGGTGACCACCTCAAGGCGGCGTCGGATCTGGGCCTGCCGTTGATCGCCGTCGGGCTGCTCTACCGCTCGGGTTACTTCCGGCAGTCGCTGACCGCCGACGGCTGGCAGCACGAGAGCTATCCGGCCCTGGACCCGCAGGGGCTGCCGCTTCGGCTGCTCACCGACCACGACGGACAACGGGTGCTCATCTCGGTCGCGATGCCCAGCGAGAACGGCTACGACAGCCGGCTGCAGGCGCGGGTGTGGATCGCCCAGGTGGGCCGAATTCCGTTGCTGCTACTGGATTCCGACGTCCCGGAGAACGACCATCAGCTGCGTGGCGTGACCGACCGGCTCTACGGCGGCGATCAGGAGCACCGGATCAAGCAGGAGATCCTGGCCGGTGTCGGTGGGGTACGGGCGATCCGGGCGTTCATCGAACTGGAGGGCAGACCCTCGCCCGAGGTGTTCCACATGAACGAGGGGCATGCCGGCTTCCTCGGTGTCGAGCGCATCCGGGAACTCATCGACGCCGGGCTCGATTTCGACACCGCGCTGACGGTGGTGCGGTCCTCGACGGTGTTCACCACGCATACCCCGGTGCCCGCGGGAATCGACCGATTCCCGGTGGAGATGGTGCGGCGCTACTTCGGCGGCCCGACCGAGGGTCCATCGGGCGCGATGTCGCGGCTGCTGCCCGGCCTTCCGCTCGACCGCATCATCGCGTTCGGCGAAGAGGACGACCCGACCAAGTTCAACATGGCCCACATGGGTCTGCGGCTGGCGCAGCGCGCCAATGGTGTCTCGATGCTGCACGGCAACGTCAGCAGGCACATGTTCAACGAGCTGTGGCGGGGTTTCGATCCCGGCGAGGTGCCGATCGGGTCGATCACGAACGGTGTGCACGCGCCGACCTGGGCGGCGCCGCAGTGGCTGCAACTCGGACGCGAACTGCTCGGCAGCGAGGACCTCACCAGTGCGCGCGAGCCCGGGGTGTGGGGCCGCCTGCAGCAGGTCGACACCGGCCACCTGTGGTGGATCCGCTCGCAGCTGCGCGAGCAACTCGTCGAGGATGTGCGAGCCAGACTGCGTAGATCCTATCTGGAACGCGGTGCGGCAGAAGCCGAGTTGGGTTGGATTGCAACGGCTTTTGATCCCACCGTGCTGACGATCGGGTTCGCGCGGCGGGTGCCCACCTACAAGCGCCTGACATTGATGCTGCGCGAGCCCGATCGGTTGGAGCGGCTGCTGCTCAACGACGAACGGCCGATCCAGCTCATCGTCGCAGGTAAGTCCCATCCCGCCGACGACGGCGGCAAGGCCCTCATCCAGCAGGTGGTGAAATTCGCCGACCGGCCCGAGGTCCGGCACCGGATCGCCTTCTTGCCCGACTACGACATGTCGATGGCCCGCCAGCTGTACTGGGGATGCGACGTGTGGCTGAACAATCCGCTTCGGCCGCTGGAGGCGTGCGGTACATCCGGCATGAAGAGCGCGCTCAACGGTGGGCTGAACCTGTCCATCCGCGACGGGTGGTGGGACGAGTGGTACGACGGCGAGAACGGGTGGGAGATCCCGACCGCCGACGGTCTTGCCGACGAGAACCGGCGTGACGACCTCGAGGCGGCCGCTCTGTACGACCTGCTGGAGACCTCGGTGGCGCCCAAGTTCTACGACCGCGACGAGCGCGGCGTCCCGGCGCGGTGGGTCGAGATGGTTCGGCACACGCTGATCGTGCTGGGTCCCAAGGTGCTGGCGTCGCGCATGGTGCGCGACTACACCGAGAAGTACTACGCGCCGGCGGCCCAGTCGTTGAGGCGGACCGTCGAACCCGGCGGTGACGGTGAACCGTTCGGCGCGGCAAGGGATCTGGCCACCTACCGGCTGCGGGCCCAGGAATCATGGCCCAAGATTCAGATCACCGATGTCGACAGCTACGGTCTGCCGGACACCCCGCTGCTGGGTTCGGAGCTCACACTGACCGCCACCGTGTACCTGGCCGGTCTGCGTCCCGAAGAGGTTGCCGTGCAAGCGGTTTTGGGACGCGTCGACGCGAGCGATCAACTCGTCGATCCCGTCACCGTGCCGATGGTGCACACGGGCGGCGTGGACGCCGGCAGGGAAGTGTTCTCCGCGACCGCGCCGTTGCCCGTCGCGGGACCGGTGGGCTACACCGTGCGCGTGCTGCCGCACCA
Organism: Mycobacterium sp. GA-1199; assembly: GCF_001500045.1. Taxonomy (GTDB): domain Bacteria; phylum Actinomycetota; class Actinomycetes; order Mycobacteriales; family Mycobacteriaceae; genus Mycobacterium. Next base: position 27,486 of record NZ_LQIX01000005.1, read on the forward strand.
CCCGCTGTTGGCGAGCGACAACGAGCTCGGCCTCGTCACGCTCGCGTGACACCCGCTCGCAAGGTCGCGCTCGACGGCGGACCCTACGGGATCGCGGCGGGTCCGGACACCGCGCTGTGGGTGACCCTCGTGCACGACGGCGCGATCGCGCGGGTGACCGACAGCGGTGAGGTCGCGGTTCATCCCGTGGCACCGGACTGTCGGCCCTCGATCATCACCGTCGGACCCGATGGCGCGTTGTGGTTCACCCGCAACGGCGACGACCACATCGGCCGCATCACCACCGCCGGCGAAGTGAGCGCATTCGAACTGCCCGCGGGAAGCGCTCCGTACGGCATCACGGCGGGCCCCGATGGAGCGCTGTGGTTCACGGCCATGGGCTCCGGCGTGGTCGCCCGGATGTCGGTGGACGGTGAAGTGACGGAGACCCATCCGGTCGGCGGCGCACCCTCGATGATCGTCACGGGTCCCGACGGCGCGCTGTGGTTCACGCTGAATCAGGCGAGCGCAATCGGCCGCCTCACGCTCGCCGGTGACCTGACCGTCCGCGAAACACCCACCGCCGCTTCGGGTCCCGTCGGCATCACCGCGACCCACGACGATGCGCTGTGGTTCACCGAGATCGCCGCCGAGCGCCTCGGGCGGATACCGATCGACGATGCCATTCAGGAGATCGAACTGCCCGGCAAGCCACACGCGGTGATCGCCGATGCCAGCGACGGCGTCTGGGTGACGCTGTGGGGGTCGAGCCAGCTTGCCCGCGTCAGCGGCGACGGGGACATCGTGACGATCGATCTCCCGCCGGGCAGCGAACCGCACGGCCTGGCTGTCGACGCCGAAGGCGCCGTCTGGGTCGCCCTGGAAGCGGGTCACGTCCTGCGAATGCCCACCTGAGCGGGGCAATCGCAGCGATTCTGGGAGCATCCGCACGCGGCACACCGCGGGCGCGGTAGGTTCCGAAGCGTTGCTAACGACGGAGGGTGGCCAGTGACGATTGGGATTGTGCTGCGGCGAGGCGTCACCGTGATCGCGGTCGCGGGGGTGCTCGGCAGCCTGGGCGCCGCATCCGCGTCGGCCGATCCGGAGGCCGACCCGGTCGTGGCCGAAGTGCCCGCCGAAGGGGCGCCCCCTCCGCCGCCTCCGGACGGTGCCGTCGAATCCACCCCGCCCGCGGTGACCGAGACGCCCGACGGTTGGCGTCTGGAGATGAGTGCCGAGAAAGAGACGCAAGCGCCGACACCTCCGCTGACGACGGCCCTGTCGTCGCGCGAATACGTCGTCGGCGGCACCTACAAGGGACGTCTGGTCGGCCCGGGGGGAGACGAGGCGCCGGAGGGCAGCCTCGAAGTCGGCTACGAGATCGGCTGCGGCATCGACATGAGCACCTCGAACGGTGTCTCCCTGACCGGCACCGCGGGTATCAACCCGTCCATCGGGCTGCTGGGGCTCACCATCGTCGGTGGCGGAGAGGACTTCGGAATTCTGCCGAGCCTCGGCGGCAATGTCGGCGGCGGTATCACCGTCGGCCTCAAACCGGGTCTGGTCAGCGTGGTACCGGTGACCAAGAAGAAGTTCACCGGTGCGGAGCCATGGGTGATGGTGAGTAACTTCCGGGTCAAGATCGACGGCTGCGTCGGCGAGTCCTTCATCCGCTCGTATGCATACCTCAGCCACACGACGGAGCAGTCGGAGGCGATCGTCGCCTGGTACGGCGTGACCAAGAAGATCTGAGCGGACTCAGTCGAAGCGCCTGAAGCAGCGATCGGTGTCGCCGAGGACGCCGACGCGGAACGCGTCGATGCGGGAGAAGCCCGAGGGCACCGATTCGCCGTTGACGTCGCTGGCCACCAAGCCGTTCATCAGGATGCCCGACACGGCTTCGTCGACATCGCCCGCGGTCAGCGCCACGGTGTTGCCGTCGGGGGTGGTCACGCTCTTGGAGAGCTTGGTGGTGGCCACTCCGGTCAGGCACGCGGTGCGCAGCGCGGCCTCGGCGTTGTCGAGCACCACGCGGCCGTGCTCGTTCTGAATCGCCTGCATGTACCGCGACACCAGTACCGAATAGGCGGTGTTGTCACCGGTGGCCAGGCTGACCGGGTCCTCGATGTCAGGCTGAGCGCCCATCACTGCCAGCTCATCGAGGTCGACGGCGATCGTGTTGGTCGCCGGGCAGTAGGACACCGGCGGACTCGGCCGCGCGTTCGTGCACTGCGGGGGGTCGAAGCTCAGCTGTGGTGGGTTGGCGGGCGTGAAGAGAATGTTCATCGCGTCCATGACGGCGCGCACCGATTCTTCGGAGACGGGCCATTCACCCGTCTCGTCCTCCTGCAGGAGCACCGGCAGATCGCCCCGGCGTTGGCCGATCTCGCGTAGATCGATGGCCGCGCAGGCCGACGGGCCATCGGTGAAGCCGAACTGGAAGGCCGACAGGCGCTCGAACGCCGAACCGTGTTCGTCGACACCGACTTCGGGGTCGTCCTCGCTCAACAACGGATCCCGGAACGCGATGACGGACGCCAACACGTTGTTGAGTCCTTCGCCGGTCGACAGCGTGAATCGCGGCGAGCTGTCTTCGGCGACCCAGCGCATATAGGCGCCCGCGAGGCAGTCGGCCTGCTGTTCGGATACCAGTGTCGGGGTGTCGTCGTCGACCAGGCCGGCCTGCCTCTGCACGGCGTGGCCGTATTCGTGTGCGAGCACCATCGTCACACCCATGTCGCCGAACTCCTGACGAAGGCTGGGCAGAAGCTCGCCGCGATCCCATCCGATGGTGTTGTCGGTGGTGCAGTAGCCGGCGTTGACCAGGCCGTAGGTGTCGGTGTCGCAGAACCCGGTGCTGTCGAATCCGTTGGCGTCCCAGGAATAGACGCGGTCGATCGGCTCGAAGCGGCCGTCGAAGGCGGTGCCGTAGGCGCCTTCCCAGAATTCTTCGATGTCGCTGATCGCCTGGCGGGCCAGTTCGTCGGAGTCGCGCCCGTCGGTGCCCACCACCGCTCGGGCCGGACCGCGCGCGTCCGGCCGTAGACCGGTGGGGCCGTCGGTCGCCGGCATGCCCGCGACACGGAACGGATCGTTGAACACCGATACGGGTTCGCCTCGCAGCGTGGTGGTGCATCCGGTGACGACGAGCACCGCCGACATCGCGGTCACGGCGCCGACCAGGTGTCGTCGATTCATGGACGCCGCCTTTCGCGTCGAGGCGGCCGCAGGGCGCGCACTGAACCGTTGTCAGGATAGAAAACAATCACCGTGCGCGGAGACGTTCGAGCGCCTGGCGCACGCGCTCGGAGTCGGTGGTCGCCCAGAACGGCGGCAGCGACGCTCGCAGGAATCCGCCGTAGCGGGCGGTGGCCATTCGCGAATCCAGCACGGCGACCACGCCGCGGTCGTCGACGGTGCGCAACAGCCGTCCCGCACCTTGGGCCAACAGCAGTGCCGCGTGGCTGGCGGCGACGGCCATGAAACCGTTGCCGCCTCGGGCGGCCACGGCTCGTTGCCGCGCCGTCAGTAACGGATCGTCGGGGCGCGGGAACGGAATCCGGTCGATGAGCACCAGTGACAATGACGGGCCGGGCACGTCGACGCCCTGCCACAGCGACAGCGTGCCGAACAGCGACGTCTCGGGATCGTCGGCGAACCGCTTGACCAACGCCGACGTGGTGTCCTCGCCCTGGCACAGCACCGGGGTGTGCAGCCGCTCCCGCATGATTTCGGCGGCCGCCTTGGCGGCACGCGTCGAGGAGAAAAGCCCGAGGGTTCGGCCTCCCGCAGCGGTGATCAGCGCGGCGATCTCGTCGAGTTGTTCCGCGGAGCCTGTGCCGTCACGTCCGGGCGGCGGCAGATGCGCTGCGACGTATAGGATCCCGGACTTCGCATGCTCGAAGGGGGATCCGACGTCGATGCCCTTCCACTCGGTCTCCCCGCCCGTCAGCCCCCACGCCGAAGCCATCGCGTCGAACGTGCCGCCAATCGTCAGCGTCGCCGACGTCAGAACGGTCGTGGTGTTCTCAAAAAGCTTGGTGCGCAACAGACCCGACACCGAAAGCGGAGCGACGCGCAGTATCGTCCGCACCGATCCGCGCGTGTCCTCGCGTTCGATCCACACCACGTCCGTGCGGTCGGGGATGGCCGGCAGGAAGGAGTCGAGGACTCGCGAGGCGGTGTCACCGATATCGGTCAACGCGGTGACGGCTTCGGTGCGCGCGGATGCGGCCGCCGGGTCGCTGGGCGCGGTGTCGATCGCCGACCGGGCCCGGAACGCGGCGTCGCGCACCGCGGTGAGGTAGGTCGCCAGTTCGTCGTCGAGGACGTCGATGCGGCCCGGTTCCGTGTCGTGGATGGCCGATGACAGCGTCGCCGTCGCGGCCTCCAGCCGTTGCGCCAGTTCCTCGTCGACCAGCCGAGCTGCCCGGCGGTGTGCGATGCCGAGCGATGTCGCGGACAACTCGCCGGTGGCCACCGAGGTGACGCGGTCGACCAACTCGTGCGCTTCGTCCACGACGAGCAGGTGGTGTTCGGGGAGGACGGCGGCGTCGGAGATCGCGTCGATGGCCAGCAGCGCATGGTTGGTGACGACGACATCAGCGCGGCCGGCCTTCTCCCGCGCCTTCTCGGCGAAACAGTCGGTGCCGAACGGGCATCGAGCCACCCCGATGCATTCGCGCGCCGACACGCTGACCTGTGACCAGGACCGGTCCGGCACACCCGGGGTCAGCTCGTCACGGTCGCCGGTGTCGGTGTCCGACGACCAGGCGATGAGCCGCTTCACGTCTCGACCCAGGGCACTGGTCGCAACCGGTTCGAACAGATCCTGCTGGGGGCGGTCGTCGGGCTCGGTGGCACCGCCGGTCGAACTGCCGTTGTGAATCTTGTTCAGACACAGGTAATTTCCCCGACCTTTCAACAGGGCGAACTCGGGTGCGCGCGGTAGCGCGTCGGCCAGCGATTCCGCCAGTCGCGGAAGGTCGCGGTCGACGAGCTGGCGTTGCAGCGCGATGGTCGCCGTCGACACCACGACGGGTTCGTCGGCGTCGACGGCACGTGCGAGTGCCGGCACGAGGTAAGCCAGCGACTTGCCGGTGCCCGTCCCGGCCTGGACGGCGAGGTGCTCACCGGTGTCGAAGGCATTGATGACGGCCTTGGCCATGTCGACCTGGCCCGCGCGTTCGCGGCCGCCGAGGGCCGCCACGGCGGTGGCCAGTAGCTGGGTGATGTCCGGCGTGTCCGACGTGGTGACCCCCTACGCGCCGGGAGGAATCAGCCGCGTCGGCACTGCGGGTTCGCCGCGGGACAGTTTCAACCCGTCCCACGGCAGGCTGGTCAGGCCGTCCTCGACCCGGGCGCGGGCCGCGTCGAGGCCCAGATCGGCGACGGGTTCGCCCTGCTGCACCAGTGGAACGGTCAGAACCCGCGCGGTGAAGCCGTTGGGATAAGCGGGCGGGCGCCCGTAGGGGAAGACGACCTCTTCGACGATCGTGCCGGTCGCCTTGGCCACCCGGATCGCCTGCTTACGTCCGCCGTGGGATTGCTTGTGGCTGCTGCGTTTCTCCACCGGAAGCCCGTCCACTTCGGTCAGCTTGTAGACCATCCCGGCGGTCGGGGCACCGGAACCGGTGACCAGGGACGTGCCGACGCCGTAGATGTCGACCGGTTCGGCGCGCAGCGCGGCGATCGCGAACTCGTCGAGATCGCCGGAGACGACGATCTTCGTTCCGGTGGCGCCGAGGTCGTCGAGTTGAGCGCGCACTTGGCGCGCGAGCACGCCGAGGTCTCCGGAATCGATGCGCACCGCACCGAGTTCCGGACCGGCGACCTCGACGGCCGTCGCCACGCCGTCGGTGATGTCGTAGGTGTCCACCAGCAGCGTGGTGCTCACTCCGAGCGTCTCGACCTGCGCCCGGAACGCCGCGCGCTCGTCGGGGCCGTCCTGGGTGGTGTGGAGCAGGGTGAACGCGTGCGCGCTGGTGCCCAGCGCCGGAACCCCGTAGTCCCGCTGGGCCGCCAGATTGGACGACCCGGAGAAGCCGGCCAGGTAAGCGGCACGGGCGGCGGCGACTGCGGCGTGCTCGTGGGTGCGCCGCGAGCCCATCTCGATCAGGGGTCGCCCTTCGGCCGCGCTGACCATGCGCGCGGCCGCGGATGCGATCGCGGTGTCGTGGTTGAGGATCGACAACGCCAGGGTTTCGAGTACTACACATTCGCCGAACGTGCCGTGCACCGACAGCACCGGTGAACCCGGGAAGTAGAGCTCGCCCTCGGGGTATCCGTCGACATCGCCTGCGAACCGGTAGTCGGCGAGGTAGGCGAGCGTTTCGGCGTCGAGAAATTCCGCGAGCGACGACAGCGCCTCGTCGTCGAATTCGAACTGCGCCAAAGCATCCACAAACCGTGCGGTGCCGGCCACCACGCCGTAGCGGCGTCCTTCGGGCAGTCGGCGCGCAAAGATCTCGAACGTGGTGCGACGGTGTGCGGTGCCGTCACGCAGCGCGGCCGCGAGCATCGTCAGCTCATACTTGTCGGTGAGCAGGGCCGGGGATGCGGCGGTCACAACTGTCACCGTAGTAGTTCGAAGCGCCGGTAATGCGTTGGCTATCCTGAACGACATGGTGACGCCGGCGAAGGCTCGACCGGGGACTCGCGAAGAGCGGGACGTCAAGTCCGTCGCGACTGAGGACGCCGCCGTCGACGCGCCCTGGGTGACCATCGTGTGGGACGACCCGGTGAACCTGATGACCTACGTGACCTACGTCTTCCAGAAGCTGTTCGGCTACCCCGAGGCGCATGCGACCAAATTGATGCTGCAAGTGCACAACGAGGGCAGGGCGGTGGTCTCGGCGGGCAGCCGCGAGGCGATGGAGATCGACGTGACCAAGCTTCACGCCGCCGGGCTGTGGGCCACCATGCAGCAGGACCGCTGACAGACACGTGCGTAAGTGGAAGCGGGTGGAGACTGCCGATGGAGCGCGCTTCCGGTCGGCCATCGCACCGCACGAGGCCGCCCTGTTGCGGAGCCTGGCCGCCTCGGTGGTGGGCATGTTGGAGGAGCGCGAATCATCCGCGCCCGCAGATGAACTCGAAGCGATCACCGGTATGCGTACCGGCAATTCGACGCCACCCGAAGACGACACGATGAAACGCCTGCTGCCGGACTTCTACCGGCCGCAGACAGAGCACCCCGCCAGCTCCAGCGCCGCCGAGAGCCTCAACAGCGCGCTGCGCGGCCTGCATGAGCCCGACATCATCGATGCGAAACGTGAAGCGGCGCAGACACTTCTGGACACCATGCCGGCGCAGGGCGGCAAGTTCGAGCTGAGCGAGGACGATGCGCACGCCTGGGCCGCCGCCGTCAACGACATGCGCTTGGCGCTGGGCACGATGCTCGCGATCTCGCCGGACGGACCCGACGAACTGCCGCCGGACCATCCGATGGCCGGACACCTCGACGTGTACCAGTGGTTGACCGTGCTGCAGGAGTACCTGGTGCTGGGACTGATGGGTAAGTCGAGATGAGTTCGATCACCGACGTGGCCGGTATCCGGGTGGGACAACACCATCGCCTGGATCCGGACGTGACGTTGGGATCGGGCTGGGCCAGCGGCACCACGGTCGTGTTGACGCCGCCGGGAACCGTGGGCGGTGTCGACGGCAGGGGCGGGGCCCCCGGGACACGGGAGACCGACCTGCTCGACCCGATCAATTCCGTTCAGCACGTCGACGCCCTGGTCTTGAGCGGCGGCAGCGCCTACGGGCTGGCGAGCGCCGACGGGGTGATGCGGTACCTCGAGGAGCAGGGTCGCGGCGTCGCGCTGGACGGCGGCGTGGTGCCCATCGTGCCCGCCGCGGTGGTCTTCGACCTTCCGGTCGGCGGTTGGCAGTGCAGGCCGACCGCCGAGTTCGGCTACGCCGCGGCCGCAAGCGCGGGGACCGAGGTGGCGATCGGCACCGTCGGCGCGGGCACGGGAGCGCGCGCCGGGGTGCTCAAGGGCGGTGTCGGCACGGCGTCGATGCAACTGGACTGCGGCGTCACGGTGGGCGCCCTGGTGATCGTGAACTCCGCGGGTGAGGTGTTCGACACGGCGACCGGCCTGCCATGGCTGGCCTACCAGATCGAGGAGTTCGGGTTGATCCCGCCGCCGGCCGACCAGATCGCGGCCTACGCCGACCGCCATCGGGAATTCAGCCCGCTCAACACGACGATCGCGGTGGTGGCCACCGATGCCGCGATGAGCCCCGCGGCCTGCCGCCGGGTGGCCGTCGCCGCACATGACGGGTTGGCGCGCACCATCCGGCCGTGCCACACGCCGCACGACGGCGACACGGTGTTCGCTCTGGCCACCGGTGCCGTGGAGGTGCCGCTCGATCCCACCACGCCGGCATCGATGACGCCCGAGATGCCGCTGATCACGCAGGTGGGCGCCGCTGCGGCGGACTGTCTGGCCCGCGCGGTGATGGTCGGGGTACTGGCCGCCGAGTCGGTGGCCGGAATACCGGCGTACCGCGACATGTTGCCTGGAGCGTTCGAGTAACCGCGAAACTGCATTCCAGCAGCCGTTTACTCGATTTTTCGCTGCTGGAATACAGTCTCGTGCAGAAAGGGGTAGCTGCTGTGTTGGTGATCCGAGCGGATCTGGTCGACGCCATGGTCGCCCACGCCCGCGCCGACCATCCCGACGAGGCCTGCGGGGTGATCGCGGGACCCGAGGGCTCGGACCGGCCGGAGCGCTTCATCGCGATGACCAACGCCGAGCGGTCGCCGACGTTCTACCGGTTCGACTCGATGGAGCAGCTGCGGGTGTGGCGGGAGATGGACGACGCCGACGAGGTCCCGGTCGTGATCTACCACTCGCACACCGCGACCGAGGCCTATCCCAGCCGCACCGACATCTCATTGGCCCAGGAACCCGACGCCCACTACGTGCTGGTGTCCACCCGCGACCCCGATGAGCACGAACTACGCAGTTACCGCATCGTCGACGGCGTCGTCACCGAAGAACCCGTCAAGATCGTCGAGCAGTACTAGAAAGGCTTCACCGATGGCTGTCACCGTTTCCGTCCCGACCATCCTGCGCACCCACACCGGAGGCGAGAAGCGTGTCACCGCATCCGGCGACACCCTCGCGGCGGTGATCAGCGACCTGGAGGCCAACTACAACGGCATCTCGGAGCGCCTGATGGACAAGGACAACCCCGGCAAGCTGAACCGGTTCGTCAACATCTACGTCAACGACGAGGACGTGCGGTTCTCGGGCGGGCTCGACACCACGGTCGCCGACGGCGATTCGGTGACGATCCTGCCCGCAGTGGCTGGAGGGTAGCGGGCGTCTGATGGCGCGATACGACTCGCTGCTCGAAGCTCTGGGCGGTACACCGCTGGTAGGCCTGCGCCGCCTCTCGCCCGGCTGGGACACCGAGCCCCATGTGCGGCTGTGGGCCAAGCTCGAGGACCGCAATCCCACCGGCTCCATCAAGGACCGTCCGGCGCTGCGGATGATCGAGGAGGCCGAACGGCAGGGCCTGCTGCAGCCCGGTGCGACGATCCTGGAGCCGACGAGCGGAAACACCGGCATCTCGCTGGCGATGGCGGCGCTGCTCAAGGGCTACCAGATGATCTGCGTGATGCCGGAGAACACCTCGATCGAGCGCCGTCAGCTGCTCGAGTTGTACGGTGCGCGGATCATCTACTCGCCCGCCGAGGGTGGTTCGAACACCGCCGTCGCCCACGCGAAAGAGCTTGCGCTGCAGAACCCTTCGTGGGTGATGCTCTATCAGTACGGCAACGAGGCCAACTCGTTGTCGCACTACGAGGGCACCGGTCCGGAGTTGCTGGCGGATCTGCCGGAGATCACCCACTTCGTTGCGGGCCTGGGCACCACCGGCACCCTGATGGGAACCGGGCGGTTCCTGCGCGAGCGCAAGCCGGACGTCAAGATCGTCGCCGCCGAACCCCGGTACGGCGAGGGCGTTTACGCGCTGCGCAACATCGACGAGGGGTTCATCCCCGAGTTGTACGACCCGGACGTGCTCACCACGCGGTTCTCGGTCGGTTCGTACGACGCGATCCGGCGCACCCGCGATCTGGTTCAGGTGGAGGGGATCTTCGCGGGCATCTCCACCGGCGCGGTGCTGCACGCGGCGCTGGGCATGGCGGCCAAGGCGGTCAAGGCCGGCGAGCAGGCCGACATCGCGTTCGTCGTCGCCGACGCGGGTTGGAAGTATCTGTCGACCGGTGCGTACGCCGGTAGCCTGGATGACGCTGAAGACGCGCTTGAAGGGCAGCTATGGGCATGACCGGGTATCCGGGGACCACACCGTCGCAACCGCGCAAACGACCCGCGTGGGTGATCGGCGCCGTCACGGTCTTCAGCTTCGTCGTGCTGCTGTGGGTCATCGAACTGTTCGACTCGCTGTCGAACCATCGCCTCGACGACAACGGCATTCGGCCGATGGAGTCCGACGGCTTGGTGGGCATCCTGTTCGCGCCGCTGTTGCACTCGAACTGGGACCATCTCATCGCCAACACCGTTCCGGCTCTGGTGCTGGGTTTTCTGATGACGCTGGCGGGGATGTCGCGGTTCATCTTCGCCACCGCGATCGTGTGGATCCTCGGCGGTCTGGGTACGTGGCTCATCGGCAATGTCGGCATGCACTGCCCGTATGTGGGGGTGCGCTGCGAGGCCAACCACATCGGCGCTTCCGGGCTGATCTTCGGGTGGCTGGCGTTCCTCATCGTCTTCGGGTTCTTCACCCGTAAGGCCTGGGAGATCATCGTCGGCGTCATCGTGCTGCTCGTCTACGGCAGCGTCCTGCTGGGCGTGCTGCCCGGCACACCGGGGGTGTCGTGGCAGGGCCATCTGAGTGGGGCGGTCGCTGGCGTCATCGCGGCCTATCTGCTGTCCGGCCCGGAGCGCAAGGCTCGCGAGAAGCGCAGAAGCGTGGCATCGAACCCGTACCTGACGTCGTGAGTGCGGTGGTGTCCGCCGACGCGCCCGTCGGCATCTTCGATTCGGGTGTCGGCGGGCTCACGGTCGCCCGCGCGATCATCGACCAGTTGCCCTCCGAGAACATCGTCTACGTCGGCGACACAGCCAATGGCCCGTACGGGCCGCTGTCCATCCCGGACGTTCGCGCACACGCCCTGGCGATCGGTGACGATCTCGTCTCGCGCGGTATCAAGGCGCTCGTCATCGCCTGCAACACGGCGTCGTCGGCATGCCTGCGCGACGCCCGCGAACGCTACGCGCCGGTGCCCGTGATCGAGGTGATCCTGCCCGCGGTGCGCCGCGCGGTCGCGACCACCCGCAACGGTCGCATCGGTGTCATCGGCACCGCGGCCACGATCTCCTCGGGTGCGTACCAGGACGCGTTCGCGGCGGCCCGCGACACCGAGGTGTTCGGGGTGGCCTGCCCCCGGTTCGTCGACTTCGTCGAGCGCGGGGTGACCAGTGGGCGCCAGGTGCTCGGCCTCGCCGAGGGGTATCTCGAACCGCTTCAACGCGCACAGGTGGACACCCTCGTGCTGGGGTGCACCCACTACCCGATGCTGTCGGGACTGATCCAGTTGGCGATGGGCGAGAACGTCACGTTGGTGTCGAGCGCCGAGGAGACCGCCAAGGACTTGCTGAGGGTGCTCACCGAACTCGATTTGCTGCGCCCGCACGACTCCCCGGCGCCGCAGCGGATCTTCGAGGCGACGGGCGACCCGGACGCCTTCACGGCCCTTGCCGCACGGTTTCTCGGGCCGACGCTCGACGGCGTTCGACCTGTTCAACGTCACGTCGGCGCGCCGAGATGATTTCGGTCGCTCAAACGGGCCATGTTTTCGTCAAGCGGGGACCGGGCATGGCAAGCTAGTGAGCGTGCGAATCACCGTACTCGGTTGCTCCGGCAGTGTTGTCGGGCCTGATTCGCCCGCGTCCGGATATCTCGTCACCGCACCCGACACCCCGCCGTTGGTGCTCGACTTCGGCGGTGGCGTGCTCGGTGCGCTGCAACGCCACGCCGATCCCAACGACGTGTACGTGTTGCTGTCGCATCTGCATGCCGACCACTGCCTGGATCTGCCGGGCCTGTTCGTGTGGCGGCGCTACCACCCGGCGCCGGCTCAGGAGCGCGGCATCATGTACGGCCCTGCCAACACGTGGGCCCGCCTTGGTGCGGCGTCATCGCCCGAGGGCGGCGAGATCGACGATTTCTCCGACGTGTTCGAGATCCGCCACTGGGTCGACAACGACACGGTCACCATCGGCTCGCTCAGCGTGACCCCCAAACTGGTCTGCCATCCGACCGAGTCCTACGGCATGCGCATCACCGGCCAGGACGGTGCCACGCTCGTCTACAGCGGCGACACCGGCTACTGCGATCAACTCATCGACCTCGCCCGCGACGCCGACGTCTTCTTGTGTGAGGCGTCGTGGACGCACTCGCCGGATCGGCCGCCCAGGCTGCACCTGTCGGGAACCGAGGCGGGCCGGGCCGCCGCGGAGGCCGGAGTCGGCGAACTGTTGCTGACCCACATTCCGCCGTGGACATCGCGCGAGGACGTCATCAGCGAGGCCAAGGCCGAGTTCGACGGTCCGGTGCACGCGGTGGTGTGCAACGAGACGTTCGACGTCGTGCGCGCGGCGGCCTGATGGTCTCGAGCGATGGGGCCGGAGCCAGCCGATAGGGTTGGCTCGTGTCCCGAAGAGAAGACGGCCGGCTTGACGACGAGCTGAGGCCGGTCCGCATCACCCGTGGTTTCACCACCCATCCCGCCGGTTCGGTGCTGGTGGAGTTCGGCGAAACGCGCGTCATGTGCACCGCAAGTGTCACCGAGGGTGTGCCGCGCTGGCGCAAGGGCTCCGGAAAGGGCTGGCTGACAGCCGAATACGCGATGCTGCCCGCCGCCACGCATGATCGGTCCGATCGCGAGTCGGTCAAGGGCCGCGTCGGTGGCCGCACCCAGGAGATCAGCCGGCTGGTCGGCCGGTCGTTGCGGGCATGCATCGACCTGGCGGCGTTGGGCGAGAACACGATTGCGATCGACTGTGATGTGCTGCAGGCCGACGGCGGTACGCGAACGGCCGCGATCACCGGGGCCTACGTCGCACTGGCCGATGCGGTGACCTACCTGTCGGCGGCGGGCAAGCTGTCGGACCCGCGGCCGCTGTCGTGCGCGATCGCCGCGGTCAGCGTCGGCGTCGTCGACGGGCGCATTCGCACCGACCTGCCGTACACCGAGGACTCGCGCGCGGAGGTGGACATGAACGTCGTGGCCACCGACACTGGCACCCTCGTCGAGATCCAGGGCACCGGGGAGGGCGCGACGTTCCCCCGCTCGACCCTGGACAAGATGCTCGACGCGGCGATGACGGCGTGTGAGCAGATCTTCGAGATTCAGCGCGAGGCATTGGCGCTGCCCTATCCCGGGGTGCTGCCCGAGCCGAAAGACGCGCCCAAGAAGGCGTTCGGAAGCTGACCGAGCTGCTGGTTGCCAGCCGCAACCCGAAGAAGCTGGCCGAGTTGCACCGGGTGCTCGCCGCGGCGGGGGTCTCGGGGCTGAGGCTGCTCTCGCTCGACGACGTGCCCGCCTTCGACGAGGCCCCCGAAACCGGGGCGACGTTCGAAGAGAACGCCTTGGCCAAGGCGCGCGATGCTCATCGCGCCACGGGCCTGGCGACGGTCGCCGACGACTCCGGGCTGGAAGTCGCGGCGTTGAACGGAATGCCCGGCGTGCTCTCGGCGCGGTGGGCCGGCCGGCACGGAGACGACGCCGCGAATACGGCGCTGCTGCTGGCGCACCTGGCCGATGTACCCGACGAGCGGCGCGGCGCGGCGTTCGTGTCGGCCTGCGCGCTGGTGCACGAGGGGGGTGAAATCGTGGTGCGAGGGGAGTGGCCGGGCAGCATCACCCGCGCACCACGTGGCGACGGCGGGTTCGGCTACGACCCGGTGTTCCTGCCCGCCGGATCGGAGCGGACCGCGGCCCAACTCGACGCCGCCGAGAAGGATGCGGCCTCGCATCGGGGGCGGGCGCTGACGGCGCTGCTTCCCGCGTTGCGTGAGTTGGCCACGCGAACCTGAGCGCGAATTTTGTATAGATCAACTAAGCGGTAGCATCCCCGGGGTGCGCCGCCCCTCCGCCCAAGCCGACGTCGGCAGAACGCGGCACCCGGCGATCGTCGTGGCGGTGCTCGCGGCGGCGGGCATCAGCGTGTCCCTGATGCAGACGCTGGTCATCCCGCTCATTCCCGAACTGCCCACGCTGCTGGACACCAGCGCGTCCAACGCGTCGTGGGTGATCACCGCGACGTTGCTCACGGCGGCCGTCGCCACGCCGATGTTCGGCAGGCTCGGCGACATGTACGGGCCCAAGCCCATTTTGATCATCTGCGCCGTGCTGCTCACGGTCGGATCGTTGATCGCGGCGACGACGACGGCGCTGGTCCCGGTGATCATCGGTCGCGGACTGCAGGGCTTCGGGATGCCGATCATCCCGCTGGGCATCAGCGTGATGCGCGCAGCCGTGCCGGCTCATCGGGTCGGCACCGCGATGGGACTGATGAGCGCATCGCTGGGTGTGGGTGGGGCGCTTGGCCTTCCGTTGTCGGCGATGATCGCCGATCGCTTCGACTGGCACGCGTTGTTCTGGTTCGGCGCCGTACTCGGAGTGATGTCGGCGGTGTCTTTCGCCGCACTGGTGCCGCGGCTGCCCTCGGTCTCGGCCGACCGGTTCGACGCGCTGGGCGCGATCGGTCTCGCGGGCGGACTCGTCACGCTGCTGCTGGGCATCTCCAAGGGGGGAAGCTGGGGGTGGACCAGCGCGATCACCGTGACGATGTTCGCCTCGTCGGTGGTGATCTTCGGGTTGTTCGCGCTGTGGCAGTTCCGAACGGCCGCCCCGATCGTCGATCTGCGCACCACGCTGAAACGGCCGGTGCTGACGACGAATCTGGCGTCGATTGCGGTGGGCTTCTCGCTGTTCGCGATGTCGTTGATCGCGCCGCAGATCCTCGAGATGCCCGTGGGGTCGGGCTACGGCCTCGGCCAGTCGATGCTGCAGACGGGTCTGTGGCTGGCCCCCGGCGGGTTGGCGATGATGTTGACGTCCCCGGTGGCGGCTCGGATCGCCGATGCGCGCGGCCCACGGTTCACCTTGTTCGTCGGGTCGACCGTGGTGGCCGCCGGGTATCTGTCGGGGCTGGTGCTGATGAACAGCGCATGGCAGCTGTGCGTGTTCAACGTGATGGTCAGCATCGGCGTGGGTTTCGCGTTCTCGTCGTTACCCGCGTTGATCAATGCCGCCGTGCCGGTGTCGGAAACGGCCGCTGCCAACGGAATCAACGCGCTCGCGCGCTCGCTGGGGACATCGATCTCCAGCGCGGTGATCGGTGCGGTGCTGACGGTGATGACCACGACGGTGGCCGGGCACGAGGTGCCGTCGTTGGCCGGTTTGCGGGTCGCGCTGCTGATCGCGGCGGGTGCGGCCGTCGTCGCCGCGCTCACTGCGCTCGCGATCCCGAAAATCGGTGAAATGAACGAGTCAGAACCGGATCTGGCGCTGGCTACAGACCGTAGCGGTCCTTGATCTCCCTGGTCTGGACCTGCTCGACGATGATGCCGACGAGCGGAATGGTGCCCGCGAGCAGTACGCCGATGGTCTTTCCAATCGGCCAGCGCACCTTGACCGCGAGGTTGGCGGTGAAGAGCAGGTACACGAAGTAGACCCAGCCGTGGACCACCGCGATCCAGTTCAGGCCCTCGACGTGGTAGACGTACTTCATCACCATCTCGTAGCAGAGCGCGATGAGCCAGATGCCCGTCGTCCAGGCCAGCACCCGGTAGCCCAGGAGTGCCTTGCGGACGTTTTCGGCGGAGGTGATCGGCGGTTCGGTCATGTGGCCGGGTGTTCCTTGTCCTTCTCGGCGAGCTCGGCCAGATAGGCGTTGTACTCGCGCAGTGCGGGGTCGTCGACGTCATCGTCGAATCGGGTTGTCGCTGAGGGCTTTTGCGGGAGCAGATCCTCGGGGATCTCGGTGATGTCCCGTTTCGCGGGCTCGGGCGGAGCTTCCTCGTAGCGCACGAACTTGTAGTAGGCGTACACGACGAAGCCGGCGAACAGCGGCCACTGCATCGCGTAGCCGAGATTCTGGAAGCTGCCCGAGGCCGACTCGAAGCGGGTCCACTGCCACCACGCCAGCGCAAGGCAGCCGACGGCCCCGACGATCACCAAAGCGATGAGCGCCGGCCTCCTACGCCGTGTAGTGGACACCTCCCAACGGTACCGCGACGTGCTTAGGGCCGACGAACTCGTCGAGGCGGTCCGACAGGTGTGGGGGAGGCGCGGGGTAGCATCGACACTCGCTGCGGGCGTGGCGCAATTGGCTGACGCGCCGGCTTTAGGTGCCGGTGTTCGAAAGAACGTGTGGGTTCGAGTCCCACCGCCCGCACGAACTCACCTAGCGGCGAAGTACTTCTGCCCGTCGCTGGGAATGCGCCCGAAGCCTGCCTTGAGTAGCGGCGCCAATACTTTGACGGGCACGCTCATCGCGTTCTTCGGTTCGATCGCGACGACCCAGGTGAACCGCGTCTGCTCGCCGTCGGCCTCGACGATGTAATCCTCGGCGAAGCGTTTGAACAGCGGCAACGTCGACTCGTAGACGTAGAAGGACTTCTGATGGCCCTCGTCCCATTCGAAGAAGCGTTCACGTAGGACGGCTCCGCCGAGGGCGGTCACGTCACGGGTGGTCCCGACTCCGAACGGACGCGGTGAGGTCCAGGTGACGTTCTTGACCGCGGGCCCCCACGCCGCGAGCGACTCGTCCGAAGTCAGCGATTTCCACACCTGCTCCGGGGTCGCGGCGTAGCGCTTCTCGTAGCGGAAGACGTGGGGAGCCGACGCCAAGAAGTCAGCGTCAGCGGATACCAGGGGATACCAGCGGGCCATAACCGGCCATCATCGCAGGCGTGTACCGGCGCGCGTCAGTCGTCTGCGCTCTGTTTGCCGAAGCACAGCAGGCTGGCAGTGAAGCTGACCACGGCCACGAGCCCCGCGGCGGCGGCCAACGGTGCGTCGGAGGCACCCCAACTCGACAGGCTCACGGCGACCGCGATGATTGCGGTGAAGATCAAAAAGAGGCCGGTGGTGGCGATCGCCTCGGCGGTCGGGTTGTCGGCGGGGGCGAGAGCGCGCTCGCGCATCGGGGTCTCCTGGTGGCTCGCGGAATCGGTTGCGCTGAGGTTGCCCGCTGGCAACGCCAGTGAAACCCGCGGCCTGAAAGATGCGGTTCAGCCCGCCTTTCGGACGGTGAATCCATTGCGCTCGGCCAGCGACTGTAGTTGCCGCAACGCGAACTGGCGTGCCCGGCCGGTGTCGGGAATGTGGATGCCGGCCCACACCCCGACCGCCCCGGGAGTCTGACACGCCTCCTGGGCGCAGAGCCAACGGCGAGGACATGTCCGGCACAGCTCCTTGGCGCCGTCGTCGGCCCCGAGGGCCCACCGGTCGGGGTCCTGAATGCAGGCGCCGAGCGCCGTGTCCTGGGGCGCGTTGACCGCAACGGGGCGCGTCGTCCGGCCATTCAGCCGCTCGTCGACGGGCATCTGCGTTTCCTTTCGGTCGGGACGGTCCTCCGCCACGAGGATGACAATACACGCGTATCGGTTTCCGACAATACATGCGTATTGGCTACTGTGTGGGGGTGAGCACTCAGACCTGCGGGTATCGATGACGGCGGCGTCGACGGGGCAATACGCCTCCGAGAAACATCAGCGTTCGAGCGTCGAACGGATTCGCGATGCGGCGCTTCAGTGCTTTGCGGCTCGCGGCACGTCGGCGACGTCGCTTCGCGCAGTCGCGGCGGAAGCCGGCGTCTCGCTGGGGTTGGTCCAGCACCACTTCGAAACGAAAGCCAACCTGATCAAGGCCGTCGACGACCACGTGCTCGGGGTGATGAATACCGCACTCATGCAGCGCATGCCCGAATCGACGGTGGACTCCATCACCGACGTGGGGGACCGCGTGACGTCCCTGGTCGCCGACGAACCCGATGTGGTCGCATATGTCGTACGTGCGCTGACCGACGGGAGTTCGCTCGGCACGCAGGTGTTCGACTCGCTCGCCGCCGTCGGCGCCGAGCGCTGGAAGGCGCGCAGGGAAGCCGGGCTGACCCGCCCCGACCTCGACCCGACGTGGGGTGCACTCAACCCGCTGGTGTTGGCCCTGGGCGCCTGGATCCTGCGCGACCACATCGAGCGTCACCTCACCGAACCGTTCGACACCCCCGCCCAACTTCAGCGATGGGGGAGCGCGGTGAACGCGCTGCTTCGCGATGGCCAGATGCGCGACGAGTCGTGACGCTGCCTTTTACAGCGATGTGCCGCCCACCCGCTTGCGGTAGCTCGTCGGCGTCTCCCCGCAGAACTGAGTGAAGGCCCGGGTGAAGGAACTGAGGCTGTCGAAGCCGACCGCCGACGACGTCTCCTGCACCGACTGACCCGGCGCGGCCAGCAATGCCATGGCCTTCAGCATGCGGGCGTGCAGAAGGTATGTGCGCCAGGACAACCCGACCGAATCCTGGAACAGCCGCCGGAGCGTGCGTTCGGACACCGAAACGGCCCGGCTCACCTCTTCGGCGGTGACACCGTCGAGATGCTCCTTGGTGTAGGCCATGGCGGCGGCGACGATCGGATGCTCGGACGTGGGCAGGCTCAACGGCGCCTCGTGGTCGAGTGCCTCGGTCACGAGATTGGCCAGCGTGCGGAAGAACGCGTCGGAGATCTCGTCGCCTTCGGCGCGGTCGATGGGCCAGCGCAGCGCGTAGATCATCATTTCGCGGATCAGTGGGGACACCGCCAGGATGCGCGCCCGGTCGCCGGCATGCGGGATCAACTGCGGGTCGAACATCACCGCGACGGTCCGGACGTCGGGGTTCATGGTCGCCTGATGGTCGAGACCGACGGGAATCCATGCGGCCTGCTGCGGCGGCAGAAGGTAGTGCGCCGAGTCGGTTTCCACCTCGACGACACCGCCGAGCGCGTACTCGATCTGGTGCACGTCGTGCGAGTGCCAACCGGTGATCAGCGCATCGCCCTCATATAAATAGCTGCCGCCCAGCGCTCGACCGCCTCGCCGCAGGTCGATGACGCGTCGGTTCGCGCCGGCCGCCATGTTGGCCGGTTGGGCAAAACCTCTGTCCGATAGCGCAGAGACGGTCATGGGGCTAGACGGTACTACTGGGGTATGAACGTTGACGACCTGATCCTGGTGAGCATCGATGACCACGTCGTGGAACCCCCCGACATGTTCCTGCGACATGTCCCGGCGAAGTACAAGGACGAGGCGCCGATCGTGGTGACCGACGACAAGGGCGTCGATCAGTGGATGTATCAGGGCCGCCCGCAGGGTGTCAGCGGGCTGAACGCGGTGGTGTCGTGGCCGGCCGAGGAGTGGGGCCGGGATCCGGCCGGGTTCGCCGAGATGCGGCCGGGTGTGTACAACGTGCACGAGCGGGTCCGCGACATGAACCGCAACGGCATTCTGGCCTCGATGTGCTTCCCGACGTTCACCGGGTTTTCCGCACGCCATCTCAACATGACCCGCGAAGACGTCACCCTGGTGATGGTGTCGGCCTACAACGACTGGCACATCGACGAGTGGGCCGGGTCCTATCCGGACCGCTTCATCCCGATCGCGATCCTGCCGACGTGGACGCCGGAGGGGATGTGCAACGAGATCCGCAGGGTCGCGGCCAAGGGGTGTCGAGCGGTGACCATGCCGGAACTGCCCCACCTCGAAGGCCTTCCGAGCTATCACGACGAAGAGTACTGGGGCCCGGTGTTCCGTACGCTCTCCGAAGAGAACGTGGTGATGTGCCTGCACATCGGGACCGGCTTCGGCGCGATCAGCATGGCGCCCAACGCCCCGATCGACAACCTGATCATCCTGGCAACCCAGGTCTCGGCGATGTGCGCACAGGACCTGTTGTGGGGTCCGGCGATGCGCAACTATCCGGACCTCAAATTCGCCTTCTCCGAAGGCGGTATCGGCTGGATCCCGTTCTACCTGGACCGCAGCGACCGCCACTACACCAACCAGAAGTGGCTGCGACGCGACTTCGGGGACAAGCTGCCGTCCGACGTGTTCCGCGAGCACTCGCTGGCCTGCTACGTCACCGACAAGACCTCGCTGAAGCTGCGTCACGAGATCGGTATCGACATCATCGCGTGGGAGTGCGATTACCCGCACTCAGACTGCTTCTGGCCCGACGCGCCCGAGCAGGTGCTGGCCGAGCTCGACGCCGTGGGGGCATCGGATTCCGACATCAACAAGATCACGTGGGAGAACTCCTGCCGGTTCTTCAGTTGGGACCCGTTCAAACGCACCCCCAAGGAGCAGGCGACCGCGGGTGCGTTGCGCGCCAAGGCAACCGACGTCGACGTCTCGATCCGGCCGCGCAAGGAGTGGGCGCGGCTCTACGAGCAAAAGCAGCTCGCCAGGGCGTGAGACCTGACGTGCGCGTCGTTGGCTGACGCGCACTCAGGGGCGGCCGGCCGCGTCGCCACGCGGTGCGTCTCCGAGCCGGAGTCGTTGCACCGAGGCAAGAATCGATGCCACGCCGATGCTCAGGAAAAGCACACCCAGCACGAGGAAAATCAGGCCGCCGTGCGCGAAGAAGGTGTAGCCGCGCACGATGCCGAGCGCGATGGCGACGACTCCGCCGAGGATCAGCCAGCGGGCCTGGCGGACGGTGGTCGGAACGAGACTGTTCATCACTGGTGGCTGCGACCCTGCGCTCACCACACCAGTCCGCGGACCATTTCGGCCGGCGGGATGTCCTCGACGGCGATGATGCCCTGCGGGGCGCGGCACACCCAGTCGATGACGTTGACGACGCGGGCCGCGGTTGAGACGCATCCGGCCTCGGTGACATCGAGTACCGGATGAGACAGCAGCGTGTTCACTTCGATGCGCGGCTCGCCTTCCACGATCACCTTGTGGACGCCGGAGTGACCCTCGGGTGGGTACTCCCAGTCCGGCGCGGCCGCCGGTGTGAGCCGGGTGGTGTGCTCGACGGTGATCAGGGGCGCGCCGCCGCGGATTCCCTCGGCGGCGAACCGCACCCCGGCGAGCCCCCCGGGTTCGACGGTCATCATCTTGCATTCGATGCGCCGGTCGGCGTACCAGGGCTCGAAACGCTGCGTGACATCGTCGAGTTCGACACCGAGGTGGTGGGCGATATTGCGCACCAGCCCACCGAACATCGTGGTGATGACCCCGGGCTGGAATGCCATCGCGAGCTCGTCGTCGGCAGTGGTGCCGAATCCCATTGCGGTACCGGTGTACTCGTAGTCATCGTAGTTGCCGTAGTCGAAGACCTCCTGCACCGTGACCGATTCGGCACGGGTCACCAGGCTCAACGCGGCCAGTACCGCGGTGTCACCGGAGTATCCCGGATCGATGCCGTTGACGTAGAGCGACGAATTGCCCGCCGCGCAAGCCTCTTCCAGCGGCACCCGCAGCCAGTCGTCGATCTGCCGAGGTGTCACCAGCCATACCATCGATGTGCCGACCACATTGATCCCGGCGGCCAGGAAGCGCGACATCTCCTCGATCGCCTCCATCGGCCGCGTCTCGCCCAAAGCGGTGTAGACAACGCAATCCGGTTTCAGCGCGATCAGCGCGTCGATGTCGTCGGTCGCGGTGACGCCGGTCGGATCGCTCAGCCCGCACAACTCGGCGGCGTCGCGGCCGATCTTGTCCGGGTTGGCGGCGTGCACCCCGACAAGCTCGAGATCGGGCCGCCCGATGAGCGCCCGCAACGAGTGCTGCCCGACGTTGCCGGTGGAAAATTGGACCACTCTGCGCATCTCGCGTCCGTTTCTATCAGTAGTCGGGTATGGGCAGTGGCAGGTTGTTCGAGTCGATTCCGCCGTCGACGTGGAAGATGGCGTTGGTCGCGTAGCAGTCCTTGGTCGATAGGTAGACACAGAGCCGACCGAGATCCTCGACGTCGCCGAGTCGATGCAGCGGCGTGAGCGAGAGCATCGTGTCCAATGCCCCCGGCATCATATCGAGGCCGGATTGCAGTCCCTCGGTGGCGAACGAGCCGAGTGCGATGGCATTGACACGGATCTTCGGCGCCAACTCCTGGGCCATCGCCCGGGTGAGCGCTTCGAGCCCACCCTTCGCGACGCAGTATGCGGTAAGCGCGCGGATACCGAAACGTGCTGATCCCGAGGAGATGTTGACGATATTGCCGTGTCCGGCCTCGATCATGTGACGAGCGGCGAGTTGACTCATGATGAACGCTGACGTGACACACCAGTCGAAGGTGTGCCGGAAGTCCTCGTCGGTGATGTCGAGAAACGACCCGAACGTCGAACCACCCACATTGTTGATGAGGATGTCGATGCGCCCGAACTCTTTCATCGCCGTGTTCACCACGCGCTCGCCGTCCGGTCGGCTCATCGCGTCGGCCACCAGGGC
The DNA here is from genome assembly GCF_001500045.1 of Mycobacterium sp. GA-1199. Lineage (GTDB taxonomy): Bacteria > Actinomycetota > Actinomycetes > Mycobacteriales > Mycobacteriaceae > Mycobacterium. Next base: position 49,951 of record NZ_LQIX01000005.1, read on the forward strand.
CAGCCCCTTGCCACCCGAATCCTCGATGCCCTTGATTGTTTCCACGATGTCTGATTCGGTACGTGCCGTGCCGACGACCGCGGCGCCCGCTTCCGCGAGCACCCTCGCGATACCCTGGCCGACTCCCTTGCCGGCTCCGGTGACGATCGCGACCTGCCCGGCGAGGTTGAACTGTTCCAGCGCCATCGCAGACTCCTTCCGAAATTGACTGCAGTCAATCACACGTGTCAATACCCGACCGGTATTGCTATCGTCGGGTCATGGCCGTGGTGGACAAACCCTCAGCGCGCGAGGCAAAACGCCTGCAAACCCGCGAGCGACTGATGGGAGCCGCCATCGCCGAGTTCAAGCGGTCGGGGATGGCCGAGGCCGACGTGGGAGCGATCGTGGCCGCCGCCGGGGTCGCGCACGGCACCTTCTTCTTCCACTTTCCCACCAAACAGCACGTACTGCTCGAGTTGGAGCGCAGGGAAGAAGAGCGCATCGCCAAGCAGCTCGGTCGGTATGCCGATTCCGCTCGCAGCCTGTCCGCTGTGCTCCAGGAGGCCGTTCGACTGGTGCTGGGACTCGAGCGCCGTCTGGGCGCGATGCTGTTCAAAGATTTTTTGGCGCTGCACTTTTCCCAGACGCGACCCACTGACGAGAGCGATGAGCACCCGGTCATCGTCAGGGTCGCTCAGGAGATCGAACGTGCGCAGAAAGCGGGTCGGGTCGCGCCTGACGTCAGCCCGATGAACAGCGCGGTGTTCTTCCTACTCGGTCTCTATGCGCTGTTGACCACCACGCATGAGTGGCCGACGCAGGGCTCGATGCTCGACGACTATGTGGCAAGGACGTTGCGCGGCATCGAAGCCCGATAATAGTTGACTAAAGTCAGCCACACTGCAAAGCTCATGCGCTGAGCGATGCAGGAGGTGGCCCTTGACCATGCCCGCGAATGCTGCGATCACAAGCGGCCTCGACGAGCACATGAAGCGGTCGCGCCAGGTGCAACGACAGGCCGACAAATGGCTGATCGCGGGCAGCATTCTCATCGGCACGGCCGCGCTCGGCGTGTTCGGCCTGCCGCTCTTCTTGCGCGGTGTGTGGATTCTGCGTAACGCGGCACGGGAGGGTCTGACCGTTCGGCCGATGTTGGTGACGCTGCTCGGCTATTGCGTCATCGTCGACGCCGCGATCAACGTCTTCGGATGGGCGCTGGATCTGGTGGCCCACCACACGTTGTTGGCTCGAGTCCTGTTGAACGGCTGGGGCGCGATGTTCGACGCCGGGTATTTCTGGCACTACAACGAACTCTGGCTCGGCGGTGCGGCGGGTCCCGGCGAAAAGGCGCTCGAGGTCGGTCTCATCCTCACCGTCTTCTGCATGCGGATCGCCGCGGCGATCGGCTTCCTGCAGATGAAGCGGTGGGGGCACCAGTGGATGATCATCACCTGCTGGATGGGTGTGGTGATCTGGTGCGTGTACGTGTTCAACATGACCATGTACGCCGACGTGCGTTATGCCGGGGTGATACTGCCGGTGGTCGGCTGGTGGATCTACGACATCTTCTACATCACGCCATTCCTGGCCATTCCCTACCTGCACTCGGTCAACCGGGAGATTTTCTCCGATTGACGTCTCGACTGACTTCACTCATTGACTTGGGTCAGTAAGTACGTTACAAATAGCGAATCATGACGGCACAGGCGAACGTGTCGACGCGTGAGGCGCGGCGGCTGCAGACGCGGGAGCGTATCCTCGCCGCGGCGATCACCGAGTTCACGCGTGCGGGTATGGCCGGGGCGGACGTCAACTCGATCGCGAGGGCCGCAGAGGTCGCACACGGGACGTTCTTCTTCCATTTCCCGAGCAAGGAACATGTGCTCCTGGAGTTGGAGCGCCGCGAGGAGTCCCGAATCGCGGACGAGTTCGCCGATTTCCTGCAGCAGCGTCATGATCTGGCCGCCACCCTGACCGAGCTGGTGGATCTGGTCACCGGCCTGGAGCAGCGGTTCGGCCCCAAACTGTTCAAAGAGGTGCTGGCGCTGCACTTCTCACCTACCCGTCCACACAAGGACGAATGGACCGACCACCCGGTCATCGTCTTGCTCGTCCGCGAGCTGGAGCGGGCGCGCGGCGATGGTGAGGTGCATCTAGAGGTCGACGCGTTCTACAGCGCAACCTTCTTCCTGCTCGGCATCTACGGGGTGCTCACCACCACGGACAACCCCGGTACGCGCGACACGATGCTCACCAAGCTCGTGGCGACCGCCGTTCATGGGCTGGAGGTGCGATGACCCGATCGCACAAACGACGACACGACAGAGGAGTGCACAGTGTGGGCCTGGATCTGGGAGATATTGCGATACGTCGGCGCCTGGGGGGGAGCGGCCCTCGTCATCTGGTTCTGGTACTGGATGTTCTCGAGTCTGGGCACGTTCTAGGGCCACGATGACCGACCTGTCCGACGCGCACGCGATGGCGATCGAACGCAGCTGCGCCGTGACCGCCGTCGCGCTGAGCGACAAACGTCGCGAGGGTGTGCGCCTGGTGACCGGTGAGCACCGCCAGTTCAGCCTGAGCGGATCGTTGGACTACGTGCAGGTGCCGTACCCGTCACTGGGCCGCGACACCTCGCGCAGAACACTGACCTGCGGTGTGGCTCTTCAATGTTCGCCGTCCAAGGATCGGGTCGTCGAGTTCCGGATCAACGAATTGTCCGCACGCGAGCTTCGGGCACTGACGCTCGTCGAGACCGGCGTCGCGCTCGGGTGGGTCGGCGCCAACTGGCCGGGGCTGCTGGCAGAGATGCGGCGCCTGTTGCCGAATGTTGAAGCGCTGCCGCAGGACACCACCGTCGAGTCCATGCTCAACCGCGCAATCTCGTTGGCGCGCACGAGCGATCCATTGTCGGTGCCGTCAGTTGCCGGCAGGTTGCCGTCGGCTTACACGGTGCCGCAGAGCCTGTCCGACAAGATGCGCCGCACCTTCGGCCGGATGCCGTGGACCACGACGCAGAAACGCCTGCCGCGCCCGTACTCCGTTCCTGTCGGCGGCGACGGCGGTGTGCGCAACCCGAACCTGCCCCCGCCGAGCCGGCCGCAGGACAACGATATGGACGTCACTCCCGAGCACCGGCCCGGCATTCCGTATCCAGAGTGGAACGCATGGACCAAGAGCTTCATGCGAGACCATGTGGCGGTCCTGGAACGCCCGCATCCCAGTCGGGACCGCCAGCCGGGCGCGGCGTCGGCGGACCTGCGGAAGTGGTTCACCGAGCACACCCATCGCGCGATGACGAACCGCCTCGAGGACGGTTCCGATCTGGACGTCGAACAGTACGTGCGCCACTACATCGACCTGACCACCGGTGAGGCCATCGAACCGCGCATCTTCCGCGAGCTTCTGCCGAGCAGCCGCGACGTCACGACCGCGCTTCTGCTGGACGGCAGTTCGTCGCTCGGCGTGCACGGGGGCCGGGTCTTCAAGCTGGAGCTCGCATGTGCTGACGCGCTGTCGCGGGCGATGACGCATGCGCGGGAGCGTCATGGCATCTTCATGTTCACCGGCAACACCCGCCACCGTGTCGAGGTGAACTGCCTCAAGGACTTCGAGGACCGGCGGTTCGTGCCGCCGAGCCGGCTCGGACTGTCCGCCGGCGGCTACACCAGGCTCGGCGCACCCCTGAGGCACCTCACGAGCCGGTTGCTCGCGCAGCCCTCCGAGCGGCGACTGCTCATCGTCATAGGAGATGGCCTGATCTCCGACGAGGGCTACGAAGGCCGCTACGCATGGGCCGACGCCGCCCACGCGGTCGAAGAAGCCGCCGAAGCCGGAGTGTCCATCTACTACGTCGGCGTCGGGCCCACCCGGGTGGACCCGCTGCCAGAGGTCTTCGGACCGCGGCGATCCCAACGCATACGACGGGTCGAGGACCTCCCGCGTGTCCTTGCACACGTGCACCGCGAACTGGTCGCCGCATGAACCACCACCACCCGAAGGAGCTGCATCCATCGTGACAACCGACACCTACTACTCGAATGGCAACGAGGTTCAGCTGTTCGAGCAGGCGTACCACCAGCGGCTGCCGGTGATGCTGACCGGTCCGACCGGGTGCGGTAAGACGCGCTTGGTCGAACACATGGGGGCGCTGCTGCGCAGGCCCGTCGTCACGATCAGCTGCCATGACGACCTGACCAGCTCGGACCTCGTCGGCCGGTTCATGGTGACCGGAGGCGACGTCGTGTGGACCGACGGGCCGCTCACCCGGGGCGTGAAGGCCGGCGCGATCTGCTATCTCGACGAGGTGGTCGAGGCCCGCCACGACTCGTTGGCCATCCTGCACTCTCTGACCGATCACCGCCGGGCCCTCTACCTCGACCGCGCCGGCGAAGTGGTCCGAGCGCCCGACACCTTCATGCTGGTGTGCTCCTACAACCCGGCCTACCGCAGTTCGCTCAAAGAGCTCAAACCCTCGTTCCGCCAGCGCTTTGTCACGCTTCCGATGACCTACCTTCCGCCGGATCGTGAGGCCGAGGTGATCGTCGCGGAGGCGGGCATCGAGTTGGCGACCGCTCGACGGCTGGTCGCCTGCGCCACCGCGATCCGCACCGCCGATGAGGCGTTCCACTTCGAGCCGCCGTCGACGCGTGTCCTCGTCACCGCCGCGCAGTTGGTCGCCGCCGGCGCGACGGAATTGGATGCCGCCGAAGCGTGCATCCTTGCGCCGCTCTCCAGTGACGGCGCGGTCACCGACGGCTTACGTGAAGTGGCAGTGGCCAGCCTGACCACGGCTGACAACCCGAATTCCACACGCTAGGAAGGAGTCCGCGTGGACCCGAAGGAGAAGCAGCGCAAGAAGGCGCTCATCATCCTGCAGATCGTCATCTACGGCTATCTGCTGGCGATGTTCTTGATCCAGCTCTATATGTCCTTCGACCGTGGATGGTGGTCGCTGTGACCACCACGGCCACAGTCAGTCTCGAGGACCACCACGAAGAATCCCGGCTCGCGCAACGCCGGGCCGACAAGTGGATGATCATCGGTGCCGCACTGATGGGCATGTGGGCGCCCGGCCTCATCGGCTTCCCGATCTTCATGCGCGGAGTCTGGCTGCAACGCCAGGCCGCGCGCGCGGGACTGTCGGTGCGGCCGATGATCGTCACCCTGATCGGCTATCTGGTGTTGATCGACGGCATGCTCAACAGCCTGGGCTGGGCGCTGGATCTGGTGGCCAACCACACGCTGATCAACCGCGTGCTGATGATCGGCTGGGGCCACATGTTCGACGCCGCGTACTTCTGGCACTACAACGAGCCCTGGGTCGGCGGATCCGCGGTGCCCGGCGAGAAGGCGTATGTCGCGGGCCTGATCCTCACCGTCTTCGCCATGCGGTGTGCGGCGGCGATCGGATTCCTGCAGATGAAGCGGTGGGGGCACCAGTGGATGATCATCACCTGCTGGATGGGCGTGGTGATCTGGTGTGCCTACGTGTTCAACATGACGATGTACGCCGACGCGCGCTACGCGGGCGTGCTGTTCCCCGTCATCGGCTGGTGGATCTACGACATCTTCTACATCACCCCGTTCCTCGCGATCCCGTACCTGCACACGGTCAATCGCGAAATCTTCTCCGACTGAACGCCAGGAGCACACCATGACGCCTACCCCGTCCTCGTCCACCGACGAAAAAGACCCCGCAGAAGATCTGCCCCCGGGTACCACGCCCTACTACGCGCGCATGCACAAGTACATCAAGCGCGCGGTGCTCGTCTGCCTCATCGCCCTTGTCATCGAGGGAGCGTTCACACTGCCGTTCATGGCGGTGTGGTACGGCTACCCGACCCTGAGCCTGACCGAGATCTGCAGCGGTTTGCTCAAGGTCCGCTATTCCGACGACACACTCGAGTGCAAGGTCCCATACCCGATGCTCGGGCCGCCGGAAGGCGCCGAAGGCAAGGACACCGCGCGCGACGAGTGGGGCATCCAACCGGTTCCCAAGTACGACCGGATCGGATTCCGCGAACTGGTGCGCATTCACGAGGAGAGCGAAGCCCGCAAAGCGGCCCAACAGCAGCAGGATTCGGCCCCGTGAGTCGAAGGTCGCCGGAGCAGCACGCGGAGAACTGGGATCTGCGCCACGAGGACTTCAACGATGAGGAGTTCCTCTACGACGTGTACGCCGTGATGCGCCGAAACGCGCCCTTCGCCCACACCGATTCGCCGTTCCTGAGCGCGACGCCCGGCGGCGCATGGGTCGCGGTGCGCTACGAGCAGTGCTACAAGATCCTGCAGGATTGGCAGCACTTCTCCAGCAATCCGACACCGGAGGCCTCCGAGCACCTCGCGGGCGATCTGGTCATCACGTTGGATCCCCCGCGGCAGCAGAAGTTCCGCAAGGTGCTCAACCCGTACTTCTCGCCGGCTCGGATGAAGGCGCTTCGACCTCAGATACGTGAGGAGACGGACCGGCTGATCGACGGCTTCATCGAGCAAGGCGCAGGAGATCTGGCCGAGGTGGCTTGGCGGCAGCCCGGCATCGTGTTCTTCAAGTACCTACTCGGCATGCCGATCGACGATGTTCCGCTGTGCATCGAGCTGACCGACACCGCGCTCAACGGGGCGACCGAAAACTCACGCATGGCCGCATGGGGCGGGCTCTACCAACACATTCACGACGCGGTCGCAGCGCGCACCACCGAGCCCGAGCACGATGACATGATCGACGTGCTGCTGTCGGCCGAGATCGACGGTGAGAAGCTGCCGTTCGACGATGTCGTCTCCAACGCGATGTTGCTGGTGCAAGCCGGCCTCGAGACCACCGCCAATGCAATGTCATTCGCCTTCCATTACCTGGCCACTCACCCGGTGGAACGTGACCAGTTGGCCGGGGACCGCGAGATGCTGCCCCGCGCCGTCGAGGAGTTCATCCGGTTCGGGGGATCGATACATGGAATTCCCCGTACGGTCGCGAAAGAGATTGAGCTGGGAGGGCATACGTTCCACCCCGGCCAGTCGGTCATCGTCAACTACGCCTCAGCTAACCGGGACGAGCGTGAGTTCCGTGACGCCGGCCGGTGCATCCTCGACCGTCGCGAGAACCGCCATCTCGGATTCGGTGCGGGTGTCCATCGATGCCTCGGCTCGAATCTCGCGCGCTTGGAGTTGCAGGTCGGTATCGAGCAGGTGCTGGCGCGGATGCCGGATCTCGCCATCGACCCGGATGCTTCGCCACACTTTCACGGAAGTTCGGTCACGCGCGGGTTTCGTTCGGTGCCCGTGGTCTTCAGCCCCGCCGAACGGTCCGCGGCATGACGTATCGCATCGTTCAGTGGACCACCGGCAACGTCGGCAAGCGATCCGTCCGCGCTGTCGCACTCAACCCGCACCTGGAGCTGGTCGGGTGCTACGCGTGGTCGAAGGACAAGGTCGGCCGCGATGTGGGGGAGCTGTGCGGCATCGACGCGCTCGGCGTGTCCGCGACCGACGACATCGATGCACTGCTGGCGCTGGAGCCGGATTGCGTTGTCTACAACCCGATGTTCGCCGATGTCGACGACATGGTGCGAATACTGAGCGCCGGCATCAACATCGTCTCCACGTCCGAGTTCATCACCGGACACTTCTTCGGCGATGACCGCGACCGCATCGTCGGGGCCTGTCGGGAGGGCGGCTCAACCATCTTCGGCAGCGGCATCAACCCGGGGTTCATCCAACTGTTCGCCGTCGTCTCGGCCGGGCTGTCGGAACGTGTGGACAAGGTGTCGGTCGTGGAGGCCATCGACACCACCATCTACAACTCGCCCGCCACCGAAAAGCCCATGGGCTTCGGGTATCCCATCGACCTGCCGGAACTGAAGTCGATCACCGAAAAGGGCTCGGCGATCTTCCGCGATGGAGTTCTTCTCGTGGCCGACGCGCTCGGCGTCGAACTCGACGAGGTCCGGTGCGACGTCGCCTACGCCCAGACCACCGAAGACCTACACCTGCCCGGGGACTGGCTGATCGCGAAAGGCTGTGTCGCCGGGGTGGACGTCGCCTGGAAAGGCGTCATCGGCGACAAGGAGGTCGTCGAGATCCGCGGTCGGTGGCGCAAGGGGCAGACCCTGGAACCGGATTGGGAACTCGACATGGGCTACACCGTGGAGGTTCAGGGCACGCCGACGATCAAGACCACCCTGAGCTTCCTTCCACCCGAGGGATTCGTCGGCGAGACGTTGGACGACTACATCATGCTGGGCCTGTCGATTGTCGCGATGCCGGCGATCACCGCGATACCCGCCGTCGTGGCCGCACCTCCCGGCATCGCCACGTACAACGATCTGCCGCTTCTGCTTCCGAGGGGAGTGCTCAATGTCTGACAAGAGGTACCGGGTCATTCAGTGGATGACGGGCGACGTCGGTCAAGTCGGGGTGCGACATTTCACGCAGTGCCCGATATTCGACCTCGTCGGCGTCTTGGTGCACAGCAAGGACAAGGTCGGCAAGGACGCCGGTGAGATCGCAGGCATCGGACCGACCGGAGTGGCCACGACCGACGATGTGGAGGCGATGGTCGCACTCGACGCCGACTGCGTGTTCTACACGCCGATCATCATGGACGTCGACACCGTGTGCCGGCTCCTGCGCTCGGGCAAAAATGTCGTCACCACCAGTGGCTTCTTCCATCCGACCGTACGGTTTCGCGAGGGCGGCGACAAGATCCGGGCGGCATGTCAGGACGGTGGCACATCGTTCCACGCCGGTGGCATCCATCCCGGTTACGCGGGCGACATACTTCCGCTCACGCTTGCCCGCGTCGCCAGCAGGGTCGACAGGATCGAGGTATGGGAAGTCGTCAATGTGCTGACCGATGCCCCCATGGACCACATCGACTGGATGGGGTTCGGCAAGGACAAGGGCCAGTTCCTCTCGGAACCAACGATTCTGGGCCTGGGTGTGCCGTTCTTCGCGCAGTCGATGCACATGGTTGCCGACGGCCTCGGGGTGACCATCGACGACGTGACCGCCGCGGACGTGAAGGCCGCCGTCGCCACCGAGGACATCCCGCACGACGAAGGCGCGATCCCGCGGGGAACGGTTGCTGCACAACACCACGAGTGGACCGCCTGGGTCGACGGCAACCCGTTGATCGTGTACCACGCCATCTACCTGACCGCCGGCCCCGATCAACTCGACCCCGCGTGGGATTGGGGAAGGACCCGCTATCGCATCGCCATCGAGGGCGACCCGCCCACCGAACTCACGATGCACGGATTGGTGGCAGCGGACGGGACCATGACACACCCGGGCTACACGTGGACCGCGATGGGTGCCATCAACGCCATTCCCGACGTCTGCGACGGCCCGCCCGGCTGGCTGACCCACCTGGACCTCGGCCTTGTCCGCCCGCGTGGACTGGTCCGGAAATGACGTCCGAACCACTGCAGTTGCACCACGTCGTGTTCGCGGTGGCACCGGAACGGCGGGTCGCGATGGCGTCGCTGTTCACCGACCTCGGCTTCGCATTCGAAGAAGCCGAACTGACCGAACTCGGCGTGCGCGTCCACCTGGATTGGAACCGGGGGATCGAGCTGATCAGCCCGGTTCCCGGCTCGACGGCCTCGGTGGCGAACTACGTCAACGACTTCCTCGAGCGTCGGGGGGACGGGGTCTACACGGTGGTGCTGCGGGTCCCCGACGCCTCGGCGGCGGAATCGGTCGCGCAGCGCTACGGCTCGACCACCCGCTTCCGCCAGGGCTTCTCCGGAGAGGGTTCGTATCTCGACGAGATCGACCTGTCGGTCCTGGGCCTTCCGCTGACGTTTCTGGCCACCAACGTGTCATGAGCGAGGGTTCGGGGCTGACGCAGGTCCTCTACGAGGACCTGCCGATGGCGCGGGACCGCGGTGCAGGCTGGGCCAAGCTGCGCGAGCTCGGCCCGCTGCTCTACGGCGAGGGCTGGTATTACTTCACCCGCCGCGACGATGTGCTTGCCGCACTGCGCGATCCGGAAACGTTCTCGTCGAGAACCGACTACGACGACATGATCAGCCCGGTGCCCCTGGTGCCGCTGGGGTTCGATCCTCCCGAACACACCCGCTACCGCCGGCTCCTGCATCCGTACTTCAGCCCCCAGACGCTGAGCGCGCTGCTGCCGTCGCTGCAGGCGCAGGTGATCGACATCATCGACGAGATCGCCGGCCGTTCCGAGTGTGAAGTGATGGCCGATCTCGCGATCCCGTATCCCTCGCAGGTCTTCCTCACCCTGTTCGGCCTTCCGCTCGACGACCGCGAACGGCTGATCGCATGGAAGGACGCAATCATCGCGGTCAGCCTGGCGACCGATCCCAACAGCGTGGACCTGACCCCGGCAGCCGAACTCTTCGGCTATCTCGCCGAAGCCGTTCAGGCACAGCGGGAGTCGCCACAGGCGGGCATACTGTCCGACGTGCTCCACGGCGAGGATGCGCTGTCCGACGCCGAAGCCACGGGGATGTCGCTGGTGTTCGTCCTCGCGGGCCTGGACACCGTCACCGCCTCGATCGGCGCCGCGATGCTGGAGCTGGCCCGTCGCCCGGATCTGCGCAGGCACCTGCGCGAGAGCCCCGACCACGTCGGCGCGTTCGTCGAGGAGGTGATCCGGTTGGAGCCCGCGGCGCCGGTGCTCGGGCGCGTGACCACCCGGCCGGTGACCGTCGCGGGCGTCACCTTGCCGGCCGGATCACAGGTTCGACTCTGTGTCGGCGCGATCAACCGTGACGGAAGCGATCTCCACTCCGGCGACGACCTGGTGATGGACGGCAAGTTGCACAAGCACTGGGGCTTCGGCGGCGGTCCGCACCGATGCCTGGGGGCCCACCTGGCCCGCATGGAGCTGAGGCTGGTCGTAACCGAATGGCTCACGCGCATATCGGATTTCGACCTGATCGAGGGCTACGTCCCGGAGATTACGTGGCCCTCGGCGACCTGCTCGCTGCGAGAGCTCCCCCTGAGGATCCGCGCGGGGACGACGCCATGACCCTCGGAGCGGCCAAACCCAGCGTCTTCGACGCCGGACTGCCGACGCTGACCTACGACATCACAGCGACCCCCCAGGAGATCTACCCTCAGTTTCGCGCGGCGCAGCAGGAAGCGCCGATCGCGCTCGGCCCGATCGGCCCGGAGGTGCTGTCCTACGAACTGGCCAGGACCGTTCTGCGTGACCCGCGCTTCGGAATCCCGCAGGGCATACACCTGTCCGCACATGGGATCACCTCAGGGGAGTTGTGGGACAGGGTGACCCGCAGCATCCTGAACATGGACGGCGAGGAGCACCGCCGGTTGCGCGGGTTGGTGTCGAAGGCATTCACGCCACGCGGGACGGCGCGCATGGACCCCACCATCCACACCGTGGTCAACGAACTGATCGACCGAGTCGGCGCACGCGGCCGGTGCGAATTCGTCAACGACATCGCCAGGCCGTACCCGATCCCGGTCATCTGCGCGCTTTTGGGCGCGCCCCGCCGGGATTGGCAGCGGTTCTCCCGGTGGGCCGAGGACATCTTCAAGATCGTCAGCTTCGACTGCGATCTGGCCGAGGAAGAGCCGGTGGTCCTCAAGGCGTGGGACGAATTCGACGCCTACATCGACGAGATGATCACCCATCGGCGCGAGGACCTCACCGAAGATCTGCTCTCCGAGCTGATCCGCACCGAAGACGACGGCGACCGACTCAACGCGGGGGAGCTTCGCATGCTGGCGTTCAGCATCCTGATCGTGGGCACCGACACCACCCGAAGCCAACTGGCGGCGTCCATGCAGGTGTTGTGCGAGCATCCCGAGCAATGGGAGTTGCTGCGCGACCAGCCCGGACTCGCGATGAGCGCCGTCGAAGAGACGATGCGACATTCGCCGTCGATGTGCAGCACCGTGCGCAGCGCCATCGGTGACGTCACCATCGGGGAATACACGTTTCCCGCAGGCACATTCATCATCGTGAACACCTACGCGGCCAACCGCGATCCGGCCATCTACGATGATCCGACCCGTTTCGACATCACCCGTGCCGATCCGCCACCGATCCTCACCTTCGGCGGCGGCGCACACTACTGCCTGGGTGCCAACCTCGCCCGACGCGAGCTCTGCGAGGCCCTGGTCATCATCGCGCGACGCATGCCGAACCCGCGCGTCACCGGGCCGGCGCCGTGGAAGCCGCTGCTGGGCATGAGCGGACCGACGAGCCTGCCGATAGAGTTCGGCTGATGCGTTACCAGATCGACCCCGACGTGCTGCACGGCGTCGCTGCCCAGCTCGTCGGACTGCCCACCGGCGAACTGACCACCCGCGCCGTCGAATTGCTCGCCGAGGCGTACCCCGACCTCATCGATGCGGAACCCGGACGGTGGGTGGCGAGCAAAGCAGGCGGAATCCTGGGCAAGGTCCGGTTCGTGTACTTCAGTCCGCGCGAGTACATCGTGATCTTCGGTTCGCCGACGGGCACGCAGGGCTTCTCCGGACGCTACAAGCGGGTGCAGATTCACAAGTTTCTGATGGCCGGACGTATCGACTCCTACGACCTGGAATCCGACGACAGCGCCGCGATGATGTTGCTCCCCGGTGAACGCACATGCCTGGACAAGGGTCAGGCGCGGGGCCTGACGATCCATCCCGGTTCGTGGCACATCGAATACGGACGCGGCGCGGTGGCGACCACCCTGCCGTTCGCGATGGTCGACACGCTGCTGGTGTCACTCGAATGGGAGTCGGTCCGCCGCTCGACGGTCGAGTTCGCGCGGCTGGTCCGCCGCCGGCCGCGTCCACGTACCCGGTAGGAAACACGCCGATATCGCCGAGATCACCGAGACGGCAACCAGATAGGCCACGATCGAGTTGCTGGTCCGCGTCGCCGCGTAGAGCGCGGTGGCGATGGTCGGGGCGAACGCCGAGCCCACCACTTGGGACAGCGTGTAGCCGATCGAGACCCCGCTGTAGCGGACGTCGGGATCGAACGCCAGACTGAACAACGAGCCGGTCACGCCGGCGGCCGGCGCCATCGCGAACCCGAACACCAGCAGAAGCGCGACACCGAAGAGCAGCGCGCTGCCGGTGTTGATCAGGGCGAAGGCCGGGCCGATCGACATGCCCATCAGGATCACCCCGGCCAGGAAGACGGGGTTGCGGCCCAGACGGTCGGAGAGCGCACCGAACATCGGGTAGCTGGCGACCGCTACCACTGCCGCCACGGCCACCCCGAAAAGCGCTTGCGTACGGCCGATCCCGGCAACCGTCGTACCGTACGACACCAGATACGCCACGCAGATGTACGCGAACACCCCCTGGGACAAGTACGCGCCGGCGACCAGCAGGATCTGCTTCCAGTGCCTGCGAAACGCGTCGGCGATCGGCATGCGCACCACTTGTTCGCGCTGCCGCAGCGCCGCAAAGTCCGGGCTCTCCGATATCGACAGCCGGATCACCAGGCCGATGACGATGAGTAGGGCGCTGGCGACGAACGGGAGGCGCCATCCCCACGCCAGGAACTGGTCGTCGGGCAGGCGTGACACCGCCCAGAACGCCAGCGTCGCGCACGCTGTCCCGGCGGGCGCGCCCATCTGCGGGAAGGCCCCGTAGAGCCCCTTGCGCCGGTTCGAAGCGTGCTCGACGGCCATCAGCGTCGCACCGCCCCACTCGCCTCCGACCGCGAAACCCTGCGCCAGCCGCAACACGGTCAACAGGATCGGGGCCGCGAGACCGATCTGGGCATAGGTCGGCAGAAGGCCCATCAGCACCGTCGCGATCCCCATCACGAGCAGCGAGTAGACGAGCATCTTCTTGCGCCCCACCCGGTCCCCGAAGTGACCGAACACCACGCCGCCGAGAGGGCGGGCGACGAACCCGACGCCAAAGGTCGCGAACGACAACAGCAATCCCGTCGCAGGGGACACGGCCGGAAAGAACAGCTCCGGGAAGACCAGCGCGGCTGCGGTGCCGTAGATGAGGAAGTCGTAGAACTCGACCGTTGTTCCGATGAAGCTGGCCAGCCCCACGCGCATCGGCGAGACCGGCGACGACGCCGTCGACATCCTTTGATTGTGTGCCATGCCCGATTTCGGTGCATCCGGTTGCGGTGACCGCAACGAAATACCCCGCAATCGCCGCGCCCGCGTGTGCGCTATGTGTGCACCGTGGCCCGTAGCGGCCGCCGTGCGGTTTCACGCATGGTCAAGAGCGTCGCAAGGGTGACGACGGCGGCGGCGATCACGTAATAGGCGGGTGCGATTTCATTGCCGGTGCGGTCGACGAGCCATGTCGCCACATACGGCGCAGTTCCGCCGAATATGGCGACCGACATGTTGTAGCCGATGGAGTAGCCGCTGGAGCGGACCCTGGTCGCGAACAACTCTGCGCCGGCGGCCAGTGACGCCGACACGAACACCGACTCCAGCGCCGCCAGGGCGGCGTGGGCGGTGACGGCGGCGGCCAGCGAGCCCGAATTCAGCAGCAGGAACAGCGGATAGGCGAAGAGCACGAAGCCTATGGCACCGGAATACAGCAGGGGCTTGCGCCCGATCCGGTCGGACAGCGCGCCCAATGGCGGGATCAGGATGATGGCCACCAAGCTGGCGACGGCAATCGAGACGAACGCGTCGACCTTGGTGAACTCGAGCGTCTCGGTGAAATATGTTGGCAAGTAGGTGAACACGATGTAGAAGCCGACGTTGTGGATCACCACCAGACCGGCGATCTGCAGGATGGGCCGCCACGAGGTGCGCAGCGCCTCGCGCAGCGGCGATGTTGCTACCTCGCCCTGCTCGCGCAGGTTCTCGAACTCCGGCGTGTCTTTCAACCGCAGCCGAATGTAGAGACCGACGACACCGAGCGCACCGGCGATCAGGAAGGGGATCCGCCAGCCGTAGGAGTTCATCGCCGGTTCGGACAGGAGGGTTTCGAGACCGGTGACCGTCAGCGCACCGAAAAGGAAACCGACGACCACCGACCACACCAGAAACGACACGATGAAGCCGCGGTGCCTGTCGGTGGCGTATTCGGCGAGGAAGCACGCTCCGCTGCCGTACTCACCGCCGGCCGAGAAGCCCTGCAGGCACCGCAGAAACAGCAACAGCAGCGGTGCGGCCACGCCGATGGCGGCGTAGCTGGGGACCAGCCCGATGGCCAGAGTCGAAGCCGACATCAGCAGAATCACCAGTGCGAGAACGCGCTGACGTCCGATCCGGTCGCCGAGCGGGCCGAAGAAGAACCCGCCCAACGGCCGCATGAAGAACGCGGCGGCGAAGACGGCGAATGTGTTGAGCAGCGCGGCGGTCTCGTCACCCGGCGGGAAGAACTTCTCGGCGATATAGGTCGCCAACAACCCATAGATGGCGAAGTCGAACCACTCCACGGCGTTGCCGATCGACGCGCCGACAACGGCTTTCCGAATGGCCTGCGAGTCCGCGGTGCGCGCAACCATGCCGCTGTATTCCCCGACGGTCCGCGTCCCTAACCAGGCTCGGCGGCCGGTGTCCACATCTGGGTGGGGGCGGATCGGCCGCGCAGGGTTTCCGATCCCTGTGCCTCCCAGCGCCGTCGTTCCGCCGTGCCGGCACGTTCGAGCGCGCGGCCCGAGCACAGCGCTCGCGCGGGAAACTCCTTGGCGCGGTCGGCCAGTCGGGCCGCCTCGTTGACCGCGTCCCCGACAACGGTGTATTCGTACCGGTTCTCCGCGCCGATGTTGCCCGCGAACACGGGTCCGGCCGAGACCCCGATGCCGAAGTCGAGTGGCAGGCGCTGCAGGTCGGTGACCAGATCGCGTGCGGTCGTCAGCGCCGCCGACGCTGGGTCGTCGACGCGCAGGGGAGCGCCGAAGACGGCGAGCGCCGCATCGCCTTGGAACTTGTTGATCAAGCCGTGCCGCTTATCCACGGCCGCGACGACGATACGGAAGAACTCGTTGAGCAGTTCGGCGACCTCGGCGGGCTCGTGGGTGGCCGCCAACGGGGTGGACCCGACCAGATCGATGAACAGCACCGCAACATCACGTTCGTCGCCGGACAACGACTCGTTCTCCTCGATGGCTCGCCGGACCACGTCCTCGCCGACGTGGCGGCCGAACAGGTCGCGCAGCCTGTCACGTTCACGCAGCCCGGCCACCATACGGTTGAAACCGCGTTGCAGACGGCCGATCTCGGACCACTCGTAGACCTCGACGGACCGGTCGATTTGCCCGCGCTCGACGTCGGCCATCGCCTGGACGACTTCCTGAACGGGGTCGGAAATCGACATGGAGGTCAGGATCAGTGAACGCAGACCGAGCACGACCGCGACCAACGCGAGCACGATCAGCGCCAACTCGATGGCCGCGGTCTCCTCGAGAAGCCATCCGTTGTTCCGCATGATCAGCAGTGCGGCGATGGCGACTCCCGGCAGTGCGGTGCACACGGTCCACATCAGCAGCAGCCGTGCCCGGACTCCGGGCGCCGTCAACGTCGGCGTGCTGGAATCGGTTGCCACGCTGGCCAATACGGGTCGCAACGTCCGCAGGGTGAACAGGAAGCCGGTGCACACCGTGGCGATCGTTCCGAAGAGCATGGCCGATCCGATCACCGCCAGCACCTCGGACCCGGCGTCCAGGTTCAGCGGTACCAGGACCGCGGCGGTGAGCACCCACGGCGCCACCGTGGCCGCGGCCTGGCGGCGCATCATTGTCAACGTCGACCGCCGTTCGGCGGCGGTGGGCTCGCGCCCCGCGCGCAGATACTGCAGCGCCGGGAGCAGGATGTAGGCGGCACTGAACCCGACCGTGGCGGTACCGACCGCGAGCAGCGTCGCGGTGGTGATCACATTTTCGGGCGTGACCACGTCGCGACCGCCCAGCAGTCCGACGATCGCGATGACCTCGACGGCAGTCAGCAGATAGGCCGACGCAAGCCCGGCCACATACCGGGTGAGCAGGCGGCGTGGCCTCACCCAGTGGAAGGTATCAGTCGCTCGCGGGCAGCGGCTTGGCTTCCTTGAGAGACAGCGGCGTGGTGCCCACGCTCAGCGTTCCGGCACCGGCCTTCGTCACCAGCACCTCGGCGCCGTTGTCGTCGACATAACGCTTACCCATCGCGTTGCCGTCAGAGAATTCGGGGTCGATCTGAACGTCGGTACTCTTCTCGGCATCCAGGGGCACCATCGGAACGCCGCCCGCGCGCAGATCGTCGAGGCTGTCCGAGCTGCGCACGACGATCACCTGGGTGTCGCACACCTGGCTCTGCAGTCGCGTGCCGTTCTTGATCATGCTGGGCTCCTTGCTATCTGGTGGCTGTCAACTCGGCGATCAGTTCTCGACGCAGCACCTTGCCGGTCGCATTGGTCGGCAACTCGTCGCGGAACACGACGCGGTCGGGGGTTCGCGATCCGCGCAACTGGCGCCGCACATACTCGCGCAGCTCCTCGGGGTCCGGATTCGCGGGGCCGTCCGGACTGTCGGCCGGGACCACCACCGCGACGATGATCTGACCCCATTGCGGATCCTCGGGCCCCACCACGGCGCAGTCGCGCACCGCCGGATGTTCGACGAGCACGTCCTCGATCTCGGCGGGTGCGATGTTCTCACCGCCGCGGATGATCGTGTCGTCGGAACGCCCGCCGATGAAGAGATAACCGTCTTCGTCGAGCATCGCGATGTCTTTGGTGGGGAACCATCCGTCACCGTCGAGCACCGAGCCGATCTCCGTGTAGCGGCCCGATACCTGCTCGCCGCGGACGAACAGTTCCCCGGTCTCGCCGGGGCCGAGCACCTCGCCGTCGGCGTTGCGGATCTGTACTTCGATCCCTGGCACCGGCTGGCCGACCGAGCCCAGCCTGCGCAGGATGGCTTCGTCGGACGAGGCGAGCGCCTCGCGGTGGTCGTCGGGCCCGAGCACCGCGATGGTCGAGCTGGTCTCGGTCAACCCGTAGGCGTTGACGAAGCCGACCTCCGGCAACAGTGAGAGCGCCTTGCGCACCAACGGAAGTGGCACCTTGGAGCCGCCGTACGCCAGGTTGCGCAGGGTGGGCAGGACCACGTTCTCCGTTTCCAGGGCGGTCACGATGCGGTCCAACATCGTCGGCACGACCGTCGCCGACGTCACGCCCTCGTCGCGCACCAGCCGGATCCATTCCCTGGCGTCGAACTGCGGCAGGTACACCATCTTTCGCCCGGCGTAGAGATTGGACAACGCGGCGCTGACACCGGCGATGTGATACGGCGGGACGCAGATCAACGCGGCGTCGCCGGGCTCCGCGGAATCGAACTCGACCGTGCCGGTGATGTAGCTGGTGAGGTTGCTGTGCGTCAGCTCAACGGCTTTCGGGCGCGATGTGGTACCGGAGGTGAACAGCACGACCCCGACGTCTTCGGGATCAGGGAACTCCGCGGCCGGATCGCTGGTTCGCGCGGCGTCGAGGAACTCGTCGGAACCGATGACCTGCTTGCCCGCGCCGGCGACCATATCGAGGTATTCGGCGTCGGCGACGACGAGCGGTTGGGGGAGGCGATCGATGAGCTCACGAAGGCCGTCGGCGCTGAGCCGGTAGTTCAGCGGCGTCACCGGCACCCCGGCGCGAGCCGAGGAGAACAGCAGAAGGGGCAGCATCGCGCCACCCATGCCGACATAGGCGACGTGGGAAGCACCGGACTCGGCGATGACGCCTGCCCCGCCGTCCGCCAGGGCGCTCAACTCACCTGTGGTCAGCCGCAATCCACCCGACACCACGGCGGTGCGGTCCGGATCGCTCGAGGCCATCTCGAGCAGCAGTGAGATGCTCATGACTTGTCGACGAAGATATCAAGGATGGGGTCGTCCCCACCGCCGTAGCGCGACAGGTCTGTCACGCCGGACTCGGCGAGCAGTTCGGAGTCGATGAAGCATCTGCCGTTCACATCGGCCGCGGGCCGCGACAGGATCAACGCGGCCGCGTCACCCATGATCTGCGGGTCGCGCGACCGGTCCAGCATCTCCTGGAATCCGGGAGCGTTGGCGACTGCAGACGTCGCGATGTAGGTCTCGGGCCACAGGCAGCTGAATCCGATGCCGGTTTCCGCGTATTCGGCGGCCCACCCCAGCGAGAGCAGAGTCATTCCGTACTTCGACAGGGTGTAGGAGGGGTGAGCGCCCAACCAGTGCGGGTTCATGTTCAGTGGCGGCGCCAGCGTGATCACGTGCGCGCCTGCCGGCTCCGCTCCCTGGGCGCGTGCCGCGGACTTGCGCAGGTACGGCAGCGCCGCCTTGGTGAGCAGGAACGTGCCGCGCACGTTGATGTCCATCATCAGGTCGAACTTCTTGGCCGGCAATTGCTCCGTGGGCTCGGTGGCGATGGCGCTGGCGTTGTTGACGACGACGTCCACCCCGCCGAAATGCTCGACGGCCGCATCGACCGCACGTTGCACGTCCTCTTCTTTTCGGACGTCGCCGACCACGGCCACGCCCTTGCCGCCGGCGGCCTCTACCTCGGCGACTGCGGTGTGCACTGTGCCCGGCAGCTTCGGATGCGGTTCGGCCGTCTTGGCCAGTAGCACGACGTTGGCGCCCCGCCTGGCCGCAGCGAGGCCGATCGCGAGACCGATGCCGCGACTGCCGCCGGAGACGACGAGCGTGCGGTCAGTGAAGGCGGACATGGACCTCCTTTGGCTGCGACCTGCGTCGCCCCACGATGCTAGCGGACCTCGAATACAGCCGGTATTGGCGTTCTCATTTTACGCAAGTGCCATATTCGCTGTGTACCGGCTCTTCGCAGGCTTTGGACGGTGGGGGACGCCCCTTCTCCGGTGCACGTTTCCGGCCTGCGGTATTGGCATTCTCATTTTTTGCAAGTACGTTATCCGTGATGAGCGAGCCAGTACAGACCCCGTCGGGGATCCCGCTCGAGCCGGTGTATGGGCCGACGGACCGGGCGACGGAACCGCCTCCGCCGGGCACCTATCCGTTCACGCGCGGGAACTTCGCCACGGGATACCGCGGGAAGACGTGGACGTTCCGCCAGTACTCGGGGTTCGGGACGGCCGAGGAGTCCAATCGGCGTTACCGCTACCTACTCGACCAGGGCGGAACCGGGCTGTCGGTGGCGCTGGATCTGCCCACGCAATGCGGCTACGACTCCGATGACCCCGAGTACGGCGAAGAGGTCGGCCGGGTCGGCGTCGCGGTCGACACGCTCGCCGACGCGGAGATCCTCTTCGACGGCATCCCGCTGGACAAGATCAGCACCAGCTTCACGATCAACGGCACCGCCGCCATCCTGCTGGCGTTCTACGTCGCCGCCGCAGAGAAGAAGGGGGTGCCGCGGGCCAAGCTCACCGGCACCATCCAGAACGACATCCTCAAGGAGTACGCATCGCGCGGCACGTGGATCTGGCCGCCCGAACCGTCGCTGCGGCTGATAGCCGACACCATCGAGTTCTGCGCGGCCGAGGTGCCCAAGTTCAACGCGATCTCGGTTGCCGGTGCGCACTTCCGCGACGCGGGCGCCAACGCGGTGCAGGAGATGGCGTTCACCCTCGCCGACGGCGTCACCTACTGCGACACCGTCGTCGAACGCGGGCGCATGACGATCGACCAGTTCGCACCGCAGATCTCGTTCTTCTTCTACACCCACGGTGACTTCTTCGAGGAGATCGCCAAGTACCGCGCCGGACGGCGGCGCTGGGCCACGATCGTGCGCGAGCGCTACGGGGCCTCGTCGGACAAGGC
Organism: Mycobacterium sp. GA-1199; assembly: GCF_001500045.1. GTDB lineage: Bacteria > Actinomycetota > Actinomycetes > Mycobacteriales > Mycobacteriaceae > Mycobacterium. Next base: position 70,608 of record NZ_LQIX01000005.1, read on the forward strand.
GTCGATGTTCCGATTCGGCTGTGTGGCCGGTGGCGCATCGCTGTTCGCGCCGCAGGCCCAGAACAACCTCGTCCGCGTCGCCTATGAGGCGATGGCCGCGGTGCTCGGTGGCGTGCAGTCGATGTTCACCGCGGCGTGGGACGAACCGTTCGCACTGCCCAGCGAGGAATCGGCGACCCTGGCGTTGCGTACGCAGCAGATCCTCGCCTACGAGACCGGCGTGACCAAGGTCGCCGACCCGCTCGGCGGGTCGTACTTCGTCGAGGCGCTCACCGACGCGACGGAGGCGAAGATCATCGAGATCATGCACGATCTCGAAACCCACGGCGGGATGGTGCGCGCCATCGAGGACGGATACCTGCAGGGGCTGATCGCCGACGAGGCGTTCAAGATCCATCAGGAGATCGAATCGGGCGAGCGACCGGTGGTCGGGGTCAACAAGTTCGTCTCCGACGAGCCGCCGCCCGAGATCGCGACCTACGAACTCGATGCCGAGGGCCGCGATCTGCAACTCAAGCGGCTCGCGAAGGTCAAGGCCGAGCGCGACGCCACCGCGGTCTCCGCATCACTGGCGGCGCTGGCACGCGCGGCCGAAGGTGACGACAACCTGATGCACAAGCTGGTCGATTGCGCCAACGCCTACTGCACTGTGGGAGAGATGGTTTCGACGTTGAAGTCGGTGTGGGGCGAGTTCCAGCAGCCGGTGGTGTTCTGATGGCGGACTCTTCTACGGCCGGCCCGGTGCGGGTCCTGGTCGCCAAACCCGGCCTCGACGGTCACGATCGCGGCGCCAAGATCGTCGCGCGGACGCTGCGCGACGCGGGCTTCGAGGTGATCTACACCGGAATCCGGCAGCGCATCGAAGACATCGTGTCGATCGCCCTGCAGGAAGACGTCGCGCTGGTTGGGCTTTCGATCCTCTCCGGCGCGCACGTGGCTCTCACCACGCGCACGGTCGAGGCGCTGCGCGCGGCCGACGCCGGCGACATCGCGGTCGTCGTCGGTGGCACCATCCCACAGGGTGATGTGCCCAAGCTCCTGTCCGCGGGCGCGGCTGCGGTGTTCCCCACGGGCACTTCGCTGGACACTCTCGTCGACGAGGTCCGCAAGCTGACATTGAGCGAGCAATGACTCGCTCGCCGCTGAACTCTCGGAGGAAGAACTGACATGCGCCTTGGCGTGATGATCGGGGCCGAACGCGGCGACATGGCGCGCAAGGTCAACAAGCTGGTCTCCGATATCGAGTGGGCCGAATCTGCGGGAATGGATACCGCATGGATGCCGCAGGTGCCCAACGACTTCGACTGTCTGACCATGGTTGCGTTGATGGCCGCGCACACCTCGAAGATCGAGCTCGGCACCGCGGTGGTGCCACTGCAGGCGCAGCACCCGATCGCGCTCGCGCGTCAGGCGCTGTCGGTGCATGCGGTGGCGGGCGGGCGGCTCGCGCTCGGGGTGGGACCGTCGCACCACTGGATCGTGCGCGACATGCTCGGCATCCCCTATGAGAAGCCGGCCGCGTACACCCGCGACTATCTCGAGGTGCTCAACGCCGCACTCGCCGGCCCCGGTGACGTCGACGTCGAAAACGACACCTTCACGGTGCACAACCCGACGGTCCTCGGCGCCGAGAACCCGCTGCCGGTCCTGGTGGCCGCGCTGGGTCCGGTGATGCTGCAGATCGCCGGGGAGCGCGCCGACGGCACCGTGCTGTGGATGGCCGACGAGAAGGCCATCGGCGAGCACATCGCCCCCAAGATCAACAAGGCTGCCGCCGAGGCAGGCAGGTCCGCTCCCCGCATCGTCGCGGGGATACCGGTGTGCCTGTGCGCGAATTCGGAGATCGAAGCCGCCAAGGACCGGGCGAACCGCATCCTCGCCGAAGCCGAGACGTCACCGAACTACCAGCGACTGCTGGACCGTGGCGACGCCCGCGATGTCGGCGATCTCTGCGCGGCCGGCGACGAGGAAGCGATCCTGGCACGCTTCAAGCGATTCGCCGATGCGGGGGTCACGGACCTGTCGGTCCGGCTGCTGCCGATCGGCGACAACCGCGACGAACTGATCGCGTCGAAGTACCGGACGCGCGAGGTGATCGCGGAATTAGCCAAGCAGGTGCGGTGAGCGGCCCGCCGCTGGGTTCAATGAGCGGCCCGCCGCTGGCCGGCATCCGCATCATCGAAGTCGGAGTCATGCTGGCCGGGCCCTACGCCACCATGCTGCTGGCGGACCTCGGCGCGGAGGTCATCAAGGTCGAGCCGCCGGGCGGCGAGATCTCACGGCAGGTCGGTGACAGCTATTTCGCCAGCCTGAACCGCAACAAGAAGAGCGTCGTCCTCGACCTGCGCTCGGAGGACGGCCGACGGCGGCTCGGCGAACTCGTCGCGGATTCCCATGCGCTGCTGGTGAATATGAAGCCGTCAGCGATCAAGAAACTCGGACTGACATACGACTCGCTCAAGCGGTTCAACGAACGCATCGTCTGTGTGGCGCTGACGGGATTCGGGCTCGAGGGCGGCGACGATCCGGCGTTCGACTACGTCATCCAGGCGGCGACCGGCGTCGCGGCCATGACGGGACATCCGGACGAACCGCCGACCTTGCCGGGATACTCCTCGGCCGACAACTCGACCGGGCTGGCCGCGGCGCTGGGGCTGCTGGCGCAGATCGTGTCGGGCCGTGGTGGTCAGGTCGACGTGTCCCTGCGGGATGTGATGTTCTCGCAGCTGAACTACCGCGCATCGGCGTACCTGAACGACGGTGCGGCGCCGTTGCGTTATCCGTTCGGGGCACACTCGTATTACGTTCCGGCGCAACTGTTCGCGACGGCGGACGGCTATCTGGCGCTGTTCATCACCCATGATGGGTTCTGGCGCGCGTTCTCGGACGAAGCAGGTATCGAAGGCTTTCCCACGATGGCCGAACGGTCAGACAAGCGCGACGAGGTGCTGGCGGTCGTGGCCGCGGCGTTGGCCACCGATACCGCCGCGAGTTGGGAGTCCCGGTTGCGTCCCTTGGGTATTCCGGTCGCCGCGGTGCGCACATTGCCCGAGGCGTTGGAGCAGACGCCCGAGGTGATCGTGCAGGCGGGTGATTTCCGGTTGGTGCGCAGTCCGATTCAGATCGTGGGCTATGAACCGGAGTACCGGCCGGCACCCCGCGTCGACGAGCACGGCGACCTTGCGGTTCAGTCGTCGTAGGTCACGCAGATCGTGTCGGTGTCCGGGATCGCTTGGCAGGTGAGGATGTATCCCTCGTCGACCTCGTCCTCGTCGAGAGCGTCGTTGACCCGCATGGTGGCGCTCCCCTCGGTGAGCTTGCCCATGCAGGTGCCGCAGTTGCCGGCTTCGCACGAGAATGGCGGTGACAAGCCGGCCCGCCGGGCGCTCTCCAACAGCGTCTCGTCGGCGACGCGGGTGACCGACACCTTCTTGCGGTCGAGCACGATCGTCACCTGTCCGCCCTGTGCCGGCTGGTCAGGTATCGGATCGGCCGTCATCAACAACTCTCCTGGCACATCGGTTCTAACTGGACGAGAATATCATTCTCGTTAAATGATACGCTATTCTCAAACCGAAATCCGACCCCCGGGGCACTAGTGAGGACAGCGTGTGAGTGAGGCGATCGCGCTCGCCTTCGAGCAGCGTGAATACACGCTGTCGCAGCTCGACGCGCTGAGTGCCGGGATGGCCGCAACCCTAAAATCCCGCGGCGTTCGCGCCGGCGACCGAGTCGCGTTGATGTCGTCCAATCGCCCCGAATTCGTCGTCGCGCTGCGCGCCGTATGGCAGTTGGGGGCCGCGGCGGTCCTACTCAGCCCCGCGTGGAGGCGCGCGGAGATCGAACATGCGCTGGCGCTGACCCGGCCGGCGCACGCGGTCGGCGATCATCCCCTGCTGGCCGAGATCATGCCGATGCTCTCGCTCGACGATCCGATCGAACCCGAGCAGGGGGAGGTCACCGCACCCGATCCCCAGGCCGACGCCCTGTTCGTGTTCAGTTCCGGCACCACCGGTATGCCGAAGGCGGTTCGGCACACCCATGCGGCGTTCGCCGTCGCGGTGCGACACTGGCGCGATGCGCTGCAGCTGTCGTCGTCGGACCGCATGCAGATCATGACCCCGCCGTCACACATCCTGGGCCTGCTCAACATCGTGATGGCGCTCGACACGGGGACCTGGATCCGGCTGCACCGGCGCTTCGACATCGACACCATGTTGCGGCATATCGAAAGCGACCGGCTCACCATCGAGATGGCCGTGGCGCCAATCGCTTTGGCGCTGGCGGCCCATCCGGATCTGGAGTCCCACGACCTATCGTCGCTGCGCTACATCATGTGGTGCGCGACGCCGGTCACCGAGAGCGTCGCACAGGCCGTCACCGCCAGCACCGGGGTGAAGTGGGTGACCGCGTACGGCGCCAGCGAGTTGCCGGTGATCTCGTGTAACGAGCTCGACGGCCGCCACCTCGACACCGTTGGCCGGCCCGTGCCCGGTGCGCGCGTACGCGTGGTGTCCCTGGACACCGGTGCGGTCCTGGAGTCGGGCGAGCCCGGCGAGATCGAGGTGCAGTCGGATTCGGTGATGGCGGGCTACCTGCCGGAGTCGGCGACCGCGGCAGCCTTCCACGACGGGTGGTACCGCACCGGCGACGTCGGCTATCTGGACGACGACGGTTGGCTGCGGATCACCGACCGGTCGAAGGAGATGATCAAGGTGCGCGGCTTTCAGGTTGCGCCCGCCGAGGTCGAGGCCGTGTTGCACGGGCATCCCGCGGTCGATGACTGCGCGGTGTTCGGGGTGCCCGACGCGGCCAACGGCGAGGCGATCGTCGCGGCCGTGAAGACGAATGCCCCTGTGCCGGAGGACGAATTGGCGTCGTGGGTGGGGGAGCGGCTGGCGTCGTACAAGCGGCCCAGCCGGGTGGTCGTCGTGCCCGAGATCCCGCGGTTGCCTTCCGGGAAGGTTCTGCGTCGAGTGTTGAAGGAGCGTCTGTGGACGTCCGTCTGACAAGTGAACAACAACAGTTGAGGGCCGCGGCGGCGAGCTTGGCCGACGACCTCGGTCCTGGGTCGGTCGCCGACCTCGAGGATGCCAGCAGGGTCGCCAGACTGGAGAAGGCCGTGGACGCCACGGGCTTTCGCACGCTTCGCTCGGACGGGGCGTCGGGTGTTGAGGTCGCGATCGTGGCCGAGGAGTTCGCCCGAAGGCTCGTCGACGTGCCGTTCATCGGGCCCTTGCTGGCCGACGACCTTCGCATGCGAGGCGGCGGTGAGCCGGTTGCGGCAGAGGCGGCGGATTCGATCGACCTGACGAAAAGCCTTGCCGGCGTGGTTGAGTCACCCGCCGAACTCGACAGCCTCTCGGACGAGGATGCCGGCCGATGGCGGGCGCTGGCGCTGACGGTCACGTGCGCTGACCTGGTCGGGGCGGCCAGGGGAGCCCAGGATCTGGCCGTCGAGTACGCCAAGGTGCGTGAGCAGTACGGTTCGACGATCGGGTCGTACCAGGCGGTCGGTCACCTGCTGGCCGAGAGCCTGGCACTGATCGAGGGTTCGATCAGCGTGTTGCGGCATGCCGCATGGGCGGTCGACGAACTCCCGGCCGCCGAGGCCGTCGAGGCGGCCCGGGTTGCCAAGATCTACTGTGCGCGAGCGGCGTTGACCGTCTGCGAGACCTCGATCCAGGTGCACGGCGGTATCGGCAACACGTGGGAGTGCTTGGCCCACGTCTACCTGCGCCGGGTGCTGTCCGCCACCGAGACGTGGCCCGTGAAGTTGGAGGAGTTGTCCATTGGACTTTCGTGACGCACCGGAGGAAGCCGCGTTCCGCGACCGTCTGCGCGGCTGGCTGAGCGAGCAGAAGGGCAAGTTCCCGACGTCGGGCGACGAGTACTGGGCCGCCCAGGGTGCGTGGCACCAGGCGCTGTATGAGGCCGGGTTCTTCGGCACCTCGTGGCCGAAAGAGTATGGCGGACAGGATCTGCCTCCGGTCTACGACGTCATCGTCGACGAGGAGATCGCCAAGGCCGGTGCGCCGGCGCGGCCGAGCCTCGGATACCTGGTGGTGGGGCTGTCGCATCACGGAAGCGAGGAGCTTCGCCAACGGTTCCTGCCGGGAATGATCAACGGCACCGAGCGGTGGTGCCAGGGCTTCTCCGAGCCTGGCGCCGGCTCAGATCTGGCGTCGCTGACCACGACGGCGACCAGAGAGGGTGACGAGTACATCATTTATGGTCACAAGATCTGGACCAGCTATTCCGATGTGGCCGACTGGTGTCTGTTGCTGGCTCGTACGGACAAGGATGTGCCCAAGCACAAGGGCATTTCGGCGTTCATCGTGCCGATGCACCAACCGGGGATCGAACAGCGGCCGCTGAAGATGATCAGCGGCGTCACCAAGGAGTTCGGCCAGGTGCTGTTCGACGGGGCCCGGGTGCCCGCGGAGAACATGGTCGGCGCGCCGGGTGAGGGCTGGAAGTTGGCGATGACCGTCGTCAGCCACGAGCGCGAGCCGTCGACGCTCGGGTTCTCGGCCCGCTACGGAAAGCTGGTGCGGCAGTTGGCCTCACGGGTGGACGGCTCGGCTCCCGAGGAGCTGGCGTGGGCGTGGGTGCAGACCGAGATGCTGCGGTTGCACGTGCGCAGGAGGTTGTCCGAACAGCTCGACGGGATGACGCACGGGCCGCAAGGCTCGTTGGACAAGCTGTTGATGACGTGGACCGAGCAGTCCGTCGGTCACGCCGCGCTGGCCACCGTCGGCACCGGCGATCCCGAATTGTTCGGCGCCTACATGTACAGCCGCGCGCAGAGCGTGATGGGCGGTACCTCGCAGATTCAGAAGAACATCATCGCTTCGCGCATTCTCGGATTAGGAGTTTGAGTTGTACGACCTACCACCGGAGATCGACGTCCAGGCCGACGGCGCATTGCGCATCATCACGCTGAACCGGCCGGAATCCTTGAATTCGGTCAACGACGACCTGCATTGCGGGCTCGCCTGGCTGTGGCCGCGGCTGGCCGAGGACCGGGAGGCTCGCGCGGCGGTGATCACCGGTGCGGGACGGGCCTTTTCGGCCGGCGGCGACTTCGGCTACCTCGAGGAGCTGCGTCAGGACGCCGACCTACGCGCCAAGACGATCCTGCACGGCCGCGAGATCGTGCTGGGCATGGCGCGCTGCCGGATTCCGGTGGTGGCGGCCGTCAACGGTCCCGCGATGGGCCTGGGCTGCAGCCTGGTGGCCTTGTCCGACATCGTTTACATCAAAGATGATGCCTACCTTGCCGATCCACACGTTCAGGTCGGATTAGTCGCCGCCGACGGTGGACCGCTGGTGTGGCCGCTGGAGATGAGCTTGCTGCACGCCAAGGAATACGCGCTGACCGGTGCGCGGATTTCGGCCCAGCGCGCCGCCGAGCTGGGGTTGGCGAACCACGTCGTCGAAGATCCGCTGAGCGAGGCGATCGCCTGCGCGAAGAAGATCATGGAGCTGCCGCGCCAGGCGGTCGAAAGCACCAAGCGGCTGTTGAACATTCACCTCGAGCGCTCCGTGCTGGCGGTGCTCGACTACGCCAACACCGCGGAGGAGCAGTCGTTCAAGACCGACGATTTCCGCGAGATCGTCACCCGGCTGAACGCCAAGAAGAAGTAGCGCCCGAGCACACACCTCCAGTGGTGCGAGCGTGCGTGTTTGCACACGACACGCCGCCCATTTTCGCCATTATGGGCACCCTGCCGGCGCGCGAGCGTGCGCAAACTGTCCCCACGGGACGGCGTGTGGACCACCGGCACGGTAGGTCATATGCAAACGCGCACCGTCGCGATGGCGTCACGGTGCGCGAACTCCTGCAGATCCGCGGCGTGTCGTGTGCAAACACGCACGCTCGCGGAACACGGAATTACCTGGGTGGAAAGCGGAGCGCTCCGTCGAGGCGGATGATCTCGCCGTTGAGATAGTCGTTTTCGACGATGCTCTGCGCCAACTGCGCGTACTCCGTCGACCGGCCCATCCGCTTGGGGAACGGCACCTGCGGACCCCAGTACTGCTCGAGTTGGTCGGCGGCCTGTCCATACGCCGGGGTGTTGATGGTCCCGGGCGCGATGGTGACCACGCGGATGCCGAGCGGCGAGAGGTCGCGCGCCGCATTCAGCGTCATGCCGATCACGCCGCCCTTGGCCGCGGCATACGGCAGCTGACCGATCTGACCCTCGTAACCGGCGATCGACGCGGTGTTGATGATCACGCCGCGGGCACCCTCGTCGAGCGGGTCGGATTTCGCGATCTCGGCGGCCGTCAGCCGCATCACGTTGAAGACCGCGGTCAGGTAGAACTCGATCGTCGTCTTGAAGCCGTCGAGGTCCAGCGGGGAGCCGTCCTTGCCGATGAGCCGGCCACCGCTGGCCGGGCCGCCGTGGGTGTCCACCGAGATGCGCAGGGGAGCCAGCGCCGCCGCCTCGGCGATGGCCGCGTTGACGGAGTCCTCCGACGTTGCGTCGGTGCGCACGTAGCGTACGCCGAGCTCGCTTTCCAGCTTCTTGCCCTTGTCGTCGGCCATGTCCGCGACGACGACCTTGGCTCCGGCACCGTGCAGACGCCGGACCGTCGCCTCGCCGAGGCCGCCGGCGCCGCCGACCACGATCGCCGAGCTACCCGCGATCTGCATATGGTTCCCCTTCTTGCAACTGACACTCTCGGCTTGAGAGAATAACATTCTCATTCGTCGAGACGGAGATACCTATGCCTGAAGCCGTGATCGTTTCTGCCCTGCGCACCCCCATCGGCACCGCGATGAAGGGCACGTTGCGAGACACCGATGCCTACGAGATGGCCGAGCATGTGGTCGGCGCAGCCGCCGGTGAGGTGAACGGCCTGGCGATCGACGACGTCATCCTCGGCGAGGGGCTCTACGGCGGCGGGGTGATCGCTCGCCACGCCGCGATCACCGCCGGCCTCACCTCGGTGCCTGGGCTGTCGAACAACCGGCATTGCGCCGCGGGGCAGGCCGCGGTCCAGAGCGCCGCCGCCAGCATTCGCGCGGGCATGGATCAAGTGGTGATCGCCGGTGGCGTCAACTCCGCCTCGACCACGCCCCGCTTCACCCGCCGCGCCAGCAGCGCGAAAGACGCCGCGATGCTCGACTGGTTTCCCCCGACGCACCCCGACCGCGCCGACGCACCGAACATGGACATGTCGATCACCGTCGGCTGGAACGCCGCCGTGCGCGCGGGCGTGACCCGCGAGGAGATGGACGAGTGGGCGCTGGGCTCGCACCGCAAGGCGATCCGGGCGATCGACGAGGGCCGCTTCAAGGACGAGATCGTCCCGATCGAGACGCCCTACGGGCAGTTCGACACCGACGAGCATCCCCGTCGCGACACCAGCATCGAGAAGCTCGCCGCGCTCAAGCCGCTGCATCCCGAGATCGAGGGCTTCTCCATCACTGCGGGCAACGCCTGCGGAGCCAACGACGGGGCCGCCGTGCTGACGCTGGCCAGCGACCGGCTCGGGCTGCCCTCGCTGGGCACCGTCAAGGCGTGGGCGTCGGTCGGTGTCGATCCGGCCTTCACCGGGCTGGCCCCCGTCGAAGCGATCCCGAAAGCCCTCAAGCGCGCCGGTATTTCGCTCGCCGACGTCGACCTGTTCGAAATCAACGAGGCCTTCGCGGCGATGTGCGTGGCGACCGTCAAACTGCTCGACATCGACCCCGACCGCGTCAATGTCAGTGGAAGCGGCTGCTCGCTGGGGCATCCGGTGGCGGCCACCGGCGCGCGCATGCTCGTCACGCTCGTTCACGAATTGCGCAGGCGCGGCGGCGGAATCGGCGTCGCCGCGATGTGCGCGGGCGGCGGCATGGGCTCGGCCACGGTCATCGAGGTGGCCTGAGCCGCCCGGCGGCGACACCAAGCAGGCGATCCGTAGACTGCCATACGATGACCAGCTCAGACCGTCTTGCGGAACTCATCGAGGCGGCGCGCAACGGATCGGCCCGCGCGACCGGCCGATTGCTCAGCATCGTCGAAAGCCCCCGGCGCAGCGAACTTCTCGACACGCTCGGACCTGTCGACACTCCGCGAGTCGTGGGAGTGACCGGGCCGCCGGGCGCGGGGAAATCGACGACGGTCGGTGCGCTCGTCGGTGCGTACCGGGAGCGGGGCGAGCGGGTCGCGGTGTTGGCGGTCGACCCGTCGTCGCCCTACAGCGGGGGAGCGCTGCTCGGCGACCGGATCCGGATGGCCGCCCACATCAACGATCCCGACGTGCTGATCCGGTCCGTCGCGGCGCGCGGGCATCTCGGCGGGTTGGCCGCGGCGGTACCCGCGGCAATCCGTGTTCTGGCGGCGCTGTCCTACGGGCTGGTGGTGCTGGAGACCGTCGGGGTCGGACAGTCGGAGATCGAGATCGCCGCGGTCGCCGATCCAACCGTCGTCATCCTCAATCCCGGCGCAGGCGACGCCGTGCAGGCGGCCAAGGCCGGGTTGCTGGAAGTGGCCGACATCGTGGTGGTGAACAAGGCCGACCGCGAGGGCGCCGACCAGACCGTGCGCGACCTTCGTGCGGAGACCATGGCGCCGGTGCTGAAACTGGTTGCGGCCCAAGGCGACGGCCTGCCCGAACTCGTCGACGCGATCGAAGCGCATCACCGTTCCGACAGTCCGGAACGACGCGCCGCGCGGGCCAGGGCGCAGATCTTGTCGCTGGCGCAGACGCTGCTGCGCACGCATCCGGAACTGGACCGGTTGGCCGCAGCCGTCGCCGACGGCGACGACGACCCCTATACCGCCGCCGAGCGCCTCTTCGTCGTACGGGAGGGGCCCTGAGCCCGCTCCGGTAGGTCGAGCAACCGGCGGGACATCCGAATCAACTGAGCGCGAAGCGTTTCGGCGTCGATATCGGAAACCAGTGGGTGCATCACGGCCACGCTGATCGCACTCGACAGCACCGCGGCGTGCAGTCGGGCCTCCGGGCCGGCATGGGTGCCCAGCAGCGCGGCATACAGGCGTTCGATGAATCGTTGGAACGGCTCATGTTCGGCCTGCAGCCGAAGGATCACCGGATCGAACTGCAGCGCACTGACGACTCCGCGCCGTTCGACGGCCTGGTCGATCATCCGGTCGAGCAAGATCTCCCTTGATTTGAGACCGTGGCCGGCCGCCTCGGCGACTTCGAGCGCGTCCTCGAGACGGCCCATCTCCCGTTCGGTGATCGCGATGACGATCTCTTCCTTCGTCTTGAACTGGCGGTACACCGCCGCCTTGGTCACCCCGATGGAATCGGCGATCATCTGCAGGGAGGTACCGCTGACCCCGTGTTCGGCGATCAATGCCAGCGCTGCGTCCAAGACCCTCGTCTGCGCAGCGGTGCGGGTGATCGCACTGAATCTCTGCTCTGCCGTGGCCATGACGTCGAGGGTAGCCCAGCATTGACCGCCTGGTTGCCGATCGGCTACCGTTCGAGTAGCCGATCGGCAACTAGCTTTGGAGCGCACATGAGACGAACTGATGGTGAGTTGATCATGCTGTGGGTCTTGCCCGCGATGGTGATCATCTGGGCGTCCGCGTTCTTCCTGTTTCCCGGTTTCCTGCATCCGATGTCGCCGACCATGTCCGCGGAGGAGGTCGCGGCTTTCTACCGCGACGAGACGGCCCGAATTCGGTACAGCATGATTCTGTTCAACTGGTTCGGGGTCGGTTTGATCCCGACGGTGATCCTGCTGGCGATGCAAGTGCGCAAGATGGCACACCGCACGCCGATCCTGACCTACTGCCTGATCGCCTGCGCGGGCGGTCCGCCGACGCTGTTCTTGATCGCGAACATGTTCTGGCTTTTGGGGTCCTTCCGGCCCGAACGTTCTCCCGAACTCACCCAACTGCTCAACGATCTGGCCTGGGTCACCTTCACGGTGCTGGTGCCCTATCTGATCGCCCAATGCCTGGTGCTGGCCCTGGCGATCTACTGGGATCGCCGAGACCAGCCGGTCTTCCGGCCGTGGGTGGCGCATTTCAATCTGCTCATCGCCGTCGCGCTGATGCCGGCGGCATTCGGGGCGGTGACCTTCGAGGGCCCGTTGGCGTGGGACGGCGTGCTGTCCTTCTGGGTCAAGAACATCGCGATCGCCGTCTGGATCGTGGTGATGGGGGTTGTTCTCGCCCAGAACATCCGCCGCCAACGCGCAGAAGTCGCGGTCCCCGCATGAGCGCGCTCAGCGCGGAGACGGTAGCGGCGCCCGATCCGCCCAACGATTCACGGCTGGGTCGCCTGGTGTGGAATTTCCGCTACCACCCCAAGCGTGAGCTGTGGTTCGCGTGGTGGGTGATGGTGATCTTCTACCAGTTGTACGGCGTGTTGTTCTTCCTCGTGACGCGGGTGCAACCGCCGCCGAGCCCCGACTGGGACACGCCGTTGGTGGTGCAGTGGTTCGCCGACCGCCATCTCGGCCTGCTCACCGGATTCGGCGTCGTATTCCTGATTTCGGGCATGTGCGCGCCGATGAACGCCCTACTCGCATACTCGATGTGGCGGATGTCGGTGAGTCGCGTCTTCGCCTATTCATACCTGATCATGTACTCGCTCGCGGCCCTGCCCGGCATGCTGGTGATGGCCATCGCGATGACCGTCGGCGCGCTCAGACCGGATCGCGATCCCGAGTTGATCCTGTGGATGTATGACTTCGCGTTCCTGTCGTTCAGCGGAACGATGGGGGTGTTCCTGGTCGGCTCGGTGGTCTGGCTGGTGGCGATCCTGCTCGACAAGAACAACGTGTTCCCGAAATGGTTCGCGTACCTGGGGCTGTGCAACGCGCTGACCGAAGTCGTCGTCGCACCCGCCTGGATCTTTCAACGCGGCGCATTCGCGTGGAACGGTGCGATCGCGTGGTGGATCAACATGGTCGTGTTCATCCTCTACACCGCGGCGTTCATCGTGTTGCTGCGAAAGATGATCGAGCGCGAGGATTTCGGCACCGGGCCGCTGCCCGACCTGCCGCCGAAAGGTGTAACCGAACCCTCGGCCTCGGTGGGGGCGGTGCGATGACCGACGTCGTTGGCGCCACGTCGAAACGGCTCGAGGACAAGCCGCAACGCCGTGTACCCGGCCAGCCGGACATGTGGTTGTTCGTGCTGTTCGAGGCCATGCTGTTCACCGGCTACTTCTCGGTCTACCTGGCGCTGCGCACACAGAATGCGGATCTCTTCCTGGCGTCTCAGGCGGATCTCGATCTGCGGATCGGCGTCTTCAATACCATTGTCCTGCTGACGAGTTCGTGGGCGATCGCGAGGTGCGTCCAGGCTTCACGCGGCGGTTCGTACCGCTCGGCGACGACGTACGCGTATGTGACCGTCGGTCTCGGTGTGACGTTCGTGGTCTCGAAGGTGTTCGAGTGGATTCTGGAGATCCGACTGGGAAACACGTTCACCAGCGATGAGTTCTTCCAGCATTACTTCTTTCTCACGTCACTGCACTGCATCCACGTGTTGATCGGATTCATCGTGTTGGGTGTGGTCCTCTACCAGTTGCGGAGCCCGGCGCGACGCTCGCAGGAGCTCGTCGAGACCGGAGCGACGTACTGGCACACGGTGGACTTCCTGTGGGTGCTGATTTTCGCGATGCTCTACGTGGTGAGGTGATCGGTGACCAACGCTGTGAACAAGAGACTCGTGATCGCCTGGGCGATCCTGACGTTGTTGACGTTGGTCTACGTCTGGATGGATGAAGCGGTCGACCAGAACAGCACGCTGAAGGCCAGCACCGTGGTCACCGTCAGCGCGATCGTCATCGCACTCATCAAGGTGCGCATCATCTTCCGGGAGTTCATGGAGGTGCGCCACGCCCCCGCCTGGCTGTGCCGCCTCACCGACGGGTGGGTGGTCCTCGTCGCGACCTGCCTGTTGAGCAGTTACTTCATCGGAATGGCGGTCGCCTGAACAGCGCTTCACCGACCGGCCCGCGATGCCGAGTGCGCGGTTTCATACGCAACACGCCGCGATGGGCGTATCAGGATGCACAGTCGAGCACTGGCCGGCGCTGAACAGGTGAGCAACAGGCGAGCTACAGGCGAGCCGAGGCCGCACGCCCGGCGCGGTAACCGAACACCATTGCGGGCCCGATCGTTCCACCGGCGCCGCCGTACGCCTTGCCGGTGGCTCCGGCCATCGCGTTGCCCGCGGCGAACAAGCCCGGGATCGCCGATCCGTTGACATGCAGCACCCGGCCGTCGCCGTCGGTGCGGGGACCGCCCTTGGTGCCCATCGCGCCGATCGACACCGGCACGGCATAGTAGGGCGGCGTATCGATCGGGCCGAGGGTGCGGCCGGCGGGCGTCGGTGCTTTGTCGTCACCCCAGTAGCCGTCGTAGGCGCTCGCGCCGCGCTCGAACTCCGGATCGCGGTCATGGGCGACGCTGTCGTTCCAGGATTGCAGTGTGCGTGCCAATCCGTCAGGGTCGATACCGGTCTTCTCGCCGAGCTCCGTCAGGTCTTTCGATGGCGAGAACCATTCCGGGGCAGGACCATCCGGTTCGATGCCGAGGAAGCCGTACTTCTTCAGATGAAGCGAGTCGAAGACGATCCACGCCGGGTCGTTGGCATACCCCAGCTTCGGGTCGAGGTAGTGGAACGGCCCCGCCATCGAGTTGTACTCGCCGGCCTCGTTGAGGAACCGCTTACCCGCCCGGTTGACGATGATGCTGCGCGGTCGGGTCCGTTCCAGTCGAACGCTGCGGCTGCGCGGCTGGCCCTGGAACGTGTCGCCGGGAAGTTGGACGATCGGCACCCACCAGGCCTCGCCCATGTTGGCCAGATCGGCGCCGTGCGCCATCGCCATCCGCAGGCCGTCACCGGTGTTGTTGGGCGGTGAGACGGGTCCCCGCATCGGTCCCCGCAGGTACGCCTCGACGAGTTTGCGGTCCCACTCGAACCCGCCGGTTCCTAGAATCACGCCTCGACGGGCCCGCACGGTGAAGTCGTTGCCGTCCTGCGAAATTCGCACACCCGTGATGCCGAGCGGATCGGCGAGCAGTTCGACCGCGCGCGCGTTGGTCCGTGGTGTCACACCGAGGTCCAGCAGGCCCTTCAGCAGTCCGGCGATCAGGGCCGTGCCCGCCACGCAGTAGTCACCGGATTCGTCGTCGACCGACGCGTGGATGCGCGCGCGGGTTTCGGCGTCGATGCCGACGTTGCTGAAATCCGCCGGGAACGACGTGATCCGGTCGCGCCACTCACCGAGTCGGCCGAGGTCGAACGGCTTGGCGTTGAGCGAACGTCCACCCGACGGCCGCCCACCGGGCAGCTCGGGTTTGTAGTCGGGGAATCCCTCGGCGACCTCGAACCGCAGATCGCTGTGTGCCTCAACAAAATCGAGCATCTCGGGGCCGGTGCGCACGAATGTCTCGACCAGGTTGCCGTCCATGTATCCCAGCGATTGGGCGCGCAGGTAGGCCATCGCGTCCTCGACGGTCAACTCACCCTCGGCGGCCCGGTTGTGCGCGGGAATCCAGATGATGCCGCCCGACACCGCCGTCGTACCGCCCACGGTCGCGGCCTTCTCGTAGATCTCCACCGAAGCGCCATTGGCCGCCGCGGCGAGCGCCGAGGTCAAACCGGCCCCGCCGCTACCGAGTACGACCACGTCGACGTCATGATCCCAATCGGTCACGTGCTGCTCCTTCCGGCTGGAGTGCCCTTAGTTGAGGATCGCGGACAACTCGTCGGCCGCCCTGATGACCGCGTCTCGGCCGCGCGTCAGGACGTCCTCGCGATGCGAGATGAGGTTGATACACGTCGGCGGCGCCGGTGGCCGTCGGCGCACCGGGACCGCGAGGCCGTAGGTGTTGGGCTCGATCTCGCCGTGAGTGATCACCCAGCCCTGCTCGCGGGTCAGCGGCACCAGATCACGTTCGTCGGGACGAGGCGGCATGCTTGCCAGCAGCGCGATCCCCGCGGCGCCCCGGTCCAGCGGATAACGGCTGCCCTCATGAAAGGACAGCTGATAGAAGACGTTGGTCGGCACGACGACGGCGATCGCCACCTGCTGATCACCCTCGGCGACGAGAAGGGACACCGTGCTCGAGAGTTCGTCGGCGAGCCCCCGCAAGGTCGGCAGGCTCAGTTGCCGCACGTTGTTGTCGAACGACGCCCCGAGCACCGCGAGCGCCGCCGCCGAGCGGTAGCGACCGTCCTCGCCCTTGGCCACCAACCGGAACTGCGACAGCGTCGACAACAACCGATAGGCGATGGTCCGGTGCACACCGATGTCGTCGGCGACCTGCTGAGCGGTGAGGCCGCTAGGGGAGCTGGCCACCAGCTGCAAGGCGGCCAAACCCCTTGCCAGCGTCTGCGAGCCCGGCGCCCCGTTGGGTACGACGCTGATCGGCTCCGTCCCCTGCCGGGCTCCGCCCTCCGAAGGCATGGCGTCCCTTCCTCGACTTCCCTTGACATCACGCTGTCGCGAGAGTGATGCTCTGACTATAGTGCACGTGGGTGTGCGATAAATGAGCAGAGTGCTTACAAAATACGAGAATTCGATTCTCGCGGTCAAGAGAGGGTAAGCGTGTCTGAGCCGGATTCGCTGGCGGCGTCCGCGGCCGCCGACGGGCGTGCGGAGGTCGCCGAATTCGAGAGCGTGTGGAGCGATCTGCAGGGCGTTTCGTTCTCTCAGGGCTACCTCGACGCCGGTGGGACCCGCACCCGATACCTGCACGCCGGTGACTCCGATAAGCCGGTGCTCGTCTTCCTGCACGGCTCCGGTGGGCATGCGGAGGCGTACGTGCGCAACCTGGAGGCGCACGCCGAACACTTCTCGGTCTGGTCGATCGACATGCTCGGCCACGGCTACACCGACAAACCGGGGCATCCGCTCGAAGTCCGCCACTATGTGGACCACCTGCTGGCGTTCCTCGACGCGGTCGGGGCCGACCGCGCCCACATCAGCGGCGAGTCGCTCGGTGGATGGGTCGCCGCTCGATTCGCGGTCGACCACCCCGATCGGTTGGACCGGCTGGTGCTCAACACGGCGGGCGGCTCGCAGGCCGATCCCGAGGTGATGAAGCGGATCATCACGCTGTCCATGGCCGCCGCCGAGAACCCGACGTGGGAAACGGTGCAGGCCCGCATCAAGTGGCTGATGGCCGACAAGACCAAGGATTACGACGACATCGTCGCGAGCAGGCAGCGGGTGTACCGGCAACCCGGGTTCGTCGCGGCGATGCGCGACATCATGGCGCTGCAGGATCCAGACATCCGCGCACGCAACCTCCTCGGGCCCGACGAGTACGGATCGATCACCGCGCCGACCCTGGTGGTGTGGACCAGCGACGATCCCACGGCCGACGTCACCGAGGGGCGGCGCATCGCCTCGATGATCCCGGGCGCGCGCTTCGAGGTGATGCCCGGATGCGGTCACTGGCCCCAGTACGAGGACCCCAAGACGTTCAATCGCCTGCACCTGGACTTCCTCTTGGGGCGGCTATGACGACGACCGACGTCGACGTCGTCATCGTCGGCGCAGGACCATCCGGTCTCACATTGGCCAACATCCTTGGGCTGCACGGGGTTCGGACGCTTGTCGTCGAGGAACGCGACACGCTCATCGACTACCCCCGCGGTGTCGGCCTCGACGACGAGGCGCTGCGGACGTTCCAGTCGATCGGCCTGGTCGACCGGGTGCTGCCGCACACCGTGCCCAACCAGATCTTGAGGTTCTTCGACGCCAACCGACGGCTGCTCGCCGAGATGGCACCGCCCGACGCCCGCTTCGGCTGGCCCAAGCGCAACGGCTTCGTACAACCGATGGTCGACGCCGAATTGTTCGGCGGCCTGGACCGATTCGACAACGTGGAGGTCCGGTTCGGGTCCCGGATGGAGTCGTGCGTCGAGGCCGACGGCGCGGTGACGGTTCAGTTCGCCGGCGGCAAGCCGACGGTCACGGCCCGATACGTGGTCGGGTGCGACGGCGGCCGCAGTGCCACCCGCCGGCTGATGGGTGTGTCGTTCGACGGCACCACGTCGTCGACGCGCTGGCTGGTGGTCGACGTCGCCAACGATCCGCTCGGCCATCCGAACAGTGAGGTCGGCGCCGACCCGGCGCGCCCCTATGTGTCGATCTCGATCGCCCACGGCATCCGTCGCTTCGAGTTCCTGATCCATCCTCACGAGACCGACGAACAGGCCGACGATCCGGCGTTCGTCAGAAAGATGTTGGCGCAACGGGTTCCGTATCCCGAGCGGGTCGACATGATCCGCCACCGGGTATACACCCACCACTCGCGCATCGCGGGTTCGTTCCGCAAGGGCCGGATGCTGCTGGCCGGCGACGCCGCGCATCTGATGCCGGTTTGGCAGGGGCAGGGATACAACAGCGGTATCCGCGACGCGGCCAACCTGGGCTGGAAACTGGCAGCGGTGGTGAGCGGACAGGCCGATGACGCCCTGCTGGACACCTACGACGTCGAGCGCCGCAAACATGCCCGCGCGATGATCGACCTGTCCACCATGGTCGGTCGGGTGATTTCGCCGACGAACCGCAGGGTCGCCGCGTTGCGGGACCGGGTCATTCACGCCGCCTCGGTGGTGCCGTCGCTGAAGCGCTACGTGCTCGAGATGCGCTTCAAGCCGATGCCGCGCTATCAACAGGGTGCGGTGTTTCATTCCGCACCGGGTGCCGGTGCCGCCGGCGCGGTCTCGCCGACGGGCACGCTGTTCATCCAGCCGCGCGTCGACACCCGCACGGAGCAGAACGTGCTTCTCGACGACGTGCTCGGACCGGGATTCGCGGTGCTGTGCTGGAGCAACAACCTGCGAGCGATCCTCGGCGACAACGCGTTTCACCGGTGGAAGGTGTTGGGTGCGGAGTTCATCGAAGCGCGTCCGATGACACAGCTGCGCTGGGCGGGGCACGACGACGACGATGTGGTGGTGGTCGGCGACAGGACCGGCGCGCTCAAGGCGTGGTTCGACACCTACACCGACTCGGTGCTGTTCCTGCGTCCCGACCGCTGCATCGCCGGCGCCTGCATCGCCCAGCGCGCCGCCGAACTCAGTGAGTCTCTTTTCGACGTTCTGTGTCTGACCCAGGGAGGAGGCTCCGGTTCTCATGGGCACACTGGCCCTGTGCTGCATGTCGCACAGCCCGCTACTGAACCTTCCGGGACCGTCACGGGAACTCCTTGACGACATCGAGGCGGCGATATCGGAGGCACGTCGGTTTGTCACCGCGTACGCGCCCGAACTCGTCGTGATCTTCTCGCCGGACCACTACAACGGATTCTTCTATCGGACGATGCCGCCGTTCTGCATCGGCACGGCCGCACAGGGTGTCGGTGACTACGGCTCGCACGCCGGGCCGTTGAACGTGCCCGAGGACGTCGCGACCGACTGCGCCCGAGCGGTTCTCGAATCAGGGATCGACGTCGCGATCTCGGCGAGCATGGACGTCGACCACGGGACCGTCCAACCGCTCCAGAGCCTGTTCGCGGATGCGGCGTCGGTGCCGGTGATCCCCGTCTTCATCAACTCGGTGGCCACCCCGCTCGGGCCGGTGCGCCGGGTGCGGGCGCTCGGAGCCGCGCTCGGCACATATCTCGCGACGCTCGACAAGCGTGTCCTCGTCGTGGGATCCGGTGGACTGTCCCACGATCCGCCGGTGCCCACGCTGGCGACCGCGCCGCCGACGGCGCTGGATCGGATCGTGCACGGCGTACCCATGACACCGGAGCAGCGACAGGCCCGCCAGGTCGCGGTGATGGACGCCGCGCAGGCGTTCGCGCACGGCGAGAGTCCGTTGCAGCCGCTGAATCCGGACTGGGACGCGGCCTTCCTGGAGCTGATCGACAACAACCGGCTCGCCGAGGTGGACGGCTGGTCCAACGACTGGATCGAACGCGAGGCCGGCCATTCCGCGCACGAAGTACGCACGTGGATCGCGGCTTTCGCCGCACTTGCCGCGCACGGTCCCTACCGCACCGAACAGCGGTTCTACCGGGCGGCACCGGAATTGATCGCAGGGTTCGCGATCAGGACGGCGGTTCTGGATGTCTGACAGCAAGTTCGACCACACCGTCGATGTGCTCGTCGTCGGCTCAGGTGGCGGCGGAATGACCGCGGCACTGGCCGCCGACGCGTTCGGCCTGGACACGCTCATCGTCGAGAAGTCGGCGCACTTCGGTGGTTCCACCGCGCTGTCGGGTGGCGGTATCTGGGTGCCCGGCGCACCGGCGCAGCGCAAGGCGGGTTACGTGCCGGATCCCGACGGTGTCGTGGAGTACCTACGCCAGATCACCGGCGGCCTGGTCAGCGACGCGCGTCTGCGCCAGTACGTCGACACCGCTCCAGAGATGATGGAGTTCCTCGAAAAGCGCAGCCCGTGGTTCGAATTCGTGTGGAAGCCGGGGTATGCGGACTACTACCCGGAACTGCCGGGCGGGTCCGCGCAGGGCAGCACCATCAACGTACCCGCCATCGACCTGCGCAAGCTCGGCGACGAGGAGCAGCACCTGCTGCAGCCGCTCGCGCTGGCACCGAAGGGTATTTGGTTCGCGCCCAAGGACCTTCGGTTGTTCTACCAGGTCCGCCAGAACTGGCGCGGCAAGGCCGTTCTCGTCAAGCTGATCTGGCGGATGTTCCGTGCGCGCGTCTTCGGGGACCGGATGGCGGCCATCGGCCAGTCGCTGGCCGCCCGCATGCGGCTGGCGCTCAAACAACACGACGTTCCGCTGTGGCTCGACTCGCCGATGAGCGAACTGATCACCGATGTCGACGGGGCGGTGATCGGGGCGGTGGTGGAGCGTGACGGCCACCAGCAGCGGATCAGGGCCCGGCACGGCGTGATCCTGGCCGCGGGCGGATTCGATCACGACATCCAGTGGCGCCGGCAGCACCTACCGCTGCTCGAAAAGGATTGGAGCTTCGGCAATCCGGCGTCCATGGGCGATGCCATCCGGGCAGGGGAGAAGGTGGGCGGATCGACCGATCTGCTCGACGAGGCCTGGTGGTTCCCCGCGATCTGCTGGCCTGATGGGCGGTTGCAGTTCATGCTCAACGAACGCATGATGCCGTCCCAGTTCGTAGTGAACGGTGCGGGTAAGCGGTTCATCAACGAGGCGGCGCCCTACATGGACTTCGCGCACGCGATGATCGAGGGCCACAACAGCGGGGTCACGCACATTCCGTGTTGGCTGATCACCGACATCCGGTCTTTCCACCGGTACGTGGTCGCCGGGCATCTGCCGATTCCGAAGATCCCGTTCGCGCCCGTGCCGACCGGCTGGAAGGTGCCCAAGGCGTGGCTGGAATCCGGTGTCGTGCACGAGGGCAGCAGTTTCAAGGAGCTCGCCGGCAAGATCGGCGTTCCACCGGCCCAGCTGCGCCAGACCGCCGAGCGATTCAACGAACTGGCGCGCAACGGCCACGACGACGACTTCAACCGCGGCGACTCGGCCTACGACAACTACTACGGTGACCCCACGCTGCCGAACCCGAACCTGCACCCGCTGGGTAAGCCGCCCTATTACGCGTTTCAGATCATCCTGGGCGACCTGGGCACCTCCGGGGGGTTGCGCACCGACGAGTACGCCCGGGTACTGCGCGCCGATGACGGCGTGATCAAGGGCCTCTACGCAGTCGGCAACACGTCGGCCGCGGTGATGGGCCGCAGTTACGCGGGCGCCGGCGCCACCATCGGCCCCGCGATGACCTTCGGTTATGTCGCGGCCAAGCACATCGCCGAGCAGCTGTCCGGTTCTGGAATTCAGACCGGCACTAGTACCGATTCGACACTCGATACACATCGGAAGGTAACGAAATGAAGATCTCGCTGTTCTACGAATTCCCACTGCCGCGGCCGTGGAGCGAAGACGACGAGCACAAGCTTTTCCAGGACGGTCTCGACGAGGTGGAGCTCGCCGACAAGGCCGGCTTCTCCACGGTGTGGCTGACCGAGCACCACTTCCTGGAGGAGTACTGCCACTCCACTGCGCCCGAGATCTTCTTGTCCGCGGCGAGCCAGCGGACCGAAAACATCCGCCTGGGCTTCGGCATCATGCACCTTCCGCCGGTCGTCAACCACCCCGCTCGTGTCGCCGAACGGGTTGCGACACTCGACTTGATCTCCAACGGGCGCGTGGAGTTCGGCACCGGCGAGTCGTCGTCGGTCGGCGAACTGGGCGGTTTCGGGGTGGACCCCGCTGACAAACGCGCGATGTGGGAAGAGGCGCTGGAGGTTTCGATCCGCTGTATGACCGAGGAGCCGTTCACCGGTTTCAAGGGCGAGCACATTGAGATGCCCCCGCGCAACGTCGTGCCCAAACCGCTGCAGAAGCCGCACCCGCCCGTCTGGGTCGCGTGCACCCGGCCCGCGTCGGTGGCCATGGCGGCCCAAAAGGGCCTCGGTGCACTGAGTTTCGCCTACACGGGACCGGGACCGCTGACCGAGCGGGTGAACGGCTACTACAAGGAGTTCGAGGAGAACGGCGCGCCGGTCACCCCGCAGATGAACCCGAACATCCTGGCCATCGGTGGTGACTTGTCGATGATGGTGGCGCCTACCGACGAACAGGCCATCGAACGGCTCGGCAAGGGCGGCGGCTTCTTCGCGTTCGGCATCATGCACTACTACATGACCGGTATGCACACCCCCGGCCGTACCGGGGTGTGGAAGCGGCACCTCGAAGAGATCGAGAAGGACCCCAGCATCGTCTACGGGCCCGACCGCGGTCCGATCGGAAGCCCGGAGACGGTGCGCAATTTCCTGCGCGGCTACGAGGAAAGCGGCGTCGACGAGCTGATCCTGCTGCTGACCCCGCGCAGGCACGAAGAGACGATGGAGTCCATCGAGCTGATGGGCAAGGAGGTGCTGCCCGAGTTCATCGAACGCGACGAGAAGGCGCGCGCGGCCAAGGCCAAACGGCTCGAGCCGATCATCGAGAAGGTCGAAGCGCGACGGCAGCCGTCGCAGGCGCCCGTCTTCGACGAGAGCTATGCGTTCGGCGGACTGCCGACGGGCCGCCAGAACTACACGGCCAACGAGGTGTCGCTGGCGATGGACGAGATGAACGCCGGTATCGAGGCGGCGGCCGCCAAACTCAAGTCAGGAGAAGGGTGGGCCAGCCGCAACCCCGATGCGGACGCCAAGAGTGCGCAGTGACGGGCGCCGGCCAGAGATGAGCCATGGGCCGAACTGACGAACTGTGGCGCTACGACGGGCGTCGGGTGGTCGTCACCGGATGCGCCTCGGGCATCGGTGCTCACGTCGCCCGTCAGGTCGCCGACCTCGGTGCCGAGGTGATCGGACTCGACATCAAACCGCCGACCGACCGTGTCGGCGAGTTTGTCGAACTCGATCTGTCGGATCCGGGGTCGATCGAGCGGGCGGCCGACGCCGTCGGCGAACCGATAGACGCGTTGTTCAACGTCGCCGGGGTGTCGTCGGGGATCAAGGACCCGCTGCGGGTCGTGACGATCAATTTCCTGGGCACCCGGCGGTTCACCGAGGCGCTGGTGCCGCGGATGCGTGCCGGGTCGGCGATCGCCAACGTGTCATCGCTTGCGGCGTCGGCGTACCGGCAGAACGCTCCGGTCACCGCCGGGCTGGTCGACACGGACTCGATCGAGGCCGGAATCGAATGGTGTCAGCGCCATCCCGAAGCGCTGGCCGACGGCGGCGGTTACCGGCTGTCGAAGGAGGCCATCATCCTCTACGGCATGGCACAGGTCAACGCATTGGGCGCCAGGGGAATTCGCATCAACTGCACCGCACCCGGGGTGACCGACACCCCGATCCTCGACCAGTTGCGCAGCGCGTACGGCCAGGAGTTCCTCGACTCCTTCCGGACACCGCTGGGCCGGGCCGCCGAGCCGGCCGAGCAGGCCAGCGTCCTGACCTTCCTCAACAGCGGGGCGGCCAGTTATCTGACCGGCCAGGTGATCTGGGTGGACGGCGGCACCACGGGAGAGACGGACCTCGCGGGATCGGTTCGGCGGCGGTGAAGTGAAAGTCGGCACGGCGAAAGGCAATCCATGGCCAGCATGAAGGAGTTCCGTCGCGTCGCAGACGACGTGCGCAACTGGGGCCGTTGGGGTGACGACGACGAGCTCGGCACGCTGAACTTCATCACGCCCGACAAGGTCGCCGAAGCGGCCTCACTCGTGAAGAAAGGGACGGTGATCCCGCTCGGCGGTGACTTCGGATCGAACGGCCCGCAGGGCGCGTTCCAGTTCCGGCCGAACCCCACCCATGTGATGACGGTGGACGGCGGTGACGCGAACACCCTGGCGCAGTACGGTCCTCAGTGGCTGCGCAACTCGGTGGCCCACCAGCTCAGCGAGTTCTTCGTGGACAACCCGTTCCGCTTCAACGACGACATGATCGTGATGCCGCTGCAGGCGGCCACGCAGTGGGACGCGATCTCTCACGTCTACTACGAGGACAAGCTCTACAACGGTTTCCCCGCGGATTCGGTGACCAGTTTCGGGGCGTTTCGACTGGGGATCGAGAAGGTCGACGTCAAGGGCATCACCTCACGGGGTGTGCTGCTCGACGTGGTCAAGCACCGCGGCGCCGACGTCTTTCTCGAGCCCGGAAATCCCGTGACACCGGCAGAACTCGACGACATCGCCAAAGCCCAGGGCGTGACGATCACCCCTGGGGACATCGTCGTCGTGCACACCGGGTGGTGGACGCGGTTCCTGTCGACCGGCGACGGCGCCGAGCCGGGGTCCGGGTTGGACTGGACGTGCGCTCCATGGCTGCACGACCACGATGTCGCCGCGGTCGCTGCCGACAATCTCATGGTCGAGGATCCCGATCCGGCCAACGGAGTGGAAGGCACGTTCCTGCCCATGCACATGATCTGCCTGCGCGACATGGGCCTGATGTTCGGCGAGTACTGGGACCTCAGCGGCCTGGCGGCCGACTGTGCCGCCGACGGTGTCTACGAGTTCCAGTTGATCGCCCCGCCGTTGAAAGTCGTTGGCGCGGTGGGCGCACCCGTCAGCCCGATCGCAATCAAGTAGTGGGTGAGGAAATGACTGCAAGCACCAGAACCGGCGGTGCGCCGTTCGTCGTCGGACTCGGCGGCACCCTCCGGGCGAATTCGTCGACCGAACGCGCGCTGCGGTACTGCCTGGCGGCCGTCGAGCAGCAGGGCGGGCGTACGCGGCTGTTCGCGGGACCCGACTTGGACTTACCGATGTACGCCCCGCACTCGCTGGAGCGCACGCCTGCGGCCCTCGAACTGGTCAGCGCGCTGCGCGATGCGGACGCCGTGGTCGTCGGCTCGCCCGGCTACCACGGAGCGATCTCAGGACTGGTGAAGAACGCGCTGGACTACATCGAGGATCTGCGGGAGGACGCCCGCGTCTACTTGGACAACACGCCGTGGGGCTGTATCAGCTGCGCGTACGGCTGGCAGGCGGCGGTCAACACGCTTGGGCAGTTGCGGTCCATCGGGCACGCGCTGCGGGCGTGGCCGACTCCGCTCGGCGTGGCCATCAACTCCGCCGACGAGATCTGGGACGCGGCAGGGGAGTTGATCCATGACGCCACCCAGAACCAGCTGGACATGCTCGCCACGCAGGTGCTGTTCTTCGCCAAGGCCGCCCGGGAGACGGCGTGACACGGCCCCAACGCAAGTCGGTGCTGGTCGACGGGCTCGTGACCGGCTATCTCGAAGCCGGACAAGGGGATCCGGTCGTCCTGCTGCACGGTGGTGAGTTCGGCGCAGGCGCCGAGATCGGCTGGGAACACAACATTGCCGCGCTCGCCACGGGCTACCGCGTGCTCGCGCTCGACATGCTCGGGTTCGGTGAATCGGCGAAGGTCATCGACTTCAACGACGGCCGCGGTATGCGGATCCGGCACATCGCGCGGTTCTGCGAGGTCGTCGGTGTCGAATCGGCGCATTTCGTGGGCAATTCGATGGGGGCGGTGAACCTGTTCGCCGACGCCACCTCGGAGGCGCCGGTGCTGCCCGCCCGCAGCCTGGTCACCATCTGCGGAGGCGGCGAGATCCAGCGCAACGAACACTCGGCCGCGTTGTACGACTATGACGCGACGTTCGCGGGGATGCGCAGGATCGTCACCGCGCTCTTCCACGACGCCTCCTACCCCAACGACGAGGCATACGTCCAGCGTCGCTACGAAGCCAGCATCGCGCCCGGCGCGTGGGAAGCACTGGCGGCGGCGCGGTTTCGGCGCCCCGGCCTGGAGGCCCCACCACTGCCGTCGAGCGCGCGCGCCTACGAGCGCATCAGCGTGCCGACTCTGGTGGTCGAGGGTGGCGGTGACAAGTTGCTGCCCCGGGGATGGGCGGCCGAGATCGCGGGACAGATCCGCGGGGGCCGCTCCGCGGTGATCGACGCGGCCGGGCACTGCCCGCAGATCGAACAACCGGACGCGGTCAACGAACTACTGCTCGGCTTTCTGGCCGACTTACACGAAGGGGCGGCATGACCGGCGAACTCGAGGGCAAGGTCGCGGTCGTCACCGGCGGCTCGTCCGGACTCGGTGAAGGGTTGGTGCGGCGGTTCTGCGCCGAGGGCGCCAAGGTGGTCGTCGGTGACATCGACCGCGAGGGCGGCGCCCAACTCGTCGCCGACCTCGGCAAGTCCGTCCGCTTCGTCGAGACCGATGTGGCCGAGGTCGAGCAGGTGACCCGTCTGGTTTCCACCGCGGTCGAGGAGTTCGGCGGGCTGCACGTGATGGTCAACAACGCGGGCGTCTCGGGCAAGATGTTCCCGAAGTTCCTCGACGACGACCTCGCCGACTTCCACCAGGTGATGGCCATCAACGTGCTTGCGGTCATGGCCGGTACGCGCGATGCGGCCCGGCACATGTCCGAACACGGCGGCGGGTCGATCATCAACCTGACCTCGATCGGCGGCATCCAGGCCGGCGGTGGGGTGATGACGTACCGGGCGTCGAAGGCTGCCGTCATCCAGTTCACCAAATCGGCGGCGATCGACCTGGCCCACTACGAGGTTCGCGTCAACGCGCTCGCCCCGGGCAACATCCGGACCGCGATCGTGCGCAAGTCGGCGACGGGGGAAGACCTCGAACGGCTCGAGGCGTTCGAGGCCAAGATTCGCGAACAGATGCGCAACGACCGGCCCTTGAAACGCGAAGGCACCGTCGACGACGTCGCCGAGGCCGCGCTGTACCTCGCCGGGGACCGTTCCCGGTATGTCACCGGAACCGTCCTTCCCATCGACGGCGGCACCAGTGCCGGGAAGGTGATCGTCCGTAAACCGAAGCCATGACGGCCATGACAACTTTAAATCAGTCGCTTGACTTAAGGGCCTGGGAGCGGTTGACTGTGACGGTGACCACTGCCAGAAGCGTGCGCACCGAACGAGCCAGCACCACGCGGGAAGCGATCCTGGCCGCCGCCGAGCGACTGTTCGCCGAGCACGGCGTCTATGCAGTATCGAACCGTCAGGTCAGTGAGGCCGCCGGTCAGGGCAACAATGCCGCGGTCGGCTACCACTTCGGCACGAAAGCCGACCTGGTGCGGGCCATCGAGCAGAAGCACCGCGTGTCGACCGAGCGTCTGCTGTCGCGGATGGTCGGCGAGATCGGCGACTCGACCGATCTGCGCGACTGGGTCGCCTGCCTGGTGCGTTCGCTCACCGAACACCTGGCCCAGATCGGGACCCCGACGTGGTACGCGCGCTTCGCCGCGCAGGCCCTGGCCGACCCCGAGTATCACAAGATCGTGGTGAAGGGCGCTCTGGAGTCGCCGTCGGTGCAACGCGTCGTCGTCGGCATCACCCGCTGCCTGCCGGACCTGCCGCCCGCGGTGGTCACCGAACGAAACATCATGGCCCGCAACCTGATGATGCACACCTGCGCCGATTTCGAACGTGCCTTCGCCGAGGGGGCCGACATGCCGCGCACCACCTGGAACTCAGCGGCGTCCGGGCTCATCGACGCGATCGTCGGGTTGTGGCAGGCGCCTGTCACGGAGCACCCGACATCATGAAACTGACTGTCGATCAAGAC
Source organism: Mycobacterium sp. GA-1199 (assembly GCF_001500045.1). Taxonomy (GTDB): domain Bacteria; phylum Actinomycetota; class Actinomycetes; order Mycobacteriales; family Mycobacteriaceae; genus Mycobacterium. Next base: position 98,592 of record NZ_LQIX01000005.1, read on the forward strand.
AAGTGTGTGTCATCCGGTCAGTGCGTGCTCAACGCAAGCGAAATCTTTGACCAGCGCGACGACGACGGTGTCGTGGTCCTGCTGAACGCCAGCCCGGCGGACGACCAGGCCGACGACGCCCGCAAGGCGGCGGCGGCCTGCCCCGCACTCGCCATCCACATCGAGGAATGAGAAGGACTGAATGTCTGAGACCTTGACCGGAACCCCCGACGTCTCCGCGGATATCCCCGAATACCCGATGGAGCGCGACGCCCGCTGCCCGTTCGCCCCGCCGCCGCAGATGCTCGAGATGGGTGAGGTCAAACCGCTTTCGCGGGTGCGGATCTGGAACGGCACCACTCCGTGGCTGATCACCGGGCACGCGGTGGCCCGCGAGTTGTTCGCCGATTCCCGGGTCAGTGTCGACGACCGGATCGAGGGCTTCCCGCACTGGAACGAGCACATGCTGTCCACGGTGTACAAACGGCCGCGCTCGGTGTTCACCTCCGACGCCGAGGAGCACACCCGGTTCCGGCGGATGCTGTCCAAGCCGTTCACCTTCAAGCGGGTGGAGGGACTGCGGCCCGCCATCCAGGAGGTGACCGATGAGTGCATCGACAACATCCTCGCCGGTCCGCAGCCCGCCGACATCGTCACCAAGCTGGCACTGCCGGTGCCCACCCGGGTCATCAGCGAAATGCTCGGCGTGCCTTACGAAGACCACGAGTTCTTCCAGCACCACGCCAATGTCGGCCTGGCCCGCTACGCCTCGGCCGAGGACGGGCAGAAGGGTGCGATGAGCCTGGCGAAATATCTCAGCGATCTGGTCAAGGCCAAGATGGAGAACCCGTCGGAAGACGCGGTGTCCGACCTCGCCGAGCGAGTGAACGCCGGGGAGATCAGCGTCAAGGAGGCCGCGCAGCTGGGCACCGGCCTGCTCATCGCCGGCCACGAGACCACCGCCAACATGATCGGTATCGGCGTGCTGGCGCTGCTGGAAAACCCCGAACAAGCCGCGCTGCTGCGGGATTCCGACGATCCGAAGTTCATCGCCAACGCGGTCGAGGAGCTGATGCGCTATCTGTCGATCATCCAGAACGGCCAGCGCCGCGTCGCGATCGAGGACATCGAGATCGCCGGTGAGACGATCCGCGCGGGTGAGGGCATCATCCTCGACCTGGCGCCTGCCAACTGGGACGCGACCGCTTATCCCGAACCGGACAAGCTCGACCTGAGCCGCGACGCCGGCCAGCAGCTCGGCTTCGGCTACGGAAGGCATCAGTGCGTCGGTCAACAGCTGGCCCGTGCCGAACTGCAGATCGTGTTCCACACATTGCTGCGGCGCATACCGACGCTGCAGCTGGCCGTGCCCTTCGAGGACGTGCCCTTCAAGCATGACCGGCTCGCCTACGGCGTCTACGAACTTCCGGTGACCTGGTAGTCAGGTCCGTTCCCCAGCCCGATTGGAGTGTCAACGATGTCAGCACCAACTACCGCCACCCTGTATCCGCCCGAGGGTTTCGGCGCCCCCAAGCACCGCAAGGGCCACGCCACAGGCGATTTCGGGTTGCCCGCCGGCACCGAGATCTTCTCCGCGGACAACCACATCTCGGTGGCCGACGACATCTTCTACGACCGCTTCCCCGAGGAGCTCAAGGGCGCCGCGCCACGCATCTGGTACGAGGACGGCGCCTACATGGTCGGCATGAAGGGCAAGGCCTGGACCGGCGGCGACTTCGGTCGCGTGCTCATGCAGTACGACGACCTCGCCGGAGCGGCGTCCAACAACATCGAGGCCCGCGTCCGTGAGCTCAAAGAGGACGGTATCGACAAGGAGCTGGCGTTCCCCAACGCGGTGCTGGCGTTGTTCCACTATCCGGACAAGGCCCTGCGCGAGCGCGTTTTCCGGATCTACAACGAGCACATCGCCGATCTGCAGGAACGCAGCAAGGGCCACTTCTACGGTGTCGGGCTGATCAACTGGTGGGATCCCAAGGGCACCAGGAGCACGCTGGAGGAACTGAAGTCGCTGGGGCTGCGAACGTTCCTGCTGCCGCTCAATCCCGGTAAGGACGACGACGGCAACATCTACGACTACGGCAGTACCGACATGGACGCGGTGTGGGACGAGATCGAGGCCGCCGGGGTGCCGGTCAGCCACCACATCGGTGAAACACCGCCCAAGACGCCGTGCCAGCACAACAGCGTCGTGGTCGGGATGATGGTCAACGTCGACTCGTTCCGCGAGCAGTTCGCCAAGTACGTGTTCTCCGGCATCCTCGACCGTCACCCGGCTTTGAAGATCGGCTGGTTCGAGGGCGGGATCGCCTGGGTGCCAACGGCTCTGCAGGACGCCGAGCACATGCTTGCGTCGTACCGGCACATGTTCAACCACCAGCTCGAGCATCCCGTGCGGCACTACTGGGACAACCACATGTGCGCATCGTTCATGGTCGACCCACTCGGCCTGGAGCTCATCGACAAGATCGGCGTCGACAACGTGATGTGGTCGTCGGACTATCCGCACAACGAGTCCACATTCGGCTATTCGGAGAAATCGCTGAAGACGGTCGTGGACGCGGTCGGACCCGAGAACGCCGTGAAGATCGTGTCCACCAACATCAAGAACTTCCTGGGGATCTCGTGACCACATTTGCACCACAATCGACGTCGATCGACATTCCGGACGTTCCCGACCTAGCCCGGATGTACCGGGAATGCGGTGCGCGGCTGCGCGACTCGATGAAGGACAAGGGTGTCGACGCGCTCGTCCTGCTCGGCAACGGCAACGTCGTGTACGCGACCGGCGTCAGCTGGCCGCTGCTCGACGCCGGGCTCTCACACGTGGAACGCCCGGTGGCGATCGTGCTCGCCGACGACCCGCATCCGCACCTGTTCATGCCGTTGCGGGAGGGGTCGTCATCGCAGTGCGAGGTGCCCGAGGATCATGTGCACGGGCCGTTGTACCTCGAATTCGACGAGGGCGTCGAACAATTCGCCAAGGTGCTGGCCGATCTGGTTCCTGCCGGAGGCAAGGTCGCGGTCGACGAGCTCACCGGGGCCATGCGCCGAGCGTCGGCAACGTTGTTCCCGTCGGGTCCTCCGTCGGACGCCGCGCAGGTCGTCGGGCCGGCCAAGCTAATCAAGACGCCCGATCAGATCTCGTGCGTCCGAACCGCCTGCCGTATCACCGAAGAGGCGATGGTCGATGTGCAGAATGCGCTTGCCCCCGGCGTTCGGCAGGTCGACCTTTCGGCGGCATTCGTCCGGCGTGCGTTCGAACTCGGCGCGACGGCCAACATGCTCGAGGCCATCTGGCAGGTGATGCCCACGACGAAGACCAGTGGTTCGGTCTGGACCACCACCGGAGACCTGGCGCTGCCCTTGCTGACCACCGAACGCGAACTCGAACGCGGCGACGTGTTGTGGACCGACGTCAGCATCACCTACAAGGGATACTGCTCCGACTTCGGCCGCACCTGGCTGGTCGGCGAGGAGCCGGACGACCGTCAGCAGGCGCAGTACGAGAAGTGGCGGGAGATCCTGTCGGCCGTGCTGTCGGTCACCAAGGCCGGCGCCACGAGCGGTGACCTGGCACGCGCGGGGATCGCCGCCAACGGCGGCGCCAAGCCGTGGCTACCGCACTTCTACCTCGGTCACGGCATCGGCACCAACGCCGCCGAAATGCCGATGATCGGAACGGATCTGGGTGAGGAATTCGACGACAACTTCGTGTTCCCGGCCGGGATGCTGCTCGTGCTCGAACCCGTGGTGTGGGAGGACGGCACCGGTGGCTATCGAAGCGAGGAGATCGTGGTCATCACCGACGACGGTTATCAGTCCATCACCGATTACCCCTACGCCCCCTACGGACGGAACTGAACTGAATGGCACTCGAGATTCTGCCTGACGCAGCCGATCTGCGGCGCGGTCGCCGTGAGCGCGCGCTGGCCCAGATGGAAGAACGCGACATCGACATCCTGGTGCTGGGCCGGCAGGCCAATGTGCGCTATGTGACCGGTGCCCCGCAGTTGTGGGTGGCGGGCACCCGGCCGTTCGGACCGATCTGCGAGGTCGTCCGCTCGACCGGCGAAATACACCTCAACAGCACCTGGGACGAGGGCATCCCCGACGAGATTCCCCACGACCACCTCTACGGGCTGGCGTGGAATCCGATGACACTCGTCGAGGTGCTCAAGGCGCTGCCCGGGGCCGCCACCGCCAAGCGGGTGGGAACCGATTCGCTGACACCGACATTCGCGCAACTGCTGCCGATGGCGTTTCCCAACGCCGAACTCGTCGACGCCGAGCCGGCGCTGCGGGCGGCACGGCGGATCAAGACTCCCGACGAGATCGCGGTGCTCCGCGGCGCGCTCAGCGTGGCCGAAGCGGCGCTGGATGCCGCCCGAGCGGAGTTGGCGGCCGGAACGACCGAGAAGTCGCTGACCGGTGCGCTGATGGAAGCGATGGCCGCCGGCGGGGTCACCACGCCCGCCACCCAGGACGGCGCCTGGGTGACCAGCAAGGAACACCCGTGGCGGCGTGCCCGCAGCGACGGCCGTATCGAAGACGGCGATCTGGTGGCGTTCTCTGCCGGTGCCCTGGCCGACGGCTACGTCGGCGAAGTCGGCCGCACGTGGCCCGTCGGTGAGGTGGAAGGATCAGCGGTCCCACGGCTTTACGATCGTTGGAACCGGCTGTGGGACAACCTCTTGGACGCGTGCCGGGCGGATCGTCCCGCGAGTGGGCTGCTCACCGCCTACGAGGCGGCCGGCGAGCCGCTGCCCTCGATGCCCGTCGCCCATGGCCTCGGCCTGGGCTACGACTCGCCCGTCGTGACCCCGGCCCTGCGGTCCACCATCGCCGACGAACTGCTCGAACCCGGCATGGTGCTCGCGGTCAGCGGCTACGTCTGGCAGCAGGGTGTGGGGGCCGTCTTCAGCCGCGATGCCGTGCATGTCACCGCAGACGGTGCCGAGGTGCTGACCTCCAGCCCGCTCTGGAGTGGTGCGGGCGTCGGAATCGGTTGACGCGACATGTCGGATTCCGGGAGTCCGCCCGCCCCTGAGGAAATCGTCCTCTACGAGAAGGACCCGGCGACCAAGATCGCGACCATCACGTTCAACCGGCCGGAGTACCTGAACGCACCGACGTCGGCCGCGCGGTTGCGGTACGCCGACCTGCTGCGGGGCGCCACCGTCGACGACGACGTGAAGGTCGTGGTGATCCGCGGAGTCGGCGAGAATCTCGGCAGCGGCGCAGACCTGCCGGAGTTCATGGACGGTGACGACGAGGCACGGCTGGCCGAGCTTCGGGTGGACGATCCGGCCGTCGCCTACCCGCCGAAGGGTTCGTTTCGGCACGGCGCGACGATGGGGCAGTGGTACGCCAACGCCGCAGCGGGCAACCGGGCGTTGCAGGAACTCAAGAAGATCAGCATCGTCGAGGCCAAGGGCTACTGCTATGGCTGGCACTTCTATCAGTGCGCCGACGCGGACCTGGTGATCTCCAGTGACGACGCGCTGTTCGGCCATCCGTCGTTCCGGTACTTCGGCTGGGGCCCGCGGATGTGGACCTGGGTGATGACCATGGGGCTGCGGCCATTCCAGGAGATGGTGTTCACGGGTCGCCCGTTCACCGCCGAAGAGATGCTCGCCTGCAACTTCCTCAACAAGGTCGTGGCGCGCGACCAGCTGGAGGCCGAGGTCGCCAAGTACGCCCACGCGTGCGCGCGGAACCGGCCGGTGGACAGCGTCTTTCAGCAGAAGATGTTCTTCGAGGTGGTCAAACAGTTCCAGGGTGAATACCTCGGCAGCCTGCTGTCGGCGATGTTCGAGTCGATGGGCGGCGCGGCGCGGCCGGACGGCGACGACTTCATGCTCGCCGATGCGATCGATGTGGGCCTGGCGGACGCCGTCAACGACAACGACGACAAGTTCCCGCCCGAGTTCCGGCTGAGCAAGGCCAACCGCAGAAAGAAGGATTAGTGCCGGCGCTGGACGAGTACACCATCGTTGACCTGTCGAGCGGAATCGCAGGCGCCTACGCCACCAAACTGCTCGCCGACGGCGGCGCCACCGTGATCAAAGTCGAGTCGCCGCAGGGCGATCCGCTGCGGAACTGGTCCGCGTCCGGTGCGCACATCGAGCCCGGCACCGACGGGGCACTGTTCAGCTTCCTGGCCTGCTCGAAACACAGCGTCGTCGTCGACCCGCAGCGCGCCGACGATCTCGAGGTGCTGCGCGCGCTGGTGCGGTCGGCCGATGCGGTGGTGTGGTCGCGCGGGTCGGAGGTGGCGGAGCTCGGCGAGTTCTCCCCGGCCGCGCTGGCGGACGCCTACGGTCACCTGACCGTCACCGCGATCACCCCGTTCGGGCTCGACGGACCCTGGGCCGACAAACCCGCCACCGAGTTCACGCTGCAGGCGTGGTCGGGCGGCGTGATCGGACTGGGCCGGGGCGCCCCGGATCGTGCGCCGCTGTTCGTCGCGGGCCAGATCGGGGAGTGGCTCGCGGGCGCGTACGCGGCCGCGGGCACGACGACGGCGGCATCGGGTCTGGTCGACGTCTCGATCCTCGAAGCCCAGATCCTCTGCCTGACTTACTATTCGGTGTCGTTCAACGACACGCTCGGGCGTCCGTTCCGCGACCGCCGCCGATTGACCGTCCCCGGTGTCGCGTCCGCGGCCGACGGGCTGGTGGCGTTGGGGTGCGGCACCGCGCAACAGTGGTTCGACCTGTGCGCGATGGTCGGCCACGACGAGTGGATCGACGAGGGCGGCGATCTGTCGATCACCGAACAGGCCAACATCCACGCCGAGCAGATCTACGAGTGGGTGCGCGAGAACCGCGTCGAGGACATCCTCGAGCTATCCAGCGCGTTTCGGATTCCGAATGCACCCGTCGGAAACGGCGCCACCGTCACCGGTTTCGACCAGTTCGTCGAACGCGGCACGTTCGTCACCAATCCGCGCGACGGCTTCACCCAGCCCGGGCCGCCGTACCGCACCACACCGTCGCTGCTGCGCGAGCCACAGCCCGCGCCCCGGCTCGGCGAGCACACCGATCTGTACCGTTCGCGAACGGTACAACAGGGTCGCGATTGCGCCGGGGACGCGACCCTGGGGTTGGTTTCGCGAACGGTACAACAGGGTCGTGATTTCGCCGGGGACGCGACCCTGGGGTTGGTTTCGCGAACGGTACAACAGGGTCGCGATTCCGCCGGGGATACGACCCTGGGGTTGGTTTCGCGAACACCGTTCGAGGGGCTACGGGTGCTCGATATGACGAGCTTCTGGGCCGGCCCGTCGTGCACCCACATGCTGGCCTTACTGGGCGCCGAGGTGATCCACATCGAATCGGCGGCGCGACCCGACGGCACGCGGCTCATCGCCGGGGTGCCGATCACCGAGGAGCAGTGGTGGGAACGATCGCCGATTTTCTCCGGCCTGAACACCAACAAGAAGAGCGTCACGCTCGACATCCGGACGGAGCGCGGCGTCGAACTGCTGCGCCGGCTGATCACGACCTGCGACGTCGTCGTCGAGAACTACACCCCGCGCGTGCTCGATCAGATCGGTCTGGACTTCGATGCCGTGCACCGGCTGCGCCCCGACGCGATCGTGATGCGCATGCCGGGCTTCGGGCTCGACGGGCCGTGGCGCGACAAGCCCGCGTTCGCCTACGTGATCGAGGACTGTTCCGGAATCACCTGGCTGACCGGCCATCCCGATCAGAATCCGGTCGAGCCGTACTCTGTCGGCGACCCCAACGCCGGTGTGCACGGCCTCAACGCTCTGGTACTCGCGCTGGCGCACCGGCGGCGGACCGGGCAGGGGGTACGGATCGAGGCCGCGATGGTCGACGCCGCGCTCAACGTCGCCGCCGAGCAGGTCATCGAATACTCGGCCTACGGGAATCTGCTGCAGCGGCAGGGCAACCGGGGTCCGGCCGCCGCGCCGCAGAACCTGTACCGCACCAGTGAACTCGACGAGTTCGGCCGCCCGGACGACTGGGTCGCCATCGCGGTGGCCACCGACGAGCAGTGGGCCGGCCTGGTCCACGCCCTCGGCTGCCCGGCGTGGGCGACCGACGAGATGGCCACGGTCGACGGGCGCCGCCGCCACCACGACGCCATCGACGAGCACCTCGGCGCCTGGTGCGCCGGGCGCACCGGTGACGAGATCGTCGAAACGCTCTGGGCGGCAGGTGTTCCGGTGGCCAAGGTGATGCAACCGCACCGTCTCGGCGACCTTCCGCAGCTGGTGTACCGCGGCTTCTACGAGGAGGTCGACCATCCGGTCAACCCTCCGGCGCGGCACAGCACGCTGCCCATGCGCCTCGCGTCGGTGCGCAGCTTCCACCACAGCCCCGCACCGCTGCTGGGACAGCACAACCGCGAGGTCCTCACCGGTCTCGGGCTCAGCGAGGACGAGATCGCGGAACTGGAGGAGCAGGGGGTCATCGGATCGGCTCCCGCGGGTCTCACCATTCGCACGACCAAAACTGGTTGACTCGACCCGTGGCAATCGATCCGTCGAGCATCCTGCTGACCGGGCGCGTCGCGGTCGTCACGGGCGGCGGCGCCGGTATCGGCAAGGGAATCGCCGAAGGGCTCGCCGCCTTCGGGGCGTCCGTCGCGATCTGGGAGCGCGACCCCGACACCTGCGCCGCGACCGCCGAAAGTATCGGCGCGCTGGGTCTCGTCACCGATGTGCGTGACAGCGCGCAGGTGGACACCGCCCTCGAGTCCACCGTCGGCGAGCTCGGCGAGGTGTCGATTCTGGTGAACAACGCCGGTGGGGTGTTCAACTCGCCGATGCTCGAGACGACGGAGAACGGCTGGGATGCGCTGTACAAGGCCAACCTCCGTCACGTGCTGCTGTGCACCCAGCGGGTGGCACGCCGTCTCGTGGCGGCGGGCAGCCCCGGCAGCGTGATCAACGTGACGTCCATCGAGGGTGTGCGCGCCGCACCGGGATACGCCGCATACGCCGCGGCCAAGGCCGGCGTCATCAACTACACGCAGACCGCGGCGTTCGAATTGTCGCCGCACGGCATCCGGGTCAACGCGCTCGCCCCGGACCTCACCCTGACCGAGGGGCTGATGCAGATCTGCGGCGGGACGTTGAACCCCGACATCGCCCCAGGCATACCGATGGGCCGACCGGGTCACGTCGACGAGATTGCGTCGGCCGCAGTATTTCTGGCCTCCGACATGTCAAGCTACATCACCGGCCAGACGCTCCACGTCGACGGCGGGACCCACGCGGCGGGCGGCTGGTATCACCACCCGCAGACGGGCCGCCCGATACTCGGCCCGCCGGGGTGATTTCGGTGTCGAAACGGTCGCTGCCGTGCGCGACTGTTTGGACACCGAAACCGCCGGCGTCAGTGGGTCCAGCCGGCGGCAGCTTGGTCGTCGAAGGTGCGGTCGATGCGCTCGAAGCGACGGCGGATCGAACCGCGAGCCGCGCTGTGCGGCAACACGTAGAGCCGGTTGGCCAGTACCGCCTCAGCGGTGAGCCGGGCGACGTCGCCGGCCTGGACCAGCGGGTCGGTGGGCTCCAACAACATTTGTGAACCGTCGGCCGACGACGACGTGGCCGGTCCGTACTCGGAGCTCCGCACACGCTCGCTGCTGTTCACCAGATCGGTCTCCACGATCATCGGACACAGCACCGATACCCCGATCCCGTTGGCGCGCACCTCGCGGGATAACGTCTCGGCCAGTGCGACGACGCCGTACTTGGCAACGCAGTACGGGCCGAGCCCGACGTTCGGAATCAGCCCCGCGAATGAAGCCGTGAAGATGATGTGGCTCTCGGCCTCCTGGGCGATCAACCGCGGCAAGAACGCCTCGACGCCGTGGATCGGCCCCCACAAGTCCACGTCGATCACGAAACGCCAGTCGTCGTGGCTGGCTTCCGAGATCGGCCCGGCGAACCCGATCCCGGCGTTGTTGAACACCACATGCACGGCGCCGAAGACCCGAAAAGCTTCATCGGCCAACGCGACGACCTCGTCGAGTTTGCGGACGTCGCACACCACGCCGTGAGCGTCGACGCCGTCAGAGCGCAGCCTCGCGACCGCCTCATCCAACGCCGAGCGGTTGATATCGGCCAACATGATGCGCGCCCCGCGCCGGGCGAACTCTTGCGCGGCGGCGAAACCGATACCGCTTGCGCCGCCGGTGATGACCGCTGCGCGGTCGTTGAACGTCTCCACCCGCCGAAGACTAGGCGGTCAGGTCAGATCGCGGGGTCGATCCCACGCCGGCTCGCCCAGCCGGGCGCGGATCGCCGCCCACGGGTCCGCGTACTTGCCGGGTGTGTTGCGGTATGCGCCCCGACGCGCGAGGAGCGCGCGCAAGAGCGGGGCAACAGGCCTCAGCAGTCGCATCGCGTACCGCGTCCAGCCCGCGTTGGCCGCGGCCTCGGCTTTCATGTCGGGCCACGAATAATGCTGGAACCGCAGCGCTTCCTGCGCACGCGTCGTGTCCATCCAATCGGTGACGAACCACGTGTCGTCCCGCTCCGGGTCGCCGGGTCTGCCGGGCGGCAGCACCCCGGGCAGGCCTCGGGCCGCCGCCAGCGCCGCGCCCACGTCGCCCTGGCGGATCCGGTGCGAGTCGTCACCGGCGATCAGCAGGATCTCCCCGACGACGTCGGCGGTGGTCGCCGCGGCGAAGGCCCACGCGACATCGCGGACGTCGACGGTGTGCAATCGGCCGTCGGTCGGAAGGAGGCTCTCGAAGTACAGTGCGTCGGCGCTCATCGGCATCGCGTTGGGATCGGTGCTCAACACACCACCGAGACGCAGCACCACCCACGGCAGTTTCGAGGCCCGCACGATCGCCTCGGCCTCCGCCTTGGTGCCGCTGTACAGATCGCACGGCCGCATCGGGTCATCGGCCCGTACGGGTGCGGCCGTCGTGTGGGGGTTGCGCGCACCGTAGACCGCGTTGCTCGACGCCTGCACGAAGCGCGGCGGCGTCGGCTGCTGTTCGGCGATGCGCACCAGCGTGGCGGTGGCCTCGACGTTGACGCGCCGGGCGAGGCCGGGGTTCTTGTAGATCGGCGGCGGGATCACGGCGGCCAGATGGATGATCGCCTCGGGCGCGATGTCGGCGACAAGTCGCTGCACCTGAGCCTCGTCGGTCAGGTCGGTCCATCGCACCGAGACGCCCCGCGGCAGCTTCGCCTGTGCTTTCCTGTTCGCGGGTGTGTCCAGGTCGGCCACCACCACCGAGCGTCCGAGTTCCGCGAGCCTGCGCGCGGTCGCCGACCCCACCAGGCCGAAGCCGCCGGTCACCAATACCGCCGCCATCCTGCCTCCACCTGCGAATATGACATTCTCTTTTTACGAAAGTAGCATGTTCAGGTCTAGGGGAGGGGCGGCGCGGGGTATGACAGGTACGCCATGAACAGCAATGGGGCGCAGAAGCCGGAAGTCGCCAAGTGGGACCCGGCGTTCACCCGCGGCATCGTCAACACGGTCGGCCCGCTCATCCGGCGGTACTTCCGCGCTGAAGTGCGCGACGTCGACGCCATGCCGGCTGCCGGTGGGGCGCTGTTGGTGTCCAACCACTCGGGCGGCATGCTGACGCCGGACGTGCTGATCTTCGCGCCCGCCTTCTACGAGAAGTTCGGCTTCGACCGCCCCGTGTACACGCTTGGGCACGACGCCATATTCGTCGGGCCGGTCGGCACGTTGCTGCGGCGCGCGGGCGTCATCGGGGCCAATCGGGAGAACGCCGCGAAGGCCTTGCGTGAAGGCGCGGTGGTCCTGGTGTTCCCCGGCGGGGATTACGACTCGTACCGGCCGACGTTCAGCGAGAACGTGATCGACTTCGCCGGCCGTACGGGCTACGTCCGGACCGCGATCGAGGCCGGCGTCCCGATCGTGCCGATGGTCTCGGTCGGCGCTCAGGAGACGCAGCTGTTTCTCGCGCGGGGGGACTCGATCGCCCGGCGCATCGGCCTCAAGCGGCTGCGCGCCGAGATCCTGCCGATCAGCGTCGGATTCCCGTTCGGGGTGTCGGTGTTCTTCCCGCCGAACCTTCCGTTGCCCGCCAAGATCACCACGCGGGTGTTGCCGCCGATTGATGTTCTCGAGCAGTTCGGGGAGGACCCGGACGTGAAGGAGGTCGACGAGTACGTGCGCTCGGTGATGCAGGCCGCGCTCGACGAGCTGGCCGCCGAACGCCGATTCCCGGTGTTGGGCTGAGAGATGGCCGACGTTGTGGGACTCGTGCAGACGCTGTGGCGGGCGGGCCTGATCGCGCCGCTGCGCCCCGACAAATACGTGCGGATGGGTGCGGCGATGCGCCGCGTGGGCATGACGGCGACGGTCGGTTTCGCCGCGGCCGCGCAGCGCTGCCCCGACCGTCCCGGGCTCGTCGATGAACGCGGCACCCTGACCTTCAAGCAGATCGACGATCGCTGCGACGCGGTGGCCACGGCGCTGCAGAACCTTCCCGGCGGCACGCCGAAAACCGTTGCCGTGATGTGCCGCAACCATCGCGGGTTCATCGAGTCGTTGGTGGCATCGAACCGGATGGGCGCCGACGTCTTGCTGCTGAACACCTCGTTCGCGGGACCGGCGCTGGCCGAGGTGGTCGATCGGGAAGGTGCCGACGTCGTCATCTACGACGAGGAGTTCTCCGGGATCGTCGAGCAGGCCATGGCAGACAAGCCGGACGCGACGCGCATCCTCGCCTGGACCGACAAAGCCACCGACGGCCCGACGCTCGATCGGCTCATCGAAGCCAATCTCGGCAAGCGGCCCGCCCCGGCCGAACGCAAGAGCGACATCATCTTGCTGACGTCGGGCACCACCGGGACCCCGAAGGGCGCCAAACGCGGTGAAGGCAGCGGCGGCGCAGGCGATCTCAAGGCGGTTCTGGACCGGACGCCGTGGCGCGCCGAAGAGGCGACCGTCATCGTCGCGCCGATGTTCCACGCGTGGGGCTTTTCGCAGTTGCTGTTCTCCGCGCTGCTGGCCTGCACCATCGTCACGCGGCGCAAATTCGACCCGGAGGCGACGCTGGAGTTGATCGACCGCTACAAGGCGACCGGCCTGGTCGTGGTACCGGTGATGTTCGACCGGATCATGGACCTGCCGGACGAGGTGTTGAATCGCTACAGCGGCAAGTCACTTCGCTTCGCAACGGCCTCGGGTTCCCGGATGCGTCCCGATGTGGTGATCAAGTTCATGGACCGGTTCGGCGACGTCATCTACAACAACTACAACGCCACAGAGGCGGGGATGATCGCCACCGCAACGCCGTCGGACCTGCGAGCGGCGCCCGACACGGCAGGAACCGCCGCCGATGGCACCGAGATCCGCATCTATGACGCGGATTTCAACGAACTTCCCACCGGGCAGACCGGTCAGATCTTCGTCCGCAGCGGCACATTGTTCGACGGATACACCTCCGGCAAGACCAAGGACTTCCACGACGGGTTCATGGCGTCGGGGGATGTCGGTTACCTCGACGAGGCCGGTCGGTTGTTCGTGGTCGGCCGCGACGACGAGATGATCGTCTCGGGCGGTGAGAACGTCTACCCGATCGAGGTCGAGAAGACGCTGGGCCAACACTCCGACGTCAAGGAGGCGGTGGTGCTGGGCGTCGACGACGAGCAGTACGGTCAGCGCCTCGTCGCCTTCGTCGTGCTGAACGACGGTGGAAGCGCCAGCCCCGACGACCTCAAGCAGCACGTCCGCGACAACCTCGCCAACTACAAGGTGCCGCGGCAGATCACGGTCCTCGACGAACTGCCGCGCGGCAGCACCGGCAAGGTGGCGCGGAAGGACCTTCTAGACCGCGTCGACTAGCGGGCCGCTCGCGCCGGGGCCATCGCCGTACCGACCACGGACAACGCGGGAAGTCCTGCTGCAGAGCGGATCTCGTCGAGTCCGTGCACCATCGCGTCGGTGGCTTCGTGGATGTCATTGAAGGTTCGGTCGTCGGACAGGATCGAGATGTCCACCTGGTCGACGTAGCTCCACACCGTCATGTTGAACGCGCTACCGGCCGAGAGCACGCCGATCGAGTAGATCTCGCTCACCGGGGCGCCGCCGATGTGGCCGCGTCGGCGTGGTCCCGGCACGCTCGACACCGCGACGTTCATCAGCGGATTGTGCTTGGCGCGCTGGCTCTGCCAGCGCAGTAGTGCCGGTGTCAGCGGGGGAGGCAGGTATTCCATCAGCTGGCCCTGCAGTTTGGGGCCGAGCAGTTCATAGTTCTCTTTGGCCCGCCCCGTTGCCAGGGAGGTCAACCGGACCCGCTCGAGCGGATCATCGATGTGAACGGGAAGAGATACCGACAGCCCACCGATTTCGTTGCCGGTGATCCGGTCGGGGGACAGGTCCGTGCTGACCGGGACCGACGCCATCAACGGACGGTCCGCGCGCCCGTCGTAACGCAACAACAGTTCTCGCAGCCCACCCGCCGCAGTGGCCAGCACAAGATCGTTGAACGTCACCTCGAGCTGCTTGGCCGTCTCCTTGATCTCGGCCAGCGACAGCGACGCGGTGGCGAACGTGCGTCCCGGCGAGACCACGTGGTTGAGGAACGTCGGCGGCGTGCGGAACATCTTCGCCAGGTCCGGTTGATCGGCGCGCTCTTTGGCGCGGCGCCGCAACTTGGTGAACCCCCGGACGGCGTCACGGGCGAGAGTGGGCAGCGCGGCGACGTTCGTGGCGTGGTCGCGCATCGCGAACTTCATCAGCTCGGAGCGACCCGGGCTGTCACAGACGGCGTAGTCCTCGTGCTCGTGCTGCGTGCCGTCCGCGAGATCCATCAGCCGCGCAAGCAGATTCGCCGATGCCACACCGTCGGCCAGTGTGTGGTGCACCTTGCCGATGAGCGCGAACCGGTCGTCGGCCATTCCCTCGGCGAAGTGGAACTCCCACAGCGGCCGGCTGCGGTCGAGCGGTGTGCTGGCGATCCGGCCGATGACCTCGTCGAGCTCGCGGCGCCCACCCGGGCTCGGCACCTGGACGCGGCGCAGGTGGTAGTCGAGGTCGACCGGGCAGTCCTCGAGCCACATCGGGTGATGCAACTTGAACGGGATGTCGACGAGCCGGTAGCGCAGCGGGTCGAGCAGGTGCAGCCGCCCGGCGATGGTCCGGCGGAACAGGTCGAACGTGAATTCGCCGTCGAATTCGGCGGTGTCGATGATCGCGACCTTCAACGTGTGCGTGTGCAGATTGGGCGTCTCGCTGTAGAGCAGCATCGCGTCCATGCCGTTGAGTCGCTTCACATGCCCACCCCCACCAACCACCGGTACCCAAGGCTCCATCGAACCACTCGGACGGTCATGCTCGGGGGGTTTCAGTCGTGCTGATGGGGCAGCGCAACCACGGGCGTGCGGGTGATCGGACGGTGTGACCCCATGACTACTGTTAGGTGGTCGAACGATTGGAGTGACTGATGAGGGCGATCGTGTGCCGGGAGTACTGCCAACCGGAGGATCTCGTGCTCGACGAACTTCCCGACCCGACACCGCAACCTGGTCAAGTCGTCATCAGGGTGCGTGCGGCTGCCGTGAACTATCCCGATGTGCTGTTGATCGGCGGCAACTATCAGGTCAAGGTGCCGCCTCCGTTCAGCCCCGGCAGCGAGATGGCCGGAGAGGTGATCGCCGTCGGTGACGGCGTCGACTGCCGAGGCGGCTCCCGAGTGACGGCGACGACGTTCGTCGGTGCGTTCGCCGAGCAGGCGGTGGTGGACGCACGCGCGGTGTCGCCGATTCCGGATGGCGTCGACTACGCCGAAGCCGCCGCGTTCGGGGTCACGTATCGGACCGCTTACTACACCTTGCGCACGATCGCGCCGGTGTGCCCGGGTGATTGGGTCGTCGTGCTCGGTGCCGCCGGGGGCGTGGGTATCGCCGCGGTCGACATTGCGCAACTTCTCGGGGGCAGGGTGCTGGCCGCGGCCTCCGGCGAGGAGAAGCTCGAGCTGTGCCGCGAGCGCGGCGCCGAAGCATGTGTGGACTACGACCGCGAAAACCTGCGGGACCGGATCAAGGAGATCACCGGCAAGGCCGGCGCACAGATCGTCGTAGACCCTGTCGGCGGGCCGTACTCCCTGCCCGCGCTGCGGGGCCTGGGGCGGGGCGGAACATTCGTCACGCTCGGGTACGCGGCCGGTGAGATTCCTTCCATTCCCCTGAATCTTGTTCTGCTCAAAGGGATCACCGTGCGCGGCATGGAGATCCGGACCTTCGCGTCCGACTATCCGGACGAGGTCATACGCGACGACGAAGAGCTGGACGCACTCTTCGCCGAAGGGAAGCTGCGACCGTACATCGGTGGGCGTTTTCCGCTCGACGATGCCGCGGTCGCGTTGCGCCACGTCGCGGAGCGCAAGGCATTGGGCAAGATCGTCATCGAGATCTGAATGCGCTCGAGTCGCGCGGGTTTCAGAGTGTGCGGAACAGTCCGCCGTCGACGAGAATCTGTGCCCCGTTGATGTAACCGGCCGCGTCGCTGGCCAGGAAAACGCACAAGCCGGCCATGTCCTCGGGCACCCCGATGCGCTTCATCGGATTCATCGCCGCCGCCGCGGCCTGCGCCTGCGGGCCCCAGGATTTCGAGATATCGGTGTCGAACGCACCCGGCATGACGAGGTTGGCCCGAACCTTCGGCGCCCACGCCCCGGCCAAGGCCAGGGTCAGGGCGTTCAGCCCCGCCTTCGCCATGGCGTAGGGGAGGTCCGCCGTATCCGGTCGCAGTGTGCCCGCCGTGGTGACGTTGATGATCGACCCGCCGTCCGCCTCCGCCATCCGAGTTCCGAAAAGCGTTGCCAGCCGGAACGGTCCGCGCGCATTGACCGCGTGCACCTTGTCGTAGAGTTCCTGCGTGACAGAGGTGAGATCGTCGTACACCGGCGACATTCCGGCGTTGTTGATCAGCACATCGCATCGACCGAAGGCATCGTAGACCTTCTCGAGGAGCGCCTCGGCGTCGTCCCACCGGCCCACATGGCATCCGACGGGCAGAGCCCGCCGACCGGTGGTGCGCTCGATCTCCGCGGCGACCGCTTCACAGTTCTCGAGCTTTCGGCTGGCGATCACCACATCGGCGCCCGCCTCCGCGAACCCCTGGGCGACGGCCCGGCCGATCCCGCGGCTGCCGCCAGTGATGACCACGACCTTGTCGCTCATGTCGAGCAGGTCCCGAAGACGGGTCACCCTTTTCTCCTTCAGTTTCAGGTGACGGGCTGGACGCGGTCAGTCCAGGGCCGACAGCGCGGCGCGGGTGTCGAGGTCGACGAAGGCCGCCGAATACCGTTGTGCCAGAGCTAAACAGATGTCCGCGCTCTGCCAGGCGTCGCCCCCGGAGAGGGTGGCCATCCAGATGGCCAGCCCGTGCGCGACCGACGCGCGGTAGCGCAGCCACACCTCCTCGGCCGACGGAAGTTCGTCGGCGGGCAGCCTGAGCGCGGCCCGGTACTCGTCGAGCAGATCCCGCTCGGCTTTTCTGCGATCCTCGATCGTCAACGCACCCTGCAAGAAGTACCCCAGATCCAGCGACCAGTTGCCGCGTCGGGCCATCTGCCAGTCCAGGAACCCCACGTCGTCATCGGGCAGCACGTAGGTGTTGCCGATGTGCGGATCACCGTGCAGAAGGGTATGCGGTGAGGTCGTGAGGGTGCCGATGCAACGGGCCCAGATGTCGACGAAAAGCTCCGTACCGCTCATCTCGACGATCTCCGAAGAGACCGTGCTGCCCAGTCGCTTTCGGGCGATGTCGAGTGGAGCATGCTCGAGGCCTTCGAACGCGACGAACGGCTCGACCCAGCCCAGCGCCGGGTTCGCGGTGAGCCGCTCACCCCAGAACTGGCTGTGCATGCGCGCCAGCCCGCGGACGCCGTTGGCGACCTGCTCGACCGTCATCGGCCGGGTGGAGTCGCGCGGGTCGGCGCCGCGCGCGACCACGTCCTCCATGATCATCACGAAGTTCGATCCGGGTTCGTCGATGAGCGCGGCGTAGACGGCCGGATGGTCCAGCGGCAGTGAGACCCCCGAACTGAACAGCCGCGGTTCGTGGAACAGGCCGCTGGTGAGTGCGACGAGTTCGGCGTGGTCGGGGTCGACGGCCTTGGCGAACACTGTCGCCGGACCCGACCCCGCTGAATACCTCAGCGCCAGCCGCGCCCGGCGGTTGGTGCCGTCGTCGCGCAGTGCGACGCTGACGGCGTCGACGGTGGCGCCCGGGAAGTGCTTCCCGAGCACCGCCGTCATCCACCCCGGCGTGATCTCCTCCCAGCTGCGCGGAAGCGACAGCTCGGCGGCGGTCATCTGCCGCGCCCCGTTACTTGAGGCAGCTGCCGCCGTCGACCGGCAGTGTCACGCCGGTGATGTAGCGGCTCTCGTCGGAGGCCAGGAACAGCACCGCGTTGGCGATGTCCTCGGGCTCCACCCAGCCGATCGGCAGCGTGTGCATCATCTGCGCAACGACCTTCATGTCGTCGGGGCCCGGGTTCTCCAGATCGGGACGGAACAGCTTCATCGTCCCCTCGTTCATGTACAGCGGCGTGTTGACGTTGGTCGGATGCACGGAGTTGACCCGGATGTTCTGTGCGCCGAGCTCGACCGCGAATGTCCGCATCAGGCCCACCACACCGTGTTTCGCCGCGACGTAATGGCCCGTGTGCGGGTAGGCCTTCAGGCCGCCGACCGAACTGGTGAGAATGATCGAACCGCCGCGGCCACCGGCCAGGATGTGCGGGACACCGGCCTTGACGCTCTTCCAGACCCCGCCGAGGTTGACGTCGATCATGTCGGTCCAGTCACCTTCGCTGGTCTTGTCCAGCGTCGCGCCGCCGTTTCCGATACCGGCGTTGGCGACGATGATGTCCAGCCGGCCGAGCTGTTCGACACCGGTGTCGACGGCGGCCTTGAGCGCGTCGAAGTCGCGGACGTCGACCTCGGCGGTGTAGATGCGGCGGTTGAGGCCCTTCACCAGATCCGCGGTTTCCGCAAGGTCTTCGGGCGTCGACAGTGGAATCTGCACGCTGTCGATCTGCTTGCAGATGTCGACGGCGATGATGTCGGCGCCTTCCTGGGCCAGCCGTACGGCATGTGCGCGGCCCTGGCCGCGGGCGGCGCCGGTGATGAAAGCGACCTTGCCTTCAACGCGTCCGGTCATCGGTTACCTCAATTCGTTGTGGTTACAGGGGTCTCGGTGCTATTTCGAGTTCACGAAGGTGGGCATGGATTCCCAGCCGCGGACCGCGGTGGTCTGCGACGGGCGCGCGTTAGGCCAGTCGACCTGCCAGGTCGGGAATCTCTTGAGGATTTCCTCGAGCGCGATCCTGCCCTCCAGGCGCGCTAGGGCGTTACCCATGCAGAAGTGGGTGCCGGCGCCGAAAGTCATGTGTGAGTGCAGCTCTCGGTGGATATCGAAGACGTCGCCGTCCGGCGGGAAGCGGCGATGGTCGCGGTTGGCCGCGCCCACCAGCATCAGCATGGCCGATCCCTCGGGGACCGTCTGGCCGTAGTACTCCACATCACGGGTCACGTAACGGGCGATCTGCAGCGCGGGCGGTTCCCAGCGCAGGATCTCTTCGATCGCCTGCGGAATGAGGCTCGGGTCTGCGGCCAACTCGGCGCGCTGGTCGGGGTAATCGGCGAGTGTCTTTCCGGCCCAACCGATCAAGCGCGTCGTGGTCTCGCTGCCCGCCGTGGCGATGACCGTCAGGTACATCAGCAGTTCTTCCCGGCGTAGTCGGCGACGGGCACCGGTTTCGTCTTCGAACTCGGCGTTCAGCAGATCCGTCATGATGTCGTCGGAGGGATGTTCGGTGCGGTAGTCGATGAACTCGGCGAACACCTCACCGGTTGCCAGTAGATCGACCGAGTCGCTCTGCAACGTCGCTTCACCGTGTTCGGTGACGCGGCGCTGGTCGGCTTCGGGAATGCCCAACAGCATTCCAATGACACGCATCGGCATCTGCGCGCCGAGATCGGTGACGAAGTCGAATTTGTCCGTGCCGGTCAACGGGTCCAGGCAACGGGCGGTGAACTCGCGGATCTGAGGCTCCAACGCCTGCACTTTGCGCGGGGTGAACACCCGGGACAGCAGGTTGCGGTGGATGTTGTGGATCGGCGGGTCTTCGAAAATCAGTGTGCCCGGGGGGATTTCCATGCCCGACTTGATGATCTCGAGCAACGCACCGCGACCAGAGATGAAGGTCTGGTGGTCGATGACGGCCTTGTTGACGTCCTCGAAACGGCTCAACGCGTAGAAGTCGTGCTTGTCGTTGTAGTACAGCGGGGCCTCTTCACGCAGACGCGCGAAGACCGCATAGGGGTTCATGTTGAGGTCGACGCTGTACGGGTCGTAGTACAACTCGTCTTGCTTCGCTTCGTGCACGTCGGGATTTTCAGCGCTGATCGTCACCGGATCGCCTCTCGCCGGTCAGGTCGCATAAGACAGTGGGCTGGCATTTGTCTCACAACTCTGGCATTCGCTCCGGAGGAGTGTCAATACGGGATTCAAAACGGAATATTTAAGCTCTTCGCTGGGAAGAATCCGGTTCTCCGCAGAGCGTGTCGGGCGCCCGCGGGCATAGCGCTGGGAGCCGAGAACGCGATTCTCGCGCCGCACGTGAGAACGAAGTTCTCCGCCTATTGGGCGGCAAAACCGTGCGAGACGAAGTCCCAGACCTCGTCGGCGGTGATCGGGTGCGTTGTGCCGTCCTCGGCACCGTTGGACTGGGCCACGAACATGACGGTCTGCATCGTCATGGCCGCCATCCGCTTCGGGTTGATGCCCTCCCGCAACTGGCCCGCCTCGCCGGCCTCTTCCATCAGTTCCGTCAGCAGCGCGAGCAGTGGTGCGTGCGCGACCTTGACCTCGGCGGGGTGCGAGAGCAGCAGCCGAGGCGCGAAGTCGGTGAACAGCGGGCGCTTGGCGGTCGGGTCCGGACGCGAGGATTCGAAGAGCAACTGCACGGCGACCTTGAGTCGCTCGATCGGCTCGTCCTCGGTGGTGGTGGCGGCGCGGATCTGGTCGGCCGACCGGCTCAGTGCATCCTCGAAAAGCGCCAGCAGCAGCTCATGCTTACCGTCGAACTGCAGGTAGAAGCTGCGTAGCGACTGCCGCGAGCGGTCGACGACCTCTTGGACGGTGAAGTCGGTGCTGCCTTTTTCGATGATGATCGCCTGAGCGGCGTCCAGGAAGCGCTGCACGCGTTGCGCGGCTCGGAGCTTCGCCGTTTTGATCGACCGTTCGACCGCACGCTGCTTCCAGGCGGGCTCTTCGCTGGGGCTTGTCACCGGTGGCTCAGACGCCGGCCGGGTGGGGAGAACATGAACTGACTGTACCGGAGAACGTCTCGCCATTGCGGTCCTCGACCCCCTCGCGGCCAACGTGTCAGAGATTGTAACTTTCTCACGATGAGAATAGTATTCTCATTTTGGAGATAACAATAGTCCTACCAAAGATTTGATCCGGCGGGAGTCCCGTGCAGCTCACCTTCGATGCTGATGTCGAGGCGTTCCGCGCCGAATTCAACGCCTTCCTCGACGAACATCTTCCCTCCGATGACGTGGCGCTCGAGCGCTCGCGGTCCAGCAGCGACGTGCCGGGCTGGGCTCGAGACTGGCAGCGGCTGATGTTCGACCACGGCTGGCTGCTGCCCGGCTATCCGCCGGAATTTGGCGGGCGCAACGCGACGATCCTGCAGCAGTACGTCCATCAGCAGGAACTGGCACGTCGGCGCGTGTATTTGACCTACAACCCGCAGGGCGTGGGCATCATCTCTGCGTCGTTGATCTCGTTCGGGACGCCCGAACAACAGCGTCGTTGGGCGATCCCGATCCTGCGCGCCGAGATCACCGCGTCACTCGGGATGAGCGAGCCAGGCGCCGGCTCGGATCTCGCGTCGCTGCGGACCGCCGCGGTGCAGGACGGGGACCACTTCGTCGTCAATGGGCAGAAGGTGTGGACCTCCGGGGCGCACGACGCCGACGTCCTGCTGACTTTCGTTCGTACCGATCCGATAGCGCCCAAGCACAAGGGCATCAGCGTGCTGATGATCGCCACGGACCTGCCGGGCGTGGTGCGGCGCCCGTTCGCATCGCTGTGTGATGCCGACGACCTCGATTTCAACGAGGTCTTCTTCAACGACGTGCGGGTGCCCGCGGAGAATTTGATCGGACCGCTGAACGAGGGTTGGCGGGTCGCCAACGGTTCGCTCGGGCATGAGCGAAACATGTTGTGGCTCAGCTATGCGGACCGCCTGCAGGAGCTGGTCGAGGATTTCCGTCCCACCTCCGCACTCGATCGCGACCGGTACGCCGGGCTGGTGATGGACAACCAGGCGCTGCGCCTGCTCGGTTCGGTGGCACTCGCGCGTGCCGCCCGCGGCGATGAGGATGTACCCGCTCTGTCGGTGCTCAAACTCCTCGGCTCGGAGGCGTCGCAGTCGGCGGCCGAGTACGCGGTGGGCGCGGCGGGGGTCGACGCGTTGGCCCATCCGACGTTCTCGGGGCCCTACAGCGCACAGCATCTCGAGCTGTACCGGTGCGGCTGGTTCGAGCGCTACGTTCGCACGTTCGGCGGCACGATTGCCGGCGGCACCTCAGAGATCCAACGCAACATCATCGCCCAGCGACTGCTGGGACTGCCGCGAAACTAGAAGGACTGCACCATGTACATCGAATACGAGGTCGCCGACCGCATCGCGACCATCACGTTGAACCGGCCCGAGGCCGCCAACGCCCAGAACCCGGAACTGCTCGACGAACTCGACGGGGCGTGGACCCGCGCGGCAGAGGATCCCGAGGTGTCGGTGATCGTGTTGCGCGCCAACGGGAAGCACTTCTCGGCCGGGCACGACCTGCGCGGCGGGGGACCGGTACCGGACAAGATCACGCTGGAATTCATCATCCAGCATGAAGCGAAGCGCTATCTGGAGTACACGCTGCGCTGGCGCAATGTGCCCAAGCCCTCGATCGCCGCGGTGCAGGGTCGCTGCATCTCCGGTGGGCTGCTGTTGTGCTGGCCGTGCGATCTGATCATCGCGGCCGACGACGCCCAGTTCTCCGATCCGGTGGTGCTGATGGGCATCGGCGGCGTCGAATACCACGGCCACACATGGGAACTCGGGCCGCGCAAGGCCAAGGAGATTTTGTTCACCGGCCGCGCGATGACGGCCGAGGAGGTCGCTGCCACCGGCATGGTGAACAAAGTGGTGCCGCGCGATCAGCTCGACTCGGAAACCAGGGCGATGGCCGAACAGATCGCGAAGATGTCACCGTTTGCGCTGCGCCAGGCCAAACGTGCGGTGAACCAGACGCTCGACGTGCAGGGGTTTTACGCCGCCATCCAGTCGGTGTTCGACATCCACCAGACCGGCCACGGCAACGCGCTCAGCGTCGGCGGATGGCCGGTGCTGGTGAACCTCGACGAGATGAAGGCCAGCATCCAGTAATTCTTTGCCGCGAGAGTGCGTGTCTGCGCGCGACACACCGCCAGATTTCGACACTTTGCGCGCGCTCACGCGGCGCGAGCGTGACGGAGCTGTCGGTCGATCCTGCCTACGAAGTCCGCCGCCCGGTGCCGCACGTCGTCTGAGACGATCGCGATGACGGTCCAGCCGACGTCCTGCAGGGCGAGTTGGCGTCGGCGGTCATTGCGCAGCACGTCGGGATCGGTGTGCCAATCGATGCCGTCGTACTCGACCGCGACATGACAATCCGGCCATGCGAAGTCGAGACGTCGCAGTTGTCCGTTGCCGTCGACGACCTCGTACTGCAGTTCGGGCATCGGCAATCCACCGTCGATCATTGCCAGCCGCGCTTCACTTTCCATCGGGGACTCGGCGCGTCCGTCGGCGAGAGGAAGAAGGTCGCGCACCGCGACAATGCCGCGCCGGCCGGCCTGTCGAATTGCCGCGCCCCACAATTCGGGTAGCGTGCACGTTCCGGAGCGGAGCGCGGCATCGAGCGTTGCGAGTGCGCGGGGCCGTCGCAAAGCGCGGGCCACTTCGATCGCAGTCCATGCCGGTGACGTCGCGACCCGGTCGCCCGTGCGGACCAGCGGTGCGCCTTTCCGGCGGTGCACCACAAGACCGTCGGCCGGGCGCAGCTGGTGGCCGGGGGGATTGAGAACGTGAAGTGCGGCAGGCCCTTCGGTGTCAAAGCCGAACAGGGCCGCGGCGGTCGACAGGCACACCGGTACCGTCGTGCCGCACGACAGGTCCAGTCCGCGCAGCCGTAGCTCGTCCGTTGGCTCGCCGAGACAGTAGATTCCGTGCCAGATTCGCTCGAGATACTTGGCTTTCAGCACTGATTCGAATGTGTATCTGGGAATGATCGCCAGGATCTGGGCGCTGGTCGCCACGCCACCTTGCTCGTCGAACAACTGCCTCAGGGCGGTATCCATGGCGGCAATCCTCGCGCCGACGCGTCAACAGCTCGGACGCAAAGAACACCGTCTGTGGATGAAACCGCCTTTGTGCACAGTCGGTGGCGCCGAGCGCGCGCAAAGTGCTGAGATTCCGCGGCGTGTCGGGTGCAAACACGCACGCTCGCGGCAAAGGGGGAGCTCGCGGAAATGAACTAGAGGTGGGCGAGGCGGGGGACCGAGCCTCTGGCCCGCAGGCCGGCTCCGGCTCTCTTGGTGAGTTCGCGTGAGCTGCCGAGCAATCCGTCCAGCACCAGGGCCCGTTTGATGTGCCGGTGCAGATCATGTTCGGCGGTGAAGCCGATGCCGCCGAGCACCTGCTGGCAGTGCTTGGCCGCAGTCATCGCCGCCTTGCCCGCGGCCGCCTTGGCCAGCATCGCCGTGAGGTCCGCGCTTTCCGTACCGGGCAGACCCAGCGTCGCCTCGGCGCCTTCGATCGCTACGAGCGTCTCGGCCAACCGGTGCCGGATGGCCTGGAACGACGCGATCGGCTTACCGAACTGGACGCGGTCCAACGCGTGCTGACGGGCCAGTGCGAGCATTCCGCGTGCCGATCCGACCAGCCACCAGCCCACCGCGCGACGCGCCTCGCCCATTCGCATCAACTCCCCGTCAGGGACCCGGCGCAACGGCAGGTCACCCAGCGTCGGCTCGGTGTTGGCCGTGCGCTCCCAGACCACCCAGCTGCCGCCGGTGTAGGGCATTGGCGGTGTACCACCGGGCAGGCCGCCGATGGTCTCCAACAGCACATCGTTGAGAACCGAAGCGTGCGAACCGGTTTCGCCTAGCAGGCGGAACACCAGCGGAATCGCCTGGTCGGGCGCGTCCGCCAGCATCTCGGCCCAGCCCAGCTCCGCCAGCGCAGCGTCCAGCTCGGCTCCCGAGGCGGACAGCATCGTCTTGCGCAGGGTGTCTTCGAGCATCGCCAGTGATTCGGCGTCCAAACCGGATTCCACTCCTCACTCCTTACCGAGATCGAGCAGGCGACGGGCGATGATATTGCGTTGCACCTCGGCGGTGCCGCCGTAGATGCTCGCGGCCCGCGAATACAGGTACTCGGTCCGCCATACGTTGTCTTCGAGTTCGATGCGCCCCGGCAACAGGTCGCGCACGGTGTCGTAGAGCCGCTGCTCGGCGCCCGCCAGCAACACCTTGTCGATCGAGGTGTCCGCACCCAGTTTCTGTCCCTCGCCCAGCCGGTGCTGGGTCGCGCGCGAACGGCAGCGCAACGTGTGCAGCGCCAGGTATACCTCGCCGAGATCCGAATCTGAGGCAGTGCCAAGTCCTTTGACTTCGTTGACGAGGTCGTCGAACCGCGAGTACAGGTAGGCGATGCGCTGCCAGAAGCAGGTGGAACGCTCGTAGGGGAGCAGGTCCATCGCCAGTTTCCAACCGTCTCCGGGACTGCCCAGCATGCGATCCGCAGGCACCACGACGTCGTCGAAGTACACCTCGCAGAACTCATCGACGTCGTGCATGGTGCGCAGCGGCCGCACCGAGACACCCGGGGAGTCGAGGTCAACGAAGAATGCGGTGATCGCCTCGTGGTTGGGCGTATTCGCGTCTCCGGTGCGGGTGAGCAGGATGCAGCGGGTGGCGTACTGAGCGAAGCTGGTCCACACCTTCTGGCCGTTGACCACCCAGTTGTCGCCCTGTGGCACAGCGCGGGTCGTCAACGACGCCAGGTCGCTGCCCGAACCGGGTTCGGAAAAACCCTGACACCACGACTCTTCACCCGAGAGCAGCCGCGGCACCATCTCCGCGGCCAGTTCCGGCCGGGCGTAGTCGATCATGGTCGGCGTGAGCACGTCGAGCATCGAATACGGGCCCGGGTGGTCGAGACCGCGTCCCACGACCTCCTCGCCGACGATGGCGCGCAGGATGTCGGGTCCGCCGAGCCCGCCGGCCGACTCCGGCCAGCCGTAACGCATCCAGTCGGCGTCGTACAGCGCCTTGAGTACCCGCAGGTGCTGGGCTTGATGCGCGTCGAGCGAATGGTCGTCGGTGAGCGGGGTCAGTTCGCCGGAATCGAATCTGGCGTCCAGCCATTCCCGCAGCCTGGCGCGGAATGTGGCGGGCTCGAAGAGGTCATCACTCATCCAGCTTCGGGCCTTCCGATCGCGTGTGGGCGGCCGGAGTCGTGGTCACCGCTGCGCCGAATGAACGTCATGGCACGGGTTTTCAGCCGCCAGCCGTCATCGGTGCGGACGTAGGTGTCGTTGTAGTAGCCGATGCGCATGTCGTGTTTGGAGTGTTCGATGAAGCACAGTGGCTGCGTCCCCGACGCCTTGTCGGGGTCGTCCGGATCCAGATGCACCAGTGACGTGCCGGTCATGAACAGACCCTTGGGCGCGGCCTCGACGAGTTCGGGGAAGCGGTTCAGCGTGTACGTGGAGCCGAACGCGCTGTACGTCCCGTCCGGGGTGAACACCGAAGTCAGCCCCTCGATATCGCCCTGGGTGATGGTGACGGCGTACTTGGCCAGCAGCTGCTGGATCTCGACGAGGTCGTCAGTTCGAGTCATGTCGGAAGACCTTACCGCCCTTCATTACAAAGCTGACATCGCGTGTAACACTGATATCGGCGAGGGGATCCCCGGGCACCGCGACGATGTCCGCGAGGTACCCCTCGGCGATGCGGCCCAGGTCGCTTCTGTCGATCAGATCGGCGGCGACGACGGTGGCCGCGCGCAGCACGGCCGCGGGTGGCATACCCCAGTCCACCAACGTGACGAGTTCATCGGCGTTCTTGCCGTGGGGGATGGCCGGGGCATCGGTGCCGACGGCGATCTTCACGCCTGCCTCGTAAGAGGCCTTGATGGATGTACGCGCCTTCGGAAACATCTCGGCGGCCTTGTCCTGCAGTGCTTTCGGAGCCCGGGACACATCCATGGCCTCGGCGAGGCGGCGCGTGGTCACCAGCCATCGGTCGTTGTCGACGAGCATTTGGATGGCTTCGTCGTCCATCAGGAAGCCGTGCTCAATGCAGTCGATACCGCACGCGACGGCGTGCTTGACCGCCTCGGCTCCGTGGGTGTGCGCGGCCACCTTCAGGCCACGCCGGTGCGCCTCGTCGACGATGGCCCGCAGTTCCTCGTCCGAATAGTGTTGCGCGCCAGCCTCTCCGGTCAGCGACATCACACCGCCGGACACGCAGACCTTGATGAGCTGCGCCCCGTGCTTGATCTGGTAGCGCACCGCCTTGCGGATCTCGTCGACGCCGTTGGCGATGCCCTCCTCGATTGTCAGCTCCAGTGCGCCGGGCATGAATGCCGCGAACATCGTCGGGTCGAGGTGGCCCCCGGTCGGGGTGATCGCGTGGCCGGCCGGGATCACCCGCGGACCGTCGATCCAGCCCGCGTCGATCGCCTTGCCCAGCGCGACGTCGAGCAGGTACCCACCGGTCTTGACGAACAACCCGAGGTTGCGAACCGTCGTGAAACCGGCCCGCAATGTGCGCCGGGCATTGCCGACGGCCCGCAGCACCCGCGTCGCGGGATCGTCTTGGACCTGGGACAGGCCGGGGTTTTCGCCCCGGCCGCCCATCAGGAGGTTGACCTCCATGTCCATCAGTCCGGGCAGCAGGATGGCGTCACCGAGATCGATGACGTCGCCCTCGGTCGGCCCACCGACTCCCACGATGCGGTCGCCGTCGATCCGCACGATGCCGGGCCGGACGATCTCGCCGGCGTCGACGTCGAGTAGACCCGCGGCCTTGAGGGTCAGCACTCCTATACCACCGGCTCCCTGATACAGGTGATATAGGTTGCGCCGCTGTCGAGCACGCGCGGCTGCTTCCACACCTCGATCGGGAACGACACGTTGACCAGCGACTGCATCATGTGGATGAGAGCCTTTGCGTCGTCGGGCATCCCGTCCAGCGGGAAGCGGGCGTCGCAGTACTCCATGACGGCCTCGAGGCGTTCCATGCCGGCGTCGTAGAACTCCTGCATCTCTTCCATCGTCGAGGACAGTCGCTTCTGGTAGCGCTCTTCCTCGGTGGGCAGGCACCAGTCGGTGAACCGCTCCAGGTCGGCGAATTCTTCCGGCAACTTAGGCATTGATCGCGTCCTTCTCGCTCGCGCTGGTGGAGGTCTGGCCGTTGGTGAGGCCTTTCTCCTTTTTGTAGGCGTTCACGTGATCCCACGCGGTCTTGTGCAGGTGACGCAGCAGGACCTCCTGGTCGCACAACGGGAAATCCTTGACCACACGGGTGTTGATCATCGTCTGGGTGGCCTCGAGAGTGTTGGCGTCCTGGAACGCGTACTCCTTGAACGTCACGGCCGCGAGTTCGTGAGCAAGCCGCTCGCGGGTGTTGGTGGCGGGCACGAAGTACAGGGTGCACTCGAAGATGTGCTTGTCCACGTCGGTGGGCCAGTAGTGGTAGGTCAGGTACCAGCCCGGTGCCCACAGCAGCAGTGTGAAGTTCGGGAAGAACTCGAAGGAGTCCTGGCCCCAGGCGTGGTGCCGCGACGGGTTGACCGCCGGCGGCAGTTCGTCGGGCAGGATGCCCTTGATTTTGGGTCGGTCCCACGGTCCGAACAGCCCGCTGTGCAGGATGCGCTCGATGGGCTTGACCATGTTGATGTCCTTCGGCGGGCTCATGCCGCCCCACGAGGACACCATGGAATGCCTGCCCTTTATGTCGTAGGCCAGCGCCTCGAAGCCGTAGCTGGCCAGCTTCTCGGCCTCCTCCTTGACCGCCTGCTTCATGTGCAGGATGGGCGCATGGTAGAACTCGACGAACGCGTCGATGAACAGCTTCCAGTTCGAGTTCACCTCGGCGCGATACGAATACGTCTCGGTCATCTCGTGGAACGGATAACCCTCCAGGCCCTTCGCGAAGTCGCCGAGGTAGTCGATCAGCGGCTCGGCGTCGTTGTCGAAGTTGATGAAGATGAAGCCTTCCCACACCTCGCACCGCACCGGCACCAAGCCGTAGTCGGCCTTGTCGACGTCGAAGAACTCGCCCTCCTGCTGGATGAAGGTCAGATCACCCTTGAGGTTGTAGCGCCAGGCGTGGTACTTGCAGGTGAACTGGCGGCACGTGCCCGAGACCTCTTCGCCGGGATAGTCGTTCCACACCAGCTTGTTTCCACGATGGCGGCACATGTTGTGAAACGCGCGCACCTCGTTGTCGCCGTCCTTGACGATGATCACCGACGTGCCCGCACCGGCCGAGGGCATCTCGCGCGTGAAGTAGCTGCCCTTCTTGGGAAGGCGCTCCACACGTCCGACGTTGAGCCAGCACTTGCGGAAGATGGCCTGCTGCTCGAGCTTCCACTGCTCCGGGTCGATCGAGTCGGTGTAATCGACCGGTGCGGTGCCGAGTTCGGGCCAGTGCTCGGTCCAGCTACCCTCTTCTGGTTTCGGGAAAAATGCCACGGTGACTTACCTCTCTGCGAGATTTTCGGAGTCTGGTTCCACGCCGAAAGTGTTGATGGCCATGGCGAGTGCGCCATAGCAGCCGATGGTGAAGACGAGGTCCATCAGCTGACGTTCCTCGAGGTGCTCGGACAATGCGGCCCACGTTGCGTCGGTGATGGTGGCGTGGGCTTGTAGTTCGTCGACCGCATGCAGTACGGCCCGGTCGAGTTCATCTGATGCCTCGCCGCGCTGGAGGGCGTCGATGACCTCGTCCGTCAGGCCTTCGTCGCGGCCCATCTCGACGTGGTGGCGCCACTCGTATTCGCAATTGGTCAGGTGCGCGACGCGCAGCACCGCCAGCTCGCGTAGCCGTGGCGGCAGCGTCGACCCGTACAGCAGGTGGAAGTTGAAGCGCAGGAACGCGCGGGTCAGCTTCGGATGGCGAACCATCGTCGCCAGCAGGTTGCCCGCCAGTTGGGGATTGCGCCGCTCGGGAGCCATGCTGGACAGGGCCTGGTAGACGGCTTCGTCCCACTCCTGTGCGGGTAGCGGCGGCACGCGCAAGGCGCCTCCTTCCTGTGTCCTCTCGGCGATGAGAATCAGGTTCTCATATTTCGCCAATAGATTTCCACCTTTTGCGCGGATGGTCAACGCGAGACGTCATCGACGGTGGTCACAGCGGTGCCTCGCGAAGGCTAACTGCCCTGACAGGAGGCCATAGGGTGGCTTTCGGACATTGATTCTCGTAGGGTGAGAAGATAGTTTCCTCACATTGAGCACAGTCCGGATAGCTAGCCTCGGGGGACGCGACGAAAGGAACGGGCATGAACAAGGACGACATGATCTTGATCAGCGTTGATGATCACATCGTCGAACCGCCCGACATGTTCAAGAATCATTTGCCCCAGAAGTACATCGATGAGGCGCCGCGGTTGGTGCACAACCCGGATGGCTCGGATACCTGGCAGTTTCGGGACACGGTGATTCCGAATGTGGCGCTCAACGCGGTGGCGGGGCGCCCGAAGGAGGAGTACGGGCTGGAGCCGCAGGGTCTGGATGAGATCCGGCCTGGCTGCTGGCAGGTCGATGAGCGGGTCAAGGACATGAACGCCGGCGGCATCCTGGGCTCGATGTGTTTTCCGTCGTTTCCCGGTTTTGCGGGTCGGTTGTTTGCCACCGAGGACCAGGAGTTCTCGCTGGCGCTGGTCAAGGCCTACAACGACTGGCACGTCGAGGAGTGGTGTGGGGCCTATCCGGCGCGGTTCATCCCGATGACGCTGCCGGT
>NZ_LQIX01000006.1 GCF_001500045.1 Mycobacterium sp. GA-1199
GCGATGTCCTGGTCCACCCGGCCGGCCTCGGCGGCGTGCCGGTAGACGGCCGGATCGATGCCGCCGACCCCCCAGTATGTGTACGGCGCGCCGAGTGCCGTGGGGATAGCGCTGAAGTCCTCGCTGGCCGCGCCCGGCGGCAGGTCCAGACACTGATCACCGAACTCCGCGGTGAACGAGTCGCGAACCCGGCCGGTAGTAGGAATATCGTTGTCGGTCAACGGGAATCGGTCGAACAGTTCGAACTCGGGTTCTCTGGGGGACCGCGAGGCGGCGCATTCGGCATTGACGATCCGGCGCACCGCGTCGATGACGGCGCTGCGCGTGCGGCCGTTGTAGGTGCGGATGTTGAGCTGCAGCACGGCGCGGTCCGGGATCACGTTGCTCTTGCTGCCGGCGGTGATGCTGCCGATGGTCAGCACCGCGGATTCGACGGGGCTGATCTCCCGGGAGATCACGGTCTGCAACCGCACCACGATCATCGCGGCGAGCACCACAGGATCGACCGATGATTGCGGCATCGAACCGTGACTGCCGCGGCCGAATACGGTGATCCGCATGCTGTCGGCAGACGCCAGGAACGGGCCCGCGTGAATGCCGACCGTGCCGGCGGGTATGGGCAGCACATGCTGGCCCAGGCATACGTCGACGCGGGGAAGTAGCTGCGCCAGGCCGTCGTCGATCATGGTCTGCGCCCCGTCACCGGTTTCCTCGGCGGGCTGGAACAGCGCCACGGCCGTGCCGTGCCAGTGTTCGCGCCCGTCGGCCAGCAGGCGCGCGGCCCCGAGCAGCGCAGTGACGTGCATATCGTGGCCGCAGGCGTGCATCACCGGGACCTCATGTCCGTCCCTGTCGATGTCATGAACTGTGGAGGCGTAGTCCAGCCCAGTTTCCTCGTGCACTGGTAAGGCGTCCATGTCGGCGCGCAGCAACACCGTTGGGCCGGCGCCGTTTTCCAGGATCCCGACCACGCCGGTGCCCCCGATGCCCTCGTGCACGCGGTAACCGGATTCGGCGAGTACCTCGGTGACCCGCTGGGCGGTCCGGTGCTCGCGGTGGGACAGTTCGGGATGACGGTGCAGGTCGCGGTAGTAGTCCTCCTGCCACGAACGGATACCGCTCAATCCGCCGAGGACGGCCTTGGCTGCACTCAACGAGGCGGTCATCGTCTTCTCCCTGTTGCCGGCCGCTGATGCATCAGGTTTGCCGCCGCATCACACATGTAAACCGTGTGCGCCCGCTGGTCGAGGCCCAGTATCGTGACCTGGTGCGGTTAGTCGGGCCGGTCCGACGCAGACGGCTCGTCGGAGGATTGCGACGAATCGCGATAGCCCTGGTGCTGTTGGTAGCAGGTGTCCTGAGCCTTGCCATCGCTACCACCGCATTCAGCGAACGGTCGGACTCAGCGGCGGCAGATGCGGCCATCGTCCTCGGCGCGGCCGTCGACGACGACAAACCGTCGCCGGTACTCGAGGAGCGGCTTCGCCACGCGGCCGCCCTGTACGGATCGGGACAAGTCGATCGGATCGTCCTGACGGGCGGTGTCGGACAGGGAGACACGCTCTCCGAATCCGAGGCGGGCCGCGATTGGCTGATCACCGCCGGAGTTCCGGCCGACCGTCTGCTCATCGAGAACAGATCGCGCACCACCAAGCAGAATTTCGCTTTCGCCATGCCGCTGTTGGACGAACACGATGTCAATCGAATGCTCGTTGTCAGCGATCCGCTGCACATGCGCCGTGCCACCCGTATCGCCACTGATCTCGGGCTCGACGCGCACCCGTCGCCCACGCCCAGCAGCCGCTTCAGAACCCTTCACACGCAGATTCCGATGCTGCTGCGCGAGGTGTACCACAGCTTGCATTACGCCATGACGCGCCAATGAAAGTCGTCGCCGCGCCACTGAGGAGTGGTGCGCGGTCTACACCGAAGCGGCGAGCGACTTCTCGTCTTCGTCCGCGAAAGTGTCCTCCAACGTCAGCGGCGAGTAGTCCAGATCGATCTCACCGACCGGGCGGCCCCTGGCACTGCTGATGGTGCCGAATCGCCGCATTCCCTTGTCGCTCGCATACTGCTGGAACTCGTCCATCGTCAGATCGAACGGGATCTCGTCGTACAGCGCGAATGCGTCTTCGGTGTTCTTCAGCGCCAGCGGAATCAGTTCATTCATCCGTTCCTCGAACACCTTCCAGTTCGAGTCGTCAGTTGCGACGTGCCGCCGGCAGGTGAACGTGCCCCACGCCATGTGGCGGCGTTCGTCGTCGCCGATACGCCGCACCAACGCCTGCATGCCGGGCAGGATCCCACGATCAACGCAAATGCGGTGCCACGCATAGTATCCCGTCAGCGCCATCATGCCCTCGATGACGTGGTTGTACGTCACCGATGCGCGCACCTGCGCGGTGGGGGAGGGGTCGGCGGTCAGCGCATCCAGTGAACTGGGCAGCTCCTCGTAGAACATCTGGCGGTAGGCGGAAAGCTCGTCGAGGTAGTGGTGCAGGTCCTCGGTGAGTCCCACGGCGTCCAGCCACATCCGAAAGACCTGGGTGTGCTTGGCCTCCTCGAACGCGAACTGGGTCAGATACATCTCGTCACCGAGACGTCCCTCGGCGCGCATCGCCGCCATGAACGGCTGGATGTCCTGGGTGACCGCCTCCTCGCCCGCGATGAACTGGGCGCACAGTCGAGCGGCCCAGTCCCGTTCGAGTTCCGTCAGCGACTCCCAGTCCTCCCGGTCGCGGGAGAAGTCGATGTCGGCGGGATTCCAGAACTTCGCATTGCCCCCGGCGAACAGCTTCAAGGGAAGGCTGTCCCAGTTGAGGCCACCGGCATCGAGTGACGCTGAGTTCTTCCGTGTCATTGTTGGACCTCCTTGGTCGTCGTTCGGGATGGGCTGGGGCTGGAGAACGCTTCGGCCAGAACGGATACGAGCCTGCGCACCGCGAGTGCCGGCTGATCAGGCGTGGGGTCATCGAGGCCGAGAACCGGATCCATGCCGCGCACATAGGGCGCCAGCGCCATGTGGGGGAAGATCATCAGCAGCAACGACAACAGCGCGTCGGTGTCACAATCGGCACGCAGGTCGCCCCGCACGTGCGCATCGCGCACCAGCGGCCGCAGAACCTCCAGATAGTGGCGGTGGATCACCGTGTGCACGGAAACCCGTGCATCAG
Source organism: Mycobacterium sp. GA-1199 (assembly GCF_001500045.1). Classification (GTDB taxonomy): domain Bacteria; phylum Actinomycetota; class Actinomycetes; order Mycobacteriales; family Mycobacteriaceae; genus Mycobacterium. Next base: position 3,174 of record NZ_LQIX01000006.1, read on the forward strand.
TGTCGATTTCAAAGGTCGACGCGGCGTGCAGGGCGCGGTCCTGCGGGTGGTCGGCGAAGTAGGCCACCCAGGTGTCGAGCAGATCGGTGAGGAACTCGAAGAAGGGCCGACTCGGGTCGAGCTCACGGATGCGGTCTTCTATGTATGAACGCACCCGCTGGCTGCCGAGGTCTGCGATGTAGGCGTAGAGATCGCGCTTGTCGGCGAAATACTGGAACAGGCTGCCCTTCGCGACACCCGCCCGACGCGCGATGACATTCAGGCTCCCCTGCGAGTAGCCGCGCGCCCCGAACTCCGCTTCTGCCGCCTCGATCACAGCGGCGCGACGGCTCGGATCGACCCGAGCCCATGTCACAGTCGGCATCGGCACCCTCCAGTGATGACCACTGGTCATATTACTGTGATCGACATCACGGTCAAGGTGAGTGGATCTTGGGTCGCCCCTTGTGCGGGCGTACGGTCACGAACGGGAAGCGCGGTGGTGCGGGGGTGCGGGTTCCGGAAGATCCCAGGTGGAATACGTGTATCGCTGGTCGGGACGATCCGCCGCGCCGAGCATGAACGCCCGGTGATAGCGACCGGCGCGTGCGATCGAGGCCAGCCAGGTCGCGACTGTGCTGATGCGGTTGCGCACGCCGGTGAGGAACGCGATGTGGATCAGCCCCCACGCCACCCAGCCGAGATAACCCGACACGCGGATTCGCCCCACTTGAAGCAGCGCGTTGCCATGGCTGATGTAGGCCGCCGATCCGAGGTCGCGGTAACGGTACGGGCGGCGCGGGCGCCCGGCGAGATCACGGCGAATGCAGGCTGCCGCGTGCAGGCCGCCCTGCATGGCGTTCTCCGCGACGCCGGGCAGCTTGTCACGCCCAGCGAGATCACCGATGACGAAGATCTCGGGGTGCCCCGCGACGCTCAGATCCGGCTCGACCTGTATCCGACCGGCGCGATCGGTTGGCGCTCCGAGGATTTCGGCAACATGGCGGGCGAACGGCACGGCCTCGACGCCTGCCGTCCACAGCACGGTCCGCGCTGCAAACTGCCGGTCGGGCCCGCCGTTCTTCGGGGTGACAGTGACGCCGTCGCGCCCGACATCGGTCACGTGCACACCGAAATGCATCTCGACGCCGAGTTCCGCCAAAGTCTGGGTGGCCTTCGCCGAAAGGTCCGGCGCGAACTTTTTCAAGACGCGCTGGCCACCGTCGAACAGCAGCACCCGCGCCTCTTGCGGCTGGATGCTGTGGAATTCGTTGGTCAGGGTGCGGGTGGCCATCTCCCGGATCTGGCCGGCCAGTTCCACTCCGGTGGGCCCGCCTCCGGCCACGGCGAAGGTCAGCCAGTCCTTGCGCTCGGGACCGGGTGGCAGAGTTTCGGCGATCTCGAATGCGGTGAAGATGCGCTGCCTGATCTCCAGCGCGTCGTCGAGGGTTTTCATACCCGGCGCCCAGTGCGCGAACTGCTCATTGCCCAGGTACGACTGCCGCATGCCTGCCGCCAGGATGAGGATGTCGTACTCGACGACGAACGTCGTTTCGTCGGGCCGGAGCGCGGTGACGGTGCGCGCCGACGGGTCGAGCAAGATCGCCTCACCCAGCAGGGTCTTGATGTTGTCGTATCGCGCGAACTCCTCGCGCAACGGACGGCTGATGTGGCCGATGCCCAGCTTCCCGGTTGCGCACTGGTAGAGCAGCGGTTGGAACAGGTGGTCGGCGGAGCGGTCGAGCAGGGTGACCTCGACATCTGCTTTTGCCAAACGACGCGCACAGAACAAGCCGCCGAAGCCACCGCCGATGATCAGGACTTTGGGTCGTTGCGAGCTCATCATCGCAACCGTATTACCCAGCTCTGCGCCCATGAAGCGTGGCGGGCGGTGACATCAGGCCGAATCTCACACAAGCGGCCCTGCAGTTGTGCGCATTCGGCAACACGGACGCATACGCGAAGTCGCGGCTTCGCAACCGCCGTGCGAAAGCGTGGACGCACGACCGTCCACCAGAAGGGTTTGTACCGATGTCCTACGTCAGCCCGTCCGAGTTCGTCGCAAAGATGATCGACGCCGGAGAGTCCAAGGCGCACATGTCCACACGCGACACCCTGATCCGGGCCTACATGGCCGGCGCGATCCTGGCGATCGCAGCCGCCTTCGCCGTCACGATCACCGTGCAGACGGGTAACGCGCTGCTCGGAGCGGTCCTGTTCCCCGTGGGCTTCTGCCTGCTCTACCTTCTCGGTTTCGACCTGCTCACCGGCGTCTTCACCCTCGTGCCGCTCGCGCTGCTGGACAAACGCCGCGGGGTCAACGTGCGCACGATGCTGCGCAACTGGGGCTGGGTGTTTTTCGGCAACTTCGCTGGTGCGCTCACCGTCGCCTTCATGATGGCCATCGTCTTCACGTATGGGTTCAGCGTCGACCCCAATGAAGTCGGACAACGACTGGGCGAGATCGGACACAGCCGCACGGTCGGCTACGCCGAACACGGCGGTCCCGGCATGCTCACCCTGTTTATCCGCGGCGTCCTGTGCAACTGGATGGTGTCCACGGGTGTGGTCGCCGCGATGATGTCCACAAGTGTCTCAGGCAAGGTCATCGCGATGTGGATGCCCATCATGCTGTTCTTCTATATGGGATTCGAGCACTCGGTGGTGAACATGTTCCTGTTCCCCTCCGGGCTGATGCTCGGCGGCGACTTCTCGATCGCCGACTATTTCATCTGGAACGAAATCCCGACGGTGGTAGGCAATCTCGTGGGCGGCTTGACGTTCGTCGGACTCACGTTGTTCGCGACGCACGCGCGTACCGGGGCGCCGAGGTTCTCGTTGCCCGCCCTTACGCCGGCGGCCGACGTCGAGGCGAATAAGGTCAGCGCATGACCCCGATCATGTCCAAGTCCGATGCCGCTGCGCTGGTGATCACCGCCAAGACCCGAAAGGGGCTGAGCTGGACCGAGATCGCCGACGCTTTGGATGCGCCTCGCGTCTGGTGTGTCGCCGCGCTGCTGGGCCAACACCCGATGTCGGAAGCACAGGCCGAACGGGCCTGTGCCTTACTCGATCTCGAAGCCGCGGTGGGCGAGAGCTTGCAGCTCCAACCCGCCCGCGGCATCGATCCGGCCCTGCTGTCCGATCCGACCATCTATCGGTTCCAGGAAGCGCTCGCCGTTTACGGACCGGCGATCAAGGAGCTCATTCACGAGGAGTTCGGCGACGGCATCATGAGCGCGATCAACTTCAAAGTCGACCTCCGGCGCCGAGAGAATCCCGACGGAGACCGCGTCGTCGTCACGTTCGACGGGAAGTTCCTCGACTATCGCTGGTGACGCCGCTACGCCACCTCGAGAAGCAACCCGGAATCAGGACTGGAAATCCGGTGGGAACCGGGTTCGGACGCAGTCGTGTTCGGCTGCTTGAGCTGCGCGATCATCGTCTCGTAGCCGTCGCTCTGCCACGCCCTCATGAAGACATCCAGCTCAACCTTCAACTTTTTCCCCTGCTCGGGGAAGCCGCTGTCGTTGAGGTAGACGACTCTTTCATCGAAGTCGATTCCGGTGACGACCACCTGATGGTCTGCGGAGGAGATGTCGGGCAGCGGCTCGCCTTCGACCGAGTTCCAGATGGTCCCGCCCTGAACGCCGACCGACACGGCTTTCTTGGGGTCCTCCAGCGCGAACGCCAACGCCCTCAGTGCGAGGTTGCCCTCGGTTTTCTCGTATTTCGTCAGGGTGGCTGTTATCCCGTACTCGGTATCCAGCAGAGCAATTGCGTCTCTGTCGGCGACCCGATCTCGGGTGTGTAGGCCCTCGTACATCTTCTCACCCGGGTTGGCAACGCTATCGGCGTCCATGGCCTTCGCGGCGATGTCCGCTTCCTCCGGTGTGGTTCCGGTGAGTTGACCGACGATCATCGCCGCCGACTGCAACACGCAGTTCTCGGCCGTCTGCACCCGCCAGTACTGCGCGCTGTCGTCCGGGTCGCCGTAGAGGCCGGTGAACACGGCCGGGGCCCTGAACCAGTCCGTCAGTCCGTGGATGAACTCTGTGACGGCGAACGAGAGGTAATTGACGAATTCGGTCACCACGACCGCTGCGGTGTTGGCGAGTTCGGAGACCACAAACGCTGCACTGGCGACGAGCGCCCCCAGCGGATTCTCCGCGTGCTGCGCTAGTTGCTCGTTGAAGGCTTCTGTGCGGGCAGCCTGCGCTTGATTGAATGCGTCGAGTCGTTGGGTTTGCGCCTTCTGGTACGCCGTGGCCCGTTCGGCTGAGGTCGGCTCCACGGTCAGCTGGTCAGGCACCGACCACGACGGGTGTTCGGGGTCAGTCCCGGAGTCGGAGTCCGCCGTCGTGGTGACGGGAACCCACTCCTCCGAGGGGGTTTCGGCGGTCAGAGTGTTTGCGACCTGCTGCGTGTCGACGGCCAACTGGTCATCGTTCATCCGCTCCAGATCGCGGCGCATCAAGTCCAGCGAGCCCACCAGTACGAGGCCCGGCAGCGGCTCCACCGGACCGTCGACTGTGGACAGCGGCGAGCCGAGGCCGACCGCCGAGAGCAGTCCCGAAACGACACCGACCGATGCTGTAGACGTGACAGGATCGGGCGCTTGGGCGACGACGGCGCCGTGGTTCTCACCACCGGAACTTCCCGACGACACCATCGGCGCCTCGATCACCAGTGTGCCTGTGCCGGCTTCGGCGACGGTCTGGACACCGGTGATTTCGCCTGACGCTGTGAGATCGGCTGCGGCCGAGCCGGTTACGTGCGCGAGGGATCGAGCGCTGTCCGGTCGGCCCGCACCCGCCACTCCCACGGTGGTCGCGGTGGGCTTCTGCGGGGTCACCGAGGACTCGGTGGACACTCGGTCCGATCGATTCTTCCTCTGCTCCCGCTCGATCGGCGCCTCGGAAACGATCGGGTCGGCCGGTGGGGCCGAAGTGTCGACCACCACAGGCGCACTGGTCGGTGGGCTACCCACGTCGCCAACTGGTGTCGAGGCGGTCTCAGCCGTGGTGGCCCCGGTCGACGACTCGGCCGCCGACTGCGTGGCCGACGAATCCGAGGACTGGCGCTCGGTCGTTGATTTTTTCGTGGACCGTGTCTCGGAGGCGTCGGGGCTGGACTTGGTGGTCGACCGTCCCGCGCCGAAGGATGTTCTCGGCTTTGTGCCCGAGACGGTCGACGTCGACGAACCGCTCGACGACTCCGAACCCGGGTCTGTGGACGAGGAGGAATTCGTCGCCCCGGACGATGTGCTCGCCGCCCCGGACGACGTGCCCGTCGACCCAGATGACGAGGTCGCCGACCCTGATGAACTGGAAGACCCCGACGATGAACTCGACGACGACTGCCCTCCGTCGTCGGCAAACGCCGACCCCATACCGCAGGTGCCGACCAAACCCGCTACGCCGAGCGAGAAGGCAACGGCCCCGACCCGTAACGCCACCCTTGCCGAATTCATCAGCGGTCCGACACCTCCGTCGGACCGCCGATCTGAGAGGGCATCAGCTGCTGAGCCAGACGTACCAGAGGCCGTCGCCGCCCTGACGGCAATCCCAGTGCCCGTAGTTGGCGTCGCCCTCGGCGATCTCGACGTTCGGGCCGTCCACATTGCAGGCTTCGAGCGTCGAGTAGGCGCCCTCCACCTGTACTTCGTCGGCGTGCGCCACGCCGACACCCAGGGCCAGCAGCCCTCCCAGCGCCAGCGCTCCCGCTGCGACCATTCTCTTCATGCTTGTACCTCCATAGCTGCTTCGGATCACCCCGCCCTGTTTGCCGACGTAAACGCCGCGCGTGGGGATTGAGAATTATTAACGCAACCGTTATGGGGTTGGCAGCATAAAGTTAGTTAGTTCATCTGTTCAGATGACGTTTGCGAGGGTAAGGACTCAGAGATCGTCGACGGACAGGATGTCGTCCTGGATCGCTCGGGCGACTAGAGCCGCCTTGGTCGGCGCCGGCCGGCCGACCGCCGCGTACTTCGCCCGCACCCGCTGCAGGTGGGTCGCGACGGTGGAGGGCTCGATGTACAGCCGCTCGGCCACCGCGTTCTTGTTCTCGGTCTGAAACCAGGCGATCAGCACCTGTTGCTCCCGACGAGTCAACTGCGGGCGGGCTTTCCGGTGGCCGCTGTGCAGCGTCGGGGACGTCCTAGGGACCACATGCGGGCGACCGCTGCGTGCGGCGTCGATGGCGGCTGCCAGCACGTGTTCGGGTTCATGTTTGCCGATACAGCCGACGGCCCCCGCATCGAGGGTGGCGTTGACGACGTCCTCGTTGACCGAGCACGTGTACACGACGACGCGGTGGCCCGCGCCGCAGATCTGGCGTAGCGCAGCTAGGTCCGGACCACCGCCATCGCAGGGCAGGTCGAACAACACCACCAGTCCCGGAGCGACCTTCGGATACGCCGCGGCAAACTCCGCTGGACTGGTGAAATGGCCGATGATCGAGGTGCCTGGGTGACTGCGCCTCAACCACGACTCGATGCCCGCGTACACGACCCGCTGATTGCCGACGACCACGACCGACGTCGAACGCTCCTCGTCGTCCGGCGGTGGCATGCCGCAGACCCCCTATGTCGTGCAGACGCCGCTGCAGTTGTTTGCTTATGAAAGCACCGCTTCGCCGCCCGCGAGTTCGGTTTGAGCTAAGTCGATCTCGTGAAACGGCGAGCGTCCGCGCATCATGCGGACGGTTGCCCATAACTCTACTGATTGAAACGCGAACGAACGCCAAGGCGCCGAGCAGCAAGGGGTAATCCCAGTGAGACTGCTACGAGCGAGCCAGCTCAGCAGAACTGGTACTCGACGTCCCAGAAGCCGGGTGAGGGGATCCAGCGGGCCGAGAACTGTCCGCCGAGGGCGGGATTGGCATCGTGGATCATTCCCGTGCCGCCGACGGCCGGGACGAAGCCGGGCGGGTCCCATGAGATCGAGACCGGCTCGCCCGGTGTTTCCGGCGTGCACCCGATCTGTTTCACGAGATAGCCATCGGTGATCGTCCACTCCGCACTGGCCTGATCCGGGCTCGGGGGAGGGGGTGATGCGTGCACGACGGCCGACGCCCCGATGGTCGCGGCGGTGATCACGCCCGCCACCGAGAGGATGAAACGTTGACCGCGCATCCGACACCTCCTTGCACACCCGACCTCCGTGACGTTAGACCGTTCGGGATCGGGCGGTTTCGTTTCGGCTCAGTCGGGATCGGCGGCCGACCGGCCCCGCGCCTGGACGTCAACGGTTTCGAACCTGACGGCAACATCCCCGCAACACCGCATGGATAGCTTCGGGCGACCGACAAACCCGGAGGTCATCTAAATGAACGAGTCGTTCGCCGCAACCGCTGCCGACACCCTCGCCAGGGGGATCGGACGACGCGATTTCGTGCGCGCTGTGGCAGCGGTGGGGGCCGGGGCGGGCATCACCGCCGTCGCGGCCGCCTGTGGGACGGGCGACACCCCCGCGGCGACCGGCGCGACGTCCGGCCGCTTCGAGATCCTCCAACCCGATCACGGCGACATCGCCGGCGACCACTATCTGCGTTCGACACCCGATTAGGTGCTGTGGGGTTATGTGCCCAACGTGCATGCCGCGCCAGTGATACGGATGCGTTCCGAGCAGACGATCACCGTGGACACCGTCTCCCACGAAGGCATCCTCGAGGATCAGGGCCGCAACCCGGTCGAGTACTTCGGGGGCAAGGGAGTCAACGAGTCAGATGTCCTGCAGGACGCCATTGCGGTCGCATCCGATTACAACCGCACACCGCGCAACTTCGACAAGGACGGTCCGCATGTGGTGACCGGCCCGGTGTTCGTCGAAGGCGCTCAACCCGGTGATGTGCTGAAAATTGAGACCCTACAGGCTATTCCGCGGGTGCCCTATGGAGTGGTCTCGAGTCGGCACGGAAAAGGCGCGCTCGCTCGCAAGGCCGACGGATCCGCGCCGGACGGCATCAGCATCGAAGAAGTGATGCCGCCGGTGGCCACTGACCGCAGGCCCAACGCAAACCCGCTCGAGTACGGCAATGTCTCCACCTTCACCGCCGTGGAGGACGGTCACGGCCTCATGTCCTACGGTGAGGCGCGGGTGCGGTTCCCCCTGTCACCTTTCATGGGCCTGATGGGTGTCGCCTTCTCCCAGGACCGGGATATGACTGCGCCGACAGCGAATTCGATCCCGCCCACCGTCGCCGGCGGCAATATCGACATCCGTCTGCTGGGCGAGGGTTCCACGCTGTACCTTCCGGTCTTCGCCGAGGGTGCGTTGTTCTACGTCGGCGATCCGCACATGGCGATGGGTGACGGTGAAGTGGCGCTCACCGCGATGGAAGGCTCGCTGCGCGGCACCTACCGCTTGACCGTGTGTAAGCCTGGATCCGGTGATGCACCATCGGTCGCATACCACTATCCGTTCGCTGAAACCGAATCCGCCTGGGTGCCAATAGGACTGTCCGACCCTGACGGGGCGGTCGGAAGTAACGGCAGCGACCTGAACATCGCGATGCGGCGGGCGGTGGTCAACGCCCTGGACTTCCTGCAGAACGACCAGCGGATGGACCGTGCCACCGCCTACGCCTACCTTTCGGCCGCATCCGATTTCGTTGTCTCCCAGGTCGTCGACCGCACCGTCGGCGTTCATGGCCAGATCTACAAGTCGCACTTCACGGTGTGAGACGGCCGCCGCGGCGATGTCGTCACTGTCGTGACAGGTGCTTGTCGAGCTTGTCCAGGCCAGCCTTGTAACCCCACTTCATGCCGAATGCAGCCATCCTGGCCTTCGCGCCGATGTTGGTGATCGTGACGTTGAGCTGGACGACTGTCATCCCGTCTTTCTCGGTGAGGATGACATCGTTGACGTGCTCGATCGTTGATCCTTCTTCCTCGCCCTCGGTCCACGACCGCGCGTCATAGGTCAGGCGCGAGCGTTCCTCGATGCGGGTGAACGTGCCGGCCATCGGCCAGCGGGTGCCCTGGTACTTGCCCATGGCCTCACCGGCCTCCATGACGATGTAGATCTTCCCGCCGACCACCAGATCGATCTCACATTCCGGCACGAACGTCTTCTCCGGGCCCCACCACTCCCGCACCATGTCGGGGTCCGTCCAAGCCCGCCAAACGGTTTCGATCGGGGCGCGGTACGAGCGTTCGAGGTTCAGCTTCTTGGTCTTCTTGAACATCTGCATCAGCATGGTGAATCCTCCTGGTGTCGATAGGGCGGTCAGGCCGTGCAGCGGTCAGTCGTCAGTGCGTTCACTGATGGACTCGAGATACCTGCCCAGCGAATCGAGGCGGGTCGACCAGAGTTGCGCGAATGATTCGGCCCAGCGGCCGATGTCCTCGAACGGTGCGGCCTCCAGGCGGTAGATCCGCCGCCGAGCCAGGGCCTGACCGGCGACGAGCCCTGAATCCCCCAACACCCGAAGGTGCTTACTGACCTGCGGCTGGCGGATTTCGAGTGCCTCGGCTATCTCGCCGACCGAAAGCGGTCCAGCGCGCAACAATTCGACGATCTTCAGGCGGCTTGGTTCGGCAAGAGCTCCGAAGACCGTCGACTGCACGGTTCGACGCTAGGACCCTGACATATTCCTGTCAAGGAATACGTCAGCAGAGGCTACGTTGGAGGTATGGCTCGCGTCCTGATCTTCGGTGGCCACGGCAAGGTGGCCCTGCACCTGTCCCGGATCCTCAGTGAGCGCGGAGACGAGGTGACCTCGGTGTTCCGCAACCCGGATCACTCCGAGGAGGTGATGGTCACCGGTGCCCAGCCGCTGGTCGGCGATATCGAGGCTCTGGAGGTCGAAGCCCTCACCGAGATCATCGCGGGGCACGACGCAGTCGTGTTCGCCGCCGGTGCCGGCGGCGGCAACCCGACGCGGACCTACGCGGTGGACCGCGACGCCGCCACCCGCATCATCGATGCTGCCGAACGTGCGGGGGTGGCTCGGTTCATCATGGTGTCGTACTTTGGTGCGAAGACCGATCACGGTGTGCCCAAGGACAATTCGTTCTTTCACTATGCCGAGGCCAAGGCCGCTGCCGATGCGCATCTGCGAGCCAGCGGTCTGCGCTGGACGATACTGGGTCCGGGCCGTCTGACCCTGGAACCGTCCACCGGACGGATCGCCGTCGGTCCCGATGCCGTCGGAGGCGAAGTCTCCCGTGAAGACGTCGCGCTCGTGGCCGCTGCCTGCCTGGCGGACGACAGCACCGTCGGACGCACCGTCGAGTTCAACAACGGCGATATCCCGATCGCCGAAGCACTGTCCCGAATCGCATGAACGGCGGCCAATGGCACCGGGAATCTCGCGGATGCTTCGCATTTCGATTTCGGGAGTTTCGGCGAATTGAAACACTTCAGATGTGTGTCATCGCAATGACGTTGACCCCATTCCATCCGGTATGGTCTAGCCAGCTCAATCGCTCGGCACAGCGTCCGTATTGCGTGCGCACAGGCTGAGTTGGTACCTAGGAGAAGACGGCTACTCGTGAAACCTTCATTTCGTATGTAGCCAGTTGCGAAATCACTCCGTGATCTATCCGGCCGTGCCACGATTCGCCGTATTCACCTCAACGACCGGAAGAACCGCCATGAAAGCAATATCCGCCGGCACCATTTTCACCGGCTTCGCAGCCTGCGCCTTGTTCATGGCACCGCTGGCGGTCGCCAGTCCCGAAGACGCATACCTGAATGTGCTCGACGAAGCGGGTGTCACCTGGCCGGGTGCCACTTCCGACAACATGATCGCCGCAGGCAAGGGCGTGTGCACGGACTGGGCCAACGGCGCAACTCTGGAGGGCGAGATTTCCAATAGCGATCAATCTTCGGCGGGGCACAACAGTGAGTGCACGACACCTGCCTCCTCGTAACGGAGTTCGTGTGCAGGATGCCGCAGTGGCTCGACGGTGGCGTCGTCGTGCACGATGATTCCGCCCCCGGAGGGAATACCGATCCCGGTAGCGGCTCCCTGCAGCGCATCGATCGCTCCCGACAACCTGGACCAGCCGGAATGCTCGTCGTGTGTGTCGATGATCGCGGGGACGAGCCCGAACACGGCGAGCAGCTCTGGTGCGACCGACTCCCTCTCGACGATGCCGTAGCGGCCGAGTTGGATCGCGCCGGCGGAAATGCCGACCAGGACGGCTCCTTGGGTAAAGCGAGTCCGGATCACATCCGCCATGCCGGTGCTCTCGAAGACGTTCCAGCCGATCCGCACATCACCGCCCGCGAGGACGATCACGCGGGCTCGCTCGAGAAAGGCGCGGTCGTCCTGGCCGAAAGACGAGTCGACCATGTGGAGGTCGGCGATTCCGACGGCGTCCATGGCAGCTTCGAAGATGTCGTAGAACTCGGGGCGATCACCGTTGGACGCGCCGATGTATGCGGCGCTCAGCGGTGCGTCTCGGGCGAGATCGTCGACCGCCGACTCGAGCAGCAGACGCTCGTGTTGCTTCCAGAACAGCAGCTGACTGTCCGCCAGAAGATAGAGCGTCCCCAGGTTGCTCTGGGGAGCCGACGTCAACTGGCGTCCCGCGACCGGGACCGACCCAGGCGCCACTTGTTCTTCTTGGGTGTCTGGTACGCATCGTGGGTCCAGGCGTCCCACATGGCCTCGGATTCCTCCTGAACCGGGCTGTTGGTCACCTGCCATCCGAGGTTGTCGATTTCGGTTGTGCACCAGCGGATCAGCGATCCGTCGGCGCCGATCTCCTGAGCGAGCAGGACTCGCTCGTCGGGGCTGAGCTTGTCGCTGAAGGCCTGCATGGTGGTCTTCAGCCGCCAGTAGGGCACAACCCCGTCGCACTGCCGGCAGAGCCCCGCAAGCTCCACTCGCGCGCGCCCGAGCAGGGATGCCGGCTCTTCTTCGGTGGTGGGGCTCGCTGTTGTCTGCGTAGCTTCGGGGCTGGGCTTCTGCGCTTCTTCGGCATCTCCGGTCAGTTGGCGGTACTTGTGACGGAGCTCTTCGAGCTCGGCCTCGACGGCCAGGGCGCGTTCACGCCACCATGCAGCGTGGTACTGCGCAAGCTTTGCTTCACAGTCCGGGCAGATCGCGCCGTCGCCCGCGGCATCGCCAAGCATCGTGGCGCTGGTGAGCGCGAGGCCACAGAGCGCCCGGCGGTCGTCGCGATTGAGGTAGTCCCCGTGGTGCACCACCGACGCCGATGTGTCCTGTACGTAGCTGTGGGGTGGTTCCACATCAGCCAAAGTAATTGAGCGGGAGCGACGTTTCCGTTGGTTCAGTGAAAACGGTCGACAGCCCCGGGGCGCCGTTGCCCCGGGGCTGTCGAGCGAGTGAAGTGTTACTTGTCGTTGTCCGAGTTCGGCTTGTTGTCGCCGTCGTTGTCACCGGGTGTGGTGCCCTGAGTCGTGCCAGTCGGCGCGGGGTTCTTGGCAGCCTCGATTTTTACGTCGACGTTCGCCCCTTCACCCGTCGGGGACTCCGTACCGGTCTTGGCGCCCGGAGAGAAGTTCTGCGACGGCCTCAGCACGTTGCGGGCCGACGGCTGCTTCTTCGGCAGCAAGTTCTTGGGCAGCAGGCCGCTAAGACCCCGGCTCTCCTGCTTGACGGGTTTCGGCTGTTCCGAGGCCTGCTTCGGACCGGTTTCGTTCTTCGCAACCTGCTCTTCCTGCAGCGCGGCTTCCGGTGCATCCGCTGCGGGGCGGGCTAGACGCTGGCTGCCCGTCGCCAAGGTGGTGACCCCCGGGCCTGCCGGGGCATCGGCGCGGACGACGACGTCTTCGATCGCGCCGTTGATTCGCTCGGTCACACTCCACAGTCCGTTGCGGAAGTTCTCGACCAGGTTGCCCGGTCCGCCGATCGGCGCCGGAAGCGCATCGCGCAGTCCGTAGAGCGCCGGGTCGGCCACCCAGAGCGGGCCGTCGACGATGTTCTCCACCGCGGTGAGCGCTGCTTCGGTGTCGCCCTGGGCGACCGCGGCCGCCACCTGAACCACGCCCACTGGACCGAGCACGGTTGCGGCGGCGAGCCGCAGTGTCGACGCAATCACGCCGCCCTCGGAGACGCGCGAGAACCCTTCGATCGGTCCTTCGACCGCGTCGTACTCGACGGGGCCGGGCCGCTCGAACGCCTCGATGGTCCCGTTGACGAAGCGCTGCACCAGCGCGCCCGGGTCCTGCAACCCCTCGTTGATCTCGAGGGTGAGCCTGTACAGCTGGTCGCGAATCGTTGCGACGAGTCCGTCCGGCCCGCCGAGCGGGGCAGGCAGCGCGTCACGCAAGGCGAACAGTGCGGGGTCGATTGCCCACAGCGGCGCGTCGACGAGGTTCTTCACGAATGCTTCGAAGCCCTCGGTGCCGTCGCCCTCGCTGATGGCTTGGGCAAGCTCGATCAGCCGAAGAGGCGCGAGCGCGGTGGAGCCGATGCGCAGCGCGGACGCGGCGAATCCCTGACCGATGCGTCCCACGCTGTCGAAGCCGGTGACCGGCCTGTAGTTGTTGACGCTGTCGGCACCGGACCGGTTGAACGCGGCGAGGGTGCCCGCGATGAATTCCTCCAACGCAGCACCGGGCGCGAACGTTTCCAGCAAAGCACGTTGCGCTTCGATCTGACGTTGGATCTCGCTGGTGTTCGCGGCCATCAGCGCCACGTCGTGCGATCTGCTCTCTGCCGAGACATTCGCTGGTGCCGATGCGATCGGACCGGCGACGATCACACCTGCCCCCACAAGTGCCACCCCGGTCGTCACATACTTTTTGGCGCTGGCCTTCATGAGCCCCTCCCCTTGTTTGCGCGCTCGTAACGAGTAGCAACCTACGCCCGCGTCGATACCTAAGGCAAGTTGCCACGAGTTCCTCGCCAAGACGGATTGCTGTCCTGGCCGGACGCTTACGTCCAGTCGGCGAAAAGCGGCTATCTACCTGCTAATACCGACACAATAAGCCGGTGGTTGATTGTGCAGGCGAAGAAACGCCTTCGCTACGACACCGAGCGACTCCAGGTCGACTCGGGCGAAGTTCGGTATGTGGCAAATCAACGCGATGCATGCACCGAGGTTGCTGGCATGTACTTGGCGGCATGTCGAAAAAGGGGGGGCGCCGTTACAAAGGGCCGGCCGCTCAGGGTAATGACGGCCGGCTGTCCAGTTTGCGAAGATCGACAGGCGGCCTGCGCCTAAGCGGGGTCATATGCGCGACGAGTCGAGGCAGGCAGAGGAAACGAGTGATAGGCAAGCAAACGCCCATAGCCACCGGATCCGTTGGCCCGGACTCGCCCATGAAAGCCGGCCGCACCAGGTGGGACATACCACCCGCGGTGGCTGCCGTCGGTAGCCGACGCGATCAATCAATGGCATGGACACCCCCTCGGGCGGCCAGCGCTAGGTTCACTGCACCAGTGACGGAGTACTGAAAGGTTGGCTGTCCCTGGCCGCCAGGTATTCGGGCCTCGGAGTCTCGGCTCGGTAGGGCGCCACGAGCCGATTCTCGACGGAGTTGAAGACCAGGAAGACGTTCGAGCGCGGCAACGGCGTGATGTTCGAGCCCGATCCGTGCATCACGTTCGAGTCGAACCACAGTGCGGTGCCCGCAGGCCCGGTGATCTGGTCGATGCCGTAACGGGCGACGGCTTCGGTGAGCGTGGCCTGGCTCGGGACGCCGATCTCCTGCTTGATCAGGGACGAGGTGTGGTTGTTGCGCGGGGTCGCCCCCACGCAGGGGTAGAACATCTTGTGTGAACCCGGCATCACCATCAGCGAGCCGTTGTAGGGGAAGTTGTCGGTCAGCGAGATCGAACACGATACGGCCCGCATGGCGGGCATGCCGTCCTCGGCGTGCCAGGTCTCGAAATCGGAATGCCAGTAGAACCCGGTTCCGGTGAATCCCGGCATCATGTTGATCCGTGCCTGGTGCAGATAGACGTCACTGCCCAGCAGTTGACGGGCCACGGGTAACACGGTGTCGAGCGTGACCACCTCGGCAATGACATCGCTGAACAGGTGGGGCTGAAACACCGACCGGATGCTGCCACCGGGTTCACGGATGATCCGAGGATCTTCCGGATCTGCTTTGGCTCCGATGTTGTCCAGTTCGTCGCGCAGCGTGGAGAGCCAGTTGTCATCCACCGCTGAACGCTTGACGAGGTAACCGTTGGCCTCGATGGACTGCAGGTCGGTCTTGTACAGCGGGCCGTCCGACTCCTGACCCCACACCGTCGGCTCCTCGCGCGGAATCGGATCGCTCGGTTCCGCCAGCCGCGTGGGATATCGATCCCTGGTGTCGGTAAATCTGTTGTCGCTCAACTTGCTTGCACCGCCGGGGGAGGGTAGGCACCGCTCTCGTCGTGGACCTCTTGCCCGGTCACGGGAGGGTTGAATACACACAGCATCCGCAGCTGAGTATGGCATGTGACGCGGTGGCGTTCATGCCCGTCGAGCAGATACATGGTGCCGGGCACAAGTGGGTGTTCCTCACCGGTCTCGTGGTTGGTGAGTGTGCCGGTGCCCTCGACCACCCACACCGCCTCGACATGGTGTCGGTAGTGGAACTCGCTGACGGAGTTCGCGTTGATCGTGGTCTCGTGGAAGGAGAAACCGACGCCGTCACCCGCCAGGATGATGCGTTTGGATCTCCAGTCCTTGGCCGACACGTCGCGTTCGGTGCCGGTGATCTCGGCAGTGGTGCGCACGATCACGTCGTGCTCCTTTCGGCGTGATGTGGTCAGGAAAGCGTTGCGGCGACCGACTCGGCCAGGATATCGATACCCGCATCGAGGTCTGACTCCGAAGTGGTCAGCGGGGGAAGCAGTTTGACGACTTCGTCCGAGGGTCCGCTGGTCTCCATGAGTACCCCTCGATCGAACGCCGCGCGGCACACGGCCGACGCCATCGGCGCATCTTCGAACTTGAGTCCTTGCGCCATTCCGCGTCCGCGCGCGGTGACACCCGGATACTTGTCGGCGATGGTTTCCAGGCGGTCTCGCATCTGCTGACCCTTGGCGATCGTGTCATCTCCGAACGTCTCGGTCTGCCAATAGATCTCGAGTGCCTTGCTGGCGGTGACGAATGCCGGATTGTGGCCACGGAACGTGCCGTTGTGCTCGCCGGGGGTCCACACGTCCAAATCCCGGCGGAACAAGGTCAATGCCATCGGAAGGCCATATCCGCTGATCGACTTGGACAGCGTGACGATGTCGGGGACGATGCCGGCCTCCTCGAAGCTGAAGAACCGACCGGTTCGCCCGCAGCCCATCTGCACATCGTCGACGATCAACAAGATCTCTCGGCGGCTGCACAATTCGGCGAGCGCCTGCAGCCACTCCATTCGCGCGACGTTGAGACCGCCCTCGCCTTGCACGGTTTCGACGATCACCGCGGCCGGATGGTTGAGCCCGCCGCCCGAGTCGTCGAGTACGCGCTCGAACCAGTGGAAGTCCTCGGTGACGCCGCCGAAGTAGTTGTCGTATGGCATCGGTGTGGCGTGCACCAGCGGGATGCCGGCACCAGCGCGTTTCATCGAGTTGCCGGTGACCGACAGCGCGCCCAGGGTCATGCCGTGAAATGCGTTCGTGAAGTTGATGATCGATTCACGACCGGTCACCTTGCGGGCCAACTTGAGCGCTGCCTCGACGGCGTTCGCGCCGGTCGGCCCCGGGAACTGCACCTTGAAGTCGAGATCGCGAGGCTTGAGGATGAGCTGCTCGAAGTTCTGCAGAAACTCCGTCTTGGCGGCCGTCGCCATATCGAGCGAGTGCACGATGTTGTCGTTGGTGAGGTAATCGATCAACGGCCGCTTCAGTTCGGGGTTGTTGTGGCCGTAATTCAAAGCGCCGGCTCCCGCGAAGAAGTCGAGGTAGCGCCGACCGGAGGTGTCGGTCAGCCACGACCCCTGGGCGACGGCCATCGTGGTCGGCCATCCACGGCAGTAGCTGCGCACTTCCGATTCGACCGAGGTGTACACCTCGGGAAGGTCGGACTCGTCGGGACGGGGGAGGGTTGCTGGCGTAGACATGTGTCCTTTCTGAGGGGTCAGTCGGCCAAAGGTGTGGTGATCGGTCCGATTCGGACAGTCGGCTCGTCCTCGTGGGACTGATCGGCCGCCAGGTGTGCGGCGGTGAAGCGGGGCTCCTCGATGAGGGGCACACCGTGTCGCCGGGCGAAAGCGCCGAAGAACGCGCGCGAAGCCGAGTTGCTCGGTGCCACCGTGGCCTCCACGGTGACCGGATGACCTCGGCGGTTCGCGCGAACACGGTGCACGAGGCCGTCGAGCATGGCGCTGGCCAGTCCCGTTCCCCGCGCAGTCGCCGAGACGGCCACCTGCCAGACGAAGAGGACTTCGGGGCGCGCCGGCGGATGGTAGCCGGTGATCAGTCCGCAGATATCGCCGTCCTTCTCCGCGACGATGGAGGTACTGGCAAAGTCCGTGGCCATCAACAGGTATGTGTACGTGGAGTTCAGATCGAGCACTTCGGTCTCGGCCACCAGACGATGCATTGCGATGGCATCGCCCTCATTCGGCGGGCGGAGATGATGCGTCCACGAATCTGGCTGCGCTGCTGGCGCTTTCACACCAGCCGTCCGCTCCTCCGGGACTGGGTCCCGGTCGCGAATGGTCACTTGCGTTGTCACCACCGAACAAAATCATCGAATCACATCAGTTACGTCATCGGCGTTACGACGGTATGCCAGCAAAAAATGACAGGCAAGTATCGACTGCTCACGCATACGACCGGGGTGCCGCCATGCACGGGAGTTACCTGCGCGGATGCCGAGGTCTGAGACGGCGATCACTTGATCAAGCCGTTATCGAAACGTGATCTATCGATGGCGTAAATGATTCGCCCGCCTAACAACGGGTACGTTATGACGCATCCGTCAATCTGGATGGAGTGCCATCGGATCACGCGGTGTCGGGGTTTCGCGCTTTGGCGCTCGGCCGATTCCGAGTGCGCCGCGGACACCAATGACCAACCGGAGGGGTTTTTGTGCGACGCATCATCGGATTGCTCATCGGCACCACCGCCGTCGCAGTCGCCTTCGCCGCACCCGCAGCGGCCGATCAGGCTGAGTTCGTGCGCAAGCTTCAGGAGCAGTACGTCTTCCTCTCGGCGGACCAGTTGATCGCCGTGGGGAACAAGGTCTGCGCCAACGCGGCGCGTGGCGTGCCCGCCGCCGACTCGATGTTGATGGTGCGCGACGAGCTCGGCGTGTCGATTCAAGCCGCAGTCGACATCGTCAGCCTCAGCATCAGCGAACTCAGCTGTTGATCCCCCGTGGCGGCACTGGCTGAGGTTTCATAACAAGCTGGTCAAGTGGTGCGTGGCACGCTGAGCATGCCGACTGGGAGTTGCTAGCTTGCCCGCGTGAAATCGTCTGTGCGCAGACTCGGGGCTGTGTTGTTCGCGCTGGTTGTGTGCGTTGGAATCCAAGCGCCGGCGGCCGATGCGTATTCGCGTGACGGGTTGCCGGTCGAGACGCTCGAGGTGCCGTCTCCGTCGATGGGCAGAAACATCCGCGTGCAGTTCCAGGGCGGTGGTCCGCACTCGGTGTATCTGCTCGACGGACTGCGCGCGCAGGAGGATGCCAACGGCTGGGACATCAACACCGGCGCGTTCGAGTGGTTCTACGATTCCGGTATCTCGGTCGTCATGCCCGTGGGTGGGCAGGCGAGCTTCTACACCGACTGGTATCAGCCGGCGGTCGGAAGTGCAGGCACTGTGACCTATAAATGGGAGACCTTCCTGACCCAGGAGCTGCCCGCGTGGTTGGCGGCCCACCGGGGTCAGGCACCGATCGGCAACGCTGTTGTGGGCCTTTCGATGTCGGGGAGCGCTGCGCTGACCCTGGCCGTATGGCATCCGCGGCAGTTCATCTTCGCCGGCTCACTGTCCGGCTACCTCAACCCGTCGAGCGGTCTGTGGCCCACGTTGATCGGCTTCTCGATGAAGGATGCCGGCGGCTACAGCGCGGCCCATATGTGGGGGCCGACGTCTGACCCGGCCTGGCGCCGCAACGACCCGATGGTCAACGTCAACACGCTGGTCGCCAACAACACCGCGCTGTGGGTCTACTGCGGAAACGGCGCGACTTCCGAACTCGACGACGGCGCCAACTTCGGTGCGCAGTACAGCGCGCAGTTCCTGGAGAACATCACGCTGTCGACGAATAAAGAGTTCCAGCGGAAGTACCTAGCGGCCGGCGGGCGAAATGCGGTGTTCAACTTCCCGACCGACGGGACGCACACCTGGGCGTATTGGGGTTCGCAGCTTCAGGCGATGAAGCCCGACCTGGTGCGCATCCTCGGAGGCGCCCGCCCCTGACAGGGTTCGGTCATACGATGGCCGGGGGAACCATAGTGTGGGGTGAGACATGACGGACACGCGCGGGGGTTTGCACGACGAGATCGCACGGTTGGCGCGAAGCCTGCACAGCCAGAAGAGCGCGGACATGGACGTCGACAATCTCGTGGACGAGGTCACCGCGACGGCGGTGCGCATCCTGCCGAATGTGCACCACGCGGGGATTTCGCTGGTGGACCCGAAGAGCCGGCGGGTGCGCTCGGTCGCGGCCACGGGTCCGGTGCCCAAGAACCTCGACACGCTGCAGGAGGAGCTTCAGCAGGGCCCCTGCATCGACGCCATCCACGAACACGTGACGGTGCGTATCAAGGATTTCCACAACGAGGATCGGTGGATCGAGTTCATCGGACGCGCCCTCGAGATCACCCCGGTGCGTTCCAGCCTGGCCATCCAGCTCTACACCCACGATTCGCAGATCGGTGCGCTGAACCTCTACTCGGAGCGGGCTTGCGTGTTCACACCCCAGCTCGAGGATCTCGCGCTGGCGGTCGCAGCGCACGCAGCGATCGGTCTGGCGACCGCGCGCCGTGACGACCAGTTCCAGACCGCTCTGGCGTCGCGCGACATCATCGGCCAGGCCAAAGGCATGATCATGGAGCGCTTCGGCGTCGACGCGCCTGCCGCGTTCAACCTCCTGGTCAGGCTTTCCCAGGAGAAGAACATCCCGCTGCATCTGATCGCGGCGCAACTGGTGGACGCCGCGCGCCCGTCCACGTAGCCACCATCGGGTCTTGAGCTGTTGACCGGCGCGGATCGGTCCCCGTTTAGGCATCGGTACGGTGAAGTCGCTACCCTATTGCGCGGGTTAAGACTGCAGCCTCGCGTGATCGGCCATGACCGCTACGGTGGTTGCCAAACAAGAGGTGAGGCTTGGACGGACAACTTTGTACCGAGAACTGGGTGGGACGCGTGGCTGTCGTCGCCGCCTCCGGTGATCTCGACATGCTCACGGCGCCGCAGCTGCGGGACGCCGTGCAGGCGGCGTTGGGCAAGGATCCGGTGGGCCTCATCGTCGACCTGACCGGCGTGGAGTTCCTGGGGTCCGCAGGCATGCAAGTGCTGATGGAGACCCACAATCAGACCGACGGCACTCAGACCCGGTTCGCCGTCGTCGCGGACGGATCCGCCACCAGCCGACCGTTGAAGATCACAGGGATCGCCGATCTGATCGACCTGTTTTCCTCGTTGGACGCCGCGCTCGACAACGTCACAGCGTGAGCTCGGGCCAGACGGGGTAAACAGAAGCCACCATGGACGCTCCAACGGAACTCGGCTTTTCCAGCAACGGCCCCGCAGATGCCCAGACCGTTGCCGAGTTTCGTGGTGCCTTCAGACACTGGCTACGGACGAATTTCGCGCTCGACGCCGACCGGCTCAGCGACATACTGCTGGCGGTGAACGAAGCGTTGACCAACTCCGCTGAGTTCGCGTACGTCCAGGCCGGCCAGGCCGGGACCATGTCGGTGACGGCCCATTACGACGCCGAGGACAGGCGTCTGGTCGCGACCGTCTCCGATCAGGGAACCTGGCTGGAGAAGGAACCCGACGGCAGGCCGAACACCCGCGGCCGCGGCATCGAGCTGATGCGCGCCCTGTCCGATCGGGCCACGATCGAGCGCTCGGCATCCGGGACCCGCGTACAGCTCGAGTTCAACGACTGTCCGCTCACGTCGCAGGAGCCTTTCGCGACTTCTGCATGATCTGTGTTTGGCCGGCGGCCGACGTGGGTAGAAGCGCATCGCTGACTTCCATCGCAGAAAGCGAGCGCAGGCATGGGCGGAAACAACGCGGGCGTCGACAGCACGCCACCCGGTATCTGCGCCGAGCGCGGAACCGAGCAGCGGTAACCCGGACGCGGTCGGGAACCGGAAATGTCCGTCGCGGCGATCTCGCGCCCGTCATTGCAGCCCAGGCGCGCGCTGTCGGTCGCCTCCAGCACGAGTGCGATCGGGGCGCCCGGGCACATCGTCGTGTCGGTGACCGGTGAAGTCGATGCCGCCAACGCCAAGGAGTTTGCGGCCGTCGTCACCGAGACGATCGCGGACGCCCGGCACGTCACGCTGGATCTCTCCTGTCTGGATTTCTTTGCCTTTGACGGGGTCGCCGCCCTTCATGCCATCAACGCCCGGCTGCTGCGGGACGGTGTGCCGTGGCGCGTGCTGCCCGGTAGCGCCGTGTCGCGGGTTCTCGCAGTGTGTGATCCCGAAGAGCTGATTCCCCTGGTTCGCGTGGAACCGCCGACACCGCCCCGCAGACCCAGGCTGCGGCTGGTGGGCTAGGCGCATCGCTTCTGTTACGGTCGTGGCTCCTGTGGTCTGTTTGCTGTCGTGTCCGGCCTGTGATTTACCGCTCACTTTGGCGGCGAAAGGTAAGAAACCGTTATACGTGCGATCGGCCACAGTATTCGGAACGCCTTGCGGCAGCGGTATTTACACAGGTCATGGCCCTCGTCCAGCCGTCGGAATCTGGTAACAATCGGGTAACGCGCGTTTTTCTAAGCGGTGTCTGAGAGGTTCACAGGTTGAGTCAGGTGCCGCTTTTCGCGGCGCGCTGGAATGTCGGAATTCGTCGCTAAACTCGATTCAGACCGCGCCGATTTGGCGCGTTACGACTTGAAATCTAGGGCCGGTGCACGCAGTGCCGGCGGAGGTACCAGATAACGATGGTTGACTTCTTCATGCCTGAACATACGCCCACCGCGTTGGGTGCGGTGAAGCTGAGCCGGGGGCCGATCGGTGATATCGCCGCAACCGGCACCGGTACGACCGTGGTGACGAACCCGGGGGATGACAGCGTGGCGGTGCTCAATGCCCGCACCCTCGCCGCCGAGGCCATCGTCGCGGTTCACGGCGAGCCGTTTGCGGTGGCAGTCCACGACGACCGCGCCTACGTGAGCACGTCGTCCTGGACCCACAAGGACGAGGTGACCGTCCTTGACACCGCCACCAAATCGGTGATCGCGTCGTACCCGCTGGCAGACAACATCACGGCGCTGGTCGTGAGCCCCGACGGCAAGCGTGTCTACGCCGGCCGAACAGGTGACGGGCGCATCGACGTCGCGGTGATCGACATCCCCGCCGACCGCATGGGCACCATTGACATCGCGACCGGCGCCGGCATCGGCATCGATGCCCTCGCGATCGACCCGAGCGGAACGCGGCTTTACGTCGCCACCACCGATGCGCGCGGCAGCGCGGTGTTGACCGTTGATCTCGAGACCGGGCGTGTCGGCGCCGCGGTGCGGATCGGTGCGCCGATACGCGACATCGCGCTCGCCGACGGCGTCGCGTTCGTCCTCAGTTCGGACCGGACCCGCGGCGGTGTGGTGCACCTGATCGAGTTGCCCTCTGGCCGTGTCACCGACGTCATCGAGATCGGCGGCGCCCCCACCCAACTGGCGATGGGCGAGGACAAGAGCAGGGCTTACATCGTCGATTATGACCACGTCGCGGTGCTGTGCACGCTCACCCTGCAGATCGTCGACACGATCACCGTCGACGGCCGGCCGTCCTGTGTGGCAGTCGACTCGCACGGTGGCCGGCTGTACGTGGCCGACTACGCGGGCGGGGTGTCGACGTTCGCCGTGAACGCATCGATGCCGCTGTTGTATTCGGAGTTCGTCGCGACGGATCCCATCATGGCCCTCGAAGCGCGCGAACTGGAGCCGGTCACCGCTTAGGTGGCGGGCGGCACATCGCCCCTCCACAGATTGTGTTGAACCTTCGTCACGGCTGTCCCGTCGTACCACCTGACGGCCACCGGGGCCTTCAGGTCACGAAGGGAGCGCAAGATGCGCGCAATACTGTTGACAATGGTCGGTTTGGCCGCTCTGGCGTGCGGTGCGATCCTGACGCCGGCGGCCATCGCGTCGGCGGCCGAATCCGCTGAACTGACCATTGCCACACTCGAGGCGCAAGGCTTCGACGTCAAAGTCAACCGCATCGGGAGCGCGCCCCTCGACGAGTGCGTCATCACCGATGTCCGAAATGCCCGTGAGCGAACCGAATTGGTGCGACGCGGCGACGATCTGATCCAGGTGGTGGCCCAGCGCACGATCACCGTCACCGCGGATTGCTCGCGCTGATGCCGCGGTTTCGGGGTGGTCGGTCGCGCGTATCGCAACCGACCACACCGAAGTGTCTAGCCTCCGCTGCAGTCCAGCGACACCGAGATCGGCTTGCTGATGGTCACGGGGAACAGCACCCCGTCCTGATTACCGCCGAGCAGCGGCACCAATTGGGTGAACTCTTGGGGATTGCGCACGCTGGTGACCACGCAGTCGGACAGCGGGGCCGTGCCGATCTTGTCGATGGTCACGTTGTACCCCTGGTCCTGCAGCTTGCTGATGACCTCCTGCGCCGATTCCTGGTCATCGGCCCACGCGGCACCCGCAGGCAGGGCGAAGGCCGCGGACACGACGGCGGCGACTCCGGCAAGGATCCCTGTGGTTCGCATGCGGTCCATGATCCCCTATCAGCGCTCGGCGCGCTGATAAGCGGTCACAACCGCGGCGCCACCGAGCCCGATGTTGTGCTGCAGTGCGGCGGTGACGCCCTCGACCTGCCGCTTGTCGGCTGCGCCGCGCAACTGCCACGTCAACTCCGCGCACTGTGCGAGGCCGGTCGCTCCGAGCGGGTGCCCCTTGGAGATCAGCCCGCCGGAGGGATTGACCACCCAACGGCCGCCGTAGGTGGTGTCGTTGTTGTCGATGAGCTTGGGCGCCTCGCCCTCGCCGCACAGCCCGAGCGCCTCATAGAGCAGTAGCTCGTTGGCCGAGAAGCAGTCATGCAGCTCGATCACCTGGAAGTCGGCCGGCCCAAGCCCGGATTGTTCGTAAACCTGCTGCGCGGCTTTGACATTCATGTCATAGCCGATGAGGTTCTTGGCGCTGCCGTCGAAGCTGGACTCGAAATCGGTGGTCATCGCCTGGCCGACGATCTCCACCGCTTGGCCCGCCAGGCCGTGTTTGTCCACGAAGTCCTCGCTGACCACGATCGCCGCACCTGACCCGTCCGACGTGGGCGAGCACTGCAGCTTGGTCAGCGGATCGGAGATCATTTTCGCGGCCAGGACGTCGTCGAGGCTGTACTCCTCCTGGAACTGCGCATACGGATTGTTCACCGAATGCTTGTGGTTCTTGTACCCGATCTTCGCGAAATGCTCTGCGGTGCTTCCATGCTGGCGCATGTGCTCGCGACCCGCGGCGCCGAACATCCACGGCGCGACGGGGAAACCGAACTCGTCGATCTCGGCCATCGCCGCGACGTGCTTGGCCATCGGGGATTCCCGATCGTCGTGGCCGCCCTTGAGGGAGCCGGGCTGCATCTTCTCGAAGCCGAGAGCGATGACGCAGTCGGCGAGCCCGCCGCGGATCGTCTGAGCGGCCAGGAACAGCGCGGTGGAACCGGTCGAGCAGTTGTTGTTGACGTTGGCGATCGGAATCCCCGTCAAGCCGAGTTCGTAGAGCGCCCGGTTGCCCGACGTGGAGTCGCCGGCGACGTAGCCGACGAACCCTTGCTGGACTTCGGAGTAGTCGATGCCCGCGTCGTCGAGCGCCTTGGTGCCCGACTCCTTGGCCATTTGAGGGTAGTCCCAACCTTCACGGCGGCCCGGCTTCTCGAACTTCGTCATACCGACACCGACGACGAAGACCCTGTTGCTTCTGGCGGTCGACATTCTTCGATCCTTTCGCTGCGCTGCGAGCTACAGAGAACATACAGCGCGCCACCTGCCTAGCGGCCGACGAAAGTGGGGCCGCCGTCGCCACGGGGCCCCGCTTCATGCGCTGACCGACCCCTAACACACCGAACCCGATCTTGATCGCGGCGATGGCGGCCATCGCGGCCATTGTGACCCGCGCGGGAGGGGTTGTGGTGTAGACCTGCAAGAGTAGAACGTGTTCTAGTTTCATGAAGGAGTCGGTATGGGCCTGCGGGTGGTGCAGTGGGCGACCGGTGGCGTCGGGGTCGCAGCGATCAAGGGTGTGCTCGAACATCCCGACCTCGAGCTCGTCGGATGCTGGGTGCACTCGCCGGGGAAGGCAGGCAAGGACGTCGGCGAGATCATCGGCACCGAGCCGGTGGGTGTGACCGCGACCAACAGCCTCGACGACATCCTCGCCCTCGACGCCGACGCGGTGATCTACTCACCGCTGTTGCCCAATCCGGATGAGGTGGCGGCGCTCTTGCGGTCCGGTAAGAACGTCGTCACCCCGGTCGGATGGGTGTATCCGTCCGGCCGGCAGGGCGCCCCTCTTCAAGAGGCGGCGATCGCGGGGAATGCCACGCTGCACGGTACCGGCATCGCGCCAGGGGGGATCAGTGAGAAGTTTCCGCTTCTGTTCTCCGCCTTCTCGACCGGCGTGACTTTCGTTCGGGCCGAGGAGTATTCCGACCTTCGCACCTATGAAGCCCCTGACGTCGTGCGGCACGTGATGGGGTTCGGTGAGGTTCCGGAGAAGGCGCTCAGCGGGCCGATGCAGAAGCTGCTCGACGGCGGCTTCATCCAGGCGGTGAAGATGATCGTCGACAAGGTGGGTTTCCGTGCCGACCCGAAAGTTCGCTCCGCTCAGGAGATCGCGGTCGCCACCGCGCCGATCGAATCGCCGATCGGCGTCATCGAGCCGGGACACGTCGCGGGCCGCAAATTCCACTGGGAGGCCCTGGTCGACGAAGAAGCGGTCGTGCGGGTCACTGTGAACTGGCTGATGGGTGAGGAAAACCTCGACCCCGCTTGGACATTCGGGCCTGAAGGGCAGCGGTACGAGATGGAGGTCCGCGGAAACCCGGATGTCAACATCGTCGTCAGGGGCTTCCAGTCGGCCGTCGGCGGAGAGGGCCCGGAGTACGGCATCGTCGGCACCGCGGCGCACTGTGTGAACTCGGTACCCGCGGTGTGCGCGGCAGAACCCGGCATCGCAACGTATCTCGACCTGCCGTTGATCAGCGGCAGGGCGGCGCAGGGGCTCGCGTAGCTTCGGGGGGCCACGCGAGCGTCGCCGCTCGCCTGGCACACTCACGGGGTGTGACGAGACGTGGACTGGTACTGGCCGGCGGCGGTGTGGCGGGGATCGCGTGGGAGACCGGCATCCTGACCGGTATTGCCGACGAGTCGCCGTCCACCGCCGATGCGTTGTTGGCGTCCGACGTTCTGGTCGGCACATCTGCGGGTTCCACGGTCGCCGCGCAAGTGGTGAGCGGGCTCGGCCTGCCCGCGTTGTTCGACCGGCAGACCGAGGCGGCATCATCGGAGATCAACCCCGGCGCGGGGATCGAGACGATCACCCAGATGTTCCTCGACGCGATGACCGCTCCCGGCTCGAAAACGGAGAAACTGCAGCGAATCGGTGCGATCGCGCTGGCCGCCGACACCGTCACCGAAGAGGTGCGTCGAAGGGTGATCGAGCAGCGACTGCCGTCGCACGACTGGCCCGACCGTGAACTGCGCATCACCGCCATCGACTCCGAAACCGGGGAACTGGTCACGTTCGACCGCGCCTCGGGCGTCTCGCTGGTCGACGCGGTCGCGGCCAGTTGCGCGGTGCCCGGCGTCTGGCCGCCGGTCACCATCGGGTCGCGCCGCTTCATGGACGGCGGTGTCGGTAGCACCGTCAACCTGGCCGTGGCCGACGACTGCGATGTGGTGGTCGCCCTTATCCCGCAGGGCCTGTCGTCGCCGTCACCGTTCGGTGCGGGCGCCAGGGACGAGGTCGCCGAGCGCAACGCTTTTGGCGTGTTCGCCGATGACGAGTCGTTGGCGGCGTTCGGCGCCAACCCGCTGGATCCCGCATGCCGGACCCCTTCGGCGCACGCGGGACGACGGCAAGGCCGCAGCGTCGCCGCCCAGATCGCCGCGCACCTCGGCCTCTAATCCCGGGCAGCGGCGGGCGTTTCGGGCTTGCTGTCGAATGCGTCCAGTGCGGCCGCCGCCAACTCGATACCGACGTCGATCACTTCGGCGGCACGATGGAACTCGAGGCTCCGGCAAGCCGAACGGGGTACCTCGATGAGCATGTCGGGCGGATAGCCGGCCAGCTGGTGGCGCGCGAGCGCGGCCTGCGCGATGTCGATCGTGCGGTTCATCACCTCGAAGCTGCCGAGCTTGGGTACCACGGACGCTTCCTTCGTAGCGTCGACGAGCTCCTCCTCGCTTTCCCCGCCTGCCGGAAAGCCCTCCGGTCCGGAGCCGAAACGGTTCAGCATCGCATTCGACTCGAACAACGACGTGGTGCTGCGCCACACCCGGGCCAGCCACTCGGTGGTCGCGCGCGGATTCTGTCCTGCGGGTTCTTCGACGCCGCCGGCCTCGCTGCCGGCCAGCGACACCGCGATGGTGAGATCGGCGTTGACGGCCGCGATCGGCGCCATGGGCAGCGGTTCGAGGATGCCGCCGTCGGCGAGCAGTCGGCCGTCGAGCACATGCGGTGCGATCACCCCCGGGATCGCGATCGACGCGCGGATGGCGGCGTCCACCGGTCCCCGCTGCAGCCATACCGACTTGCCGGCGATGAGATCGGTCGAGACCGCCGTATAGGGAATCGGGAGGTCCTCGATCCGCACCTCGCCGAGGATGTCGCGAACCGCGTCGAGGATCTTGGTCGCGCGCAGCACTCCCGCGGCGGTGATCGAGGGATCGAGCAGCCGCAGCACGGCGCCCTGGGTCAGCGACTTCGCCCAGTCGGAGAACTCGTCGAGCTTGCCCGCCGCATACAGGCCGCCGACGAGAGCGCCCATGGACGATCCGGCGATGCCGACGATCTCATGGCCGCGGTCCTGAAGTTCCTCGATCACCCCGATGTGGGCGTAGCCGCGGGCGCCACCGCTGCCCAGTGCCAGCGCGACCCGCTTGCCAGCCATACCGCCATTGTCGCCTGCCGGCACCGGTTATGGCCGCCGGTTTCAGCCGCAGAGGCCGTCGGCCGCCGCCTGCACGGCGACGATGACCGCGGCCTGACGCGGCGGCGGCAACTGCGTCCACGGCGTGTCGTACGTACCGGGGCCGGCCGAATCGGAGGTCTGCAACATGCCGAGGTAGGGCTCGATCTGTGACTTCGGGTCGCCGCCTTGTTCGTCCATCCACTGCCGGGCCGAGGTGCAGGCTTTGAAGTACTCGTCCTCGGTCGAATCCGCGGGAGCGCCGACCGCGGTGGTGACACCGCCGGGGGAGACGGCGACCGAACCCGGTGCCACGGTTGGCGTTTCCTCCGAGCTGGTTTCCGCGGGGGTCGAGTCGGCCGGCGGTTCGGAGGTGTCTTCGGTACCCGAGGAACATCCCGCGACGACACCCGCCATGACTGCGGCCGCCGCGACACCGTGACGCATGCGCATGCCCGCCAATCTAGGCAACGGCTCACCGGTGACGGACACCGGCCGCACCGATCGCCGAGGTTGCGCTCACGGTGAATCTATCCGCCGACCCCGCAAATATGCGTTTGGCCTGCGACGACGGACCGCGCGCCGGCGGGCAGCCGTCTCGGGCCGGGTCGGCCCGGCGGGGCCATGCCAGACTTGCCCTCGTGACGACCGGACGCCAGGAGTGTTGTTGGGCTTAGCGCCCCGTCCTGCCCATTTCCGGTTTCCTTTGGAGCTTTGATGGCCTCCCCCGCACTATTGCCACCTCCAGTGCCCGCAGTGTCCGCACCCACCCGGCTGCGACTGCCCGACCTGTTGCTCGCCACCGACCGCTGCGCCGACGATGTGCTCACCGGTCGTTACGGCCACCTGCTACCTGCGGGGGGACCACCGCGTGACGAACGGTGGTTCACCCGCCTCCACGGCGACGACGAGCTCGACATCTGGTTGATCAGCTGGGTGCCCGAGCGGTCGACCGAGATGCACGACCACGGCGGGTCTCTCGGTGCCCTGACCGTGATCTCCGGTGCGCTGCGCGAGACCCGTTGGGACGGCGGCGCATTGCGGCATCGCCGGCTGCACGCCGGGGATCAGGCCGCCTTCCCGCTGGGGTGGGTGCACGACGTGGTGCGAGCACCAGATGGGGACGCCTCGGCCCCGGTCGCACCCACGCTGAGCGTGCACGCCTATTCGCCGCCGCTGACTGCGATGTCGTACTACGAGGTGACGCAGCGCAATACGTTGCGCCGCAACCGGACCGAGCTGACCGACGCGCCGGAGGGGTGAGCATGACGAGCCGTATAGACCGGATCCTGGACGACGCTCGCGCCCGCCTGCACCGGCTGCCGGCGTCCGAGGTGCCCGCCGCATTGGACCGCGGCGCAATCCTGGTCGACATCCGGCCGCAAGCCCAGCGCGCCCGCGAGGGGGAGGTGACAGAAGCGCTGGTGATCGAACGCAACGTGCTCGAGTGGCGTTGCGACCCGACCAGCGAGGCGCGGCTACCGCAGGCCGTCGACGACGACGTCGAGTGGGTGGTGCTGTGTTCGGAGGGTTACACCTCGAGCCTGGCGGCAGCGTCACTGCTCGATCTGGGGCTGCATCGTTCCACCGACGTCATCGGCGGATATCACGCGTTGAAAAGCGTTCTGGCCTAATCTTTCTCATCGCTGCTCAGCAGCGGCCGAAGACGTTGGGTCTTCTCCGGCGTCCAGTCCGGCGGCTGCAGGATCGCCGCCCACGCGTTGGCCACATCCTTGACGTAGACGTGTCCGTGCCCGTCGGGCACATCCACGGCCACCGCCATGTCCGCCGACACCTGGAGGAAGGTCACCACCGGAATCCACTGCATCCGACCGGACACGTCGTATCCGCGCGGCTCCTTGAGCCAATCCGGTTCGGCGAACAGCAGATCCGGGTCGAACCAGGCGATCGGGTCCGACGCGTGCTGCAGATACACCACCCGCGGGTTGTCCCACGGTGCGTCGGGGCGGGTCAGATCCTCGGCCCGCGCGGCGAAATGCACGTTCTGGCCGGCGTCGTAGATGGGCAGCCACATCGGCGAGCCGGGGTCGCGATCGTGGGTCAGCTGGGTCCAGATCGTGTTGTTGAACGTGGGACCGCTGAACAGCGCGCCGTCGGTGCGGGCGATGAGGTTGTTGAGCGCGAGGAACGGCGCTTCACCGCCGAAGGATCCGAGGCTCTCGCCGAAGACGACCAGGCGCGGCCGCTGCGCTTCGGGCATCTCCCGGATCAGCCCGTCGACGGCCTCGAACAACGCCTGGCCCGCCTGCCGTGCGTTCTCCTTGTCCACGAGAAACGACAGCCAGCTCGGCAGGAACGAGTACTGCATCGACACGATCGCGGTGTCGCCGTTGTACATGTATTCCAACGCCGAGGCTTCCGCTTCGTTGATCCAGCCGGTGCCGGTGGTGGTGGCCACGGCGACGACTTCGCGGTCCAAGCCACCGGTGCGCAACAACTCCTGCGCCGCCAGCGCGGCGGTCGCCTTGATGCCGTCCGCGGAATGCAGACCGGCGTAGACGCGGATCGGTTCGACAGCGGGCCGGCCGTTGAACTCTGCCAACTCCTCGACCGTCGGCCCCGCCGCCACGAAGATCCGGCCCTGGTGCCCAAGGGATTCCCAGCTGGCCAGCGACTGGGGGCCGCCGGACCGCAGCGGTGAGGTGGGCGCGGCGAAATCCGGGTCGGTCTCGTCGTTGACTGCCGCGAACGTGCTGTTGATCGTGGTCATCGCGAAGCGCACCACGATGCCGTTCAGGAGCGCGATGGTGAGCGCGATGAGCAGTACCACCACGACGACCGCCGAAACCCTCGGCGGTGCAACCCGTTCGAGTTGTCGGACCAGGAAACGCACGAGCCTGCCGATCAACTGCCCGATCTCCACGAGCACGAACAGCGTCACGATGGACAGCACGGCGGTCAGTGGGTGATCCCAGAAGCCCATCCGCGGAACACCGTTGAGATCGCGGACCTCGTCCTGCCAGATGTGAAAGTAGACGATCATCAGTATCTGGCCGATGACGCCGATGACCACCAGGGCGATCCAGGCCTGTCGCGGAGCGGGCGGGCTGCTGTCCTTGGACCGCATGTAGCGCACGAGCCACACCACGAACACGCCGAGGCCGTAACCGAAAGCGCCTGCGCCGCCGCTGACCAGCCCCTGGAACAGCGGACCTCGCGGGAGTAGCGACGGCGTCATCGACAGCCACAGGAAGACCAGGCCCAGCGCGGTGCCGGTGAACGTGTAGTGGCGCACCCACCACGGGGTGTCCTTGGACGTCCCGACCGGCTCTTCCCTCGGCTCGTCGACTGTGGTGTCGGTGTCGTCGCGGGTGTCGGTCACCCCCGCAGATTAGCGGTGGCGGAAGGCCGGTGGGCGCTTCTCGGTGAACGCGTTCATGCCCTCGGTCTGGTCTTCGGTCGCGAACGCCGAGTGGAACAGCCTGCGCTCGTAGAGAAGGCCCTCGGCCAGCGTCGATTCGAAAGCACGGTTGACGGCCTCCTTGGCCATCCGCGACGCCGACAGCGACATCCCGGCGATGGTCTTGGCTACCGCGTTCGCCTCGTCGAGCAGAGTGTCGGCGGGCACCACCCGCGACACCAGGCCCGCACGTTCGGCCTCCTCGGCGTCCATGTTGCGTCCGGTGAGGATTAGGTCCATCGCCTTGGCCTTGCCGATGGCGCGGGTGAGCCGCTGTGAGCCGCCCATGCCGGGCAGCACGCCGAGCTTGATCTCGGGTTGGCCGAATTTCGCGGTGTCGGCGGCGATCAGCAGATCGCACATCATCGCCAACTCGCAGCCGCCGCCGAGCGCGTAGCCGGCCACGGCCGCGATCGTGGGGGTGCGGGTGGCGGCGAATGAGCTCCAGGCTGCGAAGAAGTCGGTTGCGAAGACATCGGCGAACGTCAGGCGCGCCATCTCCTTGATGTCGGCTCCGGCTGCGAACGCCTTCTCGTTGCCGGTGATGATGATGGCACCGATCGCCGGGTCACTGTCCAATTCTGCTGCCGCGGAGGTGACTTCGGCCATCACCTGACTGTTGAGCGCATTGAGCGCCTTGGGCCGGTTCAGCGTGATGGTCGCGACACGATCGTCACGCGTGACAACGATGGTGGAGAAGCTCGTTTCGTCGCTCATCTCTTGAACTCCAGTTCGCGATCGGCCGGCGCGAAGTAGTCCTCGACGTCGGCTGTGGTGACCGCCGCCAACGAGGCGGGCGACCATTTCGGGTTGCGGTCCTTGTCGACAACCTGGGCGCGGATGCCCTCGACGAAGTCGTGGGAGCGCAGCGCCCCGCACGACGTCCGGTATTCCTGGCGCAGCACGTCTTCGAGTGTGTCGAGTTCGGCGGCGCGGCGCAGCGCTTCGAGCGTGACGGAAACCGAGACGGGGGAGCGGCTCTCGATGAGGTCGGCCGCCGCACCGGCAGCGGCGTCGTCGTGGCCGCGCAGGGCCGCGACGATGTCGAGGACGGTCTCACCGGCATAGCAGCGGTCGATCCACTCGCGTTGCTGCAAAAGGCTACTCGGCGGTGGCTCGATGGCATGGGCGGCCAGTGCGGCATCGATACCGTCCGCCAGGATTGCGGCCTTGAAGTCGGCGAGCTTGTCGTGCGGTACGAAGTGGTCGGCGAAGCCCATCGCGATCGCGTCGGCGCCGTCGAAGTTCGCGCCGGTGAGCGCGGCGTGATAGCCGAGCAGTCCGGGTGCGCGCGAAAGGATCAGCGTGCCACCGACGTCGGGGACGAACCCGATACCGACTTCGGGCATCGCCATCTTGGTGGTGTCGGTGACGACGCGCACGCTGCCGTGGGCGCTGACGCCGACGCCGCCGCCCATCACGATGCCGTCCATCAGTGCGACATACGGTTTGCCGAACCGGCCGATCTGGGCGTTGAGCAGATATTCGTCGTACCAGAAGGCGCGCGCTTCGCGTCCTTGGTCAGGCCCCTGGACCCTGGCACTGTGATAGAGCGCGACGATGTCGCCTCCCGCACACAGGCCGCGTTCGCCGGCCCCGTCGACCACGACCGCGGTGACGGCGTCGTCGTGCGCCCATTCGTCCAGCACGCCCGACATCGTGGTGACCATGGAGTGGTTCAACGAGTTGATGGCCTTGGGGCGGTTGAGGGTGATCAAGCCGACCCCGCGGTCAACGGTTACTAGGACATCCTCGTTTTCGCCCACGGGTATGCAATGTAGAACGTTGCCCGACCTGCGATTGCGTTGGGTAGGGTTTCTTGTGAACCAGCTGGGAAAGTTGACGGCGCAGCCGGGAACCGACCAGGGACATGATTCGTTGACGGTGTGTTCGCCGATTGACGATCGACATCATCAGGAGAGGAACCCACGGTGCGGGAATCCAGCAACCCCGTATTTCGATCCCTGCCAAAGTCGCAGGGCGGATATGCGCAGTTCGGTACAGGGGCCGCCGGCTACGGTACGCAGGCGGTTCACGCCGACCCCTATGTGACGCAGTACCCGGAGCAGCGCCAGGCAGGCGTCGCCCGCCCGATGACCATCGACGATGTCGTCACCAAGACCGGCGTCACGCTGGCGGTGTTGACCGCGGTCGGCGTCGTCTCGTACTTCATCGCATCGGTCAACCTCGGCCTGGCCATGCCGCTGGCGATGGTCGGCGCGATCGGCGGCCTGATTCTTGTGCTGGTCGCCACGTTCGGCCGTAAGCAGGACAACCCGGCCATCGTGCTCAGCTACGCCGCGCTCGAGGGCCTGTTCCTGGGCGCGATCTCGTTCTTGTTCGCCAACGTCATCTCCAACGGCGGCTACGCGATGATCACGCAGGCCATCGTCGGCACCCTCGGGGTGTTCTTCGGCATGCTCGTGGTCTACAAGACCGGTGCGATCCGGGTGACCCCGAAGTTCACGCGGATGATCGTCGCCGGCCTGTTCGGCGTGTTGGCCCTGATGCTCGTCAACTTCCTGGCGGCGATCTTCGGTTTGAACGGCGGCGCCGGCCTTGGTCTGCGCGACGGCGGCATGCTCGCGATCGGCTTCTCGCTGCTCTGCATCGGCTTGGCGGCGTTCAGCTTCCTGATCGACTTCGACGCGGCCGACCAGATGATTCGCGCGGGTGCGCCGGAGAAGGCGGCGTGGGGCGTCGCGCTCGGCCTGACCGTCACGCTGGTCTGGCTGTACATCGAGATCCTGCGACTGCTGTCGTATTTCAACAGCGACTAGCAGCCTGACGAGGAGGCCCGGCACGAAAACGTGCCGGGCCTTTTCTGTTGCGTTGGATATCCCGAACCGCGGCCGTTTGCGTTGGTTATCCCCAACCGCCGCCGTTTGGGTTGGTTATCCCCAACCGCCGCCGTCACTGCACCCGCAAACGCTGTTCCTGTCCGAGCACCGGTCTTCACTGCGGACCATGGAAGTGCCGTTCCTCGGAAGCGAAGCGTTGCGCGATGGCCATGTCGCCAACAAGCATCAACTGCGGACCCGCTATCAAGCCCTGTTCCCCGGCGTGTACATCGACGACGGCGTGGTGCCGAACTTGTCGCAACGAACGATTGCCGCCTGGTTGTGGACTCGCCGGCGCGCAGTGATTGCCGGCCTCGCGGCTGCGGCGCTACACGGTTCCCAGTACGTCGCCGACGATGTCCCGATCGAGCTCATATGGTCGAACCCGCGTGCGCCGCGAGGGATCGTGACGCGACGAGATCGACTGGCTCGCAACGAATGGGAATTTGTGGCCGGCGTGCCCGTGACGACACCGGAGCGCACGGCGTTCGACCTCGCCCGGCTGACCCGCGGTGACAAGGCGGTGGCGCGTCTCGACGCGTTGGGCAATGCAACTCGTTTCGACCGTGACCTCGTCGCCGGGCTTGTCGACCGGCACCGCGGATCTCCGGGTGTGCCGCGAGTGTTGCCTGTTCTCGACCTGTACGACGCCGGCGCGGAGTCTCCACGCGAAACCTGGTTGCGTCTGCTGCTCATACGAGCCGGTTTTCCGCGCCCGCGGACGCAGATCCCCGTCTATGACGACTTCGGGCGAGCCCGCTACCGCTTGGACATGGGTTGGGGGGACGAGGTGATGATCGCCGTGGAGTACGACGGCGAATTGCACCGGCTGCCGTCGCGGCTCGGAGCCGACATCGTGCGCTCGGAGTTCATCGCGCACCGGGGTTGGACACATATTCGCGTCGGCGCGG
The DNA here is from genome assembly GCF_001500045.1 of Mycobacterium sp. GA-1199. Classification (GTDB taxonomy): domain Bacteria; phylum Actinomycetota; class Actinomycetes; order Mycobacteriales; family Mycobacteriaceae; genus Mycobacterium. The sequence goes on from NZ_LQIX01000006.1 coordinate 38,524, forward strand.
GCGTCCATCCGGCCGACATCGTCAACCGGGTGCGGTGCGCCTGGGCCGCTAGTGTGCAATCAGATCGCGAAATTGCCTCGTAACGGCCGAATTCGCGATCTGGTTGCACACTAGACGCCGGCGGGCTGCGGTCGGCCGGTCGGCTGCGGCCGGTCGGCGGCTGCCCCTCGCGGGTCAGGACAGCCGCTCGAGCACCATCGCCATGCCCTGGCCGCCGCCGACACACATCGTCTCGAGGCCGAACGTCTTGTCGTGGGTCGTCAGGTTGTTCAGCAGCGTGGCGGTGATCCGCGCGCCGGTCATGCCGAACGGATGGCCCAGGGCGATCGCGCCGCCCGACACGTTGAGCTTGTCCTCGTCCATGCCCAGTTCGCGCGCCGAACCGAGCACCTGGACGGCGAAGGCCTCGTTGATCTCGTAGAGGTCGATGTCGCCGATCGACATCCCGGCGTTGGCGAGCGCCTTGCGCGTCGCCTCGATGGGACCGAGACCCATGATCTCCGGGGACAGCCCGCTCACCCCCGTCGAGACGATGCGCGCCAGCGGCGTCAGACCCAACTCGCGAGCTTTGGTGTCCGACATGACGATCAGCGCCGCGGCGCCGTCGTTGAGCGGGCACGCGTTGCCGGCCGTCACGGTGCCGTTCGGCCGGAACACCGGCTTGAGTTGGCTGATCTTCTCGTAGGTGGTCCCGGCCCGAGGCCCATCATCGGTGGACACGGTGGATCCATCCGGCAGCGTGACCGGGACGATCTCGCGCTCGAAGAAGCCGTTCTTGATGGCCTCCTCGGCGCGGTTCTGCGACCGGACACCCCAGTGGTCCTGGTCCTCGCGGCTGATACCGGTGTGCAGCGCGACGTTCTCCGCGGTCTGGCCCATCGCGATGTAGACGTCCGGCAGCAAGCCGTCGTCACGTGGGTCATGCCACTCCTCGGCGCCCGCGGCCGCCTGATCCGAGCGGCTCATCGCGTCGGCGAACAACGGGTTCTTGCTGTCCGGCCACCCATCCGCCGTGCCCTTCGGAAACCGCGAAACCGTCTCCACGCCAGCCGAAATGAACGCATGCCCCTCGCCGGCCTTGATCGCATGGAACGCCATGCGCGTGGTCTGCAGCGACGACGAGCAGTAGCGGTTCACCGTTGTCCCCGGCAGGAAGTCGTAACCGAGCTGCACGGCCACCGCCCTGCCGATGTTGAAGCCGGCTTCGCCTGCGGGCTGGCCGCAGCCCATGATCAGGTCGTCGATCTCCCGCGGATCCAGTGCGGGCACCTTGTCCAGCACCGCGCGCACCATCTGCGCGGCCAGGTCGTCGGGCCGGATATCGACCAGTGAACCCTTGGCGGCGCGTCCGATCGGCGACCGCGCGGTCGCGACAATGACGGCTTCTCCCATGGTGACTCCTCGCATTGACGGCTATGAGGAGAACCTAGCTCGCGGACGCCACGACGGGTGCGGGACCCCTCCCATGGCCGATGCCGGGGATCCCCCTCAGCACAGGTGCGGGGACCCCGGTCGAGCGCCGCCACAACCTGCTCAACCCGCCGACACGGGCCAGCAGCGCGAAGCCCTCACCCGATCGTGAACGCCACGGCAGCTCCGGCGCTGCACCACCGAGCCAGTCGCTCAACGCATTACACAGCGCCGGCAGCAGTTGGTTGGCCGCCAGCGCATAGCCGGCGCCGGACGGATGGAACATGTCCGGAGAGAACAGCACGTCGGGGGTGGACCGGAAGTGGGGCGCCAGCAGGTCGGCCAGCGGTACGGGAACGCCGCCTTCAGCTCGCACGGCGGCCGCCTGAGCGCGGGCCAGACGCAGTCCGCGGCTGCGTGTCACCGCGCGCAGGGGTTGCGGTATCGCGGTGATGACGCCGAAATCCGGACAGGTGCCGACCACCACGACGGCGCCCGCGGCCCGCAATCGGCGCACCGCCTTTCCCAGTCGGCGGGCCGACGGGCGGATGGCGTTCGGCCGGGTGATGTCGTTGGCGCCGATCATGATCACCGCGGCGTCGGGTGGAGGACCCGCGACGAACATCGCGTCGATCTGGCCCGACAGCCCCTTCGACGTCGCCCCGACGATCGCCTTGGTGCTCAGCCGGATCCGCTTTCCGGAGACCTCGGCCAAACCGCGCGCGAGCAGAACTCCGGGCACCTCCTCGGCGGTGGCGGCGCCATAGCCGGTCGCGGTGGAGTCACCGAAGACCATCAGGTTCAAGTCGAACGGCACGTCGCGGCGCCAGCGCTCGACGGGGCCGCGACCGGGTGCGTAGACGCCGTCGGCTCGGGGCGGGATGTCCCACGCCTGCGGAATGACGCGGCGGGCCTGGTCGGCCTGCCCGATCAGCAGGTTGCGCGCCCCGATATACGCCGAACCCAGCGAGCCGAGCGTGGCCGCGGCCGCAAACGCGATTGTGGTCGTCCGTCGCGGTGTGCCCACGCAGGCAAGTTTAAGTGGGTTTTCCGGGGCTATCCGCGTGGCGAGAAGCGATAAGGGGTCACATTGCGGTATCAACTCCGGTATCGAATATGACTCGCTGATTGTTGAATTGAACGTAAGCTGTCAAGCTAAGACGCGAGTCACGTCCAGAAAATTAGGCGTGCTCAGCACCGCGGCGGCTTGAACGTCGGAGGGGGTGGTTGTGATGACCGCACCGAGCAAGGTCGGCCATGCTCGCCGACCAGGAGTATCGCCTGTTCACGTTCGTAAACCGCGCAAGTTCCCGGTCAGTGACGGAGCGCCGGTAGAAATCGTCGAAGACGGCCCGAGCCTTGGGGGCCGGCTCGCGTCCCTTGCGGCCCTGCTAACTGTTCGACCCACGCTGGCTATTGGAAGCTATGCGCCGCGGCTGCCGTGGCCCTGGGGTCTGGTCGACTTCGTCTCGCGCGTCGCGCGGCCCGCGCCCGGCACCGTGCGGGCCACGATCTCTTTGCCGAAATGCACCGCGCAACTTGTCCGGGCGCCCGGCGTGTTGCCCGCAGACGGTAAACGCGGCGTCATCCTCTATATGCACGGCGGCGCATTCTTGACCTGCGGCGTCAATTCGCACGGCCGCCTGGTGCAGGCGCTGTCCGGCTACGCCGATTGCCCGGTGCTGGTGGTCAACTACCGGATGATCCCGAAGCATTCGGTCGGCATGGCGATCGACGACTGCTACGACGCCTACCAGTGGCTGCGGCTGCACGGGTACGAGCCTGACCAGATCGTCCTGGCTGGCGACTCCGCCGGCGGCTACCTGGCGCTCGCACTGGCCGAACGCCTGCAGCGCGAAGGCCTCGAGGGTGAGGTCCCTGCCGCGATGGTGACGATGTCGCCACTCTTCGAGATCGACAACGAGGCGCGCGCCAATCACCCGAACATCCGCACTGACGCAATGTTCCCGCCACGGGCGTTCCACGCGCTCGTCGACCTGATCGAGGATGCGGCGCGCCGTGGGCGAAAGGACGGGAAGTCTGAAGAGGTTTACGAGCCGCTCGACCACATCGAACCCGGGCTGCCCCGGACGCTGATCCACGTTTCGGGCTCCGAGGTGCTGGTAAGCGATGCGCGGAAGGCCGCGCGGCGGCTGGCGGCCGCGGGTGTGCCGGTCGAAGTCCGCGTCTGGCCAGGGCAGATGCACGTTTTCCAGATCGCGGCGCCGATCGTGCCCGAGGCGAAACGCTCGCTGCGCCAGATCGGCGACTACATTCGCGAGGCCACCTGGTAGCCCACCTGGTGAGGGCGGAAGCCGCCTGACACGATGGAGTCATGCGCATCGCTCGGCACATCAGTGAGCTCATCGGCAATACCCCCCTGGTACAGCTGAATTCCGTTGTTCCCCCGGGGGCGGGCATGGTCGCGGCCAAGATCGAGTACCTCAACCCGGGCGGTAGCTCCAAGGACCGCATCGCGATCAAGATGATCGATGCCGCGGAAGCCAGCGGTGAACTCAAGCCCGGCGGCACGATCGTCGAACCCACGTCGGGCAACACCGGGGTGGGGCTGGCCCTGATCGCCCAGCAGCGGGGCTACAAATGCATCTTCGTCTGCCCGGACAAGGTCGGCGAGGACAAGCGCAACGTGCTGCGGGCGTACGGCGCCGACGTGGTGGTGTGCCCGACCGCGGTGCCACCCGACCACCCCGACAGCTACTACAGCGTCTCCGACCGCCTGGTCGCCGAGATCGACGGTGCGTGGAAGCCCGACCAGTACTCCAACCCGATGGGGCCCGAGTCGCACTACGAGACCACCGGCCCGGAGATCTGGGCCGACACCGACGGCAAGGTCACGCATTTCGTGGCCGGTGTGGGAACCGGCGGCACCATCACCGGCGCCGGTCGTTACCTCAAGGAAGTGTCCGACGGCAAGGTGCGCGTCATCGGCGCCGATCCGGAGGGTTCGGTGTACTCGGGCGGCTCCGGACGGCCGTATCTGGTGGAGGGCGTCGGCGAGGACTTCTGGCCCAAGGCCTACGACCCCGCGGTGCCCGACGAGATCATCGCGGTCTCGGACGCCGATTCATTCGAGATGACACGCAGACTGGCGCGCGAAGAGGCGCTGCTCGTCGGCGGGTCGTGCGGTATGGCAGTGGTCGCCGCCAACAAGGTGGCCGAGCAGGCCGGCCCGGACGCACTGGTCGTGGTGCTGTTGCCCGACGGCGGAAGAGGTTATCTCGCAAAGGTTTTCAACGACGACTGGATGTCGTCTTACGGCTTCCTGCGTAGCAGGATGGACGGGTCGGTGGAGGAGTCGACGGTCGGCGAAGTGCTGCGCGGCAAGTCGGGGGCGCTGCCCGACCTCGTGCACACGCACCCGTCGGAGACTGTTCGCGACGCCATCGGGATCCTGCGCGAATACGGCGTCTCGCAGATGCCCGTCGTCGGTGCCGAACCGCCGGTGATGGCCGGGGAGGTCGCGGGCAGCGTATCCGAACGCGAACTGCTTTCCGCGGTGTTCGAGGGACGGGCCAAGCTCGCCGACGCGGTGGCCGACCACATGAGCCCGCCGTTGCCGCTGATCGGAGCCGGCGAACTGGTCAGCGCGGCAGCTAAAGAACTTCGCGAATGCGACGCGGTGATGGTGGTCGAGGAGGGTAAACCCGTCGGCGTGCTGACCCGCCACGACCTGCTCGGTTTCCTGTCCGACGGATCCAAGCGTCGGGTTCGCTAGCGCCTCACCGTCATCGGGGGCGCTGAAGGCTGGCAAACAGCCCGACCGATTGTTCGTCGCTCGCGGCCAGACGCCGAATCGGGGACGTTTCTTTTCGGTGTACAAATCGCTGCGCAAAGGCGCTTTGCGGGTAATGTAAGCACGCTTGATCCAGCTAAGAAGCAGACTGGAGTCGACCGATGACCGATCAGCCGCCCCCAGGAGGTTATCCTCCGCAGCCAGGAGGTTATCCGCCACCGCCGCCGACGGACACCAGCTATCCACCTCCGGCGCTACCGGTTCAAGCGATGCCGAAAGAGGCGTACACGCCGTGGTTCACCCGTGTTCTGGCCTGGCTGGTCGACTCGATCCCGATCTTCATCTTGTGGGGTATCGGTTACGCGCTGCTGCTTGGCACCCAGGAAACAGCGTGCATCACCGATGTTTCCGAGTATGAACTCGGCGAGTTCTGCGCGACCGGCGCCTCCACGGTCGGACAGCTCGCGATCACTGTCACCTCGATACTCGTTCTGGCATACGTGATCTGGAACTATGGGTACCGCCAAGGAACTACCGGTTCCAGCATCGGCAAGTCGATGCTGAAATTCAAAGTTGTCAGCGAAAAGAACGGGCAGCCAATCGGTTTCGGCATGTCCATCGTCCGGCAATTGGCGCATATCGTCGACGCCGCCATCTGCTATGTCGGTTATCTGTTCCCACTGTGGGACGCCAAACGGCAGACCATTGCGGATAAGCTCATCTCCACCGTCTGCTCACCCTTGTAGTCAACCGGGAAAGGTCACATGACTGATCAACCGCCTCCTCCACCGGGAAACAACCCTCCGCCGTCGCCGGGTGGCTATCCGCCGGGCGCCGGATATCCGGGGCAGGGCGGTTACCCGCCTGCAGGTGGCTATCCGCCGCCGGGCGGGCCGGGATTCGCTGACGCTCAGAGGTATAGCGTCGGTGAAGCGTTTTCGTGGGCGTGGGGCAAGTTCACCGCCAACGCAGCCGCGCTGATCGTTCCGACGCTTGTCTATGGGATCATCGTAGTTGGGTTGCAGGTTTTGTTCGGCACGCTGTCGGCTGTGGTGGACCCGGGGTCGACGAGTTACTCGTCCGACGGTGACGGGTTCTCGTTCTCGTACAACCTCGACAGTCCCGCCAGCATCGGGATCACAATCCTCGGATGGATCGTGGCGCTGGTCGTCGGCGGCATAATCCAATCCGCCTACTACAACGGCATGTTGGCCGTCGCCAACGGTCAGCCGGTGACCATCGGGTCGTTCTTCAAGCCGCGCAACGTAGGCGCCGTCATCATCGCGGGCGTGATCGTCGGACTGTTGACCTCGATCGGCTTTGCGCTGTGCTTCATTCCCGGCTTCATCGTGGCGATCTTCACGATGTTCACCGTGATCGCCCTGCTGGACCGTAACCTCTCGCCGATCGACGCGATCAAGACCAGCTTCGACATCGCGAAGAACAACTTCGGTCAGGTGCTGCTGACGTTGCTGGCGGTATTCGCCATCACCCTCGTCGGGGCGTTGCTCTGCGGCGTCGGTCTGCTTGTCGCGCTTCCGCTGGTGGCGCTCATCGAGGTGTACGCCTATCGCAAGCTCAGCGGTGGTCAGGTCGCCGACCTGAACCCGCAACCCCTGCCGCCCGGTCCGCCGCCTCAGGTCACCCCGCAGCAGTGACGGATCATCGGAAGGCGCTGACGCCGGTCAGCGCCTCTCCGATGACCAACTGATGCACTTCCGAGGTGCCTTCGTACGTCAGCACCGACTCCAGGTTGTTGGCGTGCCGAATGACCGGATACTCCAGGGTGATCCCGTTGGCGCCCAACAGGGTTCGGCACTGACGGGCGATCTGGATGGCCTCGCGGACATTGTTCAGCTTTCCGAGGCTGACCTGCTCGGGCTTGATCTTGCCCTCGTCCTTGAGCTTGCCGAGGTGAAGAGCGAGAAGTTGAGCCTTGGCGAGTTCGACGGCCATATCGGCGATCTTGGCTTGCGTCAGCTGGTAGCCCGCCAGCGGTTTGTCGAACACCTCTCGTGTGCCGATGTAGTCCAGGGCGGTCTGCAGACAGTCTCTGGCGGCGCCGACGCTGCCGAACACGATGCCGAACCGGGCCTCCGACAGGCAGCTGAGGGGCCCGGACAATCCCCGCGCCTCGGGCAGTTTCGCGGCGGCGGGCAACCGGACGTCGTCGAGGTGCAACTCGGAGGTGACCGAGGCCCGCAACGACAACTTGTGCGTCATGTCGGTCGCCGAGAATCCCGGCGTGCCGGCCGGCACGAGGAAGCCGGCCACCCCCTCGTCGGTCCGCGCCCACACGACCGCCATATCGGCGACTGACCCGTTGGTGATCCACATCTTCGACCCGCGCAGGACCCAGTCCGAGCCGTCCCGCTTCGCCGTCGTGCGCATCCCGCCGGGATTGGACCCGAAGTCGGGTTCGGTCAGCCCGAAACACCCGATGGCCTCACCGGTCGCCATCGCGGGCAGCCACTGGTTGCGCTGCTCCTCGCTGCCCCAGCGGTGAATCGCGAACATCGCCAGCGACCCCTGCACCGAGACCAGGCTGCGCAGGCCGCTGTCCACGGCCTCGAGCTCTTGACACACCAGGCCGTAGGCGGTGGCGGTCGATCCGCCGCAGCCGTAACCCTTCAGGTGCATGCCCAGAAGCCCGAGCTTGCCGAAGTCCGCGGCCAGTTCGCGCACCGGCACCTGACCGGTCTCGAACCACTCGGCGATGAACGGGCGCAGCCGTTGTTCGCCGAACCGGCGCACGGTCTGGCGTAACTCGATGTCCTCGGGCGAGAGCAGGGAATCCAGCTCGAGCATGTCATCGACGGCGGTCGCAGAACTCATGGGACATGTCTACCCGGTCGGCGTGCACTGCAGTCGTGGCTAGGCTGAACGGTGATGTCGAAGAACGAAACGCAGGGCACGTCCACGCAGGGTTTGTCCACGCAGGGCTTGTCAACCAAGGCCATCCACGCCGTCCGACCCGACCTGACCACCGGAGCCGTCAACGCACCGATCTATGCCAGTTCGACGTTCGCGCAGGACGGTGTCGGCGGACTGCGCGGCGGATACGAATACGCCAGAACGGGCAACCCCACCCGCGCGGCGCTGGAGGCCTCCCTCGCCGCTGTGGAGGCGGCCGCCTATGGCCGGGCGTTCTCCTCGGGCATGGCGGCGACGGACTGCGCGTTGCGCGCGATTCTGCGGCCGGGTGACCACGTCGTGATGCCCGACGACGCATACGGCGGGACGTTCCGGCTGATCGACAAGGTGTTCACCAAGTGGGGCATCGACTACACCGCCGTTGCGCTCGCCGATCTGGACGCGGTGCGTGCGGCGATCACGCCCAACACCCGGATGATCCTGGTGGAAACTCCGACCAACCCGCTGCTGTCGATCGCCGACATCAGCGCGATCGCCCAGATTGCGGCGACGTCGAACGTGAAAGTGTTGGTGGACAACACCTTCGCCTCACCCGCGCTGCAGCAGCCGCTGCTGCTGGGGGCCGACATCGTGCTGCACTCCACCACCAAGTACATCGGCGGACACTCTGATGTGGTGGGCGGTGCGCTGCTGACCAACGACGAGGAACTCGACGCCGCTTTCGCGTTCCTGCAGAACGGTGCGGGCGGGGTGCCCGGCCCGTTCGACGCCTACCTGACCCTGCGCGGTCTGAAGACTCTGGTGATCCGCATGCAGCGGCACAGCGCCAATGCGGCCGTCATCGCCGAGTTTCTCGACGGTCACCCCGCGATCGAGACCGTGCTCTACCCGGGACTACCCGGGCATCCGGGCCACGAGGTCGCGGCCCGGCAGATGGCCGGCTTCGGGGGCATGGTGTCCGTGCGACTGCGCGGCGGAGCGGAAGCTGCACGTAAACTCTGTTCCCGCACAAAGCTTTTCATCCTCGCCGAGTCGTTGGGTGGCGTCGAATCACTGATCGAGCACCCCGGAGCGATGACTCATGCGTCGACCGCGGGTTCCCAACTGGAGGTCCCCGATGACCTGGTGCGGCTGTCGGTCGGTATCGAAGACGTTGCGGATCTGCTGGCCGACCTCGAGCAGGCGTTGAGCTAGCGGCTAGGACAGCACCGGGCGCAGTGCCGACGCCGTGACCGCGAGGTTCATCTCGGGCAACGCGGTCGGTGACTCCTCGACCCAACTGCCCAGCGCGATCTCGCCGGCTCGGGCGTGCACCCACCGCCAGCCCCGGTCGTTGAGGCTGAGCAGTGCGCCCAGACCGTCGATCGCGTGCAGCAGCGAGATGATCGCCGCCGTGGGCGGGCTCGGCGGCCTGCGATCGAACAGCGCCGACAACAGTGCCGACCGCGCCTGGCCGACGCGGTTGCGGTTGGTCAGCGGCCATGCGAATTCGTGTCCGAACCGTTTGTCCGGCAGGGGGATACGTCGGATCTGACCGGTTCGTTCCAGATGGCCGACGATGTGGGCCTCGGTGTGCTTGGCCAGCCGCTTGACCGCCGTCTTGGGCCGCAACGGGCGACGCTGCAACAGCCGGAACGCCGGTTCTGTGACCGGGTCGGTAGCGCCCGGGGTCGACAACGCGATCAGGTGGCCCGCTTCGACCGCCTCACCGTCGACCGACGGCCGGATCCGGCAGGCCAGGGCCAGGTCGAGCAGCACCGCGGCGGCCAGCACCCGCTCTCGGCGCTGACGGTCGAGAACCGGCTGAGCCGACGCGTTGTCGAGCAGCAACAGGAACAAGTCCTCGGCGATCTGCGCCATGAGCGGATGCTAAACCGCACCCCGCCCGGGACTCGAATTCAGCTACAGGTTGCCGTCAGGCGTGATACGGCTCGGCCTCGAGCAGTTTCACCTTGACCGTGCTGCCGCTGGGCACCGTGTACGTGCGCACGTCGCCGACCTTCGCGTCGAGAAGCGCCTCGCCCAGCGGCGACTTCGGCGAGTACACCTCGAGCTTGCCGTCGCTGATGCCCTCTTGGCGGGTGGCGATCAGGAAGGTCTCGGTGTCGCTCTCGTCGTCGCCGTACTGAACCTTGACCACCGAACCGGGCAGCGCGACGCCCGACTGCTTGGGCGCCTCGCCGACCTTGGCGTTGTTGAGCAGTTCCTGAAGCTGGCGAATCCGGGCCTCCTGCTGGCCCTGCTCCTCTCGGGCGGCGTGGTATCCGCCGTTCTCGCGGAGGTCGCCCTCTTCACGGCGGTCGTTGATCTCGGCGGCGATGACGGGCCGGTTGGCGATCAGCTGGTCGAGCTCCGCCTTCAACCGGTCAAATGCCTCCTGGGTGAGCCAGGTGACCTGCGTATCGGTCATATCGTCGCGCTCCTGTCTATTTGGGTCTTGTGGGCGTTCTCGCGCTCTTCTCGCGTAAGACGTCTGGTGGTACGGCGCCGGGGCTTGACGTGTATTGCCGCGGTCAGCGCGCTCAGTCACAGCACCAAATGCAGCAATACACGGCTCCAGCAGGAACCGTGTACCCGACCATGGTAGCACCGAAGGGGCGCCTGATTTTCACGAATTCGCAGTTCGGCGTCTGCCGCACCGACGATCAATATGATTTCAATGAGTCGTCAGATACGACGGCACGTCGGTTCCGCATCCGTAAATATCCCCGATCACGGGCTGGCGGGTCGCTTTGACCGGTGCGGTCAATTGCACGGTCTGTTGTGACGACGGTGGCACCAGCACCTCCCTGCGGCCGGTCTCGGCGCCGTCGATGGAGCGGGCCCGCACGATGCAGACGACCGGCTGGGACGGGTCTTCGCGGGTGACGCTGATCGTCACCGACACCGTCTCGTCGTCGATGAGTTCGTAGGCGCCGAGCTCGCCCGTCACGGGCTCGCTCTCGAACCGCCCGAACGCCACCACCGCGACGGTCACCCCCACTGCCAGAGCGAGCAACGTGAACGCGACGGCGAGCCAACGGCGGCGGACACCGGGCAGCCGCTGGCGGCCATAGCGTGCGGCGGGGCGTTCGATCATCTAGTTTTCTAGGCTCTCGGTCGGATGGATCTGCAGAACTGGAACTATAGGGACTATTGAGAGGTCTCCGCGGGTTGATATCGCCGGAGACGACAGCGCGATGATAAGGCAGAGCAGGTTGAGCGAACTGCGGTTGATGGCGGTGCACGCACACCCGGACGACGAGTCCAGCAAGGGTGCCGCCACGATGGCTCGGTACGTGGACGAGGGTGTCCGCGTGCTCGTGGTGACGCTTACCGGCGGCGAGCGCGGCGACATCCTCAACCCGGCCATGGACCTGCCCGAGGTGCACGGGCGGATGGCCGAGATCCGCCGCGACGAGATGGCCAAGGCCGCCGAGATCCTCGGCGTCGAGCACCGCTGGCTCGGCTTCGTCGACTCAGGGCTGCCCGAAGGCGACCCGCTTCCGCCGCTGCCCGAAGGTTGCCTCGGTGTGGTGCCGCTCGAGCAACCGGTCGAGGCCCTGGTGCGCGTCGTGCGCGAGTTTCGGCCACACGTGATGACCACCTACGACGAGAACGGCGGCTACCCGCATCCGGATCACATCAGATGCCATCAGGTGTCGATGGGTGCCTACGAGGCTGCCGGTGACCACCGCCTGTTCCCCGACGCCGGCGAGCCGTGGGACGTCCAGAAGCTGTACTACACGCACGGCTTCGTGCGGCAGCGGATGCAACTGCTGCAGGACGAGTTCGCCAAGCACGGCGAGCTCGGCCCGTTCGAAAAGTGGCTCAAGCACTGGGATCCCGAGCACGACATCTTCGCCAAGCGCGTGACCACTCGCGTCGAGTGCGCAAAGTATTTCGCCCTGCGCGACGACGCGTTGCGCGCGCACGCCACCCAGATCGACCCCAACGGGGACTTCTTCCGCGCCCCGATCGAATGGCAGCAACGGCTCTGGCCCACCGAGGAGTTCGAGTTGGCCCGCTCGCGCGTACCCGTATCGCTTCCTGAGGATGACCTTTTCGCCGGGATCGAGGGCCGATGAACCTCCTGCTCGCCGTCGACTTCCTAGCCCAAGATCCGCCCCGGGACACCGGACCGGACTTCGGCAAGGCCAGCCCGCTCGGACTGCTGATCGTGGTGCTGCTCCTGATCGGCACATTCCTGCTGGTCCGGTCGATGAACCGGCAGCTGCGAAAGGTGCCGGAGTCGTTCGACCCGCAGGATTCGGACTCAGAGGAGACCACCGAGTCGCCCGACGAGCCCCAGGCGCCGATCGAAAGCGACCCGCCGCCCGACGGGACGAAACGTGAGCCCGGGGGCTAACACGCTCTCGCGGGCCACCAGCCCGTACCTGCGTCAGCACGCGGACAACCCGGTGCATTGGCGCGAGTGGACGCCGGAGGCGTTGGCCGAGGCGGCCGATCGCGACGTGCCGATCTTGCTGTCGATCGGCTACGCGGCCTGCCACTGGTGCCATGTCATGGCTCATGAGTCGTTCGACGACGCCGAAGTTGCTGCCGTCGCGAACTCTGGCTTCGTCTGCATCAAGGTCGACCGCGAGGAACGACCCGATCTCGATGCGGTGTACATGACCGCCACCGTTGCGCTCACCGGGCAGGGCGGCTGGCCGATGACCTGCTTCCTCACCCCGGACGGCAGGCCGTTCTTCTGCGGGACGTACTACCCCAAGGCGACCTTCCTCCAACTGCTGGCTGCGGTCACCGACACCTGGCGCAACCGCCGCGGCGAGGTCGAGGAGGCGTCCGACAAGATCACCGAGGAACTTCGCTCGATGGCTTCCGGTCTGCCCGGTGGGGGACCGCCCTTGCAACCGGCGCTGTGCGATCACGCCGTCGCCGCAGTGCTGCAGGACGAGGACGTCACCCGCGGTGGATTCGCCGCCAATCCCGCTGGTGCGCCCAAGTTCCCGCCATCGGCGTTACTCGAAGGATTGCTGCGTAGCCACGAGCGCACCGGTGACATCATGCCAATGGAAACCGTCGAGCGGACCTGCACGGCGATGGCCCGCGGCGGTATCTATGACCAGTTGGCGGGGGGCTTCGCCCGCTACAGCGTCGACGCGGCCTGGGTGGTTCCCCACTTCGAGAAGATGTTGTATGACAACGCCCTGCTGCTGCGGGCGTACGCGCACTGGGCGCGGCGTACCGCGAACCCCTTGGCGCACAAGGTCGCCGCCGAAACGGCCGCGTTCATGATCGACGAGCTCGGCGCCGACGGCATGTTCACCTCGTCCTTGGACGCCGATGCGGACGGCGAGGAGGGGCTGACGTACGTGTTCACGCCCGCGCAGTTGCGCGAGTTCCTCGGTGAGGACGACGGTCGTTGGGCCGCAGACCTTTTCGCGGTGACCGAGGTGGGCACGTTCGAACAGGGTGCCTCGGTGTTGCAGCTTCCGCGCGACCCCGACGATCGGGAGCGGTTCGCCAGGGTGCGGGCGGCGCTGCTGGCGGCGCGGCTCACCCGACCGCAACCCGGCCGCGACGACAAGGTCGTCACCGCATGGAACGGAATGGCGATCACCGCGCTTGCCGAAGCCGCCGTCGCGCTCGACCGGCCCGAATTGCTCGATGCCGCAACGCGATGTGCCCGCGCCGTATGGGAGCTGCACATGGTTGACGGCAGGCTGCGGCGGGCAAGCCTCGACGGTTCGGTGGGCGGGAGCGCCGCGATACTCGAAGACCACGGCGCGCTGGCCACCGGTCTGTTGACCGTTCACCAGATGACGGGTGAGCCGGTCTGGCTGGAGGCTGCGCTGACGCTGCTCGACATCGCGCTCGAGCACTTCGCCGACCCGGACCGGCCCGGCCGGTGGTTCGACACCGCCGACGACGCAGAGACGTTGATGGTGCGGCCGGCCGATCCGCTCGACGGCGCCACGCCGTCAGGAGCGTCGCTGATCGCCGAGGCGCTGCTCACCGCGGCGCACCTCGCCCCAGCGGAAAGGGCTGATCGCTATGCCGCGGCCGCCGACGCCACGCTCGCGGCGGCCACACCGATCCTGACCCGGTTCCCGCGCTCCGGTGGGCACTGGCTCGCCGTCGCGGAGGCGGCCGTGCGCGGGCCCATCCAGGTCGCGGTGGCGTGCGACCCCGCCCGCTCAGAACTGCTGGCGGTCGCGCGGCGGCTGGCGCCGGGCGGGGCGGTCGTCGTGGGCGGGGCGGTGAATTCGTCGGAGCTGCTGATCGACCGAGACCGGGTCGGCGGGGCCGACGCCGCCCACGTGTGCCGCGGAAGAACGTGCGATCTGCCGGTCATCACGGCACCGGAACTCGCTGCCGCCCTAGGCGCGTCCGTGTAGCGTTCGGCGCATGCCGACGCCGGAAGACAACGCCAAGACCGTCACCCGCTACCTCGAATTGGCCGCGCAGGGCAAGGCCGACGACATCGTCGAGCTCTACGCCGACGACGGCACCGTCGAGGATCCGGTCGGCGGCGAGGTGCACATCGGCCGCAAGGCGATCCGCGGTTTCTACGACGCGCTCCCCACGATGGGCGCCCAGGCCGAGGTCGTCACGCTGCGGGCGCTGGGCAACGAGGTGGCGTTCTTCTGGTCGCTGACCATCGACCTCGGCGACAACAAGATGCGCATCGAGATCATCAGCGTGATGACCTTCAACGAGGAGGGCAAGATCGCGTCGATGAAGGCCTACTGGACCCCGGAGAACGTCACCCAGCTCTAGCGAGCGACCGCCGAATGCCGCTTTTCGGCGGCGTGTACTGCGCAGACACGGTCGCTCGCGGAGTGGCGGGCTAGAAGACGGCGAACCACATCGCGATGTAGTGGCAGATCGCCGCCACCGCGGTGCACGCGTGGAAGAACTCGTGGTGGCCGAACACGGTCGGCCACGGATTGGGCCACTTGAGCGCGTAGAGCACGCCGCCGATGCTGTAGAGCGCGCCACCGACGATCAGCAGCACCAGCGCGGCCACTCCCGCACCGTGCGTGATCGGTCCGACGAACCACGCCGCCACCCAGCCGAGCAGGATGTAGAGCGGCACCCCGACCCACCGCGGCGCCGACGGCCAGAAGCACTTGAGCAGCACGCCGGCGATCGCACCGCCCCACACGATCCAGAACAACACCATGCCGTCGGTCTGCGGCAACGCGAGCAGGGCGAACGGTGTATAGCTGCCGGCGATGAACACGAAGATCATCGAGTGGTCGAGTCGCTTCATCCACTTGCGTGCGGTGGGCGACTTCCAGTTGACCCGGTGATACGCGCCGCTGACCGCGAACATCGCCACGATGGTGAGCGTGTAGATCAGTGTCGCGACGCCCGCGCGGGTGGACTCCACCGACCACGACACCGACACCAGCGTGGCACCGCAGATGGCCGCGATGCCCGCGGCGTAGACGTGGATCCACCCCCGCGCGCGCGGCTTGCCGATGAAATTGGCGAGACCGTCGACAACGGCTTCCGGGAAATCCTCTGCGGCGTTGTGCGGGCCGCGGGACTCATCGGAATCGGTGGTGTCGATGGATCGGGTCATGTCACCTCCACTAATGCCATGGGGGTTTTCGAACCTCACAGTAGTCTGGATCTTCGTGGAGCTCATTCCCCCGCGCCTCAAAGAGCCGGCCTATCGGCTGTATGAGATGCGGCTGCGCCAGGAGCTGGCACGGTCGAAATCCCAACTGCCGCGCCATATTGCCGTTTTGTGTGACGGCAACCGCCGGTGGGCACGTGACCTTGGACACGATGACGTCAGCGTCGGGTACCGGATGGGTGCCCGCAAGATCGCCGACATGCTGCGCTGGTGTCAAGAAACCGGCATCGAGATGGCCACGGTGTATCTGCTGTCCACCGAGAACCTGCAGCGTGCCCCCGACGAACTGTCCCCGCTGATCGAGATCATCACCGACGTCGTCGAGGAGATCTGCGCGCCCGCCAACCACTGGAGCGTGCGCACGGTCGGTGATCTGGAGCTGATCGGCGAAGAGCCCGCGCGCCGGCTGCGTGACGCCGTCGGGTCGACGCGGTCGGAGGCTGCTGCCCAGACTTTCCATGTCAACCTCGCCGTGGGCTACGGCGGGCGCCAGGAGATCGTCGACGCCGTCCGCCAGCTACTGAGCAAGGAGCTGGCCAACGGCAGCACCGGTGAACAGCTGATCGACGCCGTCACCATCGATGCGATCTCGGAGAATCTCTACACCTCCGGACAACCGGACCCCGACCTGGTCATCCGCACCTCGGGGGAGCAGCGATTGTCCGGCTTCCTGCTGTGGCAGAGCGCGTATTCCGAGATGTGGTTCACCGACGCCTACTGGCCGGCGTTCCGGCGGGTCGACTTCCTGCGCGCACTACGCGACTACACCGTGCGCCATCGCCGGTACGGAATGTGATGCCACACTGAGAACATGGCTGCGCTGTCGGCGGTGGTCTTCACGCTGAGCTGGTGGTTGGGGCTGTACCTTCTGGCCCGCGACCCGCGTAAGCCCGTGCTCGTGCTGGCCGCGACCGGGTTGACGAGTTTCGCAGCTGTCGTCGCGCTCGACGCCGTCCGGACCGTCAGCGGCGCCGACGTGCTCAGCCGCATCGAGGTCTACCTCGTCGCCGTGCCGGGCATCGCGTGGTTCGCGGTGCTCCTCGAGCTGTCCCGGCCCCGTGACACCTGGCGCAGTCGCGCGGGCGAGTTCGGATTGGTCGCCGTGGTGGCCGCGGCCGCGTTCGTCGGCGCCGCGATGGCCGGAAGCGTCGACGGACCGCTGCGCCTGGGTCACTGGGTGATGTTCGCGGCGGTCTCGCTGTCGTCGCTGGGCGCCATGGTGTACGCGGTGCTGCGCCGGTCGCAGCCGGGCCCGGTGGTCGGTTTCGTGGTGGTCGCGACGTTGTTCTTCGCATTGGGCAACGCGATCCTGATCATCCCGCTGGGGCTCGTGCCGAGCTGGTTGGCGTTGGCGGGCACCGGGTTCGACGTCGCACTGCTCGGGGTGGCCGTGGCGATCGGGGACGCCTTCGACGAGGGGCAGGCGTTGCGCGGCGACATGTTGCGCTCGTTCGCGGCGACGGCGGTGGTGGCGGTGCTGTTCGGCGGCCAGGCATTGATCGGGCTGGCGGTCACCGGCCACGACACCGCGCTGACGGTGCTGCTGTTCACCAGCCTGGCGATCGCGATCGCGATCAACGTGCTCGCCGACCCGCTGGCCGGCGCGCTCGACCGGCTGGCGTTCTCGCGCTCGCCCGCCCTGCGCGCCGACCGCGCGGCACTGCGCAGCACCGAGGCGGCGCTGCCGCTGCGCAAGGACAACCCGCTCGACGGCGTCGACGAGCAGACGTTCGTCCGACTCACCCGTCGCGCGCTCGGACACTACGGCGATCTGTCCAAGCTGATCGCCAGCCCGCTGACCAACCTGCCGATCATCGACGAGCGGTTGGCGTCGCGCGGCGCCCCCGACCAGCCGCTGGAGCGGGCGACCGAGCTCAAGGCCCTGCTAGCCGAGCGCATCGCCCGGCTCAAACCGCGCGACGGCGGCGAGTTCGGCACCACCGAGGAGTGGCGGCACTACAACTCGCTGTATTTCCCGTATGTGGTCGGGGTGCGCGCCTATGCGCAGAACGCCACCGCCGCCGGACTCGATCCCGTCGCCCGGCAGGCCTGGCAGTGGTTCGTCACCGAGGTGCCGCAGCGGTCGCTGCACAACTGGCAGAACGCCGCCGCGCGGCTGATCGCCGCCGATCTGCGGGGCAACCTGGTGGCCGCTCAGACCGACGCCTGAGCTTCAGAACCCGGAGCGCGGGGGGTTCAATGCCCGCGTGACCTGCGGTTGGCAGTAGCTGGCAGCGTTCTGCGTCGATCTGGCAGCGGCATCTGAGCACTGTCGGTGACATGACCACCGCAACCACCCACCCGGTACGGGATACCGCCGGCGACGGCGATCCCGGAAGCGACTCCCTGCTGCGCGTCGCGCTGCGTGCCGACGCGACGCTGTGCGGGGGCCTCGGCTTGATAATCGCGATGGCCGCCGACCCGCTGTCGCGGGTGAGCGGTCTGTCCGCCACCAGCGAGTGGATCGGTGGGGCCGCACTCGTCGGCTACGGCGCCGCACTGTTCCTGGCGGCCGGGGCGCCTGATGTCCGCCGCGTCGGTATCGGCGTGCTGGTCGGCAACATCGTCTTCGCGCTCGTCGTGGCCGCGGTGCTGGCGACCGGCTTGCTGCCGCTGACGGAAGCCGGCGTGGTGGGAATTGCCGGGTTCACCGCCGTCACCCTCGCATTCGCCTACGCCCAGTACCTCGGGGTGCGTCACCTGATGTCGACCCCCTCATGACTGGTCCGGAGCCGCCGTCGTCAGAGGTTGCGGCGTCGGCTCCGGAACGGTCCTCATCCCACAAGAAAGGAATCCATCATGACCGCACTCTCCGAACGGCTGAACGAGTCGACGGACGCACTGCTGCGCTTTGCCATGCGCGCCGACGCGATTCTCACCGGCCTCGCCGGTATCGCGGCTCTTCCCCTCGCGGGTTGGCTGGCCGACACGTCGGGCACCACAATCACCTTCGAGTACGGAATGGCGGCGTTCTTCATCGCCTACGGTCTGGCGGTCCTGGCCCTCGCGGCCCTGCCGTCGCTGAAGACGGCGGGCATGGCGGTGATCGTCGCCAACGTCCTGTACGCCGTTGCGGCGGTAGTGCTCGTGATCTCGAACGTGTTCCCGCTCACCACGATCGGGGTGGTCCTGACGCTTGCCACCGGCGTGTACACGCTGGCGTTCGCCGAACTGCAGTACCAGGGCTGGCGCCGGATCAACCGGTAGCCGCTACAGCTTGCGCAGGCGCAGCCGGTTGATCGAGTGGTCGGCGTCCTTGCGCAGGACGAGCGTCGCGCGCGGCCGGGTCGGGAGGATGTTCTCGATGAGGTTGGGCCGGTTGATCGAGTGCCAGATGTCGCTGGCGGCGAACACGGCCTGCTCGTCGGTCAGTGTGGCGTAGTGGTGAAAGTGCGAGGCCGGGTCGGCGAACGCCGTCGTGCGCAAGCCGAGGAACCGATCGATGTACCACTTCTCGATGTCGTCGATGCGGGCGTCGACGTAGACCGAGAAGTCGAACAGGTCGGAGACCATCAACGTCGGCCCGGTCTGCAGCACGTTGAGACCCTCGAGGATCAGGATGTCCGGATGCCGGACGATCTGCTTTTCTCCGGGCACGATGTCGTAGAGCAGGTGCGAGTACACCGGCGCGCACGCGTACTCCGCGCCGGACTTGACCGTCGTGACGAACCGCATCAGCGCACGCCGGTCATAGCTTTCCGGAAAACCCTTGCGTCCCATCAGATTCCGGCGTACCAATTCCGCATTGGGGTAGAGGAACCCGTCGGTGGTGACCAGGTCGACGCGAGGGTGGTGCTCCCAGCGCGCCAGAAGCGCCTGCAGCACACGGGCTGTCGTGGACTTGCCGACCGCGACACTGCCCGCGACGCCGATCACGAACGGCACCGGCCGGTCCGGCTGAGACTCGCTGTCTGAGTCTCCGCCCAGGAACTCGGCGGTCGTCGCGAACAACCGCTGGCGCGCGGCGACCTGGAGGTGGATCAGCCGGGCCAACGGCAGATAGACCTCTTCTACTTCGAGGAGGTCGATTTTCTCGCCGATACCGCGCAGCTTCTTCAGCTCGTCCTCGGTGAGTTTCAACGGCGTCGACATACGCAGGTTCCGCCACTGACTCCGGTCGAACTCCACATATGGGCTGGGTTCACTCAGCCGCGCCATGCGCCCAGTCTTGCATTTACGGTTGAGTTCATGGACGCCAGCACCGTGATCCGCGAGTATCTGCTGCTCGGTCTGCGCTTCGACCGCGTGGAGCAGGGCTATGTCGACTCCTTCACCGGCGACCCGGCGTTGCGCCGTGCCGTCGCCGCCGAACCGCAGCCCGATCCCGCGGACCTGGCGCGGCAGGC
Source organism: Mycobacterium sp. GA-1199 (assembly GCF_001500045.1). Lineage (GTDB taxonomy): Bacteria > Actinomycetota > Actinomycetes > Mycobacteriales > Mycobacteriaceae > Mycobacterium. The sequence goes on from NZ_LQIX01000006.1 coordinate 58,502, forward strand.
CGACCGTTTGCTGGGGGAGTTGACCTCGGTCGACGGGCTGGAGCGGGCGCGCAAGGACTACATCGGCGCCCACCTACGGGCGTTGGCATGCGCGGGACGCAAGTTCGCGGGCGAGCAGGTCGGCTTCGTCGACGAGGTCGAGGCGTACTTCGACGTGCACATCGGCAGGGGCGACCCGGAGCGGTACCGGCAGGCCCATCGGCGACTCGACGAGGTGCTGAGCGGGCCAGGTCCGCTCGCCGACCAGATGCAGGCCTACCGCGCGGCCGAGGAGATTCCACCCGCGCGCCTCGAAGAGTGCATTCAGGCGTTCTCCAGCGCGCTGCGCGACCGCGTGCGCGCCGAGTATCCGCTGCCCGACGCGGAGACCATCACTTATGAGGTCGTCTCCGACAAGCCGTGGTCTGGTTTCAACTACTACCACGGGGATTACAAGTCGACGGTGGCCGTCAACGCGGACCTCAAGCAGCAGATGTCGAACCTGCCCCGGCTGGTCGCGCACGAGTCGTACCCCGGCCACCACACCGAGCACTGCCGCAAGGAGGTCGGTCTGGTCGAGAACCGGGGACAGGCAGAGCAGACCATCTTCCTGGTCAACACCCCGCAGTGTCTGATGGCCGAGGGCCTCGCCGATCTCGCGCTCTACGCGGCGATCGGACCCGAATGGGGCGTATGGGCCGGGGAGATCTACGCCGACCTGGGGCTGCGGTTCGACGGGGAGCGCGCCCAGGCGGTGTCGGAGGCGACCTCCGCCCTCGCCGAGGTGCGCCAGGACGCGGCGCTGATGCTGCACGACGAGCACCGCGACGTCGACGAGGTCGTCGCGTTTCTCAAGCAGTGGCTGCTGGTCAACGACCAGCGCGCCCGTCAGATGCTGCGGTTCCTGTCCTCGCCGCTGTGGCGCGCGTACACCAGCACCTACGTCGAGGGGTACCGGTTGCTGCGGGGCTGGCTGGATGAGCGGCCCGATGACGTCAGCTTGACCCAGCGGTTCGGCACGTTGCTCGACGAGCCGTTGATTCCCTCATCGCTGCGAGCGGCCTGAGTATCACGGTCGTCGCGCCGGGCCCTATGGGGAAGCCACCGTTTCGTTGCCCAGCTCGCAGCGAATTCTTCGTTGGCAGCGAATCTTTCGCTCGTAGCTGGGCATCGAAACAGGTATCTCGGCCGGGTGCGGATGATGCCACCGTGATCGGCGAGGCTGATGTGACTGCTGTGGATAGAGGGCGCGGTGTATGGCGGACGCGGTGGGTATGGCGGAAGCGGTGGGTGAGCCCGACCCGGTGGGTATGGCGGACCCCTATGGGCTGGTCGTTGCACGATCCCGGCGTCGTAGGCTGAGGCACATGACTGCAGACCCCGTGACCTCCAACGCTGCCGCCCCCGGTGCGGAATACGCCGAGACCGCGAGTGCCGCCTACCGGGCCGCGTTGCAGGTGATCGAGTCGGTGGAGCCGCGCATCGCGGCCGCGACGCGTAAAGAGCTTGCCGATCAACGGGATTCGCTCAAGCTCATCGCCAGCGAGAACTACGCCTCGCCTGCGGTGCTGCTGACGATGGGCTCCTGGTTCTCCGACAAGTACGCCGAAGGCACGATCGGGCACCGGTTCTATGCGGGTTGCCAGAACGTCGACACCGTCGAGAGCCTCGCCGCCGAACACGCCCGCGAGCTGTTCGGAGCGCCGTATGCCTACGTACAGCCGCACTCGGGCATCGACGCCAACCTCGTTGCCTTCTGGGCGATCCTGGCCACCCGGGTCGAGGCGCCCGAACTGGCCGCGGCCGGCCTCAAGCACGTCAACGACCTGTCCGAGGCGGACTGGGAGCAGCTGCGCAACAAGCTCGGCAACCAGCGGCTGCTGGGGATGTCGCTGGACGCGGGCGGCCACCTGACCCACGGCTTCCGGCCCAACATCTCCGGCAAGATGTTCCACCAGCGGAGCTACGGCACCGACCCGAATACGGGCTTCCTCGACTACGGCGCGGTGGCCGACGCCGCCCGCGAGTTCAAGCCGCTGATCATCGTGGCCGGCTACTCGGCCTATCCGCGCCGGGTTAACTTCGCGACCATGCGCGAAATCGCCGACGAGGTCGGCGCCACGTTGATGGTCGACATGGCGCACTTCGCGGGCCTGGTCGCGGGCAAGGTGTTCACCGGCGACGAGGATCCGGTACCGCACGCCCACGTCACCACCACGACCACTCACAAGTCGCTGCGCGGGCCGCGTGGCGGGATGGTGCTCGCCCAGCCCGAGTACTCCGACGCCGTCGACAAGGGCTGCCCGATGGTGCTGGGTGGTCCGCTGTCACACGTGATGGCCGCCAAAGCGGTTGCGCTCGCCGAGGCCCGCCAACCGGCCTTCCAGGCGTACGCCCAGCGTGTCGCCGACAACGCCCAGGCCCTGGCCGACGGTTTCCTCAAGCGTGACGCCGCGCTGGTCACCGGCGGCACCGACAACCACATCGTGCTGCTCGACGTCACCTCGTTCGGCCTGACCGGCCGCCAGGCCGAATCGGCGCTGCTCGACGCGGGCATCGTCACCAACCGCAACTCCGTGCCCGCCGACCCCAACGGCGCCTGGTACACCAGCGGCATCCGGTTGGGCACCCCCGCGCTGACGACCAGGGGATTCGGGGCCGACGACTTCGACCGCGTGGCCGAGCTGATCGTGGACGTTCTGGCCAACACTCAACCTTCTGCTGCCGCAGGGGGAGTGTCGAAGGCCAAGTACACCCTGGCCGACGGCACTGCCGAGCGCGTGCACGCCGCCTCTGCCGAGCTGTTGGAGGCGAACCCCCTGTATCCGGGGCTGACGCTGTAGCCGCACGCCACGCCGGTCGGGAATTTTACGATTCCCACAGAATTGAGTTACTGTAACCGCATGGCACAGAAACCTGTACCGAATGCGCTGATCCTCGAACTCGAGCCGGTCGTGCAGCAGGAGCTGCGTCGTCACATCGACAGCGAGGATCTCTGGTACGCGCACGACTATGTGCCGTTCGACCAGGGTGAGAACTTCGCCTTTCTCGGCGGTAAGGACTGGGATCCCTCGCAGGTGACGCTGCCCAAGGATGTCACCGACGCGCTCGAGATCCTGCTCATCACCAAGGACAACCTGGCAGGCTTCCACCGCGAGTTCGTGTTCAGCTTCATCCTCGAAGAGAAGTGGGGCCGCTGGATCGGCCGGTGGACCGCCGAGGAGCACCTGCACGCGATTGCGCTGCGCAACTACCTCGTCGTCACCCGCGAGATCGATCCGGCCGCCAACGAAGACGTCCGCGTCGAACACGTGATGAAGGGCTACCGTGCCGACACCTACAGTCAGATCGAGCGGCTGGTGTTCATGGCTTTCTTCGAGCGCGCCCACGCCGTGTTCTGCCGCAACCTCGAAGCGAAGATCACCGAACCGGTGCTGAAGAACCTCATCGGTCGCATCGCCAAAGACGAGGAGCGGCACGAGGAGTTCTTCGCCAACCTGGTCTCGCACCTGTTGTCCACGAGCCGTGAGGAAACCGTCGAGGCCATCGCGCGACGCGCGGCGGAACTCGACGTCGTCGGGGGTGACATCGACGCGTACGCCGACAAGGTGCGCAACGTCGCCGAGGCCGGGATCTTCGGACCCGAGCAGCTGCGTCAGGTGATCACCGACCGAGTCGCCGCGTGGGGGCTGGCCGACGAGCCGCAGATGCGCGAGTTCACCCCCGCGTAACCGCGCGATCATCGCCGCGGACGAGCAACGGCAACACTACGGCGCGCCTGCACGGCGCATGTGCCGCAACGGGAGTAGCGTCGTTTCCGATGGCTAGCGACGTGCTTTGCTGTCCGGGCGGTACCCGATCGTTGCGATCACGAGAGGGCCGGCCCCGGCCCTGGTGCCGCAGTGTCCGCCGACGGTTCGCGGGGGACCCGCGGATACCAGGAGCGCTACGTGATCGATTCGCCTCTCCGGACCTACGTGCTCGACACCTCCGTGCTGTTGTCAGATCCCTGGGCCTGCACGCGCTTTGCCGAGCATGAGGTCGTGGTCCCGCTGGTGGTCATCAGCGAGCTCGAAGCCAAGCGACACCATCATGAGCTAGGCTGGTTCGCGCGTCAGGCCCTGCGGCTGTTCGACGATCTCCGACTCGAACACGGCCGACTCGATCAGCCGATTCCCGTTGGCACACAGGGTGGTTCGCTACACGTCGAACTGAACCACAGCGATCCGTCGGTGCTTCCCGCCGGTTTCCGCACCGACAGCAACGATGCGCGGATCCTGACGGTGGCGACCAATCTCGCCGCCGAGGGCAAGAACGTCACGTTGGTGAGCAAGGACATCCCGCTGCGCGTCAAGGCGGGTGCGGTCGGGTTGTCGGCCGACGAATACCACGCCCAGGACGTCATCACCTCCGGGTGGACGGGCATGGCCGAGGTCGAGGTCGTCTCCGACGAGATCGACGCGTTGTTCGCCGACGGGGAGATCGATCTGCAGGCGGCCCGAGACCTGCCCTGCCACACCGGCATTCGTCTGCTCGGTGGCACGTCGCACGCGCTGGGCCGGGTGACGCCCGAGAAGCGGGTGCAGTTGGTGCGCGGCGACCGGGAGGCATTCGGGCTGCGGGGCCGCTCCGCCGAACAGCGGGTGGCCTTGGATCTGTTACTCGACGAATCGGTCGGCATCGTTTCGCTCGGCGGCAAGGCGGGCACCGGCAAGTCGGCGCTGGCGCTGTGCGCGGGACTGGAGGCGGTGCTCGAACGCCGCACACAACGCAAGGTCGTGGTCTTCCGTCCGCTCTACGCGGTCGGCGGGCAGGATCTCGGCTACCTGCCGGGCAGCGAGAGCGACAAGATGGGCCCTTGGGCGCAGGCGGTCTTCGACACACTGGAAGGGCTGGCCAGCCCGGCGGTGCTCGAGGAAGTCCTCTCGCGCGGCATGCTCGAGGTGCTGCCGCTGACCCACATCCGGGGGCGCTCGCTGCACGACTCGTTCGTGATCGTCGACGAGGCCCAGTCGCTCGAGCGCAATGTGCTGCTCACCGTTCTGTCGCGTCTCGGCGCAGGTTCGCGTGTGGTGCTCACCCACGACGTCGCCCAGCGCGACAACCTGCGAGTCGGCAGGCATGACGGCGTCGCCGCGGTGATCGAAAAGCTCAAGGGCCACCCGCTGTTCGCCCACATCACGCTCTTGCGCAGCGAGCGCTCGCCGATCGCCGCGCTGGTGACCGAGATGCTCGAGGAGATCAGCCCCGGCGCCCTGCCGTGAACCGGCTAGCGGCGACGGTTGCGACGGGCCAGGTACCAACCGGCGGCCGCCGCACCGCTGAGCGCCACCACCCGGTCGGCGCGATCGCCGCGCGGCAGGTCGAGTAGCGAAACCAGGCCCAGCACCGCGAATCCGGTGCCCAGGGCGGGCTGGCTGGTGGCCGTCGTGACCAGCGCGTTGCTGTGGTCGGTCAGGGTCGCGGGAGCTTCGTCGAGACGCACCGGTCCTCCAGTCGATGGCGGGGCGGGACAGCGTTACGACGGTAAGTCCTGCGACCCGACGGGGGGAATAGGGTGTTTCCCTATGTGTGGTCCCCTCTTTGGGGTCCGCTCGGCCGCCCGACCTGTCGACCCAGTTCGGCCCGCGACTTGATTCCCAGCTTGCGGTAGATGCGCGCGAGGTTGGCTTCGACGGTCTTGGGGCTGATGAACAGCGCGGCCGCGACGTCACGGTTCTTCATTCCGCCGGCGACGAGTTCGGCCACCCGCTGCTCGGACGGTGTCAGTTCCCCGCTGCGCTGAGGTCCGGCGCTCGCCCGCGAGAACTCCGCGCGAGCCCTGGTCGCCCACAGCGGGATATTGAGACGCTCGAAGACCTCGAGGGCCTCCTGAAGGTGCGCCGACGCCGATTCCTTCTTGCGTTGCCGGCGCTCGATGTGACCCAGGGTCAGTAGGGTCCGCGCCCGCTCGAACGGCATCGGCAGACGGGTATGTGCGGCCATCGCCCGCTGCGCCGCGTCGTGGGCGGCGTCGAGGTCGCCGAGCGCGGCGAGCAGCATGGCGCGCGCCCGCGCACCGACCGCGAGCATCCACTCGCGGTCCAGCCTGCGACCGTTGTTCTCCAGCGCGGTGGTGAGCCGTTCCGCCTCGTCGAATCGCTCGAGGTGGACCAGTGCCTCGATCGCGTCGGGCAGGTAGGCGGCGTTGGGCAGTTCGGTCGGCGTGCTGTCGGGGTCGAACTGCGCGAGCATCGGTTGCAGCGCGGCCGCCGCGGCTTCATAGTCGCCCAGCGAGACCTCGAGGAACCCGAGGGTCGCCCGCACCCGATCCGCCATCCGCAATGTGCCGGTCTGCCTTGCGCATTCGAGGGCGTCTTCGATCGCCCGGCGGGCGATCTCCTCGTGGCCGGCGAACACGGCCAGTTGGGCCCGCAGGCTCTGGGTCAGGAACTGCGAGGTGTTGCCCCCGAGTTGTCGTGCCTTTTCCACGGCGTCTTCGGCAACCAGGTTGGCCGTGGCGAAGTCACCGCGCGCGATCGCGTTCGTCACCACGTGCTGAGAGACGAAGACGTGCTCGCCCTCCTCGCCCTTCTCCAGGCAGCGTGCCCGGATCTTGTCCACGACATCGCGCGCTTCGTCGAGTCGGCCGGTCCACTCCAGCAGCAGTGCGTGCTGCATGGCGGGCCGGAAGACCAACGGTGTGTGCGCCTCGGGGTCCTCCAGTCGCAGCGCCCGTTGCAAGGTCTCCTCGTCGTAGCCGTGGCCGGCGGCGAACCTCAATATGACCAGCATTCCCAGCGCCATGCTGAGCAGATGCGGCTGGTCGAGAGGCTCGGCATTCGCGACGGCCGCAGCGGCGGTGTCCAGGCCCTGCTGCAGTTGATTGGCGTGGAAAAGCGTATAGGCCAACGTGATCAGGGTCTGAACGCGCAATGCGTGGTTGTCGTGTACCTCGTCGAGCGCCTCGCGTAGCAACCGCGCGCTCTCGATGAACCCGTCGCCGTAGAGTCGCACCACCGCCAGTCGGCTCAACGCTTCGGCACGCAACGCGCCGGTGGGCAGTTGTTCGATGGCCTCTGCGAGGACGGCCGCTGCGCGCTCCTGTTCTCCGGCGTCGAAATGGTGCAGCGCCGACCGCAGTCGCCGCTCCGCGGTGTCGCCGCCGAGGCCGATGGCCAGGTCCACCAGTTCGGCCGCCGCGGCCGGCGCACCGCGCGTGCGCGCCGATTCCGCCGCCATGTCGAGGGCCGCCAGCGTGACCTCGTCACCCTTGGTAGCGGCCAGCGCCAAGTGTCGGGCCCGAAGTTCGGGTTCGTCGACGATCTCGGCGAGCCGTCGGTGCATCGACCGGCGGCGGCCGGGGGAGGCCTCGGTGTAGACCCCGCTGGCCAACAGCGGATGAGCGAACCGGATCCGGTTGCCGTCGATCGTGATGACGCCCTTGCTTTCGGCGGTCTCCAATAACTCGACCAGTTGGTCCTCGTCGCCCGTCGTCGCATTCGCTACCACCTCGATCGTCGGCACGGCAAGGCACGACGCGGCCAGCAGCGCGTCGTGGACGTCGGTGTCGAGGCTGCCCAGCCTGGTCCGCACCACGTCGGCCAGGGTGCGGGGCAGTGACGCGTCGAGGCCCGGCGCTCGTTCGTCGAGGGAGCGGGCCAACTCGATCGCGTAGAACGGGTTTCCGCCCGACACCTGGTGGATCCGGCTGATGGTGGGACGCGAGAACGCTCGTCGCAGCCGCGTGGAGACCGCACGATGCAGATCCTGGATATTCAACGGGCTCAACCGGATTCGATCCACCGCGTCGGGCCGGGACAACTGCAGCCAGTCGGCCAGCGCACGGTCGTCGGATCCGGTGCGCAAGCTGGCCAGTAGCCCCGTACGCCCCGTGAGCCTGCGCACCGCGAAGGCGATGACGTGCTTGCTCGACGGGTCGAGCCACTGCAGGTCGTCGATGGCCAGCAGGACCGGTCGGTCCTCGCTGAGTCGTTCGACCACCGACAGAAACGCGGCGGCCACGGCACGCTGATCGGTCACCGCGTCGTTGTCCGCACGCAGTAGCACCTGGTCGACCGCGAGGAGTTGCGGCGTCGGCAGGTCGGCCCAGACGCGCGCGTCGGCCTCATCCAGCAGGTCGGCCAGCGCGGTATACGCGAGCACCGACTCCGCGGCCGCCGGTCGGGTCGACAGGACGTGGAATCCTCGCTGTTGCGCCTGCTCGACCACGGCCAACCACAGCGTCGTCTTGCCGATCCCCGGCTCACCGTCGATCAGCAACGCCGACGGGCCCAGCGCCATCGCGTCCAGGAAGGCAACGATGGCGCGTTGATGTGTCGACTGGCCGATCACAGTGTTCCCCAGGTCCCCTGGCACGTCCCCCCATTACAGCTGATCCGGAAGCGGGCGACCCCTCTATACCCCTCAGCGGCCGGGCTGACCCATCACCCGGGTCAGTTCGGCGCGGGACCGGATGCCGAGCTTGCGGTACACCCGCGCGAGGGTGGCCTCGACGGTCTTTGCGCTAAGGAACAGTTCGCCCGCGACGTCGCGGTTCGTCAGGCCCGCGGCGGCCAGCTCGGCGATGCGCAGCTCCGCGGCGGTCAGCTCGGCCGGGGACGACGCGGCGGAGTGGAGTTCATCTCGGGAGGTCCTGGCGCGCTCGACCCACACCGGCGTGCCGAGGGCCTCGAAGGTTGCCAGCGCCTCGTTCAGCGTCGAAGCGGCGAGCGGGTCGCGCGCTCTGGCCTGTTGCTGCCCGAGCACCAGTTGGGTACGCGCGCGTTCGAACGGCATCGCCAACCGGTCATGGGCCTCGATCGCCCGGTGCGCCGAGCTCACGGCGTCGCGCAGATCGCCCGCCGCCGCGTGCAGCATCGCGCGGCATCGTCCCCCCACCGCCAGCATCCACGCCCGGCCGAGGCGACGCCCGTTGCGTTCCAGCGCGGCCACCAGCGGTTCCGCTTCGTTCGCACGGCCCAGCTCGACGAGCGCCTCGACGGCGTCGGGCACGAACGCCGCCGCTTGGATCTCGGTGGAGTCCGGTGCGAATCGCGACACCAGCGGCTCGAGGAGTTCCATCGCCGCACCGTAGTTTCCGAGCGAGACCTCCAGGAATCCGAGCGCGGACAACGCCCAATCCTCGTGCCACGCGGTGCCGCTGCGCCTGCAGGCGTCGATCGCGTCCGCCGCTGCCAAACGCGCCTTGCTCTCGGCACCGTCATAGGCGGCCAGCCAGGCTTGTAGCACCAGGCTGAGCATCGCAGGGAATTCACCGCCGAGTTGCCTTGCCAAGTTGGCGATTTCGTGCGCCACCCGCTTGGCCTCACCGAAGTCCGCACGCCAGATCCGGGTCAACGCGACGTAGAAGTCGACGAAGACGACTTCGCCTTCCTCTCCTCGATCGGTGCAGAGGCGAGAGATCTCCCGCATGCACTCGTAGGCGGTGTCGAGCTCACCGGTGCAGGCCAGCAACAACGCGTGTTCGACGCTCGGCCGCAACATGATCGGCGTGAAGGATTCGGTGTCTTCGAGTTCGAGGGCGCGGCGCATGGTCGCTTCATCCATGCCGCCACCGAGAAAGAACTGAATCGTCGCCCGGACTCCGAGCGCCATGCTGAGCAGACCGGGGATACCGAGATGTTCGGCGTAGGCCACCGACTCCTCTGCGCGGCGCCGGGCCGACGCAGCGTCCCCGGTCATGTACAGGCCGTACGCCAAGGTGGTGAGCATGACAGCCTTCGCCGGTCCCTCGGCTGCATCCTCCTCGAGCGCCGTCGCGAGCAGTTCGACCGCTTCGGTGTAGCCGTCGTCGATGAACCGGACGACCGCGAGCATGTGCCGGGCATCCGCACGCAGTGGTCCCGGTGCCAGGTCCTCGACCGCCCGCTCCAAGAGCGCGCGGGCCCTGGCCGGGTCGCCACCGTCAAAGCAGTACGCCGCCAACCGCATTCGCCGCTCGGCGGTGTCGCCGCCGAGTGCGACGGCGAGCTCGATCAACTCTGCGGCGGCGAAAGGGGCACCCCGCGCGTGGGCCGTTTCGGCCGCCCGCTCGAGCGCGCCGACAGTTGCGTCGTCGCCGGTGGTCGCGGCGAGTGCCAGGTGGCGCGCGTGCAACTCGGGCTCGTCGACGACGGTGGCCAGCCTGTGGTGCATCCGCCTGCGCTCCTCTGGGGAAGCGCCGGTATACACACCGGCGGCCAGTAGCGGATGTGTGAAGCGGACCCGGTTGCCTTCGATGACGATTACGCCGCGCTGTTCGGCGGCCTCGAGCAATTCGACAGCACGGTTGTGTTCGGCGTCGACCGCGGCGGCCACCAGATCGACTGCGGGATCGGCCACCGAGGCGGCGGCCAAGAGTGCTTCCAGCGTCTCCGCGTTCAGTCCGCTCAGCCTGGCCTGCACAACTGCAGCCAAGGTGTCCGGCAGCGGGGCTTCGGGCCTGTCGTCGGAGACCTTGGCCAGCTCGATCGCATAGAAGGGATTGCCGCCGGAGATCCGGTGAATACGGGTCACCTTCGCGCGCGAGAGCGGATGCTCGAGGTGTTGTGTGACGACGGCGTGGAGCATGCGCGACGTCAACGGCCGCAATGAGATTCGGTGGGTGGCATCCGGGCGCCGCAGCTGCAACCAGGTGTAGGCATCTGTGCCGTCGGTGCGCAGGGTGCCGAGGATGCCGACCGGTCCCGCCAGCCGACGTGCGGCGTACGACAACACATGTGAGCTCGACGGGTCGACCCACTGCACGTCGTCGATCGCCAACAGCAGCGGTTGTCGAGTGGCAAGACCCTCGATGACCGACAGGAACGCCGCCGCGACGGCACGGCGATCGGTAGGTGCTCCATCAGCGCGGTCGGCGCGGCGGATCCGCTCGATGGCGCTGCGCTGGGCGGCGGGCAGGTTTGCGAATTCTGCGGCGTCGACGTCGGCGAGCAGTTCGGTCAGAGTCGTATAGGCGAGGACTGATTCGGCGCTCGGGTTCCTGGCCGACAGCACGCGGAAGCCATCGCCGCGGGCGCGGTCGGACGCCGCCTGCCACAGCGTGGTCTTGCCGATTCCGGCCTCGCCCTCGATCAACAGAGCTGACGGCGCGTGCGAAGCGGACTGCAGGAAGTCCGCTACCGCCTTCTCCTCCTCCGGACGGTCCGCCAGGTACGACGGCGAACGGAAACGCTTAGCGCTCGTCGTATTTCACCTTGGCCATCGCCAACACGTCCAGGCGCTTGTCCAGTTCCTCCTCGGACAGCTTGTCGCCGATCAGGCCCCGATCGATGACGGTCTGTCGGATGGTCTTCTTCTCCTTGAGCGCCTGCTTGGCGACCGCGGCGGCCTCTTCGTAGCCGATCGCCGAGTTCAACGGCGTGACGATCGACGGGGACGACTCGGCCAGCTCACGGAGCCGGTCCTCGTTGGCCACCAGGCCGTCGATGCAGCGCTCGGCGAACAACTTCGACGAGTTGGTCAGGATCTTGAACGACTCGAGGATGTTGCGGGCCATCATCGGGATGTACACGTTCAACTCGAATGCACCGTTGCCGCCGCCCCACGCGATCGCGGCGTCGTTGCCGATCACCTGCGCGGCCACCTGCGTCACGGCCTCGGGAATCACCGGGTTCACCTTGCCCGGCATGATCGAGCTGCCCGGCTGAAGATCTGGCAGCTGGAGCTCGCCGAGCCCGGTCAGCGGTCCCGAGCCCATCCACCGGATGTCGTTGGCGATCTTGGTCAGCGACACGGCGATGGTGCGCAGCGCACCCGACGCCTCGACCAGCCCGTCGCGGGCCGCCTGAGCCTCGAAATGGTTGGCTGCGACCTGTAATTCGGCAAGGCCGGTCTGCTCGCGCAGCACGGCGACGACGCGCTCGTCGAAGTCGTCTGGCGCGTTGAGGCCGGTGCCGACCGCGGTGCCGCCGATGGCCAGTTCGCCGAGCCGGGGGAGCGTGGCCTTCACCCTTTCTATGCCGGCCTCGACCTGGCGGGCATAGCCGCTGAACTCCTGCCCCAGCGTCACGGGCACGGCGTCCATCAGGTGGGTGCGCCCGGACTTGACCACGGTGCGCCACTGCCGCGCCTTTGTGGCCAGCGACTCGTGCAGCACCTCGAGCGCCGGGATCAGGTGGCGCACAGCGGCTTCCGTCGCGGCGATGTGCGTCGCGGTCGGGAAGGTGTCGTTGGACGACTGCGACATGTTGACGTCGTCGTTGGGGTGCACGGTCACGCCGTTGCGCGCCGCGATGCCGGCGATCACCTCGTTGGTGTTCATGTTCGAGCTGGTGCCCGAACCCGTCTGGAACACGTCGATCGGGAACTGGTCGTCGTGCTGACCGTCGGCGATCTCACCGGCCGCGGCGATGATCGCGTCGGCCTTGTCGGCGGCGAGCAGGCCGAGGTCCTTGTTGACCTGCGCGCACGCGCCTTTCAACAGGCCGAGGGCCCGGATCTGGGTGCGCTCGAGGCCACGCCCGGAGATCGGGAAATTTTCCACGGCGCGCTGAGTCTGCGCGCGCCACAGCGCGTCGACCGGCACCCGGACCTCGCCCATGGTGTCGTGCTCGATGCGGTACTCGGTCCCGGTTGCGCTGTCGGAGTCGACGCTCATGAATGTCCTTACTTATCTTGTGTTACGGCAGCGGATAGACGGCGTTGCTGTCGCCGGTGAAGTCGATCGCGGAGTATTCGCTGAGTTTGGACAACCGGTGGTAGGCCTCGATCATCCGGACGGTGCCCGACTTCGAGCGCATGACGATCGACTGCGTGGTGCAGCCGCCGCTGTAGAAATGCACGCCCTTGAGCAGGTCGCCGTCGGTCACTCCGGTGGCGCAGAAGAAGACGTTGTCGCCGGAGACCAGGTCCTCGGTGGTCAGCACGCGGTCCAGGTCGTGGCCGCGATCGATGGCCTTCTGCCGTTCCTCGTCGTCCTTGGGGGCCAACTGGCCCTGGATGGCGCCACCCATGCAGCGGATCGCGGCCGCGGCGATGATGCCCTCGGGTGTACCGCCGATACCGGCCAGCATGTCGGTGCTGGTGTTGGGTCGGCACGCCGAGATCGCACCCGCGACGTCGCCGTCGGTGATCAGCCGGCACCGCGCGCCGGCCTCCCGCACGTCGGCGATCAGCTGCTGATGGCGCGGCCGGTCCAGGATGCACACGGTCAGATCGGAGACCGACACGTTCTTGGCCTTGGCCACCCGCCGGATGTTCTCCCCGATGGGGGCGGTGATGTCGATCGCGTCGACGGCCTCGGGTCCGACGGCGATCTTGCTCATGTAGAACACCGCGGATGGGTCGAACATGGTGCCGCGTTCGGAAACCGCGAGCACCGAGATGGCGTTGGACAGGCCTTTGCTCATCAACGTGGTGCCGTCGATCGGGTCCACGGCGAAATCGCACTCCGGTCCGTCCCCGTTGCCGACCTCTTCTCCGTTGTAGAGCATCGGCGCGTTGTCCTTCTCGCCCTCACCGATGACCACCACGCCGCGCATCGTCACCGAGTTCACCAGCTCGCGCATCGCATCGACGGCCGCACCGTCGCCGCCCTCCTTGTCGCCGCGGCCCACCCAGCGGCCGGCGGCCATGGCGCCTGCTTCGGTTACTCGGACGAGCTCGAGCGCGAGATTTCGATCTGGGGCTTCACCACGGGTCGGACTCATGGCCCAGATTGTCCCATTAGCCGGTCCGCGTTCGGGAGCTGGGATACTGGCTGCGTGACCACGCAACCGGCTCCCGCCCCCAAGCCCGCCAAGTCGCGGTTGCTGCATGACGGTCGGGACATGTTCTGGTCGATGGCGCCGTTGGTTCTCGCCTGCATCGTGCTGGCCGGGATGCTGGGGATGTGCTCCTTCCAGGGCGCGGGGCCAGGCGCCGGCCCGGTCCCGTCCTTCGACGCCCCCGCGGCCTTACGGGCCGATGCCGACGCGTTGAAGATCCCGATCCGGATCCCGCAACTGCCCGACGGCTGGCAGTCGAACAGTGGTAGCCGCCAAGGCATCGAGGCCGGTCGCACCGACCCCGCGACGGGGCAACCTCAGCGTGCCGTCAGCTCCACCGTCGGATTTCTCGCGCCCAGCGGGATGTATGTGAGCCTGACCCAGAGCAATGCCGACGAGGAGAAGCTGGTCGGGTCGCTCGACGCCGATGTCGTGCCCACCGGGGTGCAGGACGTCGACGGCGTGAAGTGGGTGGTCTATGAGGGCGGCGACGACGACGGCAAACCCGCCGAACCGGTGTGGACGACCCGGCTGACCGGTCCGATCGGACCGGCGCAGGTCGCGCTGACCGGCGCCGCGGACGCAGACGAATTTCGTACTCTGGCGGTGGCGACGCAGACCGCGGCGCCGCTGCCGACCCCCTAGGAGTGGGCGTGGTTCGTTCGGCGAGTTTGCACTCACGCAGCCCGCTTCCCGCACTTTCTCTGCGTGGTTTCATCTCGCGTAACGAGCGAACTGGAGGGCGTCCATGACCGCACCGGACCCTGATGTCGCCGCCGGGGCGGCTCCGGAAGCCGACCTCACCGGATGGGCCGCCGCGCCCTTCACCGCCGCCGGCTACACCCACGACGTCTACCGCAAAGGTGAGGGCCCGGGCGTGGTGCTCATCCCCGAGATGCCCGGCGCGCATCCCGGCGTGCTGGCGCTCGGCAACCACCTCGTCGAGGCCGGGTTCACCGTCGCGATTCCGTCGTTGTTCGGCACGCCCGGTGCGCCGCCGATGCGACCGGGCATGGTGCCGATCATGGTGCGCGGATGTGTGGCCAAGGAATTCGCCGCCTTCGCCACCAACGCCGACCGGCCCGTCGCGCACTACCTGCGGGCACTGGCCCGCGACCTCAACGCGCAGACCCCGGGCAAGGGGGTCGGGGTCATCGGCCAGTGTTTCACCGGCGGCTTCGCCCTGGCCGCCGCGGTCGACGACAGCGTTCTGGCGCCGGTGCTGAGCCAGCCGTCGCTGCCGTTGCCGCTGACACCGAAGCAGCGCAGGGACCCGGGGCTGTCCGAGGCCGAGCTGAAGGTCGTCGAGCGCCGCGCCGCCGACGAGGGGTTGTGCGCGCTGGGATTGCGGTTCAGCAAGGACCCGCTGGTGCCTGCCGAACGCTTCAAGACGCTCAAGGACCGGCTCGGCGACGCGTTCGAGGTGATCGAGATCGACTCGGCCAAGGGCAACGAACACGGATTCGGCGCGATGGCTCACTCGGTGCTGACGTTGGAACTGCGCCACCAGGAAGGGCATCCGACCGACGCGGCGCTCAAGCGCGTGGTCGCGTTCCTCAAGGAACGGCTGGTTTAGGTTTCTCCTGGGCCTTCGACTTGCCGCGCGCCTCCTTGATGCGACGACCCAACCACCAGAACGGGTTTCGGCGCTTGGGTTTCTCGTCGGCCGAGTCGGGCCGTCGCATGGGCACGCCCTTGTACTCCTCGAGGTAGACGCTGATTGTGGTGACGATGACGATCATCAGCACCGGTCCGATCACGATCCCCCACGCGCCGAACATGCTGATGCCGGCGAACACGGCGAGCAGCATCAGCGCGGCGTCCAGGCGGGCCTCGCGCGGCACCAGGATGGGTCGCAGGAAGTTGTCGATGTTGGTCACCACGATCAGGTGGAACAGGATCACGAACACGCCGCCGAAGATGTTGCCGAACAGGATCATTCCCACACCGAACGGGATCGTGACGATGCCGCTGCCCAACGGGATGACCGACAGCGCCGACAGCAGCACGGCGAACAGGAAGAAACCCTGATGGAAGCCCGCCAGGTAGATCGACGCGGCGCCCGCGACGCCCTGGCAGACCGCGATGACGAACTGGCCGAACACGGTGCCCTTGACCATCGCGCCCATTTTCGTCATGTAGACGTCGGTGATCCCCTCCCCGAGTGGGTTGAGTTGGCGGATGATCGCCACCACGCGTTCGCGGTTCGTCAGCAGCGACACGAACACGTACACGAACAGGATCGCGGCGGTGATTCCACCGAACAGGCCACCGGCAGCGCCCTGCAGCAGGCCGAGCAGCCACTGGCCGGCCTCCTGGGCGACCCGCGCCATCGAACTGCGCAGCGATTCCGGGGTGACCGTCGTGTCGATATACGGCACGCGGCGCAACAGGTCGTTGACGAACTGCAGCGCCCGATCCCCGAGCGCGGACAGGTCGGTGCGGCCAACCCACTCGGCCACCCGCTCGACCATGGTCGTGATCTGCACGACCGCCAGCGTGACGAACAGGCTCAGCGGCACGATCACCGCGGCGAACGCGGCCAGCACGGTCACCGCCGCCGACAGCCCGCGGCCCATCCGCTTGTTGAGCCGCGCGTACAGCGGCGAGAACAGGTACGCGGCCACCGCGGCGACCACGATGAGGATGAAGTACCCGCGCAGGAAGTAGGCGCCGAACGCGATCGCGATGACGGTCGCTATGGCCAGCGCGCGGCGTTGCGGCAGCGAGAACTCGGTACTCATTGCGGCTATGTCTACAGCGTGTCGGACCTCGCCTGCGCTTGTTTGGCGCGTTGGTCGGCGATGAATCGCATCGACACCCGGTTCATCACGGTCGGCGCGAGCCTCGCGAACATCCACTGGGCGTGCGCGATACGGGGTTTGACCAGGATCGGCTTGTTCTTCTCCACGGCGCGCAGCACGTCACGGGCCAGCCGGTCGGCGTCATAGGGTTTGCCGCCCTGGGCCTGCAGGAAGTAATCGCGGCCGACGAAGCCGCCGACGGAACCCTTGTCGAGGATCGGAGTCTCGACCGCGGCCGGGCACACCGCAAGCACCCCGACGCCGCGCGCGGCGGCCTCCGAGCGCAGCGCCAGGCTGAGCCCGACGACCGCGTGCTTGGTCATCACATAGCTGGTGACCTGCCCGGCCGCGGTGAGTCCGGCCATCGACGCGGTGTTGACGATGTGGCCGTGGCCCTGGCGCACCATCAGCGGATAGGCGGCGGCCACCCCGTGCACCACGCCGCGGATGTTGACGTCGATGATCGCGTTCCACTGATCCAGTGTCAGCAGTTCGGTGTCGCCGCCCCAGACGATCCCGGCGTTGTTGAACATCAGGTCGAGGCGCCCGGCCCGGTGGACCACATCGTCGACGGCGGCCTGTACCGCCTCCGCGTCCGTCACGTCGAGGCGGGCGGCACGAGCCCGTCCGTCCAGACCCGCCGCCGTGCGTTCGGCCGCATCACCGTCGACGTCGGTGCACACGACCTCGGCGCCCGCGTCGACCAGCGCCCGGCACAGCGCGGCGCCGATACCGGAACCGCCGCCGGTGACCAGGGCTTGCTTCCCGCTGAAACTCATTTCGGCTCAACAAGTTTCATGACGTGCCCCATCACATCGGGATAGCGCTTCAAGTGGGCGCCGCCGTTGAGGTCGAGCACCTCGCCGGTCAGCCAGGACGCCCTCGGTGAGCACAGGTACAGCACCGCTTCGGCGATGTCCTCGGGTGTGCCCGAGCGGCCCAGCGCGGTGTTCTCCACGTACTCCTCGACGACGCCGGGGACCGCGGCGGCCGGCGCGGTCAGCGGCGTGTGCACGAAGCCGGGCGCCACGGCGTTGACACGGATGCCGCGCGGCCCCCACTCGAGCGCGGCGACCTGGGTGAGCATCGACAGGCCCGCCTTGGCGGCGCAGTAGGCGCTCATCCCGGCGGCGGGCTGGCGTCCGTTGAGCGAGCTGATCGACACCAGTGCGCCGCCCTCGCGCAGGGTCCGGCCCGCGTGCTTGGCGACGATGAACGCGCCGTTGAGGCACACGTCGACGACCGCGCGGAAATCCTCGACGGCGAGGTCGGTGATCAGGCCGACATTGCTGAACCCCGCGCAGTTGACGACGACGTCCACGGGGCCGGTCTGCTCGAACAGCGCCTGTACCGAGGCCTCGTCGGTCACCTCGACGTGCGCGGCGGTGTGCGGGGCGCCGAGTTCGGCGGCGCGCGCTCGGGCGCCGTCGGCATCGCGATCGGCGAGCGTGACGCGGTCGCCTTCCGCGGCCAGCGTGCGCGCCGTCGCCCAGCCGATCCCCGACGCCGCGCCGATCACCACAGCCGCCCTGGCCGACCGCCCGTTGCTCATACAGTTGCCCTTTCGACAGCGAGTGGAACGCGTTTCAACTTAGCGGTTCGACAGGTTCAACCGGTGAGCGATCTGAAGATGAGCGGGTCCGCGGCGAATTCGGTCGCGTCGCGCGATGACGCCGATACCCGTCTAGTGTGCAACCAGATCGCTAAATCGCGGCTGTACTACGGTTTCGGCGATCCCAGCGCACACTAGACGTGTGCCGGTGGCCGCTCAGCCGTCGACGGCGTCGATGTGCGCGCGCACCAACGCCGGGTAGCGCTCGCGGTCGGGCCGGAAGATGTCGTGCGGCGAGTCGTCGAACACGTGCAGCGACGCCGAGGGGAACAGCTCCCGATAGCGGTCCCAGGCGGCGTCGGAGATCAACGGGCTGTTCGGGCTGCGCACCACCAGCAGCGGTGGTTGCCACCGCGCCAGCGGTTCCCAGAACGACTGCTTGCGCGCGGCGCCGAAGATCGCCTCTCCCGCCGCCCTGTTCACCCGGTCTCGCACCGGGGTGCCGCGCCATCGGCCGTCCAGCAGGAAAGTGGAGACCTCCTTCGGAAGCGTGATCTCCTCGGGCACGTAGTCGCCGATCGAGATCGAGCGGACCCTTTCGCGATGAGTGAGAGCCCAGGTCAGCGCGTAGGGGGTGCCCCGGGAGAACGTCATCAGGTGGACTGGACCGTCGGTGACCGCGTCCACCACTGCGCCGATGTCAGCTCCGAGAACCGCTGAGTCATAACCGCCTTCGGGTGCGCTGCTGCGTCCGTGCCCGCGCAGGTCGGCGACCACCGTCCGTCGGCCGAACAACGGCAGCACCTCGACGTAGTCGTCGGCGACGTCGGTGAAGCCGGGTATGAAGACGACCGGCGCTCCGCGGTCGGGCTCTCCGGAGTCGAGGTAGTGCAGACGAGCGCCCGCGTGGGTGGTGAACCGTGATGCGACCATCACCATCACCCTGCCCGGTGTCATCGCCCAGCGCTCGGTTATGTACGCAAATGTCGAGCGCGAACGTACGTAGCTGTGCGCTCGCGACCACGAATCGCCGCGAGGCGCGCCTCAGCCTTCCGGTGGGGCGGACGTGGCGACACTCACCGTCGGCTCCTTCGAGGCGTTCTTCATCTGGTGGAAGAGGTCGACGTAGTACGGCAGGCATTCGGCCATCGCCTGTTGCGTGGTGAACAGCGGCCGGTACCCAAGGTCGCGTTCGGCCTTGGCGATCGAGAAGTAGTTGTCGAGGTAAAGGCGTTCCACCCCAAGGGGTTCGATCATCGGCTTGGGCAGCCCGAACCGGAAATGCAGCCACTGCCACACGGTCATCGCGAACCACACCAGGCGCCCCGGTACGCGGATCTTCGGGTAGCGCTCGCCGCACGCTTCGACGACGGGCCTCGAGAACTCGAACATGTTGATCGGGTCGCCGTCGTTGATGAAGTAGGCCTGCCCGGGCGCGGTGCCGCCCGGGACGAGGTGCTGGGCGGCGAGGATGAATCCGTGGATCAGGTTGTGTACGTAGGAATTGTCGAGTTTGACGTTCTTGCCGCCGACGAGAACCTTGACGTGTCCGGCCAGCACACTCTCGAACACCTTGCGGAACATCGTCTGATCCCCGCGACCCCAGATGCCGCTGGGGCGGATCGAGCAGGTGAGCAAACCGTCGACTCCGTTGGCGGCCAGCACGAACTTCTCCGCGGCGACCTTGGTCTCGGTGTACAGGTCGTTGAATCGCTCTGTGTAGGGCAGGGTCTCGTCGCCACCCGAGATGGCCTTGCCGCCCATCACGACGCTGTTCGACGCGGTGTAGACGAAGCGCTTGACGCCGGCGGCGCGGGCCGCGCGCACGAGGAGTTCAGTGCCGGTGACGTTGATCGCGAAGCTGCGCTCGCGGCTTTGCCTGCTGACCGCGCCACCGCCCGTCAGGTCGATGATCGCCGCGGTGTGGAACACCGTGTCGATGCCGGCAACCGCGGCCGCCACCTGGTCGGGGTCGCAGATGTCGCCTTCGAGGGTCTCGAGCCCGGGCTGGGCCGGAAGCGGTGACGGCGCCCGGTCGAAGGAGCGGACCTCGTGTCCGCGCTTGAGCAGTTCTGCCACCAGGTTGGCGCCGACGAATCCCGAGCCTCCTGTGACGAGGACTCGGCCCAGTTCGGTGGTCAACGTTGAGTCACCCATGGCGAGCAGACTAACTGAAACGTGTTACAGTTTCGACCCCTCACATCGGGAATCGTTGCACTGTCAACTTTCGTCGCCGTCCTTTGAGGCCAGGGCCTCTTCGATACGCTTGTGGGCGCCAGCTAAGTGCTCTTCGCAGCGTTTGGCCAGTTCTTCGCCTCGTTCCCAGAGCTTCAGCGATGTATCCAAGTCGAGTCCGCCCTGCTCGAGCTGCTGGACGACCGCAACCAGCTCTTCGCGCGCTTCCTCATATCCCAATTCACTAATGGGCTTCATTTTCTGCCCCTTCCGGCCCCTCGCTGATCGCGGTGATCGCCCCGTCTGCCACCCGCACCCGCAGCCGAACACCTCTGGCGGCGTCCTCGGTGGTGCGCAACACGTGGGCGTCGGGCATCGTCTGCACCACGGCGTAACCGCGGGCCAGGGTGGCCGCCGGGCCCAGTGTGCTCAGCCGCGCCGCCAGATGTCCGATGCGATCGGTCTCGGTGGCCACCAGCCGGGTGACGTCGCGGCGGGCGGTCGTCCGCAGCCGGGCGACCTCGTCGGCGCGCGCGGTGATCGCCGCCAGCGGCTGCGCCAGCACGGGCCTGCTGCGCAACTGGTCCAGGGCGTGCTGCTCGCGGTGCACCCAGTTGCGCAGCGCGCGGCCACCTCGGCGGCACAGATCGGTGATGTAGGCCTGCTCGGCGGCGGCGTCGGGAACGATGCGCTTGGCGGCGTCGGTGGGCGTGGCGGCGCGCAGGTCGGCGACCAGGTCGCACAGCGGATTGTCGGGTTCGTGTCCGATCGCGCTGACCACCGGTGTCGTGCACTTGGCGATCTCGCGGCACAGCGTTTCGTCGTAGAACGGCAACAGGTCCTCGACGCTGCCGCCGCCGCGGGCGATGACGATCACGTCGACGTCGGGATCGGCGTCGAGACCGCGCAGCGCCTCGACCACCTGAGGGACCGTGTTGGGGCCCTGCACGGCGGTGTTGCGCACCGCGAACCGAACGGCGGGCCAGCGGCCGGTGGCCACCGAGATCACGTCGTGTTCGGCGTGGCTGCCGCGGCTGGTGATGAGCCCGATCATGTTGGGCAGGAACGGAATCGGCCGCTTGAGCCGCGGGTCGAAGAGACCCTCGGCGTGTAACAGCTGGCGCAGGCGTTCGATACGCGCCAACAGTTCGCCGACACCCACCGCACGAATCTGGTTGACCCGCAACGAGAACGAGCCCCGGCCCACGAAGAAGTTCGGCCGCCCGAGCATGACGACCCGGGTGCCCTCGGTGAGTTTCATCGGCGCGTTGAGCACCAGCTCGCGCGGGCAGGTGATCGACAACGACATGTCGACCGACGGGTCGCGCAGGGTGATGTATGCGGTGCTGGAGTTCGGCCGGGTCGACAGCTGAGCGACCTGCCCCTCGACCCAGACCGTGCCCAGTCGTTCGATCCAGTCTTTGATCTTCATCGACACGGAGCGGACCGGGAACGGGTGCTCCGGTGACTGGCCCTGCTCGACGTCGGTCATATTCGCAGCCCCGCTGGGCCGCTCACTTGGCTGACGCGCGGGTGATCCTGTTGGCGAGCAGCGTCTGGAACGGGGCGCGGCCCTTGGTGGCTTCCTCATAGGCCAGCAGCGCCTCGAGGTCGGCCACGCGCAGCGTGTTCAGCCGCGCGCGCAGCTGAGCCAGCGTCAGCGACTCGTAGTCGAGTTCGGTGACGATCTCGGGGGCCTCGCCGATCGCCAGTCCTTGGTCCTCGTCGTCTTGGTCGCTGCCGTTCTCTTGCGATGACGACCGCGGCTCACCGTTGCTGAACAGCGCGAAGCGGCCCTCGGTCATGCGTTCGCCGTCGCTGGCGGCGGCGGAGCTCGGCGGCTCTGAGTCGTCGACATCGTCGTCGAAGGTCGCCCACTCGGGCTGCTCGTCCTTGGGTGGGAAGATCGTCTCCAGCGTCTCGTCACCCTTGTTGACCAGGTCGGCGACGTCCTGCTGGAACTTCATCACCAGGTGCGCGAGCGAACTGACGACGGTCATCGGGTACATCAGGATGGTCTGGGGCAGCTTGCGGGTTTCCTCGATGGCGGTTACCGCCGCGCCAACCAGCAGACGGACCCCATACGGTGCGGTTGCCATGGTCACAGCCTACGGGCGACTTCTCGGCTGGTCTGGCTGGGCCGCGGATGCGTACCCTGGGAGCCATGCCGCCGACTGTCAACATGGGGATTCCGGGCGCCTCGAGCTCGGTCGCCGGTGGCGTGACCGGGAAACGCGTACTGCTGGCCGAACCGCGCGGGTACTGCGCGGGAGTAGATCGCGCCGTGGAAACCGTCGAGCGTGCGCTGGAGAAGCACGGCGCTCCGGTCTACGTGCGCCATGAGATCGTGCACAACCGGCACGTCGTCGAGACGTTGGCCAAGGCCGGAGCCGTCTTCGTCGACGAGACCGACGAGGTGCCCGAGGGTGCGATCGTGGTGTTCTCCGCGCACGGCGTCGCCCCGACCGTGCACCAGACCGCCAAGGAGCGCGATCTCAAGGTCATCGACGCGACCTGCCCACTGGTCACCAAGGTCCACAACGAGGCCAAGCGCTTCGCCAGGGACGACTTCGACATCCTGCTGATCGGCCACGAGGGGCATGAGGAGGTCATCGGGACCGCCGGCGAGGCGCCCGACCACGTCCAGCTCGTCGACGGACCGGATTCGGTGGACAACGTCACCGTGCGCGACGAGAGCAAGGTCATCTGGCTGTCGCAGACCACGCTCAGCGTCGACGAGACGATGGAGACGGTGCGTCGGCTCCGAGAGAAGTTCCCGACCCTGCAGGACCCGCCCAGCGACGACATCTGTTACGCGACCCAGAACCGCCAGGTCGCCGTCAAGGCGATGGCTCCGGAGTGTGAGCTGGTGATCGTCGTCGGTTCGCGGAACTCGTCGAATTCCGTGCGCCTGGTCGAGGTCGCGCTGGGTGCCGGATCGGACGCGGCCCACCTCGTCGACTACGCCGATGACATCGACCCCGCGTGGCTCGAGGGTGTGACGACGGTCGGCGTGACCTCCGGTGCGTCGGTGCCGGAAATCCTCGTGCGCGGCGTGCTGGAGCGGCTGGCCGAGTACGGCTACGACATGGTGCAGCCGGTGACGACGGCCAACGAGACGCTCGTGTTCGCGTTGCCCCGGGAGATCCGCCCCGCCCGCGCGTAACCCCATCGAGCGTGCGGTTCCCTGCGCGCTCGAGGCTAGATGTCGTACTCCCAGGAGTCGGCCTCCCAGCCGCGGGGGACGCGACGGCGCGTGCGGTACTCCGCGCGGTCGTCGGCTTCCTCTCCGCGGTAGCGCACCCGCGAGACCGGATGGTGGGTCCCGTTGCCCGACCCGTTGCCGTTGCTGCCGTTCCGGCCGTGCGGCTCGCGAGGCTGGTAGTCGTCGAAGCGACGGCGACGCTCGGGCCGGTCCGCGGTCCGGTCCTGACTTCTGCGGTCGTAGCCCGTGCGGCGTTCCGAGGGCGGAGGACCAGGCTGACGCGGGTTCGACGGGCGCGGCCTGCGTCGCGGCTCGGGGCCGGACGGTGGCTCGGCGTGTCTGCCGGAGCGAGCGCGGCGCGGACGCTCGGCGATCGGTTCGATGATCTCGGTGGCGGGAGGCCGCACATGGCGCGACCGCGACGGCGTACTGCGTCGGGCCGGCCGACCGCTGCGATCGGCGGCCGCCCTGCCGGTGCGCGCCGCCGCGCGGTCGGCGCGATCGGCCCGGCTCGCGCGGTCGGTCCTGCTGGCGCGGGTGGTCCGGCTGGCAGTGTCGCGGCGCTTGCGGCGTGGCCGGGCGGCGACCTCGTCGTCCTCGTCACGGGGTTGGCGCGCGAACAGCGACGAGATCTTGGCCGCCGATGCCGTCACTGCGGCCGCGACGGTCGTGGCCAATGCCGGCTTGTCCGCCTCGGTGTCCTCGGTGGCGGCGGGAGATGTGCGACGGTTCGACATTCCGACGTACCAGCGGCACATGCCGATCAGCAGCACGGCCGCGGAGGTGAAGAACATCAGGGGAAAGCGCTCGATCAGCGGATAGCCGCAATTGATCGCCAGGTCCTTGACCCCGGTGAACTGGCCGCCGGTGAAGAGGAAGTAAGAGCCCGGCACGCTGACGAACAACAGCAGCGGCGGCTGGATGACCGCGGTGAACACCGCTTGCTGGCGGACCGCGAGTACGGCAGCGAGGCAGCCGAGGACATAGCACGCGGCGAACACCGAGCTGAGTTCCCTGCTGCCCGATCCAGCGTCGAACGCGAACCCGATCGTTGTCAGGGTGACCGCGATCAGCACGCCACCCCACCCGGGCACACCGGGAAAGTTGGGATGCGCGGAGCGGTGGTCGGCGACGACGGCCGACCGTGCGCGCTGTGCTGACACAGGTAGACCGTACCGGCTTTGGCTCCGTGTGGCTGTCAGCGCGGTTCTGGCGTGCCCGTCCCGGTCTCCTAGACTCTGGACCCTGTGAGCTTGAACCTGGGAATCGTCGGCCTGCCGAACGTCGGGAAATCGACGTTGTTCAACGCGTTGACGCGCAACGACGTCCTGGCGGCCAACTACCCGTTCGCCACGATCGAACCCAACGAGGGTGTCGTTCCGCTGCCCGATCCGCGACTGGCCGAGCTCGCCAAGATGTTCGGGTCGGAAAAGATCGTTCATGCGCCGGTCACCTTCGTTGATATCGCCGGGATCGTCAAGGGCGCCTCCGAGGGCGCGGGATTGGGCAACAAGTTCCTCGCCAACATCCGCGAGAGCGATGCGATCTGCCAAGTGGTACGGGTGTTCAGCGACGACGACGTGGCGCACGTCGACGGCCGCATCGATCCGAAATCCGACATCGAGGTGATCGAGACCGAGTTGATCCTGGCGGATATGCAGACGCTGGAGAAGGCGCTGCCGCGGCTGGAGAAGGAGGCCAGGACGCACAAGGAGCGCCGACCCGCGTATGAGGCCGCCGTGGCCGCGCAGGATGTCCTCAACGAAGGAACCACGTTGTTCGCCGCAAGAGCCGACGTCGCGCCGCTGCGGGAGTTGAACCTGCTGACCACCAAACCCTTCCTGTACGTGTTCAACGCCGACGAGTCGGTGCTGACCGACGAGGCTCGCAAGGCGGAGCTGCGCGAGCTGGTCGCACCCGCCGACGCGGTCTTCCTGGACGCGAAGATCGAGGCCGAGCTGCAGGAGCTCGATGACGAGTCGGCCGCCGAGCTGCTGGAGTCCATCGGCCAAACCGAGCGGGGGCTGGATGCGTTGGCGCGGGCCGGCTTTCACACACTGAAGTTGCAGACGTTTTTGACCGCGGGACCGAAAGAGGCCCGCGCGTGGACTATTCACCAGGGCGACACCGCGCCCAAGGCGGCAGGTGTGATCCACACCGACTTCGAGAAGGGCTTCATCAAGGCCGAGATCGTCTCCTACGACGACCTGATCGAGGCCGGCTCGATGGCCGCCGCGAAGGCAGCGGGCAAGGTGCGGATGGAAGGCAAGGACTACGTCATGGCCGACGGCGACGTCGTCGAGTTCCGGTTCAACGTGTAGGGCGGTAGAGCCGCCGCTCGCTGATTCCACTGCGACCGTGGCGGCGTTAGGGTTACCCGATGATCGGTAATGAGGATGCCGATGGCGGGGGCGAGGCCGATCGGCGTACCGCTGAGATGGACAACCGCGAGCACGCCCTTGAACGACGCGAGTCTGAACAGTCGCGGCGCGAGCGGGTGTCCGACGAACGCGACCGACTAGCCGACGAACGGGACCGTATTGCCGACGATCGCGAGCAGGCGGCCGATGAGCGCGAGCAGCGTGCGGATGAGCGTGAAGGTGCCAGCGAACAGCGTGAGCGCGATCGATTGCAACGCGTCGCCGACAGGGAAAGTCGCTCCAAAGCAGCTGAGATACGGGACGAGGCCGAGATCCGGCGCGCGGTCGCAGAGACCCGGCGGTCGATCGGTGAGAGCCCGTCGTAGCGAGGCTGACGAACGGCGACGTGGTCGAGTTCCGGTTCAGTGTGTAGTGGTGTTCCAGGTGAACATCTGGTGCCGCTTGCCACGAGTCGCGCTAGAATTCTGTACATGACGACGCTGCCGTTGGCGGAAGTCCGCGCGAACCTGTCGAAGCTCGTCGATGAAGCGGTACGCACCCATCGACGTATCGAAGTGACTCGGCAGGGGCGTCGCGCGGCAGTGATACTGAGCGCCGACGATTACGACTCGATCATGGAGACGCTCGCCATCCTCAGCGACACGGATTTGATGCGCAATGTGCGAGCGGCCGAGGAAGACGACGAGATTTTCACGTTGGAAGAAGTGACTGAGGAGATGCGCGCGGCCGGCCGGCTCCCGCGTTGACGTACCGGATCGAGATGACCAGGGCGGCGAAGCGGGCTCTGACCGAAGAGCTGCCCGAATCGGTTGCTGTCGCGTGTTGGGAGTTCATCCGAGGACCACTGGCCGACAATCCCCATCGGGTAGGTAAGCCGTTGCGCGATCAGCTCGAAGGCCGATACTCGGCGCGGCGCGGCCAATTTCGGGTCATCTACCAGATATTCGAAGACCGTGTGGTCGTCCGCGTCATCCACATCACCCACCGTCGTGACGTTTATCGGTGAGGTCATCCGTCGAGTTCGAGTTCCGCTTCGACGTGTAATGGTGAGCTTATTGGCTCACAGGCCCTTATCGCTCAACCAGCCGGGGATGTGATCGGCCACCGCGTGCCAGCCTGCGTCGACCATCATGTTGTGCCCCATCCTCGGAAAAAGAACCGCCTCAGTGCTATAGGCACGTGCGGTGGAGCGAACCTCTTCGTTCGAGATCAGTCCGTCATCTTCGCCCCCTAGAACGAGGAGCGGCGTTGTGACCCGGTTCGTATCGGGCAGACTGAAGACCTGGTCGATGAAGACGGCGCGCATGCTGTCCGGCTCGACCCGATTCGCGCAGGACGCCACGATGTCAGGCGGAGTGTGTGGGGTGAAGAGAATGTCGCGTGCCAACGCCGGAGTGTTGAAGATTTCGTGTGCCTGGCCGATCGTGTTGGCGCGCATCGCAACCCACGGGTGTTTCCTCCATACCCGCAGAGACGCACGCAGGATGCCCTGTGGCGGAGTCGATGCCATCAACACGCCCGCCGGTGCGCTACGAGACTCGAGGTACTTCTGCACGAGAAAGCCGCCCGTCGAGTGGCCCACGAGGATCGGCGCGCACCCCAAGCTGCCGTGCAGCGGCCCTTGTCGATGACTTCGAGCATCGGCGGCCACCTCGCCCGTCTGGCCTGGGGGTCAGCGTCATCCTAGTGCGTGCCTACCGATGCGGCGGAAGGTCAAACAAAGACGTGCTCGAGGCTCACACGGAACGCGCTACTCGTACCGAATGCGACCGTCGGCGTGCACTTTTGGATGACGATTCCGCGGAGCAATCCGGCTTGCTCTCCGGCGACCTCAATTGCAGCCTCGTCCTCTTGTTAGCTTGGGCACTGCCGAACCTTTAGCCAGATCCGGCGTTGATGCAACGGGTGCGAGCTCTCGATTCAACGGTGGCCAGACGTTAAATTCGGGGGTATGGCTGAAGACTGGCGCATAGACCGGGTCGACGAGATTCGCTCATTGATCAAACATGCCGAACCCGATGTCGTCGAGGAGATCAAGTGGCGAAAGCCATCGAACCCCGATGGCGTTCCGGCGTTCTCGCTGGACGGGCTCATCTGCACGCTGGAGATGTACAAGGGCAAGGTCAAGGTGAACTTCGCCAAGGGCTCGTCCATCGACGACCCCGATAAGCTTTTCAACGCGAGCCTGCAGGCACCGGTGGGGCGGTCGATCGACCTACGCGAAGACGACGAATTGGATCCAAGTGCGTTCAAGGCCCTGATCAATCGGGCCGTCGAGGTCAACCGCAGCAATAAGGCGTCGAAGCGCCGCAAGTGAGGCTAGCTCTCGCGCATTCGTAGGCCAGCCGGAAACGGCCCCAGCATCGAGCTCGCAGTACTACACTCCGTAGTACGCAACAAAGGGGTTGGATGCGGTGGCGCGGGGTCAGTCACGTGGAGTTCGCGGTCTGGACTACAGGCCGTCGGCATCAACCACATCGCGCTGTGGGCGCGAAGCCGCAAAGAAGTCGACCGCTTCTACCGCGATTGCCTGCTCACACGCGATTTACCGGTCACCGGCCCGCTCCGGGAGATCCGCAGTACTGGCCCGGCTACTACGCGGTCTCCTTCGACGACCGGATCAACGGCATCCACTGGGAACTGGCGTAAGTACCCAAAATGCCGGCGCCGCACCATGTCTGGTCGTCCCACCGAGCGTTGCGGGTGTTCACCAAGTCCAGATCCGACGTGGCCAAGACCGTTCCCGGAGTCACGTGGCAAGCGCGGCAGACCCTTCCGTGCTAGTGAACACCACCGGGGATGGCCACCCGCACCGAGCCGTCGCACGCCTCAGGGGCGGCACCGGTGACACGCACGGAGCCGTCGCACAACCGCGATTGCGGACTGGTGGCGCGCACCGAACCATCCCCGGGCGCAGCGACATCCGAGTACTCGAACGTCAGCTGCGGATGCGGTGACGGGGCTGCATTGGCGGCACCCGCGGTGAGTCCCGCGGCCAGACCGATACCGCCCGACAGCAGCGCCCCGATCATCATTTCCTTCACGCTGTGGGTGTTCATGGCTGTCCTTTCGGTGAGGGCTCCGCGCCGTGTCGCGTCGCCGGTGCGATGAGTACAAGGCGCCGGGCGCGCTACCGATCCCAAGAATCGCGATCGCCGAATCGGGTTCAATATTGGTGATGAAACGCACGGATACCGCATCGCGGGTGGTCAAGGCACCGCTGAGCCGCGTCTTCGAGGCACTCGTCGACCCCGAGGCGCTCGTCGAGTGGCTGCCGCCGTCGGGGATGACCGGCCGATTCGAACACTTCGACGCCCGGCCCGGCGGTTCCTACCGGCTGATCCTGAGGTACAGCACTCCGCCCGCGCAGGGTGGCAAGAGCGACGCCGGCTCGGATGTCGTTGAGGGGCACTTCGTCGAGATAGAGCCCGATGACCGAGTCGTCCATGCCGTCGACTTCGGCTCTGCCGACGCGGCTTTCGGCGGAACGATGACGATGACGTGGACGGTGACGAGGGTGGACGGCGGTACGCGGGTCGAATTGCGCGCCGACGACGTGCCGGTCGGTATTTCGGCGGCCGATCACGCGGATGGGATGAATTCCTCGCTGGAGAACCTCGCGGCCTACCTCGACAGGCGGCAGACCGTGTTTCGCGCCGAGTGATCGGCGTGCCAAGTGATGCAAGCACGATGCATTGTGAGAATTCGCGCGCATCAGGTTTGAACGGTTTCATCGGGGTAAACACTTGCTCGCGAGCTAGGGGGGTGGACTCGATGTCCATGGTCGACTAGCTCCGACACACAAAAGGAGCAACACAATGCACAAATCACTGGCGGTTGGCGCCGTGACTCTCAGTTTGCTTTTCGGCGGCGCCGGCGTCGCGAATGCGACTGATATGACCGTGCCCGCAACGACCACCACGACGGTCGCTCAGGAAGTCGAGCACGAGCAGGAGAGCGACAACACCGGCCTGTGGGGGCTCGCGGGGCTGCTGGGCCTGCTGGGCTTGCTCGGACTGAAGAAGCGCAAGGACGCCGACTACCCGGCCGTCCGCAACACCGGCACGACGAATCCGCCGCCGCCGCGCGCGTAGCGGATCACCGATCCACGAGCCCCCGCCAGGCACGCGACCTGGCGGGGGCTTCTCGAGCGTCGATAAGGCAGAATCGCGCACGTGACGCAGCCGCCGCACCGCCCTGGTCCGCCTGACTGGCGTCGTCGTGGCGCGCCGCCACCCAACCCGGCGCAGCGGCGCCCGCCGCCGCGGCCACCGGAGCCACCCACGCAACCGTCCCCGACGCAACACGACCAGCCGACCGAACAGCTCCGCTCCCCACGGGGGCGCGCGGATGTCGGTCCGACACAACGTTTTCCGCGGCCACCCTCACCGGCCGACGTGAAGCCGACCCAGCAGATCGAGCGTCCGGAAACGCTCCCGCCGCCGCCACCGCCATCGTTCGGACCGGCGCCCGGCGCGGGCGAGAAACCGCATCGCCGGCACGGGTTGAACAAGACGACGATCGTGCTGATCGCCGTCATCGTGGTCGCGCTGCTGATCGGTGGCCTGGCCGCCGGCGAGCTCTACGCGCGGCAGCGCGCGGACAGCATCCTGACCGAGGTCGCCGAGTGTGTGACCGAGGACGGCGTCAAGATCTCCTTCGGCGTCAACCCGCCGTTCCTGTGGCAACACATCACGGGGCATTACACCAATATCTCGGTCACCACGGACGGCAACCGGGTGCAGAGCGCCGATGGGATGACCGCGGAGGTCACCCTCGCCGATGTGCGGTTGCAGGACACCGGGGACTCCAAGGGCACCATCGGGTCACTCGACGCGACCTTGAGCTGGAAGTCGGCCGGTATCAAGGACACCGTTGCCGCGAACCTGCCCGGCGTCGGCAATCTGGTGACAGGCGTGCGCACCGACCCCGCGGCGGGAACGGTGATTCTGGAGGCCGGTGACAACAGCGTCAGCGCCAAACCCGTCGTGACCGACGGCGACCTCAACCTGCAGGTCCTCGACGTCACCGGACCGCTGCCCAAGGACGCTGTGCAAACCGCGCTCAACGAGCTGACCAAGAAGCTCAATGACAACTACCCGCTCGGGATCCACGCCGACAGCGTCGAGGTCACCGAATCCGGTGTGGTCGGCACGTTCTCGAGTCGCGACGCCGCGATCCCCAAGGAGGACACCAACCCCTGCTTCGCGCGCCTCTGACCCCGATCACTGCGGGCGGTGTCGAATCAGTCCAGCGTCACGGCGATTTCGGGGCTGAGTTGATAGCCGGGAGCGAGCGGCAGCGTGTCGCCGCTCCAGAACGAGCCGGGATCGAACCAGTTGTAGTGCTTCTCCGAGGTCAGCAGACCCATTTCCTCGTAGGTGATGGCGACGGTCTCGGCGCAGTATGCGGTCTGCAGCCCCACTTGGAGCTTCTCCTGTTTTCTACGTAGCGTCGCGTCGCGAACTTTCCTGTGCACGAACGGAATTCCGCGGGTGAAGTCGCTGACGGCCAGACGCCCGCGGAACCACCGGCCGGTTAGCCGTGCGGTGCTCGGGAACGGTGTGCCGTCCATGCGGGCGACCACCTTCAGTGCCCGGTCTTCCTGCTCGCGGTTGGCATACGGCGTGAGTTGGCGCAGCCAGCAGCGCTGGTGATAGTTGGTGATCCATCGCTCCACCACCTGCCGCGCGTCGTTGAGTTGCACACCGCGCTGGTTGCGCCCGGTCCACATGTCGGTCAGCTTGTCGCCGAGTTCTGCGTGCCAGATCAGCGGTGGCAGGTCTTCGATCGCGATCGTCATCCCGACGTGGTTGACCGGACTGTTGGTCAGCGACTGAATGGCCCGGTCGGGCCCCGACCGTCCGCGAAACAGCCACAGATCGCCGGTGCGGGTCGCTTCCAGCGCCTGCTCCAACGACACGACGGTTGGTTTCACATCCGCAGCTTAGGCAGACTGAGCGCCATGCGCGGTATCTGGAAGTGGGTCGGGCTGGCGAGCGTCGCGGGTGTGGTGGCGGGTGGCGTACTGGTTGCGCGCGATCAGCGCCGCCGCAATTCCTACACGCCCGACGACATCAGGGCACGGCTGCACCAGCGGGTCGCCGAGGCCAACGCCGACGGTCAGGACGCGACCGCATAGAGCCGGTGTGATCCGCTGAATCCCTTGAGCTCGGCGTCGCGGCCGTCGTCGAACTCGATGTCCTCGACATCGGCGAGCGCGTCGCGCACCACCTCGCTCACCAGCACCTCGCCGCCGTCGGCCTCGTTCGCCACCCGTGCGGCCATCGCGACGTTGCGTCCGAACAGGTCATCGCCGCGGCGCACCGATTTGCCCATGTGGATCCCCATCCGGACGCGAATACCGTTGGGCGGCCGGCGAAGTGACCGTTGCACATCCATGCTGCACCGCACCGCATCCTCAGGCTGGGCGAACGCGACCATGAAGCCGTCGCCCTGGCTCTTCACCACGTAACCCGAATGCTTGTTGACGTGACGGCGCACCATTTTGTCGTGGCGGCCCAGCAACCGAACGAAGGCGCGGTCACCGATGCGTTCGTTGAGCGCGGTCGAGTCCTCGATGTCGGAGAACAGGATCACCATCTTGCCGCTCGGTGCAAGACGGGCCAGGTCCGGTCGCTCCACCTCGGCCCAGTCCGCGAGGTCTTCGATCGAGGACCGGACCGCCGCGCCGAAACCGTCCTTGCGCAGGATGTTCGCGGTCTGCCACACCTGTTTCACCGCTTCGCGGCCACCGCTGAGCAGCATGTTCTTGGTATCGAGACGCCGACGGATCTCGTCGAGTTCCTCACGCTGGCGGGTGTAGCGGATCCACACCACTGCGAGCGCGACACCCTCGGCCACCGCCAGCATCGCCAGTACGTACGCCACGATCTGGGTACCGGTCACCCCTCAAGTATTGGATGCTGAACCGGTGACGTCTGCGGAGCCCCCGTATTACGAGAGTCGCTACATCCGCGCCAACCACCCTGACCTGCCTCAGGCGCTGTGGCTCCGGGAGACGCTGCTGCTTCCCACGGCGGGGGAGGCGGTAGCAGATGTGTGGGTGATGGTCTTCGACCCGGCCGGCGCAGGTAACCGCGCGCTCAAGGAGCCGTACCCGATCGAGTCGGCTGACTACGGATACGAGGACTGGACCGCGCGCATCGCCGCGACCGCCCTCGACGACGGTTCGGCCGAGGGCGTAATCACCGGTGGGCACCGCTCGGCGCGGTGGGACCTGCGTATCACCCCGGGCGACGAAGCGCCGGTCCGGCTGCTCACCGACCGTGCCTACGCGGCGCGGTTCCCGACCGCCAAAACGACGGTGCGCCATCCCCTCGCACGCTTCGACGGGCTGCTCGAACTCGACGACGTCCGCCTCGTTCTCGACGGCTGGATCGGCAGCGTCAACCACAACTGGGGCACCCGGCACACGCCGTCGTACGCGTTCGGGCAGGTCTGCGGTTTCGACGACGCACCGGACACGACACTCGAAATCGTCACCGCCCGAGCGGCGTTGGGGCCGGTGCTGCTGCCGGGTGTGACGTTGTTCGTGTTCCGGCACGCCGGCCAGGAATTCGCGGTGCGCTCGATCCGCGGCAGCCTGCAGACCCACGGCCACTACCGTCCGTTCACCTGGACGTTCGGCGGGCGGGTCGGAGACCAGATGATCGAGGGCGAGATCGTGACCGATCCGTCCGACGTCATCGGGCTGACGTACACCGACACCGACGGCGCGGTGAAGTACTGCTACAACTCCGCGATAGCCAACTGCCGAATCCAGGTGGCAGGCAAGGCGTTCGAGCGCACCGAGTTGACGGCCAGCCGGCGCGCGATGTTCGAAATCCTGACAAGCGACCGCCAGGAAACGGTACCGCTGCTGGCGTGACCGCAGGACTCGCTTCGGGTCGCTCCGGCGATCGGCTAGCAATTCGCTGGCGCCGAATTGGACGCTCATGTCGGCGCCCCTTCCTGCGTCGACGCCTGAAACCATTTCGCATCGCTGCCAGCGGCTTTCGTTACACGGCCGTCAAATTGTGACGTAGTGCCCTTGCCGCGGCGACATAGGTCCCTGCCGTTGCTGGCCATCGACCCTGCTAATGCCTCGGCCCAAGGTGAAGGCTGGAAAGCGTCGGATAAGTGAGAGCGATGATCGAAGGGGGAATCATGAACACCATCGCACGTTTCGACGCAGCCAGGCGACGCCCAACCCGCGGCCCGACCCGGATGCTGGCCATCCTGGCTGCCGGCCTCGTCCTGATGTTGGGGTTGTTCGGCCAAGCGCTGACGACTGCACCGTCGGCGTCGGCAATCACCCAGGACGAGGCGCTGTTCATCAGCCTGCTCACCGAAGATGGGATCGGGCCGAGGCCGGGCTACAGCTGGAACGATCTGATCTTCGTCGGTCACGCGATCGCCTACGACCTTCGAAGCGGTGCCGATCTAGGGGCCGTGACATACGAACTCTGGAGCGACGCGCCCTATCTGGACATGGAAGGTGCCGCTAAGGTGGTCGCCGCGTCGGTGGTCGCTTTCGCTCCGGAGCTGGTGCCGATCTACACCGGTGATCCACCGGTCTACACCGACGAGCCCGGAGGGGACATGCTCGCCTGAGCGCTCCATCGGGCAGTAGCCAATCGAGGGTGTCGGAAAGTCGGCACCCTCGACCGCAGTGCGCGCCTTCGGCCCTAGGAGCCGTGCTGATCACCGGCTGACGAATTTCACCACGACTTCGGAGAACGCGTCGTTGTCGTCGCCGGCGGCGGTGTGCCCGGCCTCGGAGAGCTCGACGAACTCGGCCCGAGGCACCTTCTCCAGGAAGTCCTTTACCCCCGCGGTGCTGACCACGTCGGAAAGCTTCCCGCGGATCAACAGGATCGGGATGGTCAAGCCCATCACCGCCTGCTCGAGCTTCTCCTCGCGGACGAACCGGTCGTCGATCGGCGCAGTGAGAAACGCCGGATCCCAATGCCAGAACCAGCGTCCGTCGCGCAACCGCAGGTTCTTCTTCAAACCTTCGGGGTTGCGTGGGCGCTTGCGGTACGGCAGATACGCGGCGACCGCGTCGGCCGCCTCGTCGAGAGTCTCGAATCCGTCTATGCCGCTGGACATGAACTCGCGGATGCGGGCGCTGCCGTCCTTCTCGTACCGCGGTACCACGTCGACGAGTACGAGCTTGGTGACTTTCTCGGGTCCCGCGGCGCCGGCGGCCA
Source organism: Mycobacterium sp. GA-1199 (assembly GCF_001500045.1). Lineage (GTDB taxonomy): Bacteria > Actinomycetota > Actinomycetes > Mycobacteriales > Mycobacteriaceae > Mycobacterium. Next base: position 93,501 of record NZ_LQIX01000006.1, read on the forward strand.
ACATGCCCGTCATCCCGCCCATGCTCGCGCCGATCAGAGCGACCGGACGTCCGATCTGTTCGATGACCGCCAGCGTGTCCGCACTCAACGCGTCGACGGTGTAGTTGGCGTTGGGCGCCCGGTCGCTGTCGCCGTGTCCCCGGCTGTCCAGCGCGACCACGTGCAGACCGAGACCGGCCAGGACGTGCCCGGTCTGCTTCCACGAGTAGCGGTTCTGGCCGCCGCCGTGCAGGAGCAGGACCGAGGGCTGCTCGGTCTGCGCGCCGTGGTTCCACTCGTCGGCCACCAGGGTGATGTCCTCCGACCCGCGGAACTTAACGGTCTGCGGTTCGCTGTCAGTCGCGCTCACGGCCGTCCTCTCCGGCTCGCCCCGGTGGCTCACGTTACCTACCGGGAATTTCCGTCGATCCCGGTGTCCCTGATGAGAGCGTCAATATACTTTGCGCTCGTGCAGCCCGAGTTTGCCGCCCGTGACCGTGAGCGCATCATCGAGGCTGCTTACGCCTGTTTGTCTCAACCGCACACGGGCCCCGTCCCGGTCGCTGCGATTCTGCAGCGGGCACAAGTCTCGACGCGGGCCTTCTACCGTCACTTCGAATCGAAAGACGAATTGTTCCTTGCCATGTTGCGCGAGGAGACCGACGCGTTGGCGCGGCGGCTCGACCGCGTCCACGAGGAGAAGTCAGGTGCTCCCGCCGAGCAGCTCGAAGCCTGGATCGAGGCGATGTTCGGCCTGATCCACGACGCGCAGATGCGGATGCACTTCACCGTGATCGACTCCGATGAGGTCCGCGCCGCCAAGGGCTATCGCGAGACGCGCGAGAAGGCCCATGCCGACCGTGAGCGTTCACTGGTGGAGATCCTGCGGAGGGGTCGCGCCGACGGTTCGTTCCCGTTGGCCGACCCGGAGCAGGACGCGGTCGCCATCAACGCGATCATCAGCCGTGTGCTGATCAGCCAGACCTTCGACGACCACGAGGGTCTGCGGCTGGCCAAGGCCCGGCTGCTCGACTTCGCGCTACGCGCTTTGGGCGCCCGGCAGGGCGTTGCCGAACTCGACGAAGCCGTGCGCGAAGGTTAGCCAGTGGCCCCTGAAGTGGACTAACTCGCGTGACCGACGTCGACGGTTGCTCAACCGCAAAATCCCGATATACGGTTCCCGGACGTCCGGCCGTGTGTACCCTTGCGCCACAGCCATCACGGGCGCGGGTTGTTGGTGTCAGGGAAGGTCGGCGGGCTATGGCAGTGCAGATGGCGGTGCGAGGCGCGCGGGTGGGAGCCGACTGATGGTCGCTGTCAATGCAATTGCCAAGCCCGTGCGCGCCTTCGGCGGCTTCTACTCCATGGCGCTCGACACCTTCGTGTGGATGTTCAGGCCACCTTTCGCGTGGCGTGAGTTCATCTCTCAGGCGTGGTTCGTGGCGCGGGTTTCGATCGTTCCGACGCTGTTGCTGACCATTCCCTACACGGTGTTGCTGACTTTCATCGAAACGATATTGCTTGGCGAGATCGGTGCCGCGGATTTCTCCGGTACGGGAGCCGCCCTGGGCACGGTGCGACAGATCGGGCCCATCGTGACGGTCTTGGTGGTCGCCGGCGCCGGTGCCACCGCGATGTGCGCCGACCTCGGTGCGCGGACGATTCGTGAAGAGCTCGACGCGCTGCGGGTGATGGGCATCAATCCCATTCAGGCACTTGTAGTTCCCCGGGTTCTCGCCGCCACCATCGTCTCGCTGGCACTGTCCGCCACGGTAATTCTGGTCGGCCTGTCCGGCGCGTACTTCTTCGTCGTGTACATCCAGAATGTCTCGCCCGGCGCCTTCGCCGCCGGTTTGACGCTGATCATCGGTGCGACCGACGTGATCATCGCGCTGGTGAAAGCGGCACTGTTCGGGCTCTCTGCCGGCCTGATCGCCTGCTACAAGGGAATTTCCGTGCGTGGCGGCCCGGCCGGCGTCGGTAACGCGGTGAATGAAACCGTGGTGTTCACGTTCATGGCGCTGTTCGCGATCAACATCGTCGCGACCGCGGTAGCGATCAAGATCACGCTATGACCGTTTCGCGTCCGCATTCACAATTCCCCTGGCTGAAGGCCAGGTTCCGCAGCGTGGCCGACCCGTGGAACCGCATCGGAACCCAGACCAAGTTCTACGGCCGCACGTTGCGGAACATGCACTACGTCTTGATCCATTACCGGATCGAGTTGATTCGCATCATCGCGCAGATGGGGCTTGGCGCAGGGGCGCTGATCATCATCGGCGGCACCGTCGCCATCGTCGGCTTCTTGACCGTGACAACCGGTGCGCTGGTGGCGGTCCAGGGATACAGCGACTTCTCCGAGATCGGCGTGGAGGCCCTGACCGGATTCGTGTCGGCCTACTTCAACGTGCGCCTGATCGCACCGGCGACCACCGCGATCGCACTGTCGGCGACGATCGGCGCCGGGGCCACTGCCCAGCTCGGCGCCATGCGCATCAACGAGGAAATCGACGCGTTGGAGGTGATGGGCATCCGCAGTATCGCGTTCCTCGCGTCCACCCGGGTGATCGCCGGCTTCCTCGTGGTGATCCCGCTGTACTGCGTCGGCGTGCTGATGGCGTTCTGGGCGGCGCGCTTCGGTACCACGGTGATCTACGGCCAGTCGACGGGCGTGTACGACCACTACTTCCGAACATTCCTCAACCCCACCGACCTGATGTGGTCGTTCGGCCAGTGCATCGCGTTGTCGGTGGTGATCATGCTCGTGCACACGTACTACGGCTTCACCGCTCGCGGCGGTCCGGCCGGGGTGGGGGAAGCCGTCGGGCGTGCGGTGCGCACCTCGCTGATCGTCGCCGCCTTCGTCCTGGTCATGCTCTCGCTGGCGGTGTATGGCCAGTCCGGTAACTTCAACCTGGCCGGGTGACGATGGAAGCACGAGACGAAGGCCTGCACCCCGCCTGGTGGACGTTGATCCTCGCGGTCGTGATCGCCGTCGCCCTGTGGCTGACCTATGCGCTGTTCGTCGGCTCCTTCAAGCAGACCGAAACCGTCACGCTGACCTCCGACCGTTCGGGTCTGGTGATGGAGACCAACGCCAAGGTCAAGTTGCGCGGCGTGCAAGTGGGGCGGGTCGCGTCGATCCGTGGCGGCAGTGAACCGGTGGCGTTGAAACTCGAGATCGACAGGGACAAGCTCGATTACATCCCCGCCAACGTCGAGGCGCAGATTCGGGCGACCACGGTGTTCGGCGCCAAGTTCGTCGACCTGATCTATCCCAGCGACCCCACCGCGAGGCGGCTGGAGCCCGGTCAGGTGATCAAGTCCCGCAACGTCACCGTCGAGGCCAATACGGTGTTCCAGAACGTCGTCGATGTGCTCGAGCAGGTCGACCCCGCCAAACTCAACAGTACGTTGTACGCGCTTGCCGAGGGTGTCCGAGGTCAGGGCGAGCTGATCGGGCAGGCCACCACCGACGCGAATCAGGTTCTGCTCGAACTCAATCCACGCAACGAGACAATCACCGAGGACCTGCGCGCACTCCGCGATTTCAACGACACGTACAGCGCTGCGGCACAAGACATCCTGATCACCCTCGATGGACTCAGCACCACAAGCACCACCATCACCGCTCAGGCCAGCCAGTTGGATGCGCTGCTGCTGGCCACCATCGGACTTTCCAACAGCGGGATCAACCTGCTCGCGCCGAACCAAGCGAACCTGATCAAGTCCATCAACGTGCTCGAACCGACCACCAACCTGCTGTACAAGTACAGCCCGGAGTACACCTGCCTGCTGACCGGCGCGAAGACCTTGCTGGACACCGGCGGGTACGACGCGCCCGGCGGTAACGGCCGGACACTGGTGCTCGACGTGGCGCTGGGGGTCGGCGACGACCCGTACCGGTACCCCAATCACCTGCCGATCGTCGGCGCCAAGGGCGGGCCGGGCGGCAAACCCAGTTGCGGTTCGCTGCCCGACGTCGCGCAGAATTGGCCGGTACGAAATCTCGTCACCAACACCGGGTTCGGCACCGGACTCGACTGGCGGCCCAATCCCGGCATCGGCTTCCCCGGGTACGCCAACTACCTGCCGACCACCCGCGCCGTGCCCGAACCGCCGAGTGTGCGCAACCTGTTCGGCGGACCCGCGATAGGCCCGATCCCGTATCCGGGAGCCCCGGCTTACGGTGCCGACCTGTACGCCGACGACGGCACCCCACTGTGGCCGGGCCTTCCGGCCGCCCCGCCGCCGATGGCGCCGCGTGATCCGGGACCCACGCCGGGTTCGGAGCCGTTCATCGTCCATTCGCCCGCCCAGGTGCAACCCACACCGCTACGACCGACACCCCTGCCGACCCCCGCACGACCGGGGCCTCCGTTCGGATGAACCACGACGCGATGAGAGGTGACACGCCATGTCCAGCATGAACGCCAGGGTCCGGCGAGACGCGCTGCGTCTCGCCGTGTTCCTGGCTGTGTGCCTGCTCGGCGTGTTCGGACTGTTCGCGGTCTTCGGCGAGATGCGCTTCGGGGAGGCCACCAACAGCTATGTCGCCGAGTTCACCAATGTCACCGGTCTGGAGAACGGCGATTTTGTGCGCATCGCCGGCGTCGAGGTCGGCAGCGTGGAAAAGGTTGCCATCCAACCCGATACCACCGCGCGGGTGGAGTTCACCGCGGACCAGTCGGTGGTGCTGACCGAGGGCAGCAGGGCCGTCATCCGATACGACGACCTCATCGGGGGACGTTACCTGGCACTCGAGGAGGGCGTCGGCGGAGTCAAGAAGCTCGAGCCCGGCGGCACGATTCCCTTCGCGCGCACGTCTCCCGCGCTCGACCTCGACGCGCTGATCGGCGGCTTCCGGCCGCTGTTCCGTGCGCTGGATCCAGACCAGGTCAACGCGCTGTCGAGTCAGCTGATCCAGGCGCTGCAGGGTCAGGGCGCGACCATCAACTCGTTCCTCGCCCAAACCGCGTCGCTGACAACGACTTTGGCGGATCGCGACCGGCTGATCGGCGACGTGATCGTCAACCTCAACGTGGTGCTGGGATCGCTCGGTGACCAGAACGAACAGTTCGCCAAGGCGGTCGACGCGCTCAGCCAATTGGTCGGGACGCTGGCAGAGCGCAGATCCGACATCAGCAACGGGCTGGCGTACACCAATGAAGCGGCCGGAACCGTCGCGGACCTCTTGGACCAGGCGCGGCCACCGTTCACCAAGGCGATCCAGGAGACGGACCGTGCCGCGGGGATCGTGGTGGCCGACCACGAATACTTCGACAACCTGCTGAACACATTGCCGGATGCCCATCAAGCGCTCGCGCGGCAAGGGCTCTACGGCGACTTCTTCAACTTTTATCTCTGCGACATTGTGCTCAAACTCAACGGCAAGGGCGGCCAGCCGGTGTATGTGAAAGTCGCCGGGCAGTCCACGGGGAGGTGTGCGCCGAGGTGAGGTCGTTTTCGGAACGGAACCAGACCGTCATTGGCGCCGTGGGGCTGGCGTTGACGATCGGCATCGTGCTGGGGTCGCTGAACTACGATCGACTGCCCTTCCTGCAGGGCAGCGAATACTCGGCCTACTTCGCCGAGGTGGGCGGGCTGGAAACCGGTAAGACGGTGCGGGTTTCAGGTTTCGAGGTCGGCAGCGTCAAATCCATCGAATTGGACGGTCCGCACGCGCTGGTGACGTTCACCGTCGACAGTGACATCCGGTTGGGTGATCGCACCGAGGCGGCGATCAAGACCGAGGGCCTGTTGGGTACGAAGATTCTCGAGGTCACCTCCCGCGGTGACGGCCGGCAGGAGGGCACCATCCCCCTTGATCGCACGACCTCGCCCTATGAGCTTCCCGATGCGCTGGGCGAATTGGCCGCGACGATCAGCGGTTTGAACACCGACCAGTTGTCCGACTCGCTGAGGGTGTTGTCGGAGACCTTCTCCGACACCCCGCCCGAGCTGCGGATCGCGATCGAGGGTGTGGCCCGGTTCTCCGACACGCTGAACGAACGTGACGCGCAGCTGCGCGGGCTGCTCGGCAACGCCGACAAGGCCACCAAGGTGCTGGCCGAGCGCAGCAACCAAATCGTGAGCCTGGTCAACAACACCAACGCGCTGCTGGCCGAGCTGGAAAACCAGAGCGCCGCACTGGATCAGGTGTCGGGCAACATCTCGGCGCTCAGCGGGCAGTTGCAGGGTTTCATCGGCGAGAACCGCGAAACCCTGCGACCCGCCCTGGACAAGCTCAACGGCGTGCTGACGATCATCGACAATCGCAAGGAACGCCTGCAGAAGTCGCTGTCGTTGCTGACCGACTACGTGATGTCGCTGGGTGAATCGGTGTCTGGCGGTCCGTTCTTCAAGAACTACGTCGCCAACCTGCTGCCGGGTCAGTTCCTGCAGCCGTTCATCGATGCCGCGTTCTCCGATCTCGGCCTGGATCCCAATGTGAAGCTGCCTTCGGAGCTGAGCGACCCGCAGGTCGGTCAGCCGGGAACGCCGGCGCTGCCGGTGCCGTTCCCGCGCACAGGTCAAGGCGGCGAACCACGGCTGACGGTCCCCGACGCCATCACCGGCAATCCCGGCGATCAGGCATGCGGACCGCCCGGGCTGCCGTTGCCGGGTCCTGGCTGCTATCCCTACCGCGAGCCGGTGCCGGCGCCGCCCCCCGGCGGGCCGCCTCCCGGACCGCCCGCTGAGGCACCGCCGGCCCTGCAGTCGACGCCGGACCCGACACCGTCACCGGTCGCGGTGCCCGCTCCCGGTGGGCAGGCCCACCTCTCACCTGCGGAGGCCGGACGATGACCCGCGGCGCGCGCAACATGCTGGCCGTTGCGTTGGTCGTGATACTCGCCGCGGGCGCGATCGTGTTGTTGCGCAACACCGGAGCGATCAACCGCACACACGTCGTCGCCTACTTCGACAACGCCAACGGCATCTACCCCGGTGACGACGTCAGCATCGTCGGCGTTCCCGTGGGCCAAATCGAATCCATCGAACCCCAACCCGACCGGGTCAAGATCTCGTTCTGGTACGACAGCAAGTACAAGGTGCCGGCAGACGCCAAGGCCGCGATCCTGTCACCGACGTTGGTGACCGCGCGCGCCATCCAACTGACTCCGCCCTACACCGGCGGACCGGTGATGGGCGACGACACGGTGATCCCCCAGTCGCGCACCGCCGTTCCGGTCGAGTGGGACGAGGTCCGGCAACAGTTGCAGAAGCTCGCCGAGACGCTCCAGCCGACCGAACCGGGCGGCGTGAGCCCCCTGGGGTCGGTCATCAACACCACTGCCGACAACCTGCGCGGCGAAGGTGCCAACATCCGTGACACCGTCATCAAGCTGTCGCAGGCTGTGACGGCCCTGGGCGATCACAGCACCGACATCTTCTCCACGGTCAAGAATTTGGCGACCCTGGTCTCGGCGCTGCAGGACAGCACCGACGTGATGCGTCAGCTCAACCAGAACCTCGCGTCGGTGACCGGACTGCTTGCCAACGATCCCAACGAAGTCGCCGACGCGCTGCGCGACCTCAACAACGTCGTCGGGGAAGTCCAGACGTTCGTCGCCGACAACCGCGAAGCGCTGGGCACCACGTCGGACAAGTTGGCCGGGGTGACCCAGGCGTTGACCGACAGCCTCGCCGAGGTCAAGCAGTTCCTGCACGTGGCGCCCAACACGTTGCAGAACTACGTCAACATCTGGCAGCCCGCTCAGGGTGCGGTGAGCAGCTTGCCGATGCTGAACAACTTCGCCAACCCGATTTCGTTCCTGTGCGGCGGAATTCAGGCCGCATCCCGGCTCAACGCCGAGCAGTCGGCCAAGCTGTGCGTGCAGTACATGGCGCCGATCCTGAAAAACCGCCAGTACAACTTCCTGCCCATCATGCAGAACGTCTTCGTCGGTGCCACGACGCGGCCCAATGAGCTGACCTACAGCGAGGACTGGTTGCGGCCCGACTACATTCCGCCGCAACCTGTTCCGCCGGCAGCTCCGCCGCAGTCGGCGCCGTCGGCGCAGGCGGCGCCACCCGCGCCGGCCGCCGGCCCGCCGTTGGCGGCTGAGGCGCCGGTCTCGACGAATCCGGCCGATGGTCTGCACGGGATGATGGTGCCCCAGGGGGTCGGGCCATGATGCGGCGCAATCTCATTCGCAGAGCGGCGGCGGTGGCCGTATCGGCCGCGGTGCTGTCGGGCTGTTCGGACTGGCAGGGGCTGAACTCGCTGCCGCTGCCCGGCGTCGAGGGCACCGGCCCGGGGGCGTTCACGATCCAGGCGCAGATGCCCGACGTCGACAACATCGAGCCCAATTCCCGCGTCCGAGTGGCCGATGTGAACGTCGGCACGGTGCGCAAGATCGAGCGTCAGGGTTGGCATGCGCTGGTGACGATGGAACTCAACGGTGACGTCGAACTGCCCGCGAATGCGACGGCCAAGCTGGGGCTGACGAGCCTGTTGGGGTCCTTGCACATCGAGTTGGCCCCGCCCACCGACGCGCCGCCGGCGGGCAAGCTCAAAGAAGGGTCGCTGATTCCGCTCGAGTCGTCGAGCGCCTACCCGAGTACCGAGCAGGCGCTGGCCGCAGTGGCGCTGCTGCTCAACGGCGGCGGCATCGGCAATATCTACGACATCACCGAGGCGTTGAGCGTCGCGTTCACCGGCCGCGAAAGCGACTTGCGCAGCCTCATCGAACAGCTCGACATCGCGATCGGCCATCTTGATGACCAGAAGCAGGACATCATCGAGGCCACCGAGAGCCTGAACAATCTGATGGGCCAGATCGCCGAGCAAAAGCCGGTGGTGGACAAGGCGTTACGGACCATTCCCGATGCCCTGGCCGTGCTGAGGGACCAACGGCAGAATCTGGCCGAGGTGCTGATTCAGCTGGGCAGGTTCAGCGCGCTGGCCGCCGACTCGGTCAATCAGACCAAAGACGCTCTGGTGCAAGAGCTCAAGGATCTGGGCGTGGTGCTGGAGGAGTTGGCCGACGCCGGACCCGCGTTGACCCGCGCGTTGAGCTTCTTGCCGACTTTCCCCTTCCCGAAGGAGACATTGCTCAATTGGATGCGCGGCGACTACGCGAACCTGACGTTGGTCGTCGACCTGACGTTGAGCAGGATCGATTCGAGCTTCTTCACCGGGACGCGGTTCGAGTGCAACCTGACGTGGTTGGAGCTGCAGTGGGGACGCACCATCGGCCAGTTCCCCAGCCCGTGCAACCACCACGTGCCGCCGCCGGGTGGCAACCCGTTGGTCGCTCCGTATCGCTGGGATCAGGGGCCGTAGCATGCGAATGACCCGGCAGATTCTCATCCAGATGGCGATCTTCTCCGTCATCGCGACACTCGCGTTGGGCATCATGGTGTTTGGGTACATGCGGCTGCCCAGCCTGCTCGGCGTCGGGCAGTACCGCGTCACCGTTGAATTGCCGGAGACGGGTGGGCTGTATCCGCGGGGCAACGTCACCTATCGCGGCGTGCAGGTCGGCGAGGTGAAAAGCGTCGATCTCACCGACAGGGGAGTCGAGGCGGTGCTGTCGCTGGACTCCGACGTCAGGATTCCCGCCGACCTCGAAGCCGAGGTGCACAGTGTGTCCGCCGTCGGCGAGCAGTTCGTCCAGTTGCTCCCGCGCAGCGGCGACGGTCCGGAACTCAAGGACGGCGATGTGATCCCGTTGGACCGCACCAGGGTTCCGACGGATATCAATACGGTGCTCGACGATACGGCTCGGGGCCTGCAGGCGATTCCCCAGGAGAACTTGAGGACCGTCGTCGACGAGGCCTATACCGCGGTGGGCGGGCTCGGGCCCGAGCTGCGCCGGCTGGTCCAGGGGAGCGCGACGCTGGCCATCGACGCCCGCAAGAACCTCGACCCGCTGCTCACGCTGATCGACCAGTCCAAGCCGATACTCGACACCCAGACCGAGACCGCCGGCTCCATTCAGGCGTGGGCGGCGAACCTGGCGAGCATCAGTGGCCAACTGCAGAGCCAGGATCCGGCGGTGTCGGGAATCCTGGCCAAGGGGCCGGGGGCCGCCGACGAGGTGCGCGCCCTGTTCGAACGGCTGCAGCCGACCCTTCCGATCGTGCTGGCCAACTTGGTCAGCATCGGAGAGGTCGCGCTCGCCTACCAGCCGAGCCTCGAGCAGCTGCTGGTGTTGTTGCCGCAGGGCACCGCCGTCACGCAGGCCGTGGGCGTGCACAAGCGCAACACCAAGCAGGACTACATGGGGGATTCGCTGATCTTCAACCTCAACGCGATCCTTCCCGCGTTGCCCGCGCCGCTGCCGCTGCCACCGCAGAATCTGCCGCCGCCGTGTACGACGGGGTTCCTGCCCGCGCAGCAGCAGCGCGTCCCGGTCTTCGAGGACTATCCCGACCGGCCGGTGGGCGATCTGTACTGCCGGACGCCGCAGGACGCGCCGTTCAACGTCCGTGGCGCCCGCAACCTGCCGTGTGTCACCGTGCCGGGCAAGCGGGCTCCGACGTGGCAGATGTGCGAGAGCGACGAGCAGTACGTGCCGCTCAATGACGGCTACAACTGGAAGGGCGATCCGAACGCGACCCTCTCGGGGCAACCCATCCCGCATGTGCCACCGGATGTGCCCGTCGCCATCACGCCGCCTCCTCCGGGTACGCCGCCGTTGCCCGTCGCGGCCGCCGAATACGACCCCGCGTCCGGCGAATACGTCGGACCGGACGGCAAGGTGTACACCCAGTCCAACCTGGCGAACGGTGCCGCGGGCGAGCGGCCGTGGCAGTCGATGCTGGTCCCGCCGGGAAGCTGACGCTGATCGTTGCGGTATCTGAGCCGGCAGGGATGTGGTGCCCTTCCGTGGGCAGGTTCCGACGCTATGGTGTCGAACACGTAAGTTGTAGCCGACCTGTCTACCCGACCCCGACTTGGCCCTCGGGCCGCAGAGGAACCTAGATGGCAGACGAGACCACTCCCGGCAAGGACGCCGCGGCCGAAGGTCCCGAGTCCACGACGGCTGCTTCGACGACACCGGCTGCTTCGACGACACCGGCTGCTTCGACGACACCGGCCGCTTCGACGACAGAGACCCCCGAAACGACAGGGGATGCCGAGGCCGTCGAGGATTACGACGCCGCCGACGGCGAAGCGGAGCCCGCCCCGCCCAAGGCGCCGATGTCCCACGTTCGGCTGGCGACGATCGTCGGGCTCGTGGTCGTGGTGGCCCTCGCGGCGCTGACCGGGTGGCTCGGGTACCGGGCGTACGAGTCGCGGCAGGCCGACGATCTGCGCAACCTCTATCTGCAGGTCGGGCGGCAGGGCGCGCTGAACCTCACGACGATCAGCCACGAGCACGCCGAGCAGGATGTGCAACGTGTCCTCGACTCGTCGACCGGAACGTTCTACGACGACTTCCAGGCCCGCGCGCAACCGTTCATCGAGGTCGTCAAGCAGGCGCAGTCGAAGTCGGAGGGCACGATTTCGGAGGCGGGAATCGAGTCGTTGAACGACGACGAGGCCAAGGTGCTGGTGGCCGTCACCGTCAACACGACCAACGCCGGGGCACCCGAGCAAGCGCCGCGGTCCTGGCGGATGAGGATCTCGGTGCAGAAAACCGGCGAGGACGAGGCCAAGATCTCGAATGTGGAGTTCGTACCGTGAGCAATAGACATCGACTTCCGCGGCGCAAACGAGACGACGCCACCGACGAGTCCGTCGAAAAGGGCACGACGCCGGCATCCGATGCGGTCGAGTTGACGAAATCGACAGCCGAGACGACGACGGCCGCGGAGACGACCGAATCCGCGGAGAGCACCGCATCCGCCACGACCTCCGAATCAGCCGCGGCGACCGAGTCAGCTGCGGTGACCGAGTCAGCTGCGGTGACCGAGTCGGCGGAAACCTCCGAGTCAGCCGCGGTGACCGAGTCAGCGGAGGCCTCCGAGCCCGCGGAGACGACCGAGCCCACCGGCGGACGAGGCATCAACTGGGCCCGCGTCTTCGCCTTCGGCGTGCTGCCCGCCCTCGCCCTGCTGCTGGCGGGTGCAGCGGGCTATCTGAAGTGGGTCGACAACTCGGTGCGCAACGCGGACGCGGCGCGCGCCGAGTCGGTTCAGGTTGCCAAGGACAGCACCGTGGCGATGCTGTCGTACAAGCCGGACACCGTCGAACAGCAGCTCAACGACGCACGTTCCCTGTTGACCGGCGAGTTCGAGGAGTCCTACACCGGGCTCATCAACGACGTGGTGATCCCCGGCGCGCAGCAGAAGCAGATTTCTGCGGTGGCTTCGGTGCCGGCGGCCGCATCCGTGTCGGCCGGCCCCGACGAGGCCGTGGTGTTGGTGTTCGTCAACCAGACCGTGGTCATGGGCCAGGACGCTCCGACGGATACCGCCTCGAGTGTGCGGGTGACACTGGAGAAGATCGACGGTCGCTGGCTCATCTCGAAGTTCGACCCGGTGTAGGGCGTAGTGGCCGACCCCGAACTCATCGATGTCGATGCGCCGGGCGTGCGGCTGCGCGCGCTCAGTTGGGGCACTGTCGGTGCGCCGACCGCGTTGTGCCTGCACGGTTTTCCCGATACTGCGCATGGGTGGCGCAACATCGCACCGCTGCTGGTCGATGCGGGGTGGCGGGTGGTGGCGCCGTTCATGCGAGGCTACGCACCGTCGTCGACGGCATCCGACGGGAGCTACCACGTCGGCGCGCTGATGGACGATGCGCTGAGGGTGCTCGATGCGGTCGTTCCGACGGGGCGTGACGTGCTCATCGGGCATGACTGGGGAGCGATCGCCGGTGCCGGCCTCGCCGCAATGCCGGACAGTCCCTTCTCGAAGGCTGTCATCATGTCGGTGCCGCTTGCCGCGGCGTTCCGACCCCTTGGCCGGACGCCGGACGCGGGCCGGCTCGCCGCGCAGTTGCCCCGCCAGTTGCTCCGCAGCTGGTACATCATGTACTTCCAATTGCCCGGCCTCCCTGAGCGATCCGCGTCGTGGGTGGTGCCCCGCTTGTGGCGCCAGTGGTCGCCGGGTTACGACGCCACCCAGGACGTCGCCCACGTCCTCGACGCGATCGGCGCGCCCGAGAATTGGCGGGCCGCCCTCGGCTACTACCGGGCCACCGTGCGCAACAGCAAGCCACCCGCGCAGTACGCCGAACTGCACCGGCATTGGCTGTCGGCGCCGCAGCTGCCGACGCTGTACTTGCACGGCACCGATGATGGTTGCGCCTCAGCCGATTACGTCCGATGGGTGCAGCGAGTTCTGCCCGAGGGTAGTGAGGTCGCCACCGTCGAGCGGGCCGGTCACTTCCTGCAGCTGGAACAGCCCGAAGCCGTCGCGAGCCACATCGTCGACTTCATCGGCGCGGTCCGCGCTTAGCCTGGAGGACATGGGGCGGCGACTGGCTGCGGTGGATGCGCAGACGTATTGGATGTCGGCCAAGATCCCCAGCGATCAGTTCTTGCTCTACGGTTTCGCTGGGGCCGTGGGCCTCGACGCGGCAATAGCGCTAGTCCTTGACCGGGCGCGCGGCTGCACCGAATTGCGCCTGCGGGTGCGTGACGGCAATCCGCTGACGTATCCGCAGTGGGTGACCGCGGATGTTTCACCGAACCAGTTCGTGATGCACGTCGCGGGGAGCAGTTGGGCGCAGTGTCTGGCGATCGTGGCAGGGCAGTTGAGCTCGGACCAGCTCGATCCGCGGATCATGGCGTGGCGGATCCACATCTTTCCGGCCGTCGAGAACGTTCCGGGAGCGGGACTCGGCACCGTTGCGGTGGTGCAGGTGGCGCACGCGCTCGGGGACGGTATCCGGTCATCGGCGTTGGCGGCGTGGTTGTTGGGGCGACGAGCGATCGTGCCGAATGTTCCGGCGCCGGAGCTGTTTTCGGGCGTGAGGTTGCCATGGCGCGGCTATGCGGCGGCACGGGCCCACCGCCGGCTCGTGCGCGATACCTCGGCCCGATCGGTTCCCTCGCCGGCGGATCCACGTCCGGCGTTGCGCAGCAATGCGCGACCGGAAGGCTTGCGCAGTATTCGGACGGTGGTGCTGCGGCGCGCAGAGATGCCAGGGCCGACGGTGACGGTCGGTGCGCTGGCCGCGATATCCGAGGCGTTGGCCGGGCACCTGCGGGAATTCGGTGATGACCCGTCGCTGCTGGGCGCCGAGGTACCGATGGCGAAAGCGGGAGACCGGCGCGCCCACAACCACTTCGGCAACGTGGGTGTCGGCCTGTATCCGGATCTGGCCTTCGATGCGCGAGCCTCTCGCATCACCGAGGACCTCAAGCAACGCCGACGCAGGGCCGCCCATCCGGCGATGGCTGCGGCCAACCGAGCGTCCGCCGCGGTGCCTGCCTGGTTACTGCGTTATGGCGTAGCGAAATTCGACCCGACACTGCGCTCTCCGACCGTCACGGGAAACACCGTCGTTTCCAGCGTGAACCGCGGGCCCGCCGACCTGCGCTTCGGTAATTCGCCCGTTGTCGTCACCGCCGGATTCCCAGGGCTGTCGCCGATGATGGGCGTGACGCACGGCGTGCACGGCATCGGAGACACTATCGCGGTCAGCGTGCATGCCGCCGAGTCCGCGATCGGCGACATCGACTCCTATGTCGAGAGATTGAAGGCGGCGTTGGATCGATGAGGTATCGGTCGGTGAAGCGGGGCGGTATTTCGGCGAGGGTCAGCGACACCCACGCGGCCGGCATCTGATCATGCCGTTCGGCCGCGCCGCGGCCAGAATCCCGCGACCATTACCAGGAGGGGCCCGCACCGCGGAGAGGTGAAGCGACTAGGAAAACCCCGAGGTCGCATCAGCGAGGAGGCACGTGATGCCTGGGACACCAGCAGATTCATCGGCGTCGGCCGGCCGTCGATTCCCGGACGAGTTCTTCTGGGGCACGGCTACTGCGGCCTTCCAGATCGAAGGCGCCTGGGACGAAGATGGCAAGGGTCCGTCTATCTGGGACACCTTTGGTCACGCCGGCAAGATCAGGGACGGCTCCACCGGCGACGTGGCCGTCGATCACTATCACCGGTATAAGGAAGACATCCAGCTGATGAAGGCGATCGGGGCGACGGCATACCGGTTCTCCATCTCGTGGCCCCGCATCTTTCCTGACGGGGTTGGCCAGCCGAATTCGAAGGGTTTGGACTTCTACCGTCGTCTCGTTGACGAGCTGCTCGCCAATGGAATCGAGCCGTTCGCGACGCTTTACCACTGGGACTTGCCACAGGCGCTGCAGGACAAGGGCGGATGGCAGTCGCGCGACACGGCTGAGGCGTTCGGCGATTACGCGGGCTACGTCGCGGCGCAGCTCAGCGACCGGGTGCGGCACTTCTTCACCATCAACGAGTTTTCCAGCTTCGTGGAGCTGGGACACGGCAGGGGCATGCTCGCTCCGGGCTTGCAGCTGCCGCCGGGTCAAGTCAACCAAATTCGTCATCATGCCGTGCTTGGCCACGGCCTGGCCGTTCGGTCCATTCGCGCTCAGGCCCGCCCGGCGACCAAGGTCGGGCCCGCGGAGCAGATGATCGGCACCGCTCCCATCATTGAGACGGCAGAGAACATCCGGGCCGCAGCGGCCGCATTGCGGGAGCTCAACGCGGGCTACATGACCGTGATGATGGAAGGCTGTTACACCGATACGTTCCTGGCGCAACAGGGCGCGGACGCGCCGAAGTTCACCTCCGAGGACCTGCAGATCATCAGTAGCCCGGTCGATTTCGTCGGCACCAACATCTATATGGTCCATGCCTTTGTCCAGGCATCCGACTCGGAGCCCGGGTACGAAGTGGTCGCAGGAAGCTTCATGGTGCCTCCCCCGGCACGGTCGTATCAGCCGATGCATGCCCGCGCCCAGTATCCGAACTCGGAGGTCGCGTTGATGCTCAGCCCCGAATCGATGTACTGGGGGACGCGCCTACTGGTCGACGTATGGAACGCCAAGGAAATCTTCATCACCGAGAACGGCATGCCGACGACCGCTGAGGAGGACGCCGAGGGATTCGACACGGGCCGCGTCGTATGGCTCCGGGCTTTTCTCACCGAACTGCAGCGGGCGACGGCCGACGGTGTGCCGGTTCGCGGCTACTTTCACTGGAGCCTGCTCGACAACCTCGAGTGGGGCGCGGGCATGCAGCCAAGGTTCGGGCTCTATCGGGTCGACCTTGCGACTCAGAGGCGATCACCCAAGCTCAGCGCGAATTGGTTCCGAGAGGTGGCGCGACACAATGCGGTCGTGTGAATCGCCGGCGTGCGGCGTTGGCGAATCACCACAGCTGCGCTTCTTCGGACAGCCGGCGAATCCGGTTGGGCGAGGGGGCTGGGCAGCGGCTTAACACATGGCCTAGATTTTGTTGCATGACTGCTTACGACGTCGGAGTGCTGATCCTGCGGGTGGTCCTGGGTCTGACCATGGCCGCCCACGGCTACAACAAGTTCTTCGGACCCGGAGGCCTCAGCGGTACTGCCGGGTGGTTCGACAGCATGGGGATGAAGCCTGGCAAGTTCCACGCCCGAGTCGCCGCGACGACCGAGATGGCGGCTGGCATCGGTCTCGCGGTCGGGCTGCTGACCCCGATACCCGCGGCGGGCTTTGTGGCGCTGATGCTCGTCGCGGCGTGGACCGTGCACCGGGCCAACGGCTTCTTCATCGTCAAGGAGGGGTGGGAGTACAACCTCGTGCTCGCCGCCGCAGCCGTCGGCATCGCGACGATCGGCGCGGGCAAGCTCAGCCTCGACCATCTGTTGTTCAGTTCGACGAGCTTCTACGACCTGCTGCACGGCTGGTGGGGTCTGGTCATCTCGCTCGGTCTGGGCCTGCTCGGCGGCATCGGTCAGCTGGCGATCTTCTACCGGCCGCCGGCCAAGACCGACGCCTGACGAGAGCCCACGCAGTTCGCGAACCGCACACCAGGGTCGTGAAACCTCGGCAATCGCGACCCTGTTGTAGATTTCGCGAGGCGGACGTGAGGATCTGGAGCCGTATAGCTAGAACACGTTCTAGTCTGTGTTGCCATGGGGTTCTTGAAACAGGACGCGCCCGTCGTCGACTACGAGGAGTGGAGTAAGGGCAGCCGCGCGGAGAAGATCGTGCCGATGGCCCGACACTGGGCCGAGGTGGGATTCGGGACGCCGGTGGTCCTGCACCTGTTCTACGTCGTCAAGATCCTGCTCTACATCCTCGGTGGCTGGTTGGTGGTGCTCACCACCACGGGCATCGACGGGTTCACCAACGTCGGCTCCTGGTACAACGAGCCGATCGTGTTCGAAAAGGTCGTGCTGTACACGATGCTGTTCGAGGTCGTCGGCCTCGGCTGCGGTTTCGGACCACTCAACAATCGGTTCTTCCCGCCGATGGGTTCGATCCTGTACTGGTTGCGACCCAACACGATTCGGCTGCCACCGTGGCCGACCCGCATCCCGCTGACCAGAGGCGACACCCGCACACCGTTCGACGCGCTGCTCTACGGCGCGCTCCTTGTGTTGCTCGTCGTGGCGCTGTTCTCCGACGGCACCGGACCGATACCCGAACTGGGGACGACGGTCGGCGTGCTGCCGGTATGGCAGATCGCCGCCATCCTCGGCGTCCTCGCCGTGCTCGGCCTGCGCGACAAGGTGATCTTCCTGGCCGCCCGCGGCGAGGTGTACGCCTCGCTTGCGGTCTGCTTCCTGTTCGCCGGCCCCGACATCATCATCGCGGCCAAACTGGTGTGCCTGACGATCTGGCTCGGCGCCGCGACGTCGAAGCTCAACAAACACTTCCCGTTCGTCATCTCCACGATGATGAGCAACAACCCGGTGTTCCGGCCCAAATGGATCAAACGCAAGTTCTTCGAACGGTTTCCAGACGATCTGCGGCCCGGGCGGGCGTCACGGTGGCTGGCGCACTTCAGCACGGCGGTCGAAGGGCTGGTCCCGCTGGTGCTGTTCTTCTCCCACGGCGGCTGGCCGACGTACATCGCCGCCTTCGTGATGCTGGTCTTCCACTTCGGCATCCTGTCCTCGATTCCGATGGGAGTGCCGCTGGAGTGGAACGTCTTCATGATGTTCTCGGTCCTGGCGCTCTTCGTGGGGCACGCGGATATCGGCCTCGCCGACTTGCAGAGCCCGTGGCCGATTGTGCTGTTCGTTGTCGTCGCCGGCACCGTGGTGCTGGGAAACCTGTTCCCGCGCAAGGTGTCGTTCCTGCCGGGCATGCGCTACTACGCGGGCAACTGGGACACCGGGCTGTGGTGTGTGAAACCGTCGGCCTCGGCGAAGATCGAGGAGAACGTCGTCTCGATCGCGAGCATGCCGCAGGCGCAGATGGAGCGATACTACGGCAGTCCGGAGACCGCCCAGATGTATCTCTATATGGGATACGCCTTCCGCGCGTTCAACTCTCACGGCCGTGCCATGTTCACCCTCGCTCACCGGGCGATGGCCGGCCACAACGAGGACGACTATGTGCTGACCGATGGTGAGCGCATTTGCAGCACGGCAATCGGCTGGAATTTCGGCGACGGCCATATGCACAACGAACAGCTCATCGACGCCCTGCAGAAGCGCTGCAATTTCGAACCGGGTGAGGTCATCGTCGTGCTGATCGACGGCCAACCGATCCACAAGCAGCGCCAGGAATACCGGTTGGTCGATGCGGCGACAGGAGAGTTCGAGCGGGGCTACATCCGCGTCGCCGACATGGTGACACGCCAACCGTGGGACGACACGGTCCCGGTCCACGTCACGTGGCAGAAGGACAGCGCCGAGGCTCCCTAGCCCATGACGTCGCGGACCTTGACGTCCTCGAGTCCCTGAAGGAGCAGATCGCGAGCGGTGTCGAGATGCTTGCGCCAATGCGCTTCGGCGGCCGCGCCGTCACCGGATCTCAACAGCTGCATCAACTTCCGGTAGGAGCGCATCAACTTGTCGAAATCGGAGCGGGAGACCGGCCGACGCTCCTTGAACAGGAAGGTGTTGTGGCGCACCGTGATCTCGTGCAGCATGCCGGCGATGATGGACAGCGTCGCATTGCCCGACAACTCGACGACGCGCCTGTGGAAGTCGCCCGTCGTCTCGGCAAGGGTGTCGTTCTGCCAGCCCGACGGCACGTGCTCTTCGAGCAGGCCATCGAGTTCGTCGAAGGCCTCGGCCGAACCGGACTCGGCCAGCAGTCGCACCGCCATCGGCTCGATCCCGGCGCGTGCGGTCATCAGGTCGGCGATCGTCGCGCCGGACAACTCCAGCAGTAGGCCGGCGGGACGGGCCACGATCTCGGGGCCGGGCACGCGAACGCGGGCGCCGGTGCGCGAACCCCGCCGCACCTCGACGAGGCGCTCGGACTCCAGCACGCGGACCGCCTCCCGCAAGGTCGGGCGGCTCACCCCGAAGTGGGCCATCAGCTCGGCTTCGTTGGGGAGGAAGTCGCCGTCCTTGAGTTGACCGTCGACCACCATGCGACGCAGCGTGCCGGCGACCAGTTCGGCCGTCTTCGGTGACCGCACCGTCGTCCCGGCGCCGACGCCGTCCGGGCCGATCATCGGCGCCAGCGGTGTACTTCGAGCCACTCCCACTCCCACGTTGCGGCTGACCCAGCGGCCAGCTGTACAACTCAGTAAACCATGTGCGGCGTCACGTCCGGCAAAGCAACGAGCGGCGCCACCCCTAGGGGTCGGGTCTCGGACGGATGAGAACCTATCCCGAACGACCTGGCAGGGCGAGCCTCCGCTACCTTCGCGGCACCTCAGAAAATCGACCGGCACCCCGCCATCAGATCACACCCACCAACCAGTAGGTTGACCTAGTAAACCTTGTTCGTTTACGTTCGGGGGTGGACCCGCGCGTATGCGGGTGAATCCTCGGACTTCGAAGGAGAAGTGTCATGGCTGAAGCCGTCATCGTCGAGGCAGTACGGTCGCCCGTCGGCAAGCGCAACGGAGGGCTTTCCGGTGTGCATCCGGCAGAGTTGTCCGCGCAGGTTCTCAACGGTCTGGTGCAGCGCGCCGGCGTCGACCCCGCGCTCGTCGACGACGTCATCTGGGGCTGCGTCATGCAGGCCGGTGAGCAGGCCCTCGACATCGGTCGCACGGCCCTGCTGACGGCCGGCTGGCCGGAGACCGTTCCCGGCGTCACCGTCGACCGCCAGTGCGGTTCGAGCCAGCAGTCGGTGCACTTCGCCGCCGCCGGCGTGGTGGCCGGCCACTACGACGTCGTCGTCGCCGGCGGTGTCGAGTCGATGTCGCGCACCCCGATGGGCGCCTCGCTGGCCAACGGCGGCAACCCGTACTCGGCGAACTTCAAGAACCGCTACAAGCAGACTCCGAACCAGGGCATCGGCGCCGAGATGATCGCCGAGCAGTGGGGCTTCAGCCGCACCGATCTCGACCAGTTCTCGCTCGATTCGCACGAAAAGGCCGCCGCCGCACAGGATGCGGGTGCGTTCGACGATCAGATCGTCGGCATCAAGGACGACGAGGGCAATACCGTTCTCAAGGACGAGGGCATCCGTCGCGGCACCACGCTGGAGAAGATGGGCCAGCTCAAGCCCGCCTTCCGCGAGGACGGCGTGATCCACGCCGGCAACTCGTCGCAGATCTCCGACGGTTCGGCGGCGCTGCTGTTCATGTCGGCGGAGAAGGCCAAGGAACTGGGCCTCAAGCCGCTGGCCCGCGTGCACACCGCGGTGCTGGCCGGCGCCGATCCGGTGATCATGCTGACCGCGCCGATCCCGGCAACCCAGAAGGCGCTCAAGCGTTCCGGCCTGTCCGTCGACGACATCGGGGCCTTCGAGGTCAACGAGGCGTTCGCGCCGGTTCCGATGGCGTGGCTCAAGGACATCGGCGCCGACGAGAAGAAGCTGAACCCGAACGGCGGTGCGATCGCGCTGGGCCACCCGCTCGGCGGCTCGGGGGCACGCATCATGACGACGCTGCTGTACCACATGCGCGACAACGGGATCAAGTACGGTCTGCAGACCATGTGCGAGGGCGGCGGCCAGGCCAACGCCACCATCCTCGAGCTGCTCTGAGTTGCTTGTGTCCGACTCCTCAGCGATCGTCGTCGGACGAGCCATGACGACGCCCGCGGCGCTGACCGAGCGCCGCGGGAACGTCATGCTCATCACGATCAACCGGCCCGAGGCGCGCAACGCGGTCAACAGCGCGGTCAGCACCGCGGTCGGCGATGCGCTGCAGCAGGCGCAGGACGACGCCGAGGTGCGCGCGGTGGTGATCACCGGCGCGGGTGAATCCTTCTGTGCCGGTGCTGATCTCAAGGCCATCGCACGACGGGAGAGCCTGTTCCACCCGGACCACGCAGAGTGGGGCTTCGCCGGTTACGTGCGGCACTACGTCGACAAGCCCACGATCGCCGCAGTCAACGGCACCGCGTTGGGCGGAGGAACCGAACTGGCGCTCGCCAGTGATCTGGTGATCGCCGAGGAGCGCGCGAAATTCGGTCTGCCCGAAGTGAAGCGGGGCCTCATCGCCGCCGCGGGCGGGGTGTTCCGCATCGTCGACCACCTGCCGCGCAAGGTCGCGATGGAGCTGTTGTTCACCGGCGAGCCGATGTCGTCGGCCGACGCCCTGAAGTGGGGTCTGATCAACCAGGTCGTACCCGACGGCACCGCGGTCGATGCCGCGCTCGCACTCGCCGAACGCATCACCTGCAATGCGCCGCTTGCGGTGTGGGCGAGCAAGCGGGTGGCGATGGGCGTCGACGACGGCGTCATCGCCGGTGACGAAGGTGGATGGTCGAGGACCATGCGTGAGATCTCGACGGTGCTCCGCTCAGAGGACGCCAAGGAAGGACCGCTGGCATTCGCCGAGAAGCGCCAGCCTGTTTGGAAGGCCAAGTAAGCAAAGTGAAAAGAACCATCTACGACGCCGAACACGAGGCGTTCCGGGAGACCGTCCGGGAGTACATCGAGCGCGAGCTCGTACCCAACCAGGAGAAGTGGGAGACCGAGCGCATTGTCGACCGGTCTGCGTTCACGGCGGCGGGCAAGTACGGGCTGATCGGGTTCAACATGCCCGAGGAGTACGGCGGCGGCGGCTCCGATGACTTCCGGTTCAACGCGATCATCGACGAGGAGATCGCCAGGTCCGGCGTGCACGGACCGGCGCTGAGCCTGCACAACGACGTCGTCGGCCCGTACTTCAAGGAGCTGGCCAACGACGAGCAGAAGAAGCGCTGGCTGCCGGGCATCACCAGCGGCGAACTGATCATCGCGATCGCGATGACCGAGCCGGGTGCCGGTAGCGATCTGGCCGGCATCCGCACCTCCGCGGTGCGCGACGGTGATGACTGGATCATCAACGGCTCCAAGACATTCATCTCGTCGGGCATCAACTGCGACCTGTGTGTGGTCGTCGCGCGCACCGACCCCGAGGCCGGTCACAAGGGCTTCTCGTTGTTCGTGGTGGAGCGCGACATGGAGGGCTTCACGCGGGGTCGCAAGCTCGACAAGATGGGGCTGCACTCGCAGGACACCTCCGAGCTGCACTTCGAAAACGTCCGGGTGCCGAACGCGAACCTGCTCGGCAAGGAGGGGCGCGGCTTCTATCACCTGATGACCAACCTGCCCTCGGAGCGGTTGGGCATCGCGATCTCGGCTATCGCCGGGGCCCGTGGAGTCTTCGACGAGACGCTGCAATATGCCAAGGACCGCAAGGCTTTCGGCCAGCCGATCGGCAGCTTCCAGCACAACCGCTTCCTGCTCGCCGAGATGGAGACCGAGCTCGAGGTCACCGAGAACTACATCGACCGCTGCCTGCAGGGTGTGGTCGACGGTGAGCTGACCGCTGTCGAGGCGGCCAAGGCCAAGTGGTGGGCCACCGAGGTGGCCAAGAAGGTCGTCGACCAGTGCGTGCAGCTGCACGGCGGTTACGGCTACATGATGGAGTACCGCGTCGCGCGCGCCTACGTCGACGGGCGCATCCAGACGATCTTCGGTGGCACCACCGAGATCATGAAGGAGATCATCGGCCGCGACCTAGGTGTATAGCCGGCTCGCCGGCGTGGTGTCTAGCCGGGTCTCGCCGGCGTGGTGCCTAGCCGGCTCAGCCGGCGTGGTGTCTAGCCGGCGTGGCGTCTAGCCGGGTCTCGCCACCCCCACGCCAAAGCCCCCGAAACAACGGAGTTTCGGGGGCTTTTGCGCGTTCGGGCGAGATCAGCCGATCGGGGCGTCGGCAGCCGGCGTCGGCTCCGCCGGTGGGGCCGGCTCGGTGGTCTCGGTCGTCGTCTGGGTGGTGGTCGTCTCGCTGGTCGACGTCGCGGACGGTGTGACGGCCTCGGGCGCGTTGGCCGGATCGAGCACCGCGTCGATCAGGTAGATCCGGGCGTTTGCAGCCTGGATACCACCGCAGACCACCTTGGCGGTGTCGTTGATCGTGACGTCGGCGTTCTCGCCGGTCACCTTGATCTCCGCACCCTGCTGGGTGGGCCGCTGCCCCTTGACGTCCTTGGGCCCGAGCAGCCCGAGGAACACGTGGTAATAGTCGAAGTCCGTCAACGCGGCGGGGTTGGCCTTCAGCGCGTCCAGCTGCGCGGGCGCAAGTGCGGCGAACGCCTCGTTCGTCGGCACGAAGACCACGTACGGGCCGTTCTCCAGCACAGGCACCACGTTCACGGCGGGGTTGAACCCGCCCGAGATCGCGGAGTAGAAGGTGCTGGCGTCCGGGATGGCTTGCAGAGCCTGGCCGACGGGCAGGTTGTTCAGCGCCTTCCAATCGGGCACCGCCTCCTTGAAGGCGTCACAGCCCTTCCCCTCGGGGTTCGGGATCTCGACCACCGCGGTGGTGGTCGGCTCGGCCGGCTGCTCGGGTGCGGGCGCGGGCGGATCGGCGTACGCGGTCACGGCCAGCGGCACCGAAAAGGCGATCGCGGCGATCCCGGCGGTGGCACCAAGGGCTTTGCTGGTGCGAGTCTTCACTTACGGCTCCTCAGCTAGACAGGTCGCAACGCATCGTAGAGGCACTGCTGCGTGGCTGCCAAAGTCACCACCTCGCCAAACGACCGCTGCAGGCCGCCTGACCTGGGCTTTGTCAATCTCCCCACATAGTGCCCCGAACGGCGGTGAAAGGCCGATGCATACGATGAGCCGCATGCCTGAGCCGCTGATCGTTCCCATCCGTGGTCGCGCGCCGTCGCTGCACGCCGAGGCTTGGGCGGCGCCCAACGCGAGCCTGATCGGCCAGGTCACGCTCGCCTCGCGGGCCAGCGTCTGGTACGGCGCCACGCTGCGGGCCGAGGCCGAGCCCATCGAGGTGGGTTTCGGCACCAACATCCAGGACGGCGTGACCGTCCACGTCGACCCGGAATTTCCCGTGTGCATCGGCGAAGAGGTCAGCGTGGGTCACAACGCCGTCCTGCACGGGTGTGTCATCGAAGACGGGGCGCTGATCGGCATGGGCGCCGTCATCCTCAACGGCGCGACGGTGGGCCAGGGGGCCTTGATCGCCGCGGGCGCGGTCGTGCCGCAGGGTTTCGTGGTGCCGCCGCGGACCCTGGTCGCCGGGGTCCCCGGCAAAGTGCGCCGCGACCTCAGCGACGCAGAGGTCAACCACAGCCGCTACAACGCGCAGGTGTACCAGCACCTCATCGATCTGCACCGGGACGCGAAGGCCTAGATTCTCCCGGCTCGGATCCGGGTACAGGCCCTACCGTGAAACGTGTTCGCACTCTGGTGACCGGCGCGACCGGTTACGTCGGCTCCCGGCTCGTCACCGAGCTGCTCACCGAGGGCCACGAGGTGGTCGCCGCCAGTCGAAATCCTGATAGGCTGGCCGATTTCGGATGGCAGGACCGCGTGGACGCCGTGGCGTTGGACGCCCACGACGAAACCTCGGTGCGGTCGGCGTTCACCGACGCCGGTCCCGTCGACGTCGTCTACTACCTCGTGCACGGCATCGGGCAGCCCGATTTCCGCGAGGCGGACAACCGCGCGGCAGCCACCGTGGCCAAGGCGGCCAAGGCCGCCGGTGTGCGTCGCATCGTGTATCTCGGCGGGTTCGTGCCCGACGGTGACGAGCTGTCCGAACACCTGGCGAGCCGCGCCGAGGTCGCCGAGGCGTTGCACGTCGACGGCGGACCCGACGTGGTGTGGCTCGGCGCGGCCATCATCATCGGTGCGGGTTCGACGTCGTTCGAGATGCTGCGCTACGTGGGCGATCGGTTCCTGGTCATTCCGATGCCGTCGTGGTCGGCGAACCCGATCGACCCGATCTCGATCTGCGATGTGCTGCACTACCTCGTCGCCGCAGCAGACGGCGAGCGGGTGCCCGCCGGGGCCTACGACATCACCGGCCCGGAAACCACGTCGTACGCCGAGCTGCTGCGCACGTACGCGCGTATCGCCGGGAAGTGGAGGGCCGAGCTGCCGGTCAACGGCGTCGACACCGGTCTGGTGTCGTGGGTGACGGCGGCGGTCTTGCCGGTGCCGGGCGGTCTGGCGGCGGACCTGGTGCAGTCACTGGACCACCCGATGATCGCTTCCGACACCCGGCTGCGTGAGTTCGTGCCGGACCCGCCCGCCGGGCTGATCGGCGTCGAGGAGGCGATCACGCGGGCGCTGGCGAGCCGTCGGCGTCGACCCGTCGACGCGCTCACCGATCCACACCACCTCGCCGACACCGACCCCGAGTGGGCGGGTGGGGACACGCTGCGTCTGCAACAGGTCGCCGGTGCGGTCACACCGTCGATCGCCCGGCCCGCGCTCGGGCTCATCGGCGGGGTGCCCGGACCCGTTGCCGGGGCGGTGCGCACCGGGGTGGACACGCTGTTGCACTTCGTGCCCAAGGTTGTTTCGACGTGACGGAGAAGACGCAGACTCGCCCCGGGCTGCTTGGTGAGATTCGCGAGATCGTCAGCGCGTGCCCCGTCCCGCATCACGAACCGCCCAGCGTCATCCGGCGCAGGCGCATCGTCGTCGCGGTCGTGCTCGTCATCGGCGCCGCTTTGCTCGGATATTCGCTGACGCGGCCGCCCGGGGACTCGTCGTTCTACTGGCTGACGTTGGCGCTGGCCGGGGTGTGGGCGCTGGGCGCATTGCTGTCCGGCCCGCTGCACATGGGATGCATCCGCTTCCGCGGTCGCAACCAGCGGCCCGTGATCACCGGCACCGCAATCGGATTGGCGCTGGGGGCGGTGTTCGTCATCGGCGGCCTGATCGCACGCGAGATTCCCGGTGTGCGCGAATACATCACTCGCGTACTGGAATACGCCGACTATGGACCTTTGATCCTGGTGACGTTCATCACCGTGATCAACGGGCTGGCCGAAGAGATGTTCTTCCGCGGTGCGCTCTACACGGCCTTGGGCACGATGAAACCGATACTGATCTCGACGGTCTTCTACGTCATCGCGACCGCGGCCACCACGGGTAATCCGATGCTCGGCTTCGCCGCGATCATCCTGGGCACGATCTGCGCGTTCGAGCGCCGGATGACCGGCGGCATCCTCGCACCGATGCTGACCCACTTCTTCTGGGGTCTGGTCATGGTGCTCGCGCTGCCGCCGATCTTCGGCGTGTAAGCGCTCACTCCTCGGCCATGGCCTCGCGCGCCATCTGCCCCACGTAGTCGGCTCGCGTCGGCAACTTCTCGATGTGGGGGAGAAGCCCCTTCTCGAACTCTCCGACAAGCGCTTCCAGCGCCGCCGCGGGATCTTGGGCGTGGTCGATGCGGACGTCCCACAGCGGGTACTCCTCGGTGCCCACGACATAGATGGTGCCCGACAGGGAGCCCTGCCTGTCCGCGCCCGTGGCCTCGCCCGCCTGGAGGGCACGCAGGAGCCGGTGCGCGAGGTCGAGATCCTGGTGGTCGTAGAAGGCGTCCAGAGTCGCCTGTAGTGTCTCGACTCCGACCAGTCGGTTGCCTTGTGCGACAGCGGTTCCCCGCTGCAGGTGCCCGGACCAGTCCTCGCACCGGACGCCGGTGTGAGCGGCGGTGTTGCCGTGGATGTCGACGACACCGACCTGCCGGTAGTCCCGTCCGTCGTCGCGAGCGATCACCTGGTCGAGAGCCTCTTGCGCGCTGCGTCCCCCGGCCATCAGGTCGAGAACGTCGATCGCCAGGTAGGGGTTCATCATCGCCTGCGATGCCGCGCCGCCCACACCTGCCCGCGCATGCGAGACGAGCTTGCCCACTCCTAGCATGGCGGTGATGGCGCCGACTCCGATCTGGCCGGTGGCGGGATCGTAGGCGCAGATGGAGAACGTCACGGACACGCGCCTTTCGTCGTCGGTGTGGCCATGGTGTCCACGGTCGCGACCGGAAGGCAAGACCGCTGGTCAGCGCAGCGGGTGGGCCAGCTCGTCGCGACGCATTCCGGCCGCCCATACCGCGACTGCCGCCACGAGCACGGGAACGATGCCCGCGACGAGGAAAATCGTCTGTATCGAAACGACTTTCGACAACGGTCCGACGATCGCGAACGACACCGGCATGAACGCCAGCGAGACGAAGAAGTCCAGGCTCGACACGCGGCCCAGCATCGCCGTCGGCACCCGTCGCTGCAGCAGGGTGCCCCAGATGACCATTCCGGTGCCGTCGGTGAACCCGATGACGAACGTCGCGACGGCCATCACCGCGAACGATGAGGTGAAGCCAAACACGATCAGCGGGACGGCGCCGAGACCCCACATCGCCATCATCACCGACAGGTACCGGCGCGGCATGCGGCCCGACGACACCGTCAATGCTCCCAGTGCGCTGCCCAACCCGAAGAACGCGAGGATGAAGCCGTACATCCGTGCGCCGTCGCCGAAGCGGTCCTTGGCGATGAACGGCAGCAGCACCTCGATCGGTCCCAGGACCACCAGCACGAAGATGCTGGCGAACAACAGCGTCCACAACAGCCACGGCGTGCCGAGCACGAATACGAAGCCGTCGCGAAGATCGCGCAGTACACGTGTGTGTTCCTGTGCCGCAGCGGGTTTCAGCGGGGGCCGGGTCGCCACCAGCAGCACCAGGCCGACGGCGAACAAGGCGGCCACCGCCACCGCGCCCAGTGCGGGAAACGTCGCGCCGATGACCACACCGGCTGCGGCCGGGCCGATCGCGCGCTGGAACACCGGGCGCACGACTCCCTCGACCCCGTTGGCCGCGAGCAGCTGCTCGGGCGGCAGGATGCGCGGAAGGATCGCGCTGTAGGCGGGGAAGAAGAACGCCGCCGCCGCACCCAGCGCCGCCGCGCCCACCGCCAGATGCCAGATCTGCAGTGCGCCAAGCATTCCCAGTACCGCGATGGCCGTCGAGGCGAGCACGTTGACCGCCTCGACCGCGATGATGATCGCCCGCTGAGGGAATCGGTCGGCGGCGATCCCGCCGACCAGTACGAACGCGACGAGCGCGCCGCCGAAGCAGGTCGTCACGATCGACAGCGATACGGGGTCGTTGTTGAGTTCGATGACCTGCATGGCCAGCACCACCGCGAACATGCCGTCGGCGAAGATCGACAGCGTCACCGCCGCGATCAGCAGACGGTACTCGCGGTTGCGAAAAGGTGCGAGCACGCGCCAACCACCGGCGTTGCGCACCGGCTGTTGGATCTCGAATTGCGTACTCACCTGTCGATGGTCGCGGAGGCGCGCCCATCGAGTCCACCGATTTTCCCTGCGCCGAACGTGGGTTACCCGCACGCATTCTGCGCCGCGGATTCATACGGTCAGTGCAACATCCCTGGATTTGGAGGTTGCATATGCCAAGTGGTTATCCGCATCCGCGGTCGACGCGTCGGGAGTTGTTTGATCGGGTGTGTCAGGGCGTGGGAGTGGAGCGTGCGGCCCGGGAGATGGGCGTGTCAACGACTGCGGCGACGTTGTGGTGGCGCGAAGCTGGAGCGATGAAGCTATTGCGGGGTAACAATCGTGCTGGCCATGGAGTGGTTGATCCGGGTGATCCTGATGGGCCAGGTGGTAAAGGGCATCGCTTGAGTTTGGATGAGCGCATCGCGATCATGCGTGGCCTTGATGCCGGGCTCAGCGATGCTGCCATTGCCGATCAGATCGACCGTGATCGCAGCACTGTGTGGCGCGAAAGGCGCCGCAACCGCAATGCTGACGGGGACTACCATGCCCGCATGGCGCACAGCCGTGCGGCGCACAACGCCAAGCGGCCCAAAGGGTTCAAGCTCAACGACGTCAGGTTGTGCGCCCAGATTCACACGTGGATGGACCAGGGGTGGAGCCCCAAGCTGATCGCCGACGTGTTGGCCCGCGATCACCGCGATGACAGGCTGGCACGGGTGAGTCACGAAACCATCTACAAGTGCCTCTACGTCCAAGGCCGCGGGCAGCTGCGCGCTGATCTGCACAAGCGGCTCTCCACCAAACGTGCGGCACGTAAATCACGCGATGCCGCGCCGCGACGCTCACCGTTTAGCGACGTGCTCACCATCAGCAAGCGTCCCCCTGAAGTCGATGATCGGGCCGTACCCGGGCACTGGGAAGGCGACCTCATCTTGGGCAGCGGCTGTGACAGTGCGATCGGCACGCTGGTCGAGCGCAGTACCCGGTTCACCATCTTGCTGCACCTGCCCAACGATCACACCGCCGAATCGGTGGCCACCGCGATGATCGCGGCGATGAGCCAGCTGCCGGCTGCCCTGCGCCGCACCATCACCTGGGACCGCGGCTCAGAGATGGCCGGCTGGCAAGACATCAGCCTGCAACTGCAGGCCCCGGTCTACTTCTGCGATCCCCATTCGCCCTGGCAGCGTGGCAGCAACGAGAACACCAACCGGCTACTACGGTTCTGGTTCGAAAAGGGCACCGACCTGCGCGTGCATTCCAAGGCCGATCTGCAACGCATCCAAGACACCCTCAACAAGCGACCCCGACCCACCCGGAATCTCGCGTGCGATCAGGCCGCCGATGACGGTCCC
>NZ_LQIX01000007.1 GCF_001500045.1 Mycobacterium sp. GA-1199
TCACCGGCATGGTTGACCGTGTTGGTCTCCGGGCTCAAGAACCGGGTGTCGTTGTGGCTGAGCGTGTCGTTGTTGGACAACACCTCGGTCTGCCGCTGCGGAGCGAACGCGATCCCGTGAGTCTGGGCCACCGCCTGCTGCAAACCCACCACCGGATCACCACCACCATGCACCACCGCCGCGGGCGCCACCGTGGCCGCCACGGCCTGCACCTGGGCGGCCGAGACGTTGCCGAAGCCGGCCTGGTGGAGTTCGCGGTCGGGGTCCGCCACGAACGCGGCAGCGGAGACGGGGTCGCGGAACAGGTTCAGAAACCAGTCGATGAGGTTCATGTCGGATCCTTTCGAAGATGTTGGTCTTGGTCTGGTCGCCGGGCTGTCCGGCGAGCTGAGAACCACGTTATGGCCGACGCGACGGCCCTGAAACGGGGTCTCGGCCCCTCCCTGCGCGGCACCGTCCCGGGATCGGAGTAGGGGTGCCGTTAGGGGATTAGGGGATGGCGGGGGTTCGCCTCGGAGGCCCGCATTCTCCAGCCGAAACAACAGAATGCGCGGCCCCTGGAGGGGACCGCGCATTCGGTCGGTTTTGCGTTTCAGTCGAAGATGTCGAATCCGCCCGCGTCGATGTCGAGCTGCTGCACATCGGCCACCGCGTCGCTGAAGTCGTCGACGGTCGGGGCGTCGTCGACGACGTCGGAGATCACCGGCTGGTCCAACTGCAACGAAGTGTCGTCCGCGCCGGGGACGCTGGGGACATCCGGCTCGGCGAGTTCGGGGACCCCCGGGTCGGAGATCAACGCGGTGGACACGTCATCCACCACAGCGGCCGGTACGTGGTCGCCGAACGCGTCGAAGGCGGCGGTGGCCGCTCCGCTGCTCCAGACGTTGCTCGCGGCTTCGGCGATGCCGCCGTCCAGCGCGGTCGGAACAGTCGTCGGAAGCGCCGACATGGACTCCGACACCACCGGGATCAGGGCGTGGACATCGGCACTGGTCACGTTCGTCAGATTGGCGTCGAGCATGGCTTGATCCGGATCGGCGGCGAAACGCGCAGCAACGTCGGGATCACGCACCACCGACATGACGAAGTCAAGTAACTCGTTGGCCATGAAACACCCTCCCTCCCTCAAACAGATATATGGCTAGAGACAAGGCCTAGCCGAGTGGCCTGCCACGATGCTATCGACGGCGAACGCCGCGGTGATCGGTGCGAAACCCACCTGCTCGGCCGCGTCGTTAGGGGATGCCGCGTTAGGGGATTTTCTCCCACTAGGGGCAGCTCCGGTGTCCGAAGCCATCGAGCCGCTATCGTGATGGCCGGGTCCGAATGCACCCAAATGCAAAGGTGAAGATGAGCGACTCACTCGGGTTGTCGATCGGTTCGACCAACTTGGTGGCGGCCCGCATCGGCCGTCCACCGGTCATGCGCCGATCGATACTCACCGTCTACGACGATCGCGCGCCGGAGGTCGGCGTGCCAGCCGAGAACCCCAACCTGAATCAACCCGGCATGGTGCTGAGCGGTTTCGTCGAACGCGTCGGCGACCCGGTCCCGTTGGTGGCCGCCGATGGTTCGCCGCATCGCGGCGAGCGGGTGCTGGTCGAGGCGCTCGACGCCATGGCGCGCACGGTGGGCGGCGGTGCACCGGTCGTGATCGCGGTGCCCGCGCACTGGGGAGCCGCCACCACTGGCGCGCTGGCGGGGGCCCTGCGTGCCGCGCCGGGCCTGGCTCCCGACGGGGTGGCGCCGACGCTGGTGCCGGATTCGGCGGCCGCGCTCGCCGCGCTTCAGGCCGCACCCGGGTTGCCGTCGAGCGGCGTGGTGGTGCTGTGCGATTTCGGCGGCAGCGGAACCAGCATCAGCCTGGCCGACGCGGGGGCCGACTTGGGCCCGATCGGAGAAACAGTGCGCTACGCGGACTTCTCCGGCGACCAGATCGATCAGCTCCTGCTCAACCACGTCGTAGCGGGCATCGCGGCGGCCAACGACGCCGACCCCGCGGGCACCGCCGCCGTCAGTTCCCTGGCCCGGCTGCGCAACGAGGCCCGCGTGGCCAAGGAACAACTGTCGGCCGATACCGCCGCGGTCGTCCACGCCGACCTGCCCGGCTTCAACGCCGACGTGCGCGTCACCCGCACCGAATTGGAGCAGCTGATCAGCGAGCCGCTCGACGGGGTGCTCAATGCCGTCCAGGAGACGTTGCAGCGCAACAACATTCCGCCGGCGAATGTCTCGGCCGTCGCGACCGTCGGCGGTGGGGCGAACATCCCGATGGTCACCCAGCAGCTGTCGACCCGGCTGCGCGCACCGGTCATCACCACGCCGCAGTCCCAACTCAACGTCGCAGCGGGCGCCGCGCTGATCGCCGACGCCGCCGACGCCGCCACCGGGATGGCTGCCGCCGCCGATGCGCCGACCGGGATGGCGCCGACGAGCATGTCCGCCGCCGCGTGGGCCGCCGGAGCCGCGGGCGTCGCGGCCGCCGAGTCGGCCGCCGACGGCGCGGGCTCGGCGACGTTCCGCGCGCTGGCGTGGTCGCAGGACGACTCGCCCGCCGATGAGCCGGTCCCCTATGCCGGTGAGGATTACACGTTCGAAGCGGGCGGAACCGGCGCTCGGCCCGCGATGGACTTCGCCCACGAGGAAGAGCAGTACGAACCGGAACCCGAACCGCTGCCGTGGTACCGCAGGCCGGTGGTGCTCTTCGGCGCGGCTGCTGCGGCCGCACTGTTGGCCGCCGGTGGCCTCGCGGTCACGCTGACCAGCACGACCGGCGACAGCTCTCCCGTCACCGAGACCGCGACCACGTTTGAATCCGGACCCTCACCGGAGACGACGACTTCGGTTGCACCACAGACGGTTACCGTCACGGGAACCGATGGGCGCCCGACCACCAGCGTGGTCCCCCCACCGCCGCCGCCCGAGACGACGACCACGACGACACCCACCACCACAACCACGACGCCGGCAACCACAACCACCACGACGACGACCACGACCACGCAACCCACCACCACGACGACGCGTCCCACCACCACGCAGCCGACGACCACCCAGCCGCCGACCACCGACCCGCCCACCACATCGGTCGAACCGGAGCCGGACCTCCCCGTTCCGGACGCGCCATAGGCCCATGACCGCGTCGGACCCCCGGCCGGACATCCCGCCGCCCGCGCGCGAGGCGGTCGCAGCGCTGGTGGCCGCGCCGACCGAGCCGGTCAAACTGCTGGTGTCGGGCGGGATCGGCACCGGCAAGAGTTCGGTGTTGACCGCCGTCCGAACCGCGCTGCGCGCCGCGGGCATATCCGTGCTCACCCGCATACCGCGCGCCGATGACGATCCGGGGGCCGCGGTCGTCATCGACGATGCCCAGCTGCTGGACGACGACGAAATCGACCGGCTCGCCCAACGGGTGTCGGATCTGCCTTCGACCCTCGTCGTGAGCAGTGAGCCCATCGCGCACCGCCCGGCGATACGCGCCCTGTTCACGGCGATCGAACGCGAGAACCCGATCGTCAGCCTCGGACCACTGGCCCCGGGAGACGTGGCGAGCCTTGTCACCGAAAAGCTAGGTGGCACACCGCCATCCGATATGGTGCGATCCCTTGCCGTGGCGACGGCGGGCCTGCCGTTCCTGCTGCAGCCGGCGATAACGGCCGTCACCGAACCGCAGGACGAGGCACCGGCGACGGCGGTCCTGCAGGCGGTGACGTACGCATTGACCGAACGGCTGCGCCGCCTCGACGACGCGACGCTCGACACCCTTCTGATCACCTCTCTGAGCAGAGAACTCGGTCCCGACGACGTCGCTGCGGCGTTGCGGATCGGCGCCGAACAGGCATACGCGGTGGTCGATCGCGCCCGCGCCACGGGTCTGGTCGAGCCGTCCTACAGCCGAGCCTTCGTGCGGACACTGCACCGATGCGTCGCCCAGATCCTCGGCACGGCACGGCATCACGACACTGAGGTTGCGCTTCTGGTGTCGCAACTCGAATCGTCCACGCTCACACAGCAGTTGGCGCTCCAGATGGCCGAGCACGGGCTGCGCGACGATCGGTTGGCGACCGCGCTGGCCGATATGGCCGCCCGCAGTCATGGCCAACCAGCAAGGGCGGCACGGCTTTACCGCGCCGCCGTCGATGCGGGGGCGACCACGTTGAGCCCGCGGCTGGCCGACGCGCTGGCACTGACCGGTGACTGCGGCACCGCGGGCCGGCTCACCGATCAACTGCTCGGCTCCGACGATGCGGCCGAGAAGGCCGCGGCGGTCCGGATCGCGGCCAGCATCGCGCTGCACGATGGCAGCGCAGCGCAGGCCGCGGACCTGTTCCGCTGGCTGGGCCCGTATCCGGACCCCTTCGTGAGCGCGGCCGGCGCTGTGGTGACACTGGCCGCCGGTGACCTGCCGGCCGCCCGGGCGGCGTTGTCCGCCGACAGCACCGGCCCACCCACCTCCATGGCCCGCGCCGCGCGCAGCCTCGCCGAGGGCCTGTTGATGTCGTTGGACGCGCCGTACCCCGCCACCGTCTCCCGGTTGGGGCAGGCGATCACCGCGGACCAGCCCGCGGCAGGCGTGGCCCCCGACAGCCCCGCGGCGCTGGTGACCCTGGCCGCCCTGCACGGCGGTGATCCGGTACGGGCCCGCAGCGTGATCGCCCGAGCGGTGCGCGCCGGTCTCGAAGACGGTTCGGAGACCGCGCTTTTCGTCGCCCGCAGACACCGGCTGCTGCTGGGCTGGGTGCGGATGCAGGACGGACAACTGCCCGCCGCGACGTCCGACGTGGCGGTCGCGTGCGCAGATGGCGACACCTCCCCGCTGCACCGCCGCGACGCGTTGTGGGCAGCCGCGCTGCAGACAGCGATCGCCCGGCGCAGCGGTGACACCGGCGCCATGCAGAAGCACTGGTACGCGGCGGTGGAGGTGCTGGCCGAGTACTCGATGGACCTCTTCTCTCTACTTCCGCTCGGTGAACTGTGGGTGGCCGCATCCCGGATGCGTCAGATCGACCGGCTGCAGCACACCCTCGACGAGGCCTTCGCACTGCTCGGCTCTCTCGGCGAGCCCATGTTGTGGTCGACTCCCCTGCACTGGGCCGGCGTGCATGCGGGCATCCTCGCCAACGCCCCGGACGCCGTCGCCCCGCACGGCCAGGCGCTGACCGCCGCGGCCGCGCACAGCGCCTTCGCCAAGACGCTGGCCACTGCGGGCCGCACCTGGTTGCGGGTACTGGCCCATCACGTCGACACCGACGAGGTGACCACGGCTGCACGGCTGCTCGCGCAGGTGGGTCTCACCTGGGATGCGACCCGGCTGGCCGGTCAGGCCGCACTGCAGACACCCGATGGCCGGGTGTCCGGCGCCATGCTGCAGCTCGCGCGCGATCTGAAGCAGACCGTCGCCCCCGACGACGCACCCGGGGCCGATCCGCTCGCGGCGCACCAGACCGCGCGGGCCGGCTCGGCACGGCCCGTGTCATCCCGACTGTCCGACCGCGAGCGCGAAGTCGCCGAACTGCTGCTCCTCGGCATGCCCTACCGCGACATCGGAGCGCAGTTGTTCATCTCGGCGAAGACCGTCGAACACCACGTCGCACGGATCCGCCGTCGGCTCGGCGCGGAATCCCGCTCGGAGATGTTGTCGATGCTGCGGGCCATGCTGACGCCGCAGTCGTGATCCCCCAGTGCGCCGCCATCCCCTAACGGAGATCCCCTAACCGCCCCGGCCGACGACGGGTCCTGCACCGGATCCGCACGCCGACGTAGCGCCATAGCGTCATGCCATGTTCAATCCCCAGGCGAACCCGGACCGGCCGGTGGGTGTTTCGGTCGGCGCGACCTACCTCGCCGCGACCCGTGACGGCCACGCCGCGATGATCCGGCCCTCCGAACTCACGCTGCACGGACAGCGACTCACCGGCTTCGTCGATCGTGTCGGCGACCCCGTTCCGCTCATCGCCCCCGACGGCTCCGCCCATCGCCCCGAGCAGCTACTCACCGAGGCGCTGCGCACACTCACGCAGCCGGCCGAGGACATCGCGGTCGCCGTACCCGCGCACTGGCGCCCGTCGGTCGCCGACTCGCTGCGCCGCGCCCTGGGCGGCGACGTGCCGGTGGTGTCGGACGCGACCGCCGCTCTGGCCGCGCTGAACGCCGATCCGGGCCTACCCTCTCGCGGCGTCGTCGTGCTCTGCGACTTCGGCGGCAGCGGCACCAGCATCACGCTCGTCAACGCGTCCTCGGGCCACGCGGTGGTCGGCGAGACCGTCCGGTTCGCCGATCTTTCCGGTGATCTGGTGGACCAGGCGCTTCTGACGCATGTGATGACGTCGCTGCCCCCCGGCGCGGACCCGTCTGGGACGGCTGTCGTCGGTTCGCTGGCGCGGCTACGCGACGAGTGCCGCGCCGCCAAGGAGCGGTTGTCGGCGCACACCGCGACGGCCGTCACCGTCGATCTGCCCGGACACCGCGCAGATATCCGGGTCACCCGCGCCGAGCTCGAGGGGATCATGCAGCGTCCCGTCACCGATTTCCTTGCCGCGGTGGACGAGACGCTCGAACGCTACGGGGTTCCGGCGGCTGCGGTTTCAGCGGTCGCGACCGTCGGCGGCGGCGCACGCATCCCGTTGCTCACGCAGAAGCTGTCCGAACACCTGCGGGTGCCCGTGGTGACCACCGCGCACCCGCAGCTGGCCGCCGCCGTCGGGACCGCTCTGCTCGCCCAGCACCGGCGCGTCGTCGAGCCCGCGACCACTCTCGCGCCCGCCGGGATCGAGGAAGCCACCGTCCGAGTCGAGACCGGGCCATCGTCGGGCACGTTGGCCGCGCTGGCCTGGTCCGAGGACGACCGGCAGGATGAGCCCCTGCGCTTCGCCGATTCCCGCCCCGACCTTCACTTCCAGCATGAGCAGTGGCAGGACGAAGCGGCGCCGCGACGTTCCCCGCTCGTCTTGTTCAGCCTGGCCGCAGCCGCCGCGGTGATCACCACGGCCCTGTTCGGCGTCATGCAATTGCGCGGTGACACCGCCACCCCGGTCGAGGCGGCGACCGTCCTCACTCCCGAAGGCACGCCATCCCCCGCGCCTGCGGCGCCGGCTCCCACTCCAGCACCCCCGGCGCCGCCGGCCCCCCAACTCACCACGGTCGTCGTGCAACCGGCCCAGCGATCGTCCACACCCCAGCAGCGCAGCCCGCGCCCGGCGCCTGCTGCACAGTCGGCGCCGGCCGCGCCGGCCTGGACACCCCCGCCGCCGACGAACGCTCATCCGCCGATCGATCCCGGGCCCGGCAACGGCGCTCCATCACCTGAGGGTGATCCCGTCGTCCCGGATTCGAGCGACGAGCAAACGGGTACCGACTCGGTGCCCGACGAGTCCAGCCCGACCGACGGTGCGTAGTTAGGACAACCTTCGTAGCGGTGTTTCCTTTGGAGATGCAACTATGACTCCCGGGCTTGAGCAGGCCTGAGTTAAGTTACCCGCCGGTAACTAACGATAAGTTACCCTTGAGTAACTTGAGAATGGGAGGCGCGCGGTGGATACGCAGATGCTGATCAGGCTCGTCGTCGGGCTAGGGCTGACGGCCCTCGTCCTGGTCTTCGCCGCCAAACGTGTGCTCTGGCTGACGACGTTGATCCGCTCCGGTGCACCCACCAGCCCCGAGAACAATCGCAAGGACAACCTCGGCAAGCGCATCACCACGCAGATCGAAGAGGTATTCGGGCAAACCCGACTGCTCAAGTGGTCCCTGCCCGGCCTGGCCCACTTCTTCACGATGTGGGGCTTTTTCATCCTCGCGTCGGTCTACCTCGAGGCGTACGGCCTGCTCTTCGACCACGATTTCCACATCCCGATCATCGGCCGCTGGGACGTTCTGGGCTTTCTGCAGGACTTCTTCGCCGTCGCGGTGCTGCTCGGCATCATCACGTTCGCGATCATCCGGGCGAGGCAGGAGCCCAAGCAGCACGGCCGCGATTCGCGGTTCTACGGATCGCACACCGGCGGCGCCTGGCTGATCCTGTTCATGATCTTCAACGTCATCTGGACCTACGCGCTGGTGCGCGGCGCCGCGGTCAACACCGACGCCCTGCCGTACGGCAACGGCGCGTTCTTCTCCCAGTTCATGGGATGGCTGATGAGCCCGCTGGGCTACACCGCCAACTCGTGGATCGAGACCATCGCGCTGCTGGCCCACATCGCGGTGATGCTGGTGTTCCTGCTGATCGTGCTGCACTCCAAGCACCTGCACATCGGCCTGGCACCGATCAACGTCACGTTCAAGCGGATGCCCGACGGGCTCGGCCCGCTGCTGCCCGTCGAGTACGAGGGCAAGCAGATCGACTTCGAGGATCCGCCGGAGGATGCGGTGTTGGGCCGCGGCAAGATCGAGGACTTCACGTGGAAGGCCTACCTCGACATGACCACGTGCACCGAGTGCGGTCGGTGCCAGTCGCAGTGCCCGGCGTGGAACACCGGTAAGCCGCTGTCGCCCAAGCTCGTGATCATGAACCTGCGCGACCACCTGTTCGCCAAGGCGCCCTACATCCTCGGCGACAAGGAGTCGCCGCTGGAGAACACCCCCGAGGGCGGCCTCGGTGAGGAACTGCGCGGCGAGAAGAAATCCGAGCAACACTCGCACGAGCACGTCCCCGAGTCCGGCTTCGAACGGATCCTGGGGTCGGGTCCCGAGCAGGCCACCAGGCCGCTGGTGGGCACCGAGGAACAGGGCGGCGTCATCGACCCCGACGTGCTGTGGTCCTGCACGACGTGCGGCGCCTGCGTCGAGCAGTGCCCCGTCGACATCGAACACATCGACCACATCGTCGACATGCGCCGCTACCAGGTGATGATGGAGTCCGAGTTCCCCGGCGAGCTCGGCGTGCTGTTCAAGAACCTGGAGACCAAGGGCAACCCGTGGGGCCAGAACGCCAAGGACCGCACCAACTGGATCGACGAGGTCGACTTCGACGTGCCGGTGTACGGCAAGGACGTGGAGTCGTTCGACGGCTACGAGTACCTGTTCTGGGTGGGCTGTGCAGGCGCCTACGAGGACCGCGCGAAAAAGACCACCAAGGCCGTGGCCGAACTGCTGGCCGCCGCGGGCGTGAAGTACCTGGTGCTCGGCGAGGGCGAGACCTGCAACGGCGACTCGGCGCGCCGCTCGGGCAACGAGTTCCTGTTCCAGCAGTTGGCCGCGCAGAACGTGGAGACGCTCAACGAGTTGTTCGAGGGCGTCGAGCGGGTGGACCGCAAGATCGTTGTGACCTGCCCGCACTGCTTCAACACGCTGGGGCGCGAATATCCGCAGGTCGGTGGCAACTTCACGGTGTTGCACCACACGCAGCTGCTGAACCGGCTGGTGCGCGACAAGAAGCTGATTCCGGTCACGCCCGCTGACGGTGGGGCGGACATCACCTACCACGATCCGTGCTACCTGGGACGGCACAACAAGGAGTACTCGGCGCCGCGTGAGCTGATCGGGGCGTCCGGCGCGAAGCTGACCGAAATGCCCCGCCACGCCGATCGGGGTCTGTGCTGCGGCGCCGGCGGCGCGCGGATGTGGATGGAAGAACACATCGGAAAGCGCGTCAACACCGAGCGCACCGAGGAGGCCATGGACACCGCCTCGACCATCGCGACCGGCTGCCCGTTCTGCCGCGTGATGATCACCGACGGTGTCGACGAGGTCTCGGCCGCCCGCGAGGTGGAGAAGGCCGAGGTGCTCGACGTGGCCCAGCTGCTGCTGGGTTCGCTGGACAAGAGCACCATCACGCTGCCGGAGAAGGGCACCGCGGCCAAGGAGGCCGAGGAACGCGCCGCCAAGCTGGCCGCCGAAGCGCCCGTAAAGGAGGCCCCCGCCGAGGCCGA
Source organism: Mycobacterium sp. GA-1199 (assembly GCF_001500045.1). Lineage (GTDB taxonomy): Bacteria > Actinomycetota > Actinomycetes > Mycobacteriales > Mycobacteriaceae > Mycobacterium. The sequence continues at coordinate 9,864 of NZ_LQIX01000007.1, forward strand.
GGCCGAAGCTGAGGCGCAGGCCGAGTCCGAGGCCGCGCCATCCCCGAAGGCCGAGGCCGCCACGGCGACTGAAACCAAACCGGTCAAGGGCCTCGGGATCGCCGGCGGCGCCAAGCGACCCGGCGCCAAGAAGACCGCCGCTCCCGCCGGCGACAAGCCTGCGGCCGACGAAAAGCCCGCGGCCACAGCGGCACCCGCCAAGGGGCTCGGAATCGCCGCAGGCGCCAAGCGGCCCGGCGCGAAGAAGGCCGCGCCGGCGGCTCCCGCCCAGACCGAAGCCAAGCCGGAGGCCGGGCCCGAAGCCGGGGCCAAGCCGGAGCCCGAGGTCAAAGGTCTCGGCATCGCCGCAGGCGCCAAGCGGCCAGGTGCGAAGAAGAAGGCCCAGGCCGCGTCGCCCAACGAGGGCGAGGCGACCGTCACCCAACCGCCGAACGTGGACCCGGACAAGGCGGCGCCGGGCGCCAAGACCGACACCGCCGACTCCGACCGGGGCCTGGAAACCAAGCCCGAACCTGAGGTCAAGGGCCTCGGCATCGCCCCGGGCGCGCGCCGGCCCGGAGCCAAGAAATCGGCCGCACCGGCACAGCCGCCCGCTGAGTCGAAACCCGCCGCACAACCGGAGCCGACGGATGACGGCGAATCCGGCGCCGCCCCTGAGCCTTCCGGCGGGGACAACGGAGACCAGCCCGAACCACCTCCGGTGAAGGGACTGGGAATCGCCAGAGGCGCTCGTCCCCCGGGCAAACGATGACCCGGTGACCGGCGATTTTGGTTAATCGCTGGACAGAAGTGAGAGCATGAACGACGTGACCACCCACCACGTGCCGATCCACGCCGCCGGGCACGCACCGCGGCAGCGCACGTTCACGCAGTCGTCAAAGCTGCAGGACGTCCTGTACGAGATCCGCGGACCGGTGCACGAGCACGCGTCACGCTTGGAGGCCGAGGGTCACCGCATCCTCAAGCTGAACATCGGCAACCCCGCGCCGTTCGGGTTCGAAGCGCCAGACGTGATCATGCGCGACATCATCGCGGCCCTGCCGTATGCCCAGGGCTACTCCGATTCCAAGGGCATCATGCCCGCGCGGCGCGCGGTGTTCACCCGTTACGAACTCGTCGACGGCTTCCCGCGATTCGACGTCGACGACGTGTACCTCGGTAACGGCGCGTCCGAGTTGATCCAGATGACGTTGCAGGCGTTGCTCGACAACGGAGACCAGGTGCTGATTCCGGCGCCCGACTATCCACTGTGGACCGCGTGCACCTCGTTGGCGGGAGGCACTCCGGTGCACTACCTGTGCGACGAGACACAGGGCTGGATGCCTGACATCGCCGACCTGGAATCCAAGATCACCGAGCGCACGAAGGCGATCGTCGTGATCAATCCGAACAACCCGACCGGCGCGGTCTATACGCGCGAAACCCTCACGCAGATCGCCGATTTGGCACGTAAACACGAGCTGCTTCTGCTGTCCGACGAGATCTACGACAAGATCCTTTACGACGACTCCGAGCACATCGCGACGGCATCGGTGGCACCCGATGTGCTGACCCTGACCTTCAACGGATTGTCGAAGGCATACCGGGTGGCGGGTTATCGGGCGGGCTGGCTGGTGATCACCGGGCCGAAGGAGAACGCCACCAGTTTCATCGAGGGAATCAGCCTGCTCGCGAACATGCGATTGTGCCCGAATGTTCCTGCGCAGCATGCGATCCAGGTCGCCCTCGGTGGGCATCAGAGCATCGAGGAGCTGGTCCTGCCCGGCGGCCGGCTGCTGGAGCAGCGCGATGTGGCCTGGCAGATGCTGAACGAGATTCCCGGGGTGTCCTGCGTGAAACCGCAAGGCGCGCTGTACGCCTTCCCCCGGCTGGATCCCGAAGTCTACGACATCGTCGACGACGAGCAGCTGGTTCTGGATCTACTGCTGCAGGAGAAGATGCTGGTCACCCAGGGCACCGGATTCAATTGGCCGACACCGGATCACCTGCGCATCGTGACGTTGCCGTGGGCTCGCGAACTGGCGAACGCGATCGAACGGCTGGGCAACTTCCTGGTCAGCTACCGGCAGTAGCGGCGTCCCAGTAGGCGAGCTGCCTCTACCCTGGCCGCGTGGCGCACTCACACTCCCACTCCCACTCACACTTTCCGACCGGCCCGGCACCGCTGGGACCGATCGCCGCGAAGGTCGTCGTCGGCCTCCTGATAGCGATTGGCGTGGCCGTCGTGGCGGGAACCGCGTGGCTGTGGCCGAGCCAGCAGAAGACCGAGATCCCGCTGCCGTTTCAGAACGCCGAGGGCGGCGCCGTCACCACCGAATCGGGGCTGGTCCGCTCGAGCAGCACGACAACATGCGGCAGCCCGTCGGTCGGTCAGGTGCTCACCGCCGATCCCGTCCCCGCCGCAGGCGACGGCGCCGAGTGCGTGCAGGCGCTGATCGCCATCGAATCCGGGCCCAACAAGGGTGCGGCGACCCTGCTCGAATTCAGCGGTGGCCCCGGGCAACCCAACCTCGCCCCCGGTGACGAGGTCAGGATCAGCCGTCAGGTCGATGCGACCGGCACCACCACCTACTCGTTCTACGACTACGAACGGACATGGCCGCTCGTCGCGCTCGCCGTGGCGTTCGCCGTCGTGGTGGTCGTGGTCGCCGGCTGGCGGGGGTTCCGCGCACTCATCGGCATCGTGGTCGCGTTCCTGGTGCTCGTGGTGTTCATGCTGCCGGCGCTGCGCGACGGCGCCGCGGCCGTTCCCGTCGCGCTGGTGGCCTCAGCGCTGATCCTCTATGCCGTCATCTACCTGGCGCACGGCGTCAGCTTGCGGACCAGCGCGGCCCTGCTCGGCACACTCACCTCGCTGCTGCTTGCCGCGTTGCTCTCTTGGGGCGCAATCGAATTGGCTCACCTGACGGGTCTCTCGGAAGATCGCAACAACGAGGTCGCAGCCTACCTGGGCAACGTATCGATCACCGGCCTACTGCTGGCCGGGTTCATCATCGGGTCGCTCGGTGTGCTCAACGACGTCACGGTCACTCAGGCCTCGACGGTGTTCGAGCTGGCCGAGCTCGAGGGCAACTCGCGGCGGACGATCTACCTGGGCGCAATGCGCGTGGGACGTGACCACATCGCGAGCACTGTCTACACGCTGGTATTGGCCTATGCGGGCAGCGCGTTGCCCTTGCTGCTGTTGTTCAGCGTGGCGAATCGGGCGCTGGGCGACGTGCTCACCAGCGAGAGTGTCGCCATCGAGATCGCCCGCTCGGCGGTGGGCGGCATCGCGCTGGCATTGTCGGTACCGCTGACGACGGGCATCGCCACGGTGCTGGCGACGCCGACCGGCCGGCGATCGGCACCCGTGTCGCCTCACAATGCGCCAGACTGAGATGATGGCGGCCACCGACAGTGCGCGGAACGCCTTTGAACACCGGGCATGGCCCGAGGTCTACGAGACCCTGGGCCAGGCCAGCGCGCAGCGCGATCTCGATGCGAACGATCTCGAACGCCTCGCCATTGCGACGTACCTGCTGGGCAGGGACGAGGAAAGCACTCGAGCCTGGGAACAGGCCTACTCCGCACACTTGGCGCGCGACGACCCCGCCCGCGCTGCAGAGTGTGGATTCTGGTTGGCGCTCACACAGCTGCTTGCAGGCAACGGCGCACGCGGTGGCGGTTGGCTCGCGCGGGTAGGTCGGCTCGTGGAGGACGGCAAGCTGGACTGCGCCGCCCGCGGTTACCTACTCGTAGCCGCGGCCCTTCAGTTGTGGACGAGTGGGGACTCGGCCGAATCGTTTGCGATGTGCGCCGAGGCCGGCAAGATCGCGGCACGGTTCGCCGACCCCGACCTGGCGGCCCTCGCTCGGTTGGGGCAAGGTCAGGCGTCGGTCACCGGCGGTGAGACGGCGCGGGGTGTGGCGCTGCTCGATGAAGCGATGGTGAGTGTCACCGCGGGCGAAGTGTCGCCCATCCCCGCCGGCATCGTCTACTGCGCCGTCATCGAGACGTGCATGGGCGCCTTCGACCTGCGGCGTGCAACCGAGTGGACCGTGGCATTGAGCGATTGGTGTGACGCCCAACCTGGCCTCGTCCCCTACCGTGGCCAATGCCTCGTGCATCGCGCGCAAATCCTGCAGATCCACGGCGAATGGTCCAAGGCGACGACCGCAGCCTGTCAGGCCTGCGAACACCTGTCACACCCGACGCCGCACCCTACTTTCGGGCTGGCCGCCTACCAGCAAGCGGAGCTGCATCGGCTGCGCGGCGAATTCGTCGCGGCCGATACCGCATACCGGCAGGCCCACCAATCCGGACGAGACCCGTTGCCCGGCTTGGCTTTGCTCCGACTGGCCGAGGGAAACCTCGACGCCGCGACAACCGCCATCCGCCGGGCAGTGGACGAAGGCTTAGGTCCCTTTGGCCGGCCGGCCGCATTGGCAGCTCACGTTGAGATCATGCTCACGAGCGGCGACGTCGCGGCGGCGCGGACGAGCGCCGACGAACTGTCCGGGCTCGCCGAAACCATCGACGCTTCGTTCCTGCGCGCGATCGCCGCTCACGCCGACGGGTCGACCCTGCTGGCCGAGGGCGACACGGCGGGGGCCCTTGCTGCCCTGCGTCGGGCATCGGCCGGTTGGCGGGACCTGGCAATGCCTTACGAAGCCGCTCGGACTCGGGTTGAGACCGGGCTGGCGTGCCGAACGCTTGGGGACTTCGACTCCGCGGCAATGGAATTCGACGCCGCGCGTGACGACTTTGAGCGGCTCGGCGCCAAGCCAGACATGGAACGCTTGGTCGAACTCGTCGGGAGTCCGCAGGGCCCGAAGGGCATGCTGACCGCACGCGAATGCGAGGTGTTACGGCTTGTCGCCGCTGGCAAGACCAACCGAGAGATCGGCGCGAGCCTCGTGCTCAGCGAGCACACCGTCGCGCGCCATCTGCAGAACATCTTCACGAAGCTCGGCTTGTCGTCCCGGTCGGCGGCCACCGCCTACGCCTACGAGCACCACCTCATCTGAGGTACGAGTGGTCAGAACTGACCACGGGCATCGCGGCGAAATGGTCGATTCGGTCGACGCGACGATAGCGTTCCCGTTCGTACCGTCTCACCATGTCTCAACAAGTTGATTACAGTGATCTCCGGCGAACCGAAGCCGAGAATTACGCGGCCAATTTCGTCCCGCTCATTCCCGCGCCGCTGGCCGACGATCTCATCAAGGCGGCCGCGCCCGAGTCGGGCGAATATGCCGTCGACATCGCGTGCGGAACCGGCGTCGTCACCCGCCTGGCCGCCGAACGGGTGGGGACCACAGGGAAAGTCATCGGAGTGGATCTCACCCCTGAAATGCTGGAGGTTGCCCGCGCAAGCGCCGCACCGTCCGACGCCGCAATTGAGTGGCGGGAGGGAAGCGCCGAAGCTCTCCCGCTTGCCGATGAGGCCTACGACTTAGCGTTGTGTCAGCTTGGGCTGATGTTTTTTCGCGACCGAGCCGCGGCAGTGAGCGAGATGTGGCGGGTGCTGTCGCCGGGTGGTCGTGTCGCGATCAACGTGCCGGGAGCCATGCCGCGGATGTTCGAGATCATGGTCGACGCACTTGGCCGCCACATCAACCCCGATCTCCCCGGCTTCCTACGAGCGGTCTTCTCGGTGAGCGAGAACGAACTAGGCCAGCTGCTCGAGGGCGCCCACTTCCAAGACGTGGCCGTCAAAACCATGACGAAGACGTTGAGGCTTCCCCCGCCAGCCGAATTCCTTTGGCAATACCTTCAAGTCACACCGATCGCCGGCCTGGTGTTAGGCGCCGACGACGACCGCCGGCAAGGACTCGAAGACGATGTCGTCGCCCAGTGGCAAGACTTCGTCGATCACGGCGATCTGGTTGTCGACCTGTCAATCGCAATGGCGACGGCCCGAAAGTAGGTGGTACTCATGCCATTTCTAGCAACCTTTGGCGCCGCCACAGTACTAACATCCGCACTCCTCTTGGGAAGCACAACAAGCACACTCGACGACCCCGCCACCGCATGCGCCAAACGCAAGGGGCTCGATTGGGACCGTTATGAAGCGTGTGTACGCATCGCGGAAGATCTCTACATCGAGGGAAAAATCGACAAGGGCACACTGTTATCTGCGGACGAGGGCTGCTGCGTTAATAACGGGGGTATATGGGTGGACGACCTTGAAACAGGCGAAGGGCACTGCGAGGATCCTCCCCCGAACGAATATCCTGCTCCTCCTGCCGGACAGCTGCCACAGATCCCGGGCCCCACCGAGGCGACGCAAGTTCCGCCGCCTCCAGCGCATCCGGGCAACACCGCCGCTCCGCTTCCTGGTTCGCCGCCGGTGCAAACTCGTTGAGCCGAAAGCCGTAGCGCTTCAGCGTGTCAAATTGGTCATGGTCGAGAAACTACGCCACTCAGAACGACGTGCGCTCCAGCCAACCGTTCCACACCGCGGCGTCGCCCAGCACTTCGATGCCCAGGTCAGCGGCCGTGCGTCGGCGCGTGATCGCCAGCAGCAGGTCGGCGGCGCTTCCGCGCAGAGCAGTGTCGGCCTTGCTGTGGTTGTGCGACCACCAGACGCCGTCCTCGTCGTGGACGATGGTCCACTCCCCGGTCGGCCCCAGCCCGTCGTCGGTGGCGTGCATGTGGATGCTTCTGCCGTGATCCAGCGCGGGTTGCGCACCGGGGCCGACCATCAGTTCGACCCATTCGCTGATCGCGTCGGCGCCCAGCTCGGGCGGTGGGTCGTATTCGGCCCCAACGGCCAGCGCCGCATCCGCGTGGTGGACGGTGACCTCGTGTAGCCGGCGGCGGATCCACCAACCCGCAGGGCGCGGGCCGCGGAAGGTCCACACCCGGGTCGCCGCCCCTGCCCGCTCGACCGCATCAACCACCAGTTGCGCGCCCTCGTTGAGCCAGTCGATCGCCCCGTCGGGGTCGTCGGGTGGTTTGCCGTCGCGCACCTCGCGCGGATCCAGCGCCGACATCCGGCGTTCGGCGATGATCTGTGCCGCCCACCGGTTACCACGACCGACGTGGCGGAACAGTTGTTTGAGCGTCCAGTCGGGACAGGTCGTCACCGGCGTCGAGGGGTCTGCACTGCGGATCAGTTCCCCGAATTCGCGGGTCTGGTCGAGCAGCGCGGCTCGGAAATCCACGCCCCCGAACGTACTCAATACTCGACGCGGAAACCCCCGATAATGCCGATCTCGTTGCCGTCGGGATCTTCGATCTTCGACAGCCGCACACCCTTACTGGCCGCGACGATTTCGTCGGGATCGAGGCCGCGCTCACGCAGTTCAACGAGGTGGCGCTCCAGGTCGTCGACGGCGAAGTTGAGCAGACCGCTTCCGGCGCGCGCCGGATCGCTGAACACCTGCACCCAGGCGCCGGGGCGCACCTGCCACTCCACCAGCGTGGGCATCGGGTTGTTGTCGGGCGGGGGGCCGAACAACTCGGCGTACCACCGGCCGCTGGCCTCGACGTCAGTCACGGGCACGACCGCGAGCACATGGTCAACCGACATGAATCCCTCCGTTCCTCGAAGGGGTAGACCCTGTCAGGCCGGTGAACTAATCGTCGAGCGGGCGGTGCCCAGGGCGATCGGCAGCGACGCCCACCCCCGCAACACCCGCGTCTCGCGCCTGCTGCCCTCACCTGCCAGTCGCGCGCCGGGGAAACGCTCGAAGAACGCCCGCAGCCCGACCTCGCCCTCAGCGCGGGCCAGGGCAGATCCGAGGCAGAAATGCCTGCCACCGGAGAACGACAGGTGTCTTCCCGCGTTCTCCCGTTCGAGGTCGAAGCGGTCCGGGTCGTCGAACACGTTGGGGTCGCGGTTGGCGCCGGCGATGTAGATGAGCACGGCCCTGCCGCGGGGGATCCGATGGCCCGCGATCTCGGTGTGCTTCGTCGCCCTGCGCGCGGTGAGCTGCACCGGCGGGTCCAGGCGCAGGATCTCCTCGACGGCGGTCGGCCAGAGCTCGGGCCGCTGCGCCAGCGTCTCGAGGTGCTGCGGATTGTCGAGCAGCATCCGGATTCCGTTGCTCAGCAGGTTGACCGTCGTCTCGAACCCCGCGGCCAGCACGAGGCCGGCGGTAGCCATCAGTTCCTGCTGGTTGAGCCGGGCACCGTCGTCGGACGCCGCGATCAGCTGGCTCATCAGGTCGTCGCCGGGGTTGCGTCGCAGCGCTTCGAGGTGCCCGGACAGCCATTCGTTGAAGCCGACCACGCTGCGGTACACGGTGCGGTACTGCGGCCAGGTCAGGCCGATGTCGAGGCTCGCCGCCCCTCGTTCGCCGAACTCCAGGACGCGTGATCTGTCGGCGTCGGGAACGCCGAGGATGTCGCCGATCACCGCGACCGGTAGCTGGGCGCAGTAGCGGTCGACGATGTCGACCGTGCCGGCTCCCGCGAGTTCGTCGAGCAGAGATTCGGCGGTCTCTTGCACCCGGTCCCTCAGCGCGGCAACGGCTCTGGGGGTGAACACCGACGACACCAGCTTTCGGTACCGGGTGTGGTCCGGGGGTTCCACCGCCAACATCGACGGCGGTTCGAGGGGATGGAGCAGGTCGGTTTTGGTGCGGTTTGCAACCCATTGCACCGGTTTGGGCAGATTGGAGCCGATCGGCAGAACCTCGAAGTCGTCGCTTCTCAGCAGGTCGTTGGCGATCGCGTGGTCGACGGTGAGGTGCACAATGGCGGCCTCCACCATCGGCCCCCGCGCGCGCAGATCGTCGGCGAACGCAACCGGGTCGGCTCGAACGGTCGGATCGGCGATCATCCGGCCCTGGGGATCGCCGCGGCGGGCGAGCAGCTTCGAGGCACCGCGCACGAAGCCGTGCACCGCAAGCCAGCGGATTCGGTGACGGATGGGTCCGCCGTGCCGCGCCGGACGAATCGGTTCCACGCGGCCGAGCCTACCGATTCTGAGGCGTCACGCCCCGGCCCAGGCAGTGGATCTGCCAGCCGGCGTTCGTCCAGCGGTCGATGTCGAGGCAATTGCGGCCGTCGACAACGACTTTCGCGCGTACCACACCGGCGAGGTCGGCGGGGTCCAATTCGACGAATTCGCGCCATTCGGTGAGCACCAGTACGGCATCGGCCCGTTCACACGCTTCGGCCACCGACGTCGAATAGGTCAGCGTCGGAAACTGGCGGCGGGAGTTGTCCATCGCCTTCGGGTCGTAGACGTTGACGGTGGCGCCCTTGAGTTGCAGCATTCCGGCGACGTTGAGAGCCGGTGAGTCGCGCACGTCGTCGGACTCGGGTTTGAACGCGGCCCCGAGTACGGCGATGTTGGCACCGAGCAGCGAACCGCCGCACGCGACGGTTGCCAGTTCCACCATCCTGCTGCGCCGCCGCATATTGATGGCGTCCACCTCGCGCAGGAACGTCAGGGCATGGTTGGCGCCGAGTTCACCGGCGCGGGCCATGAACGCGCGGATGTCCTTGGGCAGGCAACCGCCTCCGAAACCCAGTCCGGCGTTGAGGAAGCGGCGCCCGATCCGGGGGTCATACCCCAACGCGTCGGCGAGAAGCGTCACGTCGGCGTCGACCGCCTCGCAGACTTCGGAGATCGCGTTGATGAACGAGATCTTCGTGGCGAGGAACGCGTTGGCCGACACCTTGACCAGCTCGGCGGTTTGCAGATCGGTGACCAGCAGGGGGACCTGCAGTTCCAGCAGCGGGGCGTACAGTTCGCGGATCGTCGCCTCGGTGGCACACGAATCCGGTTGTACGCCAAGCACAATCCGATCGGGATGAAGCGTGTCATGCACGGCAAAGCCCTCGCGCAGGAACTCCGGGTTCCAGGCCAACTCGACGTCCACTCCCGTCGGCGCCAACGCGCGCGCCCGTACGCCAAGTTCGGCGGCGGTGCCGACCGGCACCGTGGACTTGCCGACGATCACGGCCGACCGGCGCAGCCGCGGAACCAGCATGTCGATGACGGCGTGGACATGACGCAGATCGGCGGCGAACTCCCCCTTCTTCTGCGGCGTGCCGACGGCGAGGAAGTGCAGGTCGGCGAACCCGGCCGCAGCGTCGTAGTCGGTGGTGAACATCAAGCGTCCGGCAGATATGTTGTCGCTCAATACTTTCCGTAGCCCAGGCTCGTAGAACGGGGCTTCGCCCGCTGCGAGTTTGGCGACCTTGCCGGTATCGACGTCTACGCCGAGCACCTCGTGGCCCAGTTCGGCCATACCCGCCGCGTGGGTGGCTCCCAGATATCCCGTGCCGAAAACGGTGCACCGCATACCGCCTTGATATGCAGCTCCGATGAGCTAATCGCTACGCGACACCGATCACACGGCCAACGGCGGGTTACGAGCTAGCGGCAGAGCCCCAGGAAGCAGTTCGATCCACCGCGGCTGGATCCGTCGGAGCCCGGCCCGCGGGACGATCCGCTGTCACTGTCGCCGCTGCCGGGGTACTGACCCGCGTTGCTACCGGGGTAATCGTCCGACCCGCCGTAAAAACCACCGGTCCCGTTTTGCCACGGCGGCGTCCATTTCGGCGGCTTCTGTGGCTTCTGTGGCTTCTGCGGTTTCGGCGGCTTCCATTTCGGAGGCGACGGCGACCATGGCGGATTCCATGTGTTTTGCGGCGGGTAGTAATAGGGCGGCGGTGCGATCACCGGCGGCACGTACACCGGAGCGGGTGCCGGAGCCACCGGAACCGGGGCCGGAGCGACCGGCGCGGGAGCCACGGGTGCCGGTGCAGGCGGCGGTGCCGCGGGCGGAGGAGCGGGCGGCGGGGCTTGCGGCGGCGGTGGTGGCGCCTCGACATAGACGGTCCGCGGCGGCGCCTGCGGAGCAGGCTGCTGCTGGACGACGGGAACGGGAGCCTTGATGGTCTCCGCCTTCGGGGGAGGCGGGGGCGCCTGAACCGGCTGCGCCTGTTCGGTCGGCGGAGGCGGTGGGGCGGGCGCAATGCTGCTGGGCACGATCGCGCTCTGTCCCGGGCTCGGCCGCTGGTCGGCCGTCGGCCGGATACTGACCGCGAGCGAGATCACGAGCGCGACAACGCCGACCACGAAGATCGACGCCATCGCGCTACCGACGAGCAGGAACGGCTTGCGGTCCTCGTTGGCCGCGGCTGACAAGTCGGTCCGCGACGCGTAGTCGCCGACGAAGGCGCCGTCACCACCAGCGGGCGCCAGTTGGGTTTCCGCGCCGGCGAGCCCGGCGTACACCGAACCCGCGGTGGTGCCGTCGGGGTCCTGGGAGTACGCGAGTCCGACGGTCGAGGCCTCCAACGCGGGCGCGGCCGCGGCGGCCAGCGCCGCACCACGCGCCAGTGCCATCTCCGGCTCGTCGGGGGCGCGCACCGGCAGACTCACCAGATGCTCGAGATGGCTCCTCACCGAGCTAACGTCGACGCCCGATCCGACGACGAACATGCCCTGCGGTGCGTTGTCCTGGGCATCGACGGCGGCGGCCATGTCGGCGAGCACGGCCATCGCGTCCTGGCTGTGCAGGCTGCTGCTGAGAACCTTGACCACGGACCCGTCGTCGGTTTGGACAACCGACAGCGTCGCGGTGTCGCGGTCGATGAACAGCAGGGCGGTGGTGTCATATCCGACCGCCCGCCCGACGGCCTGGGCGAGTGCGGCCGCTGCGTGCCCGTCGGAGACGAGCATGACGTCCTCGATATCGCGGGCGGCGAGCGCGTCACGCAGCTGCGCGGCCTCGGCGTGATCGCTCCACGTGACGCCGACGGCCTTCAGATCATGACCACCCGCCTCGGCGCTCTCCTTGGTGCCAAGCACTGCGTCCACCACCTGGGCGGCGGCACCCGATGTTGCTGAGCCGCCACTTTCGCTGACCTCGATGACGTCGTGGTCGACGGTGGCTCCGTCGGCCATCTCGCCCTCGACCAGCACCATGCGGACCGTCGCAGGTGTCATCGACACACCCAGAACGATGTCCACTGCCCCTCCAAAACGTTTGCTACCAGCCTGGATCGCCGATCGGCATCTCGCCAAGCACAGGTCGGCGACTAGTAACTCATCGCCGTGAGCAGCACAGGTGTTACGCCTCCACCGACATTTGCTGGGGTCGATGCTGCCGACGTTGGTATCTCGACCCTACTCGTATCAACGGGCGTCCGTGCCGAGCGGATCAACTCGACTTGATGAAGTTCTGGTACGACCGCGACGGGGTCGGGCCACGCTGACCCTGATACTTCGAACCGACCCGCGCGCTGCCGTAGGGGTGCTCGGCGGGGCTGGTCAGCCGCAGCAGGCACAGCTGGCCGATCTTCATTCCCGGCCACAGCGTGATCGGCAGATTCGCGACGTTCGACAACTCGAGGGTGATGTGCCCGGAGAACCCGGGGTCGATGAACCCCGCAGTGGAGTGCGTCAACAGGCCCAGACGACCCAGAGAGGATTTGCCTTCCAAGCGGCCCGCCAGATCGTCGGGCAGGGTGCACAGTTCCAACGTCGAGCCGAGCACGAACTCGCCGGGGTGCAGCACGAACGGCTCACCGGGATCGGCTTGGACCAGCGTCGTCAGCTCGTCCTGCTGCTTGGCCGGGTCGATGTGGGTGTAGCGCGTGTTGTTGAAGACGCGGAACAGGTTGTCGAGGCGGACGTCGATGCTGGACGGCTGAACCAGGGAGTCGTCGAAGGGATCGAGCCCCAGTCGCTCGGCAGCGATCTCGGCGCGGATGTCGCGGTCGGAGAGCAGCACCCGACGAGCCTAGCGGCTCGGATGTTAGCCTTCGTGCTCAAACAAGCCGGTGTAGTTCAATGGCAGAACATCAGCTTCCCAAGCTGAGAACGCGGGTTCGATTCCCGTCACCGGCTCCACGAACCCACACTCGGCGGCATAGTCGCGTCTGCCAATCCCCATTCAATCTGAACTATTGAGTGTGACGGGGAACCAATTACTTCCAAACCGTTTGCCGAACGCCGCGGCGGGAACAGACGTCCGGGGGGCCGTTCGAAACGGTGCCGACCGCGAATGTTCGCGGTGAGGCGCTATCAGGATTGCCCGCGATTCCCGCCCACAAGAAATACGCGGGGCACCGAATATGGCACCGATGTAGGAGTCGCCTAATCGTGCAGGCCAATCTCGTCGCTCGCCCCGTCTCTCCAGCGGTCCGTGTGGTGGGGCCAGTCGTCTTGGTTGTTGGGTTGGCGTTGTACGTGGCCGCATATCTTCGGTGGCCCAGCCTGGCCAGCCAGGTGGACCTGCAGGTCTACCGGTTCGGAGCACTGCGCGTCTGGGATGGCCAAGACCTGTATTCGGCGGGGATGACCGGAAATCCGAACACGATGCTCTTCGCCTACACGCCGTTCGCCGCTCTTTGCTTTCTCCCACTGATCGGCTTGAGCCAGCCTGCCGTTCTCGCCGTTGGCCTTCTGCTGAACGTGGCCGCCGTGGGTTACATCGTCCACCGGATGCTCAGTGCTGCAGGAATCACGACCGGAACCGGTTTGTGGGGGTTGACGGCGCTTTTGACGGCTCCGATCATCTGGCTCGAGCCTGTCCGTCTTTCGCTGCAGCTCGGCCAGATCAATTTGCTCATCATGGCTATCGTCCTCGCCGATGTGCTGACGCAACCGCCCCGCAGGTGGACCGGAGTAGGTATCGGGATCGCCGCCGGGATCAAACTGACACCCGCGCTCTTCATCGTCTTCCTCGTCGCAACCGGGCGGCGTCGCGAGGCAGTCATCGCTGGCTTGACCTTCGTCGCGACCGTTGCAGTCGGGTTCGTAGCACTACCGGCCGATTCGAACGAGTTCTGGCTGCAGGGGCGGTTTCAGGATGTACGACGGATCTCCAGTGACCCCCTGGCGAATACCAGCCTGACCGGACTCCTCGCGCGCCTTGACTGGGCGACGCGGTGGGAGAGCGCGGCCGGAGTCATACTCGCGATCTTCGCCATCGCAATCGCCGCGGCGGCGTGGCGCCGAGGTCATTTGCTCTTGGGCATCGCCATCGCGGGGATGACCTCGGCCGCCGTGTCGCCATTCAGCTGGAGCCACCACTGGGTGTGGTTCGCGCCGCTCCTTGTCCACCTTGGGGTTCTCGGCTTCGTGCATCGCTCGCGCGTCGCGGCGCTGGCCATGTGGACGCTCGCTGCGACCTTCGGGGGGTGGTTCATCGCATCGAGGAGCTCGCCTCCACAGGCAGGCTTGATGTCCTTGCGCCACCCGGGAACGTGGGATCAGCTTCTTCCGGCGGCCTATCTTTTCGCGCTTTGTATCGTGCTCATCTGCAGCGTGTACACGATCTGGCGGGGACGACAGCACCTGGCGGCCTCAACGATCGGCATTGACGGAAGAGCGGGACACGCTGTCGGTTAAATGCGAGCCCAGGAGCGTTGATCGGCTGACGGACGGTTGGCAGCCCGCTACCGCGGGTAATGCATCCCCCGGGCGGCGGCGACTCGCGCGCTGTCAGTAAAACGCCGAGGGGGGCCGTCACACCCATGGACAACTCATTCACGCCAGTCAAAGAAGCAAATCCGCCGCACCAAGAGATGCGCCGCGGCGAACCTCCGCTCTCACCGGATGACGACCCGTTCTATCGAGCACCGCAAGGTTACGAGCACGCGGACCCGGGCACGGTGTTGCGATCACGCGACGTGGAGATCGGATTTCTCGGTCTCGTCAGCCAACGAGTGAAAGCCACCCAGTTGCTGTACCGCACGACGAATCTGCACGAAGAACCGGAAGTCGCCGTGACGACGGTGCTTGTCCCGTCACAGCGGGAGTCGGGCGTCGCTTGTCCGGTTCTCTCGTACCAGTGCGCGATCGACGCTGTCGCGTCGCGCTGTTTCCCCTCGTTCGCCATGAGGCGAGGCGCGCGACCGATCGGTGCGTTCGTCCAAGCCGAATACTTGTTGGTGGTCGCCGCGCTGGCCGAAGGCTGGGCGGTTTGCGTACCGGACCACGAAGGCTGTCACGGCATGTGGGGTGCTCCCGTCGAACCCGGCTACCGGATTCTGGACGGCTTGCGTGCCGCGATGCGGTGCGAGCGCCTGGAATTGGCCCCGTCCGCACCAGTGGGTCTCTGGGGTTATTCGGGGGGCGGCTTGGCTTCGGCGTGGGCGGCCGAGCTGTGTGAGCGATATGCACCGGAGCTCAATATCGTTGGCGCCGTGCTGGGTTCACCTGTCGGCGATCCGGGGAGTGTGGCGCGCCGCCTCAACGGCAGTTTCTTCGCCGGCTTGGCCGCGCTGATGATCTCCGCATTGATCCAGGTCTTCCCGGGCGCGCAAAATGTCGTCAACGAGCACGCAACCGACGAGGGCAAGGCCTTGCTCGAAAAGCTGCAGACAATGACGACAGCGCAGGCCGTCTGGCAGTTGCGCAATGTCGACATCGGGTCGTATGTCGACATGACGGCCGACGAGTTGTGGGACCTGCCCGACGTGCGCCACATCTTCGACGAGACCAAGCTCGGCAAGTCCAGGCCCAAGCCCGCCGTGCTCGTCGTCCAGGCGGTGCACGACGGGATCATCAGCGTCGACGACGTCGATGCCTTGGTGGCCGAGTATGAACGCATGGGTGCCGCGGTCACCTACCACCGCGATCGATTCTGCGGTCACCTGCTCTTGCACCCGCTGTCGGCGCCCATGACGCTGAGGTGGCTGCGCGATCGCTTCACCGACCGGCCGGTCGACGAACACAGGACGCGCACCGTGTGGCCGACCTTGTTCAACCCGTCGACGTACTTGGGCATGGCCAAGTTGGGCATCATCACCGCAAAGGTTGCCCTCGGACGCTCCGTCGAACGCCAACCGCTGTCGACGACGGATGCTCAGTAACCAACGAACCCGGTCCTCGTCGCGTACGGTCAGCGCAACCTACAACGAGGAGACCCATGCCAACCAAGAGCGCTCGACGCAATGCGATGTGCTTGATCGCCGTCGGTACCGCCAGTGCGCTCTCGCTCGCGGGCTGCACCTCCGCCGTAGCCCAACCGGGCGCGCCAAGCACCGGGGAGTCGCTGCGCATCGTGCTGGGTTCACAACCACAGCCGTCCCAGATCCCGCTGGTCTACGGCGTAGACCGCTACGGACACGACTTCGGGCTGACCCTCAGTACCCAGCAGAACATCATCCAGTACGACACCCACACCGACGCGGTACAGACCTTGCGCGACAACGAAGCCCAGGTCCTGGCGACGTCGGTGTCCGCGATCCTGGACGCGCGTGAGCACGGCGAAGACGTCAAGATGTTCTGCCCCTACGTCAGCATGGACGACTTCGTCCTTGTCGGCGCCAACGGTGTGAACAACGCCGGCCAGCTGTTCGAACCATCGACGCGGGTGGGCATCGACAGCCCGGGTGGCTCCGGCGCCATCGTGCTCAACGCGCTGCTGAGCGGCATCGGCGAACACCGTGACGTCCACGAGATTCCGAATCCGGTGATCCTCGAAAGCTCCCGCCTCCGACTCGATGAGTGGGTCGCAGGCCAGCTGGACGCGACGGTCATACACGACACGCAGTACGACGGTGCGAAGGCAATGGTGAATCAACCGGTGTTGATGGCCACGCTCTATGACAATGCCCCCGGATTCATCAAGGTAGCCCAGGCCGCCCGCGGGGACTGGCTTGCACAGAACCGCGAGCTCGCCGCCAGATACTGCGCCACCACGTTGCGCGCGATGCGGACGCTGAAAAGCGACTACGCCTTGTTCCGAAGCGCGGTCGACGAATACGTCGAAGCACCCCCCTCCGAAGAATCACTCAGAGAGCTGTTCGACCTCATCCAGCAGCACCCTTTCTGGACCGACGGAGGCGGGCTCACCGATGACAGCGTGAGGTTCATGATCGACATCGCGAGGGAATCGGACGTCCTCACCGGACCCATGAATGCGGCCGACGTCGTCGACCGTCAGACGTTGAACCGGGCCGTCGAACTCGCCAACATGCCAACGCAATAGTCGCCCGATGACGCAGAAGTCATCCAAACGCATCGCGTAACAGCCGCCTCGTTGACGTTTAGACTGGTTAAATAGGCGCGTGGAGTCCGTCGCGAGAGAGCCGATTCAGCAACGCTATGGATGACACGGTCAACGGCGACGATGCCACGCAGCGCGGGGACGGCCCACCCGCCCAGGACGCCTCCCGCGGCAGGGAAGGCGCCCGCGCCGAGGTACCCATCAAGCGCTTCGGCCGCTATGGACTCCTGTCGCTGCTGGGCGCGGGCGGCATGGGCCAGGTGTGGCGGGCGCGCGACTCGCAGACCAATCGGGTGGTCGCGCTGAAGGTGTTGCCCGAAAACTCCGCCGATGACGACGAGTCCCGCGAACGGTTTCGGCGCGAGTGCGAGGCGGTGGCACAGCTGACCGAGCCGCACATCATTCCAATCCACGACTTCGGCGACGTGGACGGTCGGCTCTTTCTCAACATGCGGCTGGTCGACGGGATCGACCTGCGCACGCTGATCAAGCAGGAAGGCGCCCTGTCGCCGACCCGCGCGGTGGCGATCATCTCCCAAATAGCCGGCGCGCTTCAGGCCGCCCACGACGTGGGCCTGGTGCATCGCGACGTCAAGCCTTCCAACATTCTGGTGTGCGCCAACGATTTCGCTTATCTGATCGACTTCGGGATCGCACATGCCTCCGGAGACCGCACGCTGACCAAAGCCGGGGAGACCATCGGCACCGCCGCTTACATGGCACCGGAAGCGATCGGTGCGGCAGTGAAGACCCATTCGAGGGTGGATGTGTACGCGTTGGCGTGCGTGCTCTACGAATGCCTCACCGGCGAACCGCCGTTCACCAGCGACATCGGCATGCAGGGATTGATCGCTCATCACCTGCACACTCCGCCGCCACAGCCCAGCAAGAGCGGCGCGGACGTTCCAGTGGCTTTCGATGCCGTCATCGCCAAGGGGATGGCCAAAAATCCCGACGATCGCTACCCGACCGTCCAAGACCTGGCGCTGGCCGCCCGGGCGGCAGCGGGCGACAGCGAAGCCGCTGCCAAGATAGCGAGTAAGCCACGAAAACGCCTGTCTCGCAAGGCTATGAGTGTCTTGACAGCGGCCCTGGTGGCAGTGGTGGCGATTGTCGTTGCGGGGGTCGTCATCGCCGGGCCACAGTCATCGGACGCCGACAGCGCTTCACCGACGCCGGTCGGTCAAGGCTTTTTGTCGCAGACACCGTTGCCGTTCACAGGACTTCAGGTCTCGGCAGGAATCGCGGTCGAGGCCGATGGGACTACGTACGTCACCGGTATCGGCATCGACCAGGTGATGCGACTGGAGCCCGGCGCGGAGACGGCGACCCCGCTGCCGATCGAGGGTCTGAAGAATCCACGAGATGTCGCGGTGGATGCCAAGGGCGATGTCTACGTGACCGATTCGGGTAACGACCGAGTGATGTGGCTTCCCCTCGGCGCACCTGCGGCGACCCAGCTGCCGTTCAGCGGCCTCAACGACCCGCGCGGCATCACCGTCAAGCCGAATGGCGACGTCTATGTCGTCGACCGCGGGAACAATCGTGTGTTGTTTCTGGCGAGCGGCGCCACCACTCCGAGTCCGGTACCGTTCACCGGCCTCAACGATCCCCGCGGCGTGGCAGTTGGCCCGGCGGGTGGTGTCGTCGTCACCGACACCGGCAACAACCGGGTGCTGCAGCTGGCGACGGACTCGACGGACGCCACTGCACTACCGTTCGCTGGGGTGAACGAGCCGCACGGTGTGGCTGTCGACTCGAAGGGCAACGTCTACGTGACCGACCGCGGGAACGCCGGGATCGTCGAGCTGCGGCCCGGCACGAGTGCGGCGTTTCCGCTGCCCTTCACGGGGCTCAACGACCCTCAGGGGGTGGCGGTCGACGCGGCGGGCAACGTCTATGTCACCGACGTGGGCGCCAATCCCGTGGTCAAGCTCTCGGTCGGCTGATACAACGGGGCCCATGGCTGCGTCGGGGCTCGATTTCGGTGTGCTGGGTCCGCTGCGTGTCAGCGTGAACCGCCAACCGGTGCCGTTGGGCACGCCGAAGCAGTGCGCTGTGCTGGCGCTGCTACTGATCAACCGCAACCGTCCGGTGCCGCGCGACTCGATCATCGCGGCGATCTGGGACGAGGACATGCCGGAGGCCGACGCGATACACAACCTGCATGTCTACGTGGCGAACCTGCGCAAGGTTCTTGGTTCGGGCGGCGCCGACCCGAAGGCGATCTTGGCCAGTGCCCGGCCGGGCTACCAGCTCAACGTGCCCGACGCGGCCTGCGATCTGGGGCGGTTCAACACCGAGAAGGCAGCCGGAGCGCAGGCATCGGCCGCGGGCCGGTTCGGGCTGGCCACCGACCGGCTTGCGGCCGCGTTGGCGCAGTGGCGCGGCTCCGTTCTCCACGATCTACGGGAGTTCCGCTTCGTAGAACCATTCGCCGCCGCGCTGGTCGAGGACAAGGTAGCCACGCATGTGCTTCGTGCTGAAGCCGAAATCGCCTGCGGGCGTGCTGGTTCGATGATCAACCAGCTCGAGGACCTCGTCGGCGAACATCCCTATCGGGAACCGCTGTGGGCGCAGTTGATCACGGCCTACTATCTAGCCGAGCGGCAGACCGATGCCCTCGACGCGTACCGCCGCGTCAGATCGTCGCTGTCGGAGGACCTGGGCATCGATCCAGGACCGACGCTGCGCACACTGCACGAGCGGATTCTGCGCCAGGAGCCCCTGCACATCCAACAGATCGCTCAGAGCGATGCCTCCGACGTCGTCACCATGCTCGAGCGTCACACGTCGACCGCGATCACGGGCGCGGCGGGATCCAATCGGGCGCAGCTTCGTGACGTCGCGGGCCGCTGTTATCCGCTGGAAACCGTGGTTACCGGGATCGGGCGCCGGGGCGACAACACCGTTGTCATCGACGACCCGAAAGTCAGCCGATACCACGCAACGATCATCGACACCGGCGCCAGCTTCGTGATCAATGACCTGCGGTCGGGCAACGGCGTGGTGGTGGCGCGCGAGCGGGTTCGCGGCAGCGTCACGCTCTGCGACGGCGACGCCATCGACATCGCCGGTCACCAGTTCACCTTCGAGATCGCACCCGGGGATTCGCCCTCTCAATAACCGCTGAGCTGCACGAACGCGGCATTGAGTTTCCATTGAGGACCGCGCCCCATTCTTTTCTCAACGCCACACCAGATGGCCCCGAGAAAAGGAACTCAGATGATCAAGAACCGCATCGCCGCCACCGCCGCCCTCGTCATCTTCGGACTGGCCGCTCTGGCCGGCGTCCTCGCCGCGGCAAGCGCCAACGCCGACTCGAGCACCTCGGGCACCGAGATGACCGGAACCGCCCAGCAGTCGGTCACTAACGCCCGCCAGGCGCTCGACGAGCAACTCGACGCGGCCCGCGACGGCAACGGAGTCGGCGTCCCTGCGCCCGGCATCGCCCAGACCGAACAGCACATCACCTTCCCCAAGACGCCCCACGGCCCCTACACCGGCAAGCCCGGCCACAACGACGGCGCCGACCCCGCGACCGGCTCGCAGGCCCCTCAGCCGATGCAGGTCGCCTCGACCCAGGTCAAGACCGCGCACTGACCAACCCGCCCAACCCGCCGGCCCCGTCATAGGGCCGGCGGGTTCTTGCTGTGGCTCGTCTTTCGCGGCGTGTCCCGCGCCATGGCCGCGGAGAATCTGCCAAGGTCGCAAGTCTGTGCCACAGGCGCGGCAGGCGGCACACGACGGGAGATCACGTGAACGAAGCTCGAAGCGCCCGCTACCGGCGCGGTGCCCTCGCCTTGTCATCGGTCGCAGTGACGACGGCCATGTGGCTGGGTGCCGTGCCGCCCGCTTGGGCCGATCCGTACGACGACGGCGACGCACCCGAGATCGTCGATGATTCCGGCTCCTACGCCGAACCCGTCGAAGAACCCGGCCCGGTGGACGCGGGTGAGCCGATTGCCGAGGCTCCCGAGCCGGAGGCGCCGGCTCCCGACATGGAGGAACCAGCGCCCGGCGCTCCCGACGAACCCGGACCCGCAGGGGCACCCGACGAACCGGGACCGGGCGAGGCACCGGGTGACCCCGGCGCCCCAGCGGACCCAGGCGATCCCGGCGACCCCGACACGAACGTCGCCGACCCGGCCGTCGAAGCCGACACCGCCGACCCCGACATCGCCGAGGTGTCGCAGGAGGACTTCGACGAGGCTCACGGCGCCGAGGCGGTGGACGTCGATGCGCCGACGGCGACGGAGGCGGAGGTCACCGAACTCACGGAGTCCCTGGAGTCGTTCACCAGCACCACGACCACCACCACGTCGTCGACGTGGAGTAGCTCAGTGACGCAATGGAATTCGCGGTGGACCGGCTATGACCGCTGGTACCGGCCTGTCTTCACCAATCCGTACAAGACACCGCTGCAGATCATCTATCCCTACGACAACACCACCCGAGTCTTCGACGTCCCGCCGAGCGGACGCGCCGTTCTCACGGCCCCCGGTCCGGGCGTGTACAGCTTCACAGCGGTGAACCGGGACCCCTCTGGCAAGCCGGTGACGGTGTCGACTGGCAGCTTCTCCGGTGGCGGCTACCGGCCGGCGCCCGGTCAGCCGCCGCCCCCAAAGCCCAAGCCGCCGACGACCTTCAAGAACGTGCTCGTAGCGCTCAAGTACAAGGACGGAGAATCGAAGCCATTCCGGGTCAAGATGCTGGCCGATCTCGGCGATGACCCGTCGGTCGGTGGTCACCGCGTGCTGCTCGACGAGGAGACCCCCGCATGGGGGCACTGGACCAAGACCGGAGGCGGTGAGCGCCTGTTCGAGATCACCAGCACCCAGCAGCTCCCCGGCCTGGTCCAGCCGTCGCAGGGTCCGCTCCCTGGTTATCAGGTCCAGCTGGGCAGCAGCGAAACCGCTGCGCCCGCGCAAGATACGTGGGTGAAGCCGGTGGCCATCGCCGCGGCCGTCGCCGGCGTGCTGGCGATCGGTGCGGTGGTGTATTTCCTCCTGTCGGGCCGTCGACGCAAGACGGCGCCGTAACGGCGGAAATTCGTTCCGAAGGTCTCGATCCTGCGGCGGGACGGATACAACCGGGCATTTGCGTGTCCTGCCACCGTGGATTCGCCCGACGCGGCCGTAAATTCCTGAGTCACTATGACAAACGCCTTGCGCACATTGGCAATCGCGGTCGCCCTGCCGGCGACCGCATGCATTGCATTCGCCGCGACGGCGGCCGCCGACCCTCCGCTGCTCAACGGCTCCTACACCGAGGTGGACGGCGACTCCATCCTGGTGCTGACCTTCGCGACGAGATGCGGGCCTGTCGGTTGTACGGGCACGGTCGCCAGCAATCAGGGGTGGCGCACTCCCGCCACGTACTCCGGGGGCCGCTGGAACTTCACCGTCTCCAAACCCGGCGGTCTCACCTGTGAGGACGGCAGCTACGAACCGGCCGTGGTGTCGATGTCGGTCGACCCCACGACGCTCGGCGGTGTCGTCTCCTCAGACTCCAACTACGGTTGCGCGGGCGGGGTCGTCACCCAGAGTCCATTCCAACTGCGCAAGGTCGGCTGACGCCTCAGCCCCGAATCGCGGTACGGAATCTGTCGCGGTACGCCTTCGGGGACACTCCGAGGTGTTCGACGAACGCACGTCGAAGAGTCTCGGTGCTGCCGAACCCGGCGAGGTGTGCCGTATCTGTGACGGTGCGTCCGGCGTCGAGTGCAGCGCGCGCGGCGTCGATGCGGATCATCTCGACGTATTCTGCAGGCGTCGTTCCAAGCTCGGAGCGAAACAGCCGCGTCAACTGGCGAGTGCTCAACGAAGCCCGCACCGCAAGGGATTTCACGCTGTGGTCGGCGCCGGGGTTGGCGGCGATCGTCTCGGTGACGACCCGAAGCGCTGACTGCGGCGGCGGGTTCGACTCGATGAGCGCAGAGAACTGCGATTGTCCCCCAGCGCGTTTGAGATAGACGACCAACCAACGAGCCACGTCGCGCACGAGGTCGGCCCCGTGATCCTGTTCGACCAGTGCGAGCGCGAGGTCGATGCCCGACGACACCCCGGCCGAGGTGAAGATGTCGCCGTCACGGACGAACAATGCATCCGGCTCGACGGTGATGTCTGGGAAAGCCCTTGCCAGTCTTCGTGTTTCTCGCCAATGCGTGGTGGCACGCCGCCCGCTGAGCAGTCCCGCCTGCGCAAGGATGAACGATCCGGTACAGATCGAACCCAGCCGCCGGGTCCGGTCCGCGATCGACTTCACCGCCGCGACCAGTACTGGATCGATGGGCCGAGACGGAATGGTGTCACTGCCGGCCACCAGGACGGTGTCGGCGGATTCGATGGACGCGATGCTGTCGGTGACACCCAGGCGGATCCCAATCGAAGACGTCACGTCGCGTCCGTCGATCGATGCGATCTTGATTTGATAGTCGCCGCCGAATCGGTTCGCCTCGGCGAAGACCTCCCCCGCCCCAGCGACGTCCAACATCGTGACGTCGTCAAAGACGACGATCACCACCACCCGCGAGCGAGCACCCGCAATCACACCGTCATTGTGTCGCAATTTGTGGAGCGAACGGCTCAATCACCGTATGCCCACGACTCCTCACCTGCGTTGACTCAAACGAACTAGTCCAACGAAGGAGGCTGAAGATGAGCACCCAATCGATCCAGTCGATCGCCGGCATCACGATCCCCGACAGCGCGCTGGTGCGCGAGACGACCGAGTACATACGTAATGCCGAGGACGATCTGCTGTTCGATCACTCGCGCAGGGTGTTCCTCTTCGGGGCACTGAGGGGCGAGGGGCTGGGCCTACGACCCGACCTCGAGCTGCTGTATGTGGCCGCGATGTTCCACGATCTCGGCCTCACCGAGCGGTTCCGCAACTCTGAGCTGCGCTTCGAGGTCGACGGCGCCAACGCGGCACGCGATTTCCTGCTGGAGCACGGCGTCGACGGCGCGGATGCCCGCAAGGTGTGGCTGGCCATTGCCCTGCACACCACTCCGGGCGTACCGCAGTTCCTCGAGCCCGAGATCGCATTGGTGAACGCCGGTGTCGAGGCGGACGTCGTCGGAATCGGCCGCGAAGAGCTCTCGCCGCAGGCCATCGACGCTGTGACCGCGGCCCACCCTCGGCCGGACTTCAAGAACCGCATCCTCGCGGCCTTCAACGACGGCATGAAGCACCGCCCCGACACCACGTTCGGGACCATGAACGCCGATGTGCTGGCGCACTTCGACCCTACGTTCGAGCGGCAGGACTTCGTCGACCTCATCTTGAACAACAGCTGGCCCCAATAGCGGGAAAGGAGCACAGATGGACGTCCACGAAGCCCTCTACACCACGCGGATGATGCGGCGGCTACAGCCGGATCCGATCCCACTCGACACGCAGGCCCGGATCCTCGACGCGGCAGTTCGCGCGCCGAACGGCGGCAATACCAACGCTGGCATTTCGTCGCCGTCGACGATCGCGCATTAATTCGCCAGTTCGCGCAACTGTTCCGGAAGGCGCGCGACCTTGAGTACGAGAAGTTCAGGACCGGGACCGGGCCGATGGTTGCGACGGCCCCCGGCGCCGACCGCGCCGCGCACGTCGAGACCATGCGTCGGATGAAGGGTTCGGGAAACTACCTGGCCGACCATTTCGAAGAGGTCCCGCTGCTGCTGTTCGTCTATGCCATGGACGATCTGGGCGGCGCCAACATCTACCCGGCGATCTGGAGCGCATTGCTCGCCGCTCGGGCCGAAGGTGTCGGCGGTGTGATGACGATGGTGCTCCGCAACTTCGAGGACCGGGTGAACGAGATACTCGGTGTTCCCGTCGGCGAGGGCTGGAAGATGTCGGCCATGCTGGCCCTCGGTTACCCCCTGGGCCGATGGGGCGTGGCGGCTAATCGTCTTCCGGTGCACGAGGTTTCGTCGCGCAACCAGTGGGATGCCCCGTTCGGCGTGGAGGTTCCGCAGCCGCTGTGGCCACCTCGAGATGAGACGGCGGTCAGCTTGACCGGGGCGAGCTAGGAGTAGCGCTATGGCCAGGACGAAAGGCGCTGCGCTGACCGTGGTGCAACCCGGCAAAGGCGATGTGGTTTCCATTCCCCGCGGTCAGATGCATGCCATGTGGAATGCCGGATCCGACCCCGGGCGGATCATCGAGGTCATCGCCCCCGGTGGGGGTTTCGAAAGTTACTTCCGCGAGTTGGGCGAGCTGCTGATGTCCGGGCAGGCCGCGGTGGCACCCGGCTCACCGTTGCATGAGTCGGCCGAATTCACCGAGCTGGCAGCCAGATACGGCCTGACCCCTGCCGCACCGGACTGGCTGGACGACGTGGTACGCCGGTACGGATTGTCACCGGCGACACATTGAGTAGGCCGCTCACTTCTTCAAGGTGAACCGGTTGATGTCGATGTACCTCGCGTGATGAACCTGTTGAAGCTCGACTGCCCGTCCGATAGTCAGGTCTTTACTCGGCGATCTGCTCCGCGGTCAGCAGGTGATCGCGTGCAGGAGTCTCGCCCCGCCGTCGGGCATGACGCGCTGGGCCATCTTCGAAGAAGTTGCTTAGTGGTTCTTAACCGAAAAGCTCGAAAGCTGCGATGGAGACGCATTAGCCAAGCTTTCTCGCCGGGGCTGTCGAGGTAGGTGGTGGATGTCCGATTCATCAAGAACAGTTAGCCGGCGCGGCGGCTCTGCGGTGCGCGCTCGCGGCCGTTCCCGTCGCCACCGGCCGGGAGTTGCCCCATGCGATCGGTCGCTGAACCGGCATGCCGCCAAAGTACCGATTGTCGATGGCATACCGCCGACGTGCGTTCCAGCGCGCGGAGCGACCAAACTCTGCCCGTCGAACCCAACTGCGGTGCTGTCCGCGTCAGCCAGTCTCCTTGCAGCACTGATGTATCCGCATCGAGGGACATCTATCGCGCTGTAGCGCCCACAGAACAAATTCCGGGCGATCATCGGTGTGGATTCGCGGATATCGGCGGCGTCGCGATGCTAGGGTGCTCGCGAATGTGACCATATGCGCTGGCGAAGGGCATGTTCTGTACTGGATCGTCGAAGAGGAGACAGATGCTCCAGGAGCAGCACGACGAGGCCATCACAGCTTATGGTGAGCGTGGTTGGTGGGTGCCTGAGGAAGGTCCAGACCACCCCCTGGAACAAGATCGGCGATCCCGGCGCCTTGCTGCCCTCAAGGCCTCTGCCCTGAGGACTTCCGTCGGTTTGGTGTTCGCCGCGGTTCTGTGGCTGCTCGGGCTACGACTCGGAGCCACTCTGCTTGTGTTGATGGTGATCGCGCTCGCGTTGATTGGCGTCTTTCGGCCGGCCGAGGGAGCGACGATCGACCGGGGCATCGCCCGGTTCGCTGCGTCAGCGGCGCGAGCCATAGCGGCGGTTCTGTTAGCAATCATCTACTTCGTCGTCATAACTCCGGTGTCTCTTTTTCTTCGCCTCTTCGGTCGCAACCCCCTTACTTCACCCGGTGTCAATCCCGAAAGCACCTGGATCATCAAGCCGCGCTTATCCGATCCAACGATGGCTCGCCGCCAGTTCAGTGTCGAACCGGAAGTGATCGGTTGGAGACCCAGGGGGCGCGGGGCCACAGCAAGACATGTTGCGGCGATGACTTTTCGCGCGGCGCTGGTGTTGGTCGTCGTCGATCTTGCCATCGGGCTTTCATTCCCGCAGTGGGCGCCCCATGGTGGCGTTCGCGTCGGAGGCAATGAAGGCACTTGGGACGACATCTTTACAGCACAGATCTCTTCAGCCGCCATGGCGGCGGATCAAGACTGGGCTGCTGATTGGTTCAACGAGTTCGAGTACATATACACGCACAACACGTATGTGCCGCTCTTAGGCATGGTGAACGGGGACCATAAGGGCAACTACATCAACATTGTCGACCACGCCCGCAAGACCTATACCGCCCCGGGAGTGGGTGGAGACGCCACCTCCGTATACATGTTCGGCGGGTCGACAATGTGGGGCTACGGTCAACGCGACTTGTACACGATTCCTTCTCAAGTGGCTCGATTAGCCGAAGAGGACGGTATTCCGGTCCGTATCACCAACTACGGTCAGGTCGCGTGGGGAATCTGGCAGGAACTAGCTCTCCTTCAGCAGCTACTCAGCGAAGGGCGGGTCCCCGACGTGGCAGTCTTTTACGACGGCGCGAATGACGTTGCCGAGCAGGTGGAAGGACTCACGACCGAACCTACGTACCCGGGTGGGAACTTCGTAAGCCAGGCTGTGGAAAGGGCTCGCTTGCGTGGCGGGGCGGCGGGCCTCAAAGACTCTCTCATGGCTTTTTACGCGCAACACAGCATTCTGACGCGCATGGCCCTGACCTCGAACTCTAGGAGGGCCGTGCCGGAATTCACTCCAGAGCTGACCCAAGAGCGGGCACGCAACGCTGTGAACCTCTACGACAGGGCGGTCGGGGTCATCGAACAGCTGGCGAGAAGCTACGGTTTCAAGGCCGTGTTCGTCTGGCAGCCACTTGCGTATAGCACTGAGGGCGGCGATGCCGAACGCTACGCGAGCCCAGATGAGTGGGGAGTTGGTGCGGCATTCCTTGAGGCGACGAACCTCATGACCCCTCCAGCCATCAACCTCGCCGACACACTGGACGGCGTAGAGGAAGCCGTGTTCATGGACAACGCGCATACCAATGAATTGGGCGCGGAACTTGTTGCCCGAGTCATCTATCCACACCTGGGGTTGAAGTCATGAGTAATCGGGAAGCTGTCGGCGGGATGGTCGAGCTGATCGGCGGCGCGGTGCGGACATGAACATCCTCGGTATAAGCGCCTTCTACCATGACTCGGCTGCTGCTCTGGTACGAGATGGGCAGATTATCGCCGCCGCGCAGGAGGAACGGTTCACCCGCCTTAAGCACGACCCGGGGTTCCCGAAGAACTCGATCGCGTACTGCCTCGGCGCAGGAGGCGTTGACCGCACTGGAATCGATGCAATCGCCTTCTACGAGAAGCCGATAACCCGGTTCATTCGTCTGCTCAAGACGTACGCCACCATTGCTCCGCGGGGATTTCGCTCCTTCCGGACGGCGCTTCCGCAGTGGCTGGGAACAAAACTCTGGATTACCTATGAGATCGAACGCAATCTAAAAGCGCTCGGGTACGAGATGCCATCGGAGCTGTACTTTACGGAGCATCACGAGAGTCACGCCGCAAGCGCCTTTTACCCCTCACCGTTCGAATCGGCCGCTGTCCTCACGATGGACGGAGTCGGCGAGTGGGCGACTGCGAGCATCGGCCGTGGGGTCGGCAATCAGCTGGAGATCCATCGCGAAATGCGATTCCCGCACTCGGTTGGACTGCTCTATTCCGCATTCACCTATTTTTGCGGCTTCCGAGTCAACTCAGGCGAATACAAACTCATGGGCCTCGCGCCATACGGTGAACCGGCCTACGTCGATGTCATTACAGACAACCTTGTCGACATTCACACCGACGGTTCAATCCGACTCAATCTCAGGTACTTCGACTTCCTGGGCGGCCTCACTATGACGAATGACCGTTTTGCCGAACTGTTCGGCGGGCCACCTCGTCCTCCGGAAAGCGACATCACTCGGAGGGAGATGGATATCGCCCGCTCCATCCAGGATGTCACAGAAGAGATCGTGATGCGGATGGCCGCGACAACCGCGGCCATCACCCAGGAGAAGAACTTGTGCTTAGCGGGCGGTGTTGCTCTCAACAGCGTCGCGAACGGAAGGCTGCTCCGCGAAGGGCCATTCACCGACATCTGGATTCAGCCGGCGGCGGGGGACGCCGGAGGGTCCGTCGGCGCGGCGTTGCACACGTGGTACCAGATCGCCGGTAACACACGGCACATCGCAGGTGACGGCATGGAGGGAGCGTATCTCGGGCCTCAATTCTCGTCAGACGAGATTTCCGCATACCTCTCGTCGCACGGCTACCCTTTCGATACGGTCACAGACGCCGATGAGCGAGCCCGTCGAATCGCGGAGCTGATCGCGGAAGGCAACGTCGTGGGTCTGTTCACCGGCCGCATGGAGTTCGGGCCTCGCGCCCTCGGGAATCGTTCGATTCTTGGAGACGCTCGGTCGTCGCAAATGCAGTCGGTCATGAACCTGAAGATCAAATATCGAGAGTCGTTTCGCCCGTTCGCGCCCTCGGTTCTCGAGGAACGAGCCAAGGATTACTTCGACCTCGACGCGCCTTCCCCATACATGCTCTTGGTGAGTCCGGTCCGCGAGGAGATACGTACCGCTCCCGACAGCGATGGATCAGGCGAGATCTGGAGCGAGGTCAACAAGGTGCGGTCGTCGATCCCCGCGGTTACCCATGTCGACTACTCCGCACGCATTCAAACGGTCTCGCGGGAAACAAACCCGTTCTACCACAACGTTTTAGCGTCATTCGAAGAACTAACGGGATGCCCCGTGGTCGTCAACACCTCGTTCAACGTCCGAGGGGAGCCGATCGTCTGCACTCCACAGGACGCTTACCGGTGTTTCATGAATACCGAGATGGACTATCTGATCCTCGAGGATCACATATTAGACAAACGACTGCAGCCTGGCCGTGAGGACAGAGAATTGTTTTCGATTTCGACGGTACTCGACTGATGCGGCGCGCCTTCTACGCCTGGAAAATGCTGACAGAGTTCAGCAGATACGCCGTCGTGAACAGAGCCTACTGGGTGATCCCCATGATCATACTGTTGCTGGGCGTCGCGGGCCTGCTCGGCGTCGTCCAAGTCACCGTTCCCTTCACCCTGTACGCGCTCTTCTGAGCAGTTGGTCGACAGCCAGATCGCGCGGATTCCGGCATTCGCCTCTAACGTATCCCGCACCACGGTGCCGACGACGCTTTCCTCAAGACGCCGGGGGAAACACAAGCCGGGCCGGGGGTTTCGATTTGGCTTGGCTGCCGATAGTCACTGAGCAACGGGTAACTCGGCTATCGGGCGCTGCAGCAAACGGAAGCGCTTGAGCCCCTGCGGGAACGAGCTGTCGGAAGGCCCCACGCTCGCACCTTGAGCTACTTTGAACAACGTCGTCCGAGTTCTATCAATTCTGGACAACCATCGCTACAGGGAACAGCGGCGCCGTTGTTGTCGGGTGCCGGGTTGACGCTCGATACTGCGATCAATCATCTTCTGATTCAACGCGTCTCAGCCGCTTGCTGACACTACAAGGGCAAACAGAAAAACATGCTTTACGGGCTCCGATCGGACATGAGGGTGTGTGAGCTCCGCGCACGGAAAGTCGGTCCAGACACATCGAACCGCGTACTGCGCTGCCCCGCAGGCTAAGTCAGATTGGCAGAGCGCGCCGTTCAATCAGCCAACACGGGTCAGCTTGCCTTCAGCATCCATCTCACGAAACGACTGATGCCACGCCGCTGTGACACTGTTCCTTGATCTTGAGTTCGAAGTTACACTTCGGCGTGACCTATTCCGGGCTCAACGATCTCTTCAACGAACATTCCGAGTTGTTGTGTTGCCCGCGTTGCGGCGGCGCCCTGGTAGTCCGAGGCGACGACTCATCCTGTGCCCAGTGTCGGCAGCACTATCCTGCCCAGGACGGCGTGACATCGCTTTTCGTACCGAATGATTGGAGCGACTCGAAAGAGGACGTCACCCAAGAGATCAAGGCGTTCTACGAGGTGAACCCCTTCCCGAATTACGACGACTTCGACAGCGTGGGCAGCTTGATCGACAAGGCGCGAAAGGCGGTGTTCGCCAAGCTACTCGACGAACAGATCCCGGCTGGCGCGCGCGTGATCGAGTGCGGATGCGGCACCGGCCAGCTCACCAACTTTCTCGCCATCCGCAACCGGGCGGTGATCGGGACCGATCTCTGCCTGAACTCGCTGAAAATGGCCACAGCCTTCAAGCAGCAGAACAATCTCAAACGCGCCCACTTTCTGCAAATGAACTTGTTCAGACCGGCGTTCAAACCGGGCACGTTCGACTTGGTGATCTCAAACGGGGTGTTGCACCATACGAGCGATCCACAGCTCGGCTTCGAGTCGATCTCGCGGCTGGTGCGGCCAGGCGGCTACATCATGATCGGTCTCTATCACAGGTTCGGGCGGCTGGCCACTGACATCCGTCGCTTCGCCTTCAAGGCCACCAACGATCGCTTGATGTTTCTCGATCGCCACGCCGTAGATGCCCGAGTCAGCACGCAGAAGCGCCGTTCGTGGTTCATGGATCAGTACAAGAATCCGCACGAATCGAAGCACACCGTCGGCGAGGTAGTCGGGTGGCTCAAGGACGTCGGCTTCGACTTCGTGCATGCGATCCCGAAGACCGAGCCGTTCACCGAGCTGGCCGAAGACGAGCAGCTTTTCAAGCCGGAGCGACTCGGCAGCAGATTCGAGCGCTTGCTGGTGAACCTCGGGATGATGGTTACCGGCCATCGCGAGGGCGGATTCTTCATCGTCATCGCGCGGCGGCCGGTGGAGCAAGCGGCCAACCCATAGATTGGCCCACCCCGTTTCGAACTGAAGAACCGCATCCTCGCGCGCCTTGATGACGGCATGAGCACGGCGCGTCAATTCTTCGGATCCAACGGCACATTGGCGATATTCTCGCCTCAGCCTCGCAGTGAGCGGCTCGAATCAGACAAGCATTCTCGCCGAGGCTGTCGAAGGAGGTGTCGGATGTACCGATTATCAAGATTTGCTAGCCGATACGCGGGTGCGGCGGTTCTCGGATGCGCGCTCGCCGCGGGTTCCGTTATCGCCGCGCTGGGCGGCGTCTCTGCGCAATCGGTCGGCGAACCGGCATGCAGCGGAAGTGAATCCATTGTCGACGGTACACCGACGTGCGCCCCGTCGCCTGCGGCACCGGGGGTGTCCAACGTGCAGCCTGCCCCGGCCGACACTCAACAGCAAGACGGCGGACATCACTGAGAGGCTTGCGCCGCTCGTCACGACGCCCGGCCCGTGACGACAACAGCCCCGGGCCATACGGCACCGGGACTGCCTGAGGGCAGACGCAGTTACTCGTCGCCGCCTCCGTCGGTCTTGCTGTCGTCGCTGTCATTGCCGCCGTTCTCGTCGCCCGCCTTGGTGACGTCCGAGGCGGCGTCCTTGTCAGCGTTCGCGGCGCTCGATCCCGGCACCCTGGCCACGGTTCCGGGCTCCACCTTGTTGGCGCCGCCGTCCCCATTGTCCTTCCTGGTGCCGCGGTAGCGGCCGTCCGGAGTCGCCTTGTTGGCGCCACCGTTGGCGTCGGTCTTGCCGGCGCCGCTTCCGCCGCTTCCGCCGGTGCCGTCCCTCTCGCCGGAGCGAGCGTCGACGCGATCGAGATTCTCCACCGCCGACCGCACTCCGCCGACGACCTCGTTGACCCCATCCCGCACGGTGGCCAGCCCTTGGCCGACCTCCCGCTGCCGCTCGCCCAGGTCGGCCTGACTCGGCCTCGGCACGTCGGGCGTTTGGCGCTCGACCTCTGAAGTCACGCTCGAGACCTGTTCTCCGAACTGAGAACTGACGGTCTTCAAGATCGAGCCGGGCGCCGCCAGCATCGTATTGAGTTGAGCGCGCTGCTCGGTTGTCAGTCCGATCTTCGTCTGCTCGACCAACTGCGTCACCGCGCGCGTCAACACATCGGTCATCTCGTCGCCCACACCTGAACCCAGCAGGCGGATGAAATCGCCTGGCAACATGGCCATCTGGGCCGGCGTCAGCGTCGGCGTGCCGAACAACGTCGGCTCACCGAACTTGTCAAGCGAACGGCTGTACGTGCCGTCCGCATTTCGCACGACGTCGGAGTATCCGATGTTGACCAGCATCTTCAAAACCGGCTCGAGCGCATCGGCCAGCGGCGTGTTGACGTCTTCGCCGGTGGCCAGACCGATGGCGGCCGCGGCCAGCCGAGGCAGCGCCAGCAATGGCAGCTCGTCCACCGGTAGCGTGTAGTAGATCGTCCCGTCCGGGCCGACATATCCACCCGCGCCGAGGTTTCCGAAGTCGACTCCGGTCAACAGATTAGTCAACAGCACCGCCGCCGCAACCGAGTTGGCCCATGCGATCGGGTTGGCGGTCGCGGGGGCATCGGAGAGCAGGTCATACTGCCAACCGACGTCGGCTTTGACCGTCACGATGATCGGCTCCCCGTCGACCGAGTCGATCACGGTCTGCAGGTTGCCGAGTTCGTCGAAAGTGATGTCGCCGGCATTCCCCGTGAGCAGCTTGGTGATCAGGTCCGGGTCAAAGCCTTCGGGCAGCACGTCCTGGCGGTCGGGCGTCACCGGGTTGACTCCGGTGAGCTCTTCGTACATCGGCGCGAAGCGCGAGTAGAGGCCACCGTTCGCACGGCCCGGA
Organism: Mycobacterium sp. GA-1199; assembly: GCF_001500045.1. GTDB lineage: Bacteria > Actinomycetota > Actinomycetes > Mycobacteriales > Mycobacteriaceae > Mycobacterium. The sequence goes on from NZ_LQIX01000007.1 coordinate 43,111, forward strand.
TTCCTCACGAGCAGCAGCGACAGCAGGGTCACGTCGATCACGCCGCCCTCCTGCACCGTCTCCCAGCCCACCGGCGGCGCATCGGGAAATTCGAGGTCACCCGGAAGCGGGATCTCGAGCGGATTGTTTGTGGTGTCCGTCCGTGTCACCGTGACCTTGCCGTCGCCGAAGGTGAGGCGAATTTTGCGTGGACCGGTCGCGGGATCGCCGACGGCGAAGGGGTTGTAGCCCTCGTGGGTGTTGCCGTTGGCGCTGTCGATGAAGGCTTGATACGCCTGACCGGCTGCGATCGCCCCGTCGCCGTAGGCGATCAGGTTGACATTCGTGAGATAGGCGGTCCAGTTCAGCACCGGGGCAAGTGCACTGAGATCGCCGTTCTCGATAGCGTGCGCCAGATAGGCGAGCTGGCCAACCGTCGGCAGGCCCGCGACGTCGTCAGGCGACGCAACCCATTGACCCGAGGTGGTCGTGGTCCAGTACCCGTCTTCCTTCCAACCGAATTCCGGTACCTCTGTGGTGAATTCAATGGTTTGAGGGATGTTGGTCACGGCGGCCAGTGCCGCGGCCAAGCCGGCGCTGTGCCCAGCAGCGGCGGCGGCGGCCGCAACGGTGGGGTCCTTGGCCGCGGCCTGGGCAGCCGCGACGGCGGCTTTGCCGGCCTCTAAGGCTGCCTCACCTTTGGCGAAGGCGTCCGCAGCCGTCTTGATCGCCCCCGAAGGATTCTTTGGGTTACAGATGACCTTGCAGTACTTCTGGACGTACTCGTTGTACTTACGCGTGTATACCTGCGCGTACGTGGTGTTGTACGCCGCGGTGGAGGCGTCCTCCGAAGCCTTGGCGATATAGGCAGCACGAGCGACCTCGTATCCGCCGTCGTACGCGAGGTCATACGCCTCGTCATACAGGGGGTTGGGCTCGTTGACCGAAACCGTGTGTGAGCCGGTCTGACCCCACTCACCGGGCGTGTAGTACTGCTCCTGGCCCGGGTCTGTCGGATCCAGCGGGTTGACCGGTGTGTACCAGTTCACCCACACCGGCTTCAGCTGCACGGGACCCAGGCCCCAGGCCACCAGCGGATTGCGGTCCTTGGCCGCGACAATGGCGTTGTTGATCGCGACCGGATCATTCGGCAGCCTCGACCCCTCGCCAATCGGCAACCAGTCCGGAACCCCCACGAAGTAGGTCTGTGACGAAGCGGCATTAGCCATCGACGGCGTCAGGACCATCGCTATCGACGTCGTCGCGATGGCACCCATCAACGCCAGCTTTTTGCCGCTCCCACGGCTGAGCCTGCGCCTACGGGCCCGAGCCCCTTCCGGTTTTGCGCTCCAACTGCGCATGCGTGTCCCACCCCTGAAAATAAGTGTGCTTACTTACGGATGGAAATATTAACCGAGTAGTGGCGAACCCCGGTCGGGGCTGGGCTGGCGGTACGTCTTGGATGTGTTTGCTAGAGGTAATTTTCGTGCGCGTAGCTGGCGATTCTCAGCAAACTGTAAGATTGGTCACACCCGCGGGCATCCGCTGCGTCGCATCACGCGCGCGACAACTCAGCGCAGGTAGGTCTCTTCGCCGGTCGGATATCCGCCGCCATGGGTCGTGATGTGCACATGGTCGTAATGGCCGTAGCCACCTCGCTGAGCGCCATCCGGCGTGTAGTACACGCCGCGCCAGATCGCATCCTGCAAGCCGAAGCGTTTCGCGTTGCGCAGTACGTACGAGACGATCTCGTCACCGAGCGCAATCCCCTCCGCGCTACCCGGATTGGGGATCATCACGTCGAGCGCCAAGCCGTTGGGATGCCACCTCAGCGAATCCGGGCGCACACCGCCGATATTGCTGATCTCAGGGAAGGCCTCGCTGATCGCGCGCGACGCCAGGATCGTCTTCACCTGCAGGCCGCGCTCGGGTGCGATGCCGACCGGCAGAGAACGGTCGACAGTGCGGTAGCGGGCGGCCGCAACCATGGCGTCGGGTGCCACGCCGGGATGGACATGACCGATGGCCGCCGCGGGGGATATCGGAGGGGCCGCGACAATCTCCAGACAACACGGCTGGGTGTCGACGACCTCTTCGACGACGGGCTTGCTCTCGGGGGCCGGACGTGCCTGAAGATGAACGTCTCCGCCAACCGCGAAGAAGACGGCGGCCGGTCCGAGCACGGCAGCCACGCCCATCGGTGACGTGCGCCGCTTCTTGGCTACGGAGTGCCGACCCACGCAGGGTTGTATATCAAATCGTTACATTCGCCGCAATCCGGGACGATCGGCTGTGACGGTACTCGACCAGGGTGGATCATCTCCGAACGTGGCGAGAATGCTCGAAGACAAGGTCATCATGGTCGCCGGCCTCGGCGGCATCGGCAACGGGCTGGCGCGCAGGTTCGCCGACGAGGGAGCCCGCCTGGTGATCGGGGATATCGACGCTGAGCTGGTGAAACGCGTCACTGACGACATCGACCCCGGCGGCGAGCGGATCCGCGGGACGCATCTCGACGGCTCCGATGAGCAGTCCGTGATCACCGCGGTCGCACTGGCCGTGGACACCTTCGGTCGCCTCGACGGCATGCATGTGAACTTCACCAATGCCGCGGACGCCTATCTGCCCGGCGGAGTCGTGGAGCTTCCCCTTGAAGCCTTCGACGAGGTAATGCGCGTCAACACCCGCGGTTTCGTCATCTGCGCCAAGCACGCCATACCCGTGATGGTCGAAGCCGGCGGCGGTTCGATCGTCTTCACCGCTTCCATCGACGCCTACAACGGCGCAGGCACCCGGGTGTCGTATGCCATGAGCAAAGCTGCCGAGTTGGCCCTGATGCGACACATCGCGCGCCGGTACGGACCGAAAGGCATCCGATGCAACGCGATCGCGCCCGGCTTGATCTGGCACTACAAATTCGACCAGCAGCCGATGCCCGACGGCGTCATCGAACAGGCCCGCGCCCGACAGATGATCAAGGCCCGGTTCGGGACACCCAACGACGTCGCCGCATTGGCCGCGCTTCTGCTCTCCGACGACGGCAGCTTCATCACCGCGCAGACGATCAGCGTTGACGGCGGAGTGACGTTCCGGCCCTGATCCCGGTCAGTGCAGACGCGACACCAATGTCCAGCGGTTACCGGTTTCCTCGCGCCGATAGGACAGCTCGTCGAGCACCCTCAGCGTGATGGCCAGCCCCCGGCCGCTTTCCGCGAGTTCGTCGGGCAACTCCACCTGACTGAGGTCGACGGGGGACGGTCCGCCGTCGTCGATGAGGGTCGCGATCACTTCGGTGGGTGAGACCGTGACCTCCATTCGCAACCGCACCGACTGGCCACCCCCTGCATGCTCGATGATATTGGCGCCGATCTCTCCGACCGCCAGATCCATCGACATCCGGGTCCCATCGGGAATGTCATGCCTCTGCCACACCTCGTCCAACGTTTCCTGCAGAGCTGCAAGGGTTTCCGGTCCGGTGGCCATTTCGACCACGGCGGCGGGATTCTGCATCATCGGTCGCTTCTAGTCGAATGCGGCATCGGCTGTGGGATGTGCGCGCAGCACTCGGTCCAGGTTCGTGAGCGACAACACGGTCTCCACCTGCGTCGTGGGCGCCGCGATTCTCAGATCCCCGCCCGCCTGCCTCGCGAGCTTGAGTCCGGAGATCAGCGCCCCGAGTCCCGACGAGTCGATGAACTCCGTTGCCGACAGATCCACGACCAGCCGGGTGTTGCCGCCCTCGATGAGGCCGTGTAGTTCCGTGCGCAGCGCCGGCGCCGCCACCATGTTCAACCGCCCCTCGGGCTTCACCACCACTGCGCCCGAAGCTGTTGTACGCCTAGTCGATCCGGTCACTTCTCACCTTCCGCTTCATGGCCGCGATACCGCACCGCCTGGAACACCACGCTCAGGATGATCAGGTCGAAGAGCACCCAGAATAGATTCACTCCGACGCCCAGCACCGAGATTGCGCCGAAATACAACTGGACGATCCCGATGACCGAGGCGACCACCAGCAGCACCATGGCAGCGATCTGCCATTTCACCAATCCCCACGGAATGGCACCCGCACCCTGCCGCGTCTTGGGCGTCACCGCGAAGCCGAGCGGCCGGTCGAAGTAAACATTGCGAAATGCCGTGATACACGCCTTGATCCACACCGGGAACAGCGCAAGACTGTACTGCTGGCCACGCCATGTCGGCGTACCCCTGCTGACGACGATGAAAAGGAGCTGATTGAGGATCAGGAACGGGATCAACCGCCCGAAGAAGTCCCAGCTGTATGCCTGCACCGGCATGACGTTGAAGATCAGGAAGATTGCCGGGGCGGCGATGTAGGCCAACGCCGCGAAACCCGCCAGGTAGCTCCACATCGTCGCGAAGTACATCAGGCGCTGTCCGATGCTCAGCCCCTTGACGAACAGTGGGTTCTCCTTGAGCATCACCTGAATCGTGCCCTGTGCCCAACGCAGCCGCTGCGTGAGCATGGTTCGCACGTCGTCGGGCGCCAGCCCCTTGGCCAGGATCTCGTGGTGGTAGGCCGACTTCCACCCGAGCGCGTGCATGCGCATGCAGGTGGCCATGTCCTCGGTCACGGAGATGGTGGCCATCGGCAGCATCGGCTGGGCCTCGTCGTCCCTCCCGACGTCGACCGCGCGGATCATGGTGCGGATCGACTCCAGGGCCCCCAACGGTGACCAGTCCCGTCCGGCCAGCGATTCCAGGGCCTCGTCGTCGAAGATGACTGCGGTGTCGAGTTGTTCACCCTGCCCACTCAGCGCGGCGATGGCATCTAGATCGGCGCGCATGGCGCTGACGTCGGCATCCACCAAGCTCTTTGCCGCCGCGTCGACGCGTTGCTGGAATAGGTAGGTGATGTCGGCCAGCGGTTGCTTGTTCTTGAGCGCGGCACGGGACTCGTGCACTGCGTCCTCGACGCTCGTCAGGGCGGCCAACACGTCCGGTTGGTCCCTGCCGATCTTGCGCTTGGCCTGTTTGAGGATCTTGCGGGAGGTGTAGAGCGCGCGTTTGATGCCGTCTTCAACCGCGCGCACATAGCCGGTCACACCGAGTTGCATCAGCGCATCGCGTCGCAGAACGGCGTTGGATCCACAGAAATAGGCAGCATTCCAACCGTCTTTGCCTTGCTGGATCGGACCATAGAACAGTGGCGCCTGGCTGCCCAGCGGGTCGGAGAACGGGACGTTGACGAAGTATTGCGGCGTCTGCACCAACGCCATCTTCTCGTCACGGAAATAACCCAGCGTACGATCGAGGATCTCCGGCTCCGGAACCTGGTCAGCGTCGAGGATCAGGATGAACTCACCGTCGGTCTCGAGCAGCGCATTGTTCAAGTTTCCGGCCTTCGCGTGACGCGGTTTGTCCAGCCAATGCGACGACCGGACCAGATAGCCGATCCCGCGTTCGGCGGCCGCCTGCGCCAACTCGTCGCGTTCCCCGTCGTCGAGAATGTAGGTCCGATGTGGATACCGAATGCGTTGCGCCGCTTCGGCTGTCGCGATCACCATGTCGATGGGCTCGTTGTACGTGGTGATGAACACGTCGACCGTCGCCCCCTCGGGAGGCGGTGGCGGCGGAGGCCGCCGACGCAATCGCCACATCGTCATCCCAAACAGAAGCGAGTCAATGAGGCTGTAGGTCTCGGCCAACACGAGAGGGACGGCGATCCACCACGCCGACCAGTTCGTCGAGGCAAGCCATCGCCATACGACGTAATTGATGCCCAAGACCGCCGTCACCACGATCAGCAGCCGCAGCCACGGTGACGGCGTGGTTCCTTCCGACGAATGCTTGTGTGTCACGGTCCGTCCCGGCGTACCGCGATCAAGGTCACGTCGTCGAGCGGCGGCTTCCTGGTTGTCAAGGCTCCCACCGCGGCACAGAGTTCACCCGGCTGGGCGTGGGCGGCAATGAAATTCAGGATGTCCTGCTCAACGGCTGAGCGCCCCAGCAAGTCCAGCGACCCGTCCGAGGCAACCACCAGCATGTCTCCCGGCTCCAACACCGTCTCCTGTGTTCCCCAGGTGTCGTCGGGTACGACACCCATTGGTAGCCCACCTGCGGATAAGCGTTCGACCGTCCCGGTTCGCCTCAACACCGCGGCGATTCCGTGGCCGACGTCGACGTACTGCACCCGGCCGGTCATCGTGTCCAGCCGGGCATGAAAAATCGTCACGAAGGTTTCTGTGCGACTAAAGTCTTCGGTCAACTGGCTGGCCACCGAGTTGATCGCTGCCGACAGGTCGGCGTCGTGCGCCACCTGGTCGACAGCGCGCGACGCTCCCCTCAGCGCCGACCGCACACTCGCGGTCAACAGTGCCGCCCCCAGCCCCTTGCCCATCACGTCGGCGACAGTGAACACCGCGCCGCGTTGCACGGGGTAGTAGTCGTAGAAGTCGCCGCCGACCGCGAAGGCGGGCGAACACATCGCGCAAACCGAGTAGCCCGGGAGGTCGTCGATTGCCGGAGGCAGGAGCAGACGCTGAATGGCGGCCGCCCTCTCCAAGTCGTCGGACCGTTCGAGTTCGCGTTGCGCCCATACGGCGAGCTGACGGAACACCTCGCGCTGTCGAGCGTCGAGTGAACGCGGTTTCAAATCGTAGATGCAGAAGGTGCCGACCGCATGACCGCCGGGACCGAACAGCGGATAACCGGCGTAGAACCGGATTCCGTCCTCGGCTGCGATAGCGGGCAGCGCAGCGAATTCCGGTTCGGCGGTGAGGTCGTCGACAATCAGGGCCGGCTCTGACGGTTTGTCATAGGTCCGCGCGATGGTGGCTCGACACACCGAGGTCTCGCGAGGTCCGCTGATCTCAAGACCCTCGCCCACCGCCTGCTTACACCATTGGCGGTCACGGTCGATGAAGTTGATGTATGCCCTCGGCACCTCGAAAATCAGTTGGGCCATGCGGATGATCCGGTCGAACCGCTCTTCCGCCGGGGTGTCGAGGATGTCCAGTTGTGTCAGGGAGTGAAGCCGCTGCTCTTCCACTTCGGCCGGGAGGGCGAAGCGGTCGTAAACCACGTCCGATGTCATGAAGATAACCGCGTATCCCGCATCGCCTCGGCCATCGCGGCCGCGGACTCCGGGGTGCTCTCGATCCGCCAGTCGGTCTCCTTGTCATGATCGAACCAGACGAAGCCGATCACATCGCGCTGAAGCCGGAGGAATTCCACGAAGCGCTCGATCCATTCGGCTTTGCAGCCGCCGGACTCGGCGCAACCGACTTCCGCGATCAGGATCGGCTTGTCCGCGGTGATGGCTCTCAGCTCGTCGAGGGCGGCTCCGAACAGTTGATCGGGGTCGACCCAGCTCGTCGAGGACAGGCAGGTCCCCCAGTTGTATCCGTCGATCCCCAGAACGTCGACGTACTCGTGGCCGGGATACCAGTCGGCAAGCCTTCCGGCAGCACCGACCGTGGGCGCCCATATCCAGTCGACGTTTGCGACGTTGCGTTCGGTGAAGATGTCGTGCACGTGCCGCCACGCGCTGATGTACGCCGACGGCGAAGTGCCGCATGCAGGTGTCCAGGGATACCAGTCACCGTTGAACTCGTGCGCCAACCGGATGAAGACGTGGCGCCCCCATTCGCAGAACTCGTCGGCCCAGCGGTAGATGTAGTCGTCGAGGGCACCCGCGAGTAGCGATCTCACGACGGCGGGTGACCGATCGTCCGTCCAGCACCACGGCTCCCAGGACACGATGGGTTCGGCGCCGCTGTAGGTCACGACGGCCATCGCCGACACGGGCGGCGGAGCAAAGAAATCCTCGAACGCCATCACCATCTGGGGCCGCTGTCCGACGGCGTCGGCCACAGCCTGCAACTCCCGCCCCGCTGTGAACCCGCCCGGCGTGCTCACCCCGAAGCGCAGGGACGAGGTGCGCACCCCCGACTGAGGGTCCGTAGTCGTCTCGGCCAGCGCGTCCACGGTCTGCTCCCCCTCAGGTGCTGAGTGACTCTGATGTTCCCCCGGGTGCCATCGTCGCAAACTCCACATCGCGCCATTGCGCAAACGGGGGTACGTGGCCTCGCCGCAACCGTTGGGTGCCGCTGCTGAGTGGGTACCGAGTCAGGCGAGAGGTAACCTCAGAGCCTGATTCACCGCAAGAACGGGGACACGATATGGACCTCGTGCTCGGCCTGTCGATGACGTCCAGCACGGTTCGGTGGGTGCTCGTGGAGGGCACCACCGGCGAAGGAGCAACCGTCGACCGTGGGTCGTTCGACTTCGACGCGGACGTCGATCCCGACGATCTGCTCAACGTGGCGCTCGCCGATGTCGTCGACAGCCCGATCCACGCGATCGGCGTCACCTGGACCAACGAGGCCGAGGCCATGGCGTCCGGTGTGCTGGAGGTCCTGACCGCGCGCGGCTACGGCAACGCGATCGCGATCTCCGAGCTGGAAGCCGGCGATGTGCTGGCGGCGGGCATCGCCGACATCGCCGACTACGACGACGTCGCGGTGTGCATCGTCGAGCCCGACGCCGCGGTGGTCGCGATGGTCGACCGTGACGGCGTGACCGTCGATCGCATCGCACGACCCCTTGACGGCGCGGACGTCGTCGAGCTGCCCAGCAGCGTGATCGCCATGCTCGAGCTCAACCAGTGGCGACCGCAGGCCATCTTCGTGGTCGGGTCGGCCCGCGATCTCGACCTGGTCACCTCCACGCTCGGCGACGTGACCGACTCCCCGGTGTTCTCCGCCGCCGAGGCTGACCTGGCACTTGCGCGCGGCGCGGCGCTGGCCTCGGCGCGTGCGGTCAACAGGCTGGACGCCACCGTGGCGAAGGGACCGTCGCGGGTCGGGGCGCTGGCGTCGGTCCTGGTCGCCGCCGTGGTGACGTTCGTGGTGTCGACCTCGACAGCGGTCGGCTTGAGCCTGACCGGCGACGTCGAGCCCACACGCCAGGACGCGCACGTCGCGGAGGAGGAATCCGTGGCCGTCGCGGAAGAGGCACAGCGGCCCGTCGACAACGAGATGCCCAGCAAGAAGGCCGCTACGACCCCGGCCGAGGCCAGGCCTGTCGTCGCGCAAACCATCGCGGTGGCCGCCCCTCCACCACCGCCCGCCGCTCCCCCGGTCGGACCCGTCTACGAACCCCCGGCTTACGTACCGCCCGCGCCGGCCTACACCGCACCGGAACCCGTCTACGCGCCGCCGGCCCCCGTCGACACCGCCCCGGCGTACACGCCACCGGCACCGGTGTATGCGCCGCCGCCGGCGCCTGCTTACGTACCGCCTCCGAAACCGCGGCTACGCGACCGCATCATCGAGCGGATCCCGATCATCAATCGGTTCCATGAGCCGGAGTACACGTACGGGCGTTAGCCCTACGGGCAGGCGGCCGGCGCGTCGTCCCGCACCGCACGGTCGGCGGGCAACGTGTAGGTGACTGTTGCCTCAGCGTGCTCAGAACCCTTGTTGGACACCACATGTGGGACTCCGGCGGGCACGAAGATGGCTTGGCCGGCGCCGAAGACCGCAGGCAGGCAGCCACCCGCCCTCTGCAGACTCACCTCGCCGCCGTTGATCACCGAGTACTCCGGACCCGGGTGGGTGTGCCAGCCGCTGCTCGACTCCGGGGCGAGCACCAAGCTCTGCACGTAGAGGGTGGTCGGGTGGCCCACGGAGACGATCGCGATGGGCGCATCCGTCGTCCCCTTCGCCAGATCGGTGCGCTCGATGTCGCCCTCTGCGGGTGTGGCGGCCGCCGACGGTGCAGTCATCGTCGCCGTGATCGCCAGGGCTGCCGCGACGGAATGTAACCGGTTCATCGCCGCATTATCTCCACAGTCGGGCCTACGGCACCGGCTGGTAAGGGTTCTGCGGCACCTGGATCGGAATCGGCACCGGCACGAACGGCACGGTCAGATACGTGGTCGTCATCGGCGTGGTGCTCGCAGTGGCGGAAGAGGTCGTCGCCGTGGTGGGTGCGGTGGTCGTGGGCGGGGTGGTGGTCGTCGTGGTGGTCGTCGCCGTGGTCGTCGTCGTCGTTGTGGTTGTAGTGGTCGTTGTGGTTGTGGTCGTCGGTTGTGTCGTCGTGACGACCGTCGTCGGCGGCGGTGGAGGCGGCGGCGCCTCGGTGGTCACCGGCGGAGGGGGCGGAGCATCAGTCAGCGTCACGGTCTCGACCGGGGGCGGCGGCGCCTCGGGTGCGACCGGTTCAGGCGCCGGTGCCGACGGCGGCGGAACCGGCGCGGTCTGCGGCGCCTCGGTCACGCCGGTACTGCCGGTCGCGCTGGTCAGGGCGATCGCCACTCCGCCGACTGCGACCACCGCGATGGCCGCGGCCACACCCATCACCAGCCCTGGTAGCCGTTGCCAGATCCGCGGTTCGTCGATGGGCCCTTCCGTGGGGGGAACGTACTGCGCGGGCGGCGGGCGCATCGGCCCGGAGTCATACGGGGTCTCATAGGGTCCCGAGCCGGTGTAGGGTACGGGGTCGTCCGCCGCGTCGTCCTGCGACCAGGCCAGCGCTCGAAACGTCGACGACCCGGGGGACTCGGCCGCCGGCTGCGGCACCGGCGCCAAACCCGTCGGGGCGTCCGCGGGAATCACGGGCGCCAAGCCGGTCCGCGCCTCGGCGGCCGAGGTGTACGCACCGATCAACGCGGCACCCTTCGCGGCGTCGAGCCCCGGTTGCGGGGTGGCGAACACCGGCATGCCGGAGCGCTCCGCCAGCCGCCGTCGAATCAACGGCATGCCTGCGCCACCGCCGGCAACGACCAGGGCGGCGACGTCCTTCCAGCCAATTCTGTTGCGCTGCAACGTGTCATCGATCGCCACAAGGACACCGTCCAGCTTTGGCGCGACCAGAGCCTCGAGCTCGTCGCGTGTCACCCGGACCGCCACGTGATGGTCCGGCAACTGCACATCGACGTCGGTGGCTTCGTGCGTCGACAACCGTTCCTTGGCGTTGCGGCACTCGTCTCGCAGGCGGGACAGTGACCCCACGGCGGCCGTGCTCAGGGGGTCGTCGCCACCCGAGCCCGCGAGCCCGGCAAGGATGTGGCTCAGCAGGGCTTGGTCCACCAGGTCACCGGAGAACTCGGTGTGACGAGTCGTCTCGTCGATGGGCTCGAAGGCATCGCCTGCATCCGCCAGCGTGATGCTGGTTGCGCCGCCGCCGAAATCGACCAGCGCCACCACACCCTGTGCCGGAAGGCCGAGATCGCCCTGCAGTGCGGTCAGCGACGCCTTGGCATCCGAAACGAGTCGGGTGATCGTGCCGTCGGCGCCGAAAAGGGGATGTCCGCGCAGTGCGCTGCGCAGTGTCCGCAGGCTGGCCGGTCCCCAATGTGCGGGCACAGCGACCGAGACGTCGGACGACGCGGACCCGTACCCTTCGACGAGGTCTGCGAGCGCGGCGACCAACAACCGGTCGGCCGAGTGTGACGATCCGTCGGCGGCCACCAGTGGCACGTTGTCGCCCACCCGCTCGACGAAGCCTGACATCACGGTGCCGTCCGGCACGGTGAATACCGAACGACGGAACGCGGGCTGATCGGCTGGATTGTCGATACGTACCGCGACCAAGTTCGTCGTCCCGATCGACAACCCCAGTGGGTCGCTCATAACGGAGGACACGATAGTCTTCCGGCCACCGGGAACCGGTCAGACACTCCGTGCGAACCCCGTTCGGCCGCCACGGTTTTGGGGTGCGCCAAACGGGTACCTGCAATGCCATGACATCTCTTTGGCTAGCAAACCGCGTCGAGCGGCCGACACCGCCCGACCCGCTGGTCGAATCGGACCGGTCGGCCGACGTCGTCGTGGTCGGCGCCGGCATCACCGGCCTCATCACCGCGGTGCTCTTGGCGCGAGCCGGCAAGGACGTGCTGGTGCTGGAAGCGCAACGCGTCGGGGCGGGCGCCACCGGCAACACCACCGCCAAAATCAGCCTGTTGCAGAGCACCAAGCTCTCGAAGATCGTCTCCAAACACGGTCCCGGGACGGCCAGGCAATACGTCGAGGGCAACCGCGAGGGGCTGGAGTGGCTGGTCCAGCACTGTGAGGCGCATGGGCTGTCGGTGCAACGCGAGGACGCGTACACCTATGCACAATCCGAGAACGGCGTTCCCTCGGTGCGCCAGGAGCTGGAGGCGTGCCAGGCCGCGGGATTGGACGTCGACTGGGTCGACGACGCCGATGTGCCTTTCCCGTTCCACGGTGCGGTCCGGCTGGCAGACCAGGCGCAGTTCGACCCGATGCCGTTGCTCGACAGCCTGGTCGTGGAGCTCGACGAACGGGGCGGACGGCTGACGCAAGGCGTTCGGGTGCAGAAGGTTTCGAATGACGGCGACAGGCTGGCGTTGGGTGTCCGCACCACCGCGGGTGACGAATTCGACGTGCATGCCAAGCAATGTGTTCTCGCGACGGGCATCCCGATCCTGGACCGCGGCGGTTTCTTCGCCCGCCTCAAACCGCAACGCTCCTACTGCATGGCCTACAAGGTGCCCGGCAACATCACAAGGGGCATGTACATCTCCGCCGATTCGCCGACCCGGTCGCTGCGTTATGCGCCGACACCGGACGGCGATCGGCTGATCGCCGGCGGGGCCGGACATCCCGTCGGCCACGAAAAGAGCCCGGCCTCGTCGGTGCAGGAACTCGACCAGTGGACGAAGCTGCACTTCCCCGGTGCGATGCAAACCCATTACTGGTCGGCGCAGGACTATTCGCCCATCGACGAACTGCCCTACGTGGGGCCGATCCTGCCCGGGAACGACAAGATCTTCGTGGCAACGGGTTTCGACAAGTGGGGCATGACCAACGGAACCGCCGCCGCGCTGGCGCTGTCGAGTCGCATCCTCGGAGGCCGGATGGACTGGGCCGAGGCGTTCGACAGTTGGAGCCCGCACGAGTTGTCGGGCATTCCGAAGGCGATGCAGACCAATGCGCAGGTGGCGCTCTACCTGACGCGCGGGTGGATCACGCCGGTCACCCGTATCCTCAACCGCACTCCCGAGGAGGGCGGCGTGGTCAGTGGACCCCCATGGGATCTGGAGGCGCGAAGCGTGGTCGACGGCCGCGAATATCGCGTCTCGCCGGTGTGCCCGCACCTGGGCGGCATCGTCAACTGGAACGACGCCGACGAGACGTGGGAGTGCCCGCTGCACGGGTCACGCTTCGCGCCCGACGGAACCTTGCTCGAGGGTCCTGCGACACGCAATCTCACTGCGGCGCAGTAGTTATCGGCTTCTCCGGCAGAAAGCGCCGGACGGCGATCGACCCGACGATGCCGACTACGATCAGCGTGATCGCGACGGTGTCGGATGTCGAGTCCGACACCCAGCCGACGATTCCGGTTACGGTGAGGAATGGTGGAAGCCAGTCGATGGCACCCGACCACGAGTCCGACTCTCCGGTCGCGTAGTCGGGATAGAACTCGGTGAACGACGCAGCGAAGACGAGTGCCCCGATGGGGATGATCCAGGCGGTCCAGAAGTTGTCGTTGTCGCGCAGGACGGCGTCGCCGATACCGCCCGAGATGGCCGACACGACGAACGCGGCGGCCCATGCGCCGGTGATCGCGAAGTTGATGCGCCGGAACGGTGCTGTGTCCCAATGCTCACGAGGCGTCGTGTCCTTCGCGTAGGCCATGGTGAAGGGGCGGCGCACGATCAGCGTGCCGACGGCGAATACCGCCAATACGATGTTGCTGAGCTCGCCGGACCACAGCTGCAGCCAGTCGATCACACGGTCCGGCGCGAGGAGGCCGATCACGGCGAGAGCACCGAAGTAGGCGATGGTCAGGGCTTCGAGGGCGTGGACGGGAACACCGCGGCGGGTGCCGACCCAGAGTGTCAGTAGGGCGAGACCCAGCGCCGCGGACGCGGCCTCCTCGAACCTGCCCGGGCCTGCGACAACCGCCATGAGGACCCACGGCGCCAGCCCCGCGAACGGAGATTTGACGTAGGCGTCGACGAATTTCATGTCCGGACTGTACGCGGTGCGGAGGTGTTGTGTTGCAATGTCGGCATGGGTGACATCGACGAGATCCAGCAAGTGAAGTACCGCTACCTGCGCGCGCTCGACACCAAACACTGGGATGAGTTCGCCGAGACCCTCACCGAGGACGTGGTGGGCAAGTACGGCGAGTCGATCGGCGAGGAGCACCACTTCACCAATCGCGACGAGTTGGTCACGTTCATGCGCAACTCGCTGGGCCCCGAGATCATCACCGAACACCGCGTCACCCATCCCGAGATCACCGTCGACGGTGACGAAGCGACGGGCACGTGGTACCTGCAGGACCGGGTGATCGCACCCGACTTCAACTTCATGCTGATCGGCGCGGGCTTCTATCACGACCGGTACCGGCGGACCAGCGAGGGATGGCGGATCAGCGAAACCGGTTACGACCGCACCTATGACGCGTCGATGTCACTCGAGGCGCTGAACTTCAAGGTGAAACCCGGTCGGGCACTGAACATCTGAGTCACTGAGCGACCGCGATCAGCGCCCCCGGCCGGAGCCACCGCATGATCTCGACCAGCTTGCCGTCGTCGATCGCCACACATCCGGCCGTCGGCCCGCCGTCGGTGGCGTGCAGGAAGAATGCGCCTCCGTTGCCGGGCACCCGCGCCTTGTTGACCCCCATCACGACCGCATGAACGTACTGCGGGATCTGGAGATTCTCGGTACCGCTCGCCGGGTCGGTGTCGAACGGGCACTGCGCCTTCTTGCAAACCTGCATGGTGTTGTAGGTCGGGCTCTTCATGTCGCCGTCCCACCAGTGGTCCGGCCCGACCTGCACGTACGGTAGGCCTCCGCCGGGGTTGGGCGCCGTGCCGAAGGCGAAGTCGAGCGTGAAAACACCCATCGGCGTTTTCATTTCGCCGTCGTGGCTCTGCGGAGTCATACCGTTGGCGCCGATCCAGGCCGGTATGCCCGCAGCGACCGGTTGCCAGCCCGCCCCGGTCCGCTGGTAGACGTCCACCTTGGCCTTCGAACCACCCACGCCGACAACGGAAATCACCTGAGTGGCCGAACCCACCGACCTTGCGAACCACGGAACGGTCTGCGCCTGGCCGACGGGGGCGACCACGAGAGCCATCAGGCCCACGCACAGCAGGGTCAGCAGTCGGCGCACCGACACATGCTAGGTCGCGGCTCGCTGTGATCCCCGTATGCCACGCGGCCCCGTGACCGATCTGCGATGACACGATTATTTTCCGACGCCGGTGGATACGTTGGGGAGATGGATGTTGCGCAGGTGGTCGGCCGGCCCGCAGGTCTACGGCGAATCACGCACGGTCTCGGTGCGCTGGATCGGGAGATCTTCGAGGCGATCGCCGAGTCGCCGACCCCGCTGCTCGACACCGTGATGCCGCCGCTGACCCGCGCGGCCGACCACTCCAAACTGTGGTTTGCGATCGCCGCTGCCCTGGCCGCCACCGGTAAGCCCAGCGCGCGCCGCGGCGCGGTCCGCGGGGTGCTCACGCTGGCGGCGACGAGCCTGATCACCAACCAGGGCGCCAAACGCATCCGGCGACGGCCCCGCCCGCTGTTCGACTCCGTACCCCTGGTGCGCCGCACGCGCCGCCGACCCACGTCCAACTCACTTCCGTCCGGGCACTCCGCCAGCGCCGCCGCCTTCGCGGTGGCCGTCGGCCTGGAGAGCGCTTCGCTCGGACTCCCCTTGGCGCTTCTGGCTGGCCTCGTCGGGTTGTCCCGCGTGGCCGTCGGCGCGCATTACCCCGGGGACGTGATCGCCGGTTTCGGCCTGGGCGCGGCGGTCGCGGTGCTGGGCGGGCGGGTGGTGCCTCCACTGGCGCCGACGAGGCTTCCGACCGCCGACCCGCTGCGGGTGGAAACCCCGCCGCGGCCGGACGGAGCCGGTGTGGTGCTGGTCGTCAACCCTGCGTCCGGCAGCGGAACCGGAGCAGACATCATCGAAGAGGTCCGAGAGGCGTTGCCACGTGCCGAGATAGTCGAGCTCTCCGATGACGATGACTTCGACGCGGCGTTGCGCTCGGCGGCTCAGCGCGCGGAGGTTCTGGCGATCGGCGGCGGAGACGGAACG
Source organism: Mycobacterium sp. GA-1199 (assembly GCF_001500045.1). GTDB lineage: Bacteria > Actinomycetota > Actinomycetes > Mycobacteriales > Mycobacteriaceae > Mycobacterium. The sequence continues at coordinate 59,143 of NZ_LQIX01000007.1, forward strand.
GTGTCGTGCGCGGCGGCCGCGGCAATCGAGGCGGGTGTGCCGCTGGCGGTGTTCCCGGGGGGTACCTTCAACCACTTCGCGAAGGACATCGGTTGCGACACGGTGGAAAAGACCATCGACACGATTCGGCGGGGCAGTGTCGCCTGCGTCGACATGGTGTGCCTGAACGAGAAGCAGATGGTGGTCAACACCGCGAGTATCGGGGCATACCCGGCGTTCGTCCGCACACGAGAGAAGTACGAACGCAAGATCGGCAAGCCGCTGGCCGGGCTCTACGCGATGTATCACACCTTGCGTCACGAGGATCCGGTCCGCATCCGTTACGACAACAAGACGTTGCAGACGTTCCTGTTCTTCCTCGGCAATTCGGCTTATCTGCCTTCGGGATTCGCGCCGTCGCGGCGGGACCGGATGGACGACGGCCTGATGGACGTCCGGATCCTCGAGACGGGTCACCGGTTCAGCAAGCTACGCATCCTGGTCGACGTCGCACTCGGCAGGCTCGAGCGCAGCCCGTTCTACCACGAGATGCGGGTACCCGAGTTCGAGTTCACCGCGGTCGACGGTCCGACACTGTTGGCGCACGACGGTGAGATCGGAACCGAGTGCGAAACGGCCAGCTTCAGCGTGCGATACCGGGCGCTTCCGGTGTTTCGTCCGCTTCCGTGACCCGCGGCGACGGCCGCACGGTCAGCAGGCAGAGCACGAAATAGGCGTAGCCCAAAGCCCATCCGGCCACGACGTCGGTCGGATGGTGGACGTTGAGCACTACACGCCCGACGCCGATGAGGACGACGACGCCGATGCCCGCGACGATGAGCCACGCGCGGGCGGGTGGACGCACGGCAGGCAGAGCGACTGTCAGCAGAGCGAGAACCGCGACGAGCACCCCGAGGGCATGGCCGGAGGGAAACGCTGTTCCCAGCGCGTCGACGAACGCGGTATCCGGGCGCGGACGATCGGCGGCTCCCTTCGCGATCTCGGTGACGAGTCCGGCCAGTTCCACCGTCACGATCAGGAATATCGCGATGCGGATCCGGCGGCGCACGAACGCGACAATGATGAGGACAACGGTCATCACGCGGAACATCCCGGGCCCCAGAACGGTGCAGAAGGCATCCCATCCCAGCACCCACCCCGGATGGTCTGCGCCCAGCGGGTAGAAAGCGTCGAGCGCCGCCGAATCGATGTCGGCCAGCCATGCCCACTGCTGCGCGGAACCGATCCACAGCAGGGCATACACCGCGACCGCGGCCAGCGCCGACACCACCAGCCGAGGCGTGTGTGATGCCATCGTCCACCTCTACCACGCGGGTCGCCGGGCCGTTAGGGTGGCTGCTCATGGCCGTGTTCCTGCGCAAGCTGCTCCGTATCGGCGGTATGCCAGACGATTTGCGGGCCGAGGTGGAAGCCGAGGGTGTGCTCTTCCTCGCCGAGTACATCGCGGTGACCCGACGGTTCAGCGGCAAGATCCCGGGGCGACGTGCGAACGCGAACGTAACCAGTTACGTGGGCTCGCTGGCGCTGACCAACCAACGCGTACTCGCCACGCTGTCGACCGTGCCGAAACTGGCCGGCCGCACTATCGATCAACGATGGGACGCTACGCAGTCCGGAACCGTCACCGCCCAGCTCTCGGAGACCGGCGTACAGCTCGATGTCGACATCGCCGGTGTCGATTCGCGCTTCACCGGCGAACTTTCGATGCATTACAAGGTCTCCATTCCCGAGGACGTCCTCTCGCGCCTCCCCCGGCGATCGGTGTCCTTCGATGTCCCGCCTGAATACGTGTTCCGGGCCGTGGGAGTGCCCTACGACCCGTAGGTGGCTGCTGCAACTATCGCCCGTCGCTCTTAGAAGGGTGGGGTTTGTTGCGTTCGGCGAGTTGTGCGTCGACGATCGGTTGGTTGTGGCGGCGTTCGTCGTTGATGGCTTGGGTTCGGGCTTGGGCTCGGGTTTGTTTGCGGCGCGGCATTTTCAGGGTGCGCGCGTCGTCGGATGCGGTGTCGATGTTGGGGTCGATCAACGCTGGGGCGGTGGGGCGGCACAGTTCGGGAAACAGCAGCCGGCTGCCAGGGTGGGTGATGTAGGTCTGGCCGTGTCGCGAGGTCCATTCGATCATGCCGTCGCGGTGCTGTACTTCGCGCCAGCCGGCGAAGGTTTTGAGCAGGTGGTGGTGTCGGCACAGGCATTTGAGGTTGGAGGCTTGGGTGGGCCCGACCGGATAGGCCACGCTGTGGTCGATGTCGCAGTCGGTGGCCGGGACATCACAGCCGGGGAACCGGCACGTCATGTCGCGGCAGCGCACAAACCACGCCAGCGGCTCTGAGGGGCGGTAGCGCGGTTCAGGCCCGGCGTCCCCGGGATGAATGACGGGTTGGATCGTGGCGGTGCCGGCCAGCTTGGCTGCCAGCAGCGGGGCCGGTAGCAGGCCCTTGCCCATCAAATAGCCCGGGTCGGTGCCCGCCGGAGCGGACGGTGGCTCCTCCTCGCTGGAGGGCACGCGCCCTTCCAACGTGGCCGGGGTGTCATCGGTCAGTGACTCTTCGCGCGCGATCATGTGCATGACCACCGCACTCGGTGTCGGCGCCGCGGCGCCGCAGTCGGGGCGTCCACAGCCACAGGCCAGGCGGTCGGCGCCCTGGCCGAGGGCGCCCAACGCGTCAGAGCGGCGTTGGTCAACGGTACGTGGGTCGTGGGCACATACCGCGGCGGCCATCGCATCCAGGCGGGTGTCGAGGGCTTGGCCGTCGGTGGCCAACAATGTGGCTTCCAGCGCGACGGTGCCCGACCCGTCGCGGGGGTCGTGGATATCGACATGGCGCCCGCGTGCGGCGTATTCGGTGCGCCGCACCGCGGCGGGGTCATAGCGGTCCACGCAGGTGTCGATGGCGGTGTGCAACCGCTCGGTGGACAGGGTGCCCCACTGGGTCAGCTGGGCGGCCAGCTCGGCGTCGAGTTTGGCCAGGGCGCCCGCATCGCGCACCAGGCGGCTGCGGTGTGCCACTGCGGCCACGGTGCGGTAGGAGATCGCCCCGGTGGCGAACACCGCGCTCACCGCCGGCAGGCGCCGGCGCAGGTCATCGGCGAGCAGCAACTGGTGGGAGGCCACCCCCAGCGAGACGCCTTGGGCGGCGGCGACCTCGGCGGCCGCGATCGCCCAGTTGTCGATGCACCACTGCTCACGATCGACGGACCCGGCTTCACTGATCAGGCGATCGAGCACGTCAGCGGCGGCCGCCAGCCGGTATGCGCTGGCGGCGTTTTCCACCCGCGCCCACGCCCCGACCGCACCCGCACCCCGGGCACTGCCGGCCGCGGCCACCAATTCATCGAACATGTGCTCGAACCTTTCGACCCGCTGGTGGTGTGACCAGCGGTCAACACCCATCTGTGGATGAATCCCAACTTGGGGATAACGCGCCGACCGAGCCGAAGGCTTGCCCGATCGGCCCCCGCACGCTGGAGTGGGGATGTCGACGACGAAAGGATCCGCAGTGACAGACCGGCGCCGAGACAACGTGCTGATCGTTCACTGGCACGACCTCGGCCGCTATCTCGGCGCCTACGGCCACCACGATGTGTCGAGTCCGCGTCTCGACGAACTCGCCGCCGAAGGCATTCTGTTCACCCGCGCGCACGCGACTGCGCCACTCTGCTCGCCATCGCGGGGATCGTTGTTCACGGGCCGCTATCCCCAGAGCAACGGACTCGTCGGCCTGGCCCACCACGGATGGGAATATCGCGCGGGCGTCCGTACGCTGCCGCAGATTCTGTCCGAATCTGGTTGGCACACCGCGTTGTTCGGTATGCAGCACGAAACCTCATACCCCGCCAGGCTTGGCTTCGATGAGTACGACGTCTCGAATTCCTACTGTGAATACGTCGTCGAACACGCGACGCGGTGGCTGACCGAGCCGCCCGAGAAGCCGTTCCTGTTGACGGCGGGCTTCTTCGAGACACATCGACCGTACCCGCGCGACAGGTATGAACCGGCCGATGCCACCGGCGTCGACGTCCCCGAATATCTGCCCGACACTGCGGAGGTCAGGCAGGACCTCGCCGAGTTCTACGGATCGATATCGGTGGCCGACGCCGCGGTCGGCCGTCTGCTCGACACCCTCTCGGCGACCGGCCTCGACCGCACCACCTGGGTCGTGTTCATGACCGACCACGGCCCAGCACTTCCCCGCGCCAAATCGACGCTGTACGACGCGGGTACGGGGATCGCGATGATCGTGCGCCCACCGCGCGACGCAACCATCCACCCAAAGGTCTACGACGAGTTGTTCAGCGGCGTGGACCTGCTTCCCACACTGCTCGAAGTCCTCGGTGTCGAGGTACCAGCCGGCGTCGAGGGACTCTCGCACAAGGCCGCTTTGCTGGCCTCCCCCGAGCCGCCCGTGCGCACCGAGGTGTACACCACGAAGACCTACCACGACTCCTTCGACCCCATCCGCGCGATCCGAACCAAGGAATACAGCTACATCGAGAACTACGCGTCGCGCCCGCTTCTCGATCTACCGTTGGATATCGCCGACAGTGCGCCCGGGCGAATCGTCACCCCCCTCACCCGTACAGAGCGGCCGCAACGAGAGCTCTACGACCTGCGCGCGGACCCCAACGAGTCGAACAACCTTCTGGCCCAACGCGGCTCGGACGTGGCGGAATCCATCGCCGACGATCTGGCCCTGCTGCTCAACGACTGGCGCGTCAAGACCAACGATGTGATCCCGTCGGAGTTCGCAGGCACCCGGATATCGGAGCGCTACACCGAAACATATCTGCGTATTCAAGGTCAGCTGCCGAGCCGCTCCGCACTCGCGGCCGAACGCGGCGTCACGGACGACCACAGCGACCAATAGTTTCGCTCAACATGAACGAAAACTCCTGGGGTGTCGGATGTTTGCCCTGCGGGTAAGCTGCGCGCATGTCAGCCTCGAGGGCCTATCTCGTCCTGGCCTCCCAGCGCAGCGGCAGCACCCTGCTGGTGGAGTCCTTGCGCGCGACGGGTGTCGCCGGAGAACCCGGCGAGTTCTTTCAGTACCTGCCGAGCACCAGCCAGTCACCACAGCCCAGGCAGTGGTTCGAGGGTGTGACCGACGAGTCGATCCTGCGCCTCCTCGACCCGCTTGACGAGGGCAAACCCGACCTCGCTCCCCCGGAGATCTGGCGTGATTACATCCGCACGGTCGGCCGCACCCCCAACGGCATCTGGGGCGGCAAGCTGATGTGGAACCAGACTCCGCTGCTGCTCGATCGGGCCGGCGGGCTGCCCGACCGCTCCGGTACCGGCCTGTTGTCGGCCATCCGGGACGTCATCGGTAGCGACCCGTTCCTCATCCATGTCTTCCGTCCTGACGTGGTCTCACAGGCGGTTTCGTTCTGGCGGGCGGTGCAGACCCGGGTATGGCGGGGCCGGCCCGATCCGGCGCGCGATGCCCGGGCCCAATACCACGCCGGCGCCATCGCCCACGTCGTGACGATGCTGCGGGCCCAGGAAGAGGGCTGGCGCAACTGGTTCGCCGAGGAGGGAGTCGCGCCGATGGAAGTGCCGTACCCGGTGTTGTGGCGCAATCTCTCCCAGATTGTGGGCGATGTGCTCGAAGCGCTCGGACAGGACCGGCGGCTCGCGCCGGAACCGGTTCTCGAGCGGCAGGCCGACCAACGCTCAGATGCGTGGGTCGACCGGTACCGGGCAGACGCCGAAAGGGAAGGGCTTCCTACATGACAGTGGACACCCTGCACGTCGACGAGCTTCGACTGTTGGAGGCCGAGGCGGTGCACATCATCCGCGAGGTCGTCGCCGAACTGGAACGGCCGGTTCTGCTGTTCTCGGCGGGCAAGGACTCGATCGTACTTCTTCGCCTCGCGGAGAAGGCCTTTCGCCCGTCACCGCTGCCATTCCCGGTCCTGCACGTCGACACCGGCCACAATTTCGACGAGGTCATCGAGTTCCGTGACCGCCGAGTCACGGGCGAGGGGCACAAGTTGATGGTGGCGTCGGTGCAGGAGTCGATCGACAAGGGCCGCGTGCCTGATCCCGGCCCGGGGGCGTCGCGCAACCGTCAGCAGACCCGTACCCTGCTCGACGCGCTCGAAGAAGGGCGTTTTGACGCGGCGTTCGGCGGAGCCCGCCGCGACGAGGAGCGCGCCCGCGCGAAGGAGCGGATCCTGTCCTTCCGAGACGAGTTCGGCCAGTGGGATCCGCGGGCCCAGCGGCCGGAGCCGTGGTCGCTGTACAACGGACGCATCAGGAAGGGCGAACAGGTCAGGGTCTTCCCTCTGAGCAACTGGACCGAACTCGACGTGTGGCGCTATATCGAGTTGGAAAACCTCGAGCTGCCGTCGATCTACTTCGCCCACGAACGTGAGGTTTTCGAGCGCGACGGCATCCTTCTCGCGGTGTCCGAGTACTCCAAACCCGTCGACGGCGAGACAGCGTCCGTCGAAAGGGTCCGCTACCGGACTGTGGGCGACCTGACCATCACGGGTGCGGTGCGCTCCCGAGCCGTCGACATCGAGGGCGTCATCGCCGAGATCTCAGCTGCCACGGTGTCGGAGCGCGGCGAGACGCGAGCCGACGACCGCACCTCGGCAGCCGCCATGGAAGACCGCAAGCGCGAAGGGTATTTCTGATGAGCGAACGCGCGAAGAAGCAAGGAAACCGTCGATGACGCGCCAACTCCTCCGCATCACCACCGCCGGCTCGGTCGACGATGGTAAGAGCACGCTGATCGGTCGCCTGTTGCACGACACCGACAGCCTGCCGACCGACCACCTCGACGCCGTCACCGACGAGGAGGGCATTGCCGACCTGGCGGCCTTGTCCGACGGTTTGCGCGCCGAACGCGAACAGGGCATCACGATCGACGTGGCCTACCGGTTCTTCTCGACGGAGACTCGAAGCTACATCCTTGCCGACACCCCGGGGCATGAGCGCTATACCCGCAATATGTTCACGGGTGCCTCGAACGCCCATGTCGCCGTCCTGCTCGTCGACGCCCGCGCAGGCGTGCTGCGTCAAACCAACCGGCACGCCCGCATCGCGAAGTTGTTGGGAATCAAGCACTTCGTCGCAACGGTCAACAAGATCGACCTCGTCGAGTTCGACCAGTCGCGGTTCGCCGAAGTGCATACGCAGCTTCAACAGCTCTCCGCACGCCTCGGCAACATCGACATCGCGGTGGTCCCGATCGCGGCCAAGCACGGCGACAACGTGGTCCGCCGATCCCGCAACACACCGTGGTACGACGGGCCGACGTTGCTTGAATACCTCGAGAGCATCGAACTGAGCGCACCGCAGGCGCAATCGAGCAAGTTGCGCCTTCCCGTGCAGTGGGTGTCCCGCCCCACTGCCGACCAACGTCGCCGCTACACCGGAAGGCTCTCCGGTGGAACGCTCCAGGCGGGGGATCCGGTCGTCATCCTGCCTGCCGGTACCCGATCCACCGTGACACTCGTCGACACTCTCGATGACGAGCGCACCGTTGCTGTTGCGCCGCTGTCTGTTTCGGTGGAGCTGGCCGACGACATCGATGTCGGTCGCGGAGACGTCCTCGTCAGCGGATCCGATGACGCCGTCCTGCCCGTCCTTGCCCGCGAGCTCGATGCGACGGTGTGCTGGTTCCGAGAAGCTCCGTTGCGGGCGGGTGACCGGCTGGCACTCAAACAAGGTACGAAGACGGTCCGCGCAACCGTTCAGTCGCTGCACAGCCGCCTAGATCCCGAGACGCTCGATGACCTGGACAACCCTGTCGAGCTGGTGCTCAACGACGTCGGTGACGTCACACTTCGCACGAGCTCGGTCGTGATCGCCGACCCCTACGCCGACAACAAGGACAGCGGCGCTTTCATCCTCATCGACGAGGCCACCAACGACACCGTCGGCGCGGGCACGATCATCGAACTGCGCGAGGTCAAGCCCGGCGAGCAGACACGCAACGACATCCGGTGGCACCCTTCCTCCCTCGACCGGGACTACCGGTGGTCGTCGACCGGTCAACGCGGGGCGACGATCTGGTTCACCGGCCTTCCCGCCTCGGGCAAGTCGACGATCGCGGTCGCCGTCGAACGCGCGCTCGTCGAATCCGGCGACGTGGCATACCTTCTCGACGGTGACAACATCCGACACGGGCTCTCCGACGACCTCGGGTTCTCGGCCGGTGACCGTGCCGAAAACATTCGCCGGGTCGGCCATCTCACGAGACTGTTCGCCGACGCCGGTGTGGTGGCGCTGGCGTCGTTGGTGTCGCCGTTGAAGTCGGATCGCGACACCGCCCGCGCCCTCAACGATGCCGCCAAACTGCCCTTTATCGAGGTGCACGTGGCCACCCCGGTCGGCGAGTGCGAACGTCGCGATCCCAAGGGCCTGTATGCCCGCGCCCGCGCGGGTGAGCTGAAGGGCCTGACGGGCATCGACGCACCGTACGAACCACCCGAGAATCCCGATCTGGTGCTTGACACCACCGAAGCGAATGTCGACGATCTGGTCAAGCAGGTGATCGATCTGCTCAAGGCCAGGCGGGACGCTCAGTTCACCTGAGCCACCGCGAAAATGCGCCGGAACGGGAAGAACGTCCTGCCATCCTTCCGCTTCGGATACGCCGCGTTCAGCAACGGGGTCAACTCGTTGCGGAACTCGTTCCACTCGGTGTCGGTGAGCCTATCGCGCACCGGGCGTAGCGCGGTTCCCGCGATCCAGTCCAGCACCGGGTCCTCACCGGTCAACACGTGCACATAGGTGGTCTCCCACGCGTCGACCCTGCAACCGGCGTCGGCGAGCAGGTCTGCATATTCGACCGGATCCTTCACCGGTGAGCCACGAAATGGAAAGTCGTGCAGTCGTTCCGCCCACCGGTCCCTTGAGACGAGTTCACCTACCGTGCGATGTGAGGGCGCGTCGAAGTTTCCCGGTACCTGCATCGCGATCCACGACCGCGCCGGCAACTGTGCGGCCCACCTCACGAGTAAGCGTGGATGGTCGGGCACCCAGTGCAGGGTGGCGTTGCTGATCACCACGTCGGTATCGGATCTCGGCACCCAGTCGCCGACGTCACCGATGTTCGCGTCGATTCCCCTGCCCCGCGCGGCCCGCACCATTTCCGGCGAGCTGTCCAACGCCTCGATGCTTGCCTGCGGCCAGCGTTGGGACAATGAGGCCGTCAGATTGCCCGGCCCACAACCCAGGTCCGCAACTCGCCGCGGCGCATCGGCGCCGATCCTCGACACCAGATCGAAGTACGGGCGTCCACGCTCGTCGGCGAACGTCAGATATGTGTCGGGGTTCCACATACCGACAGTTTGACATCGCCCGATCGGGATACCATGCGGAAGTGAGTCATACGGAGGCAAACCCGGTTGATCCGCCGATACCTGTTCCGGATGTTCCCGGAGCAGATGCCAGCGCAGGTCTGCCGCGGCGCGCCGACCTGACGCTGCGCCAGCGCTTCATCGTCGACTCGTCGGCCGTGGCGGATCTCGCCTTGCGCACCGCGATCGCATCGCTACTCGCGACGACGATGTTGCCGACGCTGGCCGGCGGCCTGCGCCGGTCGCAATCGCGCGCGGAACGCGAACAGCTGCAGTTCTACGCCGAATTGGCCTCGGCGAAGGATCCAGCGCAGTCGTTTCCCGCGCCCACTTCACCGCCCCGGGTCGCATCACGGGCAGCCAACCCGCTGGCCGAGTGGATCGCGAAGGGTCAGGTTCAGAACATTCGCTTCGAGAGCAGTTTCGAAGCGATCAACCCGGCCTTGCGCGCGCAGTGCAGCGGCTTGGAACGCAACAACGTCGTTCACGCCCAGCACTGGCGCCACGACGACGGGCCGCACCCGACCCTGTGCCTGATCCACGGGTTCATGGGTTCGCCGTATCTGTTCAACGGCCTGTTCTTCTCGCTACCGTGGTTCTTTCGTTCCGGTTACGACGTTCTGTTGTACACCATGCCCTTTCACGGTCCCCGCGCGGAAAGAGGCTCTCCTTTCAGCGGCTACGGGTTCTTCGCCAACGGATTCTCGGGCTTCGCCGAGGCGATGGCCCAGGCGGTGCACGACTTCCGCTCGGTCATCGACTATCTGGAGTTCACCGGCGTCGATCGCATCGCGTTGACCGGTATGTCGCTCGGCGGGTACACGTCGGCGCTGATCGCAGCCGTCGACGACCGGATCCAGGCCGTGATCCCCAATGTCCCTGTCGTCGCACCCGATCAGACGGTGGACGAATGGTTTCCCGCCAACAAGGTGGTCGGGCTGCGAAACCTGCTGACCGGAACCGACGCGAAACTCACCGGGGGCGCCACCTTGTTCTCCTCACCGCTCAACTACGCCCCGCTGGTCCCCAAGGACCGCCGATTGATCATCACAGGTCTCGGCGACCGGTTGGCTCCGCCGGAACAGGCCGAGATGCTCTGGGAACACTGGGACCGCTGCGCGTTCCACTGGTTCCCGGGCAACCACATCCTGCATGTCAGCCAGCCGGACTACCTGCGCAGGATGACCCGCTTCATGAAGGATTTCATGTTCGGCTGAGCTCGGCCTGATTTCCCGCGGGCCAGTCGATCCGAGACAACAGATCAACGGCAACCGGCTTAGCCGGAACTTCGAATGTGCCAACGGCTTTGGGATCCAACGCCGTCAGTAACCGCCGCTGAACCCCGCGATGCGGTGCCAGTCCCGGCACCGGGACCCCGCGTACCGGGTCGGGTGTCCGGAACGCGCACACCGCCGCGACGGTCGGGTGCGCCGCCGTACCGCTGAACTCGACGGCGGTCCACGTCTCCGACGACTGGGACCGCACCTCGTCGAGGCGTTCACCCAGCCGCTCGTCGACCGGAATCCCGTATGCCGACACGAATCCGTCTTCGTCGTGGACACCGCGCCACTTCTCGCGGCCCTTTCCGATCAGCGGCGCGTCCGCGTCGTCGACGGGCACCGCATCGAGACCCGCCTCCCGCAGGTGATCGGCTAGCCGACGACCGGCGATCTCGGCGGTCTCGCGCAGGGGCAGCTCGGGTGAACGGGCCTGCAGAGCAACCAGATTCGCCTCGGCATCCAGGGTCAGGCTCATCCAGGTGGTACGGACACCGTCCATATCGCGGTTGGTCACGCGAACCTTCTCGCTGCGGACGCCGAACCGCTCGACGTAGCTCGCCACCAGGGCCAACGGCACACCGAGTCCCGACGGGTCCTCGACCCGCAACACCACGGTGGTCTGCTTCGCACTCTGCGGCTTAGGCTTTGAGTGGTTGCGTCGAAACACCGCCAACCGCCGGCCGAACATGTTCGTCACGAACTGGCCCCGCCACCATGCGAACACGACGACGACCACGGCGACTGCGATGCCGAAGATCCACCAGTCCGTGGTCGTCTCCCACGGGTACGCCATGGCCGCCAGGACGACGGCCAACGACGCCAGCGCAATTCGAACGGTCACGATGCCTCCGCTTGGTTGTCTAGGTTCCTTCGCCGGTGGACCGCGACCGCGGCGGTGACGGCTGCGATCAGCGCCAGCACACCGGTTCCCACGAACGCGACCACCTTCGGGGTCTCATCAGGGGCGGCCGGTTGCGGCGGTGCGGCGACGGGCTGGGGCTCGAGCTCCCCGTGACCGGCGACGGCCGCCGTCACGTCCCATGTCAGGGCGGCGACGGGGTCGACGAGTCCGGCGCCGGTCAGGTTCGACGGCGCTCTCGCCGCCCCCTGCGCGCCGGCCGTGAGCCGATCCCTGACCTGTTCGGCGGTCAGCTCGGGAAACCGGCTGCGCACCAACGCCGCAACGCCGGACACGTAAGCGGCCGCGAAGCTCGATCCGTTCAGCGGATACAGCCGGCCCCTCTCATCGGGCAGCGCGTTGGCGAGGCCGCCGCCGTCACCGTTGCTCACCGAGGCGATGTCCTGCCCGGGTGCGGCGATTCCCACCCACGGGCCCGCCATCGTGAAATCCGATGGCCGCCCGGCCGTGTCGAGCGAACCCACCGAAAGCACATACGGCTGCCAGGACGACGGTATCGACACCGACGTCACCCCGGCCCAGTTGCGAGGGTCCTCCGGGCGGCCGGGATCCGACAACGGGTTCGACGGACATGCCGACCCCGGGTTCAGTCCCATCTTGTTGTTGCCCGCGGCCGCGACGATCACCGCATCCTTGTCCACGGCGGCATACCGCAAGGCCGCCCCGAGTTCGTTCTGGTCGAGGTTCTCCGTGGCGGGCAGACAAGTGACAGCGGAGATGTTGATGACCCGCGCACCCAGGTCCGCCGCACGGACAACCGCACGGGCCAGGGTGGCCACGTCGAGCGCGACACGTGCCGTCGCCGGATCCCCGCCGGTCTCGCGCGGGGAGAACCGCGACGACGTCGACCGGATAGCCAGCACGCGCGCACCGGGCGCCACCCCGGAGAACCCGTCGGCCCCCGGCTGGCCCGCGATCAGCCCGGCCACCAGCGTCCCGTGGCCGTCGCAATCGCTCAGCCCATCGGTCGACTCGACGAAATCTCCGCCGGGATCCACGTTCGGCAGCCGGGGCCCGGGTGTGACGCCGGTGTCGATGACCGCCACGAGCTGTCCGTCCCCGCGGCTGTACTCCCACGCGCCCTCGAGGTTGAGCAGTTGTTGATTGGGGCTGGGCGAACCGGGGTCGCTACCGGGCAACACACCCGCACTGACACACGGTCCGCGTTGTGACTGCGGCTGGACGGGCCCGGCGGCACCCGACGGGGGTGGCACCGCCGGATCCACCTGAGGTGGCGTCATCGCCTGTGCGACCGGGGAACTCATACCCACGACGGCCACCGAGGCCGTGGCGGCGAGTACAGTGCGCAACCGGTCGCGCATCACCGATGCCTCATCGGTTGAGCACCCAGGCGAACAGCCCGACGAGATAGGCCAGCACCGGGATCAGCGACGCGTCGACGCCGGAGGCCAGGAACCCGACCAGGCGACGCATGGGCAGCGAGTAGGTGTCCGGGGAGGCGACCCGCGGGAACGCCGCGACGATCACCCACACCACCGTCAAGCCGACGAGCGCCACCAGTGCCCACCATGCGGCGCTGATGCGGTCCTCGACGCTGAACACGACCATGAACGAGATCGCCAGCAGGAAAGGCTGGCTCAGCAACCACGCCTTGCACGGAGCGGAATCCCACACACGTGCCCGCAGCACCGATCCGAGTGCCACGGCAGCCACGACGTACCACGCCCACGGCGACACACCTTGGGGCGCAGCCAGTGTCAACGCCCCTGCGGTGGACAGCAACACACCGCCGGCGATGAAGCCGGTCTGATGCGAATCGCTGATCCGGACTCGGCGCGGCAGATCGGCGAGCACCTTCATCGGGTGCGGCGCCGGGGTTGGGTCGCCCGGAGCCGGAATGACCGGCATCGGCAGCCGCGCCCACAATGCCGAGAGTTGGGCCGCCTGGACCGTGACCACCAGCGCAAGCACCACAAGCACGGACCCGACGACGAGATGGTTCAGATGCCAGATCGTCGCGGCCCCCGCCGTGATCAGGGCACCGGCACCGACGACGGTGGCGGCCGTGAACACCGCGATGGCCCGTTGGGCGACAACGATGCTGACGATCGACCAGGCGGTCACGCCCGCGGCGGCGAGCAGCACATGTGACGGCCCGAACTCGCCGGGCACGCCGAGCGCGAGAGAAACCGCGATGGGCGCGAGCGCCGTCACGGCCAACGCCGTGCCGAGCCGGGGTGAACGGCCCCACGTCAGCAGGGCCGCCAGCACCGTGAGCGCCGCCGCGCCGCTTGCCACGGCGAGACCGGCGAAGCCACCGACGATTTCGCTGTGCACCGCGGCAAACCCAGTGGCGATCACGATGAGCGTGATCACCGCCGCGGCCGCACCACGCGCGATATGCGCCGCGCCCCAGGGCTTCTCGCGGGCAGCCGAGAAGATGACGGCCGCGTCGCCGATGTCCTCAACGATCCGCGGTGCCGCCGGGCCGGCCGGAAGCGGCTGCAGCGCCAAAAGATCACCGTCGACGACACCCACGGTGTCCAACGTCGCGTCGAGGCTGAACGGCGCACCGCCGACCGGTGCCAGTGACAGCACCACCGGGGTGGCATCGCCGTACTCCTCGTCGGCGGGCATCGCCATCCGCCGCACGGCGGGCAGGATCTCGCGCAGTGGGAGCTCGGTCGGTAACGCCATGTCGGTGACTCGACCGCCCGCCTCGCCCGCGGCGAGCACCGCGACGCGAACGATCGGCATCGACCGGGACGGGGCCGGGTCCGCCAACGACGCCGTCGCGCCGCTCAAACTGTCTGCCATTGGTGTTCCGTTCTCTGGTGGGAGTCGAAGTCTCGGGTCAATCTCAGGTCGGGGAACCACGCCCCGTCGGGCAGCGTTGCGGTGAGCCGCTCGACCGCGGTGGCGATGGCCATCGGCGTGCCGGGCGTAAAGGTCGAGACCCATTCGCCGTCGAACGCCTTCACCGGGTAGACGAGAACCCTGCCCTCGCGGGTGTCGACGACGCTGACGCCGACCTCGGTGCTCACGCGGTGGCCGTCTCGGTGGTCACCGGCCACGATCTCCACATAACTGCGGTCCGTCGCGTAGGCCGCCTCGACGACCGCACGTGCGCTCGGCGGGACGCCGAGGAACTCGATCACGTCGTCCAGCGTCGCGCCGTTGCGCAGCTGTTCGTCCGCGCGCGCGCCGATGCGCGCGGGAATCGCGAACTCGTCGAATCGGGCCGGCGGACGCCCCGACAGACCGGCGGTCAGGATGGGAACCAAGGCCTGCGGATGGTCCACCTCCAACGCGCTGAGGGTGACGAGGCCGCCGCCGCGCAGCGCGACGACGGTTTCGTCGCCGCGGCGCGCGACATGCCCGCGCAGCATCTTGCCCGAGCCGCGCACAAACCGGAGTTCGAGCCACCGCCGGGGCCGGCATGTCGCCGTAACCCATTGCCGAACATGGGGTTCGACGGCGCCGTCGGCCGTCATCACGCCCATCTCGACCAGTTCGGCCGACAACCTGTCCTCGAATGCCGCCCGCTGCGCGTGGTCGCTGTAGGGCGAGGTGATGGCCAGCACCCAGGGGTAACTTCCCGCCCCCGACGCGTCGGCGACGAACCAGGCCTGCTCCGCGGTCAGCTCGACTGCGTTAACTGCCACCGTCGGTTAGCCACCCCATTTGGCGCCTTCGGCCTGGTCCCGGGCGCTCATCGTCATGGTGTTCTGCTCGTGGGTGGCGGCCATCGCGCGGTATGCGCGCACCAGCTCCTCGAGGGCAAGGTTCCACTGCGCCTGCCACGCCTGATAGGTCGTGCCGGTGTCACCCTGCCAGGCCCCGGCCAAAGCAGCCTGCTCGCTGGCGATGTCGGCGCCGACGGCGTGCAGTGCGCCCGCATATCCGGCCATCTCACCCGAATGGGCCAGCATCGCCGGGTAGTTGTACATGATCTGAGACATCAGGTTCTCCCTTTAGGTCTAGGTCAGTTCGAAGTTCAGATACCGGTGTAGGTGCTGGCCGCCGCGGCGTCCTGCGCCACGTAGGTACCCGCCGCGTCGCCCAGGTTGGCCTGCGCGATGTCGAGCAGCATGTTGACCTTCGCGGAGACCTCGAGGAAGCGCGCGTGCGCTGCCTGGAAGGCCGCGGAGGATTCGCCCATGTGGAATGCCTGTGCAGACTGCGCTGCCTGCTCGGCCTGCGCCATGGTGCTGCGCATCAGCGCGGCCTTCGCCGAGAACGCCGCCTCGGATGACACGAGCTGTGGGATGTGAGCGTCCAGGAGGCTCATGGATGTTCCTTTCGGATTATGTTTTGCCGGAATGGGTTTCGGTCAGCTCGGTTCAGTCGTTTTCTCCCCCCTTGTGATCCCAGTCGCTGGGCAGCATGGGTTCGGTGGGTCCGCCGCCGAAGGAGTCGCCGGCTAGCTCGGTCAGCCCACTGGCCTGCTCGGCCTCGGACTTGGTCGCTGCGCCGGTGAAACCCACTGCGCCCGCGCCCTTTTCCGATGCTGCGACATGCGGGCGCCGGACCGTTTCGCGCGGCGGGGCCGCGTCCTCCGGCTCGTCGGGTTCGTAATCCATGTAGGCATCGGCGTACTGGCGTTGATGGACCGGCTCCGGTCGCTTGCGGCGCGCCTTGCGTTTGGCCAGCGACGACGCGGCGGCAGCGGCGGCGGCCGACGCCGCGATGTCCGATGCCGGCGCCTTCAAGCCGGTGCCCTCGCGGAAGGTCGGGGAGACACCGTCTTCGGGGTCCGGGCCGGCAACCGCGTACGGAACCACCGGAGCCGCAGCGGGCGCCGGGGCGGCACCCGCGGGAGCCGCGCCCGCAGCCACCGAAGCCGCGGGAGCAGCCGGAGCGGCCGGAACCGTCGGCGCCACGGCGGCTACCGGCGGAAGCGATTCCGCGCGCGGCTCCGCGACGGGCCGGATGGGCGCAGGGGCGGGGGCAGGCGCAGGCTCGGGTGCGGCGGCCGGAACCGGCTCCGGTGTCTGCGACTGGACGATGAGACCGATCAACAGCGGCAACCAGATCGGCGCGCTGAAGATCATCGACCACGTGGCCCAGCCGAGCGGCTGCGTGATCGCCTGATAGAGGACGAACAACAGGATCAGTCCCGACGACGGGTTGAAGAGCCACCCGAAGAAGCCGTTCAGGAAGTCGCTGAGGAAATCCAGGACGTTGCCGAAGAACTGTCGCGCGAAGTTGAGGATCGATTCGAAGAAGTCCTCGAAGAATCTCATGATCTCGCGCAACAGGTCCGCGATGGAGTCGGCGATGTTTCGTGCGCCACCGGAGTCGGCGGCGGTGGCCAGTGCCGCGGCCTGCTGCACGTCGGCGGCGGCGGACCCCGCCTCACCCATGCCCGGCTTCAACACGAAAGGCGCCGGCGACGTCATCGGCGTCGCCGCCACCGCTGCACCCGACACCGCCTGATAGGTGCTCATCGTCGTCGCGGCCTGAATCCACATCCGCACGTAGTCGGCCTCGTTCAACGCGATCGGAATCGTATTGATGCCCAAGAAGTTCGTGGCCAGCAATACGGCGTGGGTGGACTTGTTGAGCGTCAGCTCGGCCATCGTCGGCATGGTGGCCACCGCGGTGGTGTAAGCCGCGGCGGCGGCCCCGTGCTGCGCCGCGGCGGCCGCGCTGTTCGCGCTGGCCTGTGCCAACCACGCGAGGTACGGCGTATGCGCGGCCACATACTGGGCGGCGCTGGGCCCTTCCCATGCGCCGCCCTGGACCGAACCCAGCACAGCGGTCAACTCGGCTGCTGCAGAGGAGTATTCAGCCGCCAGCGACTGCCACGCCCCCGCCGCCGACAGCAGCGACCCCGGACCGGGTCCGCTGCTCAGCATCGCCGAGTGGACCTCCGGAGGGAGAGCCATCCAGATGGGAGCCGTCACGGTCAGCCTCCGGCGACCAGGTAACTCGCTGCGGCGGCCGCGTCACCGGTGGCGTAGCTCGTACCGGACTGGCCGACGCCGACTCCGGAACGACCCAGTTCCTCCACCCCCAGTGCGGCCATCGTGTTGTGCTGCGTGCCGTGAGCGCTCAAGCTCACGGCGGTCTGGATCGACACCGCGTCAACGGCGGGCGGAATTACGGCGGTGACCGCGGGTGCGGCGGCGGCGTGGGCCGCTGCCAACCGGGCCGTCAACGCCTCGACGGCGGACGCCGCCGCGGCGAGGCCTTCGGGAACCACGCGAAGAGTCATCAGTTGAACTCCCTTCCACTGTTGCCGTTGTTTCCGGTATATCCCGCGACCGCGTCCGCGAACGGGTTGACGAGTTGCACGAACGTGGGGGCATCGCCATCGTCCAGCAGCATCGCGCGGCCCGCAGGCAGACGACGGAAGCGATGTCCCCGGATCTTTCCGCTGTCCTGCGGATTGCCCGACAGCATGAGGATCGACGCCTGCAGCTCATTGAGCCGGCGCAGCAGGGGCGCGGTCATCAGCGCGTGTGCCGAACCGGTGGCCCGCGCGGTCACGACGACGCGCAGGCCCAGCTCGCTTGCCTGCGACAGCAATCCGATGATGCCGGTCCACGGCCGCTGGCCGACGAACGGTCCACTGACCGCGGGCGCGTCCGGGATCTGGTCGACGTCGTCGATGATCAGGTAGTGGGTGTGGCCGTCCTCGCCGGATCGGTAGTTCCACCTGCTCAGCTCCTGCGGTGTCAGGCCGGCAGGCGGGCGGCGCTTCTCGAGCAGGGCTGTCAGCCCCAGCATCGCCGGGGTGATCCGGTCGATGTTCGGGGTGTACTCGTTGTCCGGAAACAGCGGCTCGTCGACCAGATGCAGACGCCGGTCGATCACCGTGAACGCGACGCGGTCAGGAGTGGAGTTCTCCCGGATCGTGCGAATCACGTGACGCAGCAGCGTCGTCTTGCCCGACTTGGCATCTCCGAACACCATCAACAACGGGTTCTGGTCGAACGCCATCGCCACGGACGCGAGGTCCTCCTCGCGTTGGCCGATGACCACCTGCTCCGGCGCCGGATACA
Source organism: Mycobacterium sp. GA-1199 (assembly GCF_001500045.1). Taxonomy (GTDB): domain Bacteria; phylum Actinomycetota; class Actinomycetes; order Mycobacteriales; family Mycobacteriaceae; genus Mycobacterium. Next base: position 77,625 of record NZ_LQIX01000007.1, read on the forward strand.
GGGGGGCCACAGCGCTGGGAGCCAGATCGTGGGGCAACAACCGCACCGGCGGTGCGGTGACACCCCGATGGCGGGCGTTGATCACCCTGATATCACGTAGCGCCGGCTCGGCGAACAAGAAGTGCTCGGCGGCCATGGTCAGACCGCGGCCGGGCTGTTCGGCGGGCACCGCTTCGGCGGGACGGCGCAACGCACCGGTGACCCGCACATTGCTGTCGCGCGGGTCCGACAGCTTCAGTTCGAGGCGCAGGCCCAGACCGTCGCGCATGGCCAACGGAACCTCGAGCCAGTTCGGTGTCGTGATGACGACATGGATGCCGTAGGACATACCGGTGTTCACCAACTCGGTTACCTTCGACAGCAACGGGTTCCGGGTGTTGAAGGTGTCGGTGTTGTCCCGGCTGAACGCGTAGAGGTTGTCGATGACCAGGAAAGTCTCGCCGTACTCGTCGCGTTGCCCGTTACCCGAGTGCCCCCGCGCCTGGCGGGAACGGAGCAACTGCTCGAGCTCACCGAAGGTGCGGCGGATGCGCTCGGGCTCCAGCGGAGAGGCAACGCTGCCGACATGGGCCAGGTCTTCAAGCGGGCGCAGTTGGCCGCCGCCGTAATCCAGGCAGTAGAACGTCACATCACGCGGCGAGTGCAAAGCGGCCGCGGACAGGATGAACGTCTGCAGCGCCGTGGTCTTGCCCGACTTCGGTCCACCGTGGATCAACAGATTGGCACCGGCGGACCTGGCGTCGAAGATCAACGGATCGCGGCGCATCGAGAACGGGCGGTCGATCTCGCCGAGCGGCCAACGCCATTCGCGCTCGGCCACATCGGCACGGGCGAGCAATTCGTCGAGCGGAATCGGCTCGTCCAGCGGAGGCAGCCACAGCGGTGGCGCCTTCGGACCGTAGTGGGACAGCTGATCGCCGATGGTGGCGACGAGTTTGCGCGGTGGACGCTCCTCGTGAGCGGCGGGATCGGAAACGACGACCGTGTCGGCGGGCGCTTCCACGTGACCCGCGGTGAACGGCTGCGGCACCGGAACCGACTGCACCACAACCGACCTCTCCGCCCGCGGCGGATCGTAGATGCCGTCGACGTAGGTGCTGCGGAACTTGACGGGCATCGCGCCCGGCGCAGGCACCAGGAATCCCTCCCCCTTGTGCTCGGGGCCGGCCTCGATGTGGAACGCGTCCTCCACACCGATGATCTGGCGACTGATGGCCGGGCTGGCCACCTTGAGCCCGATCCGGTACGAGGTGTTCTTGTCGATGTCCTTGATCCGGCCGACATCCAGCGTCTGCGAGGCGAACAGAATATGGATGCGGAACGAACGGCCCTTGCGCGCAACATAATCGAACAAGTCGGCGTACTCGGGATGATCGGAAAGCATCAGCGAGAACTCGTCGGCGACCACGAGCAGTGTGGGCAGCGGCGGCAGGTCGTGACCGGCCGCGATGGCCACCTCGTATTCGAGCACCGAGTTGAACGCACTGCCCTGGACCCGGCGGCCGGCCTCCATCAGCAGTTGCTCGCGTCGTGCCACCTCGCCGCGCAGCGTGTCGGCGAATCGGTCGGCAAGCGAACGCTTCTCGGCCATGTTCGAGATGACGGCGACCACCTGCGGGAAGTCCCGGAAGATGTCGGCTCCGGCCTCACCCTTGAAGTCCGCGTAGATCACGATCAGCCGGTCGGCGGAGTGAGTCGTCAACAGCGACAACAGGATCGACATCAACGTCTGCGACTTGCCCGAGCCGGTCATACCGATCATCAGGCCGTGCGGACCCATACCGCCTTCGGCCTCGTCCTTGAGGTCGAAGATCAGCGGCTCACCGGTGGCGGTGACGCCGATGGGCACGCGCAGCTCATCGGCGCGCGCCCGCGGCGCCCACAGGCTCGCCACGTCCAGCGCCGCGGCGTCCGGAATGCCGAGCAGCGTGGAGAAAGTCGCGACACCTGTGCTGCCGGTGCGCGCGTGGCTCGGGTTCGAATCCCACTTCGACAACCGGCGGGCGATGTGCCGCGCGGTCGCGACGTCGAGCTGATCGGCGGCGTCGACATAGGGCTGCCAGCCTCCGGTCTGCCAGCGCTGCAGTTTTCCGTCGGTCAGCTGCAGGATCGGCCGTTCCGGATCGGGGTACTGCTCGCGGTGCGGCGGCTCGGCGACGCGTTGGACCAGCGTCACACCGGCCAGCCCGCCGCGCGGGACCAGCGCCGTGGTGTCCACGTCGGGATCGTCGACGATGATGAGCAGGTGCTTGACCTCGGTGTCGTCGTCGCTGCCGAACGGGGACCGGTCATCGAGCGCGGAGGTGAGCTGCGCGCGCAGTTCGACGATGTCCGACGACAGGTAGCGGGCGGGGCCGGCACCGTCGACCGCACCGGGAATGTCGTTGTGGGGCAGCCACTTCAGCCACGACCAGTCGTCGCTCTCGATGTCGGGCGCCAGCAGAGCGACGCCGAGCACTGCGGGGTCGTGCCAGGTGACGGCCTGGGTGATCCAGGCGCGTAGCGCCCCGCGGACCTGGTCGGGCTCGCCGAGCACCGTGATCCGCGAGACCTTGCCGAGGTCGATACCGGTCGGCGCGGCCCGTACCGTCCGCTGCACGTCGAGCAGGGCGCGTAACGCGCTGTGCGACACCGGCTCCAGGTCGACCTCGTCGGCGCTGTCCTTCACCCGCAGCGCGGCGTTCAGCGGGGCGTCGTGCAATCCGGTGCGCACCACCAGGAAGTCGGGGTCGTGCGGATCGCGCTCCCACTGCCTGCGGGTTCCGGGGACGTCGATGAGCAGGCCCGGGTCCGGATGCGACCACTCCAGCGCCGCGCGCTGCTCGGCGGCATGTGCGCGCACGTTGTCTCGGACCACCGACAGGTAGCGCAGATAGTCGGCCCGCTCGGCGTCGACCTCCTCGGTGCGCATCTTGTTGTCGGTACCGCGGTAGAGCGCGGTCGCGGCGAGCAGCAGAACGAACGGAAAGAACAGCGTCGTCGGCGAGATCAAACGCATGCCGGTGGCGAACAGCGCCACGATCATGCCGACGATCAGGATGACGATCAGGAACGGCAGCACCCGCCGCAGCAGTGACGGCGGAATCACCCGCGGCAGCTCCGGTGGCGGTTCGATCGTGATGGTGCCTTTGCGTGTCGTCGGCACCGGGATGCGGCGACGCGCCTCGAATATGAGCCGACTCATTACGGCGTCTCCCTCACGACAGCGGGGCGGGGGTCGGCGGCCAGCGCGTCATGGGCCAGCAACGCATCGCCTCGCGACAGCGTCGGGCCGGGCGCGAACTGGCTCAGCATCGACCAGGGAATCGGTAGCGCGGGCGGGGTGAGGCCCAGCGCGGAGATGGCGTTCTCGTCACCGTCGACGTCGAGGCCGTAGCGGACCCCGACATCGCTGAGCCAGAAGGCTGCGCCGCCGACGGGTGACGTCGACGCGCCCCCGCCGTCCTGACCGACCGTCTGGACCAGGTAGCCGCGCCCCGGATTCAGCACGACCTGGTTTGCGGTCGTTCCGGATCCCGCACCGACGAGCGGCACGGGGCGCAGGTGATCGGACACCGGCAACGTGACACCGGAACGCAGGTCCAGTGAGGCGCTCGTGGCATCGGCGGGCCGCTTCCACTGGGCGCACGTCAACGGCGCGTCGGCGGAGTCGACGAGCGAAATCGGTTCGGCGGGATAGGCATCGGTGTCGATGACGTCCGCGACGGGCAGGCGTGCGATGTCGTCGGCGCCCAACCGCGGCGGCTGGTCGAGTCCGTACGAGTTCGCATTACGCATGATCGCGGCGACGACCGGTGAAATCGGTTGCAGCCCTTCGCCCAGCACCGCGTAATGACGCAGGGTGTTGTCGGTGGCGAAGGCCGTGACCACCGCGCCGACCGGCGCAGGCACGGGCAACGGGTATCGCGGCGGTTCCCCGGCGCCGGGGATGACCGGGGGAATCAACGCGGGAGCTTCCGGCACCGCATTGAACAAGCCGGGGGCGATGGGGCGCGCGTCGGCGCCTGCGGTACCCAGACCAAGTGCACTGGTGACCGCGCGGTCGTTCATGTCGATCGAGCTTCGGCGCCCGTTCCACAACAGCCAGGTGCCGGCATTGGGACCGCTCGGGTTGGAGACCAGGATGGCCTTGTCGTCGGGCAGCTGCGCCGCGCGTTCACCGCCGTCGGTCAGGGGACCCGCGATCATCGTGACACCGACGGCTGGCCCCGAAACCCCGTCGCACACCGTCCAATCGGCGTCACGGGCGGTGTTCTGCACCATGCGTTCGGGTGCACCCGGGATACCGATGAGATTGCCACGGGGGAACTGGTCGATCTCGCTGGTCTTGACCTGCGACGGGTTGTCCGGTCGGCCCGCGATCAGGCGCGCGGACGTCAGGTTCAGCACCGGGTGCAACTGCTCACCTAGGCGGACGTAGAGCGCGGAGGTGGTGCGGTCGGCCAGGATCGCGTCATTGCCCGCGACGCCACCTGGCCGGATGAGCGAGAACACGAAACACCCTGCCATCACGGTGATCAGCACCAGCGCGCCGACGAGCACCGAACGGGCTTGGGTGCGGAGCGGATCGACGAGCATGCGGGTGTCGTGCAGCGCGACACCGGATGCGATGCGCCGCATGATGAAGCGCCATCCGGTCACCTGGTGGCGGGTGACGAACCCGCGGCGGTACACGACCCGGTCAGGGTTCTCGTTGTCCGGTGTGCGCGAGGCGAACGCGCGGCGATCCGAATCGTCCGGGGTGCTCATTCGGACACCGTCAGACCGAGGCCACGCAGCAGCGGTATGGCGGATTTGGTGACGTCTTCATCGGTGATGGTCATCAGCTCGTCATCTGTGAAGTCTTCGCTATCGGAGTGATCGAGTCGGTACTCGCGCTCCTCCTCGGAACGCTCGACCAGGTTGCGGACGAAACGGCCGTTGCCGGCGATGTCGAGGTTGCGCCTCTCCACGCCGGTGGCGTCCGGCGTCGTCGCCGCCGCCAACTGCCCGAACAGCGATTCCATGTGGGCGAGCGCCGCCGGTTCGAATACGCTGTCGCGCTTCTCGGCCATCCGGACCGCGATCTCGACAAGCTCATGCGGTGTGTACGAGGGGAATTCGATGCTTCGGGTGAAGCGGGACCGCAGGCCTTCGTTGGTGTCGAGGAACGCGTCGAGGTCCTTGCGGTAACCGGCGACGATGACGACCAACCGCTCGCGGTCGTTTTCCATGCGTGCCAGCAGCGTGTCGATCGCGACCAGGCCGAAGTCGTTCTTGGCGCCGGTCGACACCAGCGCGTAGGCCTCGTCGAGGAACAGCACACCGTCGAGCGCGCTGTCGATGATCGCGTTGGTCTTGGCCTCGGTCTCACCGATGTGCTGACCGATCAGGTCGGCTCGGTGCACCTCGCGGACCGTCTCCTTCTTGAGAATGCCCAGGCCGCAGTAGATTTTGGCCACGACGCGCGCGATGGTCGTCTTACCGGTGCCGGGCGGGCCGGCGAACACCAGATGGTTGGTGCGCTGCGCCACGGTCAGGCCGCGCTCCTGGCGGCGGATCGCCATCGCGACCGAACTCTTCAGCCGCGCAACCTGATACTTGACCTCTTCCAGGCCGATGAACTCGGCGAGTTCGGCCTCGGCCTCGATCAGCAGGTGTGCCTTGCGTTCCTTGGCGCCGGGGTCGACGAACTCGGATTCGCTGGGCTCTGTGGCCGGATCCCACGGATCGGAGCGGCCCTCGATGCGCGCGGCCGTCGTTGTCACGATGCCGTACGAGGTGTCCGACAGCGCGATCTCGACCTGCTCGTTTTCCGGATTGGCGGCGTAGAGCTCGGCGAGTACGTCGGCCGCGTCGAGCTCCTCACCCTGCGCGCGGAGGCACAGCGCCTTGACGAGCGTGCCGTCCACGGTGGCGACATCGACTGGGCCGGAGGGGTCTTCGAGGTACGACAGCGCGGGCGCGTACATGCCCAGGCGGGCGAGCGACGTGCCGAGCGCGACGCGTGCCGCGTGTGCGTAGGTCTCGTCCAGCCGCGTGTCGTTGACGATCGGGGTGATCAGCCGGACGACGTCCGACCAGCGCTCGGCGCGGTAGTACATCGCGATCCGCACCCACCGCGCATCCAGCCAGCTAGGGCGCCGGTCGATCAAGGGCTCGACGAGCTTGTCCGCCTCTGCATAGTCACCGGCGTCGCACAGCGTGACCGCGTAGGCCAGCTGGAAGTCGTCGGGTGTCGCGGCCGAGAACTTGAGGTAGAGCCCGGCGTCGTAGGTGAACGCCAGGTCGCCCTCGCCGAGCTGTACGTGGCGCTGCAGCACACCCGCGGTGGGAACCGTCTGCCAGACGGCTTCGAGCACCCTGGGACTGGTGTCGCCCGCTGCCGCCAGTCCCGTCCACGCATCGCACTGTTCGCGGGCGATGCGGGTGAGCTCGGTGAAACCGGACAGGGCCGCGGCCGGATCCGGCGGACGCCGACGGTCGTGCACCGACAGCCCGAGGGCCCGGCAACACGTGGCGAACCGACTCACCACGTCGTGGTCGACGCGCGAAGTCGCAGCAAAATCGGTCTGTAGCGGCACGCGCCGTGATCTCCCCGTAGTTATGGCAGGCTAACTTTCCGCCCGAAGTTAGCATTGACTAAGCTAACTTGTACAGACGCACGTCGCCCCCTCACGGGGTGAACAAGCTCACGCCTTGACGGCGCTCACCAGGCTTATAGTCCCCGTCATCGTGGCCGCTTCCGATCCCCGCTCGGGCACCGGTCGGCCGTTTTCCCGCAACCAGTCCTCGAGGGTTATGGCCTCGGCGCGCCATCCGCGGGTGCCGAACCACTGGGCGGCGGGCGCGTGTTGTTCGTTGTAGACGAGGTTGAAGAAGGTGTCCTCGTCCCCGGAGGACCGCTCTTCTTCCCTCTTCGCCTCGAAGGCAGCCGCGTCCATGGGTGCCGCCTCCTCCACGGCGGCGTGGCTGCCGGCGGCGGCCAGCGCGTCGATTCCGGTGAACAGCTCGCGCTGGGCATCGGCCGGCAGGTAGATCAGTAGGCCCTCGGCGATCCAGGCCGATCGCTCGTTCGGGTTGAACCCGTGGGCGCACAATGCTTGGGACCAGTCGTCACGCAGATCGACCGGGACCTCGCGACGTTCTGCCCGCGGGGTGTGGCCTTCGAGGGCCTGCCGTTTGAACTCGAGCACGCCCGGCTGGTCCAACTCGAACGCCACGGTGCCGCCGGGCCAGTTCAGGCGGTACGCGCGCGAATCCAGGCCCGCGGCCAGCAGCACGATCTGCCGGACTCCGGCGCGGGTGGCGGCGCGGAAGTAGTCGTCGAAGTACTTCGTGCGGACGGCCTGGAAGTCGACGAAGGCCGAGCCGAAGTCGTCGGTTCGCAGGGGATGGTCGGGCGCTCCCCCGTCGAGCAGATCCGACCAGTCACCGCCCACCGCGCGGCAGAAGGTCTCGGCGAAGGGGTCGACGGCGATCGGGTCGGGCTTCTGCGCCTCCAGCGCACGGGCAGCGGCGACGAACAACGCGGTCGAACCGACGCTGGTGGTGATGTCCCAGGTGTCGTCGTCGCTACGCATGTACCTTTTGTACGCCGCGATTCTGACAGCACGCTGACAGGCCAGGTGCCACCATATTGACGTGGCCGACGGCCGGGTGCAGTACGCGCGCAACGGTGATGTCCGTCTCGCGTATCGAGTGTTCGGAGAATCGGGACCGGTGATTGTCTGGTCCGCGGGGTGGGCCGTGACCAATGTTGACTCCTTCGATGAGCCGGGCAGCCCGTATATGCGCATCATCGACATCGTCTCCCCCTCGTGTCAGTTCGTGGTGTGGGACAGACGTGGTACCGGTTTGTCCGACCCGGCCGGCGACATACTCACTTTCGACGAGCGGGTCGACGATTTGCGAGCGGTCATCGATGCGCTGGGCGCCGACAGACCCGTGCTCGTCGGGTCGACCGAAGGCGGCTCGATAAGCATCATCTTCGCCGCACGCTATCCAGAGCGCGTCAGCCTGCTGGCTCTCTACGCAACAGCGGCTCGATTCTCACAGGATCTCCCCGACTTCCCGTGGGGTTTCACGCCTGCGCAGATCAAGGCGCAACTCGACGAGATCGACGCCCACTGGGGTGAGGGAGCGCTCGCGGAATTGTTCTACGGACCGGCCGCCGAAACGCCGGGCGTTCGGCAGATGTTCGGCAAAATGCAGCGTTCGACCGCCAGCCCGAGCATGGCGCGGTTGCGCTGGCGCGCATTCGTGGACATCGACGTGCGCGGTGTCCTTGATTCGGTGCGCACGCCCACGCTGGTGGTTGCACGACCTGACGACCGGTTCGTCTCGATAGAAGCCGCGCAGGCCTTGGCATCCGGCATCCCCAACGCACGGTTCCACGCGCTGCCTGCTGGCGCGCATAGCGGCTTCGACGTCCTGGACGAGTTGTGCGGCGCCATCCTGTCATTCATCGGCCACAGCCCCAGCGGGCCTGCCGACGCACGATTACTGAAGACCGTGATGTTCACCGACATCGTCGGTTCGACGGAAACACTGAGCAGGCAAGGCGACACTCGCTGGCGCCACCGACTCGACATTCACGACTCGGTGACTGACCACGTCACCGCTGCGCACGGTGGAATCCGCGCCAACCACACCGGCGATGGCGTGTTCCTCCTCTTCGACTCACCCTCGAGGGCGGCGCGCTGCGCTCTGGAACTCGTTCCGGCCCTGGCTTCGCGCGGTATCCCGATCCGAGTCGGACTTCACACCGGAGAGTGTGAACGTCGCGGACAGGAGTGGAGTGGTCTTGCGGTGCACACCGGCGCCCGAATCGAGGCGATGGCAGCGACGGGCGAGATCCTTGCGAGCCGTACCGTTCGTGACCTGTCGGCAGGGTCTGGGCTGAGATTCGAATCGCTCGGCCTGCATCGGCTGAAGGGCCTACCTGAAGACACCGAAGTCTTCCGGGTGGCGGCGCCGGACTGACTACACCAACGGGCGACCCGTGCGTACGCGCCAGTCCAGGTCTTTGAGCAGCACGTTGAACGGGAACTGCCGAACGAACCGCGGCATCACGTTGTTGATGCGGCCGAGTACGCGCATCACCCGGTTGAATCGGCGCTGTTTTTTCGCGTCCCACGGCAGTCGCATCTCGTCGCGGAACCGCTGCGGCAGAAAGCCGGTCGTGATGAACAGGTTGATCGCGTCGGTGCGCTTCTGCAGCCACGCCGGAGCCTTCAGTTTCCCGATCCGGCCCGCGGCAAAGGGCCACAGGTATTCCCGCATCGCGTCGTCGATGTGGACCTTGTCCAGCGACTGCTGCCAGTACTCGTCGAAGGCCTTGCGGTCGGCGGGCCACATCTGGGGGGGAACCTGCAGCGTGGTTCCCAGCGCCGCACCGTCGCGGTAGTGGCGGTCGGCGGATTCGTCATCCATCTCGCCGACGAAGACCCGGTACACGTCGACGAAGCCCTTGTACAGACAGGCAGCCACCCACAGCTGCAGGTCCTTGTCGAACGCGTTGTACTCGACCGGGCTGTCCGGCAGCGAGTACACCTCGGCGTGCGACCGGTTGACCGCACGCCGGTACGTGGCCTTCTGCTCGTCGGTGCCCGCGAGGGCGACAGCGAGGTATGTGAACGTCGTCCGCGCCCGCTTGATGGGATGCCGGTCGGCACGGCCGCTCTCGACGCGGCTGTCCTTGACGCCGTATCCGACGCCTGGTCGCGAGAGCTCCATGATCACGTTGGCCGGACCCGACAGCAGGCCGATCCCGAGCATGGCGTCCTCGGGCGCGACGTTGCGACGCAGCTTGTGCCCGGGCAGCGGCGCGTCGTTGACCGGTCTTCCGACGTGGTCGATCGGCTGGGAAACCATCGGGGGACCCCTATCTCAAATGTGAGAACACGTGTTTCCTGATATTGCCCCCGCCCGGTGCCGGGTGTCAAGATGGCGGTCATGGCACAGGTCCGCCCCTACCGCGGCGTCGACGCGGCCCAACGCCTTGCGCAGCGCCGGCTGCGGCTGCTCGACGCCGGGCTCGAGTTGCTCGGCGCGGGTGCCGAGGATCTCGCGGACTTGACGGTGCGGGCCATCTGCACCAAGGCCGGCCTCGGTGTCCGCTACTTCTACGAGACGTTCCACGACAAGGACGACTTCGCCGCGCAGGTCTACGACTGGGTGATCGCCGATATCGCGGCGACGACCCAGGCGGCGGTCGCCGCCGCGCCGCCCCGCGAGCAGCCCCGTGCGGCGATGGCGAACATCGTCCACACCATCGCCGCAGATCCTCGCGTGGGCCGCTTGGTGTTCAGCGTTGAGTTGTCGAACACGGTGATCATGCGCAAACGCGTCGAGTCCACGGCCCTGTTCGCCCAGCTGCTGCTGCAGCACGCGGGTGCGAACGTCCCCTACGACAACGAACTCGACGAAGCAGCGGCGCATTTCGCGGTCGGAGGGGTGGGCCAGACGATCAGCACATGGCTGGCGGGCCGCCTGGACCTGGCCGCCGACCAACTCATCGACCGGCTCGCGGCGAACATCAACGCGCTCTCGGGTGTGCCGACGAGCGACCCCTGACAGGCTCAGGCGGTCACCCTCGGGCGCCGGTCCGCGGCGGTCCTCGGCGTGGCCCTCGCATCGCTCTCGCTGAATTCCTTCGTCCAGCAGGCGAATTCGAGCGTAATGCCGTCCGGGTCCAGGAAGTAGAACGACCTGACATAGACACCGGGGTGCACCGTCGGTGAAACCTGGGCCTCGCTGTCGTCGTGATTGAGCACCGGACCGACCCGCACCCCCTTGGCCTTGAGTCGCTGCCGGTATTCGTCGAACTTCTCGGCGGGCACGTGAAATGCCAGATGGTTCATCGTGCTGACGGCGCTGACGATGTCCCCGATTCCCGGAATGGCCTCGGGCGAGGAGATGCCCGCAACCCGGTCCGGCGCGTCGGCGAACCAGAAGAACGCGACGCAGTCGCCGTTGCCGGCATCGAAGAAGAAGTGCTGCCCCATGCCTCCGGGCAGATCGAGTGACTTGATCAACGGCATACCCAGGACGTTGCTGTAGAAGTCGACGGTTTTCGCCATATCCGAGCACACCAGCGCGACGTGGTTGATGCCGCCGAGTTCGAACTCGGTGTTGGGATTGTCGGGCCTGATCACTGGGCGCCTCCTAGCGCGAATCTCTGGCCAGAAACGCAAATCGAATTTAGCATCAGGGGCAATCACGAGCAATGACGAACGGACCGGCACCGCTATGACGATCGTCCCGCACGCCGCGCTGCCGGTCAAACCGATCATCAAGATCGCTGAACAGCCTGCAGCCCTTCGACTTTGGATGGGCGGGGGACGGTTCGAATGACGAGAACACCGTCGGGCAGCGTCACGCCGGGCGTCACCCGGGAGTTCGTCGGCCTCGACTCCCCCACGGCCCGGCGCGCGGGTGCGGGCGGACATCCGTGCCAGGGTCTCTATCACCGCGGCGTTGGCCGCAAACCGAAGGTCGCGATGATCGCCACGCACTACCAGATCGATTTCTCCGAGCACTATCTCGCCGATTACATGGCCACCCGCGGTATCGGCTTCCTGGGCTGGAACACCCGCTATCGCGGGTTCGAGAGCAGCTTCCTGCTCGACCATGCGCTCGTGGACATCGGCGTTGGGGTGCGGTGGCTCCGTGAGGTTCAGGGTGTGGAAACCATTGTGTTGCTGGGAAACTCCGGGGGCGGTTCGCTGATGGCGGCGTACCAGGCACAGGCCGTCGAGCCTCATGTGACACCGCTTCCAGGTATGCGTCCCGCGGCTGGCCTGACCGACCTGCCGGCCGCTGACGGGTACGTCGCGACGGCGGCGCATCCCGGCCGTCCCGACGTGCTCACCGCCTGGATGGACGGGGCCGTCGTCGACGAAACCGACGCGGTCGCAAGCGATCCCCAACTTGATATCTTCGATGAACGCAACGGACCCCCCTTCGATGCGGACTTCGTCGAACGGTATCGCGGTGCCCAGATCGCCCGAAACCACGCGATCACGGACTGGGCCGAGGCCGAACTGGAGCATGTGCGCGCGGCGGGGTTCTCCGATCGCCCGTTCACGGTGCTGAGGACATGGGCGGACCCGCGCATGGTCGACCCCGCCCTGGAGCCGACCAAGCGACCGGCGAACCTGTGCTATGCCGGAGTGCCGGTGCAGGCCAACAGATCCGCGCGTGGTATCGCCGCGGCCTGCACATTGCGTAACTGGCTAGGCATGTGGAGCCTGCGATACGCCCAGACCCGCGCCGAACCGCACCTCAACCGGATCACGTGCCCTGCACTGGTGATCAACGCCGATCAGGACACCGGGGTGTTCCCGTCGGATGCCCAGCGCATCTTCGACGCGCTTGCCAGCACGGACAAGGCACAGACCTCGATCGACACCGACCACTACTTCACCACTCCCGGGGCACGCAGCGAACAAGCCGATACCATCGCCAAGTGGATCGCGAAGCGGTGGCGTTAGACGCCGACTCGTCGCGCGGGCGCTCACCGCTGAGGGTCCTCGCTCACTTCACGCCCGGTTCGAAGGCCATCGATTACGTTGCACCGCAGTCCGATTGGCTCGACATCCGCTATTGCGCGGAGGACGACGACACCACCTTCTACCGTGAGCTCCCCGAGGCCGACGTGATCTGGCATGTGCTCCGGCCGATTTCCGGAGACGACCTCGCCAAAGCGCGGCGTTGCCTGCTGGTGCACAAGATGGGCGCCGGGGTCAACACCATCGACGTGGGCACCGCGACCGCCCTGGGCATTGCGGTCGCCAACATGCCGGGGGCCAACGCCCCGTCGGTCGCCGAGGGCGCCGTGTTGCTGATGCTGGCCGTCCTGCGCAGGCTGACCGAACTCGACCAAGCCACCCGCGGGGGGCGGGGCTGGCCGTCCGACCCGAGCCTGGGCGAGACCGTGCGCGACATCGGCGGCTGCACGGTCGGTTTGGTCGGCTACGGCAACGTCGCGACGAGGGTCGAGCGCATCGTGCGGGCGATGGATGCCGAGGTCCTGCACACCAGTACGCGCGACGACGGCCATCCCGGCTGGCGTGCGCTGCCCGACCTGCTGGCCACCAGCGACATCGTCTCGCTGCATCTGCCGCTGACCGATTCGACAGCGGGCATGATCGACCGCGCTGCGCTGAACCGGATGAGGCCCGGCGCCGTTCTGGTCAACACCAGCCGCGGACCCATCGTCAACGAGCCCGCGCTCGTCGAAGCGCTGCGGTCTCACAAGTTGGCCGGCGCGGGCCTCGATGTCTTCGCCACCGAGCCCGTGCCGGTCGACAACCCGCTGCTGTCGCTCGACAACGTCGTGCTCACCCCGCACGTCACCTGGTACACAGCCGACACGATGCGCAGATATCTGGAGCACGGTCTGGACAACTGCCGCCGACTCCGGGACGGCCGTGAACTGGCCAACGTCGTCAACGGTATCGTGGCTCCCAACCGACCGGTTAATAGGGATGGTCCGTCACAGTGAGGTGCGAGTATGCCCATCGCAATCAATCCTGAGCACAACGATCTGGCCGATTCGGTGCGGTCCTTCGTCGCTCGGGTGGCCCCCTCCGAGGTGCTGCACGAAGCCCTGGAGACGCCGATCTCGAATCCTCCGCCCTACTGGAGGGGCGCGGCCGATCAGGGCCTGCAAGGTGTGCACCTGTCCGAAGATGTTGGTGGACAAGGCTTCGGGATACTCGAGCTGGCCATCGTCGCGGCGGAGTTCGGTTACGGCGCGGTGCCGGGCCCGTTCGTTCCGTCGGCCATCGCCAGCGCGCTGATCGCCGCACACGACCCCAACGCCCCACAGCTAGGGGACCTGGCCTCCGGCGCGACGATCGCGACCTACGCCATCGACTCGAGCCTGACCGCCACCCGGCACGGCGAAGGCGACGCGGCCGGACTGGTCATCCGCGGCGAGGTGCGTGCCGTGCCCGCCGCCGCACAGGCGTCTCTGCTGGTGCTGCCGGTCGCCATCGAAAGCGGCGAGGAGTGGGTGATCCTCGATGCCGACCAGCTGGAGATCGAACCCGTCACCAGCCTCGATCCGCTGCGCCCGTTGGCGCACGTGCGCGCGAACGCCATCGAAGTGGGTGACGACCGTGTGTTGAGCAATCTGAGTCGGCCATTGGCACGCGCACTGATCTCGACGCTGCTGTCCGCCGAGTGCATCGGCGTGGCGCGGTGGGCCACCGACACCGCCGCGGCGTACGCCAAGATCCGCGAACAGTTCGGCAGGCCCATCGGCCAGTTCCAGGCTATCAAGCACAAATGCGCTTCGATGATCGCCGACACCGAGCGGGCCACCGCCGCCGTCTGGGATGCGGCCCGCGCCATCGACGAGTTCACCGCGCACGTGAGAAGCGGGCAAGACCCCGAAACCGGCTCCGCGGAAGCCGCATTCGAGTTCGCGGCGGCCGTGGCCGCCACGTTGGCACCCGAGGCCGCCCAACACTGCGCTCAGGACTGCATCCAGGTGCACGGCGGCATCGGGTTCACCTGGGAGCACGACACGAACGTGTACTACCGGCGCGCGCTGGTGCTGGCGGCCGGTTTCGGCAGGCACGCCGACTACCCGCAGCAGGTCGTCGACGTCGCGACCAGCACGGGGATGCGCAAGCTCAACATCGACCTCGATCCCGATACCGAGAAGCTGCGTGACGAGATCCGCGCGGAAGTGGCTGCGTTGAAAGCCATTCCACGTGAGGAGCGCAATGTCGCGATCGCCGAGGGTGGCTGGGTACAACCGCATCTGCCGAAGCCGTGGGGACGTGCGGCCGGCCCCGTCGAGCAGATCATCATCGCCCAGGAATTCGACACCGGCCGGGTCAAGCGTCCGCAGATGGGCATCGCGGCGTGGATCATCCCCTCGATCGTCGCGTTCGGCACGGACGAACAGCAACAGCGTTTCCTGCCGCCCACGTTCCGCGGCGAAATGATCTGGTGCCAACTGTTTTCCGAACCCGGTGCCGGTTCGGACCTGGCGAGCCTGACGACCAAGGCGACCAAGGTCGACGGCGGTTGGCGAATCACCGGCCAGAAGATCTGGACCACCGGTGCGCAGTACTCGCAATGGGGCGCCCTGTTGGCGCGCACCGACCCATCGGCGCCGAAACACAACGGGATCACGTACTTCCTGCTCGACATGGCCAGCGAGGGCGTGGAGGTCAAGCCGCTGCGTGAGCTGACCGGCAACGCGATGTTCAACACCGTGTTCATCGACGACGTGTTCGTGCCCGACGAGATGGTGCTCGGCGAGGTCAACCGGGGCTGGGAGGTCAGCCGGAACACGCTAACCAACGAACGGGTTTCGATCGGCAGCAGCGAGCCGCCGTTCCTGGCCAGTTTGGTCGACTTCATCACGTTCCTCCAGGACGGGCAGTTCGACCAGATCGAGCAGAACCACGCCGGCAGGCTCATTGCCGAAGGGCACGCCGCCAAGGTGCTCAATATGCGCTCCACGCTGCTCACGCTCGCCGGTGGCGATCCGATGCCGGCCGCGGCGATCTCCAAACTGCTGTCGATGAAGACCGGCCAGGGCTACGCGGAGTTCGCGGTGTCCTCGTTCGGCACAGACGGCGCGATCGGGGATCCGAAGCAGGAGCCCGGCCGGTGGGCGGAGTACCTGCTCGGCAGCAGGGCCACCACGATCTACGGCGGCACCACCGAGGTGCAGCTCAACATCATCGCCGAACGCCTGTTGGGACTGCCGCGCGATCCGTAAAGGCGCTCGCCGAAACGGCGTAGCCTGAACTCTGCGGTTGCGTTCGAGCGGTTGGCGGTGATCATGAGCGGCCAGCAATGAGTGGCCAGCAATGAGTGGCCTCAGCGTCCGGATCGCCCGCGTCGTTGTCGGCACCTCGGCGATGTTGGGGCTGTTGCTGACGCCTGCGGTCTTCACCGGTGATCCGGTGCCACGAGACCAGTCGGCGCCGTGCTATCCCGGCATCATCCCCGGGAACCCGTGGGCAACCTCGTGCAACTTCGGTAAACGTCCGCCGAAGATCCGCGGCGGTCCGCCCGACCAGACCGCGGTGATCGCGTGCCGTGACATCCCCGGATGCCTGTCGTGGTACATCAACGGACCCTGATGGGCGTTTAGCGATCGCACCGAAGGCAACAATTCAGTCATGACCAACGATGTCGAGAAGCGCTGGGACCGGCCCAAAGCGTTCCGGGCCGCCGCCACCTACACCGCGGTGGTGGTCGCAGTGGCCGCCGTAGCCTTCGTCATCTACGCCCTCGTGTCGAAGACTTCCGTCGTCGCCGCCTCGACCGTGCCCACAATTTTGTTCCTCGGCGGGTTGGGCGCGTTCATCAGGACCTACCGCGAGTGGAAGGCCGAGGGCGCCTGGGTGCAGTGGCAGGGCGCGGGATGGTTCTTGCTCCTGCTGATGCTGGTGTGCCTGTCGATTCCCGGTGCGGCCGCGATGGCCGACTGAGACACGATCGAATCCACGTACCTGGCGTCGGCGCGGATGCAGCGGCGTGACTACTCCGACCTGTTGGCGTCCGCTTTCTCGTCTGCCTTCTCGTCGGACTTCTTCTCAGCACCATCGGCCTTCGCCTTCTGTGCGCCGCTGCCAGCCTTCTTGTCGCCGCCGCCGTCGGCCTTTGCTTTCTCGCCGCCGCCGTCGGCCTGTGCTTTCTCGCCGCCTCCGTCGACGTCCATCTCCCGGAGCTCACGCTTGAGGATCTTTCCGGTTGGATTGCGCGGCAACTCGTCGAGGAAGACCACCTCGCGCGGCACCTTGTAGCGCGCCAGGTGCTCGCGCACGTAATGCTTGATGTCGTCCTCACTGATCGAGGCGCCGTCGGTCTTGACGACGAAGGCCCGCAACCGGTGGCCCCACTCCTTGTCCTCCACGCCCACCGCGGTGGCCTCGACGACCTCCGGGTGTCCGCTGATCAGGTCTTCCACCTCGGCCGGGAACACGTTCTCACCGCCGGACACGATCATCTCGTCGTCGCGGCCGCTGACGTAGAGCAGGCCGTTCTCGTCGAAATAGCCGACGTCGCCCGACGACATCAGCCCGTCGATGATCTGTTTGTGGCCGCCGCCGGTGTAACCCTCGAACGGGAAGAAGTTGCCGACGAAGATGCGCCCGACCTCGCCCTGCGGCAGTTCGTTGCCGTCGTCGTCGAGGATCTTGACCTTCACGCCCTTCACCACCGGCCCGACGGTGGCCGGGTTCTTCTCCAGGTCCTGGGGCCGCGCGATAGTGGCGAACGCGATCTCGGTCGACCCGTACAAGTTGTAGATGACGGGTCCGAGCATCTTGAGCCCGCGTTGCGCCATCTCCGCGCCCAACTGTGACCCCGATACGAACACGATCCGCAACGAGGACAGATCGGGCTTGCGCTCCATACCGTCGAGCGCATCGAGCATGCGCGACAACATCACCGGCACGACCACGACCGCGGTCACCTTGTGCTTCTCGATGTCCTCGAGCACCTTCTCGGCCTTGAACCGTCTGCGTAGCAGCAGCGTCGTGCCCAACATCATCGAGATCGTCGCGTGCAGGAAGCCCAACGCGTGGAACATCGGCGCCGGAAGCGCGGTGATCTCGCCGCCCCTGAACGGCACATGCGACAGCACGCCGCCGATAGGAGCGAGGGTGGGCGGTGTACTTCTGTTGGCGCCCTTGGGAGTTCCCGTCGTCCCACTGGTCAAGATGATCACCGACGAATGCTTGGTCGCCTTGGGCGCGGCCTTCCCCGAGTGGCGGGAGACGAAGTCCTCGAGCGTCTCGTCGGTGCTGTTCGACGGTTCATCCTTGTCGGGGTTCACGCCGAGCGCGCGCAGCTTGCCCAGCGGCGGATCCGCCTTGGACACGACCTCGCAGTACTCGTCGTCGTAGATGATCAGCTTGGCGCCTTCACGTTCGGACACCTCCTTGACCTGAGGACCGGAGAACTCACTGTTGAGCAGGATGATCCGCGCGCCGGTGCGGGCGGCGCCGTACAGCGCAACGAGGAACCACCGGTGGTTGCGGGCCAGGATCGCGACCCCGTCACCGCCCTTGACGCCCTTCTCCAGCAGGCCGTTGGCCACCGAGTGCGCGGCGTCGTCGAGTTCTTTGAAGGTCATCTCGCCGAAGTCGTCGATGATCGCGGTGCGCTTCGGGGTGCGGCGCGCGTTCAGGGCCGGGATCATCCCGAACTCGCCCCAGCGACGGATGTCGGCGAGCATTCCGGCGACGTTCTGCGGTGGTTCGATCTTGAACGCGCCCGCTCCGAACATCTTGGCGGCGTAGTGCAGCTCGGCCGACCCTCGTTCGACGAGTTGTTGTGCCTTGGCGAACGCTTGCGACGGGAGCTCGGAGAGTCTTGCCATGACCCCACCATATGTGACCCACGTCGCAGTGCGGCCGGGAAACTAGCATGACGCTATGGCCGCGCCCCAGAACCTGGAGGTCGAGGGTCACCAGGTGCCCATCAGCAATCCGGATAAGGTCGTGTTCCCCGATACCGGCGTCACCAAGTCGGACCTGATGCACTACTACCTCAGCGTCGCCGAGGGCGCCCTGCGCGGTGTGCGCGACCGGCCGATGATCCTCAAACGGTTCGTCAAGGGCATCACCGAGGAGGCGGTGTTCCAGAAGCGCGCGCCGAAGAAGCGGCCGGACTTCGTCGACGTCGCCGAGCTGAAGTACGCATCCGGGACGTCGGCGGCCGAAGCGGTGCTGCGCGATGCGGCCGGCCTGGTGTGGGCGGTCAACCTCGGCTGCGTCGACCTCAATCCCCATCCGGTTCGGGCGGACGATCTGGCGCACCCCGACGAACTGCGCGTGGACCTCGACCCGATGCCGGGCGTCGAATGGCCGCAGATCATCGAGGTCGCGCTCGTCGCCCGCGATGTGCTCGAGGACCACGGGCTGACTGCATGGCCCAAGACGTCAGGGTCGCGGGGCTTCCACATCTACGCCCGCATCCAGCGGCGGTGGCCGTTCAAGCTCGTCCGGCTCGCCGCGCAGACGGTGGCCCGCGAAGTCGAACGCCGCGCGCCCGAGATCGCCACCGCGCGCTGGTGGAAGGAGGAGCGCGAGGGCGTCTTCGTCGATTTCAACCAGAACGCTTTCGACCGGACCGTCGCCTCGGCCTATTCGGTGCGCGCGACGCCGGACGCCAGGGTGTCGACGCCGCTGCTCTGGAGCGAGGTGCCCGGCTGCCGGCCGGATGCGTTCACGATCGCGACGGTGCCCCAACGATTCACCGAACTCGGTGACCCATGGGAGGGCATCGACGATTCGGCGGGATCGCTGGACGCGCTGCTGGACCTCGCCGACCGACAAGGCCCGGCGGAAAGGGCACCGCGCGGGGCCAAACGTTCGAGCGGAGGAACCGGCCGCCGGGTCTCCTCGAAGCCGCTCATCGAGATCGCCCGCACGAAGACCAAGGACGAGGCGATGGCGGCGTTGGAGGAGTGGCGACGACGGCACCCGTCGGTAGCCGAAAAGTTGGAACCTGCAGACATTCTGGTCGACGGTATGCGCGGACCCAGTTCGATCTGGTACCGCATCCGGATCAACCTGCAGCACGTGCCCGAAGACGAGCGGCCCGCACAGGAGGAGCTGCTCGCCGACTACAGCCCGTGGGAGAACTACTCCGGGCCCCAGGGGATGCAGCGCGACTAGAATTTGCTAGCGAACGCAAAATCTGCTTCTTACCAAAGTATTAGCCGCCGTTGGCGCTTGCCTTAATCTCGCCGCATAAGTTGGGCTTCATCGAAGCTGAACAATCGAGGAGGCGGTGATGTACGGGAATCCGACATTCGACTGCGCCGGGGCCCAGCTTCATGCGGTGTGCCGCCAGCTGGCAACGGTCGTGACGGTCGACGGCATCATCGATGGCCGCAACATTGAACGGCTCACCGCGTTCGTCCGCCGCTTCGTATTGGCTGAGAAGCCGTTCATCCTCGATCTGAGCGGAGTGAGTTCGTGTGCAGAGCAACTCATTTCGTTGATGTACGACGTCGATGAGTGCTGCTATCACACCGAGGTGGACTGGGCCGTCATCGCCAGTGACGAAGTACAGCGAGTGCTGCACACCTCCGGCGTGAGCGTCCCGGTCGCCGAATCTGTACCCGATGCGCTTCATCACTTCGCGGAGAGCATCGAGAAACGGCGTCGGTTACTGCCGCTGTTGACCCAGAAGACCGCATAGCGGAAGGCGACCAGGTGCTACTCGACATTCGTTGGCTCGGTTACCTGCTTGGCCGTCGGCATCCGGCGGCCAAGCAGACCGGCCACGCCCACTGAACCCTTCACCGTCGGCCGAGGCGGCCCTCGACACGCGATGCGGTGGATCGTCGACGGTATGAACGTGATCGGGTCGCGCCCCGACGGCTGGTGGCGTAACCGTCATCGCGCCATGGCGACCCTGGTCGAGCGGTTGGAATCCTGGCGGCCGGACGGTGATGACGTCACCGTGGTGTTCGAACGCCCGCCCAAGCCACCGATCGACTCGTCGGCCGTCACCGTCGCCTATGCCCCGCGTCCGGCGCCCAACTCGGCTGACGACGAGATCGTCCGCCTGGTCCGGGCAGACGACCAGCCGGGCGACATCAGCGTGGCCACGTCCGACCGCACCCTTGCCGATCGGGTACGCGAAGCCGGTGCGTCCGTCGTACCGGCGGAGAGGCTGCGCGACCTCATCGATCCGCGGTGACGCCTTCGGCCCGCCAGCCGGGGAATCGGCCCAGGTGGCGTAGCACCCGATCGAGGTCGCTCTCCCCCGCCTCCGGCGCCACAGCGCGGGCGAACGGAGAGTTGTCAGCGTCGCGGATCTCACCGTCGGGAACCGCCATCGCCAGTGGCAGGACGGCCGCGACAACCTCGTCGGGCAACCCGAACGGCACATCGATGCTGCGTGCGACGTCCCACCCGTGTGCGACGTAATCGACGAAATGAAAACCGATCGCCATCGCACCCGCAACGGCGGCGTCCTCGCCGAACTCCGGTAACGCGAACGTCGCATTCAGTACTCCCTCGACAGCGAACGCGGCCAACACCTCTGCAGCCGCCGCGGCATAGGTCCCCCCGGGATCGGCGCGGACGGCGTCTGCGACGGTTGCGGGCGCCCACACCGCATGATCGCCGCCGGCGCCTCGAGCCGCAGCAGCAAATCCCTTGTGCTGCACGGTCATGTGGGTCAGCAGCTCGAAGAGGTCCCACCCCCGACACGGCGTCGGACGAGCGAGGTCGTCGGCCGTCACTTGCCAGACGACATCGACGGTTGCGTTGATCGCTGTTCGGTGGAACGGCCGCGGATCACTATTCATATGCATTCGCCTACGATATATGCCTGCTTATCATTGGTCAACGCTTAATATTCCTCCATGCCGCCCAAGCCGCGACGACGGGACCTCGCGGCGATGCTCGCACCGCTACTGCGCGGGCTGATAGCCCTGGAGACCCCCGTGCTCGCCGAGCACGGCGTCTCGATGTGGGGTTACAGCGTGCTGTCGGCGCTTGACGAGTCCCCGGTGCGCACCCAAGCCGCGCTCGCCGAGGCCATCGGCGCCGACAAAACCCGAATCATCCCCACGCTCGACGAGCTCCAGGAGCGAGGCTATATCGAGCGGAGCCCCGATCCGGCCGACCGGCGTGTGCGGCTGCTGGCGATCACCGAAGCCGGCCGCGCTCTGAAAGATTCGGTACAGGCCGACATCCAACGCGGCGAGGAGCGGTGGCTTTCGGTGCTGTCACCCGCCGATCGGCGAGCGTTCCTGCGGGCCCTGCACGAGATGACGGGTGTCGAGGACACCCCATAGGGTCTGAGGGGTGAACCGCCTCGACCGCTTCTTCGAGATCTCGGCGCGCGGAACGACGGTCGGCGCGGAGGCCCGCGGCGGCCTGGTCACCTTCATCGCGATGGCCTACATCATCGTGCTGAACCCGATCATTCTGTCCAGTTCCGAGGACGTCACCGGTCAGAGGCTGCAGTTCGCCGAGGTCTCGGCCGTCACGGCGCTGGCCGCGGGCGTGATGACGATCCTGTTCGGCCTCATCGCGCGGATGCCGTTCGCGTTCGCCGCGGGCCTCGGCATCAACTCGTTCGTCGCGACGACGCTCGTCGGCTCCCTCACCTGGGCAGAAGCCATGGGACTGGTGGTGATCAACGGGCTCATCATCGTCGTGCTGGCGGCGACCGGGTTGCGGCGGTTGGTCTTCGATGCGGTGCCGATGCAGCTGAAGCTGGCCATCACGGCCGGTATCGGGCTGTTCATCCTGTTCATCGGTCTGGTCGACGCGGGGTTCATCGGTTCGACGGGGGTAGCGTCGCCGCCGGTCGGCCTCGGCGGCAACGGCAGCGGCTCCATCAGCACCGTGCCCACCGTCGTCTTCGCCTTCACGTTGCTGCTGACGGGAATCCTGGTGGCCCGAAAAGTGCGGGGCGGCATCCTGATTGGGCTCGTCACCGGTACCGTCGTAGCGGTCGTGATCGAGTCGATCTGGCACCTCGGGTCCGCCGCCCAAAAGCCCGGTGGGTGGAGCCTGTCGGGGTCACCGTTCGCGCTTCCCGATCTCTCGCTGGTCGGCGCCTTCAGCATGGACAGCTTCGGGCGCATCGGGGTGATCGCCGCGACCATGTTCGTGTTCACGCTCGTGTTCGCGAACTTCTTCGACGCGATGGGCACCTTCACGGGGCTTTCACGCGAGGCCGGACTCGCCGACGACAAGGGCACCTTCCCCCGCCTGCGGGCGGCCCTGATCGTCGAAGGCGCAGGTGCCGTGGTCGGTGGCGCATCGTCGGCCTCGTCGAACACGGTGTTCGTCGAATCGGGAGCGGGTATCGGCGAGGGCGCTCGCACTGGGCTCGCCAACCTCGTGACCGGCGTTCTGTTCCTCGCCGCCATGTTCATCTCGCCGCTGGCGTCGGTGGTGCCGACGGAAGTGGCCGCCGCCGCGCTGGTGATCGTCGGGGCGATGATGGTGTCGCACCTGCGCCACATCGACATCTCCGAGTTCTCGGTTGCGCTGCCCGTGGTGCTGACGGTGGCCACGATGCCGTTCTCGTACTCCATCGCCAACGGCATCGGCGTCGGCTTCATCGCGTGGGTGGTACTGCGGTCGGCAGCAGGAAAAGCCCGCGAAATCAGCCCACTGTTGTGGGTGGTCGCCGCGGGCTTCCTGCTGTACTTCGCGCGAGGCTGGATCGAGTCGCTGCTCGGGATCTAGTCGGCTTGCCGCTTCTCTTTCTCGGCGTCGGCGAGATCGTCGATCTTGTCCGCCTGCGCACGCGTCGTCGCCGCATCGACGCGCTTGTCCTGCGCGTCGGCCATCTTGACGCTGGCCACCTTCGCGGCCGCGCGCTCGGCCGCGTCGATCTGCTCTTCTTCGCGGCGTTTGGCGGTCTCGACGTTCTTCTTGCGCTGCTCGGCGATCTCGTCGGCTCTCTTCTTGTCCTCGACGATCCTCTGCTCGGCGTTCTCGACCGCCGCGCGCTTGCGCTGCTGGGCCTCGGTGCGCGCCTGGCGCGCTTCGGCCTCGGTCTCCTCGAACGCCTTCTGCTTGTCCTGCAGCGCCTTCTCGCGGGTCACCTTCAGCTCTCGGCCCGCCTGCTTGACGTTCTCATCGGCGGCCGCGTCGAGTTCGGCCGCGCGGCGCAACGCGTCGCTGCGCTCGACGAGGGTGGCGCCACGCTTCTGGAGTTCACGATCGCCCAGCGCGGTGCCCACGGCAGTGTCGAGCATCCCCAGAGAACGCTCGTAGAACAGCCGGGCCGGCGCTTCGTCGTCCATCCGGGCGACGAACCGGTCGTCGATCAACTGCAGCGGCACGCGGGCCACCTGGTACTGAAACTTCAGCACCGCCTTCGGAATAGCGGTGAGGCTCATGGTCAAGCTCCTTCTGTGCCTGCTCAGGCGTCGTCGTTGAGGTTTTCGGCCTGCCGCCGGATACGGGCGGCTTCGGCTTTCGCGCTTGCCGACTCCTCGACGGCTCCGCGGTGTTCTTCGAGTGCGTCGGCGAGTTGGGTATCGGCATCGTGCACCTCCGCCCGCTGCTCGGCTTTGGCCTCCCGTGCCTTGCGCTCGGCGTCGATCTCAGCCTGGGTGCGCTCCCGCTCGAGCTGCTGGTGGGCGGCCGCTTCGGCGGCGCGCTTCTGAGCAGCCTTCTGGTTCTCCACCGCACCCTTTTCGGCGGCCGCCTCGGCGTTCGCCGCGGTGCGCTCCTTGGCACCTTCGCGCTTGGCCTCCACCACATCGTTGCGGGCCTCCCGCGCCTCGGCATCCGCGACCGCCTCGATCGTGTTGGCCTCTTTCCGGCGCTCGGCCTCGGCCTGCTGAAGTTGGCCTTCGGCGGTCAGCGAGTCGTTCCCGGTGATCGCGCCAAACATCTCTTTGGCCTTGCCCTTCACCGAGTCCATCAGGCCTTCGCGTGCCTGGCCGGCCTTGTCGTGGTCCGTCATTCGGGCCTCCTCTCAAGCCTCAAGGTTCCACGTCCGCGGGGGTCCGAAACCCCCTGTGGGCGGACGCACAGCTAATGGCTAGCCGCGCCGAAGATCAGGTGCGTCTCCGGTGCGGCCCAGCAGCAGACCCAGGGCGAGCATGCCTACCGCGAGCCCCAGGTGCAGCCAGTTGTCGGCCGTATTGACCGGCATGAAATTGGCCGGCGAATCGTGGTCGATCACCAGGCCGTACAGCCCTAACGCCGCGTAGACCAGACCCCCGCCGATCAGATAACCGCGTGCCGCGGTGAACGTTCCCGACAATGCGATGCCGAGGACACCGAAAACCAGGTGGACGATGTTGTGCAGCACCGAAACGTTGAACACGCCGAGAAGCTGGGCGCCCGAGTGGTGACCGGCGAACGTCAGTGCGTCGTAGTTGGTGGTCACACCGGGGATGAAGCCCAGCACTCCGACAAGCAGGAACACCGCGCCGACGGCCACCGCCGCCCGTTGCACGGGGGCGCGCCCCGCCGTCGGCGCCGCTTTGGGTGAGCCCTGAGATCCTGGAACAGCCATCGCCCGGCGGGATAGCCGTTCGAGCCCGATCGAAACGCTGCGATCATGTGTCGCGTGAGCGCGACGACGATTCCGGCCATCGCCCTGACCGGCTACCTCGGCGCGGGTAAGACGACGCTGCTCAACCACGTGCTGCGCCAGCCGGGTGCGCGCGTCGGCGTCATCATCAACGACTTCGGGGAACTCAACGTCGATGCGGCGCTGGTCACCGGGCAGGTCGACGAACCGGCCTCGATCGCCGGGGGATGCATCTGCTGCCTTCCTGACGAAGGTGGCCTCGACGACGCGCTGGCCAAGCTCGCCGACCCGAGGCTGGGTCTGGACGCCATCATCATCGAGGCCAGCGGCCTTGCCGATCCGATAGCGGTGTCGCGGATCATCCGATTCAGCGGGGTGGAGCGGGTGCGACCCGGCGGCATCGTCGACGTCATCGACGCCGCCGCGCATTTCGACACCGTCGACGATCACGCCACCCCGCCGGCCCGGTACGGCGCGGCCACCCTGGTGGTGGTCAATAAACTCGACCAGATTCCCGAGGACGCCCGCGAAGAGACTCTTGGTCGAATCGAAAAGCGTGTGCGCGAACGGAATCCGGATGCGCACGTCGTCGGCGCCACAGCCGGACGTATCGATCCGGCTCTGCTGTACGACGTGTCCGCGTCCGCCGACGTCGGTGAGCAACTCTCACTGCGGGAACTGATCGTCGACACCGAAGACGCACAGCACCACCCGCACGTGCACGCCGATTCGGTCACCGTGACCAGCGATGGTTGCGTCGATCCAGCAGCGCTGATCGACCTGCTCGAAACGCCACCCCCGGGTGTGTACCGACTCAAAGGCACGGTCGCCGTCCGATACCGAGAGCGCTCGCGCCTCTATGTGGTCAATGTGGTCGGCACGGCTGTCCACATCGCGAACGCACCGTCGACGGCCCGAGTCGACGGGAAGGCCAACGCCATCGTGGCAATCGGGACACACCTCGACGTCGACGACGTCCGTGTCCGCATCGCCGCGGCGCTGGCGCCGCACGACGGCGCGGTGCCGGCCGCGGGGGTGCGACGACTCCAGCGCTACCGCAGACTCAGCATCTAAGTGCTGCCCCGCGCTTATGGTGAGCTGATGAGCGCCGACGAGCAGCGCGCCGGGGTGGAGTTGACGAACCTGGATCAGCCGTTGAGTCCGGACGCCGGTGCCACCAAGCGCGATCTGATCGACTACCTCGACGCGGTGCGCGACCGGATTCTGCCCGGCCTCACCGGGCGTCCCCTGACGGTGTTGCGCGTGCTGCGCGGGCGGGCGCCGTTCATGCAGAAGAACGTGCCGAAGTACACCCCGGAGTGGGTGAGGACCGTCTCGATGTGGGCCGAGTCCTCGAACCGCGAGGTGCGCTATGCACTGTGCAACGATCGGCGCACCTTGCTGTGGATGGCCAACCAGCGCGCCGTCGAGTATCACCCCACGCTGGGTCTGGCCGGCGACATCTACCGCCCAACTCATCTGGTGCTCGACCTCGACCCGCCGCCGGAGAGCGACTTCGCGGTCGTCGTCGCCGCGGCTCAGCTTGTGCAACAGGCACTTTCGGACTGCGACCTGGCCGGAGCGGTGAAGACGAGCGGCGCAAAGGGAGTTCATGTTTTCGTGCCGGTCGACGACAGCGCACCGGTCGACGACGTCGCGGCTGCCACCCGCGCGCTGGCCGCCCGAGCCGAGGCACTCGACCCGTCCTGCGCCACAACGGCTTTCATCGTCGAGGACCGCGAGGGCAAGGTCTTCATCGACTCCACCCGCGCCGGTGGTGCGACCGTCGTCGCCGCATACAGTCCCCGGCTGCGCCCCGGCACACCGGTGTCGTTCCCGGTCGCCTGGTCTGACCTTGAGCGCGTCACGCCGGCGGACTTCACCGTGCACAACGCGATCGACGCCCTGGGAGGAGGCGATCCATGGGCGCAGGCGATGCCGCCACCGCAGACGCTGCCGCCCGACCTCATCGAGCACGGCCGCACCATCCCCGTGGGGCGGGTGGCCGCGATGCACGAGGGAAAGCGCCGGGCGCGGGCGCGACGCGCAGAGCGCGGCTGACGCCGGGATGGCGCTGACGCATCGCGGCAGTTGTTCGTAGTCTCGAACGATGACCCCGCCGCCCAAGGCTCGACGCCCCGATCGCCGTACCGCGTTGACGACCTCGAACATTCTCGACACGGCCGAGCGGCTGTTCACCGAACGCGGGTTTCACGCCGTCACGATGGATGCGATAGCCGACGCGGCCGACCTCGCGGTCGGCTCGATCTACCACCACTTCAAGAACAAGGAGCGGCTGTATCTCGCGTTGGTCGAACGCGCACTGGAAGTGAACGAGCAAGCAATGGCCGGGGCCTACGGCAACGGACGCTCACCGATCGAGGAATTGCGCGCGGCAAGCGACGCCTACTGCGGATTCCACCTGAGTAATCCCGGATACTTCCGGATGATCGCGCAGCGAACACTCGACGTTCCTCCCGGGGACATGGCCGGCGAGATAGAGCGCCGGATCGCCGACAAGGTCGAGCGGTTGGTCGGCGACATCGCCGACACCCTGCGCCGCGCCGATGCCGCCGGGCAGGTGCGCTGCGCCGATCCGCATCGCACCTCGATGTTCCTGTGGGGCGCGTGGAACGGCGTGCTGTCGCTTCGTCTCCGACCCGACCGGCTGCGCCTCGACGATTCCGAACTGCAGGCGGTGCTCAACCTGGGGCGCGACATCGTCGAACGCGGGCTGCGGCCGCAGTCTTGAAGTGCCGTTCAATTTTGTAGTAGCGTTCAATTGTGACTTTGGTGGCGGCGATCCAGCTGGAGGCGACTCTTGGTGACGTGAGCGCGAACCTGGCCGCCTGCGAACGCCTAGCCGACCAGGCAGGCCGTGCGGGCGCACAGATCATCGCGCTACCCGAGTTCTTCACCACCGGTATCGGCTTCGACGACTCACTCAAGGATGCCGCGCTGCCTGTGGACGGCGAAGCCACCGCGCTGCTCAGCGAGCTCGCGCGCCGGCACGGCGCGCTGGTCGGCGGCTCATTTCTGTGCCGAGACCCCGACGGTCACGTGCGCAACGCCTACATCGCAGTAGACGCCGACGGCGTCGTCGGCCGGCACGACAAGGACTTGCCCACGATGTGGGAGAACGCCTTCTACGTCGGCGGAACCGACGACGGCGTGTTCCACCGGGACGGATATGACATCGGTGCGGCGGTGTGCTGGGAGCTGATGCGCACCGGGACGGTCGAACGTCTACGCTCGCGCGTCGATGTGGTGATGACCGGGTCCGGCTGGTGGTCCATCCCTCCCTGGCCGCCCCGAGCCGTATCCGACCGCTGGGAACGCAGCAACGCGGCCACGGCCCGTCGGGCCGCGGCGTCGTTCGCGAAGTACGTCGGGGCACCAGTCCTGCACGCTGCGCATGCTGGCGAGTTGACGTGCGCGATGCCGTGGCTGCCGATGCGGTACCGAGGCCGCTTCGAGGGGTCGACACTCATCACCGACGCCCGCGGCGAGGTTCTGGCGGAACGCCGGCCAGAGGAGGGCCAGGGAGTTGTTCTCGCCGACATCGAGATCGGTCGCCGTGCACCCGCATTGGACCCGCCGCGACGGTACTGGTTGCACCCGCGGGGGCCGGTACCGACCGCGGCCTGGCATTACCAACGGTGGCACGGCCGCCGCTGGTACCGGCGTCATGTGATGGGCGCATGAGCACGATCGTGCGGGTCGGGCTGCTCGAATTGGCCTTCGGCGCAATGCTGGGTTGGGTGGTGGCCGGCAATTTCATTGCGCCACAGCTCCTTCGGCGCGCCGGTGTGAATCACGCCCGCAGAATCCTGCAGGCACACCTCGACTACGTGATCATGGGCATCATATTGATCGCGGTCGGTTTGGCGGTACCGCAGTTACCCGGCTGGATCGCAGCCGTAGTCATCTATGGCACCCTGATGAACCCAACGTTGTTCATTCCGTTGGCCTTCGACGAACGACTCAAGACGAATGCGATCTACCGCGTGGTGACGGTCAGTTCATTCCTTGCCACCAGCGTCGGGCTGACGCTGGTGGCCTTCCAATGACGACAAGAACCTGACCAGGCAGCTCGCGCGGTTGGCCGGGCCGCCCCGGGCTTCATCACCGCACCGATGACGGTCGAGGACGCCGCCGCGGCGGTGATCTCAGGCATCGAACGGCGGGCATCGCGCGTCACCGCCCCGGCCTGGGTCTCTCCACTGCTCGCGATGCGCAGCCTGACGACCGCGGTCATGGACGAGGTTCTGCTCACAAACCCGGAAGTCAATGACGCGATCGGCGCCGCGGAGGCCGACGCTCGGCGGCCGGTGCCCGATACGCCGGATTGACGCACTAGCGAAACGGGTATCGACCAGCCCATCAGCGAGGATCCATGCCGAGGGGGTCCCAACATGGTGGGCTGGCTGGACCGGCTGCAGCGACGCAACCGCCGCGTGGGGTTCGTCATCGCGGTGATCTACAAGTACGTCGACGACCAGGGCGGCTATCTGGCCGCGCTGATCACCTATTACGCGTTCGTCTCCCTGTTCCCGCTGCTGTTGCTGCTGACCACCGCGCTCGGGGTGATACTCGTCGGCCGCCCCGACATACAGCAACAGATTCTGCAGTCCACCCTCGGCCAGTTCCCCGTCATCGGTAGCCAACTCGAACGGCCGGAACAACTCAGCGGTGGCGCCACGGCCGTCGTGGTCGGGATCGCCGGTGCGCTGTACGGCGGCCTCGGCGTCGGGCAGGCGCTGCAAAATGCGATGGACTCGGTATGGGCGGTGCCCCGCAACAACCGCCCGGACCCGATCCGGTCGCGGTTGCGCAGCCTGCTGCTGTTGTTCGTGCTCGGTTCGGCCGCGGTCACCGCGACGGTGCTCTCGGCGGTCGGCCACGCGACAGCCAGCCTGGGTTGGTTCGGCAAGGTGGGTGTCACCGTCGCCACCGTCGCCATCAACGCGCTCATCTGCCTGGTGGCGTTTCGAGTCACCACAGCCCGATCCGTGTCGTACCGCGACGTGTTGCCCGGCGCCCTCACGGCGGCGGTGATATGGCAGCTGCTGCAGTGGTTCGGAGCGAACTACGTCTCCCACGTCGTCAGGTCGACCAGCGCGACCAACAGTGTGTTCGCGTTGGTTCTTGGCCTGCTCGCGTTCCTGTTCCTGGTTTCGGTGACGTTGGTGATGTGCGCCGAAGTCAACGTCGTTCTGGTCGACAAGCTCTACCCCCGTTCGCTGATGACGCCGTTCACCGACGACGTCGACCTCACCACGGCCGACCGGCGCACCTACACCCGCAGAGCGAAAGCCGAACGGGCGAAAGGTTTTCAGAAGGTCAGCGTGCGATTCGACGTAGACCGCGACGCGTCACCAGATCACCGCGGATCGCGCGATGGCCAGGGTTGATCCCAGTTGTCCACCACCGCCACCTCCGACAACGGCTTGCGACGAACGCCGTGGTGTCCGCCCGCGGGCCAACCGACGGTCACCAACGCCGCCGGCATCCAGTCGTCCGGGATGCCGACCAGCGAGCGCAGTTGCTCTTCACAACTGCTGTGCCACAACGTGATCGCCGCCCCGAGCCCCTGTGCGCGAGCCGCCAACAGGAAGTTCTGCACCGCCGGAAAGATCGAACCACCCTGCTGCAACTCAGAGGCCCCGGCCTGCGGGCGAACACAGAACAGAACGAGACCCGGTGCGGCGCCGCCAATCCGCATGTGTTCGGCCATCGACCGCAGCACCCGCGACCTCGGATCGTCCTCGCCGTCGCCAGGTGCCGAGACTCCGTAGAACCGCTGCAGCTCATCCCAGGTCCGATGAGCGGCCGCGGTGACAACCGCGCGCACCTGCTCGGAGCGCAGCACCACGAACCGCCACGGCTGTTGGTTGGCGCCCGACGGCGCCCAGCTGGCCGCCCGCAGGCACCTCTCGAGCGTCGCGTCGTCGACCGGTTCGTCGCGATACCGCCGCACCGCGGACGCCGTTTCCATCACCGTCCAGATGTCAGCGGACACGGCCGGGTTCACGAGGTCGTGCCGGGTAGGACGCCCCGCCACGTGCCACCCCGCACAGGTCCGGTGATCAAGGGCAGGTCCAGCGTCGACAGCACTCCAGGCGGGGCGGCCAGCACGGCCGGGATGGCGTTCAACTCACGCATCACGGTTGCATACGTCAAGCCCCGCATGTTGTTTCCGCGCCCGTGTATCTCGATGTCGACGGTGTAGGTAGGCAGACCGTCGACGATGACGCGGTAACCACCGTGCGGAGAAGGGTGGCGTGGCCAGTCCGGAGCCGACCGCTCACCCATGCGCGTGACGTGCTCGAGCACGACGCGCTCTTCGTCGTCCACCATGCCCGCCAGTTTGAACCGCATTCCGCCCATCGTGCCCGGCTCGATCCAGCCCGAGGCGACTTCGTAGCGTTCCGTGGCCAACCACTTGTCGATCGTGGTGACGACGCGGTCGAGAGGAAGGCCCACGCCGTCGGCGACGAGATGGACTGTCGGCGCCCACAGCGCCGCAAGGCGCTCGGTGTCGAACAGCGGCGCCGGATGGTCGGGCGGGTGACCGAAACCCATGAAGTCGAACATGATCTCGGGCTGGTTGATGGGACCGTAGTCGAGTAACTCGAGCATGGTGATGGTGTCGACTCGACTGCTGAATCCGGTCATGGTCAACGCGATGACGTCGTTGGCCCATCCGGGGTCCACGCCGCTGTTGAAGAAGCTTGTGCCACCTTCTTCACACGCGGACGCGATGAGGTCGGCGGTCTCCTTGTCGGCGGCGGGCGGGTAACACATCGGAACCAGGGATGTGCACACCACGTTCTTGCCCGCGCGCAGACATCGGGCGATGTCCTCGGCGGCCTCCCGGTAGCGGTAGTCGCCCGAGGCGAAATAGGCGACCACATCGGCGTCAGACGACAGCGCCGAGTCGATGTCACGGGTGGCGATCACGCCGGTTTCGGGCATGCCGCACAGCGCACCCGCGTCCATTCCATCTTTGGCCTCGGCGTGTACGACCACGCCGGCGAGGTCCAGGCCGGGGTGCGCGATCAGTGCGCGCAACGCGCCGACACCGACCTGACCCGGCCCCCAGAGGATCACCCGCGGGTTACCTTGGCAGTCCGACATGCACACCCTTTCCTACCCGCGCCCGCCACGCGTGAGAACATACCTTCTCAAATATTGATATCACCATTGTCGCAATCGAAGAACCGGAGGACACGATGAGCGAGTACCAGTTCCTGAAGTGGGAGACCTTCGACGACGGCCAGATCGTACGGATCTCGCTGAACCGTCCCGAGCAACGCAACGCGCAGAACCGCGGGATGCTGGTCGAACTCGATGAGGCGTTCACCCGCGCCGAAGCCGATGACAACGTGCGCGTGGTCATCCTCGCCGGTGAGGGACCGATGTTCTCCTCCGGTCATGACATCGGCTCCAAGCAGGCCCGTGCGGAGTTCATGCCGGGACCCGGACAACATCCGACGGCGGCCATCAACGGCGGCACGCGGGAGGGCGCTGAGAAGATCATGCTGCAGGAATGGCACTACTTCTTTCAGAACAACCTGCGCTGGCGCAACCTGCGCAAGATCACGATCGCCCAGGTACACGGCGACGTGTTCTCGGCCGGCCTGATGCTGATCTGGGCGTGCGATCTGATCGTCGGCAGCGAAGAGGTGCGCTTCGCCGACGTGGTGGGCACCCGGCTGGGAATGTGCGGTATGGAGTACTTCGGCCACCCGTGGGAGTTCGGCCCGCGACGCACCAAGGAGCTGATGCTGACCGGCGACGCCATCGACATCGAGGAGGCGTATCGCCTCGGGATGGTGAGCAAGATCTTCAAGCGCGACGAATTGGCCGACCGCACACTGGAAATGGCACGGCGCATCGCCACGGTGCCGACGATGGCGGCGCTACTCATCAAGGAGTCGGTCAATCAGTCCGTCGACAACATGGGCTTCTACAACGCGCTGCAGTCGTGTTTCACATTGCACCAGCTGAACCACTCACACTGGGTCGGGGTCCGCGACGACAAGCGTGCCACCGCAGGCGAGGAGCAGGGCGTGCCGAACTGGCGCACCGCTCCGCCGATCGTGTTGTCGGTCAAAGACCAGGTGCGCGCCGAAGCCTGACGAGTCCTTCAGCGGGCCGAACGTGGGTTACCGTCACACGTTCGGCAGTCTGAGCGTGCATTGATCCCACACTCGCGGAAGCCGGTTCAGCCGCTGGCGGCTCCGTAGCGGGCGTCAGCGACGCGGTCCAGCGCGACCGCCGGCTCGCCGAACGCCATGGCCCAGCCGCGCACCCGCCGGTAGTAGAGCTGGATGTCGCCTTCCATGCCGAAGCCGTAGCCGCCGTGGATGTGCAGGCTGCGATACGTCGCGTCACGCGCAGTCTCGTAGGCGAATGCGAAAGCCATCGCGGCCAGTTCGGTCGCACGGTGTGCTTCATCGGAGAACGCGCACGCGGCTTCGAACGCCAGCAGGCGCGCACCGTCGGTCGCGGTGGCACTGTCGGCAAGTGCGTGTGACACGGCCTGAAACGCCCCGATCGGGGTGCCGAACGCGTGCCGCTGCTTGGCGTAGTCGACCCCAATCTCGACGGCCTTCGCGGCGGCACCCACCAGAGCCGCGGCCGTGAGGGCAAGCCACAGGTCGACCGCGTTCGAGAACAACCGGCGGGCGTGCTCACCGTCGGCGAGCACGCTGACTTCGCCGGGGACGGCCACGTCCGCCAGCGGTAACGATCCGAGGTTCTGCACGTGGACACGGTTTGCCGTCGGCAACGCGACGAGACGCCCGCGGACCAACCCCACCACCGCATCGGCCACTGCACCGCCGGGCACGAGTGCCAGGACATCGCCGTCACAGGCGCGTGGCGCGAAGCTGACGAGCGTGCCGCCGCCCAGGGCCGAGCCCAACAGGTCGTCGCCACCGCAGGCGGCCAGCAGCCGCGCAGCGATCTGCGCCTCGATGACCGGTGCCGATGCGAGGGCCCGGCCGTACTGCTCGGCGATCAGCGCCAGCTCCAGCTCGGAAGCGCCCCAGCCGCCGTCGGATTCGTCCACCGCCATGTCGACAGCACCCGTCTGGACCAGTGCCTCCCATAGCTTCGGATCGAATCCCAGAGGTTCGGCCGCCCGCACCCGCTGCGACGTCGACTCGCGCGCGTACATCGCGGCGAAGGAGTCGACGAGTTGTCGTTGCTCGTCGGACAGGCTCAAGTCCACCGGAAGTTCCCTCACGTGCGAATATGATTACTCTCACTTTTGAGAGTAACATTATCGACCACGTTGGCCGTCCGCGCTGTGCGACAGATTGGTTCCCGCTCATGCACTTTCAGTCCGACGCCGCGACCGAAGCGTTCCGCGACGGTGTTCGAGAGCATCTCCACGGCGTGCTGACCCCCGACGTCGAAGAACGGATCTACCGCAGCGGTGTCGCGCACAACGACGACTTCGCCAAAGGCCTCGTCGAGAAGGGCTACTTCGCCCCCGGCTGGCCTACCGAATTGGGCGGGCAGGATCGCAACGCCTGGGAGGAGCAGGCACTCAACGAGGAGCTGATGCGATCGGACGCGCCGGTATACCTGTCCGAGACCACCCGGATGGTCGCGTCGATCATCCGGCAGATCGGCACACCCGCGATGAAGGAGCGCATCCTGCCCGGCGCTCTCACCGGCGACGTCACCATTGCGCTTGGCTTCACCGAACCCGAATGCGGCTCGGACGTTGCGGCCGCAGCGACCAGGGCGATGCGTGACGGTGACGACTGGGTCATCAACGGCTCCAAGATGTTCACCACGAACGGACACATCGCCGACTATGTCTTCCTGGTGGCCCGGACCAGCCCCGAGAAACCGAAGCACAAGGGGCTCACGATGTTTCTCGTGCCGACGTGCTCCGACGGCTTCGAGGCGCAAGCGGTGTGGACCCTGTCCGGCGAGCGCACGAACATCACCTTCTACAGCGACGTGCGTATCGGCGACGACTGGCGCATCGGCGATGTCGACGCCGGTTGGCAGGTGCTGGGCCTGTCGCTGCAGGACGAGCACGCATCAGGATGGGGACCGCACATCGCACGCCTGCTGCACCACGCCGAGCAGTGGGCGACCACCGCACGCGCGCCCGACGACTCACCTGCGATCGCGAAAACCGATGTGCGGCGGCGGATCGCACGGGTGGCGATGGAACTCGAAGTGGCGATGCTGCTACAGCGCCGATGCGTGTGGATGACCCAGGATGGGCAGACACCGGTCGCCGAGGGGCCGATGTCGAAGGTGTTCTCGACCGAGGCGCTCGTGCGCGCGAGCCAGGACATCGTCGAACTCGTCGGGCCGGATGCGATGCGGTCCTATCTCGATCCGACGGCACCGCAGCGTGGCCGCTTCGAGCATCTCATGCGCTTCTCGCTGGGGACCACGATTTACGCCGGCACCAGCGAGGTGCAGCGCACCATCATCGCCCAGCGGGGGCTCGGCTTACCCCGTTAGGTCCTTGGGCTTGCGGGTTGTCCGCCTGCGCGGCGCCGCCTTGGCTGTCAGAGCCTTCTTGGGCGTCGTCGCGGGCGGCGTCAACGCCTGCAGGCACCACGCCCACAACTGATCCTCGGTGAGTTCGGCCCCCTTGACACCCAGGTGGAAAACGCCGATCTGGGCGAGCGCGATGAGCGTCGAGTTCAGCAGCGTGGTGAGCTGGGCGGGCGTCAGATCCTTGCGGACCAGCCCGGCACGTGAGCACGCGGTGAGGATCTTGGTGAGCAGTTTCTGATGGGGTTCCCAGATCTTGGCGAAATCCGCGGGGCGCTCGATCTCCAGGCTCAAGTTGTAGATCGTCATCACCCGGCCGCCGATGGCCTCGGACGACTCGGCGCGCGAGAGGAATCCTCGGCAGAACGCTTCGAGCTGTTCCATCGGACCGTCGGCGGCCGCCACCTCGTGGCGGATCGCTTCGATGAATTGGCTGGTGGCGTTCTCGTACAGCGCCAGCAGCAGTTCTTCCTTACCGGCGAAGTGCTGGTAAAACGCGCGCAAGCTGAGGTTCGAACGGTCGATGAGGGTTTGGATCGTGAAGTCGGCGCGACCGGATTCCTCGACCAGTTCGAGT
This sequence comes from Mycobacterium sp. GA-1199, assembly GCF_001500045.1. Taxonomy (GTDB): domain Bacteria; phylum Actinomycetota; class Actinomycetes; order Mycobacteriales; family Mycobacteriaceae; genus Mycobacterium. Next base: position 113,737 of record NZ_LQIX01000007.1, read on the forward strand.
GCGGTGGCCAAGAACCGCGAACTGCGCGCGAGCGCACGGGCACGCGCCTGACTCAGTCGCCGCTCGATCGTTCGCTCCTGCCAGCTGCCCGGCATCTCGACGTCGGTCTCGACGAGTTCCAGATCGGGTTCCGAGTCGCGGGCGCCCCGCTTCTTAGCAGTCATGATCACCTGAGAATACGCGTTCCCGTCCCCCGATTGCGATTCGCTGGTGCGCTACTCTTGGAAACGAACATTCTCGCCATACGGGAATGGGTGTTGTCGCAAGCCGTCCCCGAAGGAGTGCAGCGTTGAGCGCAGACATTCTGATCGTCTCGCCGGACGACCATTTGGTGGAACCGGCCGATCTGTGGACCAGCCGGTTGCCCGAGCGTTATCGGGATGTCGGGCCCCGTATCGTCCGGCACCGGGGGCGCATGGACCCGTCGGTGACCTCCGATGTCGCGTTCATCGAGGATGAGGACGGGCGCGACGCCGACATCTGGCACTACGAAGATTCGATCATCCCGATTCCGCTCATCAGCGCCGCCGCCGGTTACGAACTCGACGAACTCTCCACCGACCCGATCACCTACGACGAGATGCGCCCCGGGTGCTATCGACCGGCCGACCGACTCGCGGACATGGACGTCGCCGGCATCGAGGCCTCCGCCTGCTTCCCCAATACGCTGGTCCGCTTCTGCGGTCAGCGATTTCTCTACGCCAAGGACAAAGAGCTCGCGCTGCTGTGCGTCCAGGCCTACAACGACTTCCAAATCGACGAATGGGGCGGCAGCTCGAACGGCAGGCTCATTCCGCTGGGCATCATTCCGCTGTGGGATGTCGAGCTCGCCGTCAAGGAGGTGGAGAGAGTTGCGGCCAAGGGAATGCCCGCGGTGTGCTTCTCGGAACTGCCTGCGCGACTGGACCTGCCGTCCATCCACAGCGGTTACTGGGACCCGTTCTTCGCCGCCTGCGAGAGCAACAACGTCGGCATCATGCTGCACATCGGGTCGAGTTCGTCGCTGACGAAGTCCTCGCCCGACTCCCCGCACGTCGTCACCAGTGCGTTGATGGCGGTCAACTGCACCATCGCCCTGGTCGACTGGTTGTTCTCGGGCAAGTTGCGGCAGTTCCCCAAACTCAAGCTCGCGTTCGCCGAGGCCCAAGCCGGGTGGATCCCCTACTACCTGCAGCGCGTCGACGAGGTCTGGGAGGATCGGCGGGCCTGGGGCGGCATCCACCCGCTACTGACCGAGCCGCCAAGCACCCAGGTGCCCGGCCGCGTGTGGTTCTCGACCTTCGGCGACCCCGTCGCGTTTCGCATTCTCGATCTCGTCGGACCCGACCAGCTGATGTTCGAAACCGACTACCCGCACAACGACACGAACTGGCCCAACAGCATGGACGTCGCCAACAAGGCGACCGAGGGTCTCGACGAAGAGACCAAGCGGAAGGTGTTGTCCACCAACGCCAAGAACTTCTTCGGCCTCGTGTAACGGATGCCCTTCCGCCCGACCGTGAAGTTTCGTACGCTACACGCCGCTGCGACCGTATGAGATCGCACGGTCGGACCATCTGGGAACAGGCTAGCGCGCTTGCCAGTCGGGCTTGCGCTTCTCCAGGAAGGCGCGCGGACCCTCGATGGCGTCCTTGGTCAGGGCCACCTTCATCCGGTAGTTCTCGGCGAGCAGTTCCGCTTCGTATATCGGCAGCGTCAAGCCCTTGCGCACCGCCATCCGTGAACCCCGTACCGCAAGGGGGGCATTGGAATTCACGATCTCGGCGACCTCCCACGCCCGGTCCATGAGCGTCTCGTGGGCCACCACCTCGGTGAACACACCGAGATCGTAGGCGCGCTGGGCGTCGAGTTGCTCGTGCCTGCCCATCAGGATCAACCGCATGGCGACGGGGAGCGGCAGAATCCGGGCCAGCCGGACCCCCTCGCGCCCGGAGGTGACGCCAATGCTCACATGCGGGTCCATCAACGTCGCGCGTTCGGAGGCGATCGTGATGTCGGCCGTGGTGACGAGATCCATACCGGCTCCGCACGCAATGCCGTTGACGGCGCAGATGATCGGCTTGGTCATCTGTAGCCACGGAGGCGTCGCCTCCTGCGGCGCATCCCACTGGCGCATCGAGCTGAGGATGGGCTCGCCCTGATTGTCGATCCCGGCGGCGTTCTCCATGTCGTGGTCGGCCGCCTTGTTGACGTCGGCGCCGACGCACAGCGCGCGGCCGGCACCGGTGATGATCACGGTCCAGATATCCTGCGAGCGTTCGATTTCGGCGTACACCTCGGCGAGTTCCGCGATCATCTCGTCGTTGATCGCGTTGAGCACCTCGGGCCGGTTCAGCGTCACACACGCGGTGTGACCGGAGACCTCGAAGGTGATGGTGTCGTATTCGCTCATCTCACTCCACGGTTGCCGTGTCGCGGGCGGTCGGCCGGACGCCCAGGATTTCTTCGAACCGGTCACAGTAGCGCGGCCATACTTCCGGGTTGAGTAACCGCGGTGGCATGTCCCCGGAGAAGATCGTCTGCCACTGGGTGGCGGTGGCGACCGCGATATCGCGAGCCGCCTCGACGGTGATGCCCGCGACATGCGGTGTGGCGACCACATTGTCAAGTCGCAGCAGCGGGTTGTCGTGTCTCGGCGGCTCCTCGTGGAACACGTCGAGCCCCGCCCCGGCGATGCCACCGCCGGCCAAGGCGTCATAGAGGGCCGCTTCGTCGTGCACCGGACCACGCGCGGTGGTGATGAAGTACGCGGTCGGCTTCATCGCAGCAAACTGCTTGGCACCGAACAACCCTCGAGTCTCGGCGGTCAACGGGCACGTGACCTGAATGAAGTCCGATCGTTCGACCAGTTCGGAAAGATCCACCCGAGCCGCGCCCCTGGCGCGGGCGGTCGCGTCGTCGACGTAGGGATCGAAGACCAGGACGTCCATCCCGAACGGAGCGCACAACTCAACGAGCCGGCCACCGATGGCGCCCAAACCGACGATCCCGAGCGTCTTGCCGAACAGTTGAGTGCCCCGCAGTCCCAATCGATCTCCGAGTGGACCGCTGCGCAGCGCCCGGTCGGCGGCGGTGATCTTCTTGGCCAGATCGAGCATCAGGCCGAGCGCATGTTCGGCCACCGCTTCGGCGCCGGGGCCGGAGTTGTTACACACCGCGACCCCCGCGCGGGTGCACGCTTCGACGTCGATCACGTCGTAGCCCGCCCCCGCCGAGCACACGGCAAGCAGCTGTGGGCAGCGATTCACCAGCGCCTGACCGGCCAGCCACTGCGTACCGTCGTCGATCGAGGCGACGTCGGTTCGGGTGGCGACCTGATATCCGTGTGCCGATTCCAGTGCCTCCCAGCCCTTTCCGGCAGAAGCTCCGAGGTCGAGCTTGACGAGCTCGATGTCGGCCTCCGCCAGGATGTCTCCTGCGACCTGATCGGTCCACCTCTCGTAGACCAGTCGCGGACGGGTGGTCATCGCTTGATTTTGGGCTTCGCCTGAGCCGCCTTGAACATGTCGGCCAGTGCGGGGTCGACGTTCTTGTAGTCATTGCGTGCGATCGTGCCGTCGCGTCCCGGAACGGGGTCATAGCCCAGACGCAGATCTTTGTTCTCCATGTGGAAGTACTCCCGCCCGACGGGGAGGCGGCGATCCTCGCGCGGAACCTCCATCCAGGCCCGCAGGAAGCAGCGCGCCTTCTTGGGGTCAGTGCTGCTGACGAAGTCCGAGCGGGAGTGGCACATCGCGAAGTTGTTGGCGACGGCGGCCTCACCGGACTCCAACCGAAACTCGACCTGCTGTTCGACGAGGATGTTGCGCAACAACTCGATGGCCTCGTTCTGTTCGGGGGTGAACTCCCGGCCGAGGGTGTGCATCGCCGGCAGGATGCTGCTGTAGGTGAAGTTGATGCAGATACGACCGTCGATCTGCGAGAAGACCGGCACGTCGTAAGGAGTCACGTCGGGTTGATCGTCGGGCTGCTCGCTGCGCCGGTGGTGCGGGAATCCCTGGTAGAGCACCGGGAGCAGGTCGGGACGCTCGGTGAGCATCCGGTTGTGCGCGGCAGGGCCGCTGGCGAACTGGCTCTCGCCCCCCTCGGCGGCGGGGTACACGCATAGCAGCGACAGGATATCTGCCGCATCGTTGTGCATCGCGAGCTCGGCTCTGGACTTGGTGCCACGCGCCGGCTGTACGCCGTCGGGCAGCACCTCCTCCTGCACGCGCACCATGCGGTGGCCGAAGGAGTTGTTGGACACCAGGTAGCCGAGGTGAGTGCAGAACGCCCAGTAGATGCGTTCCAGGTCCTCGATCGAATGCTGCTCGACGGGGAAGCCGCGCACACACGCCAGACCCCGTCCGAACATCAGTTCCCGATACAGCCGCGCGAGGTCCTCGTCGAGATCCGGGTGCCGGGCATCCTCGGGCGTGATGTCGTCGCGATCCTTGTGGGCGGTCTTGGCCAGAACAGATTCCAGCGCCGCGACATTGCGTGACGACAAGTCGAAGGCGAAGTCCTCCTTGCTACTGAAGTCGGCGCCGGTCCATGCCATGGGGTCGGTGACTTGCTCGGTGTAGATCGCGGTGGGCATCCGTCCTCCTGTTGTCGTGACGAGGCTCTCGGTTATCGGCTCGCCGCGCGCCTCTCGAGCTCACGCAGGGCATGCGCACGGGCGGTGGCGGCCTCGGTCATCATCCCGACGTCGGTTCCCGCCGAAATGAATCGCAGTCCCAGCCCCGCAAAGCGTTCCAGCAGGTCAAGGGACTTGATCCCCGCCACTCCCAGTGCCACGCCGTGTGCACGACAGGCCGCTGCGACAGAGTCTACTTCACGGTGGAAATGCTCATTCTCATATTGCCCGTGGATCCCCATCTCGGCCGTCAGGTCGCTGGGCCCCAGTAACACCATGTCGACCCCCTCGACGGCCGCGATCTCGTCGCACGACGCAACCGCCTCGGGCGTTTCGACCATCACCGCCACGACCGTGTGGCGCTCGAGTTCGCCCACGAGTTCGACGGCCGGACGAGGTGCGTACCCGCTCACCGCGTTCGGTCCGGAGATGGACCGATGACCCACGGGTGGGAATCGAGCGGCGTCGACCACAGCCTGCGCCTCCTGCACCGAGTTCACATGCGGGACAATCACTCCCACGGCTCCGGCGTCGAGGACCCGCGCGATCACGGCGGGATCGTGCGACGGCACTCGCACAAGGCCGGAGATGCCGGCACCGAGCGCTGCCACGCAGAGCATTCCCGCCGTTTCGAGCGAGCACGCGGTGTGCTCGAGATCGACGTAAACGGCGTCGTATCCGCTGGCCGCCGCAATTGCTGGAACGTCGGGCGTGCGGGCATTCAGCAATGCGAGGCACAACACCAGGCGATCGCCCTTCAGCGCATCCCGCAGCGGTCCCGGCACCCACTTACGGTAACCGAGCGAGAACGATGATTCCACTACACCGTTAACGCCATTCTCACCTGTGGTAACCATTACATATGTCCGAGAACCGGGTCGCGGTTGTTGGCGCCGCGCTGTCCGATTGCGGACGGGTGCCCGACAAAACGGCGATGGCGCTGATGGCGCAGGCCGCTCGGCGGGCCGTTGCAGACGCCGGCCTGACGAAAGACGACATCGACGGCTTCGGAGGCCACGGGACGCTGTTGCCGCCCATCGAGGTGAGCGAGTACCTGGGCCTGCGACCGACGTGGGTCGATGCCACCAACGTCGGCGGATCGTCGTGGGAGGTCATGGGGCGGCACGCCGCCGCGGCCATCGCGGCGGGCGAGATCGACGTGGCCCTGTTGACCTACGGTTCGACCGCGCGCTCGGACGTCAAGCGCCGGGTGCGGGCCTCGGCCGCGGCGCTGAGCACCGGCGGCGCGATGCAGTTCGAAGCACCGTACGGCGCCACGCTGATCGCCAAGTACGCCATGGCGGCCAGGCGCCACATAATCGAGTACGGGACGACAGAGGAACAATTGGCCGAGGTAGCCGTCGCCGCCCACGAGTGGGCGGCGATGAACGAGAACGCCTTCGAGCGCGACCGGATCACCACGGCGGATGTCGCCGCGGCACCGATGCTCGCCGAGCCGTTCACCTCCAAACATGTGTGTCTGCGGACCGACGGAGGTGGTGCGGTCGTACTCGCGAGCGAGCGGGTGGCCAAGGACTGTGCGAAGGAACCGATTTGGATTCTCGGCGCGGCCGACGCCGCCTCGCACGTGAGCATGAGCCAATGGCCCGACTTCACGACATCGGCGGCCGCACAATCAGGTCCGCGCGCGTTCGCGCAGGCGGGGGTGACCCCGGCCGACATCGACGTCTGTCAGCTCTACGACTCCTTCACCTCGACCGTCTTGCTGACTGTCGAAGATCTTGGGTTCTGCGCCAAGGGCGAGGGTGGGCCGTTCATCGGCTCCGGCGCGCTTCGTCTTGGCGGCGCGCTGCCCACCAACACCGACGGCGGGGGGCTGGCGTCGTGTCATCCCGGGATGCGCGGGATGTTCCTGATGGTCGAGGCGGTTCGGCAACTGCGCGGCGAATGCGGCCAACGACAGGTCGAGGGTGCGCGCCTGGCATGTGTGCACGCGATGGGCGGGTTCTTCACCCACAGCGCGACGATGATCCTCGGGAGGGATTGATGCAATCGCCCAGCGGTCCGAACCGCCCGACCATCGACAGCGACAGCGACAGCTGGTGGGCGGCGGTGCAGGATCGCACGCTGATGATCAACGAATGCGGCTCCTGCGGTCGAAACTCTTTGTACGCCCGCCCCTTCTGCCCGCACTGCTGGAGCGAGGATGTACGTCTCACGCCGGCCACCGGGCGTTCGCGGCTATACACGTGGAGCGTCATCCACCAGAATGTCGCGCCGTTCGACGCCGTGCCCTACGTCGTGGCGATGGTCGACCTCGAGGAGGGCCCGCGCCTCATGACCCAGATCGTCGGCTGCCCTGTCGATGAACTTCGCGCGGAGATGGAACTCGAAATCGCCTTCCGTGAGGGCGATGACGGATTCGTCGTACCGGTTTTTCGACCGGCGACTGAAAGCACAGAGAGGAACCGGAAATGAACAAGGACGAGATGATCTTGATCAGCGTTGATGATCACATCGTCGAACCGCCCGACATGTTCAAAAACCATCTGCCCAAGAAGTACATCGATGAGGCGCCGCGGTTGGTGCACAACCCGGACGGCTCGGATACCTGGCAGTTCCGCGACACGGTGATCCCGAACGTAGCGCTCAATGCGGTGGCGGGGCGGCCGAAGGAGGAGTACGGGCTGGAGCCGCAGGGTCTGGATGAGATCCGGCCCGGCTGCTGGCAGGTCGATGAGCGGGTCAAGGACATGAACGCCGGCGGCATTTTGGGCTCGATGTGTTTTCCGTCGTTTCCGGGGTTTGCGGGTCGGTTGTTTGCCACCGAGGATCAGGAGTTCTCGCTGGCGTTGGTGAAGGCCTACAACGACTGGCACGTCGAGGAGTGGTGTGGGGCCTATCCGGCGCGGTTCATCCCGATGACGCTGCCGGT
>NZ_LQIX01000008.1 GCF_001500045.1 Mycobacterium sp. GA-1199
GGTAGGCCCCCTGGGGTGGCGGGGGGTAGGCGGGAGGCGGCGAATACCCCGACGACGGGTCGTACGCCGGCGGAGCCTGGTACGGCGAGCCGTACGCGGGCGGCTGGTCGGCCGACCGCTCGGATGCCGAATCGTCGCCCGACGGCGGCGTGGACGGGTCGGGCGGCCAGGTCTGCGACCGCTCGATCGACGGCGCCTCGTAACCGGCGGACGTCGGCTCGGACGCACCCCCGTCGGATTCGGATGGTGCGTTTCGTGCTGCGTCCTCCCCGGGATTTGTCATGCTTGTCAACCTAGCGCAATTCTCGGGCACGATTGCGGCCATCGCGGCGTTGTCCCTTACGAGACAGCAACTTAACGATTCGCGGCGAAGAGGAGATAGAGGACCGATGACCAGCCCGTTTCAGCCTGGAGCAAATCCCGGCGCAACGCCGGGTGGCCCAAGTATGGGCCGCGGCCCCGCTGGTCTGCCCACGCCGCCGAAGGGGTGGCCCATCGGTTCGTATCCGACGTACGCCGAGGCGCAGCGCGCCGTGGACTACCTCTCGGACCAAGAATTTCCCGTCCAGCAGGTGACGATCGTCGGCGTCGACCTGATGCAGGTGGAGCGGGTCACCGGCCGGCTGTCGTGGCCCAAGGTGCTCGGCGGTGGTGTCCTGACGGGTGCGTGGCTGGGCCTGTTCATCGGTTTGATTCTGGGTTTTTTCAGCCCCAACCCGTGGGCAGCGCTGGCCACCGGCCTGATCGCCGGTGTGTTCTTCGGCCTCATCACGTCCGCGATCCCGTATGCGATGGCGCGCGGCACAAGAGATTTCAGTTCTACGCTGCAACTCGTGGCGGGCCGCTACGACGTCCTGTGCGATCCTCAGAACGCCGAACGGGGACGGGATCTGCTGGCGCGCTTGACCATCTGACGCCCACCCCTTGTCCGGCGAGCGTGCGGGTCTGCAGACGACATACCGCACACAAAGCAGACGTTGCGCACGCTCGCGATTGCGTAACGGTGCGCGCCGCGCGCCGCCGAGGTGTTGCAAACCATACACTTGTGGCAATACGGTTTGCGCGCGGGAGATTCCCGACATTCGGCGCGGACGGAGGCGGGTGGTGCGCTTCGCCAGCATGCGCGGCCCACGGCGGATGGGCGCCGCGGCGATCGCTGCGCTGACGGCGGCGTCGACGCTGACGGCGTGTGGTTCCGACAGCGGCGGCATCGTCATCAACTACTACACGCCTGCCAACGAGGCGCAGACGTTCACGGCCGTTGCCCAGCGGTGTAACGAACAACTCGGCGGTCGCTTCACCATTCAGCAGATCAGCTTGCCCAAGAGCGCTGACGACCAACGGCTCCAGCTGGCGCGGCGGCTGACCGGAAACGACAGAAGCCTCGACGTCATGGCGCTCGACGTGGTGTGGACCGCCGAGTTCGCCGAAGCCGGTTGGGCGTTGCCGCTCTCCGACGATCCGGCGGGTCAAGCCGAGGCCGACGCGAGGGCCAACACGCTGCCGGGCCCACTGGAAACCGCCACGTGGCAGGACAAGCTCTACGCCGCACCGATCACCACCAACACCCAATTGCTCTGGTACCGAGCCGATCTGATACCGGATCCACCATCGACTTGGGATGACATGGTGTCCGAGGCGACCCGGCTGCACGCCGCCGGTGGCCCGAGCTGGATTGCGGTACAAGGAAAGCAGTACGAAGGCCTGGTCGTCTGGTTCAACACCCTGCTGGAAAGTGCGGGCGGTCAAGTGCTTTCCGACGACGGCGAAACCGTCACGCTGACCGACACACCCGAACACCGCGCCGCCACCGTCAAGGCGCTGCAGATCATCAAGAACGTAGCCACCGCACCCGGTGCGGACCCGTCGGTGACTCAGACCGACGAGACCACCGCACGGCTGGCGCTCGAACAGGGCAAAGCGGCGCTCGAGGTGAACTGGCCCTACGTGCTGCCGTCGCTGCTCGAGAACGCGATCAAGGGTGGGGTGTCGTTCCTGCCGCTGGACCAAGACCCGTCGCTGGCCGGCAGCATCAGCGACGTCGGAACGTTCTCGCCCAGCGATGAACAGTTCGAGACCGCCTTCGAGGCGAGCAGGAAGGTCCTGGGATTCGCCTCGTATCCGGGCGTTCGGCCGGGTGAGGCGGCGAAAGTCACCATCGGCGGCCTCAACCTCGCCGTGGCGAAGACGACGCAACACAAGGCCGAGGCGTTCGAAGCCATTCGATGCCTGCGCGACGTGGAGAACCAGCGGTACACCTCCGTCGAAGGCGGACTGCCCGCGGTGCGCACCTCGCTGTACAGCGATCCAGCATTCCAGGCGAAATACCCCCAGCACGAGCTCATCCGCCAACAACTCACCAACGCCGCGGTGCGTCCCGCCACGCCGCAGTACCAAGCGGTTTCCACCCGCATCTCCACGACGCTGGCTCCGATCACCGACATCGACCCGGAGCGCACCGCCGACGAACTCACCGAGCAGGTGCAGAAGGCCATCGACGGCAAGGGGCTGATCCCGTGACGGCGCCACCGGCGGCCGCGAGCGCACCGAGGGTGACCGGCAGCGACGACACCCGCTCGGAACGCAAGTTGGCCTTCCTGCTCATCGCGCCCGCGGTCGTGTTGATGCTCGCGGTGACCGGCTACCCGATCGCCTATGCGGTGTGGCTGAGCCTGCAGCGCAACAACATGGCCGCGCCCGACGACACCGAGTTCATCGGGCTCGAGAACTACGTCACCATCCTCACCGACCAGTACTGGTGGACAGCCTTTTTGGTCACGCTCGGCATCACCGTCGTCTCGGTGGCCATCGAATTCGTCCTCGGCATGGCGCTGGCGCTGGTGATGCACCGAACGATCTTCGGCAAGGGCGTCGTACGAACGGCCATCCTCATCCCGTACGGAATCGTCACGGTCGCCGCGTCGTACAGCTGGTACTACGCGTGGACACCCGGCACGGGATATCTGGCGAACCTGCTGCCCGAGGGCAGTGCCCCGCTGACCGAACAGCTTCCCTCTCTGGCGATCGTGGTGCTGGCCGAGGTGTGGAAGACGACGCCGTTCATGGCGCTGCTGCTGTTGGCCGGATTGGCGCTGGTGCCACAGGATCTGCTCAACGCGGCCCAGGTCGACGGTGCGGGCGCCTGGAAACGGCTGACCAGGGTGATCCTGCCGCTGATCAAGCCGGCGATCCTGGTGGCGTTGCTGTTCCGCACCCTCGACGCGTTCCGGATCTTCGACAACATCTACATCCTCACCGGCGGGGCCAACAACACCGGCTCCGTGTCGATCCTGGGATACGACAACCTGTTCAAGGCGTTCAACGTGGGCCTCGGCTCGGCGATCAGCGTGCTGATCTTCCTGTGTGTGGCGATCATCGCGTTCATCTACATCAAGATCTTCGGCGCCGCGGCGCCGGGTTCCGCCGAGGAGAATCGCTGATGGCTGAGCGGGTCGGTGCGTCACGGGTCACCGGTTGGACGATCGTCAACGTCCTGGTGGTCGTCTACGCGCTCTTCCCGGTGCTGTGGATCTTGTCCCTCTCGCTCAAACCGACGTCGAGTGTCAAGGACGGCAGGCTGATTCCCGCCGAGATCACCTTCGACAACTACAAGGCGATATTCCAGGGCAACATCTTCACCTCGGCGCTGGTCAACTCGATCGGTATCGGCCTGATCACCACTGCGATCGCGGTGGTGATCGGTGGGATGGCGGCCTACGCGGTCGCGCGGCTCGACTTCCCCGGCAAACGATTGCTGATCGGCGTCGCCCTGCTGATCGCGATGTTCCCCCACATCTCGCTCGTCACACCGCTTTTCAACATCGAGCGGGCGATCGGGCTGTTCGACACCTGGCCCGGCCTCATCATCCCGTACATCACCTTCGCGCTGCCGCTCGCGATCTACACGCTCTCGGCGTTCTTCCGGGAGATCCCGTGGGATCTGGAGAAGGCGGCCAAGATGGACGGTGCGACGCCTGCGCAGGCGTTCCGCAAGGTGATCGCCCCGCTCGCCGCGCCGGGCATCGTCACCGCCGCGATCCTGGTATTCATCTTCGCCTGGAACGACCTGCTTCTCGCGCTGTCGCTGACCGCCACCGAACGCGCCATCACCGCGCCGGTGGCGATCGCGAACTTCACCGGCAGTTCGCAGTTCGAGGAACCCACCGGATCGATCGCGGCGGGCGCGATGGTCATCACCATCCCGATCATCATCTTTGTCCTCATCTTCCAACGACGGATCGTGGCCGGACTGACATCCGGTGCGGTGAAGGGGTAGTTCCATGGCCGAGATTGTGTTGGACCGGGTGACCAAGAGTTACCCCAACGGCGCGACGGCCGTCCACGAGTTGTCGATGACGATCGCCGACGGCGAGTTCATCATCCTCGTCGGCCCGTCGGGATGCGGAAAGTCGACCACGCTCAACATGATCGCGGGCCTGGAAGACATCACCTCGGGTGAACTGCGCATCGGCGGCGAGCGCGTCAACGAGAAGGCGCCCAAGGACCGCGACATCGCGATGGTCTTCCAGTCTTATGCGCTCTACCCCCACATGAGCGTCCGGCAGAACATCGCCTTCCCGCTCACACTGGCCAAGCTGAAGAAGGACGAGATCGCCCGCAAAGTCGACGAAGCCGCGAAAATCCTTGACCTGACCGAACTTCTGGATCGCAAACCGGGCCAGCTGTCGGGCGGTCAGCGGCAACGCGTGGCGATGGGCCGCGCGATCGTGCGTGATCCCAAGGCCTTCCTGATGGATGAGCCGCTGTCGAACCTCGACGCCAAGCTACGTGTGCAGATGCGCGCGGAGATCGCCCGCCTGCAGGACAGGCTCGGCACGACCACCGTCTACGTCACCCACGACCAGACCGAAGCCATGACGCTGGGCGATCGTGTGGTGGTGCTGCGCGCGGGGGTGGCCCAGCAGATCGGAACTCCCGAGGATCTCTACAACCGCCCCGCGAACCTGTTCGTCGCCGGCTTCATCGGCTCACCGGCCATGAATTTCTTCTCCGCGACCATCACCGACGTCGGCGTGCGCCTGCCGTTCGGCGAGGTCACCCTCACCCAGGAGAATTACGACCTGCTGGCCCGGCGCAACGCCCCGAAGAACGTGATCGTCGGAATCCGGCCCGAGCATTTCGAGGACGCAGCGGTGCTCGACGGGTATGCGCGCATTCGCGCTCTGACCTTCGATGTGAAGGCGGACATGGTCGAGTCGCTGGGCGCCGACAAGTATCTCCACTTCAAAACCGAAGGCGCCGGCGCACATTCGGCGCAGCTTGCCGAGCTGGCCGCGGAGTCGGGTGTCGGCGAAAACGAGTTCGTGGCGCGGGTTTCGGTCGATTCGACCGTCAAACAAGGCGACACGGTTCAGTTGGCGTTCGACACGTCGAAGCTGGTGGTGTTCGATCCCGAGACGGGCAACAACCTCAGCCTGCCCGACGCCGACTCACCCGCGCCACCGGCCGAGTGATCGACGTTCCCGCGAAGGTCCGCACCCACCTGCGCGAGTATTTCGCCTCGCAGGGAATCGTTTCCGAACCCGACGAGGCCAGCGTTACGTTCCTGGGCACCGAGACCATCGACGTGCTGCGATTCGGACCTGACCCCCACGGGGTCATGCACCATGTGTCGCTGGGCTGTTCGCGTCATCCGATGTTCGATCCGACCGAGATGGTGACCGACGTCGTGCACGGTCCGCGCGCGGAGGTGATCGTCGCGTTGCGTGGGCCATCGCCGCGGGGGTTGCACCGGTCGATCGCGATCGTGGCCGCCGCGCCGGCGGTGGAAGGGCTCGTGCTGGCGCCCGATGCGTTGATCGACCTGGAGACGCCGCTGTGGGAGTCCACACCGTTCACCGCATTCCTGTTGAGCGACAGCGTGATCGACGATGTGCCGTTGGCCGACCCGTTGGAACCGGTGAAGGTGTTGGCCGCCACACCGATCACCGCCACCGAAGCCGCATGGGTGCGCCTCAAGGGTGCCGACGCGATGCGCGAGGCGTGGCGACAGGACGGTGTCGACGTGCTCGACCCGGCGCGCCCGGCGGCCAAACCGAGCTGAGCTCCGCGCGAAATTGCGTTCCGGCAGCGAAATGTCGAGAAGGCGCCTGCGGGAATGCAATTTCGCGAGTTCAGAGCCAGTGGTTGCGCCGGAAGGCGCGAAACAGCAGACCGCAGACGACCACCATGAACAGCAGCACCGCGGGATAGCCCCATGTCACCGACAGTTCGGGCATGTGCTCGAAGTTCATACCGTAGATGCCGGCGATCGCCGTGGGCACCGCGGCGATCGCCACATACGCCGAGATCTTGCGCATGTCGGTGTTCTGCTGCATGGCCACCTTGCCGACGGCCGCCTGCACGAGCGAGCTGAGCACCTCGTCGAAGCCGGCGATGCGATCGGACGCCTTGATCGCGTGGTCGAGCACGTCGCCCATGTACCGCAGGATCTCGACGGAGATCAGGTCGTCGTGCTCGGAACCAAGACTTCGAAAGTCGGTGGCCAACGGGCCCACCGCACGTCGGAGTTCGACGATCTCGCGCTTGAGCAGATAGATGCACTCGATGTCGGTCCGGTTGGTCGGGGAGAAGACGTCCTCTTCCATCGCGTCGATGTCGGTTTCGATCGACTCGGTGACCTCGAGGTAGCCGTCGACGACGTGATCGGCGATCGCGTGCATCACCGCATAGGGTCCAAGCTCCAACAGGTGCGGCGAGGCCTCGAGGCGTTTGCGGACCCCGGCCAGCCCGCCGTGTTCGCCGTGCCGCACGGTCACCACGAAGTCGGGTCCGACGAAGATCATGATCTCGCCGGTCTCGACGATCTCGCGCGCCTTCGCGATCGACTCGTGTTCGACGTAGGTGACGGTCTTGAGGACGAGGAACAAGGTGTTGTCGTAGCGTTCCAGCTTCGGCCGCTGGTGTGCGTGCACGGCGTCCTCGACGGCGAGCGCGTGCAGACCGAAAACATCCGCGACCGTCTGCATCTGGCGTTCGTCGGGTCCATGGAAGCCGATCCAGACGAAGGCGTTCCTGCCTTCGCGGCGCAGCTCTTCGACCTGGTTCTGGGCGGCGTCGTGGGTGAAGCTTCCTGGCAGTCGAGCGCCGTCGCAATAGATGCCGCAGTCCACCGTCGCGCGTGCCACGGGCACGCGGACCGGGTCGGCGGCCAGACCGTCGCGGCTGTTCTTCACGGCCGCACGTCGGGTCGTAGGCCCGGACTGAACGACGGCATCGGCGCAGCCTTCCTGAACGACGCACGCCCGGTTTCGGGCCGTGGTCGATGCTACGCGGCTGGGCGCGTCGGCTGCCTGCTAGTTTCGTTCCCGACGCAATCCGCCCGCGGTGCGGGCAACGTACATCTGTCCAAGGAGCATCTGACGTGAGCACAACTCCCCTCAAGGTCGCAGTCACCGGTGCCGCCGGCCAGATCGGCTACAGCTTGCTGTTCCGCCTCGCGAGCGGATCACTGCTCGGCCCCGACCGGCCGGTCGAGCTGCGGCTCCTCGAGATCGAGCCGGCGCTCAAGGCGCTCGAGGGTGTGGTGATGGAGCTCGACGACTGCGCGTTTCCGCTTCTTTCCGGCGTGGAGATCGGCGCCGACGCGAACAAGATCTTCGACGGCGCCAACCTGGCGCTGCTGGTCGGCGCCCGCCCCCGCGGCCCGGGCATGGAGCGCAGCGACCTGCTCGAGGCCAACGGCGCGATCTTCACCGCCCAGGGCAAGGCGCTCAACGAGGTGGCCGCCGACGACGTGCGCATCGGGGTGACCGGCAATCCGGCCAACACCAACGCGCTGATCGCGATGTCCAACGCCCCCGACATCCCGCGCGAACGGTTCTCGGCGCTGACCCGCCTCGACCACAACCGGGCGATCAGCCAGCTGGCCCGCAAGACCGGCGCCAAGGTCACCGACATCAAGAAGATGACGATCTGGGGCAACCACTCGGCCACCCAGTACCCGGACATCTTCCACGCCGAGGTCGGCGGCAAGAACGCCGCCGAGGTGGTCAACGACCAGAACTGGATCGAGAACGACTTCATCCCGACCGTCGCCAAGCGGGGCGCGGCCATCATCGACGCCCGCGGTGCCTCCTCGGCGGCGTCGGCCGCCTCGGCGACCGTCGACGCGGCCCGGGACTGGCTGCTGGGCACCCCGGCGAACGACTGGGTGTCGATGGCGGTGTACTCCGACGGTTCCTACGGTGTGCCGGAGGGTCTGATCTCGTCGTTCCCGGTGACGACGAAGGACGGCAACTGGTCGATCGTGCAGGGGCTGGACATCGACGATTTCTCCCGCAGCCGCATCGACAAGACGACGGCCGAGCTCGCCGACGAGCGCAAAGCGGTCACGGACCTCGGCCTGATTTGAGCCGGCGGGCGATTAGGTTACCTACCGGTTCGTCGTTAACCTGGGCGCCGTGTCGCAAGCGGTTAGAGACCTTCCATTGATCGGATCCAATATCGTCCTCAGCGATGAGGAGATCTTCGCGGCCCACGTGGGCGGCAAGCTCTCGGTAGCGCTGAACGCGGCCCTCGACACCGAGCGGGCGTTGTCCGTGGCGTACACCCCGGGAGTGGCCCAAGTCAGCCGTGCCATCGCCGCCGACCACACGCTGGCCGCCCGCTACACGTGGGCGAGCCGCATGGTCGCGGTGGTCAGCGACGGCAGCGCGGTGCTGGGGCTGGGAGACATCGGGCCGGCGGCGTCGCTGCCGGTGATGGAGGGCAAGAGCGCGCTGTTCAAGGCGTTCGCCGACCTGGACTCGATCCCGATCGTGCTCGACACCAAGGACACCGACGAGATCGTCGAGACCCTGGTGCGGCTGCGCCCGACATTCGGGGCCGTCAATCTCGAGGACATCTCGGCACCGCGGTGCTTCGAGATCGAGCGGCGCCTGGTCGAGGCGCTGGACTGCCCGGTCATGCACGACGATCAGCACGGCACCGCGATCGTCGTGCTGGCCGCGCTGCTGGGCGCGGCCAAGGTCGTCGACCGCGAGATCGGATCGCTGCGCGTCGTCGTCTCCGGCTGCGGTGCGGCCGGCATCGCGTGCGCGAAGATCCTGATGGCAGCGGGTGTCAGCGACATCACGCTGCTCGACTCGCGGGGCATCGTGCACAAGGGCCGGGAGAACCTCAACTCCTACAAGGCCGACATGGCCGAGTCGACCAATCCGCGTGGGCTGACCGGCGGCATCGCCGAGGCGCTCGACGGTGCCGACGTGTTCCTCGGGCTGTCCGCGGGTGTCGTGCCCGCCGACCTGATCCCATCGATGGCGCCCGACTCTATCGTGTTCGCGCTGTCGAACCCGGATCCGGAGATCCATCCCGACGACGCGAGCAGATACGCGGCCGTCGTCGCCACCGGGCGCAGCGACTTCCCGAACCAGATCAACAACGTGCTCGCCTTCCCGGGTGTGTTCCGCGGCGCGCTCGACGCGGGCGCGCGCCGCATCACCGAGCGGATGAAGGTGGCGGCCGCCGAGGCGATCTTCTCGGTGGTCGGGGACGACCTGGCAGCTGATCGCATCGTGCCCAGCGTGCTGGACCCCCGCGTCGCACCCGCCGTCGCGGAAGCGGTCGCCAGTGCCTCCCGCGACACGTCGGGCGGCTAGTCACCAGTGAGCCGGCGGCTGGCGCTGGCGCTCGTCGCGGTGATCGTGGCGGGCACCGCGGCGTGCGGCGGGGACATCGAACGGCCGTCGATAGCCGTCGGCGCCACAGCCGATCCCGAGTCGACGTTGATCGCCCACCTCTACGCCGCCGCTCTGCGCTCGTACGGCAGCCCCGCCCACGTCAAGATCGAGGACGACCCGCTGACTGGGCTGGACTCCGGCGTCGTCCGCGTTGTCCCAGGCTTCACCGGGCGGTTGCTGCACAGGTTCAATCCCGAGTCGGCGGCACGCGCGCCGGCGCAGGTGTATCGGGAGATGGTCTCCGCACTCCCGGAGGGCGTCGCCGCGGGGGACTACACCACGTCGGCGGAGGACAAGCCGGCGCTCGCGGTGACCGAGGCGACCGCCGAGAAGTGGGACGGGCGCGACGTCACCGCCGCGGTGCGCAACTGCGACCGGCTGACCATCGCGGCGGTCACGGATGCACCGCATCCGGCGACGATCGGCACGTGCGAACCCAAGGTGACCGAATTCCCGGACAGCCAAGCGGCTTTCGACGCCGTTCGCGCCGGCCGGTTTCCCGCCGCATGGACGACGACCGCAGCCCCGGGCGTCCCGCCCGAACTGCTGATGTTGTCGGACCGAACCTCGCTGATCCGCGCCGAGAACGTGGTGCCGCTGTCTCGCCGCAACGAGCTCAACGAGTCACAGGTGCTTGCGCTCAACGAGGTCGCCGGTGTGCTGGACACCGCGGCGCTGGCCGAGATGCGCGCGGAGGTCGCCGACGGCGCTGATCCAGGTCACGTGGCCGACGCGTTCCTCGCCGAACACCCCCTCGGCGACTCCTGACCTTCCGTCCCGCGGGCTCTCCCGTGCCGCCAGCGTGCGCGTCTGCTCACGACACACCGCCATTTCTCGGCATTGCGCGCACGCTCACGCGGCTCCCCACGTGCGCGCTTGTGCAAGTCAGTGGCTGTTGGACACCAGGCGCTTCATCACCGTCAGGAACAGTCGCTGATAGCCCGACCCGGTGAGCCGCACGATCACGTCGAGGATTTTGGCGTCAGGTCCGACGAGCACCCGCGCCCGATTCCTACGGACGCCATCGAGGATGATCTTTGCGGCGCGCTCAGAAGTGGTTCGCGTGAGCCATGTGTCGAAGGTCTTGGTCAGGCCTTCGCGGTCGACGCCCTCAGCGGCCGTCGAATTACGCATGATCGCCGTCTTGATCCCGCCGGGGTGGATGGTGGTGACCTTGACCGGATGGCCGGCGGCCTGCATCTCCTGGCGCAGCGCCTCGGTGAACCCGCGGACCGCGAATTTGGCCGAGTTGTATGCCGCCTGGCCGGGAACCGAGAAGATGCCGAACAGGCTCGACACGTTGACGACGTGCCCGTCGCCCGAGGCGATCAGGTGCGGCAGGAACGCTTTCGTGCCGTTGACGACGCCCCAGAAGTCGACGTCCATCACCCGCTCGATGTCCTTGTACGGGGTCACCTCGACATCGCCGACATACGCGATGCCGGCGTTGTTGTAGATCTGATTGACCTTGCCGAAGTGCTCGACCACCGCGTCGGCGTACTGCTCGAAGGCCTCACGCTCGGTGACGTCGAGGCGGTCGGTCTTCACCGGCGCGCCGATCGCCTTGAGCCGCTCCTCGGTGGCCGCCAGGCCCTCGGCGTCGACGTCGCTGATCGCCACACTCGCACCCGACTTGGCCAGCTCGATCGCCAGTGCCTGTCCGATACCCGACCCGGCACCGGTCACCACGGCGACCTTCCCGGCGAAGCCCTGCATAACCACTCCCTCGTGTTGTAGCCGTCAAGAGGTTAGCCGGAACCGCCGGTCCGCCCACTAACGGGTTGATCTCACTTACCCGGTGCGGGGAATCAACCGCTTAGAGCCCGCCCGGCGGAATACTCAGGCGAACGCCCTGGACCGAACGCTCAGGCGAACGCCTCGTCGATGATCTCCTGCTGCTCGACGGCATGCACCTTCGACGAGCCCGACGACGGCGCCGACATGGCCCGCCGCGAGACCCGCGTGATCCCGGTCAGCTTCTCCGGCAGGACCTCCGGCAACGTCAGTCCGAACGTCGGCCACGGACCCTGGTTCGCCGGTTCCTCCTGCACCCAGAAGTACTGCTCGACGTTGGGATAGCGGTCCAGCGTCTCGGCCAGCCGGCGCCGCGGCAGCGGAGCGAGCTGCTCGACGCGCACGATCGCCACGTCGTCGCGCTGATCCTTGTTCTTGCGGGCGGCCAGCTCGTAGTAGAGCTTGCCGCTGCACAGCAGCATCCGCTTGGCCTGACTGCGATCCCCGTCGCCGTCGGTGTAGGTCGGCTCCTCGAGCACCGAACGGAACTTCTGCTCGGTGAAGTCGCGAATGTCGCTGACGGCGGCCTTGTTCCGCAACATCGACTTCGGCGTGAACACGATGAGCGGCCGGTGAATGCCGTCCAGGGCGTGACGCCGCAGCAGGTGGAAGTAGTTCGCCGGCGTGGACGGCATCGCGATCGTCATCGACCCCTCGGCCCACAGCAGCAAGAACCGCTCGATGCGTCCGGACGTGTGGTCGGGGCCCTGACCCTCGTGCCCGTGCGGCAACAGCAGCACGACATCCGAGCGCTGGCCCCACTTGGCCTCACCGGAGCTGATGAACTCGTCGATGATCGACTGCGCACCGTTGATGAAGTCGCCGAACTGCGCCTCCCACAACACCAGCGCATCGGGGTTGCCGACGGAGTAGCCGTACTCGAAGCCGACGGCCGCGAACTCCGACAGCGGGGAGTCGTAGACCATGAACCTGCCGCCGGTCGGGTTGCCGTCCTTGTCGACGGTCAACAGATCCAGCGGAGTGAACTCCTGACCCGTCTTGCGGTCGATGATCACCGAATGGCGCTGGGTGAACGTGCCGCGGCGGGTGTCCTGCCCGGACAGCCGCACGGTCTTGCCCTCGGCGATCAGCGAGCCGAGCGCGAGCAGCTCGGCGAACGCCCAGTCCACCTTGCCCTCGTAGGCCATCTCGCGGCGCTTCTCCAGGACCGGCTTGACTCGCGGGTGCACGTTGAAGCCCTCGGGCACCGACAGATGCGCATCGCCGATCCGCGCCAGCAGCGACTTGTCGACCGCGGTGTTCGTACCGGCGGGCACCATCTGATCGGCTTCCACCGAGGCGCTCGGTTCGATCTCGTGTTTCTCGAGTTCGCGCACCTCGTTGAAGACCCGTTCCAGCTGGCCCTGGTAGTCACGCAGCGCGTCCTCGGCCTCTTTCATCGAGATGTCGCCGCGGCCGATCAGCGCTTCGGTGTAGCTCTTGCGCACGCCGCGCTTGACGTCGATCGCGTCGTACATGCTCGGCTGCGTCATCGACGGGTCGTCACCTTCGTTGTGTCCGCGGCGGCGATAGCACAGCATGTCGATGACGACGTCCTTGTGGAACTTCTGGCGGAAGTCGACCGCGAGCCGGGCCACCCAGGCCGCGGCCTCGGGGTCGTCGCCGTTGACGTGGAAGATCGGCGCACCGACCATCTTGGCGACATCGGTGCAGTACTCCGAGGACTTGGCATCCGACGGCGATGTGGTGAAACCGATCTGGTTGTTGACGATGATGTGGATCGTCCCGCCGACGCGATATCCCCGGAGCAGGGCCAGGTTCAGCGTCTCGGCGACCACACCCTGGCCGGCGAACGCCGCGTCACCGTGCAGCATCAGCGGCACGACGCTGAACGCCCCGGCGCCCTCACCGTCGCCGTCACCCTTGTCGATCATGTCCTGCTTGGCGCGCACCAGGCCCTCCAGGACCGGGTCGACGGCCTCGAGGTGCGACGGGTTGGCCACCAGTGAGACGTCGATGTCGTTGTCGCCGAACATCTGGATGAACTTGCCCGACGCGCCCAGGTGATACTTCACATCGCCGGAGCCGTGCGCCTGTGACGGATTCAGATTCCCCTCGAACTCGGAGAAGATCTGCGAGTAGGGCTTGCCGACGATGTTGGCCAGCACGTTGAGCCTGCCGCGGTGCGGCATGGCGATGACGACCTCGTCGAGGGCGTACTCGGCGCACTGGTCAATCACCGCATCCATGGTCGGGATGACGGTCTCCGCGCCCTCCAGCGAGAAACGTTTCTGGCCAACGTATTTCGTCTGCAGGAACGTCTCGAACGCCTCGGCCGCGTTGAGCTTGCTCAGGATGTACTTCTGTTCGGCGACCGTCGGCTTCTCGTGCTTCTTCTCGATGCGCTCCTGCAACCACTGCTGCTGCTCGGGTTCGAGGATGTGGGTGTACTCGACGCCGATGTGGCGGCAGTACGAGTCACGCAGCAGCCCGAGCACGTCGCGCAGCTTCTTCTCGTCGGCGCCGGCGAACCCGTTGATCTTGAACTCGCGGTCGAGGTCCCACAGCGTCAGCCCGTGGGTGAGGATGTCCAGGTCGGGGTGGCTGCGGAAACGGTTCTTGTCCAGCCGCAGCGGGTCGATGTCGGCCATCAGGTGGCCGCGGTTGCGGTAGTCCGAGATCAGCTCGATGACGCGGGCGTTCTTGTCCTCGACCGAGTCCGGGTTGTCGGTTCGCCAGCGCACCGGCTCGTACGGGATGTGCAGCTCGCGGAAGATCTCGTCGAAGAAGTCGTCGTCGAGCAGCAGTTCGTGAATGGTCCGCAGGAAGTCGCCGGATTCGGCGCCCTGGATGATGCGGTGGTCGTAGGTCGACGTCAGCGTGACCAGCTTCCCGATGCCCAGTTGGGCGATGCGTTCCTCGCTGGCGCCCTGGAACTCGGCGGGGTACTCCATCGCGCCGACGCCGAGGATGGTGCCCTGGCCGCGCATCAACCGCGGCACCGAGTGCACGGTGCCGATGGTGCCCGGATTGGTCAGCGAGATCGTCACGCCGGAGAAGTCGTCCATGGTCAGCTTGCCGTCGCGGGCCCGCCGCACGATGTCCTCGTAGGCGGCCACGAACTGGCCGAAGCCCATCGTGTCGGCCTTCTTGATCGCGGCCACCACCAGTTGCCGGTCGCCGTCCTTGCGTTGCAGGTCGATGGCCAGGCCCAGGTTGGTATGCGGCGGGGTGACCACGTTGGGTTTGCCGTCGATCTCATCGAAGTACCGGTTCATACCCGGGAACTTCTTGACCGCCTGCACGAGCGCATACCCGATGAGGTGGGTGAACGAGATCTTCCCGCCACGGGTCCGTTTGAGGTGGTTGTTGATGACGATCCGGTTGTCGATCATCAACTTGGCCGGGACCGCGCGAACACTGGTCGCGGTCGGCACCTCCAGAGACGCCGCCATGTTCTTGACGACGGCCGCGGCCGCGCCGCGCAGCACCTGGGTCTCGTCGTCGCCGCCAGAATCCTTGTCCTCGGCGTCCTTGTCCTTGGTCTTGGCTTTGGCGGACTCCTTGGTCTCCGATTTCTTGGACGACTCCTTGGGTGCCGACTCCTTCGCGGGCTCCTTGGGCTTGGCGGGAGCCTTGGCCGGTGCCGACGACTTCGACGCCTTGCTCTCGGAGGCCTTGGTCTCCTTCGCGGGCCGGGCGGCACCGTTGCTGTCGGACCGCTCGGGCGCGGGCGCGGGGGCCGGCTCCGGCGGGCTCACCGGCCCCGCGGTGCGCTGACCGTTCCCGCTGCGGCCCTGACTCTCTGAGGTCGGCTCCGGGGAGTAGTCGACAAGAAATTCATGCCAACTGGAATCTACCGACGAGGGATCCTCGCGGAATTTGCGATACATCTCCTCGACCAACCACTCGTTCTGTCCGAATGGTGAAGGTGAGCTCACGGTAGCTACTCGCCTCGATTCTTCGCTTCACGCGAGCGCATCTGAACGCTCGCCAGGTTCTGTACGGATTACCCGCATTCCGCCGTCTAAAGGCTAGCGCCGAAGCATCGGCCAGACCACGACAACGACCTTCCCGGGCACGCGCCGTCAGTCCTTGGGCGCGGGCAGCACGTGCAGCACCGTCGGCCACCCTGGTGGCGGGGTGCCGAACGCGCTGCGCGCGTTGCTGATGATTCGCTTGCCCATCAGGCGGTTCCCGACACCGCCGACGATCGCGCCGACGCCGACCGGCAGCGTCTTGCCGAACGCGAGCGCGCCCCGCTTGAGCGTGTAGCGCTTCACGAAATACCTCAGCAGCCGCGAATTCAGTTGCGACAGCGCGGGCAGCGGCAGGGTGGCCGCCCCGTCCGCGACCCAGGCGCCCCGAGTGCGGCCGCCGCCGACCAGGTCGGCGATCGCACGTTTACTGTCCTCGCCGACCAATACGGCCAGCACCAGCGCGCGGCGCCGCTCCTGATGCTCGGCCGGAATTCCGTGCACCTCGGCCACGGCCAACACGTACAGTGCCGTCGCCTCCAGGAAGACGACCGTCTCGCCGGCCACCGACGCCATCGCGGTCAGCGTCCCGATACCGGGAAACGCCGCGGCCGATCCGACAGCGGCGCCGCTGGCCATCACCGCGCTCAGGTAGCGCTTCTCGAGCTTGGTGATCACATCGGCAGGCGTCGCGTGCGGGTCCTGTTCGCGCAGCCGGTCGACGTACGCCTTGACCGCGGGAGCCTGCACGCGCGACCCGCGCTCGATGATGCGGGAGAGCGCCTTGGCGGCGACGCTCGGATCCTCGGCGGAGCCATCGCTGACCGCCGGTGACTGGCTCTTGGCCTTCGACCGGGCACTCATGGGGCCTCCTGTCCGAACGACTCGTCTCAGGCTATCGCTTGGCCCAACGAACGACGGCGGCGGTGAGTGCCCCGGCCGTGATCGCGCTCACCCTCGGCCGGACCGGGAAGAAAATAATGAGAAGCGACGCTGACCATTCCCGTGGCACCATCAACCGCTGTGGATCTGACGACTGCCCCGACTCCGTTCCAGGAGGGCACGACTCCGAGCCGCGTCCGGATGATCGTCGTACTGGGCGTGATGGTGGCGTTGGGCCCGCTGACCATCGACATGTACCTGCCCGCGTTGCCGAGAATCGCCGAGGAGCTCGGGGTGTCCTCGTCGATCGCCCAGCTGACGTTGACCGGAACCCTCGCCGGGCTGGCGCTCGGTCAGCTGGTGGTCGGGCCGCTCTCCGATTCGCTGGGCCGCCGCCGGCCGCTGATCGCCGGAATCGTGCTGCACATGGCCGCCTCGCTGATGTGCATGTTCGCCTCCAACATCGAGGTGCTCGGGCTGGCCCGGGCGCTGCAGGGGATGGGTGCCGCAGCGGCCTCCGTGGTGGCGGTCGCCGTCGTCGGCGATCTGTTCACCGGGTCCCTGGCCGCCACGGTGATGTCACGGCTGATGCTGGTGCTCGGCGTCGCGCCCGTGCTGGCTCCCTCGCTGGGCGCCGCGGTTCTGCTGAAGGCCTCCTGGCACTGGGTGTTCGCCGCGCTGGTGCTGATGGCGGGGGTCTTGCTGGTGGTTGCGGCGACGGCCCTGCCGGAGACGCTGCCCGTCGCACATCGTCGCCCGCTGAAGGTGCGCGGCATCGCCGCGACGTACCTGGAGTTGCTGCGCGATACCCGGTTCGTGGTGTTGGTCCTCGTCGCGGCGCTGGGCATGTCGGGGCTGTTCGCCTACATCTCGGCCGCGCCGTTCGTCCTGCAGGGTCGTTACGGTCTGGATCAGCAGGCCTTCGCGCTGGTCTTCGCCGCCGGTGCGATCGCACTGATCGGGGCCACGCAGTTCAACGTCGTCCTACTGCGCCGATTCCGGCCGCAGACCATCGTGTTGTGGGCCCTGACCGTGGCCTCGCTCGGCGGTGCGGTCTTCGTCGGGATCACGGTCGCCGCCGTCGGCGGGGTGGCCGGATTCGTCGTCCCGGTATGGGTCGTCCTGGCGGCCGTCGGCTTCGTCATACCGAACGCGCCGGCGCTGGCGCTGACCCGGCACCCCGACGCCGCGGGTACCGCGGCGGCTCTGCTCGGTGCGGCGCAGTTCGGTCTGGGTGCCGCGATCGCCCCGCTGGTCGGTGCGCTCGGCAACGACGAGTTCGCTCTGGCCGCGGTGATGACGGTGGGTATGGTGATCGCGTTGCTCGCGCTCATGGCCGTCGGTGTGTCGGCGGCCGAACGCGCGGACGACTCCGAACGCGATGTCACCGCCGACGTCGTGCCCGAGCCGGCCTGACGCTTCGCGGCACGTGGTCCCGCCTTGTCGGGGATCGACCACGCTCCGTAGCGTCGGCGGGATCGCCGAGTACAAGTCGACCCAGAATGTTGTCAACCCTCTTCACCAGGCAGAACGCCTCAACGAACCCGTGGCATGCGCTGTGGGCGATGATGGTCGGCTTCTTCATGATCCTGGTGGACGCGACGATCGTCGCCGTCGCCAACCCGTCGATCATGGCCAGGTTCGGCGCCAGCTACGACGCCGTCCTGTGGGTCACCAGCGCCTACCTGCTCGCATACGCGGTGCCGTTGCTGGTCGCGGGCCGCCTCGGCGACCGGTTCGGCCCGAAGAACCTCTACCTTCTGGGCCTGACGGTGTTCACCGTCGCCTCGCTGTGGTGCGGGCTGTCCGACACGATCGGGATGCTGATCGCGGCGCGAGTCGTGCAGGGCGTGGGTGCGGCGCTGCTGACGCCGCAGACGCTGTCGACGGTCACCCGCATCTTCCCCGCCGAGCGGCGCGGCATGGCGATGAGCGTCTGGGGCGCGACGGCCGGCGTCGCGACGCTGGTCGGTCCGTTGGCCGGCGGGATTCTGGTCGACGCCCTCGGGTGGCAGTGGATCTTCTTCGTCAACGTGCCGATCGGCGTGGTGGGCGTGGCGTTGGCGCTGCGGCTGGTACCCGAACTGCCGAGGCAGCGGCAGCGGTTCGACGTGGCGGGGGTGATCCTGTCGGCGGTCGGGCTGTTCCTCATCGTGTTCGCCCTGCAGGAGGGACAGGCCAACAGGTGGACCCACTGGGTCTGGGGTCTGATGGCGCTGGGCACGGGGGTGGTGGCCGCGTTCCTGTTCTGGCAGGCGGCCAACCGCAACGACCCGCTGCTGCCGCTGGAGATCTTCCGCGACCGCGACTTCTCGCTGTCGACGTTCGGTGTCGCGACGATCGGTTTCGTCGTGACCGGAATGATCGTGCCGGTCATGTTCTACGCACAGGCGGTGGGCGGGTTGTCGCCGACGCAGTCGGCACTGCTCACTGCGCCGATGGCGATCGCCACCGGTGTGCTCGCGCCCGTCGTCGGACGGATCGTCGACCGGTGGCACCCACGCCCGGTGGTCGGGTTCGGGTTCTCCGTCCTGGCGGTCGCGTTGACCTGGCTGTCACTGGAGATGGCACCCACCACTCCGATCTGGCGGCTGGTGTTGCCGCTGACCGCCACGGGGATCGGCATGGCGTTCATCTGGTCACCGCTGGCCGCTACCGCGACCCGCAACCTGCCGCCGCGGTTGGCGGGTGCGGGTTCGGGTGTCTACAACACCACCCGCCAGGTCGGGGCGGTGCTGGGCAGCGCCAGCATGGCGGCGTTCATGACGTGGCAGGTCAACTCCGAGATGCCGTCGTGGGCGTCCGATCCGGCCCAGGGCGGTGATGGGGGTGCGACGCAGTTGCCGTCCTTTCTGCACACGCCGTTCTCGGCTGCCATGTCACAAGCATTGCTGTTGCCCGCATTCGTCGCACTGTTCGGTGTGCTGGCCGCGGTTTTTCTGCTCGGCTACGCACGCCGTCCGCTCGAGCCCGCCGCCACCGTCGCACCCGACGACGACGAGCCGTTCGTCGACGACGATGACGACTACGTCGAGTACACCATCGACTGGAACGACGGCGCCGCGTCGTGGGTGCGCGCCGAGCGGGAGCCGGCGACCGAGCCGCTGCCCGCGCGTGAGGAGCGCCCGACCCAGCATTCCGACGACTCATGGCGCGCGATTCTCGACCAACTGCTCGCCGACGTTCCGCCCGTACCGCCCGCCGAACCCCGGGACGACCCGATCGGGTTGTCGCACAACGGATTACGTGCCGATGACGAGCGGCGGCCCACATGGCTGGACCCACCGCGGTCGGATGACGGTGTCTATCCCCACAACGGGGGCCGCGATCGCCCCGATCGCCACGAGCGGTCGAACCCGGGGCGGTTTGGTTCCAGCCGCAGGCATGCGCGCGACGACGACGACTGACGACTGACGACGGAAGCTAGTCGAACAGGACCGCGGGATTGAGGTAGCCGGTCGGGTCGAAGGCCGCCTTCACTGTTCGCATGGCCGCGATATCGGCGTCGGTGCGCGACATTCCCAGATACGGGCGCTTGCGGGTGCCGACGCCGTGCTCGCTGCTGACGTTGCCGCCCAGGCGGGCGATGAGGTCCATCATCGCTTCGTACAGGGCGTGTTCGACTTCGCTGTCGAGCGTGCACCGCACGAGGTTCAGGTGCAGGTTGCCCTCGCCGACATGGCCGAACAGCACCGGGATCGCTTCGGGCGCATGGTCGGCGACGAGTTGGGCCGCATCTGCGGCGAACTGTGCGACAGCCGAAAGCGGAAGCGAGACATCGAATTTCAGCGGCGGGCCGTACACGCCGAGCACTTCGGCGACGGCCTCGCGCACCTGCCAGAGTCGCTGCTGTGCGGCGGTGTCGACGCCGACGGCGGGTTCACCGCACAGGTCCGCGCCCTCGATTGCCTCGGCCAGCCGGTCGGTCTGGTCGGTGTCGCCCGCCAGTTCGATCAGCAGCTGCCAGGTGCCATCGACGGGCGCGGGCACCCCGGCGTGCGCGGCGGTCAACGCGCTGGCACGCGCGTCGATCAACTCCAGCGCAGCGATACCATCCAGGTCGCGGAAG
The DNA here is from genome assembly GCF_001500045.1 of Mycobacterium sp. GA-1199. GTDB lineage: Bacteria > Actinomycetota > Actinomycetes > Mycobacteriales > Mycobacteriaceae > Mycobacterium. Next base: position 20,385 of record NZ_LQIX01000008.1, read on the forward strand.
GTCCGCCCGGCGGTCACGAGCGCATCGAGGTCGGCGAACCCGCAGATCGCCGTCACCCGGTGAGGCGGCGTGGGGTGCAGCCTGAGATCGAGCGCGGTGATGACGCCCAGAGTGCCTTCCGCGCCGACGAACAGCGACGTCAGGTCGTAGCCGGTGTTGTCCATCCGCACCCGGCTGTGCCGGTGCACTACCGAACCGTCGGGCAGCGCGACGTTCAAGCCGATCACCTGCTCGCCCATGTTGCCGTAGCGAACGGTGCGCAGTCCGCCGGCGTTTGTCGATGCCATGCCCCCGACGGTCGCGGTGTCACGCGCGGCGAGGTCGACGCCGAATACCAGCCCCGCCTCGCCGGCCGCCCGCTGCACTTCGGCCAGAGTGACCCCGGCGCCCACCGAGATTCGGCGTTCGGTGACGTCGACGTCGCCGATGTCGCGCAGCCGCTCGGTGGACAGCAGCACGTCGTCGTGTTCGGGAACGGTGCCAGCCACCAGCGATGTCCGTCCACCCTGCACGGTGACGTACGCGCCGGCGTCGCGGCATGCCCGCAGCACCGAAGCGACCTCATCGGCCGACCCCGGTCGCACCAGGGTGCTGGCCCGGCCCCGGTACCGCCCGGTGTGGTCGACGGCCCGGGCGGCGAGCACGTCGGGATCGGTGCTGACGTAGGCGTTTCCGACGATCTCGGCCAGCCGGTCGGTCAAGCTCGTCACGCGGGTGCGCCCAGCGACAGGAACGCGCCCAACTCGATCAAGCGGTCCGGTGTGCTCGGCAGATACTCGGTCAGTGCCTCCGAACGGACGATCACGCTGAGGTATTTCGCGCGGCTGACCGCGACGTTGAGTCGATTCCTGTTGAGCAGAAACGATATTCCCCGCGGCACATCGTCGATGGAGGACGCCGTCATCGATATGAACACCACCGGCGCCTGCCTGCCCTGGAACTTGTCCACGGTGCCGACCGCGACGTCGGACAGCCCGGCCGCCTCGAAGTAGTCGCGCAACAGCAGAACCTGCGCGTTGTAGGGGGCGACGACCAGGACGTCATTCTGGGTCAATGCGCGTGTGCCGTGCTCGTCGGTCCAGTCGCTGCCGAGCAGCGTCAGTGTCGCCGCCACGATGGCTTCGGCCTCCTCGGGGCTGCTCGTGGAGTTGCCGTCATGGGGGATGGACACCACGCGCACACCGGGATCCTGGCCGACGAGGCGCCGCGCGGCGGGTGGGCCCTCCGCGGACTTCAGCTTGCCCTCGTAGGACAGCCGGGACACCGGGGCGCACACCGCGGGATGCATCCGATGGGAGCGGTCGAGAAAGTAGCCGAATTCCTCGGGCAGCGTGCGGTTCTCCTGCACCAGCCAGCCCAGCGCCGATGCATCGACCGGCTCGGGATGGTGGCCCTGATTGACCTGCGGCAGCTGCTGCGGGTCGCCGAGCAGCATCAGGTTGTCGGCGGCCCTGGCCACGGCGATGGTGTTGGCCAGGCAGTACTGGCCCGCCTCCTCGATCACCAGCAGGTTCAGGCTGCGGGCCTCAACGCGCGTGTCGTTGGCGAAATCCCATGCGGTGCCGCCGATGACGCACCCGTCGTGGTTGGCGATGAACGCCGCGTACTCGTCCTTGTCGATCGCCTGACAGCCGACGTCGTCGGGGCAGTCCTTCTTGGCGATGCGCTCTGCGTCCACCCCCGCCTTGACCAGCTCACGAAAGAGGTTCTCCACCACCGCATGTGACTGCGCTACGACACCCACGCGCCACTGACGGTCGTTCACCAGAGCTGCGATGATCCGGGCGGCCGTGAACGTCTTGCCGGTCCCGGGCGGGCCGTGCACCGCGAGATACGACGATTCCAGGTCGAGCACTGCGGCGGTGATGTCGGCGGTGACATCGCCGGTGTGGGGCAGGGGCGCACCGCTGCGCGTGCGCGGCGGCCGGCGCAGCAGGATATCGACCACCGCGGTGCGCGGCAGATCCGGTAGCGCAGCGGCGACGTCGGCGGCCGCGGTGTCGATGGCTTCGCGTAACTTATTGGTCGGCACGATGTTTCGCGGCGTGAGCGCGAACGGTATCTGCGTGAACGTGCCCGCAGGGGTCTCGCGTTCGCAAATCACCACCCGGCTCGGGACATTCGCGTCGTCGACCTCGATGACGTCGGCATTACCGGCGGCGCGCCGGTCCGCATTGTCGGCCATACCCGCGGGTGAGGGCGGTTCATACAGTGCGAAAACCTCTTTGCTGATTCCGCCGCCCTCCAGCGCCCCGGTCAGTTCCAGCCAGCGCTGCTGTTTGCGGGCGCGCGTCGACGGTAGATGCCAGTCCTTGACGACCACCACGCCGTCGGTGTCGACCAGGAACACGTCGCTGGTGTCGGCCCACTCGTCGACGGGGCTGTTGAGTCGGTCGAAGTGCGCCCACCAGAACGGTTTGTCCTCGCGGCGGTGATATCCGCGCGCGGCGGCCATCAACGCCATGGCCGTCTGTTCCGGACTGCGTTGCGCCACACCGTCTCCGGCGAAGTCCATCAGCGTGCGTGCCAGGTGGTCGGTGTCCTCGACCGCGATGCTCTGGGTGACGGGCTGCGGTCCGAGCGGCGGCACGCTGGACTCGATCGCGATCTTGATCAGCCAGTCGCGCAGCCGGTGTGTCGATCGGCAGTCGTAGCGGTTGTAGTCCTCGATCTTCTTGAGCATGTTGTCGGCTTCGTCGTGGCGACCTTCGGCCCGCAGTTCACAGAACCGCGCGTACATCGTGATCGACTCCGTGGCGGTGGTGACGTCGCCGGTACGCAGCTCGGAGCCCATGTACAGCGGCTCGAGGGACTTCAGGCTGTAGTTCTCCGTGCCCACCCGAATGCTCTTGCGCACCAATGGATATAGGTCGACCAGAACGCCTCTGCGCAGCAGATCGTCGACCTCGTCCTCGCCGACACCGTAGCGGCCGGCCAGCCGGAGAAGCGCGGACTTCTCGTACGCCGCGTAATGGTAGATGTGCATCTTCGGATACTTTTTGCGGCGCTGCCGCACCAGCTTGAGGAAGTCGACGAGGGCCCTGCGCTCGCTCGCGCGGTCGTGCGCCCACAGCGGGCGGAAACCGCCGCCGACTTCGAGCACGCCCCACATGTACTCCAGGCCCCACTCGTGCCCGTCGGCCGTCCACAGGGGGTCGCCTTCGAAGTCGAAGAACAGGTCACCCTTGTCGGGATCGGGTAGCAGCGTGAACGGCTGGGGGTCGACGATCTGGTACGGCGGCTTGCCATCGACCCGCGGGGCCAGCTGCAACCGGGCCTGGTCCCGCAGCGCGCTGAACGTCCGCGTCGAAAGCTCGGCCACCGGACCTTCATGTCGCGCGAGATCGGCGACCGTGGTGATACCCGCGTCGAGCAGACGTGCCCGCTGGCTCACCCGCATGTTCGCGACCAGCAGCAGGTCGTCGCCGGCCCGAACCTGGGCCTCGCATTCGGGACAGCGGAAACAGGCCCGCACGCTCTCGTCGGCCCAGTTGACCGGTGCGCCCGAGGCGAAGTGGTCGTCGAGCAACCGCTGCAGGGCGTCGCGCCGGGGCCGATAGACCGGAAGCAGCTCGTCGATGCGGTAGCTCGCGGTGGCGCCGTCGCCGAGGACGAGCTCGACTTCGTCGGCAACCGGAACGCCCGCGGCGGTGAGCGTTTCGGCGTAGGCCGCCAACTGCAGCAGCGCCTCGACTTTCACCGAGCGCGCGAGCTTGGTGTCGCGCAATCGATACCGCTCACCTTCGGCGTCGCGCTCCAAGATCAGGAAGTCGGCGAAGCCGACGAACCGGCCGTCGAACATCGCGGCCTGGTAGATCACCTCCGCGCGACGCTCGACAGCGCGACGCGTCTGCTCGGCGGCGGCGGTCAACCCGTCGATCGTGTACGGGGGCCTGCCGATGATCGCGACGTCGGTGCGGTCGCGCAGCAGATCGAGGTGTCGCTTCTCATGCTCGTCGCCGAGCTGGGCCGTCCTGGCCAACAACTCGTCTTCGTTCGTGACCGCGGGGCCCCGCCCGAGCTTGGCGTCGAAGGCGCGCAGCAACGCGTACTCGCAGCGGGCGGCCGCTGCAAGATCGGATGCGCTGTATACGACGCGGGTTTCGGCGCCGTCGGAGGCCACGAACACGCTGCCACTGTATGTGACCCGGGCGACACCTCACCGCTTCGCCGAACGTGGGTTACCCGCACACCCGACGCGGCCCGCGCGTGACACGAGCCCACACTCGACGGGGCACTCATTCGTCCCCAAGGCCGCGCTTATCCACAGGACCGCCGTTCGTCGGCCCGCATCGACCGTTTAGGAGAGACGGCGTACCGACAGTGACCGCATGGATACGAATGCATCGCCGTTCATCGGCACTGAAGCGCTGGCGGCTGGAGTGGTGACAAGGCGAACGTTGGTCAGCCGCCACAACATGATCTATCGGAATGTCTACCTGCCGAAGGGTGCGACGTTGACACCTGACAGACGAGCGGCGGCCGCGTGGTTGTGGTCCGGGCGAAACGCCACCCTCGCCGGGCCATCCGCCGCGGCCTTACATGGGTCTCGATGGATCGACGAGGACCTGCCCGCTGAACTGATTCGCGTCGAGGCATGTGATGTCGACGGAATCGTCATCCATCGGGCGAAGCTGCGTGATGACGAAGTCGGCATTGTGCGCGGAATGCCGGTCACCACTCCGGCGCGGACAGCATTCGACCTCGGGCGGAGGAAAGGGCTCGAGAGGGCGATCATCGCGGTCGATGCGTTGGCGAACGTTACTGGCCTCAAGCCGGTCGACGTCGCGCGTGTCGCCGAAACCCGTCGCGGCGCTCGCGGCACTGTGCAGCTGCGGCGGGTGCTGGAGCTGATGGACGGAGGCGCCGAATCACCGCAGGAAACCCGCACGCGCCTACAGCTGATCGCGGCCGGGTTTCCAAGGTCGCAAACGCAGATTCTCGTTGTCGACGACTACGGCTCGTTCGTCGCCCGCGTCGACATGGGCTGGGAGGAGTTCAAGGTCGGCGTCGAATACGACGGTCCGCAACACTGGGACGATCCGATACAGCATGCACGCGACATCGACCGGCTGGCCGAGCTGGCGGGTCAAGGCTGGCTGATTGTCCGGGTGAGTCGAGATCTCTTGCGCAATCGTCCGCATGTCTTTCTCGGTCGCGTACGGGACGCGATGCGGGCGAGAGGCTGGCCGCATTCGGACACGGTTCGGCTCAACGCTCAAATAGCTCGCCTATAGCCCGCCGAGTGTGGTCTCGATACACGTCGGCGCCGCGAAAGGTGTGCGGGTAACCCACGTTCGGCGCCACCCGTCAGGCGCGACCCGTCAGCCGCCACCCGTCAGCCGGTGTTGCCGATCAGTTCGACGCCGTTTCCGTTCCAGCGGAACCTCACCACACTGTCGAGGCCGGGGACGCCGTTCGAGTAACGCAGCGCGACCGTGTCGCCGGTGCTCTCGGCGGTGTCCACGCCGTTGAACCCGTACGTGTCGGGCGCCCCGCTCGGAATGAACTTGCCGAGGTGGAACATCACCGCCCGCGTGTTGGGGTTGGTGGCGTTGGTGTTGGCCTTGACGATGACGACCGACAGCTGCGCGCACTCGTTGTAGTTGCCTGCGATCGGCTCCGGATTCCAGCCCTGGTTGCTGCGGGGGTCGCGCGGCAGCTCGGCGACCGCCCTGGTGATCTCCGGGGCGGCGAGATTAACCGCGCAGGGGTCGGCCGCCGGTGCGCCGGACGCGGCGGGGGGAGCGGCCGAGGGCGGCGGCGCGGCCGGCGCGGGTGCCGAAGCGGGCATGGCGTCGGGCGTCTTGGAGACGGTGGAGTCGCTGGCTCCGCACCCGACGGCGATCACCAGCACCGCCGAGAGCGCCGCCGCCGAGCCGAGGAGGCCGTTGAGCCGAACCGTGCACATCACCTGAGCCACCCTTGCAAATCGCGTCGACCAGGTCGCGCCGACACACCGCATGGCGAATCGGGCTGCTCGCTGGCACTAGACTCGACGCCGATGACCTCCGCCGAGTCGGATGCGAGCCCCGACGGCTCGACCGGCGACCTGACCTTCGACGACCTGCAGATTCACCCTTCGGTGCTGCGGGCCGTCGTCGACGTCGGCTACGAGACTCCGTCCGCGATCCAGGCCGCCACCATCCCGGCCATGATGGCGGGTTCCGACGTGGTGGGTCTGGCCCAGACCGGCACCGGCAAGACCGCCGCGTTCGCGATCCCGATCCTGTCGAAGATCGACACCGCGAGCCGGGTGACCCAGGCGCTGGTCCTAGCGCCGACGCGCGAGTTGGCGCTGCAGGTGGCCGAGGCGTTCGGCCGCTACGGCGCCCACTTGCCGGAGGTCAACGTGCTGCCGATCTACGGCGGCTCGTCCTACGGTCCGCAGCTGGCCGGACTCAAACGCGGGGCCCAGGTCGTCGTCGGCACACCGGGTCGGGTGATCGACCACCTCGAGAAGGGCCGCCTGGACCTGTCGCGGCTCGACTACCTCGTACTCGACGAGGCCGACGAGATGTTGCAGATGGGCTTCGCCGAGGACGTCGAGCGCATCCTGGCCGACACCCCCGAGTTCAAGCAGGTCGCGTTGTTCTCGGCGACCATGCCGCCGGCGATCCGCAAGATCACCAAGAAATACCTGCACGATCCGGTCGAGGTCACGGTCAAGGCGAAAACCGCCACCGCCGAGAACATTTCGCAGCGCTACATCCAGGTGTCGGGCCACCGCAAGATGGATGCGCTGACGCGGGTGCTCGAGGTGGAGGAGGGCGACGCGATGATCGTGTTCGTCCGCACCAAACAAGCCACCGAAGAGGTCGCCGAGCGGCTCAAGGCCAGAGGCTTCGCCGCGGCGGCGATCAACGGAGACATCCCGCAGGCGCAGCGCGAGCGCACCATCGCCGCATTGAAGGACGGCAGAATCGACATCTTGATCGCGACGGATGTCGCCGCACGGGGACTGGACGTCGAACGCATCTCCCACGTTCTGAACTACGACATCCCCAACGACACCGAGTCCTATGTGCACCGCATCGGTCGCACGGGTCGGGCGGGCCGGTCGGGGTCGGCGTTGCTGTTCGTCACACCGCGCGAGCGCCACCTGCTCAAGGCCATAGAGAAGGCCACCCGGTCCAAGCTGGTCGAGGCGGAACTGCCCACGGTCGAGGACGTCAACGCCCAGCGGGTGGCGAAGTTCCGCGACTCGATCACCGAAGCGCTCAGCGCACCGGGCGTCGACGTCTTTCGCAACATCATCGAGGACTACGAACGCGAGCACGACGTGCCGATCGCCGACATCGCGGCGGCGCTGGCCGCCCAGGCGCACGGTGGTGACGAGTTCTTCATGGTCGAACCGCCGCCGGAGAAACGCCGCGAACGTGACGAGCGTCCCCGCCGCGACAAGCCCGACCGCAAACCGCGCGAAGGCCTGGCCACGTACCGCATCTCGGTGGGCAAGCGGCACAAGGTCGGACCCGGTCACATCGTCGGCGCCATCGCCAACGAAGGTGGTCTGCACCGCAGCGACTTCGGCCACATCACCATCCGTCCGGATTTCTCGTTGGTGGAGCTGCCCGCCGATCTGCCCAGGAAGACACTCAAAGCCCTTGAGAACACCCGTATCTCGGGGGTGAAGATCAACCTGCAGCCCGACCGACGGCCGGACAAGGGCCGGCACAAGCAGAGATGACGCTGTCGCGCGGCTTGGACGCGCAGGGCGGATTGGAATCCGTCAGCAGGGCCGAACGAGTCTCCTCGCTCACCGGTATCCGCGCCGTGGCCGCCCTGTTGGTGATGTTGACCCACGCCGCGTACACGACGGGCAAGTACCCGCAGGGCTATGTCGGTCTGGTGTACTCCCGCGCCGAGATCGGCGTGCCGATCTTCTTCGTGCTCAGCGGGTTTCTGTTGTTCTCGCCGTGGGTGAAGGCCGCGCACGCGGGGGCCTCCCCGCCGTCGACGCGCCGTTACGCCTGGCGCCGGGTGCGACGGATCATGCCGGCTTACGTGGTCACCGTGCTGGCGGCCTACCTCGTTTACCACTTCCGCACCGCGGGCCCGAACCCCGGGCATAGCTGGGAGGGGTTGCTGCGCAACCTGACTCACACCCAGATCTACACCGACAACTATCTGTACTCGTATCTGCATCAAGGCCTCACGCAGATGTGGAGCCTGGCGGTGGAAGTTGCGTTCTACGCCGTGCTGCCGCTGCTCGCGTGGTTGCTGCTGGTGGTGTTGTGTCGACGACGGTGGCGTCCGGGCCTGCTGATCGGCGGACTGTCCGTCCTGGCGCTGATCACACCCGCATGGTTGGTTCTCGTGCACACCACCGATTTCCTGCCCGACGGCTCGCGGCTGTGGTTGCCGTCGTATCTCGCCTGGTTCATCGGCGGGATGCTGCTGGCGGCGCTGCAACCGCTGGGGGTTCGTGCCTACGGCCTGGCGTGCATACCGCTGGCGGTGGTGTGCTATTTCATCGCGTCCACACCCATCGCCGGGGAGCCGACCACCTCGCCCGCCGAGTTGCGCGAGGCATTGGTGAAGGCGTTCTTCTACGCGGTGATCGCGACGCTGGCGGTGGCGCCGCTGGCGCTGGGGGATCGCGGCATCTACGCCCGGGTGCTGTCGAGCCGGCCGATGGTGTTCCTCGGCGAGATCTCCTACGAGATCTTCCTGATCCACCTGATCACGATGGAACTGGCGATGGTCGAGGTGCTGCGCTATCCGATCTACACCGGATCGATCGCCATGCTGTTCCTCGTCACGTTCGTGATGACGGTCCCGCTGGCGTGGCTGCTGCACCGGTTCACCCGGGTGCGATCATGACGCGATCGCGCACACGCACTAGCCGGTAGATCGCACGCGCCCGGTGCGTGAGAAGAACCCCTTAAGCGCGCCTCACGGCTTAGGGTAGCCTAACCGCAACAGCGACACGGAGGGCTCGTTATGTCGGACAAGAAGCCAACGCGCGGTTTTCAAGGCGCGGTGCTCAAGCTGCTGCGCGCCGGCGACTATCGGCTGACCGTGACGGGTAAGCGGGAGATCAGCCCGCACTACCTGCGGCTGAGCTTCGACGCCGGCGGCATGCTCGAAGGCTCGCCGCTGCACCCGACGATGTGGATCCGCATGTGGTTCGCCGATGGTGAGAAGCTGCACCAGCGCGGCTACACCCTGGTCGACCCGAACCCCGCGGCCGACACGGTCGACATCGAGTTCGCCCTGCACGACGGCATCGCCTCGCATTGGGCGGAGAACGCCCAACCTGGCGACACGATCGAGGTCACGGTGCTCGGCAGCAACTTCACGCTGCCCGAACCACCGCCTGCCGGCTACGTGATCGTCGGCGACACCGCCTCGCTGCCCGCCATCAACTCGTTGCTGACCGCGATCGGCGACGCCCCGGCGCGGGTGTTCTTGGAGGCGGCGCACGACGACGACCGTCAGCTACCCGTCGCCCGCAGCACCGACGTGATGTGGGTGGACCGCAAGAACGCCGGCGAAGCACTGGTGGAAGCGGTGGCCGCGGCGGCGTTCGAGGCCCCCGACCACTTCGGATGGGTCGCCTGCGACAACCGCACCACCCGCGCGGTGGTCAAGGTCTTCCGCGAGGAGTACAAGATCTCGAAGAAGTCGATCAAGGCCCAGGCTTACTGGGTGGCCTGACGGCTCCGGGCGCTACTGGGTGGCCTGACGACTGGGCAGCACGATCGGTACGACGAACTCCTCGAGCATCGACCGTTCGTCGTCCTCATCGTGACCGGGGAACAGCATCAGCGAGGTCATCACCCGCACCAGCCAGCGCGAGCGGTGCGCGACCAGTTCTGGGTCGTCGGGACCGAGCGAGATGACGAACGCCTCGGTCAGTGCCTTGATCACCTCGGACTCCTCGGCCATCTCCGCGCCGATGGGTCGCTGGGTCGTGGCGAACCACGATGACAGGGCGGGGCTTTCGCGCACGTTGCGCAGTGAGGCCAGCATGCCCTCGATCAACCTCTCACGCGGATCGGTCAGCGCGTTGATCTGTTCGGTCATCTCGCGGTACAGCCGGTAGCTCTCCCGGTGGACATACGCGGTGTAGAGCGCCTCTCGGTTCTCGAAGTAGCGGTACAGCGTGGCCCGAGAACACCCTGCCGCAGAGGCGATCTCGTTCATGCCGACGGTGGCGGCCTCTTTCTGGGTGAACAGCTCGCCCGCGGCGTCGAGGATGCGGTCCGCGGCCACCTCGGTGCGCCGCGCGGCCAACCAGTCGCCGGCCATCAGGCGACCTCGAACGGGACGGACAGCGGCCGTCGCACATAACTGCCGCCGGCCCAGACGATTCCGCTCTCGTCGACCGCGAAGTCGGGTATGCGCGTCAGCAGTTCGGTCAGCGCGACGCGGGACTGCATACGCGCGGCCGCCGCGCCCAGGCAGTGGTGCGCGCCGTGGCTGAAGGTCAGGATGTTGCGCGGTCTGCGTGTCACGTCGAGTTCGGATGCGCCGTCGCCGAATTGGCGTTCGTCGCGGTTGGCCGATGCGTACAGCAACAACACCCGCCTGCCCTCCGGGATCGTGGTGTCGGCCACCGTCACGTCGCGGGTGACGGTGCGGGCCAGCCCCTGCACCGGTGAGGTCATGCGTAGGAACTCGTCGACGGAATCCGGTATGAGATCCGGGTTTTCGACTAGCAGGCGGCGTTGGTCGGGTCGCTGGTGAAGCAGCTGCACCGAGCCGCCCAGCATGCCGGTGGTGGTGTCGTTGCCGCCGGTGACCATCGTGAAGGTGAAGGCGAGGATCGAGAGCACACCGGCGATGTCGCCGGCGGCCCCCACACCCGCGGCCACCAGATGTGACACGGTGTCGTCCTCTGGTTCAACTCGCCGGCGTTCGATGAGATCGGTGAAGTAGGCCATCATCTCGCCGAGGTTGTCGCCGAGCGTCTCCAGCGCACCGCCGAGCCCACCGTCGGCGGTGTTGGCGGCCACGATCGCGTCGGTCCAGCAGTCGAACTTGCCGCGGTCGGCCTCAGGTACGCCGAGATAGTGCGCGACCACCATGGACGGCAGGGGCTTGAACAGTTCGGCGACGATGTCCCCGCCACCGTTGGCCCGTAACCGCTCGATCCGCTCGACGACGAATTCGCGGACTTTGGGCTCGACCGCCTCGACCTGCCGCGGCGTGAAGCCCCGCGCCACCAGCTTGCGGAACTCGGTGTGTACGGGCGGGTCCTGCATCACCATCGGCGGATTGTCGGCCAGGCCGATCAGTTCGAGCTCGCCGTAGTTGACGGTGAGCCCCTGAGCCGAGGAGAACGTCTCGTGATCACGCGCGGCGGCCCAGATGTCGGCATGTCTCGACATGACGTAGTAGTCGTGGTCGGGCCGGTCGCGCGGCACCACGTGGTGCACGGGATCACGGTCACGCAGCGCTCGGTACATCGGCCACGGATCGGCCCATGTGTCTGCGTCGGCGAGCTGGAATCGAACCGGCGTGTCATGAGACAGGGTAGCCGTCACGTCTCATTCGTACGACACTATGCGCGAACCTGTCAATAGTATCGACCGCGAAACCGACGGATTGGTCGCGGATCGAGCTGATCAGCAGCCATTACGTCGGTCCCGACGTCAGATTCCCGCGCCCGGATTGAGGATGTTGTCCGGATCGAGCGCCTGCTTGATCCGCCGGTTGAGTTCCATCGCCTCCGGGCCGATCTGACCGGCCAGCCACGGCCGCTTGAGCCTGCCGACCCCGTGTTCGCCGGTGATCGTGCCGCCCAGGCTCACGGCAAGGTCCATGATCTCGCCGAACGCTTGGTGCGCGCGTTCGGTCATCGCGGGATCGGTGGGGTCGTAGACGATCAGCGGGTGCGTGTTGCCATCGCCCGCGTGCGCGATCACCGAGATCAGCAAATCGTGGTTGTTCGCGATCTTGGCCACGCCGCCGACCAGATCGGCCAACGCGGGCAACGGAACTCCGACGTCCTCGAGTAGCAGCGAGCCCTTCAATTCGACGGCCGGAATGCAGAACCGCCGGGCGGCGACGAAGGCCTCGCCCTCCTCGGGGTCCGATGTCGAAAAGACTTCCTTCGCACCGTGTTCGGTGAAGACGTCGGCCATGAAGCGGGCGTCCTCGGCGCCCGATGGGCCGCGGTCGTCGGAGGCGGCCACCAGCATCGCGGCGGCGTTGCGGTCGAGGCCCATCTTCAGTTTGTCCTCGACGGCGTTGATGGCGGCCGAGTCCATGAACTCCAGCATCGAGGGCCGGATCTTGGCCGTGATCGCGACGACGGCCGCGGCCGCTGCTTCCACGGAGCCGAATGCCGCGACCACCGTGCACGCCGCCGACTGTGCCGGTAGCAATTTCAGCGTCACCTCGGTCACCACGCCGAGCGTGCCCTCGCTGCCGACGAACAACTTGGTCAGCGGGAGCCCGGCGACGTCCTTGAGCCGTGGACCGCCGAGCCGCACCGCCGTGCCGTCGGCGAGCACCACCTGCAGTCCGAGCACGTAATCCGTTGTGACGCCGTACTTCACGCAGCACAGACCACCGGCGTTGGTGGCGACATTGCCGCCGATACTGCAGATCTCGAACGACGAGGGGTCCGGGGGGTACCACAACCCGAACTCGGCGACGGCCTTCTTGACCTCGGCGTTGAGCAGACCGGGCTGGACGACGGCGGTGCGGGTCAACGGGTCGACGGTGATGTCACGCATCTTCTCGGTCGTCAGCACGATGGCGCCGTCGAGGGCCGATGCGCCGCCCGACAGGCCGGTGCCCATGCCGCGGGGCACCACCGCGATCTTGTTGACGGTCGCCCAGCGCAGGACCGCCTGCACGTCTTCGGTGCTGCGCGGCCGTACCACCGCAAGCGGTGTTCCCGCGTTCGGGTCGAACGCCCGGTCCTGCCGGTAGGAGCCCAGGATGTCCGGATCGGTGACGAGGGCTCCCTCGGGCAGCGCGTCGACCAGGTCAACCAGGGGTGACTTCACAGCGCCATGGTACGAGCCCGCGCCGTGGACAGGCCCGCGCCGTGAGCAGGTCCACGGTGGCTCGAAAACACGCGCAGGTAGCGGAACTGCGGGATATAGTTCCGCCGTGATCAGCGGGGAGCCGCTGGCGGGACGTGACGGCGAACTGGCGATCATTCGCCGCGCACTCGGGGGCAGCGACACATCCGGCGTGGTGATCGTCGGAGCCGCCGGGGTGGGCAAGACCCGGCTCGCACGTGAGGTGCTTCGGCTCGCTGAACGCGGCGGGGAGCGAACGAACTGGATCGTCGGCACCGAATCCGCGAAGGCGCTGCCGCTGGGTGCGTTCACCGCGGTAATCGACGACGCCGTCGCCGATCCGCTGCCCAACGTGCGTCAGCTGGTCAATTCCCTTGTGGCCCAACAACGTCGCGGCCGCACCCTGATCGGTGTCGACGACGCGCATCTGCTCGACGGGCTGTCGGCGCACGTGGTGCACCAGCTCGCGCAGACCCGGGCGGCCCGCCTGGTCGTCACCGTCCGTTCGGGCGCCGACGAACCCGATGCGATCACCGCGCTGTGGAAGGACGGACTTCTCGTCCGCCTCGACCTTGCGCCGCTGTCCGTCGACGCGGCCCGCGGCATGATCGAGCAGAGCCTGGGCGGGTTCGTCGACGCCCGTAGCGCTCAGCGGTTCTGGAAGCTGACCGGTGGCAACGCCCTCTTCCTGAACCAGTTGGTCAAAGACCAGATCGACGCCGGCCGGATGCGGCAGACGGCGGGGGTATGGATGTGGGACGGCGATCTCGCGGTGTCGCAGAGCATCAGCGACATGGTCGGGCGCCAACTGCGCGAACTCACCCCCGATGTCGCCCTCGTCGTCGACACACTGTCGCAATGCGAACCACTGCCGGTCGCCACCCTGTGCGACGTCGTGGACCGGGACGCGCTGGAGGCGGCCGAACGGATGCGGCTGGTGACCGTCGAGCGAAGCGGAGCAGATCTGGTGGCCCGCCTGGCCCATCCGCTGTTCGGCGAATTGCGGCGCGCGACAGCGGGCGAGATGCACCTGTCGAGGATTCGCGGCAGGTTGGCCACCCGGCTCGCCCAAGACCGCGAGCTCGACGTTCAGGCGACCGTGCGGCGGGCCCTGCTCGCGCTCGAATCAGACCTGGCACCGGATCCCGACGTCTTCCTGACGGCGGCGCGTGGCGCGATGACACTGCTCGACCTCGAACTCGCCGACCGGTTCGCAACCGCGGCGGCCGACGCCGGTGCCGCCGAGGCACCCGGGTTGCGCGCGTTGAACCTGTTCCTGCTCGGTCGGGGCGACCAGGCCGAGGACGTGCTGAGTCGGATGGCCGGCCAAAGCGCGGCAAGCGCACACCGATGGTCGGTTCTGAGGGCGGCCAACCTGATCTGGATGCTGGGCCGTATCGAAGAAGCGTCCGCGGTGCTGGCCGGGCTGGCTTCGGGACCCGAGTCGACGGCCGAGCAGTTCGCGCGCATGGCCGCCGAAGCGTGCGTCGATGCCGCATCGGCGCGATGTGACGCCGCAGTCCAAAAGGCCACGGCGGCACTGGAGTCGGGGCTGCTGACCGACTTCGACGCGATGTTGGCCTCGGTGGCGCTGACGATGGCGCTGGGGGCGCTCGGCCTGGCCGACGAACTGACCGCCGTCGCGGAGTCGGCGATGAATCGGGCGATGACGTCATTTCAGGCGTCACACATGCGGTTCTGGTTCGCCAGCGTGTACGCCCGCGCCTGCCGGCTGACCGGGCACATCGGCGAATGTGAGGCAATGGCGCGGCGAGTGGCCGACTCGGCCAAAGAGATGCCGAGCCTGGCCTACGCCAATCTGGCGTCGCTGCTGGGAAACGCCGAACTCATGCGGGGCAACGCCCGCGCTGCGGTGACTTTGTTGCGCGAGGCTTTGGCCGGTGTGCAAAGGCACGGTGTGACAAGCGGTTTGCGGCCGGCGACCTGTTTCGGCCTGGCGGAGGCCTACGCGAAACTCGGTGAAGGGCAGGCGGCCGAGGACGTGATCGCCGACGCGCGGGAGAGTGTGCCGTCCGACTACGTGTTCATGCAGACGGCGTTGAGCATCGCCACCGGATGGTCGTTGGTGGCCAACGGATGCGTCGCCGACGCCATCGCCACCGTGCGATCGGCGGCGTCACAAGCCCGCACGCGCCGCCAGCCCACCCACGAGCTGGCGTGCCATCAGGCGGCGGCGCAGTGGGGCGACACATCGTGTGCCACGCTCGCACGTGAGCTTGCCGGCGAACTCCGGCTGCCGTTGGCCGATGCCGTTGCGCGCCATGCGGAAGCGCTTGCCGCCGACGACGGAGAAGGGTTGCTCGCGGCCGCCGACGCCTACCGGTCCATCGGCGACCGCGCCGCCGCCGCCGACGCCGCCGCACAGGCGGCGGTCGCATTCACCCGCGGCCAGCACCGCAAGCGGGGCCTGTATGCAGCCGCCGTGGCCAAGGAACTCAGCGATGCGTGCGGGGGACTGTGCACACCGGCCCTGAGGGTTCCGGCCGGTCAACCGTTGACCGGCCGTCAACGCGAGATCGTCGAGTTCGTGGTGGCCGGATTGTCCAACCGCGAGATCGCCGACCGGCTGGTGATGTCGGTGCGCAGCGTCGAGGGCCACATCTATCGCGCATGCCAACGGGTGGGGGCGAGTTCCCGAGACGAACTCGCGGCGATCTGCAGACGAGGACCGGTTCCCGGTGGCTGAAAACAGCGATCGCCCACCGATGGAAGGCGCTTCTGGAAAGAGCCCGCCCATGGATACGGTCCACGACCGTGAGGCGGGATTCGGCCACTGGGCGACTCGCCGTGCGTCGCTGTGCGGCGATCGGGTGGCTTTGATCGACGGGGACCGACGGCTCACCTTCAGCGAATTCGACTGTCGGACCGATCGGCTGGCGCAGGCTTTGCGCGCGTCGGGCGTGCGCAAGGGCGACCGCGTGGCGGGGCTCATGATAAACAGCTGCGCCTTTCTGGAGACGCTGTTCGCCACCGCAAAACTCGGCGCCGTATTCGTGCCCATCAATTTTCGGCTCACCGCTCCGGAAGTCGCTTACCTGTTATGTGATTCCGGTGCAGTTTCCTTCGTGTGGTCAGGGATGTTCGCGGCAGTCGCACGCGCGGCGTGCGCCGGCGAAGGTGTGCATGTCAGTACCCGAGTGGTGGTCGGTGGTGACGCCGAGGACGGGGAAACGGAGTTCGAGCTGTTTCTAGCCAGCGGCCAGGACCGTCCCGTGGACGTCTCGATAGCCGGCACCGACTTGTGTTGTCTCCCCTACACCTCCGGGACTACAGGCCGCCCCAAGGGTGCGATGCTGACCCATGACAACGTGTTCTGGAACACGCTCAACGGTGTGACCGCCGGGCGCGGGCTACACGAAGGAGACCGAACCGTCACCGCGGCGCCGTTGTTTCACATCGGTGGGCTCAGCGTGCACACGCTGCCGCTGATTTACGTCGGCGGCACGAACGTACTACTTCCTGGCTTCGATCCGGTGCGGACGCTAGCCGCGATGGCGCGCGAGCGCGTCACCGTCCAGTTTTTCGTCCCGGCGATGTGGGCGGCACTGATGGCCGTACCGGATTTCGAATCCTATGACCTGTCGGCGCTCGAATTGGCCGTCAGCGCCGGGGCTCCGTGTCCGCTGCCGGTGATCGAGTACTTCCAGGGCCGCGGCGTGCCGTTCCAGGAGAGCTTCGGTCTGACCGAAACAGGCGGCGTCACACTGCTCGACGCCGATCACGTCAGGGAGAAATCCGGCTCGGTCGGCCGGGCGCTGTTCCACGTGCAAGCCCGCGTCGTCGATGAGCAGGACCGCGACGTGCCCACTGACACCGTCGGCGAAGTCGTCGTCCGCGGTCCGGCAGTTTTCACGGGTTACTGGTTGAAGCCGGATGTGACCGCCGAAGCGGTCCGTGGCGGCTGGTTTCACACCGGCGATCTGGGCCGCATGGACGCGGACGGCTTCATCACCCTCGTCGACCGCAAGAACGACATGATCATCAGCGGGGGTGAGAACGTCTACCCGGTCGAGGTCGAGCAGGTCCTCTATCGCCATCCCGCGGTCAACGAGGTGGCGGTGGTGGGCGTCCCGGACCCCAAATGGGGAGAAACGCCGATCGCGGTGGTCGTTTTCAAAGACGGTGCCCAGATCACCGGCGACGAGCTGATCGATTACGCGCGTGCGCGCCTGGCCCACTTCAAATGCCCCACCCGGGTGGAGTGCATGCCCGAGCTACCACGCAACGCGTCAGGGAAAGTGCTCAAGACCGCCTTGCGTAGGCAATTCGATACCCCGGCCCGCTAAACCGTTGGCGGGCGGTCGAGTTCGCGGAGTGCGGGCAGGAACACGGCGATGATGCCCAGCAGCAGCATCGGCAGCGCGAGCGCCAGGAACGTCACATGCAAACCTGCCGAGTCGGCCAGCGGCCCGGCGATGATCAGTCCGAGCGGGCCCGCCGCGTAGGCCAGCGATCCCATCACGCCCACCACCCGGCCCCGCAGGTGCTGCGGCGCCCTCGTCTGCATGACGTAGTTGTAGATCGGTTGGATCGGCCCGTAGAACAGGCCGACGATCGCCGAGAGGACCAGGATCAGCGGTAGCGGTGGCAGGAACGCGATGACCGTCATTGCGACGCCGAGCGTCAGCACCGCGGTCAACATCGTCACCCTCCGGTTGATGTACTTCGACGACACCGCATAACCGAGCGCTCCCACCAGGCCGCCGATGCTCAACGCCATCAGCACCCAACCGAGTTGCACGGGTTCGTCGCGGTCGGTGAAGTACTTGGGGAACAGGACCGACTCCATCGGCATGTAGAGCCCGGTCACCACGAGGTCGACGACCGCCAGCGTGCGCAGGACCCTGTTGCGCCAGACGAACCTCAGCCCCTCCACGACGCCCGCCCACACCCCCTCGGGCAATGACGTGCGGTCCGGCGTTCCGGCTCCTTCCAGCCGCAGCAGCGCGATCGCGACTATCGATACCACGAACGCCGACGCGGTGACCCACATCGTGTTGATGCCGCCCAGCGTGGCGATCAGCAGGCCGCCGATGCCCGGTCCGACGATGTAGGCGAGGTTGAACACCGCCTCGTAGACGCTGTTGGCGCGGTCCAGCGTCCACCCGGCGCGCGCTGCCGCTTCGGGCAGCATCGTCTCGCGAGCGGTCATTCCCGCCGGGTCGAAGAAGGCGCCCAGCGCGGCCAACGTGGCGAGCACCGCGACGTTGACGGCCTCCACTCCGAACGTCAGGGCCAGCACGGGCACGGCGGCCACCGACAGCGCGGACAGCGCGTCGGAGACCATAGAGACCAGCCGCCGGCCCAGATAGTCCACCGCGGCCCCCGCGATCAGCGTCGCCACCAGCAGCGGCAGTGAACCCGCCATTGCCACGATCGAGGCGTCGAGCGCAGAACCGTTGCGCTGCAACACCAGCCATGGGAACGCGACGAGCGAGATTCCGTTGCCGGCACCGGCCGTGAGCGCGGCGAAGAAAATCAGCAGCAGGGGACCGCGCCGGCTATTCATCATGAGTTATCGCGGCAGAATCTAACAGCGTGCAGGCCCGCTCGGCATCGGAATTTCTCACCGGGCACAGTGGAGCTGTGCAACTCCTGCCTCACCCGCGGACCGGTGTGCGGTTCGAGTCGCCGGTTCCTCCCGGCTCCGGCTGGCCGGGTGACCCCGCCACACCACAGACCGCCGTCGCGACGACTGCCGCGCACGTCGTCTCGATGGCGGCGGCGACGCAGTCGCTCACCGAGCTCGACGCCGAGGTGTCGGTGTGCCGGGCCTGTCCCCGTCTGGTCGAGTGGCGGGAGGAGGCCGCCGTCGTCAAGCGCAGGTCGTTCGCCGACGAGCCGTACTGGGGCCGTCCGGCTCCCGGCTGGGGATCATCGCGGCCGAAGGTGTTCGTCGTCGGCCTTGCACCCGCGGCCCACGGGGCCAATCGCACCGGCAGGATCTTCACCGGCGACCGGTCGGGCGATTTCCTGTTCGCGGCGCTGCACCGTGTGGGCCTGGCGAACCAGGCGCTGTGCGTGGACGCGGCAGACGGGTTGGCGCTCAACGGAACCCGCGTGGCCGCCGCCGTGCGCTGCGCACCGCCGGCCAATGCGCCGACACCCGCCGAACGGGCCACCTGCGCTCCGTGGCTGGACGCCGAATGGCGGTTGACGGCGGCGCACGTGCGCGTGGTGGTCGCGCTCGGCGGGTTCGCCTGGCGGGCGGCGCTGCAGATGCTGCGCACGGGCGGCGTACCGGTGCCGGTGCCCGCGCCGAAGTTCGGCCACGGTGCCACCGCCGAGATGGGCGGCGTCACCCTGGTGGGCTGCTATCACCCCAGCCAGCAGAACACGTTCACCGGCAAGCTGACCCCGCAGATGTTCGATGACGTTTTCCGCACCGCTAAGGCGCTAGCGTCCGGCGGATAGTCGCGAACTGCGCTACGGCCAGGTCCTGCAGGGCCGACGCCGAGAAGTCGGCATAGTGCGCGATGGTCCACTCGTCGAACACCTGCAGGATGGCGAAGACCAGCTCGGCCTGCAACGGCTCCGGCAGGTCGGTGCGCACGGCCCCGCATCGGCGACCGACGCGCAGCACCTCGTGCACCCACTCCCGGACGGCGCCGAGCGTCCTGTCGACGGCGGTTCTCGCCGGATCGGGGACCTGCAGGTAGAACATCCGTCCCAGCAGCAGGAAACTGTGTTCGCGCTGCGAAACCGCTATGAGGTTCGCGAAATATCGCTCCACTTTCGACCAGAATTCGGTTCCCGCGAATTGTTCGGGCTCGACGACGTCAACCTCGGCCGCGACCTCGGCGATCAATTCCTGCAGGACGAATTCGTAGAGTTCCGCCTTCGACGACAAAATGTAATAGAACGAGCTCTTGCTCATCGCACACTGCTCGATGATCCGGTTGAGCGAGGCGCGTTCATAACCGGCAGAACCGAATTCGAGGGCAGCCGTCTCCACCAGCCGACGACGTCTCTCCGCAGGCATGCGCGCGATCCTTGCCGAGGTCACACCTCACGATAGCAAGTGTGGACCACCCGGTCCACACAATGGTAACGTCGAGAACATGTTGAGTCCGACGAGCCTTGAAAAGCAATACGAACGGGCGACCGCAGATGATTTGCGAATTCTGGTTGTCGGCGCCGGAATCGCCGGGGTCACGGCTGCGCAGCTACTGCGCGGCGACGGTCGGCATCCTGTCCTGATCGAGCGCGCCGAAAGTGCACCCGCGCAGGGCTACATGCTCGCGTTGATGCCCATGGTCGACGCGGCACTCGACGACCTCGCAGTGCGTGACGCGTACCGCGCGGCGAGCGTGCCGCTCAAGCGGTACGCTGTGCGCGGCCACAACGGTCGCTTGTTGCGGACGGACTCGACCGTCGACCTGATGTCGCGCTACGGCGACTACCGCGGCATTGCCCGCGGGCCGCTGATCGACGTGCTCGCCGGTGCGGGTTGCCCGGTGACGTACGACGCGGTGGTCACGGACCTGGCCGAGACGTCGGCCGGCGTCGACGTCCGCGTGCGGAGCCACGGCGGCGATCACCGCATGCACTTCGATCTCGTCGTGATCGCCGACGGAATGCATTCGAAGACACGCGATCTCGTGCTCGACGGGCAACCTGTGGAATGGGTGGACACCGGCTGGGGCGGCTGGGTGGTGTGGGCGCCCGACGAAGGCGACCCAGACCTCGGTGAGGAGCTGTGGGGAGCCCGCGGCATGGTCGCGATGTATCCGGTGGCCGATGCGCTCGGCGTGTTTCTCGGCGGGCCGCGAGAGGACACCGCGGCGGGTCCCGCGCCCTTCGTCACATCGATGCGCCGTGACCTGAAGACCGTCGACCCCCGCCTGGACCGCGCGATGGCCGCCGTGGCGACCGACCCGGATCCGTACTACTGGTCGCTGACCGACTGCCGCGCGCCGCGCTGGACCACCGGGCACACCGTCCTGCTCGGTGATGCGGCGGCCGGGTTCCTGCCGACCGCGGGAGTGGGGGCGGGCATGGCGATGGAGTCGGCGTGGGTGCTCAGCCGCATGCTCCGCCACGCGCCCCGCATCGCACTCGTTGAGCTGCTGCGCGCCTACGAACGCGCACAGCGTCCCCGCGTCGAGGCGGCCCAGGACAACTCGCGGCAACTCGCGAAGGTGATGTTCCGCCGCAGCCGGACACTGGCCGTCGCCCGCGAGCTCGCGATGCGCGTGATGAGCGTCGAACGCGCTCTGCGTCCCATCCAGCACCTCCTGCAACAACAACCCAACCCGGAAGCGCTGGTAGACGGGGTACGGGGAACGTCTATGCGCTCAAATGCGTTGTGAGGACCATGCGTCTCTCAGTCCTCGATCTCGTGCCGGTGCGCACCGACCAGTCGACCTCCGACGCGCTGGCAGCGTCGACGCGGCTCGCGCAGACCGCCGACCGCCTCGGCTACACCCGCTTCTGGGTCGCCGAGCACCACAACATGCCCTCGGTGGCGGCGACCAGCCCGCCGGTGCTCATCGCGCACCTGGCCGCACACACCGAACACCTGCGGGTGGGGTCCGGCGGTGTGATGCTGCCGAACCACGCACCCCTGGCCGTCGCCGAGCAGTTCGCACTGCTGGAGGCGGCCCATCCGGGACGCATCGACCTCGGCATCGGCCGCGCGCCGGGCTCGGACCCGGTGACGTCGATGGCGCTGCGCGGCGCCGCCGGTCGCGACGATCGTGACATCGAGGCCTTCCCCGACTATCTCGACGACGTCGTCGCGCTGATGAGCGCGCGCGGGGTGCGCGTGCCGATCCCGAACCAGCATTACGTCCTCAAGGCCACCCCCGCCGCGGTGACCGAACCGAAGCTGTGGCTGCTGGGGTCCTCGATGTACTCGGCACACCTGGCCGCGGCGAAGGGGCTGCCGTACGTGTTCGCCCACCACTTCTCCGGCCAGGGCACCGCCGAGGCCCTCGACGTGTACCGCTCGGAGTTCCGGCCCAGCGACCTGGCGCCCGAACCCGTCACGTTCCTCACCGTCAACGCGGTGGTGGCCGAAACACGCGATGAGGCAGAGGCTTTGGCATTGCCCAACCTGCAGATGATGGCGCGGCTGCGCACCGGTCAGCCGTTGGGCCCGCTGGATCTCGTCGAGGACGCCCAACAGCAGCAGCTCGCACCGCAGGCGCAGCGCATCGCCGAAGCCGCCTTCGGACGAGCCGTCGTGGGCGATCCGACCGAGGCGGCCGAGCAGGTGCGCGCGCTGGCCGACCGGTTCGGCGTCGACGAGGTCATGATCAACCCGGTGGCCTCGGCCCGCCGCGGTACCGATCCGGCGACCGCGCCGGCCCGCGACAAGACACTGGAACTGCTGGCCAAGGAGTTGTTCTAGGCGGGGGTCAACCTGACCACCGGGATCGGACGGGACGTCCGCTTCTGGTAGCCGATGTAGCGATCCTTGTTGCCGGGCATGTCGTTGACGATCCTCCACAGCCGCGGGAAGTCCGGATCGTCCTGAGTGACAGGCGTGGCGGTCACCTTGACGCGTTTGGGCCCGACGTTGATCTCGACGTTCGGGTCGGCCTTGAGGTTGTGATACCACCCGGGGGCTTTCGGCTCGCCGCCCTTGGACGCGACCACCAGGTAGTCGTCTCCGTCGCGGGCGTAGGCGAGCGAATTGGACCGCTGCAGACCGGTTTTCGCGCCGACCGTGTGCAGGATCAACATCCGCGGTGCGCCCGGGATGGTGTGGCCGATGCGGCCGTTGGTGCCCTTGTAGAGCTTGTCGTGCAGCAACAGCATCGGGTAACCGATGTACTTCTCGTACCAGGGCATGCTCATGGGGCTCAGTCTTGCGCAGCCGAGTCGAGTTCCGCCAGGGCTTCGCGCAGCAGCCGCCCCGACTCCTCCCGGTCCGGATCGCGGCGAAGGAGCATGTTCTTGGCGAACGAGAGCTTGTCGCCCTCCCGTCGCGGCAGCACGTGCAGGTGGATGTGGAACACCGTCTGAAACGCGGCCTTGCCGTCGTTGATCACCACATTGTTGCCGTCGGCGTGAAGTCCGGACCGGCGCGCGGCGCGCGCGATCCGCTGACCCACCCGCGCCAGGGTGGCGACCGTCTCCGGGGGCGTGTCGGTCAGGTCGACCGTGTGTCGCTTCGGGATCACCAGGGTGTGGCCGCGGCTGAACGGGCGGATGTCGAGGATGGCGAGAACGTCGTCGTCCTCGTAGATGCGGATGGCCGGGGCCTCGCCGGCGACGATGGCGCAGAACACACAGGACATGTTTGCCACGGTAGCGGCTCTCCCACCCGGGCTTGTCTTCGCGGGCAGGCGGCGTCCGTGTGCTAAGCCGCGGCCTCGGAAAGGGCCTCGCGCCAGATTGCGAGCTTGTCGGCGAATCGCATCGTCTGGGCCGGGCTTGTCGACGGCAGTCGTCGGTAACGCAGATCGCTCGGGACTTCGACGAGTCGCGTGAAGTTCTTCTCCGCTGCCGCGCCGTTGAACAGGACCAGTTCGATGCCGCGGTGCCGTTCGAAGAAGGCCTGAAAGTCGTTCGGCACCATGCTCTCCGGCCGTACAGCAGAGTCGAGGCTGCCTTCACGCCGGCACGAGCGCAGGACGTCCCAGACGGCGAACCCGCGAGCCGTCAGCGCGGCGCATCGCTGCTCGTACGGCGCGTCGGGCGCAAATCCGAAGACTTCGGCCATGATGTGCCAGAAAGCATTGCGTGGGTTGCCGTAGTACTGCTGGGCGGCGAGCGACATGACGCTGGGCATATTGCCCAGGATCAAGGTATGCGCTCCGTCGCCGACGATCGGCGGCAATCCGTACAGCACCGGCGAACCCATCCTTCGACTATCGCATGCGGTATACGTTGGGCCGGTGGCCGATGAGTTCGACGTCGAAGGGTCCGGTCTGCTCGACGGGCTCGAAGGTGACCAGCGCGCTGAGCGCGCCGATCTGATCGCCTGGCTGGTGCGCAAGGGCATCGACGTCGAGGTGATCCGAAATGCCTTCCTGCCGATGCTCCTCGGCGCGCGCCAGGCCCTCGGCGACGATGGCGTCTACGTCTCGGCCCGGGAGACCAGCGAGAAGACCGGCATCGATCTCCAACTGCTGCAGCGTATTCAGCGTGCGATGGGGCTGCCCACCGTCGATGACCCCGACGCGAAGGTCCACCTGCGTGCCGACGCCGAAGCCGCGGCGTACGCGCAGCGTTTCATCGAGATCGGAATCCTGCCGGACCAGATCATCCAGATCACCCGCGTGCTCGCCGAGGGGCTGTCGAAGGCCGCCGAGGTGATGCGGTACGCCGGGCTCGCTTCGGTGCTCGACCCGGGCGCATCGGAACTCGTCATCGCCAAGAACGCCGAGGCCCTGGTGCGCACCGCCGATCCGCTGCTCGGTCCGATGATCCAGGACATGCTGCGGTTGCAGTTGCGCCACCTGATGGAGACCGAGGCGATCACCGCCTCTGAACGCGCGAAGGGCCAACGGCTGCCGGGCGCCCGACTGGTGACGATCTTGTTCGCCGATCTCGTCGGTTTCACCCGGCTCGGTGAGGCCGTGCCGCCGGAGGACCTCGAACGGCTCGCACACCGGCTTTTCGATCTCGCACACGAGGCGTCCGTCCCGCCCGTGCGGTTCGTCAAGACGATCGGGGACGAGGTGATGCTCGTCAGCCAGGAACCGGTGCCTCTGCTCGAGGCGGCACTGACCCTCGTCGAGCAGACCGCCGACGACGAGGACTTCCCGCGGCTGCGCGTCGGCTTGGCGACGGGAATGGCCGTAAGCCGCACCGGTGACTGGTTCGGCGGAGCGGTGAACCTCGCGAGCCGCGTCACCGGGGCCGCGCGGCCAGGTACGGTACTCGTCTCGGAGTCCACGCGCGAAGCCATCGGTGACGATGAGCGGTTCTCGTTCTCGTTCGCGGGGGCGCGGCACCTCAAGGGCATCAAATCCGACGTGAAGTTGTTTCGGGTACGACGGGCGGGCTGACCTCGTGCGGGGCGAACATTTGTACGGCTCCAGCCCGCCGATGCAGAGATTCACCCCAAAGACAGCGAAGCACCGTAGGACGACCGCCTGCATTTCGGAACGGCTGCCGGTGTAGGTGATCTACGATCCAGGCATGAACCGGGTCGTAAAAGCCGTGCTGGTCACGCTGTTCGCCGCATCGTCCGGTCTGCTGGGCGCGGGTGCGGCTAACGCGGAGCCACCGCAGCCCGCGTGCGGGTACACGCTGTCGCCACCGCAGGTCGTCAACACCGGTGGCGTGAGCAAGGTGACCGCGACGGTCTCGTTCATCGCGTGCGGCGCGCCGTTCCAGCCGGCGTACAGCGTCGCGTGTGTCCACCGGGCCGGTCACGACTCTCAGGGGCAGTGCACGCAGGCGCGAGGGCCGGGCGCCGCGCAGGTGTTCTTCGAGCCGTACCAGCCGGGCGCCCAGTACATCGCGAGCGGACGCGGCTGCGGCAAGGTCTTTCAGGACGCGCTCGAACCGAACTGCGACATGCTCGGCCCGATCAACGTCACGCTGTAGCGGTGAACCGGCGCAGCCGAAGGCTGTTGCTCACGACGAACACCGAACTGAATGCCATTGCCGCACCGGCGATCATCGGGTTCAACAATCCGGCCGCCGCCAACGGCAACGCTGCGACGTTGTAGGCGAACGCCCAGAACAGGTTTCCCTTGATCGTCGCCAGCGTGCGGCGGGACAGGCGGATCGCGTCGGGGACCGCATTCAGGTCGTCGCGCACCAACGTCAGATCGCTGGCCTCGATCGCGACGTCGGTGCCGCTGCCCATCGCGAGGCCGAGGTCGGCCTGAGCGAGCGCTGCCGCGTCGTTGACGCCGTCGCCGACCATCGCGACCACCTTGCCGTCGGCCTGCAGGCGCTGGACCGCGTCCACCTTGTCCTGCGGCAGTACTTCGGCGACGACCTCGTCGATGCCCACCTCGGCGGCGATGGTGCGGGCCGCGGCCTCGTTGTCGCCGGTCACCATGATCGGTTTCAGGCCCAGCGCACGAAGCCGCGAGATCGCCTCGGGCGACGTCGGTTTGATCGCATCCGCCACCACCAACACCCCGCGGGCCGCGCCGTCCCATCCGACGACGACAGCGGTGCGCCCTTGTGACTGCTCCTGTCGCACCGTGGCTTTCAAGGATTCGGGAAGCTGCTGCGACGACAGCAGCCGTTGCCGTCCGACGGTTACGTCGCGGCCGTCGATTCGCCCGCGCACCCCGAGGCCGCGCAGGTTGGTGAAGTCGTGAACCGTCGGCAGCTCACCGAGCTTGTCCCGGGCGCCCGTCACGATCGCCCTGGCGATCGGATGCTCGGAACCGTGCTCGACCGCGCCCGCCATCCGCAGCACGTCGTCTGGCTGTTCACCGTCTGCGGCGACGACATCGATCAACGTCATCCTGCCGGTGGTGATGGTCCCCGTCTTGTCCAACACGATGGTGTCGACGCGGCGGGTCGACTCCAACACCTCCGGTCCCTTGATCAAGATGCCCAGCTGCGCGCCGCGTCCCGTGCCGACCATCAGCGCGGTCGGCGTCGCCAGTCCCAGCGCGCACGGGCACGCGATGATCAGCACGGCCACCGCTGCGGTGAAAGCGGTCGCGACCGATCCGCCGGTGCCCAACCAGAAGCCCAGAGTCGCAACCGACAAGGCGATCACGATCGGCACGAAAACACCCGAGATCCTGTCGGCCAGTCGCTGTGCGTCCGCCTTCCCGCTCTGGGCGTCCTCGACCAGTCTCGCCATTTGGGCGAGCTGCGTGTCGGTCCCGATCCGCTTGGCCCGCACCACCAGTCGGCCGTCGACGTTGACCGTTGCACCCACGACCTCGTCACCGGGCCCGACGTCCACCGGAACCGCCTCGCCGGTCAGCATCGACGCATCCACCGCCGAGGCACCCTCGATGACCACACCGTCGGCGGCGATCTTCTCACCGGGCCGCACCACGAATTCGTCACCGACACCGAGTTGGTCGATCGATATCCGTTGTTCACCGGTCTTTCTGCGGACCACGACGTCCTTGGCGCCCAGCTCCAGCAGTGTGCGCAACGCCGCGCCGGCGCGCCGCTTGGAGCGCGCTTCGAAATACCGCCCGGCCAGGATGAAGGTCGTGACCCCCGCAGCGACCTCGAAGTACACGCTGCCCGAACCGTCGGTGCGTGAGAGCGACAGCTCGAAGCCGTGCGTCATCCCCGGAGTTCCCGCGGTGCCCCAGAACAGCGCGTAGACCGACCATCCCAGCGCGGCGAGCGTGCCCATCGAGATCAGCGTGTCCATGGTGGCGTTGCCGTGGCGCAGGTTCGCCCACGCCGCACGGTGGAACGGCCACGCCCCCCACACCACCACCGGTGCCGTCAAGGTCAGCGAGAGCCACTGCCAATTCGTGAACTGCAGAGCCGGGATCATCGCCATCGCGATCACCGGAACACTCAGGCCGAGCGAGACCAGCAGCCGGTGCCGCAGCGTGGCGGTCGGATCCTCTTCGACGACGGTCGCCTGATCGGTCGGCAGGTGCGCTTGATAGCCGGCGTCTTCGACGGTGGCCACCAACGCCTCCGGTGTCACGTCTGCGCTGTACTCGACGCGCGCCTTCTCGGTGGCGAAGTTGACGGTGGCCGTCACACCGTCGATCTTGTTGAGCTTGCGCTCGATTCGGTTCGCGCACGACGCGCAGGTCATACCGTCGATCGACAGCTCGATCGTGTCAGTGGCCATGGCCGGCCTCCCCGTGACCGTCCGCGGTGACGTCCGGCTGTGCGGACGGATCGACCGACACGGTGAATTCGGCCGTGTGCACGACGTCGCGGTGCTGGAAATCCAGGAACAGGCGATACTGCCCCGCGCTGGGGAACGTGGTGTGGAACTCGACGGCCGGCCCCGGCGCTGTACCTGCGTCGCCGGGTCCACCCATCGGGTGCACATGCAGGTATGCGAGGTCGGCGGCGCGCAGCGCGACGAGGTGACCGTAGGCGCCCAGGTACGGCTGCAGATCGTCGACCGGGTCGCCGTTGCGGTGGACCGTCAGCGCAAGTGTCGATGCCTCACCGGCTTTCGGGGTTCCGCTGAGCGTGACGGTGTATTCGCCGACGGTCGACGACGTGTCGACCGCCGGCAGTGGCGCGGGGGAGTACGGGCCTGCGACGTGCACGTTGGCGCCGAGGGTGAGCGCGGGACCGCCGGTGGGCACGAAATCGGCGAAGACGCGGTAGTCGCCTGCGCGACTGAAATCGACGGGAGTGCGCCACGTGCCGCGGTCATCGAGTACGGGGTGAAGGTGCTGAAAGGCGGACAGGTCGTTGCGAATTACGATCAGGTGCAACAGCTTCTCGTGAGTTTCGTCGAACTGCTTCACCGGAGCGCCGCGTCGGTCGAGGATCCTGAACTCCAGTGGTGAGGTTCGGTTCGCCGGGGGGAGCGGTTGGGCCACGTCGAGCGTGTAGCCGCTCGCGGTCACCTGTAAGCCACCGGGGGCCTCGGCGGATTGCGCGCGATCGTCGTGCGCGGCGGAGTGCTGCTCTGACGCGGCATCACTCTCGGGACCGAACGAGCGGCCGACCCACATCGATGCTGCGAACACCACCGCGAGTGCGGCGATGAACGCGGCGGCGCGAGGGGCGGTCTTCATCAGCTCGCCAGCTGGTAGCCGGCCTCTTCCACGGCGGTCCTGATGGCGCCGGCGTCGACGGGCGAGACACTGTCGATGGTCACCGCTCCGCTGGCGACATCCACGTCGACCGACTTCACGCCCGGGACCTCCCCGAGTTCCTCGCGTACCGATGCGGCGCAGTGTTCGCAGGTCATTCCGGTGACTGTGACGGTGGTGGTAGCCATGACGCCAGCGTACCTGATACCCCCTAGGGGTATCTACCGGGTGTGCTGCCCGACTGCTGCGCGACGACCATGGCAGCATCGGCGCACATGCGCGTTCTCGCCCAACGGGTCACTTCCGCGTCCGTCACCGTGGACGGCGAGGTCGTCGGGGCCATCCGGCCCGACGGCCAGGGCCTGCTCGCGCTGGTCGGCGTGACGCACGACGACGACGCGGCCACGGCTCGGCGGATGGCCGAAAAACTCTGGCAGCTGCGGATTCTCGACGACGAGAAGTCCGCGTCGGACGTCAGCGCCCCGATCCTGGTGGTCAGCCAGTTCACCCTGTACGCGAACACCGCCAAGGGCCGGCGGCCGGCGTGGAATGCGGCCGCACCGCGCGCGACCGCCGAGCCCCTGGTAACCGCGTTCGCCGATGCGCTGAGCGACCTGGGGGCGTCGGTGGCGACCGGCGTCTTCGGCGCGCACATGCAGGTTGCGCTGGTCAACGACGGCCCGGTGACGGTGCTGCTCGAGCTGTGACTATGCGGTGGCCACCGGCGGTACGCCCTCCGAGGGCTGCACGATCACGAACCCCTGCCCGTGGAACGCGACCTGAATCGCCTCGCCGGAGCCGCGGCCGATCAGCGCGCCGGCCTTGAAGCTGGTCTTGAGCTGAGTCTGCAGATTCGCCGACCAGGCCACCACCGCGTTGGTGTCGGCGAACGTCGGCGCCTCGGCGGCGTTGAGCACGACCGGCGGCCCGTCGGTTGTCAGCGCCACCCAACCGGTTCCGCGCAGCGTGGTGTTGAACAGGCCGCCGGTCGCGATGCTGCCGCCCCGCACGCGCTCGATGTTCCAGTTCAGGTTCGACGAGAACGCCAGCACGTTCTTACCGCTGATCGACAACCCGGAGTTGGTCAGCTGCAGCAGATGCACGTCGTAGCCGCGCTCGGCGAGAAAGACATCGCCCTGACCCTGACAGCGCATCAAGGGCAGACCCTCGCCGGTCAGCGCCTTCTTGATGAACTTCGAGGCGCCGCCGCCCTCGAACGCGAAGTCGACGTTGCCCTGGTAGGCCACCATGGAGCCCTGCCGCGCCATGAACGGCTCCCCGAGGCGCACCCGCAACATCTTGGTGTTCTGGTTGGCGATGGCCTTGGCCTCTTTCTCGCTGAACCGGCCGTCCACCAGATCGCCGCTGATGCCTCCGAAGCCGTCGCCGACCGGCTGCCCGACCGCCATCGCCTGTCCGCCGGCAGCTTGCTGTGGCGGAGGTTGGGGCGCCGGTGGAGGTCCGCCGAGCGGCGCCCTGCCGACCTGACCCTGATGCGATACCTGGTCGGTCCAGTTGTGCCCGTCCCACCAGCGGTACTCGTAGCGACCTTCGGGATCGGGTCGCCAGCTTCCGTTGTTCGGTGCTGTCATGGCCTTCAAAATAATCGGACGGCCCTGATGCGGTGAGGCACTTTCGTACTGATCCATCCCGCCCGGAACCGCTCGGCGGCTGGCATTCTTGTGCCATGGCAAAGGAAATCGACCGGGTGCGGGCGCAGAGCGCCTTCGCGGTCCTCAAGCAGCATCCGGGCATGGTGCTCTTCGTCGCCTCGCCTGCTCTCATCGCGGTCGGCCTGGTGTGGTGGTTGGTCAGCCCGACCCTGGCCGTGCTGCTGTTGATCGCTGCGATCGTCGGCGGCGGCGCCGTTCTCCTGCGCAAGCGAGGCTGACCCTTCCGACCTCTTATCGGGGCGGTTGACCTGGAGCGTTCGCTGTCGGCGAACGTATGCCTGCTAGATCTGTAACGGTGTAAGTATGTAATCATGCGACACAATATTCATGGCCGACGCCGCCAGGGCGGCTGGCAACAGGCTCAGCAGCCCGATGCGGGCGACGCCGCCGACTGGTTCGCCGGCCGGCTTCCCGAGGACTGGTTCGCCGGAGACCCGACGGTGGTCGTCGACCGCGAGGAGATCACCGTCATCGGCCGCCTCGCAGAGCCCGACGGCGGCGAGAGCGAAGCACGCGCATCGGGACGGGCCGCGCGGTTCCGCGAGGAAACCCGGGCCGAACGCATGCGCATCGCCGACCAGGCGCAGGCACGCTACGGCCGCAAGGTCGCTTGGGGCATCGACATCGGGGCCCCGGGCGCCGACAACTACGAGCGCATCATGTTCACCAATTTGGCCGTTCCGGTGATGACGCGACTGCGCCAACCCGAACGTCAGGTGCTCGACACGTTGGTCGACGCGGGTGTGGCACGGTCACGCTCGGATGCACTGGTGTGGTCGGTGCGGCTGGTGGGCGAACACGCCGAGGAGTGGCTGGGCAAGCTGCGCGAGGCGATGCGCAACGTCGACGAACTGCGCGCCGAGGGACCGAACCTCTAGCTCGTCGCGTCGGCCTCCTCAACGCGGCTCGTGCCTCGCCGATTGATCGTCGCCCGACGTGGATTTCGCGTCGGCCTCCTCAACGCGGCTCGTGCCTCGCCGCTTGATCGTCGCCCGACGAAATCAGCTCCACGCCAACGTATTGCGAACTCAACGCCGAGGTCTGGGACAGCGGGTCCACCGGCGCGCCCTCGACCAGCAGGTTGCGGTTCACGCCGTAGGAGATCGGATTGCTGTCCCCGCGTGGGTCGAAAACGCGTGAGCCCCAACCGTGGTCGATGATGACCACCCCTTCACGCGGGCGGTCGTTCACCACCGCCGTCAACTCGACCTCGCCGACAGGGGAGAAGACCCTGACGAGGTCGCCGTCGCTCACCCCCAGATCGGCCGCGTCCTTCGGGTGGATGATCACGTCGTTGCCCTTAGCGGCGGGATGCAGTCCGGGTAACTCGTTGAGCCACGAGTTCATCGAGTGCCGGTGCCTGCGGTTGGCCAGCTGGAACGGATAGCCGACCGGTGCGGCGGGAAGCGGGTCGGCGAGCAGTTCGCGGGCCCGCGCGACGAACTGGGGCGGCGCTGCGTGCACCTTCTTGTCGTCGGTCCTCAACGCGTCCCGGAAATGCCCGAACTCGCGGGGGCCCAACACCCAGCCGTGTGGGTGCGATATGACGTCTCGCCATTTGATCTTGCGCCCGTTGATCTTTCGTGACGTCGCGACGACAAGGCGGTCGATCCAGTGCGGACCGAACTCGAGGGCCGGCTTGCCGGTCACACGCGCCGCGGCACGGGTCGCCTTGATGAATCCGTTGATGCCCTTGGCGCCGAACAGCGGTCTGCGCATCGCGATCGCGAGGTCGGTGAAGATGCGCCACTCCTGCCGCACACCCGGCGGTGGCTCGACGGCCTTGGCGCCGTACTGCAGATACGGCTCGTCGTGCATGTTGCTGGTGAACGCGAGCAGGTCGTTGCGCTCGAGCCAATGGGCGGCGGGCAGCAGCCAGTGTGCATGGCGGTGGCTCTCGCGCTGGACGAAGTCGATCGCGACGAGCAGGTCCAGATCGGCCAGCGCGCGGTCCAGCTTGTCGCCGTCGGGGCCGGAGACCACGGGGTTGCCGCAGTTGATCAGCAGCGCGCGGATCTGACCGTGGCCCGGTGTAGTGATCTCGTCGGGCAGCTCGCTGAGTGCGTGTGCGCTGGCGACCATTTCGCGGCCGAGAAGCCGACTGTAGTGCGGCTTGGCCTTGACCATCGCCGACATTTGGATGGCGTCGACGTAGCCGGGTTCGAAGCGGCGTCCACCGGGACGGTCCATGCGTCCGGTGATCACGTTGAGCACATGCCCCAGCCATTCGGCGACGGTGCCCGCCATGTGCAGCGATACCCCGGTGCGGGTCACCACCATGGCCCCGCGCGCCGCGGCGAAGTCACGGGCCACCCGCTCGATCTGGTCGCGGGGGATGTCGCAGCGGGCGGCGAGATCGTCGAGATCGGCGTCGGCGACCAGCGCGCGCAGGTCGTCGACGCCGGTGGCCAGTTCCGCGCAGTCCTGGCGATGTTCGAGACGCTCGTCGAGGATGACCTTCACCATCGCCAGCAGCAGCGCCCAGTCCTGTCCGGGGCGCACCGCGAGGTGCAGGTCGGCCTTCTCCGCGGATTCGGTACGCAGCGGGTCGACCACCACGATCGCCGCGCCCTGTTGTTGACGTGCCATCGCCCGTCGCCACCCGCCGGGCACGCTCTCGAGCCAATTCCATGCGCTCACAGCGGGGTTGGTGCCGACCAGCAGGAAGTAGTCGCAGTTGTCGACGTCGGACACCGGCGCCATCAGGATGGAGCCGTACATCGCGTCGGCGACGACGTGCATCGCGTTCTGGTCCACCGAGCCCACGGCGTAGCGATTCTGGGTGCCGAGCGCGTCCAGCCAGCCGTTCATGAAGATCACGTTGGACGAGGAGAAACCCGCCGGGTTGCCGTAGTAGACGCCGACCGCGTCGGGTCCGCCCGCTTTGATCGCGGCGTTCATCCTGGCCGCGATGTCGGCGATGGCCTCGTCCCAGGTGGCTTCGACATAGGAATCCCCGACGCGGCGCATCGGTTGCAGGATCCGGCGCGGGTGCTCGACGAGTCGGTGCGCGGTGCGGCCCTTGGCGCAGAAGTCCCGCCAGCTGTGCGGGTTCTGCTTGTCGACGGCGATCTTGCTGACGCGGTTGTCCTCGACTGTCACCTCCAGCCCGCAGGAGGCCAGGCAGATCCGGCAGAACGTGTAGACCGTTTCGCTCATCATCGTGAGCGTACGACGCTCAGGCCTGCGTCATGGACCAATAAGCGCCACGCTTAGCGAGCAACTCGGCGTGGGTGCCACGCTCGACGATCTGACCCGCGTCCATCACCACGATGAGGTCGGCGTCACGGACGGTCGACAGCCGGTGGGCGATGATGAAACTCGTTCGGTCGCGGCGTAATTCGGCCATCGCCTGCTGGATCAGCAGTTCGGTGCGGGTGTCCACCGAACTGGTCGCCTCGTCGAGGATCAGCAGGCTGGGCCGGGCCAGCACCGCGCGCGCGATCGTGATGAGCTGCTTTTCGCCGGCGCTGATCGAGGCACCGTCGTCGGTGACGTGGGTCCGATAGCCGTTGGGGAGCATGTGCACGAACCGGTCGACGTAGGCGGCCTTGGCGGCAGCGATCACCTCGTCCTCGGAGGCGTCGGGTCTGCCGTAGGCGATGTTGTCGAAGATGGTGCCGGCGAACAGCCAGGTGTCCTGCAGCACCATCCCGATGCGGGACCGCAGCGAGTCCCTGCTGACCGTCGAGATGTCCACGCCGTCAACCAGGATCCGCCCGGAGTCGACATCGTAGAACCGCATCAGCAGGTTCACCAGCGTCGTCTTGCCCGCGCCCGTCGGCCCGACGATCGCCACAGTGCTACCGGGTTCGGCGACCAGCGACAGGTTCCGGATCACCGGTGTGTCGGGGTGGTAGCCGAACGTGACGTCCTCGAACTCCACCCGGCCGGCCGACCCGCCCGTTCCCGGCGCTGCGACCGGCAGCCGGTCGGCGGGATCGGGCGCCTCCTCGTCCGCGTCGAGCAGGTCGAAAACCCGCTCCGCACTGGCCACACCGGACTGCAGCGTGTTGTACATGCCCGCGACCTGCGTCAGCGGCTGGTTGAACTGGCGGACGTACTGGATGAAGGCCTGGATGCTGCCGAGCGTGATCTGGCCGGTGGCTACCTGCAACCCGCCCACCACGGCGACCGCGACATAGCTCAGGTTGCCGATGAACGTGGTGGCCGGCCCGACGAGACCGGAGAAGAACTGGGCGCCGAAGGCGGCGTCGTAGACGTCCTCGTTGCACTCGCGGAACCGCTGCTGAGCCGCGGCGCGGTGACCGAAGGTCTTGACGATGGTGAAGCCGCTGTAGGTCTCCTCGATATGGGCATTGAGCCTGCCGGTGTTCGCCCACTGCGCCACGAACAGCCGCTGCGACCGGCGCGCGATGACCCGGGTCGCCCACAGTGACAGCGGCACCGTCACCACGGTCAGCAGCGTCAGAAGCGGTGAGATGGTCAGCATCATCACCAGCACCGACAGCACGGTCAGCACGGACGTCAACAGCTGGCTGATCGTCATCGACAACGAGCCCTGGATGTTGTCGATGTCGTTGGTGACCCTGCTGAGCACCTCGCCGCGTTGCCGAGAGTCGAAGTAGGACAGCGGCATTCGGTGCACTTTGTCTTCGACGTCGGAGCGTAGTGTCGCCATGGTCCGCTGCACCGCGACGTTGAGGAGTCGGGCCTGCAGCCACACCATCAGCGCAGCGACGAGATACAGGCCCAACGCGAGCAGCAGTGTGCGCGCGACGGCCTCGAAGTCCACACCCCGGCCGGGGACCACGTTCATCCCCGAGAGCAGATCGGCGAACGTGCCGTCGCCGCGGGCGCGGGCGGCGTCGATGGCCTGCTCCTTGGTGATCCCCGCGGGCAGCTGACGGCCGACCACGCCGTTGAACAGAAGATCGGTGGCGTGCCCCAGGATTCGCGGTCCGATGACACTGATCGCGATGCCCGCGACGCCCAGGAGTATCACCGCGGTGGTCAGGCCGCGCTGCGGTGTCAGCCGTTTGACCAAGCGGATCGCGGACCCGGTGAAGTCGCGCGAGCGCTGCGTGGGCGCCTGCTGCATGCCGCGGATCGGGCGGGCCATCGGGCCGCTCACTGGGCGTCTCCGGCGACGGCGAGCGACTGGGAGTCGGCGAACTCGGCGTACTGCGGGCAGTCCGTCAGCAGGGTTTCGTGAGTGCCGATGCCGGCGATACGGCCGTCGTCGATCACCACGATCTGATCTGCCTGAGTGACGGTGGAGATACGCTGGGCGACAACGATGACCGTCGCTTCTGCCGACGTCTCGCGCAGCGCCGAGCGCACCCGGGCGTCGGTGTGCACGTCGAGTGCGGAGAACGCGTCGTCGAACAGATACACGGCGGGCCGGCGGATCACCGCGCGGGCGATGGCCAACCGCTGCCGTTGTCCACCAGAGAAATTCGCACCACCCTGCGTGACCTTCATGGACAGGCCGTCCGGGTGCGCGCGCACGAAGTCGTCGGCCGCGGCCACCCGCAGCGCCGCCCACATCTCGTCGTCGGTGGCATCCGCATTGCCGTACCGCAGATTGTCGGCGACGGTGCCCGAGAACAGGTATCCGCGCTGCGGCACCAGCCCGAGCACCGACCACAGCTGTTCGGGGTCGTAGTCGCGCACGTCGACGCCGTCGAGATACACCGATCCGCTCGTCGCGTCGTACATCCGGCAGATCAGCGACACCAGCGTCGACTTGCCCGACCCGGTGGAGCCGACCACCGCAGTCGTCGTGCCCGGTCGTGCCGTCAGCGAAATATCCTGCAGCACAGGTCGTTCAGCGCCGGGATAACAGAACGTCGCGGCGTCCAACCGGACCTCACCCCGGATTCTCGATGGGCGCACCGGGTGTTCGGGGCTGACGATCTGCGGTGCGACGGACAGCACCTCCGAGATCCGCTCGGCGCACACCGATGCCCGGGGGATGATGACCAGAATGAACGTGGCCAACAGGACGGCCATCAGTATCTGCATGAAGTAGGCCAGGAACGCGATCAGCGAGCCCACCTGCATCTGTCCGGCGTCGATCCGCAGCCCACCGAACCAGATCAGTGCGACGCTCGAGACGTTGATCACCAGCGTCGTGGTGGGCAGCATCAGCGCCTGCCAGCGTCCGGCTTCGAGCGCGGTGTCGGCCAGGGCGTGGTTGGCTTCGGCGAACCGGTTGCGTTCGAACGGTTCCCGTGCAAAGGCGCGGATCACGCGCAGGCCGGCGAGTTGGTCGCGCATCACCCGGTTGATGCCGTCGACCAGTCGCTGCATGCGGCGGAAGATCGGAAGCAGGTGACGAACGATCCAGTAGTTGGTCAGGGCCAGGATCGGCACGCTAACCAGCAGCAGCCAGGACAGCCCGGCGTCCTGATGCAGCGCCATGAAGATTCCGCCGATCGACATGATCGGCGCGGTGACCAGCATGGTGCAGCTCAGTTGGACCAGCAGTTGGATCTGCTGCACGTCGTTGGTGGTGCGGGTGAGCAGTGACGGCGCACCGAACCGTGCGGCGTCCTCGGCGGAGAATCCGGTCACGTGGTCGAACATCGCCGCGCGCAGATCGCGACCGACGCCCATGCCCGCCCGCGACCCGAAGTACACCGCCCCCACCGCGCACACCACCTGCAGCGCGGTGACCGCCAGCATCACACCACCCAGTTCGACGATCCGGCGCAGATTCCCGACCGCGACGCCGTCGTCGATGATCGCCGCGTTGACGGTCGGCAGGTACAGCGAGGCGAGCGTGCTGACCAACTGCAGCGTGGCGACGGTGACGAGCAGCACCCGATATGGCCGCGCGTACTGTCGCAGCAGCGCCCATAACATCCCGATACTGTCGCACATCCGATATATGGGCAGGTCAACCGGCATGTCGGTGGTTGACCTCTCGAGCTGCCGCTACAGTGCATGGCGTGACTCACAGCACGCGCGTGACCCGCTGCCTGGCCCTCGCGGCCGCCGTGGTCATTCCGCTGTCCGCATGCTCGGATTCCGAACCTGCCGGCCCGCAAGTGCCTGAGGACACCCCGGCTGTCACGGAGAACGTGTCGCACGGCCCGTTCTTCCCCCAGTGTGGCGGTATCAGCGACCAGGAGGTCATCAAGCAGACCCGGGTTCCGGGGCTGATCAACACCGCCAAGACCTCAGTCGGGTGCCAGTGGCTGGCCGGCGGCAGCATTCTCGGCCCGCACTTCTCGTTCACCTGGTTCCGCGGCAGCCCGATCGGGCGTGAGCGCAAAACCATGGAACTGTCCCGCACCGCCGTCGAGGACATCAGCATCGAAGGCCACGACGGGTTCATCGGGTACAGCGAGGACCCGATCAACGGCGTCAACCTCTGCGAGATCGGCATCCAGTTCGACGATGACTTCATCGAGTGGTCGGTCAGCTACGCCAGCAAGCCGTTCCCGGATCCGTGCGAGGTGGCCAAGGAACTGACCCGCCAATCGATTGTGAACTCCGAATGAGAACCGCGTCCGCTCGTCGGCTGATCGCGGGCACGTTCGCCGTGCTCGCTTCGTTGTCCGTACTCACCGGTTGCACCCAGACGGTCGAAGGCACGGCGGCCAAGTCGGGCTCGGGCGGGGGACCGCGCAACGAGGACTCCGAGCGGCAGTACCCGAACCTGCTCAAGGAGTGCGAGGTGCTGACCGAGGACATCCTCGCCGAGACCGTGGGCGCCGACCCGCTCGACATCCAGAGCACGTTCGTCGGCGCCGTGTGCCGCTGGCAGGCGGCCAACCCGGGTGGCCTCATCGACATCACCAGGTTCTGGTTCGAGCAGGGCGATCTGGACCACGAGCGCGAGGTGGCCCAGCGGTTGGACTATCGGATCGAAGACCGCAGGGTCGCCGGGATCCAGTCCATCGTGATGCGGCCGAACGATCCGAACGGGGCGTGCGGTGTGGCCAGCGACGCGGCCGGCGTGGTCGGCTGGTGGGTCAACCCGCAGTCGCCGGGGATGGACGCCTGCGGTATGGCGATCAAGCTGATGGAGCTGACGCTGGCCACCCGCGCCTGACCGCTAGCGCGCGACGTGGAAGTCCACCAGCGCGGCGCCGTCGAGCGCCACGTCGGCCCACGTCTGCCGCGTGCGCAGCACCGCGATGGACGATGTCGGGAACTTCAGCGAGATCTGTTCGGCCGCAGCGACGTTGGTGCCGTCGGCGGTGGCCAGGCCGAGCGCGACACCCGACATCGCCGGTTCGTGGCCGATCACCAGCAGGGTCCCCACCTCGAAGTCGAAGTGTGATTGCACGCGGTTGATCTCGTCGATCACCGTGCCCGCAGTCGCGTCGTAGAGGCGGTCGCGGTACTGGACCGGCGCGGCGATGCGGGTGCGCGTGAGCGTCTCGCGGGTGCGGGTGGCGGTGGAACACAGCACGGCGTCGACGGCGGGCACGTTGGCGCGCAGCCAGTCGCCGGCCAACCCGGCTTCGCGCACGCCTCTGGGCGCCAGCGGACGGTCGTGGTCTGCGACCCCTGGCGGATAGTCCGACTTGGCGTGCCGGAGCAACAGCAGCGTGCGGTACACCGGACTAACCGTAGGGCATGCCGCTGCACCTCCCGGGACTTGTCGGCGTCCCGCCCTACACTCGCGGTGCCCGGCAAACACGACGAGGGGAAGGGGGCGCTGAGATGCGATTCGTGCACACCGCCGACTGGCAGCTCGGCATGACGCGGTACTTCCTCAATGGTGAGGCGCAGCCCCGTTATTCGGCGGCGCGCCGCGACGCGGTGGTCGAATTGGGCCGGGTGGCCGCCGACGCGGGCGCGGAGTTCGTCGGCGTCGCCGGCGACGTCTTCGAGCACAACCAACTGACATCGCGCGACGTCAGCCTTTCGCTCGAGGCCATGCGCGCCATCGGCGTTCCGGTCTATCTGCTGCCGGGCAACCACGACCCGCTGGACGCCTCGTCGGTCTACACCAGCCCGCTGTTCGTCGCCGAGTGTCCCGGCAACGTGTCGGTGCTCGACCGCGCGGGGGTGCACGAGGTGCGGCCCGGCCTCGAGCTGGTCGCCTCGCCGTGGACCTCGAAGGCGCCGTCGTCGGACCCCGTGGCGGGCGTGCTCGAGGGTCTTTGCGCCGACGGGGTGACGCGGGTCGTCGTCGGCCACGGCGGTGTGGACATCTTCGTGCCGGACAAGGACCGGCCGTCGCTCATCCGGCTGGCGGCGCTGGAGGCGGCCGTCAACCGGGGCGCGGTGCACTATGTGGCATTGGGCGACAAGCACTCTCGTATGCAGGTGGGGTCCACCGGGCGGATCTGGTACTCCGGGTCGCCTGAGGTCACCAACTACGACGACATCGAGGTGGACCCGGGGCATGTGCTGATCGTCGACATCGACGAGGACGCCCCGGGGCGTCCGGTGACCGTGGAACCGCGGAGGGTGGGCCGCTGGCGGTTCGTCACGCTGCGCCGTGGGGTGGACAGCGACCGCGACGTCGCCGACCTGGACATCAACCTGGATCTGTTGCCGGACAAGGAACGTACCGTGGTCCGTCTCGCGTTGACCGGATCGCTGACGGTCACCGACAAGGCCGCGCTCGACGTCTGCCTGGACAAGTACGCCCGCCTCTTCGCCGCGTTGAGGGTGGACGAGAAGCAGAGCGACATCGCGGTCGTCCCCGCCGACGGTGAGTTCGACGACCTCGGTATCGGCGGCTTCGCCGCATCGGCCGTCGACGAACTGGTCGCGACCGCACGGTCGGACGGTGAGGCGGCCGACGACGCCCGGGCCGCGCTGGCGCTGCTCCTACGGCTGTCGGATCGAGGTGTGGCATGAAACTGCACCGCCTGGTCCTGACCAACTACCGCGGCATCACCCGTCGCGAGATCGAATTCCCCGACCATGGCGTGGTGATCGTCAGCGGCGCGAACGAGATCGGCAAGTCGTCGATGATCGAGGCGCTGGACCTGTTGATCGAGGCCAAGGACCGGTCGGCGAAGAAAGAGGTCAAAGAGGTCAAGCCGACACACGCCGACGTCGGCGCCGAGGTCGAGGCCGAGATCTCCACCGGCCCCTATCGTTTCGTGTACCGCAAGCGCTTCCACAAACGCTTCGAAACCGAGCTGACGATCATGGAGCCGCGCCGCGAACAGCTCACCGGTGACGAGGCGCACGACCGGGTCCGGGCCATGCTCGACGAGACCGTCGACACCTGCCTGTGGCAGGCCCAGCGGGTGCTGCAGTCCGGGTCGACGGCGGCGGTCGACCTGTCCGGATGCGATGCGCTCTCACGTGCGCTCGACGTGGCTGCCGGTGAGGCCGTAAGGCTTTCGGGTGCCGAACCGCTGCTGGTTGACCGCGTCGAGGACGAATACCTGCGTTACTTCACCCGCACCGGCAGGCCCACAGGTGAATGGGCCGCTGCCACCACCCGGTTGCGCACGGCCGAGGAGGCGTTGGCCGAGGCGGCGGCCGCCGTTGCGCAGGTCGACGACGCGGTCCGCAGGCACGCCACGCTCACCGACGAACTGGCCCGGCTGACCGCACAGTGCACCGATGCGGCACGGCAGGTCGCCGTCGCGCAGCAGGCCGCCGAGGCGGTGGCCGCGTTGAAGGCACAGCTCAAGGAGGCGGAACTGGTTCTCGCGGCGGCGCAGGCCAACCACGACACGTCGCGCGCCGCGGTCGAGGAGCGGCGGCGCCTGCGTGCCGACATCGAGCAGCGGGCCGCCGCGATGGCCGACCTCGAGGCCGAGGCCGTCAAGGCCGACGAGAACCAGGCGACGGCCGCCGAAGTCGCCGAACTCGCCGAGGCGGCAGCCGAGCAGGCGCGAAAAGCGTTGAAAGGCACCGAAGCCCGTGTCGAAGCGGCGCGAAGTACCGTTCAACGGCTGGCCGATCGCGACGAGGCTGACCGCATCGCCGCGCAACTGTCGAAGGTCGAGACCGCCCAGCGTGACCTCGAACGCGTGCAGGGCGAACTCGCCGAGATCCGGGTGACCGGCGAGAAGATGCGGGCCATCGACGCCGCCAAGGCGACGGTCGACGCCGTGACGGCACAGGTCGAGTTGGCGTCGGCACACATCGAGGTCATCGCGTCGGCGGCCGTCGAGCTCCGCGTCGGGGGCCAGACGGTCACCCTCGGCGCCGGTCAGGCGTGGACGGCCAGCGTCAGCGCTGAGACCGCCATCGAGGTGCCCGATCTGCTGACCGCCCGGCTGGTGCCCGGCACGCCGGCGTCGGAGACCCAAGCCAAACTCGATGCGGCACAGGATGTGCTGGCCAAGGCACTGACGGCTTGCGGCGTCGACGACGTCGACGAGGCGCGCGCTCAGGACCAGCGTCGGCAACAGCTGGTCACCACCAGGGACCGGCTCAGCGCGACGGTCGAGGCGCTGACGGGCGACGAATCGGCCGACCGGCTCAGGGCGCGGCTGGCTGACCTCGAGACCCGTCAACCAGAGGTGGCCGATCTGTTCGAGGTCGACGCCGGCGCCGCCCGTGCCGAGCTCGACGCCGCCACAACCGCGCACAAGCAGGCGATCGGCGACTGCGACAAGCAGCGCAAGGTCGCCGAAGAGGCCGCTAAGCGCCTGGGGGAGTGCGATATTCGGCTTACCGTGCTGCGCGAGAAGCTGGCCGGTGCGCGGTCCGAGCTCACCCTGGCCCGTGAACGGTTGCAGGGGCAGCGCGCCACCGTCGGTGACGACGAGTTGGCGCACCGGGCTCAGGTGCACGCCGAGGAAGCGTTGCGGGCCACCAGCTTGGTCGAGGAGTTGAGCGAGGAAGTGAACCGCGCGGCGCCCGATGTCGTGGCCGCAGCCCTTCGGGAGGCAACGCAACGGGCCGACGCCGTGTCGACCGCGCACGACCAAATCGCTGAGGAATTGCGGGAGGTCGGCACGCAGCTGAAGGTGTACGGCACCGAAGGTCGCAAAGGCAAGCTCGACGAGGCGGAAACGGAGCGGGAGCACGCGATCGCCGAGTACTCGAGGGTGCAGCGCCGCGCGCGGGCCGCCGAGCTCTTGCGGTCGGTGATCGCACGGCACCGCGACTCCACCCGGCAGCGTTACGTCGAGCCGTTCCGCGGCGAAGTGGAACGGTTGGGCCGCATGGTGTTCGGCGACAGCTTCGAGGTC
Organism: Mycobacterium sp. GA-1199; assembly: GCF_001500045.1. Taxonomy (GTDB): domain Bacteria; phylum Actinomycetota; class Actinomycetes; order Mycobacteriales; family Mycobacteriaceae; genus Mycobacterium. The sequence goes on from NZ_LQIX01000008.1 coordinate 62,792, forward strand.
GAGGTCGACAGCGCGCTGCGGATCTGCGCCCGCACGCTGTCGGGGCGCACCGTGCCCTACGATTCGCTGTCCGGTGGGGCCAAGGAACAACTCGGCATCGTGGCACGACTGGCCGGCGCGGCGCTCGTGGCCAAGGAGGACAGCGTGCCGGTGGTCATCGACGACGCGCTCGGATTCACCGATCCCGACCGACTGGTCAAAATGGGGGCGGTGTTCAACGCGGTGGGCGGCGACGGGCAGGTGATCGTGCTGACGTGCAGCCCGCAGCGGTACGCGGCCGTCGACGGAGCCCAGCACATCGCGCTCACCGCATAGCCACGCTCCTGCGCGGCGACCGGCCGGCGACGCCGATTTTCGCGGCGGGTTTCCGGCACTTCGGCGTTTGTCCGCCGCCGAAAACCTAGACTCCGGGCGATGGAAGCCGATTACATCGTCGTGGGAACGGGCTCGGCCGGATCGGTGGTGGCCGCCCGGCTCAGCGACGATCCGTCCGTCCGGGCCGTCGCGCTCGAAGCCGGTCCGCATGACAAGGACAAGTTCATCCGCATCCCCGCCGGCTTCGTCAAACTGTTTCGCGGCCCGATGGACTGGGATTACCTGACCGAACCGCAGAAGGAGCTCGACGGCCGCGAAATCTATTGGCCGCGAGGCAAGATGGTCGGCGGGTCGTCGTCGATGAACGCGATGATGTGGGTGCGCGGATTCGCCGCGGACTACGACGAGTGGGGGCAGACCGCCGGCGAGCAGTGGGACTACGCGCACCTCGAGCCGTATCTGCGCCGCATCGAAGCCGGGCCGCTGTCGATCAGCCCGCAGCGCAGCCCGCGCAGCGCCACCGCCAAATGGCTTGCCGCCGCCGAGCAGTGCGGGTACCGCATCGAGAAGCCGAACCAGGCGGCACCGGAGGGGTTCTGCGAGACGTTGGTGACTCAGCGCCGCGGTGCGCGGTGGAGCGCCGCCGACGCCTACCTGAAACCGGCCCTCAAGCGCGACAACCTCACGCTCGAGACGGAGGCGTTGGCGACCAGGGTGGTGTTCGACGGCCACCGCGCCGTCGGCGTCGAGATCGAGCAGAACGGCGCCCGCCGCGTCATCAGGGCCCGGCGCGAAGTCGTGTTGTGCGGCGGCGCGATCAACAGCCCTCAGCTGTTGATGTTGTCGGGTATCGGTGACGGCGAACGGTTGGCCGAGCACGGCATCCACACGCTGGTCCACGCACCGAACGTGGGCACCAATCTCCTCGACCACTTCATCGCGGCCCTCGGCTTCGACGTTCCCGACGACAGCCTGTTCGCCGCCGAGAAGCCGCTTCAGCTGCTCAACTACCTGCTGCGACGTCGCGGCATGCTCACCTCCAACGTGGGAGAGGCCTACGGCTTCGTCCGCAGCCGCCCCGACCTCGCGCTGCCCGATCTGGAGCTGATCTTCGCCCCGGCACCGTTCTTTGAAGAGGGCATCGGCGACCCCTACGACAAGCACGCCGTCGTACTGGGCGCGATCCTGCTCAAACCGTCCAGCACCGGCACCATCGAACTGCGCTCGCCCGACCCGGCGGACAAGCCGATCATCGACCCGCGCTACCTCAGCGATCCGGGCGGCGCCGACCGCGCGGCGATGATGGCCGGCCTGCGCATCTGCGCCACGATCGCCCAGGCGCCCGCGCTCGAGGGCGTCATCGGCGAGATCGCGCGCCCCCTCGATTCGGCGGCCCTCGACGAGGCGACGCTGGAACGCGCGCTCGCCACGTTCTCGCACACCCTGTACCACCCGGTCGGCACGTGCCGCATGGGCCGCGACGACGCGAGCGTGGTCGACCCGCACCTGCGCGTCCGCGGTGTCGAAGGGCTGCGGGTCGCCGACGCGTCGGTGATGCCGACCATCATCCGCGGGCACACCCACGCGCCCAGCGTGCTGATCGGGGAGAAGGCCGCCGAACTGCTCCGCGCCTGAGCAGTGCCAAGATGGGTTCCATGGCCGAGCGCGACCGCGACGACGCCGGGCGTCCGCGCAACACCCGCCCCCGCGATGCGCTGGGACGGCCGCTGCCCCACAGCAGCGAGGGTGTCGCGCGAATCCCCGACGACCTCGACCTGCCGCCGGCCGAAACCCTCGCCTACGCCCAGGAGCTTCTCGACAAGGGCATGGCGTTCCACGCGCACGAGGTGTTGGAGGCGGCGTGGAAGAACGGCCCGGACACCGAACGCACCCTCTGGCAGAGCCTCGCCCAGCTCGCGGTCGGCATCACCCACGTGCAACGCGGAAACACCAAGGGGGCGCTGGGGGTGTTGAGCCGCGCCCGCGCCGGTCTGGCCGACGAAACGGCGGCCGCCCACGGCGTCGACGTCACGGGGCTCGTCGACTACGCCGAGACGCTTATCGACGACCTCGAAGCGGGAGCGCGGATCGACGCGCAGCGATTGCGCCCGCGCCTGTCGACCGGCTAGCTCGCAGACTGCAGCCGCTGCGCCGGCCCGGCGGTGACATCACCGAGCCCCAGGTGCTCGCGCAGCGTGTCGCCCGTGTACTCGGTGCGGAACAGCCCGCGCCGCTGCAGTTCGGGGACCACCGAGTCGACGAAGTCGTTGAAGGTGCCCGGCGTCTGCGCGGCCGACACCATGAACCCGTCGGCCTCGCCGGCGTTGAACGAATCCTCTATCTGGTCGGCGACCTGCTCTGCGGTACCGACGAATTGGGGCAGGAGCACGCCCTGGGCGTACCACTTGCCGATGTCGCGCAGAGTCAGGTTGTCGCGATTGGCGACCCGTCGCGCCGTGTCGAACAGGCCCTGCGTTCCGCTGACTCGGACATCTTCGACCGGAGCGTCGAGGTCGTAAACCGAGAAGTCGTGGTCGGTGTGCACGGACAGCGTGATCAGACCGGAGATCGGATCGGCCAACTCGTTGTGGAACGCCGCCTTCTCCCGCGCGATCGACTCGGTCTCCCCGATGAACGGAATGAACGCAGGAAATATCAGCACCTTGTCGGGGTCGCGGCCGAAATCCGATGCGCGCGACTTGACGTCGTCGTAGTAGGCCCGCCTACCTTCCGGTGTGGGGTCGATCTCGAAGATGGCCTCCGCCCAGCGGGCGGCGAAGTCCTTCCCCGTGTTCGACGAGCCGGCCTGAATCAGCACCGGTCTTCCCTGCGGTGAGCGCGGAACGTTCAGTGGGCCACGGGTCTTGAAGAACCGACCGTCGTGTTCGACGGCACGAACCCGCGACGGGTCGGCGAACACGCCGTCCTTCTTGTCGAGTACCAGCGCGTCGGGATCTCAACTCGACCACAACTCCAGTGCGGTCCGGACGAACTCGTCGGCGCGCTCATAGCGGAACTCGTGGTCGAGATGATCGTCATGACCGAAGTTTCGTGCCTCGCTCTGCGTCAGCGATGTGACGATGTTCCACGCCACCCGGCCGCGGGTGATGTGGTCGAGGCTGGCGAAGATGCGGGCGAGCTCATAGGGGTGAAAGTAGGTGGCGGACTTGGTGATCGCGACACCCAGTTTCGAGGTCACCGCGCCGATGCTGGCCGCCACGATCGACGGGTCCAGCGTCGCCGTCGCCTGGGTGCCGCGGCGCAGCGGCTCGGTGATGTCGTCACCGAAGCGGATCGGCGCCGCGAGCAGATCGGCGAAGAACACGAAGTCGAACTTGCCGCGCTCGAGGATGCGACCGATGCGGTGGTAGTACTCCGGCGTGGTGAACCCGGTGTCACTGGCGGGATGACGCCACGCCGCATGCGAATGGGTGACCTGTGAGGCGATCTGAAAACCGCCCAGGTGTAGTTGACGCGACATGGTGTGCTCCTAGGAGCGCGATTCGTGCGTGAAAACGTTCGCTGAGCGATCGAAATCACGCACAAATCGCTGGGTGGGTGAGGGGTCAGAAGTAGGCGTTCGACGGAATCGCGGTGTCGTGCAGCAGGTTCTGGCCGATCACCCTGGCCTTGTAGACGACCGGGTTGTGCAACGTGATCGTGCGGATGTTGCGCCAGTGCCGGTCCAGATTGCGTTTGCGGCTGGCAGCGCTGGCCCCGCCGAGCTCGAGCAGTCGCGTGGCGGCCTCCGGCGCCACCGCGTCCAGATGCACCTTGACCTTGGCCACCTTCAGCTGGGCCTCCGCGGCGAGGTCGGCGTCGGGAACCCCGTCGACCTCCGAGGCCGTCGCGGCGCCGATGGCCGCGGCCGCATCGAGCACCGAGGCCCTGGCGATGTAGGCGGTACTGGCCAGTTCACCCAGCAGCTTCTGGTACAGCGGATCGTCGCTGGGCCGTTCGGTCAGCGCATGGCTGAAGCTGCGGTCACGGGACCGCAGCAGAGCGACGCCGTCGTCGACGACGGACTCGAGGATGCCCGCCACGACCGCGTGGATGAACAGCTGCAGCGAGGCGTACTGGACCGTCGGCACCGGATCGGCGTCGTAGGGTGTGTCGCTGAGCACCTCGTCGGCGGCGACCGCGACATCGGTGAAGACGGTGGTGCCGGTGCCGGTGCGACGCTGACCGAAGCCGTCCCAATCGTCGATGATGCGCACCCCCTCACGGTCGGCGGGGACCACCACGTTGGCGACCGAGTCGTGGTCGGTGGTGGCGGTCGCCGTGAGGTAGTCGGAGAACAACGTCCCTGTGCTGTAGAACTTCTCGCCGTTCAGACGATAGCTCCCCGGATTGGTGGGGTCGGGTAGCAGACGCGTCTTGAACACCAGGCTGCCGACGGCCAACGAGCCTTTCTCGCTGAACGCGTTGCCGAAGACCTTGCCGGCGGCGACCTTCTCCAGCCACGCCTTCGACGTCGGCAGACCGATCGTGCGCAGCCGTTCCTCGACGAACCAGAAGTGGGTGCGGAAGATGTGCGCGACGATCGGATCGGCGTGCGCGACGTCGATGACGGCAGAAAACAGTTGTGGGACGGTGAATCCGGCGCCATCTGCCTCGACCGGCAGTCGAAGGGTGCCAAAGCCCGCGTGTTTGAGCGCGGCGACCGCGTCGAAGGGGTTCTCGTCGTTGAGGTCCCGGTCGCTGGCGCCTGCCGAGATGCGGGCGAGCAGCTGCGCCCATTCCGGAGTACCGGGACGTGTGCGTGTGGGGTGGTCGGCCGTTGTCATGGGCCTGTTCTACCGACGGCACACGCCGCCGACACTGCTTTGGCTCACCGAGAGCCGAAGGCGCTACCGTGCTCAGTCCGCTAGCGCCAGAACTTCGTCGAACCCTTGGACCAGGCAGGAATGGAAGAGGTCGTAGTCGGGTATCGCGCCGGTGTCGACATTGATCCCGAAATGACAGGTGCCGGCATAGGTCAACAGCGTCACGTTGACGGCCGCACCGATCGTGGGCCCGAATGCGTACTGCGCGCCGACCCGCGCACCGCCGAGATACACCGGGATCGGGATGCCCGGCACATCACTGGCGACGAAGTCCACGTGGCGCAGGATGGACCCGATGTACCAGCGGGGCATGAGATTGAGCGCCCCGGCGATCGTCTGGGTGTAGGGCAGAGAGCGCTCGTGACGTACTTTGTCTGTGCGACGGCGTATTTCGCTGATACGGTCGGACGGGTCGGCCACACCCGCTGGGACGTCGAACCGCATCAGTGTGATGTGGTTGCCGCCCATCTCGTCGGTGGCGGTCCGCAGGTTAATCGGCATGGTCAGATGCAGATCGCCGACACCGACGCCGTGCTTGTCGTGATAGCGGCGCAGTCCACCGGCGACGCCGGCCACGAATGCATCGTTTAGGGCGCCGTCGCAGCGATGGGCCGCCTCCCGCAGGCGGTGCAGCGGAACCTCGTGCACGGCGAGGTGGCGCACGAGGCTACGCCGGGTCATCAAGGGCGAACCCGTGCTGTTCACCGGTCGGACGGTGCGGTAGATCGAGGCTGCGGTCGCAGCCGCGGCGGTCAAAGTTGCTTGGGGCCGACGCATTCCGCGGTACAGCCAGCGGGGCGTCGCCGTCACCGCGGCGCTGACCGCAGCACCGGCCAACCCGGCGTTGTAGCGGATCGCCTCACCGTAGCTGGTGAACCATGACGGGGGTTGCGCTTGCGGCTCCGGTGGAAGCGGTACGACGGTGCTGGGACTCTCCTCGACGTCGAAGAGGATCATCCCGATCTGGACGCCACCCACGCCGTCGGTCAACGCGTGATGGAACCGGCACAGCAGCGCCGCCGCACCGTCGGCCATGCCATCGACCAACGTGGCTTCCCACAGCGGCCGTGCCCTGTCGAAGTCGGCCATCTGCGCCAGACGCGCCATCTCCAAGACCGTCTCGAGCGTGCCCGGGGCGGGCGCCGTCACGCGCCGCAGATGGAAGTCGAGATCGAAGTCGGGCGCGGCCTCCCACCTCGGCGGCGCCGGCGCGGGCGACTGCGCTACCCGTTGGCGGAACATCGGCAGCATGCGGCTGATCCGGTCGAATCGGCTCCGGATCTCGTCCCAGTCCGGAACACGTTCGAGCATGATCACCGTCACCACTGTCGACCTCAACCGCGGGTCGGTTTCCATCGCCCAGGTGAAGGCGTCCGAGTTGCGCATGAATGCAGTCATAAGATCTCCCGACCTCGACGCTACGACCGCATGTCACGTACCGCGAGGCTCTTGCGGCGGTAGAGGACCAAAGACCCCGAAGATGACCACGAAAGTCCTACCGTCTGGTCAGGGCTTCATGAAGCCGATCTTCGTGTAGTCGGCGTCGGCCAGGCCGAACGCACCGAAGTTCCCCAGATTGCTTCGCACCGCGACGTTTCCGGGCGACTGGGTCAACGGCAGGCTGAACACCTCGTCGAACAGCATCTTGTCCAGCTCGTTGGCCAGCACACGGGCTTTGGCGGGATCCAGTTCACCGACGGTCTGCTCGATCTTCGCATCGATCTCCGGGCTGCCGATCTGTCCGAAGTTGCTCTCGGCTCCGGTGCGGTAAATCTGTGTCAGGCTCGCGAGCGGGAAAGCGTCGCCGCTCCAAGAGAATTGGGCGATGTCGAAGTTGCCGACGGTGACGAAGTCGGTGAAGAAGCCGGCGGCCCGGCGGACGTCCAGCTCCAGTTTCACGCCGATCTGGGCGAGGTTGTTCTGCGCGATCTGCCCGTACTGCCGGGTGCTGAGGGAGTCGAACAGCACGTCGCGGATCACGAGTTGGCGGCCGTCCTTCTCGCGGAACTGGCCGACCTGCCGCCAACCGAGCGCGTCGAGTTCCTGCTTGGCTTTCTCCGGGTCGAAGGCGATCGAGCCGCTGTTGTCCTGGTAACCCTCCTGGCCCGCGACGAAGATGTGGTTGTTCAGCGGTGCGGGGTTGTCGGCGAGCCCGCGCTGAGTGACTTCGGCGATGGTCTTGCGGTCGATGCCCTTGGCGATCGCGCGTCGCAGCGCGGGGTCGGCCAGGATCGAACCCGGGGCGCCGTTGAACGTGAAGTGATACCAGGCCAGACCGGGCGCCCGCCGGATCGTCACACCCTGCGTGCGTCGCGCGATCTCCATCTCGTCCAGTGTCGCCAGACCGGTGGCGTCGATGGTGTTGTTCTGCAGCGCGGGGATGCGCGCGGCGTCGTCGAGGACCAGGAAGGTGATGCTGTCCAGCAGCGGCTGCTCACCCCACCATTCGGGGTTGCGCGTCAACGTGATTCGCTTGGCACCACGGTCGAGGTTGGAGACGATGAACGGTCCCGCCGACGGGCCGGGGCCGTCGAGCTGTCCCCTGTTGAAGATTTCCGGATCCTCCGTCGAGCTCTTGGGCAGCAGCATGCTGGTGCCCGCAAACATGCCGCGCCAGTCCGACCACGGCTTGGCGAAGGTGACGACGGCCTGGCGGTCGTCGACGCCCCGCTCGACCTTCTCGACCCGGTCGCTGCCGTTGGTCGCGGCGATCGCGAACCGGTCGTCCTTGCCGCTGGTCGCGTTGATCTGCGATCGGATGTCCTCCCAGGTGATCGGTGCGCCGTCGCTCCACACCGCCTCCGGGTTGATCGTGTACGTGACGACCTGCGGGTCGGTGCTCGTCAGCTCCACATCGGTGAAGTAGTCGGTGTTGACGGTGGCCGAGCCGTCGGGACCGATCCGGAACGCGCGCGGCATCGTAGGTTTGAGGACCGAGTTGTTGTCTCCGGTGTTGCCGTCGATGTGCAGCGGGTTGAAGTTCGGCGAGAAGTCGTTGAGCGCCAGCCGGAGGTTGCCGCCTTGCTGCAGGTTGGCGACGTCCTGCGGGTTGATGTCGTTGGTGCTTCCCACCGTCGCCTCGCCGCCGGCGGAGGGGGCTTCCTCGGATCCGCCGGAGCAGGCGGTCAGGGTCAGCGCGGCGATCATGGACACCGCAGCGAAGCGTCGCATCTTCATGCGCTCCGACTCTAGCGGCGATTCACCTGCGGTTGCGGAACCGCGGCCAGCAACCGGCGGGTGTAGTCGTGCTGCGGGTCGGTGAACACCTGGTCACTGTCGCCCTGTTCGACGACGGTGCCCTTGTACATCACCGCCACCCGGTGGGCGAGGTGCCGCACCACCGAGAGGTCGTGCGAGACGAACAGATAGGAGAGCCCGAACCGCTGCTGCAGATCGAGCAGCAGGTTGATGATGCCGGCCTGGATCGAGACGTCCAGGGCCGACACCGGCTCGTCGAGCGCGAGAATCTTCGGCTGTAGCGCGAGCGCGCGCGCAATGCCGATGCGTTGCTTCTGTCCTCCGGAGAACTCGGCGGGATAGCGGGTGGCGTCTTCCCGCCGCAGCCCGACGATGCCGAGCAGCTCGCCGACCCGTTCGTCGCGTCGCCGCTTGTCGAAGCCGTTGGCCTGCAATGGTTCAGCGAGCACTTCGAATACCGGCAGGCGGGGGTCCAGGGAGGCCACCGGGTCCTGGAACACCACCTGCAGGTCTCCTCGCAGCTCTCGGCGGGCGCGCCGGTCCAGCGAGGCCACGTCCTTGCCGAGCACCTCGATGGAGCCGCCTTCCGGGGCGGTCAGCTGCAGGATCTGGTGCAGCGTCGTCGACTTGCCCGACCCGGACTCGCCGACGATGCCCAGCGTGCGGCCCTGATGCAGTTCGAAGCTGATGCCGTCGACGGCGCGCACCTCACCGACCTGGCGGCGAAACACCACACCCTTGGTCAGTTTGTAGGTCTTGACCAGATCGTCGACGCGCAGCACCACAGGGGGTTCTGCCGTAGACGGCGAGTCGGGCGCGGCCTTCGACACGCCGTAGATCTCCGCGGCGCTGCGGCCGACGACGTGTTCGGTGCGGATGCACGCGGCCGAATGGCCCGACCCGGAATCCATGGGCAGCAGCTCGGGCTCGGCGGCGCGGCAGTCGTCGATGGCAAGCGGACAGCGCGGGGCGAAGGGGCACCCGGGCGGCAACGCTGCCATCGACGGCGGTGCCCCGGGGATGGGGATGAGGCGCGCGCCCTGGGCGGCGTCGAGGCGGGGAACGGAGCCCAACAGACCCACGGTGTAGGGCATGCGCCGGTCGGCGTAGAGCCGCTCGACGCCGGCCACCTCGACCGCACGCCCCGCATACATCACCAGCGCGCGGTCGGCGAACTCGGCGACCACCCCGAGGTCGTGGGTGATGATCAGGACGCCGGCGCCGGTCACGTCGCGAGCGGTCTTGAGCACCTCGAGGATCTGCGCCTGCACGGTGACGTCCAGGGCGGTCGTCGGCTCGTCGCAGATGATCAGGTCGGGATCGTTGGCGATGGCGATCGCGATCACCACCCGTTGACGTTCACCACCGGAGAGTTCGTGCGGGAAAGACTTGGCCCGCCGGTCGGGTTGGGCGATGCCGACCAGTTCGAGCAGTTCGACCGCGCGCCTCCTGGCGGCTTGTCGGCCGACGCCGCGCTGGTGGATCTCGATGGCCTCGGCGATCTGGTCGCCGACGGTGTAGACGGGGGTGAGCGCCGACATCGGATCCTGGAACACGGTTCCGATGGCCTTGCCGCGGATCGCCGACATCCGTTGATCGGGCAGCCCGATCAACTGGTCGCCGTGCAGTCGGATGGAACCCGACACCTCGGCGTACTCGGGGAGCAGGCCGACGACGGCCATCGCGCTGGCCGATTTACCCGCCCCGGATTCGCCGACCAGCGCCACCACCTCACCCTTGCCGACGTCGAAGTTCATGCCGCGCACCGCTTTCACCGGTACCGAGTCGGTGGGGAACTCGACGGTGAGGTCGCGGACCTCGAGCAGGCTCATCGTTTGCGCCCCCGGAGCTGACGGGCACTCGGATCGAGCGCGTCGCGCAAGCCGTCGCCGACGAGGTTGGCGCACAGGATGATCAGCACCAGCACTCCGCCGGGGAACAGGAACAGCCACGGGAACGTCGTCGCCGACTTCGTGCCGTCGGCGATCAGCGTTCCGAGCGACACATCGGGCGGCTGGATGCCGAAACCCAGGAAGCTCAGCCCTGTTTCGGCCAGTACCGCGACGCCGACGTTGAGCGCCGTGTCGATGATGATGATCGACGCGACGTTGGGCAGGATGTGGCGGATGATGATGCGCCAGTTGCTGACGCCCATATAGCGTGCGGCCGCGACGAATTCGCGGTCACGCAGGCTCATCGTCATGCCGCGGACGATCCGGGAGCTGATCATCCAGCTGAACAACGACAGCAGCACGATCATCCAGACGATGTCGCCTTTGGTGCGCTGCACGACGATCGAGATCAGCAGGAAGCTCGGCACCACCAGCATCAGGTCGACCAGCCACATCAGGGCGGGGTCTCGCCAGTCGGCGAAGTACCCCGAGATCGTGCCCACAGTCGCCGCGATGATCGTCGAGATGAACGCGACGCAGACACCGATCAGCATCGACTTCTGCATCCCCCGCAGCGTCTGGGCGAACAGATCCTGCCCCAGCGCGTTGGTGCCGAACCAGTGGTCCGGGCTGGGCGGCTGCTGCAGCGCGAAGTAGTCGAGATCGCTGTAGCTGTAGGGCAACAGGGGAGGCAACGCGTAGCACCCGACGAACAGCACCAGCAGCAGCACCAGGGAGATGACGGCAGGTTTGTTGCGCAGGAACCGGCGGAACACCAGTGACCGTCGCGACGCGAAACCGGCCGCGTCGACGCCGGACTGCGCGGTGGTCGAGGTCTCACTCGTGACGGGTTCGGTCATGACACCCGCACCCTCGGATCGAGCGCGGCGTAGACCACGTCGGACAGCAAGCCGGCCAACAGGATCATCGCCCCGGACAGCACGGTGATTGCAGCGACGATGTTGATGTCCTGGTTACCGATGCCGGTGACGATCCATTCGCCGACGCCGTACCAGCCGAAGATCTTCTCGGTGAACACCGCGCCGGTCACCAATCCCGCGACGCTGTAGGCGAACAGCGTCGCCATCGGGATCAGCGCGGTGCGCAGGCCGTGTTTGACGAGCGCGCGCCGCCGCGTCAGGCCCTTGGCCCGCGCGGTGCGGATGAAGTCCTGACCGAGGACGTCGAGCATCGCGTTTCGCTGGTAGCGGCTGTAGATCGCGATCGAGGAGATGGCCAGCGTCATGCTGGGCAACACCAGGTGCTGCAACCGGTCGACGAACTGGTTCCACGCCCCCTCGATGGGGAATGGCGAAGTCTCGCCGGTGTATTCGAAGATCCGGACGCCGAACACGTTGTTCGCTCCCAGCGCGGCCAGGATGAAGAGGTTGGCCAGCACGAACGTCGGCGTGCTGATCACCAGAAGGGACAGCACGGTCACGACGCGGTCGCTGAGCCGGTACTGCCTGATGGCGCCCCACGCCCCGGCGGCCACACCGATCACGGTCCCGATGACCGAGCCGATCACCAGCAGGCGGAGGCTGACGCCTACCCGTCGCCACAGCTCGTCGGTCACCGGCTGCCCGCCGATCGTGACCCCGAAGTCGCCGCGGACGGCGCCGGACGCCCAGTGGACGTACTGCTCGAGCACCGGCTTGTCGAGTCCGAGCTCGACGCGCTTGGCGTCGATGACGGCCTGGGGCGGACGCGGGTTGCGGCTCTCCAAACTGTCGAGGGGATCGAACTGCCACGACGCGAGCAGGAAAACAAGGAACGACGCCAATGCCAGCAACACCAGATAGTTGAGCAGTCGGCGCGCCAGGAACCGCGTCATGCGGGGCGTCCGTCGGTCGGCTGCATGCGCTCAGGTTAGGAGATGACGACCCTGATGGCCGTGATGCGGGCCGTCGCAGCGCGCCGAGCTGGCCGTTTTGGCGAACTCTCACCGCGGTCGCAGCGCGCGCCCAGCAGCCGCTGGTTCAGTCGGGTGCATCTGCGATTTCACCGGTGCCGCGCCAACGGGGCGACTGGGCAACCACGAAATGGAGAACTCAGATGACACGTCGCGGTATGCGGTCCGGTGCCGGAATGCGGCCAGTCTCGGCGGTGATCGGCGGCTGTGCGCTCGTGGCCATGGCCGCGCTCGGGTTGCTCGCAGCACATTCGACCAGCGGCCCCGCGACCGCCACACCTACCATGACGGTCGGCGCGACGAGCAGACACTCCACCCCGGCCACGGCTCCAGCTGTCGGAATCGCGAAGCCCGCGATCAAGGGGCCCGCGCCGTTGCCCTCGGAAGAGGAAGCCGCCAAGTAGCGCCCCCGTTCGTTTCGTCGGCCTCCCGTTCGGTTATCCACCAGCCAAGGGTACGACGAAACCCTGTTTGCGCTGTTAGAGGGGCCGCGACGGCATCGCGCCCACCGGACAAACGGAGATCGAAGTGAACACGAAACAGGTGAAGTTGCTCTCGGCGGCGGTCGGGACCAGCGCGCTGCTCGCGATGGGGGCGTTCTCAGTCGCCTCCACGACGGCCGCGCAAGATGACGAACCGCCCGTGACCCCGGGGCCGGTGACGACGTCGGAGATCACCACCGGCGAGACGGTCACCGACAGCAAGGCTCCGGAAACCCCGACGACGTCGGTGGCCACGCCCCCGGTGACCGCGGAGCCCGCACCGACCGGCTAGCCATACCGGGCCGTTTCACAGCTGGCGCATAGCAAGCGCACAGCCGGCGTTCATGTCGGCCGCGATAATGGAGCCGTGGCGACCCCCGGCGTGAGCGAGCAGGACTCGGGTCGGGTCGTCATGCGCCGCGCCGACGGCACGCCGATTCACGTGCTGGTCGTCGACGACGAACCGGTACTCGCGGAGTTGATGTCGATGGCCCTGCGATACGAGGGCTGGGACATCGCTACCGCTGCCGACGGGGCTTCGGCCATCGCCTCAGCGCGCGAGACGCCACCCGACGTCGTGGTGCTCGACGTGATGCTCCCGGACATGAGCGGTCTGGACGTGTTGCGCAGACTGCGCGAACAGATTCCCGGGTTACCGCTGCTCCTGCTGACCGCCAAGGACTCGGTGGAGGACCGCATCGCAGGCTTGACCGCGGGCGGAGACGATTACGTCACCAAACCGTTCAGCATCGAGGAAGTGGTCCTTCGCCTACGGGCGCTGCTGCGGCGCACCGGGGTGGCAGCAGAACCCGACGGCGCGAAGATCGTCGTCGGTGATCTGGTCCTCGACGAGGACAGCCACGAGGTGACCCGTGGCGGTGAGCTGATCACGTTGACGGCAACGGAGTTCGAGCTGCTCCGGTTCATGATGCGCAACTCCAAACGCGTGCTGAGCAAGGCGCAGATCCTCGATCGGGTCTGGAGCTACGACTTCGGCGGCCGCTCGAACGTCGTCGAGTTGTACGTCTCGTACCTGAGAAAGAAGATCGACAATGGGCGAGCACCGATGATTCATACGTTGCGCGGTGCCGGGTATGTTCTCAAACCTGCGCGCTGACGGCTCATCGACACGGATGCGTTGGCCGCGGACGTGGTCGTTGCGCGCTCGGCTGCTCGCGTCCCAGATCGTGCTACTCGCGCTGGTGTGCGCGACGGTCGGTATGGGTACGGTCCTTGTCCTGCAACACTTTCTGGTCAGTCAACTCGATGAGCGTTTGACCGAGACCGGGCGACGCTCGGTCGGCCTGTTCGAATTCGGCCCGCCGCCGGGGCCGCCGGGGTTCCCGCGTCCGGGTCTGCGTCACCGCATGATCATCCGCGACGATCTCGGACCGGGTCCTGCGTTCCTCAACGCGCCGGGACAGGCCGCCCGCACCGTCGGCGCGGTCGTCTCACGCGGCACTCCGGTCGACGCCGGCGTGATCACCGCGGACGGCACCCGCAGCGAGATCAGCACGGCCGCAGCGCAACAACTCGCGCGTGTGGACTCGGACACGCCGACGACACTCGACCTCGACGGGCTCGGCCGCTACCGAGTGGTTGCGATGAATTCGCCGCGGGGCGGCGACACCATCGTGATCGGCCTGCCCACCTCCGACGTCGACGACACGTTGGTCATCGTCGCGATCATCTTCTGCATCGTCGGGGCGACCGCGTTGATCGGCGGTACGACGGCAGGCATCGTGATCATCCGCCGTCAACTCGCGCCGCTGGCAAGGGTTTCCGATGCGGCCCGTCAAGTGGCCGATCTCGAACTTGACCGCGGGGAAGTGCGGCTGCCGACGCCGATCGTGAAAGTCGACCCGACGAGCGAACGAACGGAAGTGGGGCAGTTGGGCTCCGCGCTGAACCGGATGCTGGACCGGATCGCGTCGGCGTTGTCGGCGCGGCACGCCAGCGAAACACGCGTGCGCCAGTTCGTCGCGGATGCCAGCCACGAGCTCCGCACTCCGCTGGCCGCCATCCGTGGTTACACCGAACTGGCGCAACGCAAACGCGATGACGTCCCCGAAGACGTCGCCCACGCGATGAGCCGAGTGGAGTCCGAGACGCGACGCATGACCGAACTGGTCGAAGACATGCTGCTGCTCGCGAGGCTCGACACAGGACGGCCCCTGCAGAGCGAGCCGGTGGATCTTTCCCGCTTGACCCTCGACGCGGTCAGCGACGTCCATGTCGCCGGGCCGGAACAGCGATGGCAGCTCGACCTGCCCGAGGAGCCCGTCGTCGTGGTCGGCGACCGGGCGCGCCTGCAGCAGGTGTTGGCGAACCTGCTCGCCAACGCGCGTACTCACACTCCGCCAGGCACATCGGTGACGACGTCGTTGCGTGTGGTCGACGACGGGTCGGCGGTACTGACCGTGACCGACGACGGCCCCGGCATCCCCGTGTGGCTGCAGCCCGAAATCTTTCAACGGTTCGCCCGCGGCGACACGTCGCGGTCTCGACGCGACGGAGGGACCGGCCTCGGGCTGGCGATCGTGGCCGCCGTCGTCGAGGCCCACGGCGGCACCATCGAGGTCGAAAGCGTCCCCGGTGACACCCGCTTCGTCGTGACCCTGCCCAGCCGGTGATCTGGACCGTCTTTGGATCGGCCTGATTTTCTCCGGCCTTATCACCGGGGCGCGGTTATAGGGTCGACGGATGTCTGTGACCGACGAATATCTGAAGAACAACGAGGAGTACGCGAAGACGTTCTCCGGTCCGCTGCCGCTGCCGCCGAGCAAGCACGTCGCGGTGGTGGCGTGCATGGACGCCCGTCTCGACGTCTACCGGATCCTCGGTCTGGGCGACGGCGAGGCGCACGTTATCCGCAACGCCGGCGGCGTTATCACCGACGACGAGATCCGCTCCTTGGCGATCAGCCAGCGACTGCTCGGCACCAAGGAGATCATCCTGATCCACCACACCGACTGCGGCATGCTGACCTTCACCGACGACGGATTCAAGCAGCAGATCCAGGATGAGATCGGCATCAAACCCGAGTGGGCGGCCGAGTCGTTCATCGACTTGGAGGTGGACGTGCGGCAGTCGCTGCGGCGGATCGAGGCGAGCCCGTTCGTCACCAAGCACGAGTCGTTGCGGGGCTTCATCTTCGACGTCGCCACCGGCCGGCTGACCGAGGTCACCCCGTAACTCCTTTGTGGCGCGAGCGCGCGTGTCTGCGCACGACGCGCCGCGAGATTGCGCCACTTTGCGCGCGCTCGACGCCCGCGAGTGGCACCGTGGCCCGCGACCACGCCGCGGCCATCACCGCGACGTCCGCCAACGCCGCGATCGCACCGCGTTGCACCATGTCGTCGACCGTCACGTTCGACGCGTCCCACGGCGGGCGCAATCGGGCCTGGTCGCCGTCGAGTTGCTCGGCGACGATGCCGAGTTTGGCGACAAAGGGGGACTGTGGAATGAACTGCGCCATGACATCGGCGCCCGTTCGGGGCGGGGAAGTGGTGGTCATGGGTCGAGTATCGGCACGGGGCCACGTGGGGCAATTACCTCGCGGGTAAGTGCTGAGCGCACGTTCGCGGGGCCTCGAGCGTGCGCAAGCTGTCGAATTCTGGCGGCATGTCGTGTGCAAACACGCACCGTCGCGGAGATAGGCGACGTGCGTTGACACCCCGGGCGACAGCGGTGTCTAATATCGGGTAATGATCGTAAATATGGTCATTCCTACCAACTTTACGAGGAAATGATGACGGCCACCACCGAACAAGTCCATGCCGGGCGCTACGAACTCAGCCATCTGAGGTCCCTGGAAGCCGAGGCCATTCACATCATCCGCGAGGTCGCCGCGGAGTTCGAGCGGCCCGTGCTGCTGTTCTCCGGCGGCAAGGACTCCATCGTGATGCTGCATCTGGCGCTCAAGGCGTTCCGCCCGGGTCGGCTGCCGTTCCCGGTGATGCACGTCGACACGGGCCACAACTTCGACGAGGTTTTGCAGACCCGCGATGAGCTCGTCGAGGAGTTCGGCGTCCGGCTCGTCGTGGCCAAGGTGCAGGACGACATCGACGCCGGGCGCGTGGTCGAGACGATCCCGTCGCGCAACCCGCTGCAGACGGTGACCCTGCTGCGCGCGATCCGCGAGAACAAGTTCGACGCCGCGTTCGGCGGCGCCCGCCGCGACGAGGAAAAGGCACGCGCCAAGGAGCGGGTGTTCTCCTTCCGCGACGAGTTCGGCCAATGGGATCCGAAGGCCCAGCGGCCCGAGCTGTGGAACCTCTACAACGGCCGCCACCACAAGGGCGAGCACATCCGCGTGTTCCCCCTGTCGAACTGGACCGAATTCGACATCTGGTCCTACATCGGCGCCGAGAAGATCAAGTTGCCGTCGATCTACTACGCCCACCGCCGCAAGGTGTTCGAGCGCGACGGCATGCTGCTGGCCGTGCACAAGTATCTACAGCCGCGCAAGGACGAGCAGATCATCGAGAAGACCGTGCGGTTCCGCACCGTCGGCGACGTCACCTGCACCGGCTGCGTGGAGTCGCACGCCGCAACGGTTTCCGAGGTGATCGCCGAGACGGCGGTGTCGCGGCTCACCGAACGCGGCGCCACCCGCGCCGACGACCGCATCTCCGAGGCTGGAATGGAAGACCGCAAGCGGGAGGGGTATTTCTGATGACTCGCACCGCCGAACGCGGCGCCACCACCCGGCCCGCCGCGACGCTGCTGCGGATCGCCACCGCGGGATCGGTCGACGACGGCAAGTCGACCCTGATCGGGCGGCTGCTCTTCGACTCCAAGGCCGTCATGGAAGACCAACTGGCCTCCGTCGAGCGGACTTCCAAGGAACGCGGTCACGACTACACGGATCTGGCGTTGGTGACCGACGGCCTGCGGGCCGAGCGTGAACAGGGCATCACGATCGACGTCGCGTACCGCTACTTCGCTACGCCCAAGCGCAAATTCATCATCGCCGACACTCCGGGCCACATTCAGTACACCCGCAACATGGTGACGGGTACCTCCACCGCGCAATTGGCGATCGTCCTGGTCGACGCGCGCCACGGGTTGCTCGAGCAGTCCCGCCGCCACGCGTTCCTGGCGTCGCTGCTCGGCATCCGGCACATCGTGCTCGCGGTCAACAAGATGGACCTGATCGGCTGGGACAGAGAGCGGTTCGAGAAGATCCGCGACGATTTCCACGACTTCGCCGCGCGCCTGGACATCCACGACGTGACGACGATTCCGCTGTCGGCGCTCAACGGCGACAACGTCGTCACCAAATCCGACAAGACGCCGTGGTACGAAGGTCCGCCGCTGCTGAGCCACCTCGAAGAGGTGTACATCGCCGGTGACCGCAACCTCGTCGACGTGCGGTTCCCGGTCCAGTATGTGATCCGCCCGCAGTCGCTGGAGCATCACGACCATCGCAGCTATGCGGGCACGGTCGCCAGCGGAGTGATGAAGGTCGGCGACGACGTCGTCGTGCTGCCCACCGGCCTGACGTCACGGATCGCGGCGATCGAGGGGCCCAGCGGACCGATCGATGAAGCATTCCCCCCGATGGCGGTGGCGATCAGCCTCACCGACGACATCGACATCTCGCGCGGCGATCTCATCGCCCGGCCGAACAACCAACCGCGGGTGGCCCAGGAGTTCGACGCCACTGTCTGCTGGATGGCCGACGGCTCCGCCCTCGAACCCGGCCGCGACTACCTCATCAAGCACACCACCCGCACCACGCGGGCGCGGGTCACGGCGTTGGACTACCGCCTCGACGTCAACACGCTGCACCGGGACAAGGAAGTCACCGCGCTCAAACTCAATGAGCTGGGCCGTATCTCGCTGCGCACACAACAACCGTTGCTGCTCGACGAGTACAGCCGCAACGCCACCACCGGCTCGTTCATCCTGATCGACCCGAACACCAACGGCACGGTCGCCGCGGGAATGATCCTGCCGCAGGTGACCGCCCGCACCTCGAGCCCCAACACCGTCAGGCACGAGTCGCTGTGCAAGGCCGAGGACCGGCTGAGCAAGGGCCGGACGGTGTGGTTCACCGGCCTGTCGGGCTCGGGCAAGTCGTCGGTGGCGATGCTCGTCGAGCAGAAGCTGATCGAAAAAGGCGTTCCCGCTTATGTTCTCGACGGCGACAACCTGCGTCACGGCCTCAACGCCGACCTCGGCTTCTCGATGGCCGACCGCGCCGAGAACCAGCGCAGGCTCGCTCATGTGGCCGCGATCCTCGCCGATTCCGGGCAGGTTGTGCTGGTGCCCGCGATCAGCCCGCTCGAGGAACACCGTGCCCTGGCGCGACAAGTGACCAACGAAGCCGGGCTCGACTTCTTCGAGGTGTTCTGCGACACCCCGCTGGAGGACTGCGAGCGACGCGACCCGAAAGGCTTGTACGCCAAGGCCCGCTCCGGGGAGATCACCCACTTCACCGGTATCGACAGCCCCTATCAGCGGCCCAAGAACCCCGACCTGAGGTTGACGCCCGACCGCGATCCCGAGGAGCTCGCCGACTTGGTCATCGAGCTGCTGGAAAGCGGGCAGTGAGCGATCACGAGCTCGCCGGCCGGCTGGCGACGGCGGCAGGCAGGCTACTGCTCGACATCCGCGAAGAGCTTGCCGACGCGACTGCCGCTGAGCGAAAGTCCGCTGGGGACAAACGGTCCCACGACTTCCTGACCGAGGCGCTGGCTGCCGAGCGGCCGGATGACGCGGTGCTGTCGGAGGAGGGCGCCGACGATCCTGTGCGCTTGACCGCCGAACGCGTCTGGATCGTCGACCCCCTCGACGGTACCCGGGAATTCTCCGAACTCGGACGCGACGACTGGGCGGTGCACGTTGCGCTCTGGGAGGCAGGAGATCTGGTCGCCGGGGCGGTCGCTCTTCCGGCGCAGGGCATCACGCTGGCCACCCCGACGGTCACGCCACCGCCGCCGCAACCCGAAACCCCGCGGATCGTCGTGTCCCGCACGCGGCCGCCGGCCATCGCGCTCGCGGTGCGCGACGCGCTGGGCGGGACATTGGTGGAGATGGGCTCGGCCGGAGCGAAGGTCGCCTCCGTCGTGCAGGGTCTCTCGGATGTGTACGTGCACGCCGGAGGCCAGTACGAGTGGGACTCGGCGGCCCCGGTCGCCGTCGCCCGCGCCGCCGGACTGCACACCTCCCGCATCGACGGCTCACCGCTGCGCTACAACCGGCCCGATCCGCTGCTGCCCGACCTGGTGGTGTGCCGGCCCGAACTGGCCGACGCCGTGCTCGCCGTCACGCGTGATTGACTGAATCCATGCGGATGTCGGCCAAAGCGGAGTACGCCGTCCGCGCGATGGTGCAACTGGCCACGGCCGACGACGGCGTCCTCGTCACCACCGACGACCTCGCCAAGGCGCAGGGCATTCCGCCGCAGTTCCTCGTCGACATCCTGTCTGCGCTACGCACCGACCGCCTCGTGCGCAGCCACCGCGGCCGCGAGGGCGGCTACGAGTTGGCCCGCCCGGCTAAGGACATCAGCATCGCCGACGTGTTGCGCTGCATCGACGGACCCCTTGCCAGCGTCCGTGACATCGGTCTGGGGGACCTGCCCTATACGGGCCCGACGACGCCGCTGACCGACGTCTGGCGTGCGCTGCGCGCGAGCATGCGATCGGTGCTCGAACAGACCAGCGTCGCCGACGTGGCCGCCGATGCGCTGCCCAAGCACGTCCGCAAACTCGCCGACGACTACCGCGATCAGGAGACCAAGCGCGGCCACTCGCTCAACTGACGTCGCGGGTCAGTCCGCGCCGGATCCGTAGGGGCGGGTGATGATCTCGAGGTAGTGGCCCGACGGATCCCGGAAGTAGACTCCGCGACCGCGGTCGTTGTGGTTGATCTCGCCGGGGCGCATGCCCCGCGGATCGGCCCAGTGCTGCAGGCCTCGCGCCACGATGCGGTCATAGATCTCGGAGAACTCGTCTTCGGACACCAGGAATGCGTAGTGCTGCGGGCGGATCTCCTCATCCGGGCCGACATGGGCGTAATCGAGGCTGGCGTCGTGCGCCAGGTCCACGACCAGAAAATGGGCGAACTCGCGGGCAGGGGGCAACCCGAACAACTCGGTGAAGAACCGGGCCGACTCCTCGCGGTTTTTGGTGGCCACGATGGTGTGGTTGAACGTGATGGCCATACCGATTCAGTCAACCACCGCGGTGGCGACCCGACAACGATGCACGATGGACCCGTGACGTTCGACTTCTCAGACCTCGAACATCCCGTCGTCGTGGCCCCGATGGCCGGTGGCCCCTCCACCCCGGAACTCGCCGCCGCCGGCACAGATGCGGGCGGCCTGGGTTTCATCGCCGCCGGTTACCTGAGCGCCGAGGTGTTCGGCGAACGCCTCAGTGCGGCGCAGCGCCTGACAACAGGTCCGGTGGGCGCCAACCTGTTCGCATCGCAACCCAGCGCGGCCGACCCCGAGGCCATCGCGCGTTATGCGCAGGCGCTCACCCGCGACGCCGAACGCTACGGCGCGAGACTCGGTGAGCCCCGATTCGACGACGACGCCTGGGCGGCCAAGTTCGACGTCCTGCTCGACCTGCGACCCGCGGTGGCGTCGTTCACCTTCGGCCTGCCCAGCGCCGAGGAGATCCAGCGGTTGCGCGCCGCCGGCATCACCACGGTCGGCACCGTGACCACGCTCGCCGAGGCGCGGCAGGCGGTCGCCCACGGTGTCGATGCGGTGGCCGCGCAGGGTCCCGGCGCCGGAGGACACCGCGGCACCTTCGACCCGACCGCCCGGCCGTCAGAGGTCCCGCTGGACGACCTGCTGGCATCGGTGATGGCCAACGTCGACGTGCCCGTCGTCGCCGCGGGAGGTCTCATGACCGCCGAGGACGTCGCGCGGGTCCGGCACGTGGGCGCGGTGGCCGCACAACTGGGCACCGCGTTCCTGCTCGCCGACGAGGCGGGCAGCAGCGCCGTGCACCGTGCGGCGTTGCAGGATGGTGAGTTCACCGAAACCGTTGTGACGAAGGCGTTCTCGGGTCGTTACGCACGGGGTCTGCGGAACCGGTTCGTCAAGGATCACGAACACGAGGCGCCGTTGGGATACCCCGAAGTGCACTACCTGACCAGCCCGCTGCGGGCGGCGGCGGTGCGCGCGGGTGATCCGCACGGGGTGAACGTGTGGGCGGGCACTGGTTTCCGCGCCGCCGCGCCGGGTTCGGTGGCCGACATCATCAGCAGGCTCACCTGAGGCGTCACTTCGGGGCGGTCAACTCCAACGCGATGTTGTCCGGATCGCGGAATTCGAGGATGTACATCGGCCCGATGTCCTTGATCGGCTCGTGTGCCACCCCGAGAGAGTCGAGATGACTTTCCGCCGAGTCGAGTTCGTCCTTGCTGGTCAACCGGAACGCGACGTGGTCGAGACCCGTGCGGTTCTCGTCGAACGCGTCGGTGCTCATGGCCGCCGGTCGCAAGCCCACAAGCACACCACCGAGGTCGTAGATGACGCCGCCGTACAGAAAGCTGAGCGCCTGGCGGGTTGCCGCGTCGGCGCCCTCGGGAAGCTCGATGAAGACGCTCCAGCCGAACACCGCCTCGTAGAACTCGCGCGACCGCTCGATGTCGGTCACGGTCAGCCGGATGTGTGCGACGGACGTCGTGGTGATCGCCATGTCCCCATGCTGCCAGCCGTGCCAGAATCGCCGTCGTGCAAATCGGGATGACGCTGCCGGTCATGGAAGCCGACCTTGATGCCGAGACGCTGCAGACGTGGGCTCGGGTGATCGACGGCGGACCCTTCTCGTCGCTGTGCTGGGGGGAGCGCATCGCGTTCGACAACCCGCACTCGCTGACACTGCTCGGGGCGCTCGCCGCGTGGACGGATCGGGTCCGTTTGGTGACCACCGTGGTGGTCCCGCAGCTGCACGACCCCGTGATGCTGGCCAAGGCGCTGGCCACCGGCGACATGCTCTGCGGCGGCCGATTGACGGTGGGTCTCGGCGTCGGCGGCAGGGAAGAGGACTACCGCGCCGTCGGCGCGGACCCGGCCGACCAGACCATGCGCGGGATGGCCGATCGCGTCGCGGTGATGCGCAGGGTCTGGGCGGGCGAGAAGGTCACCGAATCCGTTCTTCCCGTCGGACCGGCGCCACTGCAGCCCGGCGGCCCGAGGTTGGTGGTCGGCACGATCGGACCCAAGACGGTACGCAGCGCCGCACAGTGGGCCGACGGGCTGGCGGGTACGACGCTCGATCTGGACGTCGACAGGCAGAACGAGCTGTTCGATGTGGCCCGCGCCGCCTGGGCCGACGCCGGTAAGCCCGCACCGCACCTGGCGACGTCGTTCTGGTTCGCGATCGGCGAGGGTGACCGACCGCGCGAGCAGGTACACCGGCATCTGCGGCGCTACATGAACTGGATCCCCGCCGACGTGGTCGATGCGATGGCGCCTGCGACCGGCTGGGCGGGCACTGAACGAGAGCTGCTCGACGTCTTGCGCCGGTTCCGCGACATCGGCACCGACGAGATTCATCTGATTCCAACCAGTTCGGATGTCGACCAGGTGCGCAGGGTCGCCGACGTCGTCAAAGAATTCGCGGCGTAGGGCGATTGGCGGGCGTACTCGCCGCAGTGGCAGGATGGGACCGTCGGGGAAGTCGTGAGGGCCCGGTCGCGTTGGAACGCACTATCGAGCGTCCGTTGCGGCGGCGGGCAGACAGCCGAGAGGAATCACGATGACGATGACAGTCAGGAAAAAGATCGCGACCACAGCCGTGATGGCCGGTGCGTTCGCGTTCGCGTCCGTCGGTGTGGGCGCGGGCCAGGCGATGGCCCACGACGACTGGTGGTGGGAGCCGCCGGGTCCGGTGCATGTCCACGTTCCGAAGGTCCCGCCGGTGCACATCCACGTTCCGAAGCCGCCGCCGCCCGGACATATCGCCCACATACCCGGTGTCCCGCCGCCAGGGCACTGGAACAAGCCGTGGAAGTGGTGAAGGTCGGCCGCCTCTAGAACTTGAGGTGGTGGCTGGTGTCGCCGACCTGGTCGACGAACATGGTGCGGCTGTCGAACCACCATGTGCCATCGACGCGGTGGAAGGTGTCGCGGTAGCGGCCGGTCACGATGATCTGCAGTGGCAGATCGGGTGTGGCCTGTGTGACGCAGTAGTAGGCGCTACCGCGGCCCGTTCCGGCGTCCTCGTCGACGTGGACCGTCACATTCGTGGTGAGGTGTTTGGTCTTGGGAGTGCCGTCGTCGTACAGACGCACCGCCATCTCGAACATCTGCCGCACCCGGGTCGCACCCTCGAAAACCGTGTCCGGGGGCCCGTTCTCGACGGCGCGGATCCGACCGTAGGTGAACAGTGCGCCGACACCGTCGAAATCGCCGGAATCGATTCGCTCGGCGTAGGCGTAGACGAGATTCTCGATCTCGCGGGCGGAGTCGCTCATCGGCGAGAAGACAACCAGCGCCGATGCGTGGTGTCAACGAAGGTGGAGGCTCGGCCGCATCGCCTAACCTCACACGGTGGCTACGAATTGGTCGCCGAGTCGGCTCGGCAATCTGAGCGGAAAACGGATCATCGTCACGGGGGCCACCAACGGAGTCGGCCTGGCGACGGCGCGCGCGCTGGTCGGTGCCGGCGCGCAGGTGATCCTCGCGGTGCGCAACCCCGATTTGGGCGCACAACGAGCCGCTGAGATGGGCGGCGCAACGACGGTGATCAAACTCGACCTGGCCGATCAGTCGTCGGTGCACGCCTTCCCCGATCTGCTCGAGGGTGACGTCGACATCCTCATCAACAACGCGGGGCTCGTCGCGCAGAACCGTGGCCAAATTGTGGACGGCTTCGAGACGACGCTCGGCATTAACTTCCTGGGACCGTTCGCGTTGACCAATCTGCTCTTCGGGCGGGTGCGCTCGAAGATCATCAACGTGGGCTCGGATGCGCACAGATCGGCGAGCATCAACTTCGACGACCCGCATCTGCGCTCCAGCAAATGGTCGGCGTTCCCGGCGTATGCCCGCTCGAAGTTGGCCGTGATGCTGTGGGGCCTCGAACTCGACCGCCGGCTGCGTGAGGCCGGCTCGCCGATCACCAGCTTCCTGACGCACCCCGGCTGGGTGGCGTCGAATCTGTCGAACGTCTCCGAGAAGCCGGCGATGGCCGCATTTCACGCAGTGGTCAAGGCGGCGGCCCGGGTGCTCGCCAACGATCTCGACGCGGGTGCGGCACCGACGCTCTACTGCATCACCGAGCCGATTCCGCCCGGCAGCTATGTCGGCATCGACAGCAGGTACGGCTTGAAGGGTGCGCCGACGTTGAGCGGCCGGGGTGCCGTCGCTTGCGATTACGACGACGCCAGAAGGCTCTGGGAGTTCGCCGAGAAGGAAACCGGCACGAGCCTGCCGATCTGAGCGGGGTGGGCCGCAAGGTCAGCGGCGGGGCTCGGTTTGCGACGTCCACGTGCGGCCGTCGAAATAGCGCATCGAGTTGGGGTCGTTCTGGTCCGGGTACCAGCCCGGCGCCAGACCGCCAGAGGGCGCCGGCTGCTGCACGATCGGTTGCTGCACCACCGGCGGTTCGGAGTGCGACCGTGGCCTTGGGGCGAGCGCGATACGCACGGCCCAGATGACCACGGCGATGATGAGGATGACGATCAACAACCAGATGATCGATTGAAGCGAACCGAAGAGATTGGTCAAGTCCGCCATATCGACTCCTCCCGTCGAATAGGACGACCGCGGGCAGTGTGCGATGACTACCCTCGCGGGTGGAGCAGCAAACGTGACCGAGTACTGAATAGAGCCGTGGCTACGCGCAGCAGCTCGGATCGAGCACCCGACACAAAGCGATCAAGGCGTCGCGGTTGGGCTGGTGGTAGACGTTCATGCCGCGTCGCTCGGATTCCACCAGGCCCGCCTTGCGCAGCTGCGTCAGATGATGACTCACGGTCGACTCGGACAGGCCGACGTCGGCCGCGAGATCCCCGCTGCACAGTTCGCCCTCCGCCGCACTGAACAGCAGCGAAACCAACTTGACCCGCATGGGGTCGGCCAGCGCCTTGAGGCGCAGCGCGATACCCAGGGCGTCGTCGTCGTCGAGTCGGCCCGTTGCGACCGGCTCGCAGCACACGGGGGCGGAGATGTCGACCATTGGCAGCGCTCTTGGCATGAATCCAGCATGCCAGAGATATTGACATATATCAAAAAGGTGGGCAGTATCGGCCGTGTCGCAAGTTCGATATATGTCACACAGGTATGGAGGTCACCATGTCCCGCGTTCAACTGGCACTCAACGTCGACGACCTCGACGAGGCCGTCACGTTCTACTCGAAGCTGTTCAACACAAAGCCCGCCAAGCTCAAAGAGGGATACGCCAACTTCGCCATCGCCGAGCCACCCCTCAAGCTCGTGCTGCTGGAGAACCCCGGCGAAGGCGGAACCATCAACCACCTCGGCGTCGAGGTGGAATCCAGCGAGACGGTCCACGCCGAAATCGCGCGGCTGACGGGTGCGGGCCTAGTCACCGACGAGGAGATCGGCACGACGTGTTGCTTCGCCAAACAGGACAAGGTCTGGGTCACCGGCCCAGCCGGCGAAAAGTGGGAGGTCTACACCGTCCTGGCTGACTCCGAGACCTTCGGCAGCAGCCCGCAGCGTCATGATGCGGACGTCGAAGACGACCTGTGCTGCGGAGCGACAGCGCGGGACGGCGAACCGGCAGCTTCTTGCTGCTGAGCCGGCTTCGATGGTCCCGACTTCAGGCGGCTCTTCGCACCGGTCTCGTTCGCGTCGAAGGTAACCGCCGAGCGTGGTCGGTCAACGAACGGGACCTCATGGGGTGATCAGTTCATCTGTGCCTGCACAGGCTCGCGTCGCAGGACGACGGCGGTCACGTCATCGCGGTCGAGATCGCCGTTGGCCCGCGCGCAGAGTGCGTCGACCAACGTTTGAGGACTGGTGCCGTGCGTCCGCGCGCACTCGGCCACGGCGTCCGAGAGCTTCTCCACCGAGCCGCCCCACAGATCCATCACCCCGTCGCTGACGAGAAGGATGGCGTCACCCGGTTGCAGCGCGCCGTGCTTCTCGTCCCAACCGTTGTCCAGGCCAACCGGCAGATCGCTGGACGCGGCGCGTTCGACCGCGTTGGAGCCGGTCCGCACGACGAAATGCAGACCGTGGCCGGCATCGGCGAAGCGGAAGTCGCCGGTGACCAGGTCGACTAGCACGTAGGTGAGCGTGACGAATGCGCTGGTGCGTTGCAGATCGTGGTCGATGACGTCTGCGACGCGACTGACTGCGGCAGACGGGCTGAGCCGGGTGTCGTTGGCGCGCAACGCTGCCCGAGTGGCGGCCGCCAGCATCCCGGCGCCCATGCCCTTGCCCATCACGTCGCCGAGGCTCAACACCGCGTGCGGAATATCGACCCGGATGTCGTAGAAGTCCCCGCCGACCTGCCGGGCCGGGACGGAGGCTGCACCCGAACTCCAGCCCGGGGTATGGGGAAGCCGGCCCGGCAGCAGGGCCCGCTGCACTTCGGCGGCGCGTTCGAGCTCTTCCTGTTCGAGCCGTCGGGCTCGCATCGCCTCGGTGATGTCGTAGAACTGCAGAGCCACCGTCCTGCGGTGGTCGTTCTCGTCGATGAGCGCGATGCTGAAGTTGAGGACCTGTTCGCTGCTCGTGGTCAGCGTCAGGCGGGCGTTGCCCTCGGTGAGCGCGTCGGCTTCAGCGGACAGGGCGGCGGCGGCCTGCTCGCCGAGCAGCGTGGGGAGCTGCGGCGACCGGCCGGCGAGCCCGGGGAGGATGTCGATCGCAGAGGCGTTGGAGCGCAATACATTCCAGCCGGTCGCGTCGCGGGCGGCGATCATCATCCCCGCGACGGAGGTGTCGAAGATCTTCCGGAACAACTCCTCGCTCTCGTTGAGGCGCTGCGCCGTCGCCCGCTCCTGGCCCACCGCGAGCGAGAGCGACAGGAACACCACGACCATCGACAGTTCAAAAACCTGCAGGACGAGGTTCCCCGTATCCGGTGCGAGGAGGTTGAACGCGAAGGGTCCCGTGTTGTACGTGCTGCCGGCGGATGCGATCACCGCGATTGCCAGCATCACCGCGATCAACTCGCGGGTCGTCAGGCGCATCGCCACCCACACAAGCGGCATGAACGGGAGGAACGACAGCGGCATCCCGGGGTTGAACGCGAACACGAAGGTGACCAGGCCGAGGGTGACGACCACCTGCGCTACCGTCTCGACCGGACCGGCCTGGCGGGGCCTCCTGGGCAGGCGCATGAACAGCGGAACGAACAGCAGCATTCCGGCGGCATGCTTGGGGGCCGACGTGACCAGGCGCGACCACGCCTCGGAGGAATCGACGAGCAGCAGTGTCGCGGCCGTCCCGACCAGGTCGTAGATGACGGTTGATGCGGCGACCGCGATTAGCAGTCGACCCAGGTCACGCGGGGCGGCCAGTACCGGCAGAGAGTCCTGACGGCCGCGCAGGATGACGGTCGCGACCACCATCTCGAGTCCGACGGTCACCGCCAACGCCACGGCCAGGGCGGTGGGTCGCCCGGCCCACAACAGCAGAGGGAAGGTGATCGCCGCGACCGCCGCAGCAAGGGGCCAGACATACCGCCGGGGGAAGCGGATCCCCAATCCGACGGCGATGCCGGCGACCGGCCACCACGCCGTGGACGCCAGCGCGGTCGGCTGCGTGACCAGGGACAGCCAGCCGACGACGAGAACCGCCAACAGGCAACCGACGATGAAGATGGCGTCCGCCTTGGTCGAGCGAACTTGCTGATCTTCGGATGAATCCTGTACAGCGCTCACAGCCACATGCTTCCACGCTGATCGAGGGAATACTGGGGACTCATCAAGCTGGTCGGTGCTGACCGGCCAGCTAACCGGCGGGTCCGGGACCTGTGGAGGCCGGCGCAGACGCCGAGATGGGAACATCAGGAGGGCGCCGCGATCGAGTTCCGCGGTATCGGCCGCATCGGCCTATCGCCGTGGGCGGCGGACGTTTTGGAGTGGTGCCCCCGGCAGGATTCGAACCTGCGGCCTTCTGCTCCGGAGGCAGACGCTCTATCCCCTGAGCTACGGGGGCGCGTGAGTAAAACAGCGCCAATGGGCTTCGACAGCGTAACGCATTCGACTCATCGGAAACGGATTCGGGGCCTGACCACCCGAGACCATAGGATGGACCCCCGTGACCCCCGCCGACCTGGCCGACCTGCTCAAGACCACCGCCGCCGCGGTGCTGGCCCAGCATGGGCTCGACGCGTCAGCGCTGCCGGACACCGTCACCGTCGAACGTCCACGCAACCCCGAGCACGGCGACTATGCCACCAACCTCGCCCTTCAGCTGGGCAAGAAGGTCGGCGCCAACCCGCGGGAACTAGCCGGCTGGCTGGCCGCCGCCCTGACCGACACCGCCGGCATCGCCGCCGCGGACGTCGCCGGACCCGGCTTCGTCAACCTGCGCCTTGAAGCGTCAGCGCAGAACGTCATCGTCACCGACGTGCTGACCGCCGGCGCGGCCTACGGTCACTCCGAGGCGCTCGCAGGACTCAACATCAACCTCGAGTTCGTCTCCGCCAATCCCACCGGGCCGATCCACATCGGCGGCACACGCTGGGCCGCCGTCGGCGACGCCCTCGGCCGGCTGCTGTCGACCCAAGGCGCCGCGGTCACCCGCGAGTACTACTTCAACGACCACGGCGCCCAGATCGACCGGTTCACCAACTCCCTGATCGCCGCGGCCAAGGGCGAACCGACCCCCGAGGACGGCTACGCGGGCGACTACATCAAGGACATCGCCGCGCAGGTGCTCACCAAGGAGCCCGATGCGCTGGGCCTGCCCGAAGACGAGATGCGCGAGACGTTTCGCGCCATCGGGGTAGACCTGATGTTCGCCCACATCAAACAGTCCCTGCACGACTTCGGCACCGACTTCGACGTCTACACCCACGAAGACTCGATGCACACCTCCGGACGCGTCGAGCAGGCCATCGCGCGGCTCCGCGACGCGGGCAGCATCTACGAGAAGGACGGCGCAACCTGGCTGCGCACAACCGATTACGGCGACGACAAGGACCGCGTCGTCATCAAGAGTGATGGTGCGCCGGCCTACGTCGCCGCCGACATCGCCTACTACCTGGACAAGCGCGAACGCGGATTCGACCTGTGCATCTACATGCTCGGCGCCGATCATCACGGCTACATCGCCCGGCTCAAGGCGGTGGCCGCCGCGCTGGGGGAGGACCCGGCCACCGTCGAGGTGCTCATCGGTCAGATGGTCAACCTGGTGCGCGACGGTCAACCGGTCCGAATGAGCAAGCGGGCGGGCACCGTGATCACCCTCGACGACTTGGTCGAGGCGATCGGCGTCGACGCCGCCCGCTACTCGCTGATCCGGTCCTCGGTCGACAGCCCGATCGACATCGACCTCGAGCTGTGGTCCTCGGCGTCCAACGAAAACCCGGTCTACTACGTGCAATACGCGCATGCGCGCCTTTCGGCCCTGGCCCGCAACGCCGCTGAACTCGGTGTGGTGCCCGACGCCGGGAACCTGCATCTGCTCAACCACGACAAGGAAGGCACGCTGATCCGCAACATCGGCGAGTTCCCCCGAGTGCTCAAAATGGCTGCGGCACTGCGCGAACCTCACCGTGTCTCGCGGTATCTCGAGGATCTGGCCGGGGACTACCACCGCTTCTACGACTCCTGTCGAGTCCTGCCGCAAGGCGACGAGACGCCCAACGAACTGCACGGCGCGCGCCTGGCGCTGTGTCAGGCCACCCGTCAGGTGATTGCGAACGGTCTCGGCATCCTCGGCGTCGCCGCTCCGGAGCGCATGTGATCGCCCATCCCGCCGGGCCCCGGCACGCCGAAGAGATCCACCACGGTGGTGCTCCGCCGCGCCCACAGTCTCCGTCCGAACTCCTGCTGTTGGCGCCCAACGTGTGGCCGCGCAGCACCGTTCGCGATGACGACGGCGTGGTGTCGATCGGCGGTGTGCCCGTCACCGACATCGCCGCGGAGTTCGGGACGCCGACCTTCGTGGTGGACGAGGACGACTTCCGGACGCGTTGTCGTGAGATCGCCGCGGCGTTCGGCGGGGGTGAGAACGTCCGCTACGCCGCCAAGGCGTTCATGTGCACCGAAGTCGCCCGCTGGATCGCCGAAGAAGGCCTTTCGCTCGACGTGGCCAGCGGGGGAGAGATGGCCGTCGCGCTGGCCGGTGGATTTCCCGCCGAACGGATTGCGTTGCACGGCAACAACAAATCGGTTGCCGAGCTGACGGCGGCCGTCAAGGCCGGTATCGAACACGTGGTGGTCGACTCGATGGTCGAGATCGACCGGCTTGACCAGATCGCCGGTGCCGCAGGCGTGGTCCAGGACGTGCTGGTCCGCGTCACGGTCGGCGTCGAAGCGCACACCCACGAGTTCATCTCCACCGCGCACGAGGACCAGAAGTTCGGACTCTCCCTGGCTTCGGGCGCCGCCATGGACGCTGTCCGCCGGGTGTTCCAGACCGATCACCTGCGTCTCAAGGGCCTGCACAGCCACATCGGCTCTCAGATCTTCGACGTCGCGGGCTTCGAGATCGCCGCGCACCGGGTTATCGGATTCCTTCGCGACGTGGTCGCCGAGTTCGGCGTCGACAAGACCTCGCAGATGTCGATCGTCGATCTGGGCGGCGGACTCGGCATCTCGTATCTGCCCCAGGACGATCCGCCTCCGGTCGCCGACCTGGCGGCCAAGCTGACCGCGATCGTGCGCGACGAGTCGGCTGCCGTCGGGCTTCCGGCTCCGCGGTTGGTGGTCGAGCCGGGCCGAGCCATCGCAGGGCCCGGAACCATCACGCTCTACGAGGTCGGCACCGTCAAGGATGTCGCCGTGAGCCCGACCGCACACCGCCGCTACGTCAGCGTGGACGGCGGTATGAGCGACAACATACGCACATCGCTCTACGGCGCCGAATACGACGCACGGCTGATATCACGGCACACCGACGCCGCGCCGGCGATCGGCCGTATCGTCGGAAAGCACTGTGAAAGCGGCGATATCGTCGTCCGTGACACGTGGGTGCCCGATGACATCCGGCCCGGCGACTTGTTGGGAGTCGCGGCGACCGGCGCCTACTGCTACTCCATGTCGAGCCGTTACAACCTGATCGGCCGTCCCGCCGTTGTGGCCGTGCGCGACGGGGGAGCCCGCCTGATCCTGCGCCGGGAGACGGTCGACGATCTGCTGAGTCTGGAAGTGAGGTAACGATGACTGACTCTGAAAAGCCCATCGGCGTAGCGGTTCTCGGGTTTGGGAACGTCGGTAGCCAGGTGGTGCGCATCATCGAGGAGAGCGCCGACGACCTGGCCGCACGCATCGGTGCGCCGTTGGTACTGCGCGGCGTCGGCGTCCGTCGCGTGGCCGACGACCGCGGTATCTCGGTGGACAAGCTCACCGACAACGTCGAGGAACTCGTCTCGCGCGACGATGTCGACATCGTCGTCGAGTTGATGGGGCCCGTGGAACCCGCGCGCAAAGCGATCCTTACCGCCTTGGAGCAGGGCAAGTCTGTCGTCACCGCCAATAAGGCGCTGATGGCCGTCTCCACCGGGGAATTGGCTCAGGCGGCCGAGAACGCTCGTGCTGACCTATATTTCGAGGCTTCCGTCGCCGGTGCGATCCCCGTCATCCGTCCCCTGACCCAGTCCCTGGCGGGGGACTCGGTCGTCCGAGTAGCGGGCATCGTCAACGGCACCACCAACTACATCCTCTCCGAGATGGACAGCACGGGCGCCGATTACGCCAGCGCGCTGGCCGACGCGAGCGCCCTCGGTTACGCCGAGGCTGACCCGACCGCCGATGTCGAGGGATACGACGCCGCGGCGAAGGCGGCGATCCTGGCCTCGATCGCCTTCCACACGCGGGTCAGCTCCAACGATGTGTACCGCGAAGGCATCACCAAGGTCAGCAGCGCCGACTTCGAATCCGCCAAGGCGCTCGGGTGCACGATCAAGCTCCTGGCCATCTGCGAGCGGCTCACCAGCGACGAGGGACAGCAACGGGTTTCGGCGCGGGTGTACCCCGCCCTGGTGCCGCTGGACCATCCGCTGGCCGCCGTCAACGGAGCGTTCAACGCGGTCGTGGTCGAGGCAGAAGCCGCCGGTCGCCTGATGTTTTACGGGCAGGGGGCCGGCGGGACACCCACTGCCTCTGCGGTGATGGGTGATCTCGTGATGGCGGCTCGCAACCGTGTGCAGGGCGGCCGCGGCCCGCGCGAATCGAAGTACGCCAAGCTGCCGATCGCCCCGATTGGCTTCATCCCGACTCGTTACTACGTGAACATGAACGTCGCGGATCGAGCAGGCGTGTTGTCCGCTGTGGCGGCCGAGTTCGGTGAACGTGATGTCAGTATCGCCGAGGTGCGTCAGGAGGGCATGGTCGACGAAGACGGTCAGCGCTGCGGTGCCCGCATCGTGGTTGTGACCCATCAGGCCACGGACGCAGCGCTCTCGGAGACCGTGGCGGCGTTGGCCGACCTCGATGTCGTACAGAGCATCAACAGCGTGCTGCGCATGGAAGGAACCACCGAATGAGCGCCTCCGCGCAGACCGTTCACCAGCCTTGGCCCGGGCTGATCGCCGCGTACCGCGACCGGCTGTCGGTCGACGAAAGCTGGACGCCGATCACCCTGCGTGAGGGTGGTACTCCGCTGCTCCCCGCGCAGCGCCTGTCCGAACTCACCGGCTGCACAGTGCATCTCAAGGTCGAGGGGCTCAACCCGACCGGCTCGTTCAAGGACCGCGGCATGACCATGGCGGTGACCGAGGCCGTGGCGCGGGGCCAGCAGGCGGTCCTTTGCGCATCCACGGGCAACACGTCGGCATCGGCAGCGGCCTATGCGGCCAGGGCCGGGATCACCTGCGCAGTGCTCGTGCCACAGGGCAAGATCGCAATGGGCAAGCTGGCCCAGGCCGTCATGCACGGTGCCAAGATCATCCAGGTCGATGGCAACTTCGACGACTGCCTGGAACTCGCGCGTAAGCTGACCGCCGATTTCCCGACCATATCGCTGGTCAACTCCGTCAACCCGTACCGCATCGAAGGGCAGAAGACCGCAGCCTTCGAGATCGTCGACGCGCTGGGCGTGGCGCCCGATGTGCACTCGCTGCCGGTGGGCAATGCCGGCAACATCACCGCATACTGGAAGGGCTACACCGAGTACCACAGCGACGGCGTCTCGGACCGTCTTCCCCGCATGCTCGGCACACAGGCGGCCGGTGCGGCGCCGCTGGTGCACGGGGAACCGGTCAAGAATCCGGAAACCATCGCGACGGCCATCCGAATCGGCTCGCCTGCGTCGTGGACCACCGCCGTGGCGGCCGCGCAGCAGTCCGACGGTCGATTCCTGGCCGCCACCGATGAAGAGATCCTCGAGGCCTACCACCTGGTCGCCAGCAGCGAGGGCGTGTTCGTCGAGCCCGCATCCGCGGCCAGCATCGCCGGTCTGCTCAAATCGGTCGAAGACGGTTGGGTGGCCAAGGGTTCGACGGTCGTGTGCACGGTGACCGGCAACGGGCTCAAGGACCCGGACACCGCGTTGAAGGGCATGCCGTCGGTGATCGCGGTCCCCGTCGATCCGGTGGCCGTCGTCGAGCAGCTGGGGCTTGGATAGCCGGTGACACGCGTACTGCCGTCGGGACTGAGCGCCACCTCCGTGGTGGCGGCATCCAGCGCGAACCTCGGCCCCGGTTTCGACAGTCTGGGCATCGCGCTGGGCCTCTACGACGAGATCGTCGTAGAGACAACGGATTCCGGCTTGACGGTCGAGGTCGAAGGCGAGGGCGAAGGTCAGGTGCCGCTGGATGACACCCATCTCGTGGTTCGGGCCATCCGGCGAGGGCTCCAGGCGCTGAACATCAGCGCTGCCGGCATGACGGTGCGATGCCGCAACGACATTCCGCACTCGCGCGGCCTTGGGTCGTCGGCAGCTGCGGTGGTCAGCGGACTCTCGGTGGTCAACGGCCTTGCGGCGCAGATGTCTTCGGAGATTCTCTCGGAGCACGACCTCATCCAGTTGTCCTCGGAGTTCGAAGGGCACCCCGATAACGCATCGGCGGCCGTGCTGGGCGGTGGCGTGGTGTCCTGGACCGAAGAGCATGAGTCGGGGACCCGATTCGAGGTCGCGCCGATCCGGGTGCACCCCGACATCCGGCTGTTCGTCGCGATACCGGACGAACGCTCGTCGACCGCCGAGACGCGCGTGCTCCTGCCGGAGAAGGTCAGCCATGCCGACGCGCGCTTCAACGTGAGCAGGGCCGCTCTGATGGTGGTCGCATTGACAGAACGGCCCGACCTGTTGATGCCGGCGACGGAGGATGTCCTGCATCAGCCGCAACGGGCGTCGGCGATGCCGGCTTCCGCGGAATACCTGGATGTCCTGCGACGTTGTGGCATAGCAGCGGTGCTCTCGGGAGCGGGTCCTTCGGTGCTTGCTCTGTGCACGTCAGCGGAGTTGCCCGCAGAGGCTCTCGAGTACGGCACCGCGAACGGGTTCACCGTCAAAGCCATGACCATCGGTGACGGCGCCAAGTGGACGTCGGGCGCGGCAGTACGACGCTGACCGCGGCCAAAACAGGAATCACAGGAGCAACACGACACCCATGTCTTTCTTGCTTCCCGTCCCGATGCGGGATATTCTCGCTGTCGTCAGGCAATCGCAGCGTCTCTACCTGCGCCGACACTAGGACACCACCCATTTTCCCCGTGGTCTACTCGTGGATTGACGGTTCGCCGAATACCGGCGAGGCCCGGCCATCACCGTTGCAGGGGCAATGGTGGGGCCCACGCGTTCAGTGGTTCGACTGATCGCACCGAATCCCCGCACGACTCGTTCTGCGAGGGAAAGAAAGGACATCCGTGACTGAAACGGACCTGATCACGGCTGGGGGCAGCAGCGAAAACGGTGAGCTGCCAAACGCCGTGAGTTCAGAAACCTCAACTTCTGCGGCGGCGGACGCGCCGAACGCGACGCCGACCGCGGAAACAGCACCGACCGCCGAGGTCGCTTCCGGCAACCGCGGCGGCTCCCTCTCGACCATGGTGCTGCCCGAACTGCGTGCCTTGGCCAAGGAAATCGGCGTCGAGGGCGCATCCGGTATGCGCAAGGGCGAACTGGTCGCCGCCATCCGTGAGCGGCGCGGCGACTCGAACGGCCGCGGAAAGGCATCCGCCGGCGGTGAGGCTCCCGCGACCAGCGAGGCCAAGACCACCGAACCCGCCAAGGATGCTCCGAACGCCGAGTCGGGCACCCAGAGCGACGACAGCGGTTCCAACACCGACGCCGAGCAACAGCCCCGCCGCCGTGAGCGGCGTGGCGCGTCGCGTGGAACCGGCGCACCCGACGCTTCGGGCGACCAGCCGGACAACGCCGCTACCAAGACCGGCGATCGCCAGAGCGACCAGTCCAACAAGAGCGACCAGTCCAACAAGTCGGATACCAAGTCCGACGGCGATCAGCAGCAGGGCGGCGACCAGCAGGGCGGTCAGAACCGCGGCGGCGGCAACAACAACGACGACGACGGCGAGGGCCGAGGCGGTCGTCGCGGTCGCCGGTTCCGGGACCGCAGGCGCCGTGAGCGCGGTGGCGGTGACGGCGGCGGCGGTGACCGCGACACCGAACTGCGTGAGGACGACGTCGTTCAGCCTGTCGCCGGCATCCTCGACGTCCTCGACAACTACGCGTTTGTCCGCACCTCCGGTTATCTGGCCGGCCCGAACGACGTGTACGTCTCGATGAACATGGTGCGCAAGAACGGCTTGCGCCGCGGTGACGCCGTGACCGGTGCCGTGCGGGTGCCCCGAGATGGAGAAGGCGGCGACAAGAACCCGCGGCAGAAGTTCAATCCGCTGGTGCGCCTGGACACCGTCAACGGCAAGCCGGTGGAGGAGGCCAAGAAGCGGCCCGAGTTCAACAAGCTCACGCCGCTCTACCCGAATCAGCGGCTGCGCCTGGAGACCAACACCGAGAAGCTGACCACCCGCGTCATCGACCTGATCATGCCGATCGGCAAGGGTCAGCGCGCGCTGATCGTGTCGCCGCCCAAGGCCGGTAAGACCACGATCCTCCAGGACATCGCCAACGCGATCACCACCAACAATCCGGAATGCCACCTGATGGTGGTGCTCGTCGACGAGCGTCCGGAAGAGGTGACCGACATGCAGCGCTCGGTCAAGGGCGAGGTCATCGCCTCGACGTTCGACCGGCCGCCGTCCGATCACACCCAGGCCGCCGAGCTGGCGATCGAGCGGGCCAAGCGGCTCGTCGAGCAGGGTAAGGACGTTGTCGTGCTGCTGGACTCGATCACCCGCCTCGGCCGCGCGTACAACAACGCGTCGCCGGCCTCGGGTCGCATCCTGTCCGGTGGTGTCGACTCGACCGCGCTGTATCCGCCGAAGCGGTTCCTCGGCGCGGCCCGAAACATCGAAGAGGGCGGCTCGCTGACCATCGTCGCCACCGCAATGGTGGAGACCGGGTCGACCGGCGACACGGTGATCTTCGAGGAGTTCAAGGGCACCGGTAACGCCGAGCTCAAGCTCGACCGCAAGATCGCCGAGCGACGCGTCTTCCCGGCCGTCGACGTCAACCCGTCCGGCACCCGCAAGGACGAGCTGCTGCTCTCGCCGGACGAGTTCGCGATCGTGCACAAGCTGCGTCGCGTGCTGTCGGGGCTGGATCCGCACCAGGCCATCGACCTGTTGATGAGCCAGCTGCGCAAGACCAAGAACAACTACGAGTTCCTGGTGCAGGTCTCCAAGACCGCCCCGGGCTCGATGGACGCCGACTAACTGAAACCATTCATCGATACGGGTCGGTGATCTCGCGCAGCGCCGTCAACGCTTCGCGTAGCTGCCGAAACCGGCGGTCACCGAGGTAACGTCGCCACTCGTCCTCGACC
Organism: Mycobacterium sp. GA-1199; assembly: GCF_001500045.1. Taxonomy (GTDB): domain Bacteria; phylum Actinomycetota; class Actinomycetes; order Mycobacteriales; family Mycobacteriaceae; genus Mycobacterium. The sequence continues at coordinate 100,385 of NZ_LQIX01000008.1, forward strand.
TTGGCGACCTCGGCGCCCGCGGTCCTGCACGCCGCCATGCCCTTGTCGCTCAATGTCACCAGCCGGGCCCGTGCATCGGTTGGATCGGGGGAGCGCAACACGTAACCCGAGCGTTCCAGTTGGTCGACCAGCGCACCGGCCGTCTGCTTGGTGACGCGTGCCTGCTCGGCGAGATCGGTGAGCCGCATCCCGCGCGGATCGAGGCGTTGCATCAGCCGACTCTGTGCCGCAGTGATGTCGTCGGCGCCGGCGCCAGCCAATGCCTCCATGACGCGTGTCTCGACGGCGCGGTGTCCGATGAACATGAGCGTGGCGACGTTCGGCATCTCGGTCACACGTTGACGTTAGTACGATTACCTGACTACATTTGGTCAGGAAACCTGACTAAAGGGGCTGTCGTGGACTCCGACACGATATGGCGGCATATCGATGAGCAGCGTGCGAGCCTTGCCGACATGCTGGACGGCCTAGAGCCCGAACAATGGTCGACGCCGAGCCTGTGCGAGGGGTGGACCGTTCGCCACGTGGCCGCGCACATCACGCACTCCGCATCCGGTACGCCGAGGTTGCTGTTCGAACTGCTGCGGTCCGGCTTCCGGTTCAACGCGATGATCTACCGAGTAGCGGTGCAGGACAAGCGATCTCCTGCCGAGCTGACAGCGGCGCTGCGCGCCATGCGCGGGTCGCGTAAGCGTCCGCCGGGCACCGCCGAACTCGACCCGTTGACGGATGTTTTGGTGCACACCCAGGACATCGCCGTGCCACTCGGGATCGACCGTCCCATGCCCGTCGACGCGGCGGTGGCGGCGGCCGAACGGGTGTGGGCAATGGGTTTTCCGTTCAAGGCGCAGCGACGCTTTGACGGCGTACAACTCGCCGCGACGGACGCCGAGTTCCAGGCCGGCGAGGGTCGACGAGTCGAGGCGCCGATCCGCGACATCCTCATGACGCTCGTCGGTCGGCCCGCGATCACCATCGACGTCGCGTAGAGATCACGCGCCCGGGTCGGCTCGCAGTCCTGGCATGACATAGCGGCGTAGGTGGCGCAGCACCGCGTCGCCGTCGCTGGGATCAAGCGTTCTGCCGGGTACGGTGGCAAGCGAAATCAGCACGCGGGCAAGCCATTCCGACGCTTCGGCGATATTGGTGTCGGGGTGGATCTCGGCCGACTCGCGTGCGGCGACCAGGTAGCGCGACCAGAAGTCGGCCAGGTCGGGCACCAGTCCCTGCACACCGGCGCCCGCGCACGCGGCGAACTCGTCCGGCTCGTCGACGCGCAGCTTCATCAAAAGGGTGCCGGGGTCGTCGTAGGCCGTGCGCCCGTGCAGGACTCCGGCGGCGATCTGTCGGTCCAGGCCCTCGACGCGCTCGAGCATCTCGTGCGCCTCGGACCAGTAGGCCTCATTGAGCCGCACGATCGCCGCGCCCAGCAGTGAGACCTTGTCGGGGAAGTGGCGGTACAGCCAGCCGCGGGAGACGCCCGCCACCTCGGCCACCTCGGACACGGTGGTCGAGCGGATTCCCTTGGCGCGCAGGCAGACCTCGGCCGCGTCGATCAGTCGATCGCGGACGGTCTTGGTGGCGGCGCCGCTCGTCACCAGGTGGGCTCCTCCGTTAACCTCGCCCTCGAGTGGGCCGATCGGGGCATTGTGTCATGGTAGACAGAATCGCGAATCTGTTCACTGTCGGAAGGTGAGCCATGGCGGACACGCTCCAGCAGCTGCTCAACGAGCGCGCCGACCGCGACACCGTCGCCATCCGGCACGGGGACCGCACCTGGACCTACCGCCAATACGTCGCCGAGGCCAAGACGCAGGCCGCCGCGCTCATCGGCGCCGCCGACGCGGACCGTCCCCTGCACGTCGGGGTCTTGCTCGGCAACACTCCCGACATGCTGATCGCGCTCGCGGCGGCCGGCCTCGGGGGCTATGTCGTGTGCGGTATCAACACCACGCGCCGCGGGGAGGCCCTGGCACGCGACGTGACCAAGGTGCACTGTCAGTTCCTGATCACCGACGCCGAACACCGTGCGCTGCTCGACGGTCTGGACCTGTCGGGGGTCACGGTGCTGGACACATCGAGCACCGCATGGACGGACTTCCTGGCCACCGCGACGACATTCATTCCGCACCGCGAAGCCGCCGTCGACGACACGTTCATGATGATCTTCACCTCCGGCACCAGCGGTGACCCCAAGGCCGTCCAGGTTGCCAACCTCATGGTGCTGTTCGCCGGCAACGCCCTGGCCGAGAGGTTCGAACTCACCGAGAACGACGTCTGCTACCTCTCGATGCCGATGTTCCATTCGAACGCCGTGGTGGGCGGATGGGCGCCTGCGCTCGTCGCCGGGGCCGCGATGGTGCCCGCCAAGTTCTCGGCGTCCAGGTTCCTGGCCGACATCCGACGCCACCGCGTGACTTACATGAACTATGTGGGCAAACCGCTGGCCTACGTTCTGGCCACTCCCGAGCAGCCCGACGATCGCGACAACCCGCTGCGCGTCGCATTCGGCAACGAGGCCACCGACCGCGACATCGAGCAGTTCAGCCGGCGCTTCGACGTCACCGTCGACGACGGCTTCGGTTCGACCGAGAACGCCGTGATCATCACCCGCACCCCCGACACGCCGAAAGGCTCCATCGGACAAGGCTTTCCAGGCGTGGCGATCTACAACAGCGACACGGTCACCGAATGCCCGGTGGCGGAGTTCGACGAAAACGGCGCGTTGACCAACGCCGACGTGGCGATCGGCGAACTCGTCAACACCGACGGCAGCGGCCTGTTTCGCGGCTACTACAACGACCCGGACGCCACCGACGAGCGGATGCGCCACGGCATGTACTGGTCGGGGGATCTGGCGTACCGCGACGCCGACGGCTACATCTACCTGGCCGGACGCACCGCCGACTGGATGCGGGTTGACGGCGAGAACCTCGCGACCGCGCCCATCGAGCGGATCCTGCTGCGGCTGCCGGCGGTCAACCGCGTCGCGGTCTATCCGGTGCCCGACGAGCTTGTCGGCGACCAGGTGATGGCCGCCCTGGTGCTGCAGGACGACGCCGAACTCGATCCGCAGACGTTCGAGCAGTTCCTGGCGGCACAGCGAGACCTCTCGCCGAAGGCCTGGCCGCGCTACGTGTGGGTCGCCGACGACCTGCCCAGCACCGCGACCAACAAGATTGTCAAGCGTGAGCTCGTCGCGCGAGGCGTCACACCCGACGGCAGGACGCTGTGGCGGCGTGACGGCAGCAGGTTCCAACCTGTCTAGCCGCGAGCCGTCTAGCCGTCTAGCCGCGAGTGTGGGGTTATGTCACGCCAAACCGCCGCGCCGCGTGCGGGTAACCCACGTTCGGCCCGGAGGTGGAATAGCGCGACGGTCGAGGCGGAAGCGGAATACCGCCCGGTGCGCACGCGTTTAGGCACTTGGCGGCCCTAGCTGGCATAATGGACCGCCGACCCTGAAGTTCCGGTTCACGCCCGTCACCTCCAGCACGGAGGGGCGACCCGGGGCACGATCGAAGAGGACACCATGAAAACGGGTATTCACCCCGATTATGTAGAGACCACAGTGCACTGCGGTTGCGGCAACACGTTCACCACGCGGAGCACCAAGCAGAGCGGACAGATCCACGTCGAGGTCTGCTCGCAGTGCCATCCCTTCTACACCGGCAAGCAGAAGATCCTCGACAGCGGCGGCCGGGTGGCGCGCTTCGAGAAGCGCTACGGCAAGCGCAAGGACAAGGCTGCCGACAAGTAGCTTCCGTTCCGGCGCCCGATCTGCCGCATCAGCGGCCAGGCCGGGCGCCGGTTTGCGTTCGCGAGTAGCCACGGAGAGGAGGTCGACATGGCTCGCGCTGAATCCCCGGCTCAGCCCGGAGGCGCGATCGACACGCTGCTGGCCGAGCATGCCGACCTCGAACGCCAACTCAGCGATCCGGACCTGCATGCCGACGCCGCTCGCGCCCGCAAGGTGGGCAGACGCTTCGCGCAGGTGTCGCCGATCGTCGCGACGTATCGCAAGCTCGAGGCCGCCCGCGGTGACCTGGAGGCGGCACGGGAACTGGCGGCCGACGATCCGTCGTTCGCGGCCGAGGTCGACGAGCTGGTGGCCACCGTCGAGCAACTCGACACCCAGCTGACCGACCTGCTGGCGCCCCGCGACCCGCACGACGCCGACGACATCGTCCTCGAGGTCAAGTCGGGGGAGGGCGGCGAGGAATCCGCGCTATTCGCCGCCGACCTCGCCCGCATGTACATCCGCTACGCCGAGCGCCACGGTTGGACCGTCACCGTGCTCGACGAGACCTTCTCCGACCTCGGCGGCTACAAGGACGCCACACTCTCGATCCGCAGCAAAGGCGACTCCGCCGACGGCGTGTGGTCGCGGCTGAAATTCGAAGGCGGCGTGCATCGCGTACAGCGGGTCCCCGTCACCGAGTCCCAGGGCCGCGTGCACACCTCCGCGGCCGGGGTGCTCGTCTATCCCGAGCCCGAAGAGGTCGAAGAGGTGCAGATCGACGAATCGGATCTGCGCGTCGACGTCTACCGGTCGTCGGGCAAGGGCGGCCAGGGCGTCAACACCACCGACTCCGCCGTGCGCATCACCCACCTGCCCACGGGCATCGTGGTCACCTGTCAGAACGAGCGGTCGCAGCTGCAGAACAAGGCCCGTGCGATGCAGGTGCTCGCCGCGCGGTTGCAGGCGGTGGCCGAGGAGCAGGCGCAGGCAGACGCCTCGGCCGACCGCGCCAGCCAAATCCGCACCGTCGACCGCAGCGAACGCATCCGCACCTACAACTTCCCGGAGAACCGGATCGCCGATCACCGGATCAACTTCAAGGCGCACAACCTCGACCAGGTGCTCGACGGCGAGCTCGACGACCTGTTCGACGCGCTGGCCGCCGCCGACAAGCAGGCGAGACTGCAGGCCACATGATCCGGCCCAGCCCGGCGCCGGCACCCACCCCGCTGAGCCAGACGATCGACGCCGCTGCGACGGCGCTGGCCGAAGCGGGCGTCGCGGCACCGCGCGTCGACGCCGAACTGCTGGCCGCGCACGTGTTGGGGGTGGACCGGGGCCTTCTCCGGTTCGCCGAGGCCGACCCCGAATTCGCCGAACGATACGACAGCCTCATCGCGCGGCGCGCCCAGCGCATCCCGCTGCAGCACCTGGTTGGCACCGCCGCCTTCGGGCCGGTCGACGTGCACGTCGGCCCCGGCGTGTTCATCCCGCGCCCCGAAACCGAAGCCCTGCTGGAATGGGCTCTGGCACAACGGTTGCCCGACGCCCCAGTGATCGTCGACCTGTGCACGGGGAGCGGTGCGCTGGCACTCACGCTGTCGAAGGGCCGGCCCGACGCGCGCATCATCGCCGTCGACGACTCCGAACCGGCGCTCGAATACGCGCGACGTAATCTTGCGGGCACGGCCGTCGAGATCGTCCACGCCGACGTGACCGAACCTGCACTGCTGCCCGAACTCGACGGGTCGGTCGACCTCGTCGTCGCGAACCCGCCCTACATTCCCAACGGTGCGCAGCTCGAACCCGAAGTGGCCGAACACGATCCGGCGCACGCATTGTTCGGCGGCCCAGACGGGATGCGGGTGATCGAGGCGATCTCCGGTCTCGCGGGTCGGTGGCTGCGCACCGGCGGGCTCGTGGCCGTCGAACACGACGACACGACCTCGGAACGCACCGTTGAGTGTTTGAGCCGATCAACGCGTTTCGACGACATCACCGCGCGGCGCGATCTCGCCGGGCGGCCGCGGTTCGTGACCGCCCGAAGGACCCCCGAAGGAGGATCCGCGGCATGAGTCAGTTGTTCGACTGCTCGGACGCCGACCAGCGTGACACCGGAGTCGCGTCGGCGATCAGCGCGCTCAAGGGCGGCCGGCTGGTCGTGTTGCCGACGGACACCGTGTACGGCGTCGGCGCCGACGCATTCGACGGAGAAGCCGTCGCCGCCCTGCTCGCCGCCAAAGGGCGCGGCCGCGATATGCCGGTGCCCGTCCTCGTCGGCTCATGGCACACGATCGAAGGCCTGGTGTACAACGTGCCCACCAGCGCACGCGAACTGATCCGCGCCTTCTGGCCGGGCGCGCTGAGCCTGGTGGTACGCCAGGCGCCGTCGCTGCATTGGGACCTCGGCGACGCGCACGGGACCGTGATGTTGCGTATGCCGTTGCACCCGGTGGCCATCGAACTGCTGCGAGCAGTCGGGCCGATGGCGGTCTCGAGTGCCAACGTCTCCGGACGCCCCCCGGCCGTCACCGCGGAAGCGGCGCGCGAACAATTGGGCGAGCAAGTCGAGGTGTATCTGGAGGCCGGACCATCCGAGCGGCAGGCGGCCTCGACGATCGTCGACCTCACCGGCGCGCACCCGCGCGTGCTGCGCGAAGGCCCGGTCGGTGTCGAGGCGATCGCGACCGTGCTCGGTGTCGAGCCGACGACTTTGACGGACTGAGATTGGCTTTCGTGCAGTACGGTTCACCGGTGGTCTATGCCACCGACACGCTGCTGGCTCTCAACGATCGCGGTGCGGGCGTACCGATCCGGGAGCTCGCGCTGGTCGGGCTGACGGCGGCAATCATCACCTACTTCGCGACCGGATGGGTCAGGGTTCTGGCGCGTCGCTTCGGGGCCGTCGCGATCCCGCGCGACCGAGACGTGCACGCGCAACCCATTCCGCGGATGGGTGGGCTCGCGATGTACATCGGCGTCGCGTTCGCGGTCCTGCTGGCCTCCCAACTCCCGGCCCTGACGCGGGGGTTCGTCTATTCGACGGGCATGCCCGCGGTCGTCGTCGCCGGGGGGCTGATCATGGTCGTCGGCCTGATCGACGACCGTTGGGGCTTGGATTCCCTGACGAAGTTCGCCGGCCAGATCACCGCGGCCAGTGTGCTCGTCACGATGGGGGTGGCGTGGAGCGTGCTCTACATTCCGATCGGCGGCGTCGGCACCATCGTCCTGGATCAGGTGTCGTCGATTCTGCTGACGCTGGCGCTGACGGTCTCGATCGTCAACGCGATGAACTTCATCGACGGTCTCGACGGGCTCGCGGCCGGCCTCGGGCTGATCACCGCGTCGGCAATCTGCATCTTCTCGGTGGGGCTGCTACGCGACCACGGCGGCGACGTCCTGTTCTATCCGCCCGCGGTGATCTCCGTGGTGCTGGCCGGGGTGTGCCTCGGATTCCTGCCGCACAACTTCCACCCCGCCAAGATCTTCATGGGCGACTCCGGGTCGATGCTGATCGGCCTGATGCTCGCGGCGGCGGCGACCACGGCCGCCGGTCCCATCTCGCAGACGGCGTACGGGGTGCGTGACGTCTTCGCGCTGCTGTCGCCGTTCCTGCTCGTGGTCGCGGTGATGTTCGTGCCCGCCCTGGACACCCTGCTGGCGATCATCCGGCGCACCCGGGCCGGCGTCCACTTCACGACACCGGACAAGATGCACCTACATCACCGGTTGCTCCAGATCGGCCATTCGCACCGGCGCGTGGTCCTGGTGATCTATCTGTGGGTGAGCATCGTGTGCTTCGGCGCGGCCAGCACCATCTTCTTCGATCCGCGCTACAGCGGAGCCGTCATGCTGGCCGCAATTCTGGTCGCCGTCGTCGTCACTTTGATCCCTCTTCTCCGTCGGCGGAACGGCCAATTCCAGCCGATGTACGACGAAAAGTAGTAGACCCTCTTTTATGCCTCCCACCATGTGTTAGGGTGCATTCAGAACCCGAAATAACCTCGCGGGTTGCCGGCCCCCGGGCCATCGGTAGACCACCGATCGGAACGGAACCACGACCGACAAAGGGAGCTGCCCCGTGGGTGATTCCAGCGAGCCAAATGCCCTCCGATACGCTCAGGAAGCCACGCACGCAAATCATCGGGGCAACCACCGTGAACCGCGGATTGAGGTGAAGTTGTGACGACGCCAGCGCAAGATGCGCCATTGGTGTTGCCATCCGTTGCGTTCCGCCCGTTGCGGCTCTCGGTGATCTGCCTCGCGCTGACCGTGCTCGCAACCGTGGCGACCGCCCTGCTCGGCCACCCGATGGTCGGAATCTTCTTCGGCATCGGCTTGGGCCTCGGCTTGTTCAACGCGATCCTGGTCCGCCGATCGGCGCTTCGGATCACCGCCCACGCGCACCCGCTGAAGAGCAAGATGGCCGTGAACTCCGCGATCCGCTTGATGGTCCTGACGGTGATCGGACTGGTGATCGCGTTCGTGTTCCGGCCCGAAGGGTTGGGCGTGGTCTTCGGAATGGCGTTGTTCCAAATGCTGCTCGTGTTCTCGACCGCCGTGCCCGTCGCGCGGAAGCTGCGCGCAGGCAGCCCGACCGACACCGTTGGATCCCAAGGGGAGGCCACCCAGTAATGACCGAAACCATCCTCGCCGCCGACTCCGGAATTCACGTCGGCACACATACCGAGGCCAATTGGTTTGGGCTGACTGTTAACACCGATACGTTGTTGTCCGCGTCGATCGCCGCCGTGATCGTGCTGGCGCTGGCGTTCTACCTGCGCGCAAAGGTGACGTCGACCGGCGTGCCCAGCGGAGTGCAACTCTTCTGGGAAGCCATCACCGTCCAGGTGCGCAACCAGGTCGAGTCCGCGATCGGTATGAAGATCGCGCCGTTCGTGCTGCCCCTTGCTGTGACACTGTTCGTCTACATCCTCATCGCGAACTGGCTGTCGGTATTCCCGTGGCAGTACAGCGATGAGACCGGTATCCACGAACTGCTCAAACCCGCCGCCTCCGACATCAACTTCGTTGTGGCGCTCGGCCTGTTCGTGTTCTTCTGCTACCACGCCGCCGGGTTCTGGCGCCGGGGTCCGATCGGCCACCCCGTGCGACTGCTCAAAGGACACGTGGCGTTTCTCGCCCCGATCAACCTCGTCGAGGAGCTCGCCAAGCCAGTCTCGTTGTCCCTCCGACTTTTCGGCAACGTCTTCGCCGGCGGCATCATGGTCACGATCATCGCGCTGTTCCCGGCCTACATCCTGTGGGCGCCGAACGCCCTGTGGAAAATGTTCGAATTGTTCATCGGCGCGATCCAGGCGTTCATCTTCGCGTTGCTGACGATCTTGTACTTCGGCCAGTCGATGGAGCTTGAGGACGAACATCACTGACCACGCGGAAATGCTCGACAAAACCACCTGGTAGGACTGCTACCAGATATCAAGGAGGATAAGGAATGGATCCCACTATCGCTGCCGGAGCACTCATCGGCGGTGGACTTCTTCTGGGCGGCGGCGCCATCGGTGCCGCGATCGGCGACGGTGTCGTCGGTAGCGCTCTGGTCAACGGCGTAGCCCGTCAGCCGGAAGCACAGGGTCGATTGTTCGTCCCGTTCTTCATCACGGTTGGTCTGGTGGAGGCCATGTACTTCATCAACCTGGCGTTCATGGCGCTGTTCGTGTTCGCCACCCCGGTTGGGGGTTAAAGCCGGCCATGGCTGACTCGAACGTCGTTCTGTTGGCTCAGGGAGGTGGCCAGAACTTCCTGATCCCCAACGGCACCTTCATCTTCGTGCTGCTGATCTTCTTGATCGTGCTCGGAGTGATCGCCAAGTGGGTCGTGCCCCCGATTTCCCGGGTCCTGCACGAGCGCGAGGCGATGGTGTACAAGACGGCCGAGGACAACAAACGGGCAGCCCAGTTGCGGGCTGCCGCGGATGCCGACTATCGCAACGTGATGGCGGATGCCCGCCGCGAGGCGACGACTGTCCGTGAGGAAGCCCGCGCTGAGGGTCGCAAGATCGTCGACGACGCGCGGGCCCGCGCCAATGCGGAGGTATCGACGCTTCTGCAGCAGGCGAACGAGCAGCTCACGCAACAGTCGCGGGCTCTGACGGCCGATCTCCAGTCGTCGGTGGAGACGTTGGCTGCCAACCTCGCGAGTCGGGTGCTCGGCGTCGACGTGGCTACGCGCACGGTGCCGGTCGCGACAGGACGGGAGCGCTGACGAATGTCGACCTTCATCGGCCAGCTCATCGGCTTTGCCCTCATTGTGTTCGTGGTCGTCAAATTTGTTGTGCCGCCGGTGCGCAACATGATGAGGACGCAGCAGGAGACGGTCCGAAACCAGCTCGCTGAACACACCGAGGCCGAGAAGAAGGTGGCCGACGCCGACACCGAGCACGCGAAGGCGCTGGAGCAGGCCAAGGCCGAGGCTGCGAATGTGATCGAAGAGGCCCGCAAGGATGCCGAGATCATCGCCGAGCAGCTGCGCGCACAGGCCGACGTCGAGCTGGAACGCATCAAAACGCTGGGGGCGCAACAAGTTCAGCTTCTGCGCCAGCAGCTCGTTCGCGAGCTCCGGCAGAGCCTCGGCGCCGAATCGGTGCAGCGGGCCGGCAATCTCGTCCGCGACTTCGTCTCCGACAGCGCCGAGCAGTCGGCGACAGTCGACCGCTTCCTGGCCGAGCTCGACGAGATGGCCCCGTCGTCGACGACGTTCACAGACGTCGTCACGGCGAAGCTTCGGGCCGCCAGCCGCGAGTCCCTGACTCAGTTGGTCGAGCGGTTCGACGGGGTGGCCAACGGTCTGGATGCGGACGCGCTGACGCGGTTGGCTGACGATCTGGCTTCCACATCGAAACTGTTGCGCCGCGAACCAGTGCTCTCCCGGCATCTGGCCGATCCATCCAGTGCTGATGAGCCCAAGGTTCGGCTCGTCGAGCGGCTGCTCTCGGGAAAGGTCTCGGACTCCGCGCTCGACCTCTTCAAAACGGCTGTGTCGCAGCGTTGGTCGGCCACCTCCGATCTGATTCACAGCATCCAGCACCTCGCCCGGCTGGCCCTTTTGGTGCGGGCCGAGGGGGAGGGCCAGATCGAGGACGTCGAAGACCAGCTGTTCCGGTTCAGTCGCATCCTCGATTCCGAGCCACGCCTGATCTCGCTGCTGGGCGAGTACACGGCCCCGCTCGAGGGACGGATTGGGCTGCTGAACAACGTGCTTGGGCGCCGGGCGAGCAAGAACACCGCCGACCTGCTGCGTCAGACACTCGATCTGCTGCACGGGGAGCGCGCCGACGAGGCCGTTCGCGAACTCGCGAATCTTGCCGTCTCGCGGCGCGGTGAAGTCGTTGCGCAGGTTCGCGCGGCCGCCGAGCTCAGTGACGACCAAAGCCAGCGGCTCACCGAACTGCTCACCCGTATCTACGGTCGTCCGGTGTCGATCCAGCTCGACGTGAACCCCGAACTGCTCGGCGGCTTGACGATCGCCGTCGGTGACGAGGTGATCGACGGTTCGCTGGCGTCGAAGCTGGCGGCGGCCGAGACCCGCTTACCCGACTGACCCACCACACCAAGACCACACACGAAGTAGGAAGACAGAACACCATGGCAGAGTTGACGATCTCGGCGGATGAGATCCAGGGCGCGATCGAGGAGTATGTCTCCGGCTTCGAGGCGGACACCGAGCGCGAAGAGATCGGCACCGTCATCGACGCCGGCGACGGTATCGCTCACGTCGAGGGACTCCCGTCGGTGATGACCCAGGAGCTGCTGGAGTTCCCCGGTGGCGTGCTGGGCGTGGCGCTGAACCTCGACGAGCACAGCGTCGGCGCGGTCATCCTCGGTGACTTCGAGAAGATCGAAGAGGGCCAGCAGGTGAAGCGCACCGGCGAGGTCCTCTCGGTGCCGGTGGGCGATGGCTTCCTCGGTCGCGTGGTCAACCCGCTGGGCCAGCCGATCGACGGTCGCGGGGAGATCGAGACGACCGAACGTCGCGCCCTCGAGCTCCAGGCGCCGTCGGTGGTGCAGCGCCAGGGCGTGAGCGAGCCGCTGCAGACGGGTATCAAGGCCATCGACTCGCAGACCCCGATCGGTCGTGGACAGCGCCAGCTGATCATCGGCGACCGCAAGACCGGGAAGACCGCGGTGTGCGTGGACACCATCCTCAACCAGCGGCAGAACTGGGAGACCGGCGATCCCGATCAGCAGGTCCGCTGCGTGTACGTGGCGATCGGCCAGAAGGGCACCACCATCGCCAGCGTGCGGCAGACCCTCGAAGAGGGCGGCGCGATGGAGTACACGACCATCGTCGCCGCGCCGGCATCGGACTCGGCCGGCTTCAAATGGCTTGCGCCGTACACGGGTTCGTCCATCGCTCAGCACTGGATGTACGACGGCAAGCACGTGCTGATCGTCTTCGACGACCTGACCAAGCAGGCCGAGGCGTACCGCGCGATCTCGCTGCTGCTGCGCCGCCCGCCGGGCCGTGAGGCGTACCCGGGCGACGTCTTCTACCTGCACTCGCGCCTGCTGGAGCGCTGCGCGAAGCTCTCCGACGAGCTCGGCGGCGGCTCGCTGACCGGTCTGCCGATCATCGAGACCAAGGCCAACGACATCTCGGCGTACATCCCGACCAACGTCATCTCGATCACCGACGGTCAGTGCTTCCTGGAGACCGACCTGTTCAACCAGGGTGTGCGCCCGGCGATCAACGTCGGTGTGTCGGTGTCGCGCGTCGGTGGTGCCGCGCAGATCAAGGCAATGAAAGAGGTTGCCGGAAGTCTCCGCTTGGACCTGTCGCAGTACCGCGAACTCGAGTCGTTCGCGGCGTTCGCCTCCGATCTGGACGAGACGTCGAAGGCGCAGCTGGACCGCGGCGCACGGCTCGTTGAGTTGCTCAAGCAACCGCAGAGCAGCCCGATGCCGGTCGAGGACCAGGTGGTCGCGATCTTCCTGGGCACCAGGGGGCACCTGGATTCCGTTCCCGTGGAAGACGTTCAGAAGTTCGAGCGGGAATTCCTCGATCACGTGAAGGGGTCGCAGGAGGGCATCCTCAAGGAGATCCGGGAGAGCAAGAAGCTTTCCGAGGAGCTGGAGGAGAAACTCGAGAAGGTCGTCAACGACTTCAAGAAGGGCTTCGCCACCACCGACGGCAGCTCGGTCGTGCCCGACGAGCATGTCGAGGCGATGGACGAGGAAGACGTCGAAAAGGAATCGGTGAAGGTTCGCAAGCCCGCACCGAAGAAGAAGTAAGGCCTGAACACAGATGGCTGCCACACTGCGCGAATTGCGCGGCCGCATCCGCTCCGCGGGCTCGATCAAGAAGATCACCAAAGCCCAGGAACTGATCGCGACGTCGCGCATCGCCAAGGCGCAGGCTCGAGTCGAGGCGGCTCGGCCCTACGACCGCGAGATCACGAACATGCTCACCGAACTCGCGAGTGCGAGCGCACTGGATCACCCGCTGCTCGTCCCGCGTGAGAACCCTCGGCGGGCTGCCGTGTTGGTGGTCTCCTCGGACCGGGGTCTGGCCGGTGCGTACAACGCGAACATCTTCCGGAGGTCTGAGGAGCTGTTTTCGCTTCTTCGTTCGGAGGGCAAGGACCCCGTCCTGTACGTGGTGGGCCGAAAAGCTCTCGGCTACTACAGCTTCCGCAACTGGGACATCCAGGAGTCGTGGACCGGATTCTCCGAGCGCCCCGATTACGAGAACGCCCAGGAGATCGCGAGCACACTGGTCGATGCGTTCACGGCCGGTGAGGATGACGAAGGCGACGACCCCGGTGCCGACAACGTCCTGGGAGTCGACGAACTGCACATCGTCTTCACTGAATTCAGGTCGATGCTGTCGCAGTCGGCGATTGCACGACGGATCGCACCGATGGTGGTGGAGTACAGCGAAGAAGACCCCGGGCTGCAGACGCTGTTCTCCTTCGAACCGGACGCCGAGACCCTCTTCGGCGCTCTGTTGCCCCGTTACATCTCCACCCGCATCTTCGCCGCGCTGCTCGAGGCGGCGGCGTCGGAGTCGGCTTCTCGCCGACGCGCCATGAAGTCGGCGACCGACAACGCCGACGATCTCATCAAGGATCTGACCCTGATGGCCAACCGCGAGCGGCAATCTCAGATCACCCAGGAAATCAGCGAAATCGTCGGTGGCGCGAACGCGCTTGCGGACGCCGCCAAGAAGTAGCCCCAGAAAGCGAAGAAGACAATGACTGCTACTGCTGAAAAAGAGACCAGCACCGACACCGCGGGCCGCGTCGTACGTGTCACCGGCCCTGTCGTCGACGTTGAATTCCCGCGCGATTCCGTGCCGGAACTGTTCAACGCGCTGCACGCCGAAATCGGATACAAGGACCTGGCGAAGACGCTGACCCTCGAGGTCGCCCAACACCTCGGCGACAACCTCGTGCGCTGCATCTCGATGCAGCCCACCGACGGCTTGGTTCGTGGTGTCGAGGTGACCGACACCGGCAGCTCGATCTCGGTGCCCGTCGGCGACGGCGTCAAGGGCCACGTGTTCAACGCGCTGGGCGACTGCCTCGACGAGCCCGGCTATGGCAAGGATTTCGACCGTTGGTCGATTCACCGCAAGCCGCCGGCGTTCGACCAACTCGAACCCAAGACCGAGATGCTGGAGACGGGCCTGAAGGTCGTCGACCTGCTGACCCCGTACGTCCGTGGCGGCAAGATCGCCCTGTTCGGCGGCGCCGGCGTCGGCAAGACCGTGTTGATCCAGGAGATGATCAACCGCATCGCCCGCAACTTCGGTGGCACTTCGGTGTTCGCCGGCGTGGGTGAGCGCACCCGCGAGGGCAACGACCTGTGGGTCGAGCTCGCCGACGCCGACGTGCTCAAGGACACGGCGCTGGTGTTCGGCCAGATGGACGAGCCGCCGGGCACTCGTATGCGGGTCGCGTTGTCCGCGTTGACGATGGCCGAGTTCTTCCGTGATGAGCAGGGCCAGGACGTGCTGCTGTTCATCGACAACATCTTCCGATTCACCCAGGCGGGTTCGGAGGTTTCGACGCTGCTGGGCCGCATGCCCTCGGCGGTGGGCTACCAGCCGACGCTGGCCGATGAGATGGGTGAGCTGCAGGAGCGGATCACCTCGACCCGAGGTCACTCGATCACCTCGATGCAGGCCGTGTACGTGCCCGCAGACGACTACACCGACCCGGCGCCCGCGACGACGTTCGCGCACCTCGACGCGACGACGGAGCTGAGCCGTTCGGTGTTCTCCAAGGGCATCTTCCCGGCGGTGGACCCGCTGGCGTCCAGCTCGACGATCCTGGATCCGAGCGTGGTCGGCGACGAGCACTACCGCGTCGCGCAAGAGGTCATCCGAATCCTGCAGCGCTACAAGGACCTTCAGGACATCATCGCGATCCTCGGTATCGACGAGTTGGCCGAAGAGGACAAGCAGCTGGTGCAGCGGGCCCGCCGGATCGAGCGCTTCCTGTCACAGAACATGATGGCAGCCGAGCAGTTCACCGGTCAGCCGGGCTCGACGGTTCCCCTGAAGGAGACGATCGAGGCGTTCGACAAGCTGACCAAGGGCGACTTCGACCATCTGCCGGAGCAGGCGTTCTTCCTCATCGGTGGTCTCGAGGATCTGGAGAAGAAGGCAGAAAGCCTCGGCGCCAAGATGGATGCCGGCGGCGGTGACGGCGCCCCGGCTCAGACCGACTCAAACGGCGACGCGGGCAAGGGCGACGATTCCGACAAGGACGAATAGCGATGGCGGATTTGGACGTCGACATTGTCGCCGTCGAGCGGGAAATCTGGTCGGGTAAGGCGACGTTCCTGTTCACCCGCACCACTGCGGGTGAGATCGGCATCCTGCCCCGCCATATCCCGTTGGTTGCTCAACTCGTCGACGACGCCATGGTGCGCGTCGAGCGAGAGGGCGAAGAGGATCTGCGTATCGCCGTCGACGGCGGATTCATGTCGGTCACCGGTGAAGGCGTGATCATCCTTGCGGAGTCCGCCGAGCTCGAGTCCGAGATCGATGGCGACCGTGCGCGGCAGGACTCCGAATCCGACGATCCCGCAGTTGCGGCAAAGGGTCGAGCCAGGCTTCGCGCCCTGGGTCAGCTCGACTAGCGGTAACCGATGAGCGCGCTCATGTTCATCATGGTCGCGCTCATCTGCGTGCTGCTTTTCGTCGTCATCGCGCTGTGCTACCGGCTGTGGAAGCTACGGCAGGTAGGCGGTACAGCGGCGATCCTGCGGGACGTACCCGCTGTCGGCGGTCAAGGATGGCGTCACGGTGTAATGCGTTATCGCGGTGGCGAAGCCGGGTTCTACCGGTTGTCGAGCCTGCGTTGGTGGCCGGATCGCCGGTTGAGCCGCCGCGGGCTGGAGATCGTGTCGCGGCGAGGTCCGCGCGGCGACGAGTTCGACATCATGACAGACGAGATCGTGGTGCTCGAGTTGCGCGACACCAGCCCTGAACGCCGTCGTGGCTACGAGATTGCGCTGGATCGCGGTGCGCTGACGGCGTTTCTGTCCTGGTTGGAGTCCCGGCCGTCACCTCGCGCGCGACGCCGAAGCTTCTAATCCGTTGCCCGAGTCCGCTGTTTGGTCTTGCCGCGGGCGCTCATCCGCCCGGTTGCCAGAGCACGTCACCCTGCGGATTGGCGACCCGGGACAGGATGAAGAGCAGATCCGACAGCCTGTTCAGGTATTTCGCAGGTAATACGGTGATCGAATCACCGTGATACTCGACCGCCGCCCAGGCAGATCGTTCGGCGCGCCGGGCAACGGTACGAGCCACGTGCAGTAGTGCGGACAGGGGAGTACCGCCGGGCAGCACAAACGAATTCAGCGCGGGCAGCGATTCGTTGAATTCGTCGCACCAGGCTTCCAGTCGGTCGATATAGCTTTGGGTGATCCGCAGCGGTGGGTGCTCGGGGTGCTCGACCACCGGAGTCGACAGGTCAGCGCCCGCGTCGAAGAGGTCGTTCTGAATCTGCTTGAGTACCTTCGAGATTTGCTCGGCGGGGTTTCCCAAGGCGATGGCAACGCCGATGGCGGCGTTGACTTCGTCGCAATCGGCATACGCCACGAGGCGGGCGTCATTCTTCGACACCCGACTGAAATCGCTCAGTCCCGTGGTGCCGTCATCGCCCGTGCGCGTATATATCCGGGTGAGATGAACCGCCATGGTCAAACCGTACCGGAACCCGTAGCCGAGGAAACTGACACGGCCCGCGGCGCTGTTTAGACTAACCCGCGTGAGCGAGCGATTCGTGGTGACCGGCGGAAACCGGTTATCTGGCGAAGTTGCCGTCGGGGGAGCAAAGAACAGCGTGTTGAAGCTGATGGCCGCGACCTTGTTGGCCGAAGGCACCAGCACGATCACGAATTGTCCGGACATTCTCGATGTACCGCTGATGGCCGAGGTGCTCCGAGGTCTTGGGGCGACTGTCGAACTGAACGGCGACGTCGTCCGGATCACCTCGCCCGACGAACCCAAGTACGACGCCGACTTTGCCGCCGTGCGGCAGTTTCGTGCTTCGGTCTGCGTCTTGGGCCCGCTCGTCGGCCGCTGTAAGCGGGCCAAGGTCGCGCTGCCTGGAGGGGACGCGATCGGCTCCCGGCCGTTGGACATGCATCAGGCCGGCCTTCGTCAGTTGGGGGCACGGTGCAACATCGAGCACGGCTGCGTGGTGGCCGAGGCCGACCACCTCCGCGGCGCCGAGATCCAGCTGGAGTTTCCCTCGGTCGGGGCCACGGAGAACATCCTGATGGCCGCCGTCGTCGCCGAGGGTGTCACGACCATCCACAACGCCGCGCGCGAACCCGACGTCGTCGATCTGTGCGCGATGCTCAACCAGATGGGCGCCCAGATCTCCGGCGCGGGCACCTCGACCATGACGATCACCGGGGTCGACCGGCTTTATCCCACCGAGCATCGGGTGATCGGCGACCGTATCGTGGCCGCGACGTGGGGGATCGCCGCCGCGATGACGCACGGCGACATCTCGGTGACCGGCGTGGACCCGCAGCACCTGCAGCTGGTACTGCACAAGCTGCACGACGCCGGCGCCACCGTGACGCAGTCCGACGACGGGTTCCGGGTGGTCCAGTACGAGCGTCCCAAAGCGGTGAACGTCGCGACGTTGCCCTTTCCCGGTTTTCCGACGGACCTGCAGCCGATGGCGATCGCCCTTGCATCGATTGCCGACGGCACGTCGATGATCACGGAGAACGTGTTCGAGGCTCGGTTCCGATTCGTTGAGGAGATGGTGCGGCTGGGAGCCGATGCCAGGACCGACGGCCACCATGCGGTGGTCCGGGGCATCTCGCAGCTCTCCAGTGCGCCGGTCTGGTCGTCGGATATCCGGGCCGGCGCCGGGCTCGTGCTGGCCGGGCTGGTCGCCGACGGCGATACCGAAGTCCACGACGTCTTCCACATCGATCGCGGCTATCCGCTGTTCGTCGAGAATCTCAAGAGCCTGGGCGCTGAAATCGAGCGCGTGACCTGATCGACCCGCCTGGGTCCGCGCGTCGATCCTGTTCCGGCAACCCGCTTTGGGGTTTCCCTCCGACTGGCGTATCCTCTTGTGAGAAGCCCACGGCCCCAGGCCAATCGGACTGGAGGACGGGGTTTGACGTCTCTGTCCAGATCGGTATAGACTGGCAGGGTTGCCCCAAAAGCGGGTGTGTTGTTTGAGAACTCAATAGTGTGTTTGGTGGTTTTTGTTTGTTGTTGTTTTTTGCCATGCCCTGTTTT
>NZ_LQIX01000009.1 GCF_001500045.1 Mycobacterium sp. GA-1199
GTCTTGGGTGAGTTGGGCGGGGGTGGTCGATGAGGGTGTCGGGGTGGTGGTGGCGACTCCGATCATGCGGTGGTTGGCCGGTGTCGAGGGTCGGGTTGATCTGTTCAATCAGTCGGTGGTGGTGTCGGCTCCGGCGGGGGTGGGTGATGCCGATGTGGCGGTTGTGTTGCAGGCGTTGGTGGATCGGCATGCGATGTTGCGGGTTCGGGTGGAAGACGACGGCGCTGGTGGGTGGTCGTTGACGGTGCCTGAGCCGGGTGCGGTGCAGGTGGGGGCGTGTTTGCGCACCGTGGAGGTTCTCAGCGATGAGGCGTTGGTGGGGGCGCGCTCGCGGTTGGATCCGGCGGCCGGGGTGATGGTGAGCGCGTTGTGGGTCAGTAGCACCGGGCAGTTGGCGTTGGTCATTCATCATTTGGCCGTTGATGGTGTGTCGTGGCGGATTTTGTTGGAGGACTTGAACATCGCGTGGGCTCAGTATCGCGGTGGGCAGCCGGTGCAGTTGCCCGCGGGGGGGACCTCGTTTGCCCGGTGGTCGGCTTTGTTGGCTGAGTATGCCGGCACGGCGCAGGTGATCGAGCAGGCCCCGCTGTGGCGTCAGGTGGCGGGGGTGGCGGCGGTTTTGCCCGCGGTGCGCCCCGAGTGCGACACCTATGCCAGTGCTGGGCAGTTGTCGGTGTCGCTGGACTCTGAGTTGACCGCGATGTTGTTGGGGCAGGTGCCCGCGGCGTTTCATGCCGGCATCAATGACATCTTGGTGATCGCGTTGGGGTTGGCGTGTGCGCAGTTCGTGGACGCTGGGGCGGCCCCGATCGGTATCGATGTCGAAGGACACGGCCGTCACGACGAACTGGCCGCCGATGTGGACCTCTCGCGCACAGTGGGCTGGTTCACCACCAAATACCCGGTGGCGCTCAGTCTTGGTGGGTTGTCGTGGACACACGTGCTCGCCGGTCACCCAACCCTGGGAAGGGTGGTCAAAGACGCCAAAGAACAACTACGCGCCCTGCCCCATCCGCTGACCTACGGTCTGCTGCGCTACTTGAACTCCGGGGTCGACCTGCCCGAACAGGATCCGCCCATCGGTTTCAACTACCTCGGACGACTCGGGGCCACAACACAATCGGGGGCCGAGGAATTGTGGCGGATCGGTCCCGACGGCGTGTCGCTCAGCGGTGCGGTTGCCGCGGTACCCATCGCATTGGCCCACACCGTCGAACTCAACGCCGGCACCCTGGATACCGACACCGGCCCCCAACTGCACGCCACCTGGACCTGGGCGCGCACCGCACTCGATCACGAACAGATCAACCGACTCAACCGCCTATGGATCCAGGCCCTAGCCGGCATCTGCACCCACGTCCAAGCCGGCGGCGGCGGACTGACACCATCCGACATCACCCCCGCCCAACTCACCCAAGACCAAATCGACGAACTCACCCAACACCACGACATCGCCGACATCCTGCCACTGACCCCCCTCCAACAAGGACTGCTCTACCACACCAAAACCACCCAAGGAAACACGGACGATGTATATGCGATGCAGCTGGACATCACGCTCAGCGGTCGACTCGACAGGCATCGATTGCGAGATGCGTTGCAGACGACGATTGTTCGCCATCCGCATCTGGTCGCCCGCTTCTGCTCGCAGTTCGATGACCCCGTGCAGGCCATTCCCGCCTCACCTCTCGCGGCCTGGCGCTATGTCGAGTGCGCAGCAGGCGACGACGACATCACCGGGGAGGTCGAGCGCGTGTGCTCTGCCGAACGGGCCGCGGTTTGCGACCTGGCACACCCGCCGGCGGTACGCGCCGCGCTGATCCGTATCGCGCACAACCGGCACCGATTGGTGCTGACGTACCACCACATCGTGATGGACGGCTGGTCGCTACCGATCCTGCTAGGCGACATCTTCGCCAGCTATCACGGCAACCAACTACCCCCACCCACCCCGTACCGCAGATATGTCACGTGGCTGGCCGAGCGAGACCTAGAAGCGGCGCGTGACGCCTGGCGCGATGTCCTCGCCGGCTTCGAAACCCCGACCCTGCTGAGTCAGCCCCAACGAATGCGACTGGGCGCCAGAGGCGTGAAATCGTTTCGGATGTCGAAGAACACAACCAAGTCCGTCATCGAGTTGGCTCGCTCCTGTCATACGACCGTCAACACCGTGCTCCAAGCCGGCTTCGCTCAGTTGCTGATGTGGCTGACCGGTCAGCATGACGTTGCCTTCGGCAGCGCCGTTTCGGGTAGACCCGCCGATGTACCCGGTGCCGAATCCATGGTCGGACTCCTGATCAACACCGTGCCGGTACGCGCACACATCACCGCCACCACGACCACCACCGACCTTCTCGAACAGCTGCACAACGACCACAACGCCACACTCGAACACCAACACCTCGCCCTCACCGAAATCCACCGCATCACAGGCCACGATCAACTGTTCGACAGTGTCTTCGTCTACGAGAACTACCCGGTCGACACTGCCGCGCTGTCCGGAGAGCATGAGCTGGCCGTCACAGAATTCGCGAGCCGCGAATACAACCACTACCCGCTGACCGTGCAAGCCACGCCCGGGAGCGAACTGGGCTTGCGTGTCGAGTTCGACACCGACGTTTTCAATGCCGAACGAATCGAGGCGATGGTCGGAAGGTTCGAGCGGATTTTGGTGGCGATGACGTCGGCGGCGGGGCAGCCCGTTTCGTCGGTGGACGTGCTCACCGACGCGGAGCATGCCCGGTTGGATCGAATTGGCCACCGCGACGCTCTGGCCTTCGCGGCGAGCGCCCCAGTATCGATTCCAGCGGCGTTCGCCGCGCAAGTCGCGCGTACACCTGAGGCGCTGGCGGTCACATTCGAAGGCCGCTCACTGAGGTATCGAGAGCTGGAGGAGGCCGCGAACCGACTCGCGCATCTGCTGCGGAACCGGGGTGTGAGGCCGGGGGACTGTGTGGCACTGCTCATCTGCCGTTCCATCGATGCGGTTGTGGCGATTTCCGCGGTACTCAAGACCGGGGCTGCGTATCTACCGATGGATCCGGGGCTTCCGCCGAACCGCATCGGATTCATGCTCTCCGACGCGTCGCCGAGGGCAGTGGTCACAACAGCGAGGCTCGCCGACCGATTGGATGGATTCGACGTCGCGGTCGTCGACGTCGACGATCCTCACATTCGGGTCCAACCGTGTACAGGCTTGCCCCTCCCGAGTCCGGACGACATTGCCTATCTCATGTACACATCCGGAACCACTGGTGTCCCCAAGGGCGTGGCCATCACCCACCACAATCTGACTCAGCTGCTGAAGTCACTGGGTACCTGGCTGGCACCGGAACAGGCTTGGTCGCAGTGGCATTCGTTGGCTTTCGACGTTTCGGCATGGGAAATGTGGGGTGCGTTACTGCGCGGAGGACGTCTGGTGGTCGTGCCTGAATCCATCGACCGCTCACCGGAGGAGCTCCACGCCCTGCTGGTGACCGAACAGGTCAGCATGCTCATCCTGACGCCGTCGGCGCTGGGAATGCTGTCACCACAGGGGCTGGATGGGGTGACGTTGGTGGCCGCGAGTGAGATCTGCCCAGCGGAGGTGGTCGACCGGTGGGCGCCTGGACGAGTGATGGTTCACTCCTACGGCCCTACCGAGACCACGGTGTACACCTCGATGAGTACGCCACTGCAAACTGGGTCCGGCGGACCGCCGATCGGCTCGCCGGTGGCAGGTGCGGCTTTCTTCGTGTTGGATGACTGGTTACGCCAGGTGCCGGTCGGAGCGGTCGGCGAGTTGTATGTGGCCGGAGCGGGAGTCGGGTGTGGCTACTGGCGCCGCGCCGGCTTGACAGGGTCGCGCTTTGTTGCCTGCCCGTTTATCGAGGCGGGCATGTCCGGTCAAAGGATGTACCGCACAGGGGATCTGGTGCGCTGGCGCACTGACGGTCAACTGCAGTTCCTGGGACGCGCTGACGAACAGGTCAAGATCCGCGGTTACCGCATCGAACTGGGGGAGGTGCGCGCCACGTTGGCTGCTGTGGACGGGGTGGACCAAGCGGTGGTGACCGTCCGCGAAGACCGGCCCGGCGATAGGCGCCTAGTCGGTTATGTCACCGAATCCGCCACCGGGTCAGTCGATCCCGCCAGTACGCGGAGCATATTGGCCGAGCGATTGCCGTCCTACATGGTGCCGGCCGCGGTGGTGGTGATCGACGCGCTGCCACTGACGATCAACGGCAAGCTCGACACTCGCACCCTGCCGGCACCCGAATATTCCGCCAGTGCTTATCGCGCGCCCACCTCGCCGGTCGAGGAGGTTCTGGCCGGCATCTACGCCCAGATCCTCGGAATTGAGCGCGTCGGGGTCGATGACTCCTTCTTCGACCTCGGCGGGGATTCGCTCTCCGCCATGCGCCTCATCGCCAAGATCAATATGACTTTTGACGCCGATCTTCCGGTGCCCGTGCTATTCGACGCGCCGTCCGTGTGCGGCTTGAGTCTGCAACTGGCCAGGCATAGCGCTGGCCAAAAGTCCGGGGTCAAGCAGCGTTTCGCGGCGGTGCACGGTCACCATCTCACCGAGGTGCGCGCCGGCGACCTCACGCTGGACAAGTTCATCGACGGGGAGACACTGACCGCAGCTGCGACTCTGCCGGGACCGAGTACCGATATTCGCTCGGTGTTGTTGACTGGCGCGACCGGTTTCCTCGGTCGCTACTTGGCCTTGGAGTGGCTGGAACGGATGGAGCGCGTCGACGGCACCTTGATCTGCCTGGTGCGCGGCGGGTCCGACGAAGAGGCGTTCTCTCGACTGAACAAGACGTTCGACAGTGGGGACCCTGTGCTGCTGCGGCACTTCCAGGAACTGGCGGCCGATCATCTGGAGGTCATCGCCGGGGACAAGGGCGAAAGAAATCTCGGGTTGGACGAGGATCTCTGGCGGTGTCTGGCGGAAACGGTCGATTTGGTCATCGACGCCGCCGCCCTGGTCAATGGCGTATTGCCCTACAGCGAACTTTTCGGGCCCAACGTCGTAGGTACCGCCGAGATGATCCGCTTCGCGCTCACCGGGAAACTCAAGTCCTACAGTTACGTCTCGACTGCCGATGTGAGAACTCAGGTCGATTCGTCCGCATTCACCGAAGACGCCGATATCCGTGTCATCAGCCCTACCCGTTCGATCGATGACAGTTACGGCAATGGATACGCCACAAGCAAGTGGGCCGGCGAGGTGTTGCTTCGCGAAGCGCACGACCTGTGTGGCATACCGGTTGGGGTGTTCCGTTGCGACGTGATCCTGGCTGAGCCGACTTATGCGGGACAGCTCAACGTCGCTGACACGGTCACCCGGATGGTGCTGAGCGTGGTGGCCACCGGCATCGCGCCGGGATCTTTCTTCCAGCTCGACGCTGAAGGCAATCGGCAACGTGCCCACTTTGACGGGTTACCCGTCGATTTCATCGCCCAGGCGATCGCGACCCTGGGTGCGCAGGTGACCGACGGGTTCAAGACCTATCACGTCATGAATCCCCATGATGACGGCATTGGCCCCGACGAATACGTTGACTGGCTGATCGACGCCGGTTACCCCATTCAACGGATCGGCGACTTTCGGGAGTGGTTGCAGCGGTTTGAGACCGCCCTCGGCGCGCTACCCGATCGACAACGCGAGCACTCGGTGCTACAGATGTTACTGTCCCGGCCTTCTGACCAGTTCGATCTGCCCGAGCCCACGCGCGGGGCTTTCGCCTCGACCGACCGATTCCGCGATGCCGTCCAGGATATTCCACACATCTCGGCACCGATCATCATCAAGTACGTCACCGACTTGCAGCGGTTCGGACTGCTCTAGCCTCGGAGGATCATCATGCGAAGATTCGCCCTCTCGATGTACTGGGGATTCTTGACGGCCGTTCACTCCCTTAGCCTGATTCGACAGAAGGATGCTGCGGCTTATTACACGATGCTGGGTGATGACGTCATCGACTTCATGAGCGAGAACTACGTCGATACTTCAAAGCCGCTGTGGCTCAATCTCGGATACTGGAAGGTCGCTCGCACCTATCCCGACGCCTGCGTAGCGATGGTCGAACTTCTAGGGACGCGTGCGGGATTGGAATCCGGCGACAGAGTTCTCGACGTGGGCGTCGGTTTCGCAGAACAAGACTTCGTCTTTGTCGACCGCTTCAATGTGTCGCATATAACGAGCATCGACATCACGCCCGTCCACGTCGACAAAGCCCGCGAGCGAGTCTACGAGCGCGGGATGGAGAACCGTATCGACGTTCGACTCGGGTCAGCTACGGACATGAATTTTTCCGAT
This sequence comes from Mycobacterium sp. GA-1199, assembly GCF_001500045.1. Taxonomy (GTDB): domain Bacteria; phylum Actinomycetota; class Actinomycetes; order Mycobacteriales; family Mycobacteriaceae; genus Mycobacterium. The sequence goes on from NZ_LQIX01000009.1 coordinate 6,311, forward strand.
GCATCGTTCGACAAAGTCTTGGCTTTGGAATGCGCATTTCACTTCGACACGAGAGACACCTTCATCCGAGAAGCCCTACGCGTTCTCAAGCCAGGCGGAACCGTCGCGCTCACCGACATGCTGCCGACTCCAGGCCAGAAACCCAGCCTATCGACCCGCTTCGGCCGAAGGTACGGTCACTATCCCGAAGCCAACTTCTACGACCGGGAGGAGTATGCCCGGCGTCTCGCCGCCGCGGGTTTCTGCGACGTGGCCGTGGAGTCGATCCGCGAGGACGTGTATCCGGCGATGGCCAAGTACGCACGGCAGCGCATCGAAGGAAAGAAGAAGATGCATGAAGTGGTCGTGGAAGTGACGGAAGCGGAACGCAACGAGTGTCGTGGCGTGCAGATGTGGGAACGAGGAACGGGCATCGCCGACTATGTGATCGTGTCGGCAACGAAACCTCGGAGTTAACTGTCGCCGGGGGCGGTTGCGCCCGTGTCGAAGTCGTCGGGCTGTAGTTCGAGCGGCTCGCCGTGCGGCGTGCGCCCAGCCGCGTTCTGCCAGGCATCGCGCCAGCGCATGGTTTCGGCCGAATCAATGCCATTGCGCGCCAATAAGTCATCGAGCGCATCGAGCCAATGTCGGTAGCAGGATTCATCGACGTCGAAGGTGGCGGCCGCTTGTGCATCTGCCATTCGTGCGGCCAATGCCTGCGTCCACTCACGCCAGGTGTACAGCCCACGTTCGTGTAGAGAAACTGCTATCGCAAAAACCCTTGCTTCCCAGGGACTTTCGAACGCAATCATGGACTCATCGGGGCCTTCGGGCCATGCGGACCGCTTCATGATGCTTCCAGGTACGGTTCCCACGCGTCGATCGACACGGTGAGTGTGGGATCGGCGTCCGGCCACAACGATGTCCCGGCGAACACCACGCCGTAAAGCCACTGCGGTTGCTCGCCGCGACCGCTGGCATGGGCGTCTGCAAAGACGTGCACTCCGTGCACGCGTTCAATGACGGCCTCCTTGCCCTGCGCGTACCTCGGTAGGCGTGTGTGGTGCGATGGGGGCCTGGCCACCGTACGCACACGCTGACCGACGCCGAACTGCGGACCCTTGGTGGCGAGCCGTTCGGTGGGCGCACCGCGAGCCTGCGAGACCCGCACATCCTTTGCGCGCAGGACGCGAGGCAGCGCACGCGGCGGGTATATCGACCGCCCGGCGGCCAATTCATCGGGCGACACCAAACCGCGCTCCTCCAACTGCCTCAACAGCGCAGCGAACCAGATCTTGTAGTAACTGCTCCGCTCGTACTCCGGAAGCGTTTCTCTGGCGGCGCGTGTCATGTCGAGATTCCACGCTCCTGTTGCGCCCATCGACAGCTGAAGCGCGAACACTCGCGGCTCCCAGGCCGCCCCCCACGTTTCTTGTTCCGATTCTCCCTTGACCGGACCGTGTCGCAGTTGACCGCCGAGATCGGCATGAGTGACGTAGACGTCGCTACTCATCAGCCGGTGTCCTCCGGTCTGCGGGGCAAACCGGTGCCGATCATCGAATCGCGAGTCACCCACGCGGCGAGCTCCTCTTCGTCGAGGTCTTCGCTTCCGGCCGGCCGCATCGGCACCACGAGATAACGGATCTCGGCGGTGGAATCCCATACCCGAATATCGGTCCCCGGTGCCAGGGTCACACCGAACTCTGCGAGCACACCACGCGGGTCACGAACCGCACGTGACCGGTATGGCGCGCTCTTGTACCAAGTGGGCGGCAGCCCGAGCACCGCCCATGGGTAGCAGCTGCACAATGTGCAGACCACCAAGTTGTGGCGCAGCGGCGTGTTCTCAACCGCGACCATGTTCTCGCTCTGGCGGCCCATATAGCCCAACCATGCGATCGCTGCAGTGGCATCACTGAGTAGCCACTCGCGGTAGGTCATATCGATCCAGGCGCGCGCCACCACGCGTGCGCCATTGCGAGGACCGATGCGTGTCTCGTAGGTCTCGATGAGCTCATCGAGTGCCGCGGGATCGACGTAACCCTTTTCAATGAGCACGCTTTCGAGCGCTCTGACCCGTAGGTCCATTTCACCGATGTCGCTGCGGTCACCGGTATTGATGTCACGGGTGGGGTCCGGCCGAGTCATGTCAAGAGGTAACAGTCATGAAACCGATGACGTCCGGCGATACCGACCGCGTTGCGCCGTCGGGTTGCTGCACCCGCATCACCGCCCATCAGTCAACAGATGTCGTCGAGGTCGGGTCGTCGTGGATTCGCAATGCCTTCTCCCCGTTGGTGCGCTCTTCCCGGTCGATGCCGAGGATGTTGACATGCGAGCCGAGGTCGATGCCAGCTTCCGGACTGCTCAAGTGAGAGGATTCGCCGAATCGGCTCGGTGAAACCGACTTGGCCGCAGCTGCTTTCCGGTACTCCCACTGTTCTCGATCACGAATGTAGAGCGGCGATTCGGCCTTGAAGCCCTCGAGTTCGAAGCCCCCGTCCCGAAGTGTGAACCGGACTTCGCCGCCCACGGGATGAGCACTGACTTCAAGAAAAGACTGCAGGGCCTTGCGGAGACCGCGGAACCATCGCCCCTCTACGGCTTCCATTATCAAAGCTTCGCCGAGGGTACGCATCCAACGGAGCGTCTCCGCCTCGACCGTCGCTGACGCGAGCTGAGCGAAACCTTCGAGGATAAGTGCCGCAGCAGGAGCCTCGCGCACCTCGAGCACCTTTTCTCCACTTTCCAGATGCTCCAGGCTGCAGAACCGCCCGATACCGTACCGACCTACCTTGCGGTTGAGGTCGGAGATCGATTCGACAGTATCGGCGACAAGTTGTGAGTCCACCGATACAAGTTGCCCGCTGTCGAAACCCAGTTGTATGACGCTGCTCTTGCATTCAGATGCGACGGACCATTGGTACAGACCTAGGTCAAGATCGAAATTCTCGGGATCGTCTAGTGATCCACTCTCGAACTCTCGACACCAAAGATTGGTATCTGTACTCATGAACCGATTCTCGAACCCACCGATCCCGAACGACTCCTGAAGTTCTAAGCGCTTGAAGTCCCGGGAGAGCGCGTCGAATTCGTAGGGCGACCCGAAGTAACCTTCGAAGCCAAGATCGGAGATTGACCCGTTGAGCCTCCTCAGGCTGTTCTGCGACTGGTTGGCTGTGTGAAGGAGACACTTGGCGCCGACGGATCGTGCGAAGTCCACGCCGACCCTGGCGATCAGCGGGCGTGATAATGATGCGCTGATCGGGTGCTGACCGAGATACCTACCGCCGGCCAGAATCGCTGGGAAGACGAACTCTTCGACGAATTCCTTCCTGTAGTCGACGCGCGTTATGCCTACGCCGAATCTGTCCGCGACCGACGAGAATTGTTCGATTTCGAAATCGTCGCCGAGGTCAACGGAGAGCGCAATGACATGCACGTCAAGCCTCGACAGTTGAGCCAATAGATATGCGCTATCCAGCCCACCCCCGCAAAGAGTGACGATGGTGTCATCCCGGTGACACAATTGCTCGATATCCGAGAACGAGCGGATCTTCCTTTTGTCCATGTGGTTAGGTCCCATGAGTCAAACCCCGTCGGGCGGGTCGGCGGGGCGCCGCTGTGTAACTCCCGTGGGCCCGCGAAAGGTCGCGCCGGTGAGTTGGCAGGCTCGAATCCGACCGGATTGCGGATCCTCCCAACTGGCGTCAGGCTAACACTTCCGGGTGAAGCCTTGTTCGTATTGGCAGATGATTAGTCGGCGGGCAGCCCCGCTGTCGCCGGCGATCCGACCTGCTGAGCAGGTGTCCGACCGGGCGCGGCAGGTCGGTGGCCGGTGTGGCGAACCGCCGCTAGCGGGAGAACACGTATAGCCGCCAGCCTCTCGCGCCCCGATTCTCGGATAACTCAGTCACTTTCCAGTCCAGCCATTTTTTCGATCGCAAATGAATTAATCGCTGCCGAATCAGAGTGGCCACTCCCAGCCCGGATAACGCGGCGACGGCGGCAGCGAGGGTATGGCAACGAGCGAAACGGGTGTCGCTGCGGTGCCCGCGAACCGATTTGGCGCACGATGTGACATTGCGTCTGTTTTGCATTAAAGCACTGCTGTCGTCGTCCATTATGTCGGCATGGGCAGAACATCCCGCAGCATTGTGAGCATGCCCAGGGGCGGGCCGGACGCCTCCTGGTTAGATAGACGCCTGGCGACCGACCGCCTGGAATACCTGGATCGCCACGATGTCGAAGTTGCAAAGCGGAAGGTAATTGAAGCCCTCGACCGAAAAGGACGACGGCGGTTCCTTGGTACCTACAAGTTGTGCGCCGAAGCGGCGCTTCGTGAAGTGGCTGACGTCGCCGCGCCCAGGATCCTCGAGCTCGGATGCGGTCTCGGCGGTCTGTCACGCGCGCTCCTAGAGATGCATCCCACGGCTGAGGTGACGGTTACCGACATCGACCCTGAATTCTTGGCGGTCGTCAGCGCGGAGCTCGGCGACCACCCCCGCGCCACAGTGCGACGGATGGACGCTACCGCAATAGATGCCTCCGACGGGCATTATGACCTCGCTGTGTTCGCGTTGTCGTTGCACCATCTACCCCCTGACCGCGCCGCCCGGGTGTTCGCCGAAGGAACCCGGGCGGCTTCAAAGTTGATGATCACCGACCTTCGCAGGTGGTGGCCACCGGTCCACATGATGGTGTTGGCGCCGGCTCTCCCAATCATCGGGTTGAGCCCGTTGGCACACGATGGAGTGATCAGTTCGCTACGCTCCTATAGCCGGTCCGCGCTGCGTGCCCTCGCCGAATACGCCGATCCAGCGATCGCGGTCGAATTTCGCAACCGGCCATGGGGCACAACGACAGTGGTTGCCCGTCGCACCCGGCAAACAGAGCAAACCACCAGGTAGGGTTCGCCTCTAAGGGGTCGCGCGGGCTAGCGCTCAATCCAGCTGGCGGAACCGCCTCGCGTTGGTATTCACTTCCTGCCGTAGCCGATTCGCCCACTTCCGGGCCTCGGCGGCGCGAGCCTGGGCTTCGGCGGCTTTCGCTTGTGCCCACACCTCAGCAGCCTGTGCTTGGGCTTCTATCGCCTCTGCCTGTTCCCTTGCTTTCGCGGCGCGGGCTTCGGTTTCAGCGGCTTCTGTTCGTGCTCGTGACCATGCCTGGGCTTCGGCGGCACGTGCTTGGGCTTCGGCGGCTTCGGCTTGTGCCCAAGCTTCGGCGGCGCGTGCTTGGGCTTCGGCGGCTTCGGCTTGTGCCCACACTTCGGCGGCGCGTGCCTGGGCTTCGGCGGCCTCGGCCTGCTTCCTTGCTTCGGCGGCGCGGGCTTCGCTTTCGGCGGCTTCTGTTCGTGCTCGTGACCATGCCTGGGCTTCGGCCGCGCGTGCTTGGGCTTCGGCGGCCTCGGCCTGAGCCTGCGCCTCGGCGGCTTGGGCTTCGGGCTCGGCGGCAAGGGCTTGGGCTTCGGTGAGTTTCGCCTGGGCTTGTGCTTCCGCGGCCAACGCCTCGGCCTCGGCAGCCAGGGCTTCAGCCTCCGCGGCCAGGGCTTGGGCGCCGGTAGCTTCTGCCCTTGCCCTCGTCTCGGCGGCCAGCGCTTCGGCTTCAGCGGCCTCCGCGCGTACGCGCGCCGTCAACTCCGGCTGCGGCAGATTCAACGCGCTTCGGATCTGTGGTGGATCGATGACTGTGCGCGTCTTCCATTTCCGTTCATCGTCCTGGAACCGCGCGTGATGCTGGCCCGGTTCCTGCTGGAGTGCGTAGTACTCGATCACGATCAGAACCACCCCGGCCACCAGCAGCAGGGGCACGAATAACAGTGGAAGCATGATGACGCCGACCAAAGCGATCACCGTAAGCGGCACCGCGATCACTCCGGCAGCCCAGGGATAGCGCTCGTTGAATCTGAGGATGATCGCCCGCGTTGTAAACAACCGCGCAACCCATAAGTGGCGATCCGGCCAACGGATGGCTGTTCTGGAAGACCCCACGATCGGTTCCCTTCGCGGAGAAGGTTGGCATATGCATTGTGACACGTCGGTCTCGCTCTGGGGGCGCAACAGTGAGTGCGTCTCTACCGCCGCAAATTTGCTTCTGCGTAGCGCCGGTCACTTCCGAGGCTCAATCGGCACATCCGCGTGTAGTTGACGCTGCTCACCGGCGTTGCCGGTCTCACGCGTGACACACTGCCGCCCTGCCCATCGTTGTTCTTGGGAAACACATTCGCGTGAAGATGTTTGAAGAAGGGAGCAGTACTCCTCGTAGAGCTCGAATCGGAAGAGAAAGAAATTGCCGTATCGATACCAATAGCTCCGCGGACCGGTCATGTGCAGACGAGCTCAGCTCTTGCGGATGGGCCTGTGGACGTCGACGCACCTGAACAGAGACGCTTCGACATTCGATCGTGTTGTTGCTCAATCTGGTTCGTGCCGGCAGCGACGTTCATAAACTCGGCAAGGGGTGAATACGTCTCCGATACCTGAAGCGGCGGCATCGTGCGCGGCGTCGGTTTGTGGCGCCGTCCCTGCATCGGTGCAAGACCGACCTGAGCCCAACCGTCCGAGGGGAGCGGCCGACAACCGCAGACGTCGCCCTACCACTGCGCGGTAAGTTGCACCCGTGAGCCAAGACAGGGTTCGAGTGGAAATCAGCGGCACCGGCGTGGCCACCGTGACGATGGTTCGCGCAGACAAGCACAATGCGCTCGACCACGCGATGTTCGAAGGCCTCGTCGATGCCGCTGAGCAGGTGGCCCGGAATCCTTCGATCCGTGCGGTCGTGCTGCACGGCGAGGGCAAGAGCTTCTGCTCAGGCCTGGACGTCGCGAGCTTTGCGGCCCAGGGGGGCGGCACGAACGTACTTTTGGACCGAGACGCCGATCACCCGGCCAACTTCGCCCAGCGCGTGACATACGACTGGTCGCTGGTGCCGGCGCCCGTCATCGCCGCGATTCACGGCAACTGCTTCGGCGGCGGTCTGCAGATCGCGTTGGGTGCAGACATCCGAATAGCGGCTCCCGACGCGAAGTTGTCCATCATGGAAATCAAGTGGGGCCTCGTTCCCGACATGGGTATCACGCAGACGCTGCCGCGGCTGACACCGATCGACGTCGCCAAGGAGCTGACGTTCACCGGTCGCGTCGTCTCTGGCAGTGAGGCGTCGGAGTTCGGTTTGGTCACCCGAACCGCGGAGGATCCACTCGCTGCCGCGTTGGCACTTGCCGGTGATATCGCGCAGAGATCTCCGGATGCCGTGCGCGCCGCCAAGCGCCTTTACAACGAGACCTGGGTCAGTGATGACGCCGCGGTGGCGTTGTCGCGTGAATCCCAGTTGCAGACCGAACTGCTCGGCAAGCCCAATCAGATCGCGGCTGTCAGGGCCGGGATGTCAGGGGAGCAGCCCGTCTTCACCGATCCTGAGTAGAACCCTTGCCGGCGGTGTGGTGATCACAATTCGATCTCTCGGAATTTGTTGAGTCAGTTCTCAGTCCACTCTCAGTCAACACAGGGACCGTGTGCTGAGGCCATGTGGGCTGATCAACATTCCAGAAAGAGAACGAACGCAAATGACCAACTCTCCGCGGTATACCACGGACCAGTCCGCGGGTTCGGCTGCGGCACAGTCGTATCTGCACTACCAGGCTCACATCCCCTCACATCTGCGCTATGAGTGGCGTTACGGCCAGCCGCCACCCTTTGACCTGAATCACCCTGCGCAGCAAGCTGATACCGCTCCGATTCCCAGGATCCAACTGAAGAAGTCCCGTCGCGGCCTAGTCGTCGCCGGCGCCGTCGTTTGCGCGGTGGTCGGCGGTGGGGTCGGTGCCGCCGTCGTGGGCGTCGACGGGCGTACGCATCACGCGACCGCCGCCCAGACACCCATCGGTGCTGCGCCCCTCACGCCACGTGCGGCCGCCGCTGCGCCCGCGGGCACGGTGGAGGAGGTGGCGGCCCGGGTGCTGCCGAGCGTCGTCCAGTTGAAGATCGACTTGGGTGGTGAGGGCCCTTCGGGTTCGGGGATCGTGTTGAGCGACGACGGTCTCATCCTCACCAACAACCACGTCGTGGCTGCCGTGGCCGGCAGCGATGGGGAAGTGTTTCCCAGCTCGCGCCGTGGCGGGCCGACGGCCACCGTGGCCTTCTCGGACGGCAGAACCGCACCGTTCAGTGTTGTCGGCACCGACCCATCGGGCGACCTCGCCGTCGTTCGCGCCGAGGGAGTTTCCGGTTTGACGCCCATCACCATGGGATCGTCGGCGGATGTGAAGGTCGGCGAACAAGTCGTCGCGATCGGCTCGCCCCTCGGCTTGCAGGGCACGGTGACGACGGGCATCGTCAGCGCGCTGAACCGGCCGGTGTCCGCCGGCGGTGATGCGGGTGGAGACGTCACTGTCCTCAACGCCATCCAGACAGATGCTGCTGTGAACCCCGGCAACTCCGGCGGCGCACTGGTGAACATGCGTGGCGAGCTGATCGGTGTGAACTCCGCAATCGCGAGCATGGGCAGCGGTTCGGGCGGCCCGAGCGGTTCTATCGGGCTGGGCTTCGCGATCCCCTCCGATCAGGCCAAGCGTGTCGCCCACGAACTGGTCACGACGGGCTCCGCGAGTCATGGTGCGCTCGGTGTGAAGCTCGGTAGTGAAGCGACCAAGGCCGGCGGCGCAGTCGTCGCCGTCGTCAAAGGTGGCCCCGCATCCGCCGCTGGGCTGCCAAGCGAAGCAGTGATCACCAAGGTCGACAATCAGCCGATCGACGGCCCTGAGGCGCTCGTGGCGGCGATCCGCTCGCGCGCCCCAGGTGACAGCGTTTCTGTCACCTATCTCGATGACTCGGGGGCTGCTCAGACCACGCAGGTCACGCTGGGCGAAGCATAGAGGCCGCTTATTGAACCGGCCGCAGAACCACCACTCCAGGAACGGTCCGGACGTAGTCGAACAGCGGGGTGTCGACGACCTTGTCGTCGCCCGGAAGCGATGAGGCGTTCCGGAATACCGGTCCGTGCGGCGTGTCGACGTAAACGCCGACGTGCGTGACGTCGAGGCCGCCGTCTTCGGCATACGCTCCGATGTAGTCGCCGGTTCGCAGTCCGCTCACCACGCCGTTGTCGAATTGCGCACTCGGTATGTAGGACATTGTTCGGGGGACGACCGGCAACCCGGGCAGGTACATACCGCCGGAGTCCTTCTGGTTCAAGTTCTTCTGAACCTGAATCGCATTGGCGCTCAAGCCGGCAGTGATGTCGGTCGCGACCGCCGGCGTCGCCACCGCCCATTCGGTGAAGAAGTGTTTCCGGTTCGCGAAGTTCACGACGCCGTCCCTGTAGCGGACCTCGCGCAGCGCGGCGATGAACTCGTCGCGGTTGCCCGCGCGCTTCAGTGCCTCGACGTAGTCCGCATAGGTGAAGCAGTCCACCTTCGACAGTTCGACCACCAGCTGCTCGGGCTCGCTCACCGACCCGACGAGAGTGAGTGCGCCATAAGGGGTCCCGAGAAATGCGCGTGAAATGACCTCGGCTCGTTCCGGTGGTGCGGCACCGTTCCTGACCGCCAGCAGCCGCTCGAGGATCTGCGCGCTCTGCTCCGAGATCTGTACGTCGGGCGCTGGTTTCTCCGTTGAGGCAAGGTAATTGACGGCGAGAATGGGAGTCGCCTCGGCGTAGCCCACCGGCAGCAACACGTCACCGGCGGTGGACAGGTAGTAGACCTCCCATCGGTGATAGGTGTCGAAGCCGGCAGGGTCGGCGGCCATGACCGCGGCGTAGTCGTGGATCGCCCGCACGTAGTTGTTGGAGTTGTTGTAGCGGTACAGCGCGTAGTCACGGTCTCGCGTGAAACCGTTGGCCGACAGGTAACGTCCCGCCGCCATGATGCTGTCACGAGGCGAGTGAATATCCCCGCCCGCGCCGAAAGCGGCGAACGTCGAGGGCATGAACTGCATCGGTCCTTGCGCACCCGCCGTGCTCACCCCGGCGACGCGTCCGAAGGCGGTCTCGACGAGATTGATCGCCGCCAGATAGTGCCAGGGCACACCGAACTCGGATTCCGCTTCGCGGTAGTAGGTCATCAGCTCGTCCACCGGCGTGGGCGGAACGATCCGCCACGCGGGCAGCGTGTCCTTCGGCCGGCTCATCACGCCGAGTTCACGCCGCGCGTGGACATTGTGGTCGTAGATCTTCACCAGCTCCGGCGGAATCCGCGGACGCACGATCGGGTCCCACTCGGGGTGACGTCCGATGGCTCGATACGCCAGCTGCTGGCGCTGCGCCGCCGCGTTCTTCAGCGCTTCGCTCGACGACGGGTCCCACAGCGCTCGTTCGTCGGCGACCAGATCGTCGGCGATGCGGAGTGGATCCGAGGCCAACTCTCGGCGGGGTGGCTCGGCTGCGGGTAGCGGGGCCGCGGCTGCGGGCGCCGCTGACGTCGCGGGAGGTGCTTCCTGCTTCCCTGAATCCGAGCACCCCATGAGGACGAACAAGATCATCCCGACGCTCGCGGCCGCAGCGATCCTGGCGGCGTCCCGGCGCCGTGTACCGGCATTCATTGCCGTCGGAGTCTAGCGCCGCCGCCCAACCCGCCGGTGGATCACGCTTGCTTGGGCTCCGGGCAAAGGTACAGCCGAGCCCCGGCCACGATGAAGTTCGACAGCGTTTCATCCTTCGTCGCGATGTCCAACTTCTCGGCCACCGCGGTCGAGTCGGCGCCGCGTGCGAACTGAGCGCACGCGTCCCGGGCGAGGGTGGTCAGTGTGGTGCAGTCACCCCTGTATCCCACCGAGGTGATGCTGCGGCAGAGGTCGTCCTCGGGCGATGCGGCAGCCTGCGGTGCCGCCATCATCAGGCCCACCACTGCCATCGAAAGCGCTGTGAGCGCACGCGTAGTCATGTCAGGTCCTTCCTAGCGCTCGACTACCCGCTTTGGCTCCCGGCTCGCAGGATCGCACGCAGATCGAGATCGCGGCGTTACCAACACCGGGATAGCTGCTCGGCGTCACCGGCGTGGTGACACACTCTCGACCATGGCGTGGGATTTCAGCACCGAACCGGAATTTCAATCCAAGCTCGACTGGGTCAGGCAGTTCTGCGAAGAGAAGGTCGAGCCTCTCGACCACGTCTTCCCGTACGCGGTGCGCTCACCCGATCCGGCGGTCAAGGCTTACGTCCGCGAGCTTCAGCAGGAGGTCAAGGACCAGGGCCTGTGGGCGATCTTCCTCGACAAGGACCTCGGCGGCCCCGGCTTCGGGCAGCTCAAGCTCGGCCTGCTCAACGAGGTCATCGGCCGCTACTCCGGCGCCCCGCACATGTTCGGCGCGTCGGCACCGGACACGGGCAACATGGAGATGCTCGCCGCGTACGGCACCGAGGAACAAAAGGAGCGGTGGCTCAAACCGCTGCTCAATCAGGACATGTTCTCGGCCTACTCGATGACCGAACCGCAGGGCGGCAGCGACCCCAACCTCTTCAAGACCCACGCCGTGCGCGACGGCGACGAATGGGTGATCAACGGCGAGAAGTGGTTCACCTCGGCCGGTCGCGTCGCGGACATCCTGTTCGTGATGTGCACCAACGGGATGTTCGTCGTCCCGCGCAAGACGCCCGGCGTGGAGATCATGCCCGAGCCGCGCAACCACAACCACATCAAGTATCGCGACGTTCGGGTGCCGCTCGATCATCTGCTCGGTCCGGAGAACGGCGCAAAAGTGTTGGCGCAGAGGCGTCTTGGCGGCGGTCGCATCCATCACGCCATGCGCACGATCGCGCAGTGCAACCTGGCGTTCGACATGATGTGCGAGCGCGCGCTCAGCCGTGAATCGCACGGCAAGATCATCTCCGAACACCAGATGGTGCAGGAGAAGATCGCCGAGTCCTACGCGATGATCAAGATGCTGCGCCTGTTCGTCCTCGAGACGGCGTGGAAAATCGACAACACCTCGACGCAGGAGGCGCGCACCGAGATCGCGGCGGTGAAGTTCACGATGGCGAAGGTCCTGCGGGAGGTGTCGTTCAACGCGCTGCACATCCTCGGATCGCTGGGCACCACCGACCTCACCCCGATCCAGGCGATGTACGCCGCGGCCCCGACGATGGGTATCGCCGACGGCGTCGACGAGGTGCACAAGGCGACCGTCGCGCGCCGCGTGCTGCGCGACTATCAACCGCACGAGGGCGACTTCCCCACAGAGTTCCTGCCTTACAAGCGGGAGCAGGCGCGCCAGAAGATGCAACCCGTCCTCGACGCGCGCCCTGACCTTGCGGCCGCCGCCGAGGCGTATCAGAAATACCTGTCGCGGCGCCGCTGACCGCGGGTGCTCGCCTAGGGTGAAGGCATGCGGTTCGCCATCGCCCTGCTCGGAGTGATCGTCGCGTTGTTCGGCCTGCTGTTCACCCTCCAGGGTTTCGGCGTGGTCGGCGGCAGCCCGATGAGCAACACCACCACCTGGTCGATCCTCGGTCCGATCATCGCGCTGATCGGCATCGCGCTGGCCGTCGGCGGCCTTCGCCGCCGCAAGCCCTGACGTTCACCCGGGTCTGCGGAACACCGTTTCGATGAGCAGTCGCCGACACCACAGCCGGTAAGCCTCCACACTCCAGCCGTCGTGGTGGGTGACCCGCCGAAACGTCTCGACGCTGCCCAGCACTGCCGCCGTCTCGAGTAGTTCGTCGAACGGGACATCGGTGCGGAGCCAGCCGCGGTCCCCGAAGTGCTCGAGGATCCTTCCGATCTGCCTGGTGACACTGGCGATGAGGTCGCCGAGATAGCGGTCCAACTCGGGATCGGCGTTCGCGCCGCCGATGAGCGCGGTCGCGAGTTCGGCCGCTCGTTCATGCACATCCATCTGTGCGGCGATGACGGCGTCGACCGCCTCGTCGAAATCCTGGGTCTCGACGATCCTGCGGCCGACGTCGAGATTGAGGATGTTGTCCTCGCCGGCTACGCCGAACGCCGCGTACTCGATGGCGGCGATCAGCAACGCAGCTTTGGGTCCCTGCGACTGCACGGTCTCCGTGGAGACCCCGGCGTCCGAGGCAATCTTGGCCAACGTCGTGCGCGCATACCCCTGCGCGGCGAACAGCTTCGCAGCGGCCGCCACGACTCGCTTCCTGGTTGCCTGCGCCTGCTGCCTGCGCAAATCGGAACGATACGAGCGATTAGGGGATATTGACTTGGGTGACACAGTAATGAATACTAGCTCATTGGATCGAATTTCCGATGGGCGGGGACCGCAATGGCATCAATCGTCATCGCCGGCATTCCGGCGCAGGGTCATGTGGCACCGCTTCTGACCGTTGCGAGAAACTTCGTCGATCGCGGCGACCGTGTCCGGTTCCTCACCGGCTCGCAGTTCGCAGACAAGGTCGCCGCCACCGGTGCGGAGTTCGTCGCACTGGCTCCCGACGCCGACTTCGACGAGCGGCCGCTTTCGGAGCAGTTCCCGGAGCGCGCGCGACTCAAGGGCGTCCGCGCGATCGCCTTCGACGTCGAGCATGTCTTCGCCCGGCCGGCCAAAGCTCAGTACGAGTCGCTGGCCGCTACGCTGGCCGACCAAGCCGCCGACGTCGTGTTCGCCGATCCCGCCTTCGTCGGTGCCGCGCTTCTACTCGGTCTTCCGCGCTCGGCGCGACCCGCGGTGGTGATGTGCTGTGTGATCCCGCTCTGCATCGAAAGCCGCGACATCGCGCCATTCGGGTTGGGGCTGCCGCCCGCGCGTTACTTGAACCGGGGCCGCAACGCCGCGCTGGCGGTTGTGCATCGCCGAATCCTCAGGGGCGCCAACGGACTGGTCAACGACCTGCATCGCGAAGTGCACGGAACGGACATGCCGGTCAGGTACCCGAACTGGGGCCGGAGGGCCGACGCGCTTATTCACTTCACGGTGCCGTCCTTTGAATATCCGATCACCGACGCGCCCCCGGCGCTGCGCTTCGCGGGGCCGCTGTCGGCCACGGGCTCACAGGCGGCGCTGCCGACGTGGTGGTCTGACCTGGACGGGACCCGGCGGGTCGTGCACGTCACGCAGGGCACGGTCGCCAATACCGATTACGACCAGGCGATAGGCCCGACGTTGAAGGCGCTTGCAGATGAGGACGTCCTTGTCGTGGTGGCGACGGGCGGGCGCCCCGTCGACACCCTGCCGCCACTGCCCGCCAACGCGCGCGCTGCCGAGTACCTGCCGTACGACGAATTACTTCCGCGCACCGCGGTTTTCGTCACCAACGGCGGTTACGGCGGCGTGCAGTACGCGTTGCGCTACGGCGTACCGGTCGTGGCGACCGGTGGCAAGGAGGACAAACCGGAGGTCGGTGCTCGCGTTCAGTGGTCCGGCGTCGGGCGGCGGATCAGGAGCGAGCATCCGACCCCGCGTGCATTGCGCCGGGAGATCCTGCGCGTGCTCGACGAGCCGCGATACCGGGACGCCAGTGCGCGCATCGCCGCCGACATGGCCGCCTCCCCGGGCTTTGCCGAAGTGGCGGCGGTCGTCGATGATCTCGTGCCTCGGCGAGCCCCGGATTCCGGGCAGCTAAGCCCTCCTGTGGCGCCCACTTCCTGAGGTTCGCCGAGCATGCCTGCGCCGCTCGGGCAGGCGATGGACAGCGTTCGCTGAAGACCGCACGGGCGGGGGCCGTATGCCTGTAACGCCCGCGCCGACTCAGCGATGAATCCTGTGAGGTCGAAGCGTCGGGGGAGCGCCTCGGGGTGCTCGCTTCCGTCTCAGCGACGAACCGTGTCGCACGGCGTTCACGCGCCAAACCAGGCAGAGAAGGGAGTGGAGGCACGATGGGTGCTCCGCTGGATGATTTTCGCAGGGATGTCCGGAGACGAGGTATCGCCGTTATCGCGTCGGGAGCCGTGATCTCCCTGACCGCGTTGACCGCGGGGCTCGCGCCTGCGGTCGCGCAGCCGGATTCCGACGACGTCGTGACGACGGTCGCGCCGGAGCCCAGGGTCAGCGCTCCTGAGCCGGACGTGACCGCCGAGCAGCCGACCTCGGCCGCCGAACCGCAAGCACCGGCCACCCAGGTCGCCCCGCAGACGCAGGCGCCGCAGACGCAAGCCCCGGTCACCCAGGTCGCCCCGCAGACGCAGGCGCCGCAGACAAAGGCTCCGCAGACGCAGGCGCCGGCCGTCGAGCCTGAGCCGGCCGTCGAGCCTGAGCCGGCCATCGAGCAGGAGCCGGCTCCCCGGACCGTTGCCCCTCCGAAGACCAGCACAGCGGTCCAGACGGCAGAGCCGTCGACTCCGAGTGCCCCGCCGTCGACCCCCGCCGAGCAGAGTCCCGCGACCTCGGCCGCGCCCAGCGCCACGGGCGCCGCTCCGGCGACCAAGTCCGAAACCAGCGAACCGGCCGAACGGGGCCAGTCCACCGCGTCGTCCGCAGCGGTCGCGCCGGCTTCGGATACCGAAGCGCCGACATCGAGCGACAAGACCGCGGCGGAGACCCCCGCCAATGTGGAGAGCGGTTCGGAATCCGACACCCCGACAGTGTCGATCGAGAATGCCGCCAAGGAGATCGAGACGCTGGCACCGGAGACCCTCGAAGCTCCCGCCGAAGACGTTCAACTCGCACGCAACGCGAAGCCGGTGTTCGAACCGGAGCCTGCCCCCGCACCCGAGCAGGACGTGGCTGCGTTCAAGCAGTCGGTCGACATGACCCTCGGCCTGAACGGCGCCGAGGCCAGCGCGAGCGCGAAGGTCGAGTTCGAGGCCAAGCGTGACCGCGACTTCGAGCTGGTCAGCAACGTGCGTCAGTGGCGGCCGGAGTGGATCGAGTACGACGAGTTCTACCGCCCCGTCCTGATGAACCCCTTCCGGGCACCGGTGCGCATCGTCTACGTCTACGACATGCGCCCCCGCATCGCCTACATCCCGCCGCTGTCCCGGCTGGTCCTCGAGGCGGCCCGGTTCGCCGCCTACAGCTTCACCGCGGCGGTGCTCAGCCCCGTCGTCGCGGCGGCCAACGTCGCGCAGGCGGTGTCCAACATCGCGGTCGGCACCTTCCTCGGCGGCGGTTACTTCCCGGGCGCCGGCCTGCCGTTGCCGCCGCCTCCGCCGCCCGTCCTGCGCTACGACAACGTGCCGGTGTTGGTGAACTACTCCAACGCCCGTTACGAGCCGTTCCGCGTGCGTCAGATCGTCGACGTGGGTGAGGACCGGGTCTACGGCGGCCGCAAGGTGCTGCTCGACGGCGCGACCCCGGTCTGGGGTGAATGGACCCAAACCGCAAGCGGCGAGCGTCAATTCGAGGTCCGCAAGACCCAGCAGTTCCCGGGCTTGAGCGAACCCGCCGAGGCTCCGCTGCCCGGCGACTACCGGTTGCGGCTGGCAGCCGACGAGGCGTCGACCGGCGGTCTGACCGGCCGGGACATCTTCCTGATGGTGTCCGCGGGTGTGATCGGCACGCTCGGGTTCGGCGCCATCGGCCTGGCGTTCTTCCTCGGCCGTCGGCGGCCCGAACACTAACGGGGCCCGCCCGCGCACCGGAAAAGGTCGTCACCGCCGTTACGCCGCCGTCAACAAAGGTGCATGATGGTGCGATGCCCGAGGTTCGCGTGGGTCCGCTGCTTCGTCACGTCGGCAAGACCGACGCGACCGTGTGGGTCGAGACGGACAAGCCGTGCGGTGTCGAGGTCCTGGGCAGCCACGCGGACACCTTCGAGGTCGAAGGTCACCACTTCGCGATCGTCTGCGTGACCGACCTCGACCCTGAGAGCGAGCACCCCTATGAAGTGCACCTCGACGGGGAAAAGGCCTGGCCGCCAGAGGGATATGAGTATCCGCAACCGCGGATCAGGTTGATGCCGCGGGACGGCTCGCTGCGGCTGCTTTTCGGGTCCTGCCGTGCCTCGGCCCCGCATCGCCCGCCCTACACCTATCAGCACTGGTGGCACCCCAAGGGCAAGGGAATCGACGTGCTGCGCACCTACGGGATGCGGATGCTGCGCCAGCCGTCGGCGCTGTGGCCCGACGCCATGCTGATGATGGGCGACCAGCTCTACGCCGACCAGGTGAACGACACGATCAAGGATCTGGTCGCCGACCGCGAGGTACACGCCAACGGCCCCGTCGAGGTGCTCGAGGACTTCGAGGAGTACTGCATCGGCTACTGGGACGCCTGGTGCGATCCGGTCGTGCGGTGGATGCTCTCGACCGTTCCGACGTCGATGATGTTCGACGATCACGAGATCAACGACAAGTGGAACACCTCGCAAGCCTGGCTCGACGAGAAGCGACAGACCGACTGGTATCAGACCCGGATCATCGGCGGGCTGATGTCCTACTGGATCTACCAGCACCTCGGCAACATGTCGCCCGACGAACTGGCCAAGGACCAGACGTTCCAGCGCGTCATCGAGACCAGACAGGGCGCCGAGCCGATTCGCGAACTCGCCGAGATGGCCGAGAAGGACGACGGCACATCCCATTTCAGCATGTGTCGCGATCTCGGTGCGGCGCGGCTGATCGTCGTCGACGCCCGCACCGGCCGCCAGCTCAAACCCGGACGGCGCCGGATCACCACCGACGAGGAATGGGACTGGATCACCGCCAACGCCGACGGGAACTACCAGCACCTCCTGTTCGCCAGCTCGCTGCCGATCCTGCTGCCCTACGGAATGCACCACATCGAAGCGTGGTCGGAGGCCGTCGGCGACGGCGCATGGGGACGACGGCTGACCGGGCTGGGGGAGAAGGTTCGCATCACCGCCAACCTCGACCACTGGGCGTGTTTTCAGGAAAGCTTCCGACGCTTCGAGGATCTGGTCATCGACGTGGCGAGCGGACGGCGAGGTCCCGCCCCCGACTCGATGGTGCTGTTCGGTGGCGATGTGCACCACTGCTGGGTGTCCGAGGTCTCGCTGGATGACGCTGTGCCCGAGGAGGCGACGCGGCTGGGCACCAAGGTGTGGCAGGTCGTCTGTTCGGGACTGCGTAAAGAGCCCTCCGCGGTCGAGCGAGTCATCCTGCGGCTGGGCCACACCGGTTTCGTCGAAGCCGTCGGCAAGGCGCTGGTGAAAACGACCAAGGTGCCCAAGCCGCGGCTGCGCTGGCGACCCGTCACCATGCCGCACTTCCGCAATCAGGTTGGGACGCTGGAGATCGCGGGCGGCGAGATGGGCGTACGGATCGAGAAGGTCACCGGTGGCTGGCGCAAACCGCACCTGACCACCGTCATCGAGCACAAACTGCTCTAGGTGTACCGACCGCAATGGTTGAGTAAGGCGTGCACCGGTCGATCTGGGCTCAGGCGGGCGTGAGGTGGATCGGAAGTCGGGTGGGGCCGCGCAGTGAGCTGTGCGTTGACCATTCCGTCGGGCCCGTCGGGCTGATCCGCGCCACGCGGGTGACGAGTTGGCGGAGTACGGCCTGCGCTTCCATGCGGGCCAGCGGCGCTCCGAGGCACATGTGTGCGCCGTAGCCGAATGCGATGTGCTTGCGCGGGTCGCGGTCCGCACGGAACTCGTCGGGTTCTTCGAAAGCGGCGGGATCACGGTTCGCCGCGCCGAAGGACAGCAGCACGCGTGACCCGGCGGGGATGACGACGTCGCCGATGCGGTAAGCGGCGCGGGTGTAGCGGTACAGGTTCTGAATCGGTGTGGTGAACCGTAGATGTTCCTCTACCGCAAGCGGAATCAGATCCGGGTTCGCGCGAATGAGGTCGTACTGATCGGGTCGATGGGCGAGGGTGTCGAACATCCCGCCCAGCAGGTTGGTCGTCGTCTCGTTGCCGGCGATGAGCAGATGGCTGGCGATGAGGAGGAGCTGCTGGTCGGTGAGGCTTCCGTCAGTGTTGTGCTCGAGTAGCCGCCCGAGCACGGTGTCCGACCCCTTGAGTCCGCCCGCCGCGAATTGTGTTCTGAAATAGCGGTGTAGGGCCGCCATGGCAACCGCGGATCTGGCCGCGCTGGTGATGCCGCCAACCGTGGGCTTCAGCTCCATCAGCCCCACGCCGCGCTCCGACCAGCGGCGGAAGTCGTCGAGGTCGGTATCGGGAACGCCAAGGATCTTGGCGATCAGGCGGATCGGCATCGGTACCGC
The DNA here is from genome assembly GCF_001500045.1 of Mycobacterium sp. GA-1199. Classification (GTDB taxonomy): domain Bacteria; phylum Actinomycetota; class Actinomycetes; order Mycobacteriales; family Mycobacteriaceae; genus Mycobacterium. The sequence continues at coordinate 25,317 of NZ_LQIX01000009.1, forward strand.
CAGGCGTTGCACGACATCGCAACCGGGATTGTCCAGCAGGTCGGTGACCAGTTCGACGGCGAGTTTCTCGGTAATCTCCTGCCAAGACTCCATGGCGCCTCTGCTGAATCCCGGTTGGACCTGCTTGCGCAGGCGGGCGTGTTCGTCGCCGTCGGTGAGCACTGCGAGCGGCGCAGAGAACCGCAACCGCGTGACCCCTTGGGTGCTGGTGACCTGGTCGGTATCGCGCAGCGCGGCCCGCACGTCGTCGAGGCGGGCCACGATGAAGGTGGCACGTCGTGGGTTGTAGTGCACACGGCCGCCGCGGTGCAGGGCCCGATACGCGTCGACGGGTTGTGCGGCAGCGGCCGGATCCTGTGGGTCATAGTCGGTGTTGATCGCACCGGTCCAACCGTCGTAGCCGCGCCGGCGCGTGCGGATGGCGGCGGCGACGTTCATCCGGATCGCATCGCCGACCAGTTTGAGAGTCCGGGCCGTCTGATCGCTCCTGTTCATCGGCGCCCGCGACGGATTTGGAATTGCGCGAGGAGGATCGCAATCGTCAGATAGGCAACGTAGCAGGCGGATACGAGGGTCGACAGCCGACGGGTGCGGGGAATCGCCATGAGGAGTCCCATCAGTGTTTCAAGCCCGCCGTTGACGTAGGTGAAGGTGCGGGCGCGGGCGGGGAATCCGAGACGATTGACGGGATCGAACAAACGCGGCACGACGAAGTGCGCCGCACCGGTCAGGCTCACCATGAGACCCATCAGTTGTCGTGAGTGCGCAGTGTCGACGTCGGTCCTCACTGTGGACCCCGATCCTGCGCCGCTATCATTTACGAGAAACAATTTCTCGTAAATGATGCTACGTGCCGTGGCGGTTGTCCAGAGGCTCTACCTTGTCCGTGTGAGCCAAACCCGGCGCGGGCGACCGCGCAGTGCGTCCGTGCACGAGGCGATCCTCGACGCCACGCGGACGCTGCTGGCCGAAGCGGGCTATCGCGGGGTATCCATGGACAAGGTCGCTGCGATCGCGGGCGTTGGTGTCCAGACCGTGTATCGGCGTTGGCCCTCCAAGGCGCCGTTGGTGGCGGAGGCGGTCATGCGGGCGTACGACCAAACCGACTTCACCCTTCCAGACACCGGCGATACCCGCGCGGACCTGACGACATGGATGCGCATTTACGCCGAGTTCGGTTCGGCCGCCGAGAACGTCGCACTGGTTCGCTCGCTCGCCGCCGCCGCTGCCGAGAACCTGCGCGACCGCGACACCCTCTACCGACAACTCACCAGCCGCTTCCATGACGCCGTGGTGGACCGGTTGCGCATCGGTGTCTCAGCGGGCCAGATTCGCGACGACGTCGACATCGAAGCAGCCGCCGACGCATTGATCGGAGCGACGCTGTACCGATCGCTCAGCGTGACGTCATCCGCGCGCGAAACGGCCAAACGCTACCTCGCAGTGATAGATGCACTGCTGCGTGGCATCGAGCGCTAATGCCTGGCGGCGGATGGGACGAAACGGTCAACGCCGGGGCCAAGACCTGGTAGGCCCCGCCGAAATCTGCACCAGGGTCACTGTCTTACGAAAATTACAGCCCTGGTGCAGACTTCGCCGCAAGTTGAGTCCCGTGGCCGGTCCAAGCCGCTAGCCAGCGCCTTTGCCGTTGTCCACCCGGTACACCGCGCCGTGGATCGCGGCGGCGTCCTCACTGGCGAGGAACGCGATGGTCTTGGCCACGTCGACGGTGTCCATGAACCCGCGCGGCGACGCGATGCGCATGATGAGGTCCCAGTCGGCGTTCTCGGGCGCGGAGAACTCGGTGGTCTGTGCGGTCGGCATGCCGCCGGGGCAGACCGCGTTCACGCGGACCTTCTCCTTCGTGTACTCGACGGCCAGCGCGCGGGTCAGCCCGACGAGACCGTGTTTGGCGGCGCAGTATCCGGCCGAGTACACCTCGCCTTCCACCCCCGCGATCGACGAGACGTTGACGATGTTGCCTCCGCTCTCCAGAAGGTGCGGCAGCGCGGCGCGACAGAGGTAGAACGGTCCGTGCAGGTTCACCGCCAGGTCACGCTCCCACTCGTCGTCGGTCACCGCGGTGGTGTGCCGCATCTGGTGAAAGCCCGCCACATTCACGAGGACATCGAGCCGTCCGAATTCCTCCACACACCGGGCGACGGCCTCACCGCACGCCGCCGACGACGTCACGTCCACCGACGCGAAGCGGCCCCTGGGCACGGCCTCGAGCACCTCCGCCATCCGCTCGGCGTCGCGCGCGATGCCGAAGACCGTCGCACCGCGTTCTGCGAACAGTTGCGCGACGGCGGCGCCCAGCCCCGCCGAGGCGCCCGTCACCAATGCGACCTTGCCGCTCAGTTGCGTCATGGCATGACCTTCTCATGCGTGCGCGAAGGGGAGTGGGCGCACCTGCCTGCGGGGCCCCTATGGGGCCGAGACGCGGGGTCGTTCCGGGGGGACGGCGGCCAACAGCGCGCGGGTGTAGTCGTCGCGGGGTGCGGCGAACAACTCGGCGGCCGGGCGATACTCGACGGCCGTACCGGCGCGCATTACCAGCACGTCATGGCTGACCTGCTGGACGATTGCGAGGTCGTGCGCGATGAACAGGTAGGTCAGTCCCAGGTCGCGTTGCAGCCGGGCCAGCAGGTCGAGCACCTTGGCCTGTACCGAAACATCCAGGGCCGCAGTCGCTTCGTCGAGGATCAGCAACTCGGGTTCACCGGCAAGCGCGCGGGCGATGCTCACCCGTTGGCGTTCACCACCCGACAGCTCGTGCGGGTAGCGCGACGCGAACGACGCTGGGAGACCGACGAGGTCGAGCAGTTCGCCCACCCGGGCCGCGCGGACTCGCCGACCCTTTGCGAGCCGGTGCACGATCAGCGGTTCGGCGATCGCCGCGCCGACGCGGGCGCGCGGGTTCACCGACGAAAACGGGTCCTGGAACACCAGCCCGATCCGCCTGCGCAACGCCTTCTCCGCCGACCCGCGCACCCCAAACACGTCGGCGTCGGAGAGTGTCGCGGTGCCGGCGTCGGGGCGCAACAGGCCGGTGAGTGCGGACGCCACGGTCGACTTGCCCGAACCCGATTCGCCGACCAGGCCCAGGGTGGTGCCCCGGCGGATCTGAAACGACAGATCCTTGACGGCGTGCACGGTCGACTTGCCGACCGGCGTGCTGACCTCGAACCGCACGTCGAGACCGTCGACGTCCAACAGCACCGGCGCATCGGGCGTCGGCGGTGGGCCCGGACGCCCGACGAGCGGTCGCGCGGCGAGCAGCTCTCGGGTGTACTCGTGGCGAGGCCGGTCGAAAACGTCGGTGACCGAGGCCTGTTCGACCGCTTCGCCGCCGCGCAGCACCGTCACGTCCTCGGCCACCTGGCCGATCACACCGAGGTCGTGGCTGATCCATACCACCGCGGTGCCGAAGTCGCGCTGCAGTTCGGCGACCAGGTCGACGATCTGCGCCTGAGTGGTCACATCGAGAGCGGTCGTCGGTTCGTCGGCGATCAGCAGAGCGGGGTCGCATGCCATCGCGATCGCGATCATCACGCGCTGCTTCTGCCCGCCCGACAGCTGATGCGGATAGGCGCGCAGCCGCGATTCGGGGTCCGGTAGCCCGACCGCCTCGAGCAGTTCGAGTGCCCGGCCGCATGCCTGCCGGCGGGTCATCCGCCGGTGCGCCTCAAGTGATTCGGTGATCTGGCGCTCCAGCGTCAATAGCGGGTTCAGCGACGTACCCGGGTCCTGAAAGACGAACCCGATCTGGCCCCCGTGCACGCCGCGCAGCACTCGGTCCGACGCGCCGACCAGCTGGGTGTCACCGGATTCTGTTGTCAGCGTGCTTGTTCCACACACCCGCGCCCCCGGCGCGTCGAGCAGGCCCGTCGCGGCGAGCACGGTCATCGACTTACCAGAACCGGATTCGCCCACGATTCCCAGTGTCTGTCCCCGGTGCACGTCGAACGACAGCCCGTGCACGATCTCGCGTCTGCCGATGCTGACCCGCAGGTCGCGCACGCTCAACACCGGATCACTCACTGCGGCATCCCTTTCCGGCGGGTTTCGGCGAGCGTGCGCTGCCGGGGATCGAGGATGTCGCGCAGACCGTCGCCGAGCAGGTTGAACGCGAGCACCGTGACGAAGATGGCCGCACCGGGGAACACCGCCATCCACCAGGCCATCGTCACGAAGCCCTGCGAATCGAAGATCATCCGGCCCAGCGACGGCTGCGGCGGCTGAATGCCCAACCCCAGGAATGACAATGCGGCCTCGGACAGGATGGCGAAGGCCAGCGACAGCGACGTCTGCACCACCAGTGGTCCGGCGATGTTGGGCAGGATGTGGCGGCCCAGGATGTACAGATGCCCGGTGCCCATGCTGCGCGACACGGACACGAACGGTTCCACACGCACGCTCATGGTGCTGGCGCGCGCCACTCTCGCGAAGATCGGCGTGTACACGATGCCGATCGCCAGGATCGTCGTCGTCACACCGGGTCCGAGGATCGCCACCACGGCGAGCGCGAGCAGCAGCACCGGAAACGCGAACATCACGTCGACCACGCGCATGACCACGGTGTCGAGCCAACCGCCGCGATAGCCCGCCACCACGCCGACGGTCACGCCGACGACCACCGCGAACGCGACGCTGACGACCGCCACGCGCATCGAGGCCTGCGTGGCAACGAGCACCCGCGACAACACGTCACGGCCCAGTTCGTCGGTGCCGAACCAGTGCGACCCGCTGGGCGGTTGCAGGGCATTCGGGACGTCGACGTCGTTGATGCCGTACGGCGCAATCAAATCGGCGGTCACCGCGACGAACGCGATCAGCACGAGCAGGCCCGCGCTGACCACCGTCACCGGGTTGCCCATGAGTACCCGCAGCGACGACACCCTGCTGTTCGACTCGGCCGGAGCTGTCATGACAACCGGATCCTCGGGTCGACGACCGCGTAGAGCACGTCCACGATCAGGTTGATCAACAGGAACAGCGCCGCGATCAACAGCACGGTGCCCTGGATGACCGCGTAGTCGCGCCCAGCCACGGCGTTGTACACGAGCCGGCCCAGGCCGGGCCAGGCGAACACCACTTCCACGACGATCACCCCCGACATGATCGTGGCCAACTGGATACCGGTGATTGTCAGTATCGGGATCAACGCGTTACGCACGGTGTGGCGCAGTGTGACCACCCGTGGCGCAAGCCCTTTGGAGCGCGCGGTGCGGACGTAACCCATCGCCGTGACCTCGAGCACCGCCGAGCGCACGTAACGCGTCAAGATCGCGCCCGCGACGAGGCCGACGGTGAGCGCCGGAAGGATCAGGTGGCGCAACCATCCCACGGGATCGTCGAACAGCGGGCGGTAGCCCGAGGTGGGCAGCCAGTGCAGCGTCGAGGCGAACAGCGCGATGAGCAGGATGCCCATCCAGAAGTCCGGGATCGACACCCCGAACTGGCTGCCCACCCGCACGAGCGCGTCGCTGACCCGGCCCTCCCGTAGCGCCGAGAAAATTCCTGCCGGGATGGCGATCAGCAGCGCGATGACGATCCCGGCCGATGCCAAAGAGACTGTGGCGGGAAGTCTTTCGAGCAGGATCACCGTCACCGGGTCGCCGTTGCGGAAACTGACCCCGAGATCGCCGGTCAGTGCGTTGCCGATGTAGGCCAGGAACTGCTCGACGATCGGTTTGTCCAGACCGCTCGCCGAGCGCAACGCCTCGTAGGCCTGCGGTGTGTAGCGGGTTCCGAGCGCGATGCGCACCGGATCGCCGGGCACCAGATGCACCAGCGCGAAACTCACCACCAGCACGCCGAGCAACACCACCGCCGAATATGCCAGCCGGCGCGCCAGAAACCGCGTGATCGGGTGAGTGAGCAAGCCGGTCACGAGTTTTCGCCTCCGGTCAGGCTCGCCGTGCGGAAACGGACGGCGCCGTCCCGGCGGGCTTCGTAACCCGTCAGATCGGTCACCCACGCCTGGATCACCGACGGGTTGTACAGGTAGATGTAGCTCACCTCGTCGGCGATGATGGTTGCGGCGCGTCGATACACATCGAAACGCGCCGGGCGATTCGTCTCGACGCGCCCCGCGTCGAGCAGGCGGTCGACCTCGGGGTTGGAGAACTTCTGGGCGTTGCTCGTTCCGTCCGTATGGTGCTGGGCGTAGTAGAAGTCGTCGGGGTCGATGTTGCCGAGCCAGCCCATCATCAGCATGTCGAAGTTGCCGGAGTTCTGTTCGTCCAGCCAGGTGGCGAAGTCGACGGTGCGGATGTTGACCGTGATACCAAGCGGCGCAAGGTTATTCGCGATCACCTGCGCTGCGGTAACGGTCTCGGGATATTCGCTGGTGACCAGCATGTCCAGATCGACATCGCCGACTCCCGCCTCGTCGAGAAGCCGTTGGGCGGTGTCGGTGTCGTAGTGGTAGCGGTCGTAGGCGGTGTACCACGGGTTGCCTTCGGGGATCGCGAGCTGGTTGGCGGCCGCGGTGCCGTAGCTGGTGGCCGCGACGATGGCGGCGCGGTCGATGCCGAAGGCGACGGCCCGGCGTGCCCGCGCGTCGTTCCACGGCTCGTGCGCCTCGTTGAGCGCGAGGTACCAGTAGTCGTTGCCGGCGGTCACCTGAAGATGCAGCGAGTCGTCGTCACGAAGCTGCGCCACCCGCTGCGTCGGGACGGAGTCGGTCCAGTCGACCTCACCGGCCTGCAGCGCCGACAGCGCGGTCGACGGTTCGGAGATGAACCGGAACGTCACACCGCCCACCTTCGGGGCGCCGCGCCAATACGCCTTGTTCGCGGTCAAGATGATGGAGTCGCCGCTCTTCTGGGACCGGAAGGCGAACGGTCCGGTGCCCACCGGGTGAGTGGCGATCTGACCGCTTTCGACGTTGCGGCGCGAGACGATGGCCATGCCCTTGAACCCGCCGATGTTGGTCAGCAGGTTGGGCGTCGGATGTTCGACCTCGATCACCACGGTCATCGGGTCGACGGCCCGCACGTCGGTCACGGCGCTGAACTTGTCGACGTTGGCCAACTGCTCGTCGATGATGCGCCGATACGAGAACACGACGTCCTCGGCGGTGAACGGGCTGCCGTCGTGAAACGTCACGCCCGGCCGCAGATGGAACGTCCACGACAACTGGTCCGGGCTGACCTCCCACGATTCGGCGAGGGCGGGCCGCATCTCGAGGTCGGCGTCCGGTTCGACGAGCGTGTCGAACACGTTCTCGAGCACCTCGAAGGAGAAGTACGCGCTGGTCTTGTGCGGGTCCAGTTGGTCGGGTTCACCGGCGATGGCGGCGACCAGGTTGTTCGACGCCTCCCCGAGATCCACGCCATGACCGGTGGAGCAACCGGCCAGCACCGTCACGACCGCGGTGACGGCCACGGTGGCCAGTACTTCCACCAGTCGTTTCATGCCTCCACCCCGCCGGTCGTGGGCATCGTGTTTACCCGTCGGCTCTACCTTCGACGGTGACCGCCGAAACCCGGAGCCGGGGAAAGGGGTGACGACGCCGCGTGCACACTGAGATACTCGACACCACGGTAGACGGCTGAAGGGGCACGAGGTGACCAAGACGATCGCGCGGACGTTGGGCGTCGTGGCGTTCGCGCTCGGGCTGACATTCAGTGCCGTGGGGACCGCGGCCGGCCAGGGCGACGTGAAATCTCCCGATACCCCTGAAGGGGTCTACACGGTCAAGATCGCCGGACAGGCCGAGACGACCTGGGAGATCTTCCCGATCTGCGTGCCGACGGTGGGCGACCTTCGCGAGCCGCTGATCCTGCCGGTCGGGTGCAGGCTCAAGGTCACGCCGGCGGGCCGCGGTGGTGCCGAGGCCGACATGGTCGGCGGCGAGTGGACCTTCAAAGCGAACACGTTCGACTCGATCCGCAACTGCCCCGACGGCAGCACCGCGCTGCAGAAAGAGATCTACTCCTTCAACGGGGCCACACTCACCGGGCGCGCCAGGATCATCCACGGTGCGGTGTGCGGCGAGCAGCCCGGGATGGTCGAACTGCCGTTGACGCTGACGTTCAAGGAACCGCTGTCGATTCCCGTCACGCCGTACCCGCTGATCTGCGAACCCGGCGGTCTGCGGCTCTGCTACTAGGTGCCTGGTAACCCGTCGATCGGCGGAGCGGCCGGGCGCGGGCTCGGCCCCAGCGGGCGGGCCCGCCTGCCACTCCTCAACGGCAAGGCCCTCGATCTGACCGGTCCCGGGCTGACCGATCGATGGGGTGTCACGTGCACCGATCTCGGCGCGTCGGTGGTCGCGCCGAACGGGAAGCTGGTCTCGGTGTTCGGCGACACCTTCTCGGGTCCCCGGGTCGGGCTCGGCGACTGGCGGTCCCCGGTCGTCCTGATCGGCACCGGCGACGCCGACCACCCGATCGTCTACGAACGCGCCGGTGGCAGCGATCCCGGCTACGCGCGTCAACTGTGGCATTACGAGCACGACGACGCGGGCACCGGCTGGCGTCGGGGCGGGATCAGCACGGTGATCCCGTCGGACCTGTTGACCGTCGGCGGGTCGATGTATCTGCACGCCATCGTCAACCGCGGCTTCGGCAACGTCGCATGGACCGAGATCTGGCACTCGCCCGACAGCGGCGTGAGTTGGACCCATCTGGGGGAGAGGGCCAAGTTCCCCGCCGACCTGCACGGTGGTCACGCACAGTGCTGGACATGGGATTACGAGCCCGACGACGGCTGGGTGTACGTTGCGGCGACCGGTTTCCAGCGCGACAAGGGCATCGTGCTGATGCGGGTGCGTCCGGAGCACATCGGCGACAGGACCCGTTACCTCAGTTGGCATTTCGACGGGACGAGGTGGTCGTGGGGGACATCGGCGACGCCCGTCACGCCGGTCGGTGAGCGATGGGGTGAGCTCGCGTTGCGTCGCGTCGGGCCGGGCAAATGGGTCCTCGGCGGATTTCTCGCGTCGAAGTACGCGCTCGGCTACCGCGTCGTGGCGTCACCGGTGGCGAACATGCACACGACGCCGGTCCAGATGCCCATCCTCGGATCGGCGTGGGAGGCCGAGGACCATGCCGGCAGCCGGGTCGCCCAGCTCTACGGCGGGTACCTGCTTCCGGGGTCGCGCTTCGACATCGACGGCGGCATCGGACTGGTTGTCTCACAGTGGAATACGGCGACCGGCTGGCCCTACCGGGCGATGCAGTTCAAGGCCGCGCTCAAAGACAGCACCAAGACGGTGCCGCCACCCGATCCGATCAATCTGTAGCGTCCGATCCGTCGCGACGGTGACGCCCCTATGGTGTTAGAGCGGGGCCGAATGAAAGGCGAGCAGTGACTGGGAGAGCTGGGGGTTCCGGCGCCAAACGCGTAGTGGTGTGGGGCACCGGTTTCGTGGGCAAGATGGTGATCCCCGAGATCGTGAAACATCCCCGGTTCGAGTTGGTCGGCGTCGGCGTGAGCAGCCCGGACAAGGTCGGCCGCGACGTCGGTGACATCTGCGGGCTGGGCACGGAGTTGGGGGTGACCGCGACCGACGACGTCGATGCGCTGATCGCGCTGAAACCCGACGCGCTGGTGCACTACGGTCCGACGGCCAATCGCGCCGAGGACAACATCGCACTGATCACCCGTTTCCTGCGGGCGGGCATCGACGTCTGTTCGACCGCGATGACGCCCTGGATCTGGCCCACCATGCACCTGAACCCACCGAACTGGATCGAACCCATCACAGCGGCCTGCGAACTCGGCGAATCGTCGTGCCTGACCACCGGCATCGACCCCGGGTTCGCCAACGACCTGTTCCCGATGACGCTGATGGGCCTGTGCTCGGAAGTGCGCAAGGTTCGTGCCTCCGAACTGCTCGACTACACCAACTACGAAGGCGACTACGACCGCGAGATGGGCATCGGCAAGCCACCCGAGTACCGCCCGCTTCTCGAGAATCCCGATATCCTGATATTCGCTTGGGGCGCAACGGTTCCGATGATCGCGCATGCCGCGGGCATCATGCTCGACGAGATCACCACCACATGGGACAAGTGGGTCACGCCGACCGAGCGCAAGACCGCGAAGGGCATCATCGCCCCGGGTAACGTCGCGGCCGTGCGGTTCACCATCAACGGCGTGTACCGGGGCGAGACCCGCATTCAGCTCGAACACGTCAACCGGATCGGCAACGACGCCGCGCCCGACTGGCCCTCGGGCAACGAGAACGACGTCTACCGCGTCGACATCGAGGGCACCCCGAGCATCTTCCAGGAGACCGCGTTCCGGTTCACCGACGGCTCCGGGCGCGACGCCGCCGCGGCCGGCTGCCTGGCGACCGGGCTGCGGGCGCTCAACGCGGTGCCCGCGGTCAACGACCTTTCGCCGGGCTGGGTGACGGCGTTGGATTTGCCATTGATTCCGGGCGCAGGCACCATCCGCTGATGGCTGATGGGGTAGGGCTGTCGGTTGGCGCCACCAACCTGGCCGCCGTCGTCGTGGGCAGATCGGCCGTGACCCGGTCGCCGGTGCTGACGTTGTTTCCGCACCGCCCGCCCGAGGTAGGCGTGCCCAGCGAGAACCGCAACCTCGACGAACGCGGGCTGATCCTGACCGATTTCGTCGACCGGGTCGGGGATCCGGTCGGCATCGTCGCCGCCGACGGTTCCACTCACAAAGCCGAGGTCGTGCTCGCCGACGCGCTGCGGGCGATGCTCCACGCGGTCGGGGGCGGCCGAAGTTCCGTCGGCAACATCGCGGTGACGCACCCGGCGCACTGGAGGCCCGCCTCCGTCGACGCGCTGCGCGGAGCGTTGGCCGCCGTGCCCGAGTTTCAGCGGCCCCGGCCGGCGCCCGTCGTCTCCGATGCGGTGGCCGCGCTGACCTCACTGCAGGACGAACCGGGGGTGCCCACCCGCGGCGTCATCGCCCTCTGCGACTTCGGGGGGACCGGTACGAGCATCAGCCTGTTCGATGCGGATAACGGTTACGCGCAGATCGGCCAGACCGTCCGCCACGACGACCTGTCCGGTGACCTGGTCGACCAGGCGCTGCTGACCCACGTCCTCGAGGATCTGTCGGCGGCCGGGGCCGTCGACCTGTCCAGTACCTCGGCGATCGGCTCGCTGTCGCGGTTGCGTGCGCAGTGTCGCGGCGCCAAGGAGCGGCTGTCCACCGCGGCGTTCACCTCGCTGGTGGCCGAATTGCCCGGGCACCGCAGCGATGTGCGGCTGACGCGCACCGAACTCGACGAGGTGCTGAGCGGACCTCTCACGGGGTTTGCCAACACCCTGCAGGAAACCCTGGAGCGCAACGGTATTCGTGAACTGGCGGCCGTGGCGTCGGTCGGCGGCGGGGCGCGAATCCCGGTCGTCACCACCACGCTCTCGGAGCGGTTTCGGGCGCCGGTGATCACGTCGGCCCACCCCGAATTGGCTGCGGCGGTGGGCGGTGGGTTGGCCGCCGTCCGAGGCACCGTCGAGGAGGGGATGACCGCGATGTCCGCGGCTCCCGGGGCCGGTGCTGCCGTCGCCGCGGCCACGGCGATGGCCCCCGAGGTCGGCTCCCCGGCCGACGAAGCGTCGCCACAGTCAGCAGCCTTCGGGGCATTGGCCTGGTCGGACGCCGAAGAGCTGCCCGAGGTCGCGGCAACCGATCCCTACGACTATGGACCGCCCGCGGCCGGCGCCGCCGACGTGCGCCCGCAGATGCAGTTCGACGACGAATCCTGGGACGACCTGCCGCCGCGACCGGTGCCCTGGTACCGCAATCCCGCGGTACCGCTGGCCGGTGGCGTCCTCGTGGTGCTGGCCGCGCTGGTGGCCGCGGTGCTGTGGGTGATGTCCGGCGACGAGTCCGCACCTGAGCCCGCGAGCACCACACCACCCATGACGGTCACCCCGCGGCCCACGACACCGACCACCGCCGCGCCGCCGCCACCGGCCACCCAGGCGCCGCAAACCGTCTACCGGCCGCCTCCGCCGGTGACCCAGACCGTCACCGAGCCGCCTCCGTCGCCCGAGCCGCCGCCCCCGTCGCCGGAGCCATCGCCCCCGTCGCCGGAACCCCCGCCGACAACCGAGCCGCCGCCCGCCACGACTGCGCCGCCGACGACGCAGCCACCGCCGTGGAGTCCGACCGCGCCGTACCCGACGATTCCGGGGCTGCCGTGGGTGCCCGCTCCGCAACTGCCCGGTCAACCGGCTCCGTAGCATCGTTCGGCCGCATCGCCGGCTACGGTTCAGGGGTTTCTCGGTTTCTTGGTCAACACCAGGTGCGCCATCGGGATCTGAGTCTTCTCGGGAGCCGCGGCGAGTCGAGCCGCCATACCTGCTTCCAGGCGATCGAAGAACTGGTCCGACCGAGGGTCGGCGGCACCGCCGTCGAGTGTGGTCGCCAGCGTCGGGAACACCGCCGCCCTGGCGAATGACGCCCACTGTGCCCCGAAAGTCGTTGCGCTGCCATCGACTTGATACTGCTGCCAGAAGCGGTCCCCGGCGTCGAAGATCTCGAGATGTTCGATCTCGAGTTGTTCGAAGCGGCCCTTCGGAGCAAACGGCGCCAGGAAATCCTGCTCCCGCCGGCCGACGATCGGGATACCCATTCGGTGCACCTCGTCGGCGGTCAGCAAGCCGTCGGCGGCCAGTTCGTCGATCGCGTCGACCAGCGCGTCGAGCACCGAGCGGTACCCGACCTCGCCGTTGTCGTCGACCGCCGTCGTCATCACGACGAAACGACCGCCGCGACGCAGTTCACGACCGCGGAAGGCGATGAACTCATGCCAGTCGGTGGCGGCCTGCCTGGCGTACGCGGCGCGCACCGTCTCGTCGCGGCTGTAGGCCACGTGGACGTGGTCGGGGATCGGCGCGGGAACACGGCTGAGCCAGTGCACGGCCCAGGAACTCCAGCCGAGGTTCACACTGCTCGACGGCATGATCTGCGAGTAGAACGACCGGCCGATCGCGGAGGCGAAGGCCGCGGAGTCCTTGCTCAGGTAGGTGTCCGGATCCTCGGCGAGGGTGCGGAACAGGGCGGTGAAGTCGTTTTCCGGTACGTCGGTGTGCACGACCAGGGTGGGGTGGTCGGTGCGGGTCCGCTTGCGCACCAACGCAATTGCCGCGCAGATGGGCAGCAGCGAGTTGTGGCCGGTCGACGCGCCGTAGTCGGCGATGACGAACGGTTGCGGAGGCCTCGGGATCGGCACGGCGGCGGCCGCTTCCTCGAAGAGCTTGATCGCTCCCTGCAGACCGGCGGCCTGCAGACGCGAACCGGCGGTGTACGACCCGCTCTCCATCGGCTCGGGCCGCACGACGATGCTGGACTCGGGCATCGCGACCTCCGTGACGTGCGGACAACAGGTTCGGTCCTATCCGACGGTAGTCCCCGCGGGCCGTCGCTGCCGACGGAGGCCGACGTATCCGTGGCAACACCGCGCCGGCGCGGTCCCGCCCGTGCCAAACTCTGCGCATGAGCGGAAGGGCCGGCCCGCGCGTCGCCGTCGTCGTCTCCGTGGTGACCCTCGTGACCGCCGTCGTCGGTTTCATCGTCACCATGGTGCTCAACGCGTTCGTCCTCGACGATTTCGACGCGTACGGCGAAGTGCCGATTCCGGGGTCCGGCAGCATCGAGTTGCCCGCGGGCGAGGTGACGGTCAGCTTCCACACCGTGACCACCGGACAGCCGACCAGTGGTTTCCCGATCCCCGCGCTCAGCATCAACATCGACGCGCCCGAGGGGGCGCCCGATCCCGTGGTGACCGAAAGTATCGGCGGGACAACCACCGTGAACAGCGACACCCATGTGCGGCTCTGGGTGGTGCAGGTGGCCGAGCCCGGCGCCTATCGCGTCTCGACCGACGGCAGCGTGAACGGATACATCGACCCGCGGCTCTCCTTCGGTCATGGCAGTTCGTACGGCTGGCTGGCGTGGTTGTTCGGCGGGTTGGCCGCGCTGGGGGTGCTGGGGCTCATCGCCGCTCTGGTCTGGTCGGCCCGCGCGGCCAAGGTGGCGCGTCCGCTGGCCGAGACCGAGTTCGAGACGGAGAAGCGCCGCATACTGGGGGACTAGCTAGTGCCCGCGGGCCACCCACTCGTCGTAGTTGACCAGTTCATCGCCGATGGTGGTGGAATCGCCGTGACCGGTGTAGACGACGGTGTGGTCGGGCAGCTTTCCCAGTCGCCCGGAGATCGACTCGAGGATGGTGGGGAAGTCCGAGAACGAGCGCCCGGTCGCGCCCGGCCCGCCCTGAAAAAGGGTGTCGCCGGAGAACACCGCGTTCAACTCGGGCGCATGCCAGCACACCGAACCCGGCGAATGCCCGGGTGTGTGCAGCGCGCGAAGCTCGGTACCCGCGACGTGCAGGGTGTCGCCGTCGGACACGGTGCGGAAGTCGCTGTCCGGGTGCGTCATTCGCCACAGCATGTCGTCGGCCGGGTGCATCAGCACCGGCGCGTCGAGTGCCTGGCCCAGTTCGGGTGCGACCGTCACATGGTCGTTGTGTCCGTGCGTGCACACGACCGCGACCACATGCCGGCCGCCGACCGCGTTGACGATCGGTCCCGCGTCGTGCGCCGCGTCGAACACGACCACCTCGGAATCGTCGCCGACGATCCAGATGTTGTTGTCGACTTCCCAACTGCCGCCGTCGAGTTCGAAGGTGCCATGGGTGACCACCCGGCCGATCGGTCCGCCGTTCACTTCAACACCACCACCGATCGCAATACCTCGCCCTTGTGCATCTTGTGGAATGCCTCCTCGACGTCGTCGATGCCGATGCGTTCGGTGACGAACTTCTCCAATGGCAGCCGACCTTGCAGGTACAAGCTGATCAGGGTGGGGAAGTCGCGCTCGGGTAGGCAGTCGCCGTACCACGACGACTTCAGTGAGCCGCCGCGCGAGAAGAAGTCGATCAGCGGCATCTCCAGCGTCATGTCGGGAGTCGGAACACCCACCAAGACAACGGTTCCCGCGAGGTCGCGGGCGTAGAACGCCTGCTTCCAGGTCTCCGGCCGGCCGACCGCGTCGATAACCACGTCGGCGCCGAAGCCGTCGGTGAGGTCGGTGATGGTCTCCACCGGGTCGAGTTCGCGGGCGTTGATGGTGTGGGTGGCGCCGAAGTCGCGCGCCCACTCGAGCTTCTTGGTGTCGGTGTCGACGGCGATGATGCGCTTGGCGCCGACCAGGGCGGACCCGGCGATGGCGGCGTCGCCGACGCCGCCGCAGCCGATCACGGCGACGGTGTCGTCGCGGGTCACCGCGCCCGTGTTGACGGCGGCGCCGAGCCCGGCCATCACGCCGCAGCCCAGCAGTCCGGCCACGGCGGGGTCGGCGGCGGGATCGACCTTGGTGCACTGCCCTTCGTGCACCAGCGTCTTGTCGGCGAACGCGCCGATGCCCAGGGCCGGGGTCAGCTCCGTGCCGTCGGTCAGCGTCATCTTCTGCGCGGCGTTGTGGGTGTCAAAGCACAGGTGCGGACGGCCGCGCTTACATGCCCGACACTGGCCGCACACCGCGCGCCAGTTGAGGATCACGAAATCGCCGGGCTCGACGTTGGTGACACCTGCTCCGACGGATTCGACGGTGCCCGCGGCCTCATGGCCGAGCAGGAAAGGGAATTCGTCATTGATGCCGCCCTCCCGGTAGGTCAGGTCGGTGTGGCAGACCCCGCACGCCGTGACGTCGACCACCACCTCGCCCGGACCCGGGTCGGGGATCACGATGTCCACGACTTCGACCGGCTCGTCCTTCTTTCGTGAGATCACTCCGCGCACCGTTTGACTCATGACTACAACCTATCGGCTGGGGGAACACTCGGTCACATGGCTGATTCGCTTCCCGCGCTGTTCCTCTCCCACGGTGCGCCACCGCTGGTCGACGACGAGTTGTGGGTGCGTCAGCTCGCGGCTTGGGCGACAGAGCTGCCACGGCCTGCGGCGATCCTGGTCGTGTCGGCGCACTGGGAGTCCGCGCCGCTGACGATCGGGTCGACATCGACGCAGACGCCGTTGACCTACGACTTCTGGGGCTTCCCGCAGCGGTACTACCAGACGACCTACGACGCGCCCGGCGCCGTCGACCTCGCCGCGCGCATCGAGGCGATGCTGCCCCGCGATGAGCCGGTGCGCCACGACCCCGATCGCAGGCTCGACCACGGCGCCTACGTTCCGCTGACGGTGATGTATCCGGATGCCGACATCCCGGTGCTGCAGATCTCGATGCCGACGCTCGACCCGCAGGCGCTGCTGCACCTGGGCGAGCGGTTGGGGCCGCTGCGCGACGAGGGCGTGCTGATCATCGGGTCCGGGTTCACGACGCACGGTTTGCCGTTCCTCGACGACCCGTCACCGGGCGCGGAGCCGCCGGACTGGTCGACGGACTTCGACATGTGGGCGGCCGAGATGTTCGCCGCTGGCGACGTCGACGCCCTGATCGACTTCCGTCATCGGGCGCCGGGCATGCCGTATGCGCATCCCACCATCGAGCACTGGTCGCCGCTGTTCGTCGCGCTCGGCGCCTCCCGCGATCCCGCGCAGCAGGCGCGGCAGGTGATCGACGGCTACTGGATGGGTCTGGCCAAGAGGTCGCTCGAACTGATTTAGCCGTTGAACCGCCCGGCGCGGGACTCCGTTGTGCAATGGACATGAGTTCAGCACGCCGGAAGGAAGCCGCGATGACCGATATCGACCACAGACCAGCGGACACGACCGAGGAGTTCGCCGCGCGGATGGTGTCCGCGATCGACAGCGCCAGCCTCGCCCTGCTGTTGTCGATCGGTCACCAGACCGGGTTGTGGGACACCATGGCCGATTCCGCCCCGGCCACCAGCGCCGAGCTCGCCGCGGCCGCGGGACTCAACGAACGCTACGTGCGCGAGTGGCTGGGCGGTGTGGTGACGGCGGGGGTGGTCGAGTACGACCCCGCGGCGGGCACCTATTGGCTTCCGCCGCACCGCGCCGCGGTCCTCACCCGCGCCGCGGGCCCGGACAACTTCGCGCGGTTGGCGCAGTTCATTTCGCTGCTGGGCGAGGTCGAGCAGAAGATCATCGGCTGCTTCCGCTCGGGTGGAGGGTTGTCCTACAGCGAGTACCCGCGGTTCCACACGGTGATGGCCGAGCAGAGCGGTGAGGTGTTCGACGCCGCGCTCGTCGACGTCATCCTGCCGTTGGCACCGGGACTGCCACAGCTGCTGCGCGACGGGGCCGACGTCGCCGACATCGGCTGCGGCAGCGGGCACGCGATCAACGTGATGGCGCAGGCGTTCCCGGCCAGCCGGTTCACCGGAATCGACTTCAGCGACGAGGGTCTCGGCGTGGGACGCGCCGAAGCGGCCCGGTTGGGACTGGCCAACGCCACCTTCGTCGCCGCCGACGTTGCGGCGCTCGACATGGCCGAAAGTTACGATGTGATAACGGTTTTCGACGCCATCCACGATCAGGCCGATCCGGCCGCCGTGCTGGCCAACATCTACCGCGCGCTCAGGCCGGGCGGCCGCCTGCTCATGGTCGACGTAAAGGCCTCGAGCAGGCTGGAGGACAACGTCGGCGCGCCGCTGGCCACCTACCTCTACACGGTCTCGACGATGCACTGCATGACGGTGTCGCTTGGCCTCGACGGTGCGGGACTGGGCACCTGCTGGGGGCATCAGCTCGCCGCTTCAATGCTCGCAGATGCGGGCTTCAGCGATATCCAGGTGCAAGAGATCGAGACCGATCCGATCAACAACTACTACATCGCACGCAAGTAGGCTCGGCGCGATGAACGCGCTGGATCTCATGGGCGACTGGCCGGTGCCCAACGCCGCGGCCGCCGTGGTCGGACCGTCTGGGGTGCTGGCCGAGCACGGTGACCAGCGGCGACGATTTGAGCTGGCGTCGGTGACCAAGCCGCTGGCCGCACGCGCGGTGCAGGTCGGCGTCGAGGAGGGCGCGGTCGAACTCGACACCGAAGCGGGTCCGCCCGGGGCGACGGTACGTCACCTGTTGGCGCACGCGTCGGGCTACTCCATGCGCTCGGCGGAGACAATGGCCGAGCCGGGGACGCGGCGCGTCTACTCGAATTACGGGTTCGGTGTGTTGGCCGAGACCCTCGAGAAGGCGACGGGTATCGCGTTCGACCGGTATCTGACCGAGGCAGTGTTCGAACCGCTGGGCATGTCCGACAGCGTGCTCGACGGGGGCGCGGCCGCCGCGGGTTACGGCGCGACGTCGACGGCGGCCGATCTGGCGGCGTTCGCCGCCGACTTGCTGCGGCCGGCAACGGTGTCCGCCCAACTGCACGGCGAGGCGATCTCCGTGCAGTTTCCCGGCTTGGACGGGGTGCTGCCGGGGTTCGGTGTGCAACGGCCCAACGACTGGGGGCTGGGCTTCGAGATCCGCGGCGACAAGTCCCCGCATTGGACGGGCGAGGAGAACTCCGCGCGCACGTTCGGGCATTTCGGCCAGTCAGGGACGTTTTTGTGGGTCGATCCGGACGCCGATCTGGCGCTCGTCGTGCTCACCGATCGCAACTTCGGCGAGTGGGCGTACAAGCCGTGGCGGACGTTATCTGACGAAGTCCTGAGAGAATTTGCCGCAGACTAGCGCAACAGGCGCCTCACAAGGCACAATAGACACGCACGACACAGCTGTAATTTTCGGTTTCAAGAGGCCGCTTGGGGAAGACGTCCCTCGTGGAGCCGAAGGAGTGGCAAATGCGTGCGTCGAACCAGTTCGCCGAAGCGACGACGGGCGTGGTCTACATCCACGCGTCACCCGCTGCGGTGTGCCCGCATGTCGAGTGGGCGTTGTCGTCGACCCTTCAGGCGAGGGCGAATCTCAAGTGGACTCCGCAACCGGCCATGCCGGGACAGCTGCGTGCCGTCACCAACTGGGTCGGTCCGGTAGGCACCGGTGCCGCGCTGGCCAGTGCGTTGCGGTCGTGGTCGGTGCTGCGGTTCGAGGTGACCGAGGATCCCAGCCCCGGCGTCGACGGCCATCGCTGGTGCCACACGCCGCAGCTCGGGCTGTGGAGCGGATCGATGAGCGCCAACGGCGACGTGATCGTCGGCGAGATGCGGCTGCGCGCGATGATGGCGGCCGGCGCGGACACTCTCGCCGCCGAACTGGACTCGGTGCTGGGCACAGCGTGGGACGAGGCCTTGGAGCCGTACCGCGATGGCGGTGCGGCCGCGGAGGTGAGCTGGCTGAGCCGCGGAGTCGGGTAGCCGACGACATTCGGGCAGGGAGTCGGGTAGCCGACGACATCAGGCGGGGAGTCGGGTAGCCGACGACATCAGGCGGGGAGTCGGGTAGGTCTTGGTCCGGCGCGAGTGTGCGGACCCATACGCCCGAGCGGCGTGTCGGGTATGGAACCGCACGTTCGTCAGCGTCGCGGCGTCAGGATCCGCAGCGCCCCCGGAACGGCCGACACCTCGACCGGTAGAGGGCACATGTACTCGCCGTCGGCGTAGGCATTGATGCCGGGGGAGTCGACGGTGATGGTCTTGGCCCGCGCGGTGCGAACCTCGTCGAGGTGTACGTGGGTGCCCTTGAACACGGTGGGAAACAACCGGATCAGCCGCGTGCGCGACGCCGAGGCCACCATCGTCACGTCGAGCAGACCGTCGGTCGGGTCGGCGTCGGGACAGATCCGCATGCCGCCGCCGTAGCTGCGGGTGTTGCCGAACGCGGCCAGCGTCAACTCCGTTGTCACTTCGTCGCCGTCGAACGACAGCCGAAACGGCAAGAGCCGCAACTTCGACAGCTCGGCCACCATCGCGAGGTTGTAGCGCATGCGGCCGTGCGGCCAGCGCATGCGGTTGGTCCGGTCGGTCACCAGCGAGTCGAAACCGGCGGCCATCACGGTGCCGAACCATTTCTCGGTGCCGTCGACGCCGCGGATGTGGCCGAGGTCGATGGTCTTAGCGGTCTCGGCGGCCAGGCCGTCGACCACGACGTCGGCGGCGGCTTCGGGGTCGCGGGTGGGGATCTTGAACTCGCGCGCGTGGTCGTTGCCGGTGCCGGCCGGGATGACGCCCAGCGGGATGTCGGTCTGCGCAAGCACTTGCAGCGCAAGGGAAATGATGCCGTCGCCGCCGACAACGACGAGCGCGTCCATCCCGCGTTCGAGCGCACCTTCGACGAGTTTGCGCGCGTGTTCGGCGTCGGTGCCGGCGATCGCGACGACGTCGATTCCGCGCCGATGGAATTGTGCGACAGCGCATTCGGCCGCGTGGGGTGCGCTACCGTGTCCCGAGGCGGGGTTGGTCAGCATCGTCACGCGACCGTCGATCGTCATGGGATCAGCTTGCCGGGGTTGAGGATTCCCGCAGGGTCGAGTGTGTCCTTGACGGCGCGCAGGATCGCGACGCCGAGGTCACCGACCTCGTCACGCATCCATGGCCGGTGATCGGCCCCGACGGCGTGGTGATGGGTGATGGTGGCCCCGGTGCGCATCATCGCCTCCGACGCCGCGGCTTTCGCCTTGCGCCACTGCTCGATCGGGTTTCCCCGCTGCCCCGCGACGACCGTGAAGTAGAGCGACGCGCCGGTGGGATACACATGCGAAATGTGGCACAGCACCAGCGATGGCGTGCCGGTTTCGGTGAGCGCGTTCGTCAGCGCCTCGGTGACGGCAGCCTTGAGTGCAGGCACGTTCGACCAGTTCGTCGCGGTCTCCAACGTCTCGCACAGCGCGCCGGCCGACAGCAGCGAGTCGCGTAGATACGGCGCGTTGAACCGGCCGTGCTCCCATGCGCGTGCGGGTTCATCGCCCAGCGAGGTGCCACCGGCGGCTTCGAGCACCGCGCGCGTCTCGGAATGTCTGCTGGCGACGTGCGCTTCGGTGCCCTCGAACACGGTGATCGCCAGACATCCTCCGGCGCTCTGTTTTTCGCCGATGCTTTCGGTGGTCGCGAGGTTCACTCCCGTCTCGGCCTCGTCGGACAGGCGGATCACCGTCGGGCCGGTCCCGGTCTGCACGACCGCGCGCAGGGCGTCGGCGCCCGCGGCGAAGTCGGGGAACGACCACGCCTCGTAGCGGGTGGCGGTCGGCTTCGGATGCACCCGCACTCGCACCCGCGTGATGACGCCGAGCACGCCCTCCGAGCCGATCAGCAGCTGTCGCAGATCCGGTCCCGCCGCCGACTCCGGCGCCCGGCCGAGGTCGAGCACGCCGACCGGTGTGACCGCCCGCAGGCCGCGCACCATGTCGTTGAACCGGCCGTAGCCCGCCGAACCCTGGCCCGACGACCGCGTCGCGGCGAAGCCGCCGATGGTGGCGAACTGGAAGCTCTGGGGGAAGTGGCCGAGCGAGAAACCGCGTTCGCCCAGCAGGCGTTCGGCGTCGGGTCCCGTCACTCCCGCGCCCAGTTCGGCTTCTCCGGAGACCTCGTCGAGGAAGTGAAGCTCGTCGAAGCGGCGCAGGTCCAGGGAGATCACCGCGCGGAAGTCGCCGCGGATCGGGTCGAGGCCGCCGACCACGCTGGTGCCGCCGCCGAACGGGACGACGGCGATGCGACGCTCACCGCACAGATGCAGTATCGCGGCGATCTCCTCTTCGCTACCGGGCAGCACCACCGCGTCCGGCGCGTCCTGCTCATCGGGGTCGCGGCGGCGCAGCAGGTCCAATGTCGACTTGCCGCCGGCCCGCAGCAGGCGACCCTGGTCGTCGACGCGGCAGTGATCGCGCCCGACGATGGCGGTCAACGCGTCGCGGTCGTCGTCGGTCAGCGCCGACGGCCGCAGTCGCACCTGGTCGGGTTCGAGTTCTTCGGCGGTCGACGTCTCCACGCCGAGCGCCTGTTCGAGCAGCGTCCGGATGCCCTCGGAGAGCGGTTTGGCCTGGGCGGGGTCGCCCCAGGCGTTCCACTTCATCGGGGGCAGGAGAGCGGTCGAGTGAGCATCCGGGCGCGTCATGCGTTACAGTATTACACATGTCGTCAATCCGTAACGATGAGTCGACTGTCGAGGCGCGCATCATCGACGCCGCGGCGGCCTGCGTGCTCGCCGTGGGGGTCAAGCGGGTCACGCTGACCGACATCGCCCGCCGCGCGCGCATGAGCCGCCCCACCATCTACCGCAGGTGGTCCGACACGAACGGGGTGCTCGCGGCGCTGATGACCGAGCGCATCGCCGGTGTGCTGGACAAAGTGCCCGACACCGGATCCGACCGCAAAGCGCTGGTGCAGCGGGTCGTGGAAGTGGCCCGGCACCTTCGCACCGACGAGATCATCATGTCCGTGCTGCAAGACGCACCCGAATTCGCGATGGTCTACATCGCGAACCGGCTCGGGACCAGCCAGATGATCCTGATCGACGCGTTGACCCACGCCATCAAGATCGCCCAGGACGACGGCAGCGTGCGCGCCGGCGACGCGCGTCAGCTGGCCGCGATGTGCCTGCTGATCACGCAGTCGGCGATCCAGTCCGCGCAGATGGTCGAAAAGCTGTTGGACACCGATGCGCTCGACACCGAGTTGGCGCGCGCTCTCGACGGGTATCTGACACCGTGACCGGCTCCACGGCCCTGAACTCCGCGCGCCGCAGCACCGAACTGGCGGCGCTGGCCGACGGTGAGTGCCTCGACGTCATCGTCATCGGCGGTGGCATCACCGGAACGGGGATCGCGTTGGACGCGGCCACCCGCGGTCTGCGCGTCGTGCTGGTGGAAAAGCACGATCTCGCCTTCGGTACCAGCCGGTGGAGCTCCAAGTTGGTTCACGGCGGGCTGCGGTACCTGGCGACAGGCAACGTCGGCATAGCGCGGCGCAGCGCCGTCGAACGCGGAATCCTGATGACCCGCAACGCACCCCATCTGGTCACGGCGATGCCGCAGCTGGTGCCGTTGCTCCCGTCGATGAACTCCGCCTCGCGCGCGCTGGTGCGCTTCGGCTTCGCCGCCGGCGACGGCCTGCGCAGGCTGGCGGGCACGCCGTCGTCGGTGTTGCCCCGCTCGCGGCGGATCGACGCGCGCCGGGCAGTCGAACTCGCACCCACCGTACGGCGCGACGGTCTCGACGGCGCGTTCCTGGCCTACGACGGTCAGTTGATCGACGACGCCCGCCTGGTCACCGCGGTGGCGCGGACGGCGGCCCAACACGGTGCCCGGGTACTGACGCGGGTGGCGGCCTCGCACGCCACCGGCACCTCGGTGCGGCTGACCGATCAGCTCACCGGCGAGTCGTTCGACGTCGCCGCGCGTGCCGTGATCAACGCCTCCGGGGTGTGGGCGGGCGAGGTGGATTCCTCGATCAAGCTGCGGCCGAGCCGCGGAACGCATCTGGTGTTCGACGCGGCGGCCTTCGGCAATCCGGTTGCAGCCCTTACCATCCCGATACCCGGCGAGATCAACCGTTTCGTCTTCGCGATGCCCGAGCAGTTGGGCCGGGTGTACCTCGGGCTGACCGACGAGGATGCGCCTGGCCCGGTCCCCGACGTGCCCGAACCCGCGCCCGAGGAGATCTCGTTCCTGCTCGACACTGTGAACACCGCCCTGGATGTCGCGTTGAGCCCGTCCGATGTGATCGGCGCATACGCCGGTCTGCGTCCGCTGATCGACACCGGCGCGGGACGCACTGCCGACGTCTCGCGCGAACACGCGGTCGTCGAATCACCCTCGGGCGTCATCAGCGTCATCGGCGGCAAGCTGACCGAATATCGCTTCATGGCCGAGGATGTGCTCGACCGGGCGATCGAGTGGCGCGGCCTGACCGCGACCGACTGCCGCACCCGCAACCTGCCACTCGTCGGGGCGCCGTCGAATCCGGTTGCCACGCTGCGTCATCCGGCCGAGATGCCGGGTTCACTGGTGGCCCGCTTCGGCGCCGAGGCGCCGAATGTCATCGCCGCCGCCGCGTGTGAGCGGCCCACCGAACCGGTCGCCGAGGGGATCGACGTCATCCGCGCGGAGTTCGAGTACGCGGTGAGCCATGAGGGCGCGCTGACCGTCGACGACATCGTCGACCGCCGCACCCGCATCGGGTTGGTCGAGGCCGACCGCGAGCGGGTGGTGGCGGCAGCCGAGGAGATGCTCGCGGCCGTCGGCTAGCCACTTCTTGCGCCGAGACCGACGAAATGGCCGATCCGCTGCGCGCAGTCCAGCCGAAACGTCGGTCTCGGCGCTGAAGGGGTACAGCCGTGCTGAGGTTTACAGCGGGATGTTCTTGTGCCGGCCGCGGCGTGCCGGCGCCTCCGCCAGCGCCTGGGTCAGCTTGCTGCGGGTGTGCGCCGGATCGATCTTCTCGTCGACGACGCCGATATCGATCGCGGAATCGACTCCGCCCGCGATCTTCTCGTGCTCCACAGCCAACTGCTCGTGCAGGGCCTCGCGCTCGGTGAGATCCTCGACGGCGGCCAGCTTCTTCTTGTGCAGGATGCCGACCGCGGCCTTGGCACCCATGACGGCGACCTCGGCGTCCGGCCAGGCGTAGACCTTGGTGGCACCCAGCGAGCGCGAGTTCATCGCGATGTAGGCGCCGCCGTAGATCTTTCGCGTCACCAGCGTGACCCGGGGGACCGAGCACTCGCCGAACGCGTGCAGCAGCTTCGCTCCGCGCCGCACGACGCCGCCCCACTCCTGATCAACGCCGGGCAGGTATCCGGGGACGTCGACGACGTTGATGATCGGAATCCCGAACGCGTCGCACAGGCGCACGAATCGCGCCGCCTTCTCGGCACTTTCAGAGTTCAGGCAGCCGCCGAGGCGCAGCGGGTTGTTGGCGATCACGCCGACCGAGCGGCCCGACAACCGACCGAGACCGATCACGATCGACGGGGCCCACTTGCCCTGGAATTCCTCGAACGGCACGTCCTCGTCGAGCAACGCCTCGACGAGCGGATGCACGTCGTATGCGCGTCGCGCCGACTCCGGCAGCAGCGCGTGCAGGTCGGTGTCGCCCGCTTCGGCCTTCGCACGGTCGAAATGGCCCTGCTGGCAGAACAATCCGACCAGCCGGCGGCCGCGCTCGTAGGCGTCGAGTTCGTCGTCGGCGACGATGTGGCACACGCCGGATTTCTTGTGGTGAGTGTCCGGACCGCCGAGGCTGGCCATGTCGACGTCCTCGCCGGTGACGCTGCGCACCACGTCGGGTCCGGTGACGAACACCCGGCTCTCGGGCGCCATCACGATCACATCGGTCAGAGCCGGTCCGTAGGCCGCACCGCCCGCGGCGAAGCCGACGACGACCGAGATCTGCGGGACGTAACCGGATGCGCGGATCATCGCCTCGAATACCAGGCCGACCGCGTGCAACGCCTTGACGCCCTCGGCGAGACGGGCACCGCCGGAGTGCCAGATGCCCACGATCGGGCTCTGCTCCTCGATGGCCTGGTCGTAGGCGTCGACGATGTGGGCACATCCCTCGACGCCCATGGCCCCACCCATGACGGTGCCGTCGGTGCAGAACGCGATGGTGCGCACTCCGTTGACGGTTCCGGCGGCGGCGAGAACGCCTGAACGGTCGCGCTCGTGCAGCAATTCGACACTGCCGTCGTCGAAGAAGGTGCTCAGACGCAGGAGCGGATCACGAGGGTCGAGCGATTCGCCGACTGTCTCGGGCGCCATGGTCGTCATTCAATACCTCCTAGTGCGCTGGATTCCGGGGAGTGTCAATACTTCCCGAAAGCGAGCGCGACGTTGTGCCCACCGAATCCGAACGAGTTGTTGATCGCGTACTGGTAATTGCCCGACCGCGGTTCACCGGCGACCACGTCCAGATCGATGTCCGGATCGAGGTTACGCAGGTTCAGCGTCGGCGGAATGATGCCCTCCCGCAACGCCATAACGGTCAGGATGGACTCCACGGCACCGACCGCGCCGACCGAGTGGCCGAGCGCCGCCTTGGGTGCGTATACCGCAGGCTTGTGGCCGCCCATCGCATTGTTGATCGCCTTGCCCTCGGCCACGTCGCCGACGCTGGTGCCGGTGGCATGCGCGTTGACGTGGTCGATGTCCGTGGGCTGCAGCCCGGCGAGTTGGATGGCGCGCGTCATCGCGTGACCGGCCTGTTCGCCGTTCGGGTCCGGCGCCACGATGTGGTAGCCGTCCGAGGTGATGCTGGCCCCCATGATCCGGGCCAGGATGTTGGCGCCGCGAGCCTTGGCGTGCTCTTCGGTCTCGATGACCATCAGCGCACCACCTTCGCCGAACACGAACCCGTTGCGGTCCTTGTCGAACGGACGGCATGCGCCGGCAGGGTCATCGTTGGTGGTGGACAAGACGATTCGCATCTGGGCGAAGCCGGCGATCGGCACCGCTTCGATCCTGGTCTCCACGCCGCCGCAGATCGCGACGTCGGCCTCGCCCAGCACGATGTTGCGCCAGGCGTGCGCGATGCCCTCCGAACCGGATGCGCAGGCCGACACCGGAGTGACCACTCCGGCGCGGGCCTTCCGCTCCAATCCCACTGCGGCGGCAGCGGCATTGGGCATGTACATCTGTACGGCCAGCGGTGAAACCGCCTTCAGACCCTTGGCGCGCATGTTGTCGTAGCTGAACACCAACTCCTCGGTGGAGCCCATGCCGGTGCCGATCGACACCGTCAGCCGTTTGGGGTCCACCTCGGGTGTGCCCGCGTTCTCCCAGACCCGCCGGCCCAGGACCGTCGACATCTTCTGCAGATACGACAGTCGGCGCAGTTCCACCTTGCTCAACTCGTGGTCGAAGTCCTCGAGGAGATGCCCGCCGATGCGAACCGGCAGGTCATACTCCTCGACGAACGGGTCCTCGAGTTTGCGGATTCCGCTCTGGCCGTCCAGCAGCTTCTTCCAGGTCTCGTCCGCGCTGGTGGCCAGGGCGGTCGTCATGGCGATACCCGTGACGACGACGTTGGGGAAACCGTCCCCCGTGGAAAGTGCGGCTGACCCTGCCATTCCTGCCCGAGAATTCCTTCCGCTCAGTAGCGTCCGAAGGCCAGGGCGACATTGTGTCCGCCGAAGCCGAACGAGTTGTTGATGGCGTACTGGTAGTCGCCATAACGAGGCTCGCCTGCAACCACATCGAGATCGATCTCAGGATCGGGCGTTTCGTAGTTCAGTGTCGGCGGGATGACGCCGTCACGCAGCGAGAGCACGGTCAGAACCGATTCCAGCGCGCCGACCGCTCCGATGGAGTGGCCGAGCGCCGACTTCGGCGCGTAGACCGCCGCGTGCTCCACCCCGGCCGACCGGATCGCGTTGGCCTCGGCGACGTCACCGATGGACGTGGCGGTGGCGTGTGCGTTGACGTGCTGGATGTCCTTGGGCTCGAGGCCCGCGGTCTCCATCGCACGCTTCATCGCCTGGCCGGCGCGAAGACCGTCGGACGCAGGGGCCACCATGTGGAAGGCATCGGACGTGATGCCCGCACCCATCAGGCGGGCCAACGGCTTGGCGCCGCGGGCCTTGGCGTGCTCCTCGGTCTCGATGACCATCAGCGCACCGGCCTCGCCGAAGACGAACCCGTCGCGGTTCTTGTCGAACGGCCGCGAGGCACCCTCGGGATCCTCGTTGTTGGTCGACATCGCGCGCATCATGGAGAACGCCGCGATCGGCAGCGCTTCGATTCCGCCCTCGACGCCTCCGACCACCGCGATGTCGGCGTCACCCATGACGATCTGACGCCAGCCGTGGGCGATGGCCTCCGAACCCGACGAGCAGGCCGAGACCGGGGTGATGACCCCGGCCCTCGCGCCCAGCTGCAGACCGATCACCGCGGCCGCACCGTTCGGCATGATCATCTGCACCGCGAGCGGCGACACCTTGCGGGGGCCGCCCTCGTTCATCGCGTCGTAGGTCTCGACGATCTTCTCGCCGCCACCCAGACCAGTGCCGACGACCACGGCGAAGCGATCCGGATCGACCTCGGGCGTGCCCGCGGTCTCCCAGAGCTGGCCAGACAGGTACTTGGCCATGCGCTGGACATACGACATCCGTCGCATGTCCAGTCGCGTCATGTGGTCGTCGATCGCGTCGACGAGGTGACCACCGATGCGGACCGGCAGGTCCCACTTGGTGACGAACTCGTCCTCGAGGACGCGGATGCCGCTTTCGCCGGCCAGCAGCCCCTTCCACGTGCTCTCGATGTCCGCCGCGACCGACGTGGTCGCCGTGAC
The DNA here is from genome assembly GCF_001500045.1 of Mycobacterium sp. GA-1199. Lineage (GTDB taxonomy): Bacteria > Actinomycetota > Actinomycetes > Mycobacteriales > Mycobacteriaceae > Mycobacterium. The sequence goes on from NZ_LQIX01000009.1 coordinate 53,356, forward strand.
GGCGGTCACGACGACGTTGGGGAAACCGCCGTTAGCAGTGGAAGGTCTACTCATGCCCGATCGGCTTCGATCTGCGCGCGGATGGCCGCGGCCGCTTCGGGGTTCTCTTCCTCGAGCTTCTGGATGTAGGTGACGACGTCGCCGACGGTGCGAAGACCGGCGAGGTCCTCGTCCGGGATCTTCACGCCGTACTTGTCCTCGGTCTGCACGGCGATCTCGACCATCGACAGCGAGTCGATGTCCAGGTCGTCGACGAAGCTCTTCTCAGGGGTGACCTCGGAAGGCTCGATACCGGTGACCTCTTCGATGATCTCGGCGAGACCGGCGATGATTTCGTCCTGACTGGCGGCCACGTTGGCTCCTTCTATTCAGTGGTGTTACTTGATGGGAATGACGATCGTTATGTGGTTGTGTCTGGCGCAGGCCCGCTTATGAGAGTTCGGCGAGCCCGTCCAGGTCAGCGGGGGACTTGACGGCGTGCGTCGGCGCCCCCCGAAGTTCTCTTTTCGCGATACCCGCGAGCGTCCCGGCGGGCGGGAACTCGACGATCGCGGTCACATCGAGCCGGCGCATCGTCTCGGTGCACAGGTCCCAGCGGACCGGGCGCGTCATCTGCGCCACCAGCTTGCTCATGGCGTCGGCCGCCGAATCCACCGGCTGGCCATCCGCGTTCGACAGTAGCGTCGTGTTCGGCTCGGCGCTCGTTACACCTTCGGCCGCGGCGGCGTAGCCGTCGAGGGCCGAGGCCATGTAGTGGGTGTGGAAGGCGCCGGCGGTGGCCAGCTTGCGCACCCGCGCCTTCTCCGGCGGATCCTCGACCAGCTTGTCCAGTGCGGCGACCGCACCGGCGGCGACTATCTGTCCCGCCGCGTTGCGGTTGGCCGGGACCAGGTCCAGCGCCTCGAGGCGGGCCAGCACGTCGGTTTCCTCACCGCCGAGCACGGCGGCCATACCCGTGGGCTCGACCGCACACGCCTTGGCCATCTCGGCGCCGCGGGTGGCAGCCAGCTTGACGGCATCGTCGGCGGAGATCACCCCGGCGATCGCGTAGGCGGCGATCTCTCCGACGGAGTGGCCTGCCACCACGGTCTTCTTGTCGACGATCGAACCGCGCCGGGTCAGTTCCTCGTGGGCCAGCAGCGTGGCCGCCACGACGAGCGGCTGGGTCACCGCCGTGTCGGTGATCTCCTCTGCCGACGCGGTGGTGCCCAGCTGCGCCAAGTCCAGCCCGCTGATCTCGGACCATCCGGCGAGCCGCTCGGCGGCGCCGGGCAGCTCCAGCCATGCGGCGAGCATGCCGGGTGTCTGTGAGCCCTGTCCGGGCGCGAGAAGTGCAAGCACATCATTAAGAGAACACTGTGAAGACTGGTTTGCGCGGTGTAAGAGATTATGAACCTGGTCTTATGTTTTTGTAGAGACTCCACAAAATCGCCTGTGATGCGACGCTACCGAAATCTGCCCGCGACCTATGCCGTGTCCGGCTGAGTGGTGAGCGCTGCTGGTCGCAGCGCCGGCCGCGCCGGGTTGATCATGTTTGCTGTGCTCGTCTGGTACGGCTGACGACCCAGTCGGCTGACGGTGACGGCCACCCGCAACACGTAGGCGTCGCGCGGAAGCGTGGGATCGCGCCCGGTGAAGTCGGCGATTCGCCTCAGCCGGTACCGGACGGTATTTGGATGAACGAACAATTTACGTGCGCAGGCCTCGATCGCCCCGCCCGAGTCGAGGTAGGCATCGAGGGTCTCCGTCAGCGCCGGACCCGCGTCGGCCAGGGGCCTCATCACCTCGGTCTCCAACGCCGCGATCGCCGACACGTCGCCCAGCAGCGCGCGTTCGGGGAGGAGCTCGCGCGCCGACACCGGCCGCGGCGCACCCGGCCAGCCGGTGACGGCGTTCATGCCCGCGATGGCCTCGGTGGCGCTGCGGTGAGCGCTCGCCAGCGTGGTGGCGGTGGGTCCGACCACGACGGGCCCCTCGGCGAACACCGTCAACACGTCGGTGAGGAACCTGTCTGTCGGGGAGAGCGCACCGGACACGATCGCGACGAGCCACGTGCCGTGCACGTCCGACAGCGCGGCCCGGCCATTGCGCCGCACCACGTCATGGACGTCGTCGCTGGCCAGATCGATGCGGTCGGGCTGCGGCAACCCGACGATGACGGTGGCGGGTGCGGTGGCATCCCAGTTCAGCGCGGCGGCCTGAGACTGCAGCTCCGGGCCGATGTCGCCGCGCACCACCGCGTCGACGACGTTGGCCTCCATCCGGGTATCCCACGCGCCCCGCGCCTCGGCCTGGTCGGCATAGGCGCTGGCCGCGGCGAACGCGAGGTCGCGGCTGTAGCGCAGGATGCCGGCGGTCAGCGCGGTCAGCTGCTCCTCGGAGCGGGCCAGCAGCGGCACCACCTCTTCGAAGAACTCCATGGTGACGCGCACCATCTCCACCGACTGCCGCAGCGCGATGCGCCGCCGCAGGTCCTGCGGAACCACCTCGAAGGCCTGCGCGGTGTAGCTCACGTTGCTCTGCGGGTCCCGCATCCACTCGACGAAGTTCACCACCGCGGTCTGCACGACCAGCTGGACGCTGGCCCGCTGCGACGCCTCGAGTTCGGCGAAGAACGGCAGGCGTTCCTCCAGCGCGCGCACGGCATCGGTGGCCACCCGGCCCGAATACTGCTGCAACCGGCGCAGCACGGAGTCGGGAACGGCCCCCAGAACCTCGACCGTCGACTTCGGTGGTACGAACCGGTTGTTCGGCACCTCTAAAGGCTACGCCACCCTTATAGAGGAAACCTCCAAGCTGCCGGGCGTGCTGCCTACGCCACTCCGGGATCCGACGTCTGCTCGGGCGCGGCCAGCACGTCGTCGATCTCGTACTTCGTGGCCGCCTCGACCGCGACGGACTGGTCGATATTGCCGTCGCGGGCCAGACCCTCGAGCACCGCGACCGCGATCGACTCGGCATCAGTGTTGTAGTACCGCCGTGCGGCGGGTCGCGTGTCGGAGAAGCCGAACCCGTCGGTGCCCAGCGTGATGTACGTGCCGGGGACCCACCCCCGGATCTGCTCGGGAACCGCGCGCATCCAGTCCGACACCGCGACGACCGGGCCTGCGGCATCGGCGAGCACCTTGGTGATGTACGGCGTACCCGCCGGCTGGTCCGGATGGCGCAGCCGCTGCTTCTCGATCTCGACGCCGTCGCGATTGAGCTCACCCCAGCTCGTCACCGACCAGACGTCGGCGGCGACATCCCACTCCTCGGCGAGCATCTCGGCGGCCTTGAGAGCCGACGGCATGGCCACCCCCGACACCAGGATCTGCGCCGCATGGGACCGCTTCTCGGGCGCAGGCCGGTAGCGGTAGATCCCGCGCAACAGACCCTCGACGTCGACGTCCTCCGGCTCCGGCGGCTGGACGTAGGGCTCGTTGTAGATCGTCATATAGAAGTAGACGTTCTCGGGGTTCTCGCCGTACATCCGGCTCAGGCCGCTCTCGACGATGTAGGCGATCTCGTAGGCGAACGCCGGATCGTAGGCCACGACCGCGGGGTTGGACGCGGCCAACAACAGCGAATGCCCGTCGGCGTGCTGCAGGCCCTCGCCCACCAGCGTGGTCCGGCCCGCCGTGGCGCCGAGGAGGAAGCCGCGCGTCATCTGGTCGGCGGCCGCCCACAGGTTGTCGCCGGTGCGCTGGAACCCGAACATCGAATAGAAGATGTAGAGGGGGATCATCGGCTCGTTGTGCGTCGAGTAGGACGTGCCCGCCGCGATGAAACTGGCCGAGGACCCGGCCTCGTTGATGCCCTCGTGCAGGATCTGGCCGACCTCGGATTCCTTGTAGGCCAACATCAGTTCGGCGTCGACCGAGGTGTACAGCTGGCCGTTGCGGTTGTAGATCTTGAGGTTGGGGAACCACGAGTCCATGCCGAACGTGCGTGCCTCGTCGGGGATGATCGGCACGATGCGCCAACCAATCTCCTTGTCGCGCAACAGTTCCTTGAATGTCCGGACCGTGGCCATCGTGGTGGCCACCTCCTGCTTGCCGGACCCCTTCTTGAGCGCCTTGTAGGTGTCGCGGCCGGGCAGGGCGAGCACCTTGGCCTTGGTGCGACGTTCGGGCAGGAATCCGCCGAGCGCGCGCCTGCGGTCGATCATGTAGCGGATCTCGGGCGCTTCGGGACCGGGGTGGTAGTACGGCGGAAGGTAGGGGTTCTCCTCGAGTTGCTCGTCGCTGATCGGGATGCGCTGGGCATCTCGGAAGTACTTGAGGTCTTCGAGCGCAAGCTTTTTCATCTGGTGAGTGGCGTTGCGGCCCTGGAAGTGCGCACCCAACGAGTAACCCTTGATGGTCTTGGCCAGGATGACCGTCGGCTGGCCCTTGTGCTCCATGGCCGCACGGTAGGCGGCGTAGACCTTGCGGTAGTCGTGGCCGCCGCGTTTGAGGTTCCAGATCTCGGAGTCCGACATCTTCTCGACGAGCGCCTTGGTGCGGGGGTCGCGGCCGAAGAAGTGGTCGCGCACATAGGCGCCGTCGTTGGCCTTGTAGGTCTGGTAGTCACCGTCGGGTGTGCTGTTCATCAGGTTGACCAGTGCGCCGTCGCGGTCGGCGTGCAAAAGCGCATCCCATTCGCGGCCCCACACCACCTTGATGACGTTCCAGCCGGCCCCGCGGAAGAACGACTCCAGTTCCTGGATGATCTTGCCGTTGCCGCGCACCGGACCGTCGAGGCGCTGCAGGTTGCAGTTGACCACGAAGGTGAGGTTGTCCAGGCCCTCCAGTGCGGCGACATGCGCCAGACCGCGGCTTTCGGGTTCGTCCATCTCCCCGTCGCCGAGGAACGCCCACACGTGTTGATCCGAGGTGTCCTTGATCTCCCGGTCGTGCAGGTAGTGGTTGAACCGTGCCTGGTAGATGGCGTTCATCGGGCCCAGCCCCATGGAGACGGTCGGGAACTCCCAGAAGTCGGGCATGAGTCGCGGATGCGGGTACGACGGTAGCCCGCCGCCGGGGTGGCTGTGCTCCTGACGGAAGCCGTCGAGCTGGTCGGCCGACAGGCGGCCTTCCAGATAAGCGCGCGCGTAGATGCCCGGCGACGCGTGACCCTGGATGAACACGTGGTCGCCGCCGCCGGGATGCGACTTGCCGCGGAAGAAGTGGTTGAAGCCGACCTCGTAGAGGGCGGCCGACGACGCGTACGTCGAAATATGGCCGCCCACACCGACTCCCGGGCGTTGCGCGCGGTGCACCATGATCGCGGCGTTCCACCGGATCCAGGTGCGGTAGCGGCGTTCGACGTCCTCGTCGCCGGGGAACCACGGCTCCACCTCGGTGGGGATCGTGTTGACGTAGTCGGTCGACGTCAACGACGGGATGGCCACGCGCTGTTCACCGGCGCGTTCAAGAAGGCGCAACATCAGATAGCGTGCCCGCGCGGGCCCGGACCGTTCGAGCAGCTGGTCGAATGATTCCAGCCATTCGCCGGTCTCTTCGGGATCGATGTCGGGCAGATACGACGCCACGCCTTCCCGGATCACCCTGACCCGGTCGTGTTCAGCTGCGGTGGTGGAGTTTTGGGCCAGGTCCTGGCGCGCGAACTCGGTGGTCAACTTCCGCTCCTTGGTAGGCGGTTCGGGTGCCCACGCCCGTCGCGCAGATGTTTTCTGCGCTCGATCCGTGAGCGACGGGTTCCATCCTTCTCCCATCCTGCCCCACACGCACCGGTGGGGTCGCCCACCGGAATGAACCGGCGATCGCCGGACCGAACCGGTAACGTCTGCAGCCGTGGTGATCGGTGCGCTGGTGCAGAAACCGCTGCGGATCGGCGCATTCGTGGTCGGCCTCTCGGCCACCGCCGCCATGGTCGTCGTCGGTTGTAGCAGCGTCACCCAGGGCTCTGCACAGGTCGACGCGGCCGACGCGCCGGTGTACCGGGCGTCGGTGTCGGCCTCCCTGGCGGAGTCGGCGGCCAGTTCCAGCGCCAGGGAATCGGAACGCCAGGTCTCGATCACCAGGGAGGCGATCCACTCGTCGTGCGAGACGCTGAGCTCGACCAGCGTCGAGGCGATCACCGCGGTCAACGGTTACGTCGATGCCTTCAACCGGAGCGCGGGCGACGTAACCGCCAAGGCCGGGCCCGCGATCGACGCGCTGAACCACAGCGCCGACATGGTCGCGCGCAGCATTGCCGATCCGCTGGGTCCCGAGCTGACGAATGCGCTCAACGGCTGGGTCGACGCCGCCAGGGGCGTGGCCACCGCGATCGCCGGCAACTACGGGCCTGACGAGTTCAACGCCGCGATCACCCGGCTCAACGACACCAAGACCACGGCGCTCAACCTCTGCGACGCCTCGTATTGACCGAGCGGATATTTGACCAACCTTGCTGCCAGTCACGTGCAGGCGTGGTGCTTCGTGCGACGATAGGGCGCAAGACACAGGCCCAAAGGACACTGCCGAGCGCAACATGCGCCCGAGCCGGCTGAAGGAGGACCGACCGTGGTCGCGGCGGATGACGCCCCGAACTACGCCCACAGACTGGGCATCCAAAAAGATCAGGTTGTACAGGAACTGGGCTGGGACGAGGACGTCGACGACGACATCCGAGCCGACATCGAGGAAGCGTGCGGCGGCGAGCTGCTCGACGAGGATGCCGACGAGGTCATCGACGTCGTACTGCTGTGGTGGCGCGACGACGACGGAGACCTCGTGGATGCGCTGATGGACGCCATCACCCCGTTGGCCGACGACGGCGTCATCTGGGTGGTGACCCCGAAGACGGGCAAACCCGGCCACGTCCAACCGGCCGAGGTCGCCGAGTCGGCACCCACCGCCGGGTTGATGCAGACATCGTCGGCCAACCTCGGTGACTGGATCGCGACCCGGCTGGTGCAACCGAAGTCGAAGGCAGCGGGGCGGCGCGGATGAGCGCTTGCGCGAAGACCAGAGGATGCGGATGAGCGCTTGCGCGAAGACCAGAGGATGCGGATGAGCGCTTGCGCGAAGACCAGAGGATGCGGATGATGATCGAGGTCGGTGCAGAGGCGCCCGATTTCACGCTCAAGGACCAGAACGGTCAGCCCGTCACGCTGAGCGATTTCCGGGGCGCCAAGAACGTGCTGCTGGTGTTCTTCCCGCTGGCGTTCACGGGCATCTGCCAGGGTGAGCTCGACGAGGTCCGCGACCGGTTGCCCGAGTACGAGAACGACGACACCGCGACGCTGGCGATCTCAGTGGGCCCGCCGCCGACCCACAAGATCTGGGCCACTCAGAGCGGCTTCACGTTCCCCGTTCTGTCGGATTTCTGGCCGCACGGAGAGGTCGCGATGGCCTACGGGGTGTTCAACCAGGCCGCGGGCATCGCCAACCGCGGTACGTTCGTCGTCGACCGCAGCGGGATCGTCCGGTTCGCCGAGATGAAGGAGCCGGGGGAGGCCCGGGATCAGGCGCTGTGGACCGACGCGCTGGCGGCGCTGCGCAACGGCTGAGGTGATTTTTCGTCGCAGGTCATGGCCGTGTAGCTTGCCCTGCAGGGGCGCGTAGCTCAGTGGTAGAGCTCTGGTTTTACACACCAGCGGTCGGCGGTTCGATACCGTCCGCGCCCACCAAAGCTATCGCTGGTGAGCGGCGTGATCCACGGTGACGCCGACCGCCGCCCGATGCCGCGCGAGCGCCCAGTGTCCCAAGAGTGTCCCAGCGGTCAACAACGATGTCCCTAAGTGGGATCACTTGCCCGCCTCGGGGCGCCGGGGCCGCTGCCACATCGCATGGAACTCCGCTTCGCCCTTCAACGCGCGATCCATCGTCTCGGGTACGGGCACCGTTGCGTTTGGGTTCGGGGTGTAGCCGACGAAGTAGGAGAGTTCGGACGGCGGTGCCACCTCATGTCGCCGATTTCGAGTTCGACCAGCGCTTCCTCGTAGGCGTGTTCATCGCTTGGTCGGAGCATCGTCTTCAGTCGCTGGGTGATGGTCCGACCGACGCCCGGCGAGGCGTTCCCCATTAGGGTGTACAGCACGTTCCGGACGTTGATCAAGTAGTAGGTCGATTGAGCACCCCCGACTCCGCGCCACTGATCGCCGAGAGGGCCGACCGGAGCGTCCGGCCATGCTCCGTCCTCAACTAGTTCGGAAACTCGCCGGAAGAAATCCTGCACGCGTTCGACTTGCACACGCCCGTGCTCGCCCAGTCCCGCCTCGTCGGCAATCGCAGCAGCGTCTCGCTGGTGAAAATTAGGACGCAGACCTTCATCGGCAACCCATTGGGCCGGAGACTGTTCGTCACTAGGCGTGACATCACTTCTGGGCGCTGCTGCAAGGTCGGTGCCGCACAATGCAGAACTCGTTGCCCTCAAGGTTTTTGAGGACGACAACAACACCTTCGGGGTGTCCTCGGGATTTGAATGCTTCTCAGTTGCGCGTTCGTGCCCTTGCAGGAACGCGTCCGTCCGCGACCTTGAGCAGTGTCATCCTGGTGGGAAAGTCCGTTCTGGTCGACGTGATCGTAATGTCGCGAATGATGGTCGCCAGGGCGAGAGTTGCTTCCAGCATGGCGAAGTGATCACCCATGCAGGAGTGCGGGCCGGCGCTGAATGGCAGGTATTGCCAACGGTCGATCGACGTTAGCCGCTCGGGGCTGAACCGATCCGGGTCAAAAACGAGAGGCGCTTCCCACAGTTGAGGGTCGCGATGCAGCACGTTCAGCGACACCAGGGCGAAGGTTCCGGCCTTCACGCGGTATCCGTCGACTTCGATGTCCTGGTGGACCATGCGCGCCAGTGCCGGTGCGGGTGGGCATAGGCGCAGCGTCTCGTGGATGACCTGGGTCGTGTACCCGAGTTGGGAACGATCCTCAGCGGTGAGTGGGCGGTCCGAGATAGCCCTGCTTTCTTCGGCGACCCGCTGCTGAATGTGGGGGTGTTGTCCGAGTTGCCAAAGTGTGTAGGTCAACGTCGTGGAGATAGTATCGTGCCCGCCGAACATGAACATCACCAGCTCGTCGCAGATGTCGTTGTCCGACAACGTCGTTCCGGTGTCGGGATCGTGGGCATCCATCAACGCTCGGACTGCGGGCGCCTCCAGAGTCGGATCTGTTCGGCAGGCTTTGACGATGGCCGAGGCATGTCGATGCAGAGTTGCGCCACCGCGCCGGGCGCGTCGCTGAGCTGGTGTCGGGACCCACATCGGAAGGCGCGCGGGTGTGAGTGCTCGGGCGGCGATCCAGTTGAACGCATGATGCATCGAGGAGCCGATCACCTCGGCCTCGTCGGCAAGGTCGACGCCGAGGAACGATCGGCTCAGCGCCCGGACCGTCATTTTGCGGATCTCCTCCGCCAGATCAATTTCGCCGCGGTCGACCCAGCCCCGCGGAACCTCCGTTGCTGCAGCGATGATGGGTTCGGTCATGCGGTTGACGCGCTGCTTGCTGAAAATTGGTTGCATCGCTCGCCGGCGGGGCAGCCATTGCGCGTGCGGCAGGTTGAGCAAGTTACCGCCGAGCAGCTGGCGCAGTTCGACAAACATGGGAAGGCTGCTGCGGTCGACATCGGAGTCGCGGTGGCGCAGGAGGTCCCGCGCACCGATGGGTGAGGACACGAACACCATCTCGGGCATCAGCCATTTCGGCGCGAGGACCACCCGGGTGACCGATCCGCCGGCGGCGCGGAGAACTTCGGGCCCGGTGTCGAGGTCGCGGGCGGCACGAAGGCGCGGGAGATAAGGAAGCGCGCTGAGAGGCGCCGTTGGCAGATCGGCCAGCGGTGTCGCCGGAGTGGTCTTGAGCATCGTGACCTCCCTTGATCAATTCTGCGTCCTGAAGCCTGTGCGGCCTATAGGCAGAATCACCGCGGCGGGAGGTCGACGGTGGGGTAGTGAACTACCCCACTCCCACGGCTGCCCAGCGCGCAACGTAGCGGTATGGCTATTGACAACATTGATGAGGCCGCCGCGATGGAGCAGTTACCCGGTGTCTATGCCGAGGCATTGATGTTGCGGGCCGCCGGCTTGACCCGGCACGAGATCGGGCGCCGGGTGGGCGTCGAACCGGAGGCGATGGACACCCTGCTGCGCTTAGCGGAGGCAAAACTCGCGGGTGCCTGGGCCTGCCATTGACCCTCGTCACGCGGTCGGACTAGGCTGCGGCTTTCGCCGTCCCTCGGGGGAGGTCGAAGTGAACAGTTCCCAGCCGTGGCCGCTCACTGGTCGCGCTGAGGAGATCGAACTCATCACCGAGGTGATCAGCCGGAGCGATCCGCAGGCGGGCATCGCGATCCTCGGTCCTGCCGGTGTCGGCAAGAGCCGGCTGGCCCTCGAAGCTGCCGAGGCGGCCGCCGCCAACGGCTGGATGGTACGCAGCGCCGTAGCAAGCCACAGCGCACAGGCGATCCCGCTCGGGGCGTTCGCCGAATGGGCGCACAACTCCGGCGCCGGCTCACTGCAGGCGGTCAGCGTCGTCATCGACAGGTTGACCCAGACAACCCGGGGCCGTGCAGTGTTGGTGACCGTCGATGACGCCCATCGCCTCGATGACGTTTCCGCCTTTATGCTGCAACAGCTCGCGGCCCGCCGGCTCGCCACGATCGTCGTCACGGTCCGCACCGGCGAGGCCGCGCCCGACGCGGTCACCTCGCTGTGGAAGGACGCTCACCTGCGGCTGCTTCGGCTGCAACCGCTATCGCGGCCGGAATGTCAGGGCCTGCTCGCTGACGTGCTCGGCGGACCGATCGAACCCCTTTCCTTTGACCGGATGTGGCGGCTGACGAACGGCAACGTCCTGCAACTGCGCCATCTCGTCGACCAAGAACTCAGCGCCGCAAGGCTTTCCAGATGCGGCGAACAGTGGCACTGGATCGGTGATCCGGACATGTCCGGCGCGCTGGTGGACCTCATCGACGCGCAAGTCGGAGCGGTACCCGACTCCGTGCTCGATGCCATCGACACCGTGAGTGTGGCAGAACCGCTCAGCGTGGACATGCTCTCCGCGATGGCTGGCGGCGCCGCCGTCGAGGACGCCGAACGCCGCGGCCTGCTGACGATCGCCCCCGGCCCACATGGTGAACTCGTTGTTCGTATCGGCCACCCGCTCTATGGCGAGATCCGGCGGGGCCGGGCCGGAGCGCTTCGCTTGCGTCGATTGCGCGGTCGGGTCGCCCAAGCCATCCTGACTAAGCCGCACCACGATGACAACGACCTCATTCGTGCCGGCGCTCTGTGGTTGAACTCGGACCTGCCGGCCGATCCGACGCTGTTGCTGCGCGCAGCGGGCATCGCATTCCAGCGCTTCGATCTTGGGCTAGCCGAGAGGCTGGCAGCCGCCAGCGGTTCACCGAGTGCGGTGTTGCTGCGTGCCCAAGCACTCGGTCTGATCAACCGCGCCGATGAGGCTGAAGAACTTCTCATTGCCGCCGAGCAGGCCTTCGAGGATACGTGTGACCTCGCCGCGGCCACCGCCTTGCGAATCGGCACTATTTGGGGCCCGCTCAATCGGCCCGACGATGCGATCGTGGCACTGGATTCCGCGCTCGACGATCCCAGACCCGCGGTTGCCGCGGCGGCCCGCTGTCTGAACACCTATTTTCTGGCGACAGCGGGCAGGCCAGCCGAGGCTCTGGCACAGGCGGATTCAGCCCCACTGCAGGGTGTCGGTAGCTTCGCCGCGGCCAATTCTCTCGGCGGCCGCTTCATCGCGCTGAGCGACGCCGGTAGTACCACCGAAGCCGAGGAGGTCGCCCAGGTCACCTACCGGCTCGCCGAACGTGAAGTCGACGGAGCGTTTTTCGGCATCAGCATTGCCGAGCACCAGGTTCGCGCCCGAGTGCTGTCCGGGGCCATCACTGAGGCCGTCGCTCTGGGTCACCTCATCGCAGAGCAGTGTGCTGACACGCCGGGCGGCCTCGGGGCAATGGGCGTCGGCATCGGCGGTCTCGGCGAACTGGGCTGCGGGCGTCTGGATCGTGCGCGTCGCGCGTTACAGGCCATGGAACTTGCGCTCGGCGGTTGGCCGGCAACGAAGCTGCGCGCCAGGTTCGCCATCGCCCATCTCGAGGTGACGGCCCGGCTCGGTCTGGTCGATGAGGCGGCCGAGATCGCCGACCAAGTCGGACCACCGCTACACCCCGAACTCGCCATGCTCGAACCGGATCGCCTCGTTGCGCTGGCCTGGTTGGACTCCGCTCGCGGCCTGACCAGCAGGGCGCAGACGGGCGCACGGACCGCAGCCGAACTAGCCTGTAGCCGAGGCCAATTCGCACGCGAGGTCATCAGTCTGCAGGCCGCCACGCACTTCGGTGACGCTGCCACCGCCGACCGGCTTGACGAACTAGTCGCGATCGTGTCCGGCCCGCGTGCCCGATACGCGGCACAGTTCGCCGCCGCACTGCGTGACGTTGACGGGGACAGACTCCGGGCCGTCTCAGAGAGGTTCGAAACGATGGGCGACCTCCTTGCCGCTGCGGACGCGGCTGCACACGCCGCGATCGCGTTCCGCCGCGCGGGACTACGCGGAAGCGCCATGACGGCCGCCACCCGGTCACAACGCATCGCCCAAACATGCGGCGGCGCAGTCAGTCCTGCGGGGATCGAGGCTCGTCAACCGCTACCGCTGACAGCCCGAGAGCGCGAAATCATCGGATTGGTCGCCGAGGGAATGTCGAACCGAGAGATCGCCGAAGAACTCGTCATGTCGATACGCACCGTCGAAGGGCACCTCTACCGAGCCTCACAACGAGCTGGAACCAACAGCCGCGACGAACTCGTATCCCTGCTCAAGGAATACCCGTTCGACACCCGTGCATGACCCGAAACCAAAGCCCTCTAACCGCTCAGTGAACCCGCATGAGCTCTGGGCATCCAACTGGGGCTTTGTCAGGCCCACTCCATCGAGCCCGCGTCACCTGCTCGCCGGACACCGGTGCGTAGGGCGGTGAGCTGCAGTCGCGTTGCGAGGTCCCGCATGGCGTTGGCGTCCCGGGGTCGCAGCCGTTCCAGGGCGCAGAAGGTTAGATGGTCGGCGATCATCATGCGGCGCACTTGAGACTCGGGCAGTTCGCCGGTCAGCGGCCCCAGCGGCAGGGCTTCGGTGAGCTCAAAGGCAGCGCCGACGATGAGCGGGCCAACCGAGGGCGGCATCGTGCGCGGATCACCGTCGGCGAGGAGGTCGCCCGCGCCCGATCGGGAAGAACGGCCAGCCTTGGGCGGGGGATTAGGCGATGCATCTAGCAGATGCTGGATCGCCCCATCGAAGGAACAACGCATTCGCTTCAGCATCGTGGTCCAATGAGCGGTTGAGACGGCGGACAGCACTGCCGCAGCCATCCGCACCGGTCGCCGGTAGGGCGGGGGCGCTCCGACGGCCGCGCACAAACACCCGGTCGTCGTGATGGTCATATAGGCGAGTGCCACCCGGGCGCGGCGACTGTGGGTGCACGGGCCGATCCGACCCAGGAGGGCGAAGCTGCCCAGCGCGGGAGCCAGCATGCGTTGCATAACCGTCTGTGCCAGTGTTTCGCGGTCGCAGGAGCCGTACGGCGCCAGTTCGCCGCTGCGCAAGTCGTTGGCCAACTGGACCGTGACGCCGACGCATCCGGCCAGCTCGCTCAAATCGGCTTCGGCGCAGGCATCTTCAGCGACCAACGAGCATACGTATAACACCACCCGCCCGAGCACGCCCTCGCCGTAAGCGGTCCGCGACAGTGGGCAATCCAGGTTGAGCGCCTTCACCCGGCCGACATCGGTCAACAATCGTCCGACCCGTTCGCGGCCCTCGAAGGGCAGTGCCGACAACAACTCCCGCACGTCGCGGATGCGCTCGGTCAGAATTAGGTCAACCGCTCGGCTGTCGCTGAGGGCGATGGCCTGCGGTGGCGCTGGCGGTGCGGGGGAGTCACCGTTCAGGTAGTCCACGGCGGTGACGACGGCGCCGGCCGCCAGCGGCCCGACGCTCAGGCTCTCGTAGGCGTCCAGTACCCGGCAGGCCATCAACGCGGCGGTGGCCTCGGCCCGTAGGTCAGCGGGAAGGAAACCTGTTGCGATGCCGAGGTTCCGGGCTGCCGAACGGAGCGCCATCCTGGCTAACTCGTCCGGTGACCGGGCCAGCCGCATTGCAGCCAACTCTGGCCCCTGATGCATATGTTGCCCGTCACTCATCGGGACACCACCCGCACCGCGAGTTCGCACAACTGTTTACGCGCGGGAGACCGGGGGAGTGTATCGATCGCCCGGCAGGCCGTCTGGGCGGCGCGGACGGCGACGGCACGGGCAGCCCGCGTGGCACCGCTGCGCACCAGGTCGGCCTGCAGATCGGCACTGGAAGTCAACCTGGAGAGCCAGATGTCACGAGACCCGGACCCCATAGCCAGCCATTCGATCACCGGCCAGGTCGGCACCCGGCGGTCGAGGTCGCCGCCGGCCTCCTTCCCTAGCGAGGGGCCGCCCTCGACGTCGCGGACGTCATCCATGATTTGGAAGGCCCGGGCGAGCTGGTCTGCGTACCGCATCAGGGCGCACAGCTGAACGTGGTCGAGGCCACCGGCCGTCCCGCCGTACGAGCAGGCAAGCCTAAACAGCGTGCCAGTCTTCGCCCCGGCCACGAGCTCGTAGTGCCGGCGCATGGCGGGGTCGTCGACGGCAGGCGGCAGGGTCTCGATGAGCTGCCCGAACGACAAATCCGAGATGCGGTCGAAGTACGTGACGCCGGGGGCCTCCCCGAGCCGCGCGAACACCGCCGGGTTGTCGGCCAGTACTTGTGCGAGTGTCTCCAAAGCCTTGCCGAGCAGATGAAATCCCGCTTGGGCGGCGGTGCGGACGCCGAACGCGGCCGGTACCGATGGCGCATTGCGCCTCAACAGCGATCCGTCGCAGATGTCGTCGTGAACGAGCGAAGCCTCGTGGATCATCTCGATCGCACACGCCAGATCGACGGCGCCGCACAGCGGCACCGCCGTAACCGAGGGCAGCAGACGGGCGCAGGCCAGCACCATCGTGGCTCGGATCCGTTTACCGGGGGCAGCCAGGATGTGATTGTAGATGGCATCGAAATCGCAACCACTGATGAGGATTTCGCGTAACCGAGCGGTGACCATGGGCAACTGATCGGATGGCTTGGTCAGCGAGGGGTGGTCGGCGCTGAGGCCGTCGGGTGCGACCGATAGGCTTACCTCGACCATCAACATTCCTCGTGCGATGCTCTCGCGACACAGCCAAGGGATTCGGTGTTTCGTTCCACCACCGAATCGTCGCTTCTGACTGGTGCAAGGAGCGCCGTAGTGCACCACTGCTATCTCGCCCGATAGCGGTGCGCTACTACTTAAGCGCCCGACTTTGAGAGACCGGTCGAGTTCAACAGGCGCGCTGATACTGATTGCGCGGTCGCAGGGTTCTCGATGCTTGAGTTGCCCTCACCGTTGAAGCTGCCGGCGTCGACGTACAAATACGCGCGAGCGCTGCACGTACGGAACTGACTCCGACAAACCGGCGACTCAGTAGGACTGCGCCGAAACGAGCGTCGATTGCAGTGGGGCTCTACTGAGAGCCTCCCCCCGGATCCAAGTGACGATCTCTATTGCCAGTCGGATCGGAGACGGCGCAGATGAGCCGAGGAGGCAACGGTGCAGCTACTCACCCCGATGGCGCCTCGGGTGATTCCGGGACGCGCGATCGACATCCTGAACGTTGCGCCCAGCCGGGGCATATCCCGTGGGTTTGCGCGTGTTGACCTCAGCGACCCCGTCTTCTTTGATCATCCGCTCGACCACGTGCCCGGCATGCTGCCCGCGGTCGCCGTTCTTGAGCTCGCAGAGCATGATTCGATGCTGGAGACGGACAACGTGACCTTCCGCCTCACCTTTACCAGGTTCTGTGAGCTCAATGCCCCGATTCTGGTGACGGCCACCCGGCAGGTCGGTGGAACCTACCGGATCGCTGTCACCCAGTCCGGGCGCGATGTCGCGACCGGTCTGCTGGGCCAACGCGAAACGCAACCGCTGATGGAGCCTGTCGCGGTGCCCGCGCTCGAGGATGGTCCCATCTCCAGCGAACTGGTGCATCGCGCCGACCCCCGCAACGTCGCGATTGGACCCCTGACGATCGACGGCGGCCGCGTCTGGGCTCGGGTAATTGAGCAGGACGCCATCGGTGGACTGCAACCGCGAGCCGGCGCCGTCGCGTCCATTCTCGAGGCTGCCCGCCAGCTCGTCATCGCCATCCTGCACAGGTGGGGCAAGCAGCCGTTCGGGACAAAGATGATCTTCGTCGGCTTCACCGCGGAAGTGCCCACAGCAGTACGGATGGGTGAGACTGCGCGGGCGGTGTCGTGGCAGATTGCGCCCCCCGAACAAACTCGCAAGCTACTCATCGACGTGCACCGGGTAGATGATCAAGCAGTCAAAGTCGGCTCGATTCTCATCGCGGCCCGGTGCGTTGACGGAGACGAGTATGCGCGGCTCCGCGCGGGCTGATCGGCTCACCACCTACTTTCTCCGCACGATGTTGATGCTGTCGGCGGTCGCCCTCGGAGGCGCCGTGGCGGTACACGTCATCGGCGCGCGTTTCGCCGCGGCGGCGTTAGTCGCCGCATATCTCGGATGGCTGCTGTCGGAGGCGCGAATCACCGTCGGCACACCACGTGAGTCCGCCGCGGAGAATCGCACCCTTGTGCCATACGCGGCCGCGCGCATCGGGACTGCTCTTGCGGCCGCATACGCCGAGCCGGCCGTCTCCGAGGAGGTCGGTGTCGTGCTGGCCGGTGGATTCCTCGCGGGTGTGGCACTACGCGCATGGGCAATACACGAACTCGGCGCCGGGTATTCGCACCGGGTCGTCCCGATCTCCGGAAGTCGCCTCGTCGACTCCGGCCCGTACCGCGCGTTGCGTCATCCCGCCTACGCCGGGATGTTGCTGGCCAACATCGGTTTCGTCGGTTACTTCGCCAGCCCAGCGAGTATCGCTGCACTGACGCTGCTCACGCTGGCGATTCTCTGGCGTATCAGGATTGAAGAAGGTGTTCTCGCCGGGGCGCCCGAATATCGCGAATTCGCCAGCGTCCGAAGCCGGATCGTACCGGGGGTGTGGTGATGATCAAGATTGTCGATGCACCGACCGAACTGGCCGACGCCAGCCTGGTGGGCCACAAGTTCGCGCGCCAACAACGGCTACGCGATGCAGGGGTCCGGGTCCCACCGTTCTTCTGCGTCATCGTCGAGTCGCCATGGGTGGTCATCGCCGATGTGGTGTCCCCGTTTCCAGGAGTCGACGCCGGTGTAGAGCGGTTGACCGCATGGGCCGAGACGGCCCGCAGCGCTGCTGAACGCATGTCTCTCACGCCGGAAATACAAGCCGCAATCCGTCAGAAGTACATCGATCTCGCCGTGGACGAGGTCGCGGTCCGCGCATGCGTTGTCGGACGCGATGGTCAACTGGGTGAAGACGATGCCGCCGACGCCTTCGCGGGGCTGACCGACAGCTACCTTTACGTTCGCGCTGACGCGTTGATGGACCGGGTTTCGGACTGCGTCGCGTCCGTCTTTAGCGTCAAGTCGGTGCTCTACCGCGCACAGCGCGGAATCGACCCAAGCATCCTCGGCGTGAGCGTGGGCGTTCAACAAATGATCGACGGGCAAAGCTCATTCGTCGCCTTCACCCATGACCCGGTAACCGGGTCCAGAGGGACGAAGGTCGCAGCGGCCTACGGCATCGGAGAAGGTGTTGTGGCCGAGCGTGCCGACATCGACCACTTCTTTTTCGGCCCAGGCGGAATCGAGAAGCGAATCTCGCACAAACAACGCATGCTCTGCCGGGCACCCACCGGAGGCGTTGCCGAATATCGCGTGCCCGACCATCTCGCCGACAAGCCCGTGCTTTCCGATGTGCAAATCGACCAGATCGCGACACTGGCGGAAATCGCCGAGCGAATCTTCCGCGGACCCCAGGACATGGAGGGTGTCGTCACCGCTGACTCGGCGGTCCACATGGTTCAGGTACGGCCGGCGGTGCGACCCCGAAACGCCAGCCTGTCCGTCGAGTGGACGAATCATAATCTGACGGAGAGCTTTCCGGGCGTGACGACGGCCATGACCTACTCGCACGCGCGAGCGTTCTACCGCATGAGCTTTCGCGACTTCTATCGCACTGTCGGCGTTTCGGACGACCATCTGCGCAGCCGAGAGCACCACCTGCGTCGCATGGTCGGATATCTCGACGGCCGCCTCTACTACCGCCTCGATGCGTGGTATGCGTTGCACAGCCATATCCCCGGCTGGGAGGTCCTGCGGCCGGTATGGGAGCGATCCCTCGGATTGCATGGGGACAGCCCTGGCCTTCTTCCAGCACTCGACCGCGGTGCAGGCGTGCGACTCCTCGCGCTGGTACCTCGGCTGGTCTGGGTCGCCGTCCGCTTTCCCCGCCGACTACGCGACTTCCTGGCCTGGTGGGATGACCAGCACACGGCCGGGATGGAACTCGCCCAACTGCCGGCCGACGAAATCGTCGCCACGTACCGCAGAGTGTGGGCGGAGGCCGAACGCCACTGGGGCGTCACGATTCTCGCCAGCTATCTCGGGCTTGCCGTCTATGCCGCATCGATACTGCTCGCCCAGCGCTGGACCCGGATCGCCGAGGTCAACCTCGCAGCGCTGTTGCCCGGAGGACCGCCGAACCGGACGTTGGAGTCGGTGCACTCCATGGTGGCGATCGCCGAGCGGATCAACGCCATACCCGGCCTGTCGGAGCGCGTGATGACCGGCGACCCAGGTGAGACGTGGAAACAGATCGAGAGTGGTCGCTACAGCAGCAAGTTGGCCGCCGATATCGTTGCGCACCTTCGAACATTCGGCGATCGCGCGATGAACGACCTCAAGATCGAGGAACCCACGCCGCGTCAAAGGCCCGAGATGCTCATCGATTCATTACGGCCGTTCGTAGCAGCGGGAGCGACGATGCAGCAGACCTCACTCCAGGAGGCGTCCGCGGCGCGAGGTGCGCTCGATGAGCTACGACGGATCTGCCCGTCCAGATTCAGGCGCGCCATCCTGAAGGCAGCTCTACGCGCCGCACGGTTTCTCGCCAAAGCGCGCGAGGACACCCGATTCTGCCGCACGCAGCTCTACGGGTTCTCGCGGGAAGCCATGAGGCGTCTCGGTGCAGATCTCGCCGCTGCCGGATGGCTGGATTCCCCTGATGACTACGTACATCTGGAAGCTGAGGAGTTACTCGGTGCCTTCGAAGGCACGTCCACAATCGGCGATCTCCGCGGCTTGGCGCGAGCGCGGAAAGAGGCGTTCCTGCAGGCATGCAGTCGCTCTCCCTTGGCGTCCCGCTTCGAAACCGCGACACTGCCGATCGATATCGCCGATCTTCGCCGCAGTGCCGCAAATACTCCGGCGGGCTGCGGGCCCAGCACCGTGCTGTCAGGGCTCCCATCGAGTGCGGGGATCGCCCGCGCCCAAGCGAAACTGGTCTTGCATCCCCATGTCAGGCCTGACGAATGCGCGGGGCGCATACTCGTCGCTCTCGAGACGGACCCCGGCTGGCTGCCACTGATGCTCAACGCCGCGGGACTCGTCGCCGAGCGAGGCAGCATGCTCTCCCACACCGCGATAACCGGTCGCATGCTCGGGGTTCCCACCATAGTGGCGGTTTCCGGGGCGACGACCACGATCGCTGACGGCGACGAGATCGAAATCGACGGCCGTTCTGGCATCGTTCGTATCTTCCACCGTGATTGACAGAGGCGGAACACGAATGCGCTTACCACTCGATCCGAGGCCGGGCACGTCGCTGCCCCCGGACTATGTCGACGTCTTCCGCGGGTGCCCAACCCTTGACGTCGAGCTGCCGGACGGTACGGCGGCCATCGCCGTAGCGCGCCACTCCGACGTCCGAACGGTGTTGAGCGACGACCGTTTCAGCCGTGCGCAGTTCGGCGTTCGGACGCTGAGCGCCGATTCACAATTCGGGTTGGTCACCGTTGATCCACCGCTGCACACAGTTCGACGCGGCTTCCTCCGGGGGTGGCTCACGACGCGAAGGGCGCGACAAGCGTGCCCGCACATCGAACATGTCGCCAACCAACTCATCGACGACTTGCTGAGGGAAGGCCCGCCCGCCGACATCTTCGCGCTATTCTGTCGCCCATTCCCGACCCTTGTCCACATGAACCTCCTCGGGCTCGACGCCGCTGATCTGCCGTACCTAGCCCCCCGGCTGACGGTCGTCTGGTCGTCCGGCCGGTACCACGACGATGAAGTCGCAAAGGCGGGAGGCGAACTGCGCGAATACCTCGGACGTCACGTGATTCGTTCGCGGCGGGCCGGCACCGCGGGCGGATTGATCGATACGTTGGCCAGGGAGGATTCCGCGAGCAGGCTCACGGACACAGAAATCGTCACGATCAGCATCGGTCTGCTGTTGGCCGGTGCCGAGACGACGGCAAGTCACCTCGCGCTGGGCCTCATCGACATACTCGAACGGCCCGGGTTGGCAGACGAACTCCGCCGCCACCCCGCCGAGATTCCAGCCACCGTCGAGGAACTCCTCCGGTGGGTGTGGTTCGACGGAAGGGCCGGCGGGCCCGGCAAAGCGCACGTCGCCATGGCGGATATCCAGCTGCACGATCGCCTGATAACAACGGGCCAAGTGGTCATTCCCATGGTGGACATTGCCAACCGCGATCTCGAGGTGTTTCCCGATGCCGACGAGTTCTGTTCGCATCGAAACCCGAACCCACACCTCGGGTTCGGCCACGGTCGGCACCAGTGCATCGGAATGGCTCTTGCGCGGGTCGAACTACAGGTTGGCCTGCATACCATGCTGACTCGACTCGACGGGATCACGTTGGTTCCCGATGCCGACATCGAGTGGCGCAGCGGCATCTTCACGCGTGCCGTAGGGAATCTGCCGGTAACGTGGCGAGGAGGCGGGTGATGAGTACCGCGGTTCGCATGTCGTATTTCGTCGTCGACAGGTATCCGCCGATTCTTGCGAGCGTGTACGCCTTGGTCTTCGGCGTCGGAGCGATCGGTCTGTTCAATGCGCTCGCCGGGGAGCGGATTTCTGCCGCTGCGATGCCCACGTTGGGGATCGTCGCTGTGACCCTGTTCGCCGACTTGCTGATACTTCGGGTCTTCGACGACATCCGAGACAGCGACTATGACCGGATCGCCAACCCACAGCGCTCAGTGGCGTCCGGTGCCGTTGCGCATCGCGACCTGTCCACTCTGTGCGCCATGTGCGTGACGGTCATCATCGTCGCGAATATGTCCTTCTTCAACGGACTGTTCATTCTCGTCGTCCAACTTCTCTACGCCGGTGCGCTGGTGGCTGCCGGGCAGCGATTCCCGGCTATCAGCGGCGACAACCTCGTTGTGAACCTGCTTCTCGGCATTCCCGTTCAACTACTGCTGTACGTGTACCTGCTCGCGGCCTTCGCCGACATCCGCGCCGAGGCGCCGACCGCAGTCGTCGGTGGGTTGGGAGTTCTGATTCTCGTACTGTTCGCCGGCCAGGTCGAGTTCGGAAAGAAGCTCGTCCACCAGCCCGCGCCAGGCGAACGAAGCTACGTCAATTCGATTGGCTACCGAGCAACGTCGCTGCTGACGTTCGGCACCGGGCCGCTCGCCGTCGCGCTGTTCGCGATCGCCGCGCCTGTTTCGCCACTCGCCAAGGCATTCGTCGCGTTGCCTGCCATCGGAATTACCGGCTTCGGCATCAACTACCTCAGGAACAAAGACAACAGATGGCCGGCGGCGTTATCAACCCTCGGCCTACTGGGCACGCTGGTCGCCTTTGCTGTCGTCGGAGCGGTCGGTTAGTCGGCTAGCTGAAACTGGGGAAAGTACGACACCGTCTCGTCGATGAGACTGGCCAGTCCAGTCACACACCGGGGGTCGCCGCTGAGCGGCGCGAGTGTGTGGCGAACGGCACGGACGATGGGCCGGACCGCTTCTGCGTAGCTGGAGACGACGTCCGCCGCCAGCATCGCTCGCTTCAGTTCGGTTCGCGCCTCGTCCGAAGTGCGCGCTTGCCGGTGGAGGTCCATCAGTTCCGTGCGCCGGGCAGCCGGCACACTGCCCAAGAGGTGAACGAGCAGATAGGTCGCAGTGCCGTTGCGCAGGTCCTCGTCCCGATCGGCGATCAGGTCGCGTTGGTCGTTGACCAGTTGACGGAGCACTCCGAGCTTCCTACCGAACGAGCGCCAGGCATCGACCCGGTGGGCGTCGCACCCCGCGAAGTGTGCGGCGAGCGCGGCGGACATTCCGTAGGGGGCGCCCGTCTTACCCTCGTAGCTCTGCAGCACCGCGTCGATAGTCGCGGTTTCCGGGTCGAGAACCAGGTCGGTCAGCTGACCGCTCAGTGCGTCGACGGATCCGCTGCCGTACTCAGTGATCATCCGAAACCGAACAGCATCGGATATCGGCAGGTCGCCGACGATATCGAGCGGCAGCCGATTACCTACCGCAATCGCGGTCATAATCCCGCAGTTGCGTTCCGTGGCATCGGACTGAGCGAGTTGCGGAGAGTCGATCATGTCGTCCATATACCGCGCCGCCGCCCACCACAGCGTGTGAATGAGGGCCACAGGTGTGGCGCGCATCGGCAAAGCGGTCTCGGTGCCGAACACCAGCACCGGCAGCATGACGATGCCGTTGATGCTGGGCGCGGAGCCGTCCCATGGAATCTTGGTGCGGAACTTGTTGACGAACACCCCCATCGCGCGCTGACCGGGCGAATCGCTGTCCAACAGGCGCTCGCTCAGTGCCGCAGCGTGTGCCGCGACCTCCGCGAGCGCGCGTTGCTGTACGGTCGGGTCGCACTTCTCGAGTTCCACAGGTCCTCCCGCGTGCGGCGCTATTCAGTCAGCTGCCAGTTGTGCCGTCAGTTGGCGCACGCTCAATTGAGACGGCCGACGGGCCCGACGCGCGAGAAGGTGCGTGGGACGCCGTCGCCAACGGGGCGCCCACCAGTTCGCGCCCCCCAGCAGCCTCATCGCGGCGGGCATGAGTACCGCACGAATTAGTGTGGCGTCGAACAGAATTGCCAGTGTCACACCGACTCCGAGCAACTTCACGAATGAAACCTGAGAGGTCGCCATCGCGATGAACACGACTGACATGATCAGTGCTGCCGCAGTGACGACGGGGCCGACGCGTTGCAGCCCGAACATCACCGCGCGGTTGGTGTCGCCGTGCGCGCGGTACTCCTCAGTGATGCGCGACAACAGGAACACCTCGTAGTCCATGGACAGCCCGAACGCGAGACAGATGATCATGATCGGCACCGGTGTGGCCAGTGTCCCGGTGACGGCGAAATCTCCAACCAGCCACTTGAGGTGGCCTTCCTGAAAGATGAACACCATCGCACCGAGAGTCGCGGACAAGCTGACTATGTTGAGTAGCAACGCCTTTACCGGCAGTACGAGGCTTCGGGTGAACGCGAATAGCACACCGAACATCGCCAGCACGATGAGTGCGGCGGCAAACGGAACTCGGTCGAGCAGAACACCTTTGGCATCAAGGCTCTCTGCGGTGAGTCCACCGACGTGCACGGTGCCTGGATTTGGGGTCTGGCGTACCTGATCAAGCAGCAGGTGGGCCGCGTCAGTGTAGGGGTCGACGTCTGGCAGCAGCCGCAGATAAGCGTCATTCGCGTCAGGCACCGGACTCTGGCCAATCCGTTGGCCGTCGATATAGCTTGTCATTCCAAGTTTGAGGGCAACGACGTGTGGCAACTGTGACAGTGTCGCGGCGTACCTGTCCAGTTGTTCCGCGTCCGCGTAGCCTTCGACGATCACATCGATCGCCGCAGTCGCTTGTGCCGGGAACTGGGAGCGGACCACGTCGCCGACACTTCGGCTTTCGATCGTTGCCGGCAGCGACCGGTCGTCCGAGAAGTTCAACCGGATGCTCCCGAAAGGTGCTGCGAGCACAAGAGCCAAGAGCAGGACCGCTGACCCCATCAGTATCGGTCTACACATGACCAACCGTGAACTGCGGAACCAGAACCCGTCTTCCTCAGTCCGCGCGACCCGTTTACGCCTGAACCGCTGCGGAATCACCCGTCGCACATTGAGCGAGTCGATTCGGGGGCCCAGAAGTTGCAACATGGCTGGCAGGACAACCAGCGCACACACTGTCGCGAGCAGTATCACGCCGATGCACGCATAGGCGATCGAACGCAGGAACATCATCGGGAAGGCAAGCAGCGCAAGCACGGACAGCGCCACCGCAGTGGCAGAGAATACGACTGTACGGCCGGCGGTTCGAACCGACTCGATGATCGCGTCGTCGAGGGTCTGGGCCCGAGTTCGCTCCTCCCGGAACCTGGTCAGCACCAGAAGGGTGTAGTCGATGGCCAGAGCCAAACCGAGAATCGTCGTCACGTTGAGCGCATAGTTGGAGACTGGGGTCACATCGGACAACAACGCCAGCAGACCAAGTGAACCCGCGATCGACAGCATTCCGATGACGAGCGGCAAGCCGGCTGCGACGAGACTGCCGAACACCAGGGTCATCAGGAACAGGATCACCGGCAGCGCAATCGCTTCGCTGATCGCCAAATCGTGGTTGAGCTGATCGGTCACATCGTCGTAACTGACTGCCTCACCGCCCAGTTCGAGCTTCAGCGGACCGCGCTCTGTGTCGCGGTAGGTCGCGATGAGATTCCTGGCCGCCGCCGAAAACTCACGCTCGTCGCCTTCGACGTGCGCCACGATCAGCGCCTTCGTCCCGTCGTTGCTGCGGAGCAGTTCGGATTTGCCCGGTCCCCAGTACGAGCTGACTGTCGTGATACCAGGCGTGGCGGCGAGCTCCTGAGTCAGGATCTCGCCGGCGGCAACCGCCACGGGATCGTCGACAGACCGGCCGCGGGTGTCGGTCGCGAGAATCACCAGGTTCGGTTTGCCGACGTGAAAACGCTCCTCCAGCAGGGCAGCGGCGCGCTGCGCCTCGGAAGAACCGCTGTAGAAGCCGCCGCCTGACAACCGCTCACTGATCCCCGAGCCGTATACGAGTGCGGCAATCATGAGTACCGAGGTCGCGGCAAGAACCGTCTTCGGCCGAGTCACGGCTAACCGTGCGAGCCACTCCAGCATGACTGCCCTCTCCTGCCTCGACGGGTACGGCGATTGCCGTCCTTTCGCCATAACTGAGATGGAGAAACCACGAAGACGAATCGGACACTTCGTGTCTTCTTCGTCGGTGTTATGACCGATAAATCATCAGTCGCGCTCGGTGCCACGAGCGCAGTAGCCCCCCACTGCAATCCGGCCCGGTTTCGGCACGGTACTACTTAGTCGCGGTCTGAGCATCGCTGTCGCAGCAGGAGTCCGGTCACAGCGCGGATGCCGACTGCCGACGATTCCAGCACGCTGTCGGCGGCGTCGCGGGAAAGTGGCGCGAAGATCTCCTTGATGGTGCCGCGCAAAGGCGCGGGTTTGCCTACCGCCTCGGCCAGTTGCTTGACCGATATCTCAGCGTCCGTCAGCGCCCAAAGGACCTGGATGCGGGTCGGGCCCGCGAGCATCCTCAGCACCTCGACCACAAACCAGACCTGATCCTCGACGATGTGCGGATGCTTATCTGCATTCATACGCAGATATTTGCCGACATATGTCAGCCTGGCCCGAACGAACGGGAAAACCCGCGCGGAAACCTGCCGAGGACGGGTAAGGAGCACCCCAGTTCCCATACGATCCGAGACGACGCGCAGGTTCCTTCGACGAAACGAGAAGACCCATATCCGACACCGCGTTTCAGATGGTAGCGATCGGCCTGTACTTCGCCGTGATGCTCGCAATCGGCTTCTACGCTTTTCGCCGAACCAGCGACCTCGACGACTACATGCTCGGCGGGCGCAAGCTCACCCCGACCGTCGCCGCGCTGTCCGCGGGCGCATCCGACATGTCCGGATGGCTGCTGCTGGGCGTCCCCGGCGCGATTTATGCGTCCGGACTGGTCGAGTCGTGGATCGTGATCGGGCTGGTGATCGGCGCCTGGCTCAATTGGAAGTTCGTCGCACCGCGACTGCGGGCCTACACCGAGATCGCCAACAACTCGATCACCGTGCCGAGCTTCTTCGAGAACCGGCTGCGCGACAAGTCGCATGTCCTGCGGATCTCGGCCGGCACGATCATCCTGGTGTTCTTCACGTTCTACGTGTCGTCCGGCATGGTCGCCGGCGGCGTGTTCTTCGAGTCATCGTTCGGCTCGTCATATCTGACGGGCATGCTCCTGGTCGCTGGAGTCACCCTGTGCTACACGCTGTTCGGCGGCTTTCTGGGCGCCTCGCTCACCGACGTCGCGCAGGCGGTGTTGATGTTCGCCGCGCTCGTCACGGTTCCCGTCGTCACGATCATCGCCACCGGCGGACCGGGCGAAATGGTCAACCTGGTCGACGCCGCCGACGCCGCCCACAACGCCGCCGATCCGGGTGACGAACTCCAGCGCACGTCACTGTTCTTCGGCGGGAGTCTGCTCGCCATCGTGTCGGCCGCGGCGTGGGGCCTCGGATACTTCGGTCAACCGCACATCATCGTCCGGTTCATGGCGATGCGCTCCTCGGCCGACGCCAAGGCCGGTCGCCGGATCGGCATCAGCTGGATGGTCCTCACCTCCGGCGGCGCCATCACCACCGGCCTCGCGGGCCTGGCGTACTTCTTCCGCGAGGGCGTCACGCTGGACAATCCCGAGACCGTGTTCCTGCGCCTCACACAGGTGATGTTCCATCCCTTCGTCGCGGGGGTCGTGCTCGCCGCTGTGTTGGCGGCCATCATGTCGACGGTTTCGTCGCAGCTGATCGTGTGCTCGTCGGCGCTGGTCGAAGACATCTACCGAGCGTTCGGGAAGGAGGCCAGCCCGGCGAGGCTGGTCACCTACGGACGGCTCGGCGTGTTGACGGTGGCGTTCGTGGCCGGCCTGCTGGCGCTCACCCCGGACGGAACGGTCCTCGACCTCGTCGGCTTCGCGTGGGCCGGCTTCGGTGCCGCATTCGGACCGCTGATCATCCTGTCGCTGTTCTGGCGCAGGCTCACTTCGGCCGGCGCGATCGCCGGCATGCTCGCCGGTGCCGTGGTGGTCGGCATCTGGGGTCAGACCGAGGCGCTGTCGAGCGCGATGTACGAGATCGTTCCCGGCTTCATCGCATGCCTCGTCGTCGCCGTCGCCGTATCGCTCATGACCGCCCGCGAGGAGGACGACGAGATCCAGTCCGAATTCTCCGAGATGGCCGAGAAGGCGCGCGAAACCGCGGCGCCCGCGTGACGTCTGAATCGGTTGCCGTTGAAGGAAGTTGAAGCCCGATCGTAGCCGCGCCCGCCCAGGCGTTTGGGCGTCCAAAGCGCGGGTACGCGGTTGCAATGCCGGACGAGCCGTCGTCAATTCTGCTGATCGCAGATCCCGGCGCTCCCGCAGCAATCGCCGAGCGTCTGTCGAATTCATTGCGTGAGGCGCTGGCGGTCGAGTCTGCGGAAGACGGCCCGTGTGATGTGTCGGTGCGACATCACGCGTATCCGGTCGATGAGTATGCCGAAGTCTCCGAGGTGATCCGCACCATTGAACCCGGTGACAAGCCGGAGGACATTGTCATCTACCTGACCGATTTGCCCCGACGCCAGGGGACGACGCCGGTGACAGCAGAGATCAGCCTGTCTGACCGGTTGGGAGTGATTTCGATTCCCGCGGTGGGTGGCTTGTCGATCGATCGCCGGATCCAGAAATTGGCGCGGGCCGTCGTTGCCGAGATCACGGGCCGATCGGATGAGCAAACGCCTTCGGTGAAGCGGCTGAAGCGGACTCAGGTCGACGGTGTGGTCCGTTACGTCGCGCCGCCACCACTGTCACGTCTGCGGCTCTTGATGGGAATGGTCTACGCCAACCGCCCGTGGCGGTTGGTCTCTGGTCTGTCCAAGGTGATGATGGCGGCGTTCGCCGCCGGCGCCGTGAGCCTTGCCTATCCGACGATCTGGCAGTTGTCGGACACCATGGGCCCCGGGCGGCTCACCGCGGCGACCTTGTTGGCGAGCGCCGCGTTGATTGCGTGGCTCATCGTCGATCACGAGCTATGGGAACGCCCGCATTCGGCCGGTGAACGCAAACGAGCCGTGTTGTACAACGCGACGACCGTCGTCACACTGACGATCGGCGTCGCCATCTTCCACATCGGGTTGTATGTCCTGATATTGGTGACGGCGTGGTGGACGCTCCCGCCGGAGTTGGTCGCTCGAAACATCGGTCATTCCGTCGGATTCTCAACCGTGTTGGTGGTGACCTGGTTGGTGGCGGCGATCGCCACGCTCGGCGGCGCGTTGGGATCGGGCATGGAGGACGGCGAGGCCGTGAAGGCGGCGGCATACGGGGCGCGGCAACGCCAACGATTCGACCAGGAAAGAGCACGCTGACGCACTTCAACGGTGTCCCGGCCTGGACTGCTATTGCGGCGGTGCGAAGAACTCGAGCGCGATCCCGTCGGCCAGACCACATGCCGGAATCCGGTGTCGGTGTGTTCGTCGACGACCGGTTCGGCCCCGATCAGCTCTTGGTACCAGGGCGCGCTGACCGCGAGGTCACGCACCGTCAGCGCGACGTGGTTCAGTGACGGAAAGGGCATGGCGCCTCCCGTTTTCTGGTCGGACTCACACAACGCGTCTGCCGCGCCGTGCCCGGGCCCGCATATCCCAGAGGTACAGCCGGTAGCCGAAAATCCAGACGTCGCGGGGGATCACGCGGTCGGCGACACGCAGCGCGGTCAGCAGCGCCTCGAACCTGCGCTGCTGGCGCGCCGACCACGGCAACCGCATGTGCTCACGGAACTCGTGCGGCAGAAACCCCGTCGTGGCGAACAGGTTGAATCGGCCGGCGAGCAGCCGCAGCGGAGCGGGCAGGAACGCCATCGCCGCCACCCCGTGCAGGTGTTCACGCACGGGTTCGTCGATGCGCAGTTCATCCAGCGAGCGCTTCCAGTATTCGTCGAAGGCGGCGCGATCCGGCGGCCACATGTCCTCGCGCACCTGCAGCGTGGTGCCGAGCTTTCTGGCGTCGAGATAGATCGCATCGGCCGCCTCGTCGTCGAGCGGTCCGTACAGGAACTCGTGCTGGTCGATGTAGTAGCGGTACAGGCAGGCGGCCACCCACAGCTGCAACCGGGGATCAAAAGCCTTGTAACTCACCGGGCTTGACGGGGTGGAGCGCACTAAGGCGTGCACGCGGTCGACCTCCTTGCGGATCAACCGGCGGTCGTCCTCGGTGCCCATCGTGGCCACCGCGAGATAGGTGCCGGTGGTGCGCGCCCGTTTGAACGGATGCTTGTAGACGTTGCCGCTGTCGACCGGGCTCTCCAGCACGCCATAGCCGACGCCGGGGGAGGCCAGCTGCATGATCACGTTGGCGGCCGGTGCCAGCGCAGCAGCCGGATTGAGCAAGTCGACGACGCGTCTCGGCCGACGCGGTGGCCCGAACCTCATGCATCCGAGTAGATCACCTTGTGAGACGCTCGCGAAGTGTTTGCGCCGACGTCACGCTCGCGGCTGGTGGGGATCGCCGCCGGTTGTGTCGCGGATTCGTTGTTCGCCGACCCTCGGCGCGGACATCCCGTGGCGCTCTTCGGCAGTGTGGCAGCCGGTTTGGAGTGGCGCAGTTACGCCGACACCCGAGCGGCGGGCGTCCTGCACACGGCGACCCTGCTCGGCGCGCTGGCACTGCTCGGGACCGCGGCCGACAGATCGTCACTGCGCCGGGGCGCCGCCGCGGCCACGATCACCACGGCCGCCACGGTGTTCGTCGCGCTGGGCGGGACCTCCCTGGTCCGCACCGGAGCGCAGATGGCGCACCATCTCGACCACGGTGACGTCGACGTCGCGCGACGTCTGCTGCCCGCGCTGTGTGGCCGCGATCCCGCCGTGCTCGACGAGGGCGGCCTCACCCGGGCGGCGCTGGAGTCGGTCGCGGAGAACACCTCCGATGCCCACGTGGCGCCGCTGCTGTGGGCCGCCTTCGGGGGTGTGCCCGCGGTGTTGGTGTACCGCGGTGCGAACACCCTCGACGCGATGATCGGCCACAAGTCGCCTCGATACCGGAGGTTCGGTTGGGCGGCAGCGCGTTTCGACGACCTGCTGAATCATTTCGCCGCCCGCGCGACCGCGGTGCTGGTCGCCGTGTGCGCACCCGTGGTCGGCGGCTCTCCCGTCGCGGCGCTGCGTGCGTGGAGGCGCGACGCGGGCCGCCATCCGAGTCCGAACGCGGGCGTGGTGGAGGCCGCCTTCGCGGGCGCGCTCGGGGTCCGGCTCGGCGGGCCCACTCAATACGAGCACGAACTGGAGATCCGGCCGACGCTCGGCGACGGACCGCCGCCACAGGTGGCCGACCTGCGCAGGGCTGTGCGGCTGTCGCGGGCGGTTCAGGTGGCCGCCGCCGGGGTGGCGGTCGGGGTCAGCGCCGTCGGCCGTAGCGGTCGGCGAGCTTTTCCTCCGTCGTGAGCGGAGCGTCGGGGCGCGTCTGCGCGGCCTCCCGCGCGGCCTTCTCCAGCCTGCGTTGGCGCAGCTCGGCGTAGATGAAGTAGCCGAGACCGATCGGCGCGATGATGCCGAACGCGATCCACTGAATGCCATAGGACAGGAACGGCCCGGCGTCGAGATGCGGCAGCGGGATCGCGCCCAGTCCGCCGGGCTGATCGGCCTCCAGCTGCAGATAGGAACCGGCCAGCGGGACACCGGTGATCGCCGAGATCTGCGAGGTGTTGATCGAGTACACGTGCTGGATGTCGTCCTGGCGGAACGGCTCCTTGTCTCGCACCAGCCCCTCGGAGTCGCGCAACCGCGCGGCGATCGTCACCGTGCCGTCCGGCACCGGCGGGATCTCCGGCACCCCCGAGGCCTGTACCGGCCGGACGTATCCGCGATCGACGAGCACGGTCGGTCCGCCGTCCACGGCGAACGGGACCAGCACCTCGAATGCGGGTTCGCCTTCGACCATCCGCAGCCGCGCGAGCACCTGAGCCTCCGGCAGATAGCGTCCGGTCGCGGTGACCCGGCGCCACTGATCGTCGGGCGCCGCCGAATCCTGGTTCGGGAGAAGCGAGGTCACAGGGACCGGCTCGGCGGTCAGCGAGTGCGCGATCTGCGCGTTCTCCCGCGAGGTTTGGGTGTTCTTGCCCAACTGCCACGGCGCCAGCACGGTGAAACACAGATACGCGAAAGCGGCCACCACGACGAACAGCGCCAGCCAAGACGGCCGCAGCAGGAAAGACCACCGGCGCATCAGCTGGCGATCCCCCGGCCGGCGAGCTGCTCGTCGACCCACTCGTGCAGGCCCGGCAGCGACGCCTCGATGACCTCGTACACGTCCTCGAAGTCGGCGTGGTCGCCGTAGTAGGGGTCCTCGACGTCCAGTGGATGGGCGCCCGAGCGCGGGTCGAACGACCGCAGCATCCGGATCCGCTCGGCGGGCACTCCCAGATCCTTGAGCATCCGAACGTGGTTGCGACCGAGCGCGATCACGAGGTCGGCGGACATGTGGTCCTCGTTGACCTGGGCGGCGCGGTGCGCGGTCGGATAGCCGTGCTCGCGCAGCACGTGGCTGGCCCGGCGGTCCGCCGGCTCGCCGGCGTGCCAACCGCCGGTGCCGGCGCTGGTGACTCGCACCGCGTGGCCCAGCCCGCGCGCGGAGATCTGATGGGCGAATATCTTCTCGGCCATCGGCGACCGGCAGATATTGCCCGAACAGATGAACGTCACGTGCAGAGGTTCAGACACCCAGCACCTCACGCAGGTCCGCGACCGACGCCACGTGCGCGGCGGCAGCAACGTCGTCGGGCCCGTCGAAATCGTTCTCCCCGTAACCCCATCCGACGACCACCGTCTCGATACCGTGCGCGGCGGCGCCTTCGACGTCGTGCGACCGGTCACCGACCATCAGCGTGCGCTCGGGGATGTCGTCCAGCTGGGCCAACGCGTGGGCGACGACGTCGACCTTGCGTGCGCGCGAACCGTCGACGCTGGCGCCCGCGATGACCTCGAAGCAGTCGGCCAGGCCGAAGTGGGCGAGGATCCGCTGCGCGGTCGGCTCGGCCTTCGAGGTGGCCACCGCCAGGCGCACTCCGGCCGCGCGCAGATCGACGAGCAGCGCCGGGATACCGTCGAAGACGCGGTTCATCGCCCATCCTCGGGTCCGGTAGTCCGCGCGGTATGCCTCGATGGCGTCGGCGGTGCGGTCGCCGAGTCCCAGGCCCTGCAGGGTGTGATGCATCGGCGGGCCGATGATCATGCTGGCCAGGTCTCCGTCGGGCACCGCGGCGCCGACCGACCCCAGGGCATGGCGGAAACTCGAGACGATGCCCTGCGCCGAGTCGGTCAGGGTGCCGTCGAGGTCGAAGATCACCAATTGGGGGCGGGTCGCCGTGGTCGTGGAGGCCAGCATGTCGGTCACGGCCCCATTCTCCCCGATCGCAGAACCTCCGCAGCCAGCGCACTAGGGTCGTGATGTGGTGAGTCCGTCGCGTGCAGCCGCGCGCTACCACGGCGATCAGGCCGTGGCCCCCGGGATGCTGGACTTCGCCGTCAACGTCCGCGCCGACGAGCCACCGTCGTGGCTGGTCGACCGGCTCGCGGCGCGGTTGACCGACCTCGCCCGGTATCCGAGCGCGGTCGACGCGGCGCGCGCGCTCGACGCGGTCGCCGGCAGGCACGGCCGCGCGGTCGACGAGGTCGTGCTGCTGGCGGGGGCGGCCGAGGGTTTCGCGTGGCTGGCCGAGCTGCAGCCGCGACTTGTCGCGCTGATCGCGCCGTCGTTCACCGAACCGGAGGCGGCACTGGCGTCGGCCGGGGTGCCCTTCGTGCACGTGGTGCTGGAAGAGCCGTACACGCTGACCCCGGACGCGGTGCCCGGCGATGCGGACCTCGTCGTCGTCGGCAATCCGACCAATCCGACCGGCGTGCTGCACACCCGCGAGCAGGTGCTCGCCCTGCGCAGGCCCGGGCGCATCGTGGTGGTGGACGAGGCGTTCGCCGACGCGATTCCCGGCGAGCCCGGATCGCTGGCCGGCCTGGCCCTGCCCGACGTCGTCGTCCTGCGCAGCCTGACCAAGACGTGGGCGCTGGCCGGGCTGCGCGTCGGCTACGCCCTCGGTGCACCCGACGTGCTGGCGCGGTTGACGGCACGGCGTGCCCACTGGCCGTTGGGCACGCTGCAACTCGAAGCCATCGCAGCGTGCAGCACGCCCGAGGCGGTGGCCGAGGCCCACCGTGCCGCCCGTCGGCTGACAGAGGTGCGCGCCGAGATGGTGGCGGGCTTGACTAGCATCGGCGTGCATGTCGTCACCGGTTCGGCCCCGTTCGTCCTGTTCTGCGTCCCGGACGCCGAGCTGATGCGAAAACACCTGGACCGCAGAGGCATTGCCGTGCGTCGCTGCGACACGTTCGTCGGGCTCGACGGTCAGTTCCTGCGCGCGGCGGTACGTCCGGAGTGGCCCGTGCTGGTCGAGGCGATGGCCGAGGTGCTGCGGTGAGCGCGCGGCTGGCCGACATCATCGACGTGCTGGAGGCGGCGTACCCGCCAGAGCTGGCGCAGGACTGGGACTCGGTTGGCCTGGTCTGCGGCGACCCCTCGGAGACCGTCGAGACGGTGACGGTGGCCGTGGACGCGACCGCCGAGGTCATCGCCGAGGTGCCCGACCGCGGCCTGCTGCTGGCTCACCATCCGCTGCTGCTGCGTGGCGTGGACACCGTGGCGGCCAGCACCGCGAAGGGTGCCCTGATCCATCGGCTGATCCGCAGCGGCCGGGCGCTGTTCACCGCGCACACCAACGCCGATTCGGCCTCGCCCGGCGTCTCCGACGCGCTGGCCGAAGCGCTCGGCCTGACCATCGAGGCGGTGCTGGCCCCGGCCACCGCGGAGTCGGACTTGGACAAGTGGGTCGTGTTCGTGCCCGCGGAGAATTCGGAGGCGCTGCGGGAAGCCATGTTCGCCGCGGGCGCGGGCCGCATCGGCGACTATTCGCATTGCTGCTGGATCACGACGGGCACCGGGCAGTTCCTGCCGCACGACGGCGCGTCCCCGGCGATCGGCAGCGTCGGATCCATCGAGCGCGTCCCTGAGGACCGGGTGGAGGTCATCGCCCCCGCCCGGTTGCGCGGGCACGTGCTGGCCGCGATGCGGGGCGCGCATCCCTACGAGGAACCGGCCTTCGACGTCTTCACGCTGGCGCCGATTCCGGGCAATGTCGGGCTGGGACGCATCGGTGTGCTGGATCGTCCTGAACCGCTGTCGGCGTTCGTGTCTCGGGTGCGCGAAGCGCTGCCCGCCACGTCGTGGGGGGTGCGCGCCTCGGGTGACCCCGACGCGGAGGTGTCGCGGATCGCGGTGTGCGGTGGTGCGGGTGACTCGCTGCTCGGCCTGGTCGCCCGCACGGGCGTCGACGCATACGTGACGTCGGACCTGCGGCACCATCCCGCCGACGAACACCGACGCGCTTCGCAGGTCGCGCTCGTCGACGTCGCGCACTGGGCCAGTGAGTACCCCTGGTGCCGCCAAGCCGCAGACCTGCTGAGCGCCCACTTCGGTGAAGCGCTACCCGTGCGGGTGTCAAGCGTGCGCACCGATCCATGGAACGTCGAGAGATGAGCATGAAAGCTGAAGTAGCTCAACAACAGTCGCTATTCGAACTGGCCGAACTCGATGCCGGCCTCGCCCGGCTGGAGCATCGGTTGAAGAACCTCCCCGAACAGCAGCGGCTGGAGGAGGTCCAGGCCGCGCATCGGGAGGCCAACGACCGGCTGGCGGCCTTGCAGATCGCCATCGAGGACCTCGACGCCCAGATCGCCAAGTTCGAATCCGAGATCGATTCGGTCCGCCAGCGCGAGGACCGTGATCGCAAGCTGCTCTCGGGCGGCTCGGTCGACGCCAAACAGCTCACCGAGTTGCAGCACGAACTCGACACCCTGGAGCGCAGGCAAGCGGCGCTGGAGGATTCGCAACTCGAGGTGATGGAGCGCCGTGAGGAGTTGCAGCGCGATCAGCAAGCCGCGCTTGCAAGGATGGATGAGCTGCAGAACGAGCTGGGCTCCGCGCAGAGCGCATGCGACGACGTCCGTACCGAACTGGATCAGCAGCGTCACCAGAGCTTGTCGCGCCGTGACGAACTCGTCGCGGCACTCGACCCCGATTTGGTCAGGCTCTACGAGCAGCAGCGCGCCCGCGGCGGCGCGGGGGCCGGACAACTGCAGGGCCGTCGATGCGGGGCGTGCCGCATCGAGATCGACAAGGGCGAGCTTGCGCGCATCTCCGCGGCGGCCGACGACGAAGTGCTTCGCTGCCCCGAATGTGGCGCGATTCTGTTGCGCGTCAAGGGCTCGGGCGCGTGAAGGTCATCGTCGAGGCGGACGGTGGCTCGCGCGGCAACCCGGGACCGGCGGGCTATGGAGCGGTGGTCTGGTCGGCCGACCATGCCACCGTGTTCGCCGAGAGCAAGGAGGCGATCGGCCACGCCACCAACAACGTCGCCGAGTATCGCGGGCTGATCGCCGGTCTGAGCGAGGCCGCGAGCCTGCGCGCCACCGAGGTCGACGTGCTGATGGACTCCAAGCTTGTGGTGGAACAGATGTCAGGCCGGTGGAAGGTCAAGCACCCGGACATCGCAGTCCTGCATCAGCAGGCCACGGCGCTCGCCGCCCGATTCGAACGGGTCACCTACAAGTGGATACCGCGTGGGCAGAACAGCCACGCCGACCGGTTGGCCAACGAAGCGATGGATGCCGCGGCCGAAATGCCCTCGGGCGTCGAGGATTCAAAGCTACACCAGGCCCCCAACTCCACGGCGTGGAGCGGTGCGCGCGGTGCGCCGACGCGGTTCCTGCTGCTGCGCCACGGTCAGACCGAGTTGTCGGTCGACCGCCGATACTCCGGGCGCGGTAACCCGGCGCTGACCGAACTCGGGCGTCGTCAGGCCGAAGCCGCCGCGAGCTATCTCGGACAGCGCGGGGGTGTCGCGGCGGTTGTCACGTCACCGCTGCAGCGCGCGTACGACACCGCGGCGGCGGCGGCCAAGGTGCTCAGCCTGGACGTGGCCGTCGACGACGACCTCATCGAGACCGATTTCGGGGCCTGGGAGGGACTGACGTTCGCCGAAGCGGCCGCACGCGACCCCGACCTACACCGGCGTTGGCTGCGCGACACCTCGCTGGCGCCCCCGGACGGCGAGAGCTTCGATGCCGCCGCACAGCGGGTCGGCAGGGCACGGGCACGCATTCTCGCCGAGCACGCGGGGGAGACGGTGCTGGTGGTCTCGCACGTGACGCCGATCAAGACGCTACTGCGGATGGCGCTCGACGGTGGCCCGAACATCCTGTTCCGGCTGCACCTCGATCTCGCGTCGCTGTCGATCGCCGAGTTCTATCCCGACGGTGCGGCGTCGGTGCGGTTGGTCAATCAGACGGCCTACCTGGATTAGTCGTGTAGGTGCAGCCGCTCGCCGTGCGGCCCGAAGATGGTGATCGCCTCGACCGGACCGTCCACGACGCCGAACCAGTGCGGTGTCCAGGTCGAGAATTCCACGGCCTCACCGGGTTTCACCGTGAAGTCGCGTTCGCCCAGGATCAGCCGCAGTCGGCCGGACAGCACGTACATCCAGTCCTGGCCTTCGTGCACCGGGAGTTCGGCGGGCGGGTTGCGCCGGCGGGCGCTGATCCGGATCTTGAATGCGTGCAAGCCGCCGGCGGCCTGGCGGGTCAACGGCCAGTACGTGATGCCGTGTGCGGTATGGGATCCGCTGCGCACGCGCGGATCCTCGGCTTCCGGTGCGCGCAGCAGGTCGTCGGTGCTCACCGCCAATGCCCCGGCCAGTCTCGGTAGGTGATCGAGGGCGAGGCGGCGCTTGCCGGACTCCAGTCGGCTCAGCGTCGACACGTCGATGTTCGACCGTCGGGCCACCTCGTCGAGCGTCAGGCCGTGCTGGGTGCGCAGTTCGCGCAGCCTGCGTCGCACCCGCGCGTCGACACCGTCGTCATTTGCCTGCATGGCAAGAAAGCTTGGCAGTTTCTCGCGACGGCTGCAAGGTGGTCCCATGGACAGAATTTGGGATTGCGTCGTCGTCGGGGGCGGCGCCGCCGGGTTGAGTGCCGCGCTGGTGCTGGGGCGGGCCCGTCGTCGCACACTGCTGATCGACGGCGGCGCACAGAGCAACCTCCCCGCGCACGGGATAGGCGGGCTTCTGGGCCACGACGGCCGGCCGCCGGCGGAACTGTATGCGTTGGGACGCCAAGAGTTGTCGGCGTATCCCTCGGTCGAAGTGCGGACGGCGGAAGTCACCGGCGGGGACCGCGCCGACGAATCGTTTGTCCTGCGGTTGGACGACGGCGGGATCGAGCGGGCCAGGAGGGTGGTCTTGTCCACCGGTATGGAGTACCGGCCGCCGGCGCTTCCCGGGCTGGCGCAGTTGTGGGGTCGGTCCGCATTCCACTGCCCGTTCTGTCACGGCTGGGAAGTCCGCGATCAGCCGCTGGCCGTGCTGGCGCGCGGTGCACTCGACGCTGTTGTTGCGTCTCTGGAGCGACGACCTCGTCCTGCTCACCGATGGACCCAGCGATCTCGGTGGCGCACAGCGTGAACGGCTGACGGCCGCGGGTGTGACGGTGGACGAACGCGCGGTGGCCGAATTGTCCGGTGCCGATGGGAGTCTGGAGGCCGTGGTGTTCGCCGACGGCAGCCGGCTGCCCCGGACGGGCATTCTGGTCGCGACGACGCTTCACCAACGCTCGTCGCTGGCCGAACAGCTCGGCGCCGCATCGGGCGAGTCGACACCGGTCGCGCACAATCCGGTTCACGTCGACGCGTTCTATCGCACCAGTGCGGGCGGGGTTTTCGCCGCCGGCGACCTGGTCGCCCAGATGCCGCAGGTGGCCGCCGCGCTGGCGGCCGGTTCGGCGGCGGCCGCCGCTGTCGTGCAGAGCCTGGTCGAGGAGGAGTTTCCAGCAGTTGTCCTGGAAGGGAGCGGACATGTCAACGCCTGACGCCAAACAGCATTGGGAAGAGCGCTATAGCGAACGCAACCGCATCTGGAGCGGGCGGGCCAACGTCCGTCTCGTCGAGGTGGTGTCGGACCTCGAGCCCGGCATCGCACTGGATCTGGGCAGCGGTGAGGGTGGTGACGCGATGTGGCTCGCCGACAAGGGATGGCGGGTCGTCGCCGTCGACATCGCCGACACCGCCTTGCGGCGTGCGGCCACCGATGCCGTCGCGCGCGGGGTAGGGGACCGGATCGACTTTCAGCAGCACGACCTGTCGCAGAGCTTCCCCGATGGCGAATTCGATTTGGTGAATGCGCAGTTCCTGCACTCCACGTTCCCGCTTGACCGGACGGCCATCTTCAGGGCGGCCGCGCGGGCGGTCCGGCCGGGTGGGATTCTGCTCATCGTCGATCACGGCACACCGCCGCCGTGGCTTTCCGAACTTCATGATCACCACCACACGTTCACACCGCCCGAGGAGATCGTCGTCGCGCTGAATCTGCCTGATTCCGAATGGCAACCGGCTCGGATCAGCACACCGATGCGTGAGGTCACCACACCGGACGGCGAGCCGGCGCTGTGGTCCGACAACATGATCGTGCTGCGGCGCCGGTAGGAGCTATGCGGCGTCGTGGAAGATGAGCCCGAGCGTGTAGCGCTCACCTGAGCGCACCACGGACACGCCATGGCGCACCGGCGCGGCGGACCAACCGCGGGCCGATCGCACCGGCCGCTCTCGGGTGGTGAAGACGTAGCCGTGCCCGTGCGGCAACAGTGTGGAGGTACCGCGGGATTGAGCGCGGGGGCGTTGTTCGACCAGCAAGAACTCGCCGCCGGTGTGGTCGACACCCGGCTCGCTGAGATTGATCACAACCTGCAGAGGAAACACCAAGTCGCCGTATAGGTCTCGGTGCAGTGCATTCCAATCGCCCGGACCGTATTTGAGCATGAGCGCGGTCGACTTCGTCTGGCCTGCGGCGTGGCACAAGTCGAGCCAGTCGCCGAAGTCGTCCGGCCACGGCGTCGGTCTACCCAACCTGGACCACCAATCCCTCGCGATGGGGAGCAGCCGCGGGTACAAAGCCTGCCTGAGCGCCTCGACCACTTCGGGGTAGGGCTCGCGCAAATACCGGTACTTGCCTTGGCCGAACCGGTGCCTAGCCATGTCGATGGTGGAACGGAACAACTCGTCGGCGGTGTAAAGCCGCTTGAGCGTCGCGCCTTCACGCTTGGTGAGCAGCCGGGGCAGAAGGGCGCCCCCGGTCGCGTCGAGTTCGGCCTGGACGGCCTCCCAGTCGGCGGTGTCGACGCGAGTGTGCCATCGCGTATGCGCCATGTGGCGTTGCATACCCAGAAGACGCTCGCGGGGCGACATTCTGTGAGGTCATCCCCTAGCGGGAATTCATTCACAGGGCGCTGGTTTCGGCGTTCAGATTGTCGGGGGTGCGAGTAGTATCGAAAGTATGTTCGAAGTGCCCTCGGATGCCGATCTGATCACCTTCATGGGTGAAGAGGCGCGCGAGGAGTCGGCGGCCATGGGGAGGCGGCTGCAACTAGTGGGCGATCTGTTCGCCCGGCGCAATCCGGAGATGGTGGAGTCGCGGTTCTACGTCGCCGATGCGATCGCCGCAGTGGCGGCCGAGATCGCGCCGGTGCAGAACATCAGCCATGCCCGCGCGGTCGGTCAGGTCCAGGTCGCGATCGCGCTGCGGGATCGGCTGCCGCAGGTGCTCAGACGGTTCTGTCGGGGAATGATCGACTACCGGATGGTCTCAACGATCGTCGCGCGCACCGAGAATGTCGACGACGACGTCATGGTAAGACTGGACGAGGCGTTGGCCTGGCGGGTCGAGAAGTGGATGAAGCTGTCGAAGCCCAAACTGCGTGACCGCATCGATATGTTCATCGCCGACTTCGATCCGGCCGCGGTCCGAGTGCCGCCGGAAGCCGATAAGCATCGCTACGTCGACGTCAGTCCCGCCGACTGTGCCGGATCGGCGTTTCTCGCGGGCAGGCTGCGCGCCGAAGACGGTGCGGCCTTGACTGCACGGTTGGATGCGTTGGCGGCCACCGTGTGCGAGAACGATCCGCGGACGGTCGCCCAGCGTCGCGCCGACGCCTGCGGTCCGCTGGCGCGGCTCGAGGCCACGCTGGCCTGCCGGTGTGGATCCGACGACTGTCCCGCGCGCACCGAGCGTGCCGCGGCGTCCGCAGCGGTGATCCATCTTCTGGCCGAACAAGCCACCGTCGATGGAACCAGCGACAAGCCGGGATATCTAAGCGGTTTCGGGGTGCTGCCCGCCGAGTCGGTGCGCGACCTGGCGCGTCACGCCGAACTCAAGCCGGTGCACGTACCGGCCGGCAATGCCGCTGCAGACCTCGGAGATCGCCCGAGTGCGGGGGATCGCACCAGCGCGAGCGCACGACCGAGCGCCGGGTATCGCCCGAGCGCCAAGTTGACCGAGTTCCTGCAGTGGCGGGACATGACGTGCCGTTGGCCCGGATGCGACAAGCCGGTGTCGAGATGCGATGTGGACCATACGGTGCCGTGGCCCTTCGGTCCGACGCATCCGTCGAATACCAAGCACTACTGCCGCGTTCATCATCTGCTCAAGACGTTCTATGGCGGCAGTGGTGGTTGGCGTGATGAGCAATTACCCGACGGCACAATCATTCTGACCGCTCCGACCGGACACGTGTACCGATCGGAACCCCACGGCGCGAGAATGTTTCCCACGCTCGGGCAATCGACCGGCGCGCTCGAGGTCAAGACGCCTCCGCCGGAGAACCCCGACCGCATGGCAATGATGCCGCGCCGCAGGCAAACTCGCGAAGAGGCCCGCCGTGACCGCATCAATACCGAACGACGAAGACGTAGCGAACTGATCGGCGAAGAGCAGCGACAACATCTGGCGTGGCTCGCGGCGAACTACAAGCCGCCGCCGTTCTGAACTCGGCGTCACGCACATCTCGCCGGCAGGTCAATTGATCATGAAATTGATGAACCTGCCAATTTCCCGTCCCCGCCGCTCTAAGCTCGTGGCCAGATCTTGCCTCATGTTTCGGACGAGCGACCGTAGGAGACAGGAGTCGATGAAGAATCTCCCTGTAGGAACGACGGCCGGCCTCTGCGCCGTTGCTCTGAGCTTTGGGCTTGTGGCCTGCGGTTCCAGCGATGACACGGCGGCCACGACAACCACCTCAGCGACGAGCACGACCGGCACGTCGGCCGCACCCAGTCCCCAGGCCGACGACGACGAGACCATCAACGAGTACATCACCGACAGCGGAATCGCGGAAACGCCGATCAGACCAGGTGAACCGGGAACTCCCGACTTCGATTTCCCCATTCCACCCCAATGGAGTGACGCGGGGGAGGCGACGCCGGAATGGGCCTACGGAGCCATCGTCTACGACAACCCCAAGGACCCCAACGATCCGCCCGACATGTACGCGATCGCTTCCAAACTCACCGGCAACGTCGATGCGGCGAAAATCTTCGAGTACGCGCCGGAGCAACTGGAGGACATGGCCGAGTTCAAACCATTGGCAGAACCGACGAGGGGCTCCTTCGGCGGCTTCGACTCGATTTCGTTCGCCGGCACGTTCATGGACAACGGCAAGCCGCGATTCGTCGCCCAGAAGACCGTCGTTGTGCCGGGAGCCGACGGCTTGTTCGTCCTGCAGCTGAATGCGGACAGCCTCGAGAGTGAGCAGAACGTGGTGCTCGATGCCATCAAGGTGATCGATGAACAGACGACGATCAGGCCGCCGTCGTGACCACCGGCATCCGAAACCCATGGACCCCCGCTTACCGACGGAGACGCATCGCTATGAGAATCCGGACATCGGCTACAGGCATCCTGGCTTCGGTGTGCAGCGCCGTGCTGCTCTCGACCTCCCTGGTGACCGCGCCTGCGGCGCAGGCGCAATGTACGGCCGGCGAGGTGTGGGACCAGCGCACCGGGGTGTGCTGGGACCAGTCGCAGACCTCACTGGGGGTATCGGGCACCGGCGGCTGGTGCAAGCCGGGCAGGATCGGATTGTGTATCGCGGCCTGGCAGAACTCGCAGGTCCCCGGCGCGAACATCAAGCCCGCTCCGCCCGCGGGGCCGGCGCCACGTTCGACGTGGCCCCGCGGCTGACGCCACGCGTGGAAGAACGCCGTCACCCCGTGACGGCAGAGATGTCGGCGAGCTGGGTCAGGCGCACGCTGTTGCCCGACGGATCCCGGAACCCGCAGTCTATGCCGTAGGGCATCTCGTGCGGCTCCTCGGTGAATTCCACTCCGCGCGAACGCATTTCCTCATAGGAGGCCTGGCAGTTCTCGGTGGTGAGGAACACCGTGCCCGCGAATCCCTTGGCGGTCAGGTCCAGCACCTGCTCACGGGTCGGCGGGTCCATGACCGGTTCACCCGGCACGGCCATCAGCACGATCGACACGTCGTCCTGGCCCGGCGGGCCGACGGTCAGCCACCGAAAGATGCCGTCGACATCAGGCAGCGAAACATCCTGCCGCACTTCCATACCGACCTTCTCGGTCCAGAACCTCAGTGCCACTTCTTGGTCGTGAACCCACAGGTGGGCGCTTGCGATTTTGATCATGGCTCGACGCTACGGCCGCGCGGCTTTCCGCGTCTTCTCCCCGTGTGCTGTCTTGCGCACCCGACTGTCGGCGGGCGGCCGAGTGTCGCGTTTGAGGATGCAACTCGGGATCCGGGCATGGATGGCCGCGGGTGGCAGGCTCGCGCGGTATGCGGCCGGGGGCAGTCCGTACACGCGGGCGAAGCTGGTGGTGAACGACCCCACGCTCTGTAGCCCCACCATCACGCAGATGTCGGCGACCGAGCGGTCGGTGTAGCGCAGCAGCGCGGCTGCGCGTTCCAGACGCCGGGTCTGCAGGTAAGCCCGCGGTGTCTCGCCGAAGGTGCGGGTGAACATCCGACTGAAGTGCGCACGCGACAGTCCGGCGGCCG
Organism: Mycobacterium sp. GA-1199; assembly: GCF_001500045.1. GTDB lineage: Bacteria > Actinomycetota > Actinomycetes > Mycobacteriales > Mycobacteriaceae > Mycobacterium. The sequence continues at coordinate 96,299 of NZ_LQIX01000009.1, forward strand.
CGGCGAGGTCGTCGACGGTGATCGCCTCGGCGTACCGAGCGTCGACCAGATCTTTGGCGCGCAGCAGATAGCGCGCCGGAGGCACCTGCGCCATGCGCCAAGTATGTCGAACTCGCGGAACAGCGGCGACACGCAGTACGTTGAATCCGCGGATGAGTTGGCTGGGCGGCCGCGGGATCCAGGTCCACCTGGGTTTCGAGGAAAGTCCGGACTTCACAGAGCAGGGTGATTGCTAACGGCAATCCGAGGTGACTCGCGGGAAAGTGCCACAGAAAACAGACCGCCACCATCGGGTCTTCGGACTCGCCGGAGGTAAGGGTGAAACGGTGCGGTAAGAGCGCACCGGCATTCCGGGTGACCGGAGTGGCTAGGCAAACCCCACCCGAAGCAAGGCCAAGAAGGCCGCAACCTGGTTGCGGCCGCGCAGGCGCCCGAGGGTTGCTCGCCCGAGCCTGCGGGTAGGCCGCTCGAGGCACCCGGCGACGGTGTGTCCAGATGGATGGTCGCCACCTCGCCGCCGCGGTCAGCCGCGGTGGTGCGGGACAGAATCCGGCTTACAGGCCAACTCATCCGCCCCTTGGCCGGGTCACCGCGCCTTGCGCACCGCCTTGGCGAGCTTCTTGAGTGCCCCGTCCAACTGCTCTCGCGAGCGATGCGCGAGTTCCTCCTCCATCCGGAAGAGCAGACCATAGGTGAACGTGTCCTCGCCTGCGGCATGCGCGACATCGGCCTGCTGGCGGAGGTGAGTCCGGCTCACGACGCTGTCCTGGTGGTCGCCGAGCAGCGACTGAATGCTCTTGGCCCGATCCGAGACCTTGGACTCGCCGGTCGCGGCGGCTGTATAGCGAAGACGTTTGGCGCCCTTGCGGATTCGGTGCAACGCCTCGTCTTTGTCCTCGTCGGCTTCGGCGGCGGCCGCGGTCTTCGCCGCTTTGCGCACACGCTTGTAGGCCGCGTCGATCGTCGCCTGTGTGCGCTCGTCCTCGTCCTGCGACAGCACCGGCTCCGCGGCCACCAGCCCCTCGAGCGCGTCGAGCAGCCGGAAGTAACGCTGCGAACGCATCGCGATCAGCGACCGGCGCAGTCCAGCCGCGTAGCGGCGCTCGGCCCCGTCGACCAGCCGCTCGCGCACCGGGCCGCGGATCAACTCCGCGGGCAGCTCATCGAGGGCCTTCTCGTAGCGTTCGGCCAGCACTTCGGCGTCGCGCGCCACTCCCAGAATCCCGGCCAGCTGCTTGAGCTCGTCCAGAATCCAGGCGTCGTCGGAGATGCCGAACGCATCCCGGGAGGTTTGCAGCAGGCTGCGGATCTTGCGTGTCGTGACCCGCATCTGGTGCACCGAGTCCGGCACGTCGGCGCGCACCGCTCGGTCCCACTCGATCAGCTGCTCGACCTGTTCGGCCACCGCCCGGTGCACGGCGTCGGCCGGTCGCACAGCGTCCTCCGGCGCCGAGGATTCCGCCAGCACACGCGCCAGCTTCGAACCGCTGGCCGCGGGTTCGGCGCCGGCATCGATCAGCCGGTTCGACAGCCGGTCGAGCAGTTCCCGGTCGGCGCCGTCGGTCAGTTCGAGTTCCCATTCGCGCCACGCCTGCTCCGGGCCGCCGGGCTCGGCCGACGCGGTCACCTGGTCGTCGCAGAACTCCGCGATCGGCGTCCCGTCGGGGCCGTAGAGCATGTTGACGATGCGCCGGGTCGAGATGCGTGCGACCGGGCGCAAGGGATGGTCGCGCACGATGGCCAGCACGACGTCGCGCAGCGCCTCGGGCACCTCGCTCGCATCGCCGAGGGGCTCCCTGACCTCAGTACGGGCGTCCGGGCCGGCGGGAAGTTTGAGATGCCACCCTTCGTCGGGCCCCCCGGTGCGCCTGCGCAGCGTGATACGCCGCGTCGCGAGGTCGTGATCGGGGGTGTCGAAGTAGACGGCTTCGAGGTGGTGCGCCGGCGATCCTTCGACCCTGGCGACCGCCGACAACCCTTCGAACGACGGCGACACGGTCGACTCGCCGACGTCGAACTTACGCTCGACCTCCAAATGCCGCGTCGCCTTGTCGCTGGATTTACCCATGGTGCGAGACAGATTGCCACACGTACGTGAACACGGGGGAACAGATGCCCAGCACAGAGACGATAGTGTCCCCCTGTGACCGACTACGAAACGCTGACCTTCGAGCAGAGCGGCGCCATCGCCCGCATCACGCTGAATCGGCCGGATGCCGCAAACGGCATGAACGGCACCATGACTCGTGAACTGGCCGCGGCGGCCAAGCGGTGCGACACCGATGCGACCAAAGTCGTGGTGCTCACCGGGTCCGGCCGGTTCTTCTGCGCCGGTGGTGATTTGAAGGACTTCGCGTCGGCGCCGGACCGCGGCGCGCACCTCAAGGGCGTCGCCGACGATCTGCACCGCGCGATCTCGACGTTCGCCCGGATGAACGCGGTGGTGATCACCGCGGTGAACGGCACCGCGGCCGGCGCCGGATTCTCACTCGCGGTCACCGGCGATCTGGTACTGGCCGCCGAATCGGCATCGTTCACGATGGCCTACACCCGCGTCGGCCTGAGCCCCGACGGGAGCGCGTCCTACTACCTTCCGCGGCTTGTCGGGATCACCAAGACCAAGGAACTCATGCTCACCAACCGGAGCCTGACGGCGCAGGAGGCCTCGCAGTGGGGGCTGGTGACCGAGGTGGTCCCGGATGCCGAACTGCCCGACCGGGCCTCGAAGCTGGCCGATCAGATGGCGGCCACCTCGGCCGGTTCCAACGGTGGGGTCAAGCAATTGCTGCTTGGGACGTTCGGCAACGGCCTCGAGGAGCAGATGGAACTCGAGGGACGGCTGATCGCCGCGCGCGCGGTCTCCAGCGACGGCCGAGAAGGCGTCGACGCCTTCCTGGCCAAGCGCAAGCCCGACTTCGCCTAGAAGGAGTGCTCGTCGGCGGGGAACACCCCGCTGGCCACCTCATCGGCGTACTGCTCTGCGGCGCGGCGCAATTCGGCGCCGACGTCGCCGAAGCGCTTGACGAACTTGGCGGTCTTGCCGTTGGTCATGCCCGCCATGTCCTGCCACACCAGCACCTGTGCGTCGCAGTTCGGGCCCGCGCCGATGCCGATGGTGGGGATGGTCAGCTTGCCGGTGATCTGGGTGGCCAGTTCGGCGGGCACCATCTCCATGACGACCGAGAACGCGCCGGCTTCCTGCACGGCGATCGCGTCGTGGATGGTCTGCTCGGCGGCGTCACCGCGGCCCTGGACCCGGAAGCCGCCCAGACCGTTCACGCTCTGCGGCGTGAACCCGATATGGGCCATCACGGGGATCCCGGCAGCGCTGAGCATGGCGATCTGCTCGGTCACGCGCTCGCCGCCCTCGAGCTTGACCGCGTGGGCGCCGGTCTGCTTCAGGAAGCGGGTCGCCGTCGATAAAGCCTGCTGAGGGCCGCCTTCGTAGCTCCCGAACGGGAGGTCGGCCACCACCAGCGCGTGCGGCGCGCCGCGTACGACGCCACGGACCAGGGGGATCAGCTCGTCGATCGTCACGGGCACGGTGGTGTCGTAGCCATAGACGACGTTGGCGGCCGAATCGCCGACCAACAGCACCGGGATGCCTGCCTCGTCGAACACGCGGGCGGTGGAGTAGTCGTAGGCCGTGAGCATGGCCCACTTGTGGCCTTCGGCTTTCCATTTCTGCAGGTGCAGGGTGCGCGTTTTGGTCCGCGGAGCGGGCGAGGCAGCCCCGTAGACGGTCTGCTCAGACATCGTTGTCCCCCAATTGGGTGGGTCGGGTCGAATCCTCGAGGCCGAAATCGGTCCCCGGGTTCGCTGACGCCCCCAGTCTGCCACCCTGTGCGCGAGATGTTAAAAGGCCTGTTGAGTGGATTTGCTCACACCCGCGCGCGCCGGGCATAGCATTCCGGCATGCAACGGCTCAGCGGGCTCGACGCCAGCTTCTTGTACCTCGAGACCGCGCAGCAGCCGCTGCATGTGTGTTCGATCCTCGAACTGGACACCTCGACGATGCCGGGCGGCTACACGTTCGACCGGTTCCGGGACGAGTTGAACCAGCGCATCAAGGCAATGCCGGAGTTCCGCGAGAAATTGGCCGACAGCCGGTTCAACCTCGACCATCCGGTGTGGGTGGAGGACAAGGACTTCGACGTCGACCGCCATCTGCATCGCATCGGCCTGCCCGCGCCCGGCGGCCCTCGCGAGCTCGCCGAGATCTGCGGCCATATCGCGTCGCTGCCGCTGGACCGCAGCCGTCCGCTGTGGGAGAAGTGGGTCATCGAGAACATCGACCGAACCGATCCGCAGGACGGCGGGCGTCTCGTGGTGATGACGAAGGTTCACCACGCGGGCGTCGACGGCGTGACCGGGGCGAGCCTGATGTCGCAGCTGTGCAGCACCGAACCCGACGCGCTGCCGCCGGATCCCGTCGACGGTCCAGGCGACGCGAGCTCCCTGGAGATCGCGGTTTCCGGTGCGGTCAAGTTCGCCACCCGGCCACTGAAGCTGGCCAGCACGCTGCCCATGACGGTGTCTTCGGTGGTCGACACGGTCCGCCGTGCCCGCTCGGGCAACTCGATGGCGCCGCCGTTCGCCGCCCCCAGGACGGTGTTCAACATGAACGTCACCGGGCACCGCAACATCGCGTTCGCGCAACTGGATCTCGAGGACATCAAGACCGTCAAGAACCACTTCGGGGTCAAAGTCAACGACGTGGTGATGGCGCTGGTCTCCGGTGTGCTGCGCAAGTACCTCGCCGACCGCGGCCAGCTGCCGGACAACTCCCTCGTCGCGATGGTGCCGGTCTCGGTGCACGACAGGTCCGATCGACCCGGCCGCAACCAGGTCTCGGGGATGTTCTCGCGACTGGAGACCCACATCGAGGATCCGGCGGCCCGGCTGAAATCCATTGCTGAGGCGAATTCGGTTGCCAAACAACACAGTTCGGCGATCGGCGCGACCCTGCTGCAGGACTGGACGCAGTTCGCCGCCCCGGCGGTGTTCGGTGTCGCGATGCGCGTCTACGCGTCGAGCCGGCTGAGCGGCGCGCGCCCGGTGCACAACCTTGTCATCTCCAACGTCCCCGGGCCGCAGGTGCCGCTGTACTACCTGGGCTGCGAGGCCAAGGCGATGTATCCGCTCGGTCCGATCTTCCACGGGTCGGGTCTCAACATCACCGTCATGTCGCTGACCGGGTCGCTGAACGTCGGCATCGTGTCCTGTCCGGAACTGCTGCCCGACCTGTGGGACATGGCCGACGACTTCACCGCGGCGCTCGACGAGTTGTTGGCCGCCACGCGATAGCGCCCTAGCCAGCGGCGATGAGGGTTCATGGCAGCATGTTGAGCCATGAACGCCAAGATCGGGGTCATCGCGACCACTGTGCTGCTCGCGGCCACCGGATGCAGCCAACTGGTGGACGGCCGCGCCGTCGTCGCGGTGCCGCCGCCGGGCACCCCGATCGAATGGGTCAAATGCCAGTCGGACCAGTCCGACGAGTCGCGGATTCCCGCTGACGCCGAATGCGGCATGCTGTCGGTCCCGGTGGACTACGAGCAGCCTGACGGTGACGTGGCCCGGCTCGCGATGGTCCGGTTCAAGGCCACCGGCGACAAGATCGGCTCGCTGATCATCAACCCCGGGGGTCCGGGGGAGTCCGGTGTGGAGGCCGCAGCGAGCCTCGTCAGCTCGCTACCCGAGTCGGTGCGGGAGCGCTTCGACCTCGTCGGCTTCGATCCGCGTGGGGTCGCGAACTCCACGCCGGCGCTGTGGTGCAACTCCGACGCCGACAACGACCGACTGCGCGCCGAGCCCCAGGTCGACTACTCGCCGGAGGGCGTCGCCGACATCGAGAAGGAGACCAAGGACTTCGTCGCACGCTGCGAGGACAAGATGGGCAAGGAGTTCCTCGCCAATGTCGGGACCGTGAACGTGGCCAAGGATCTCGACGCGATGCGCCAGGCGCTCGGTGACGAGAAACTGACCTACCTCGGCTACTCCTACGGCACCCGGATCGGCGCCGCCTACGCCGAGAACTACCCGGACAAGGTGCGCGCGATGGTCCTCGACGGGGCGGTCGATCCCAACGCCGATCCCACCGAGGCCAACGTCCGGCAGGCCGCGGCCTTCCAGACCGCGTTCAACGACTACGCCGCCGACTGTGCGAAGAACACCGCGTGCCCCCTGGGCACCGACCCGGCGAAGGCCAACGACGTCTACCACAGCCTGGTCGACCCATTGGTGGAAAAGCCGCTGCGGACGCGGGACCCCCGCGGCCTGAGCTACTCCGACGCGCTCGTGGGCACCATCCTGCCGCTGTACTCGCCCGACCTGTGGCGGCATCTGACGCAGGCGCTCAGCGAGATGGAGCGGGGCACCGGTGACACCATGCTCGCGCTGGCCGATCTGTACATGGGCCGCGACGCGCAGGGCCACTACAACAACTCCACCGATGTGCGGGTGGCGGTCAACTGTGTGGACAAACCCGCGGTGACCGACCGCGCGAAGGTCGTCGAGGAGGACCGGCGGGTGCGCGAGGCGGCGCCGTTCATGAGCTACGGCGAGTTCACCGGGCACGCTCCTTTGGGCACGTGCGCGTTCTGGCCGGTCCCGCCGACGAGCGAACCGCACGAACTCGAGGTGGAGGGGCTGCCCCCGACGTTGGTGGTCTCGACGACCAACGATCCCGCCACGCCGTACCAGGCGGGTGTGGAGTTGGCCAAGCAGCTCGGTGGAACGCTCGTGACGTTCCAGGGCACCCAGCACACCGTGGTGTTCCAGGGCAACAAGTGCGTCGACGACATCGCGGCCAACTACCTCGTCGACCTGGCGCTGCCGCCGGCCGACACCACCTGCTCCTCGGACTGATCAGGGCCGCGAACTGCGCTGGTGGCCTTACGGAATCTCCCAGTGACCCGGAGTCCCATCGAAGAACGGGTTCTCGAAACCCTGCACCGTGGGCAGTTTCCGCAGCTCATCCGACGGGATGCCGTAGAAGGGATTGCGAACCCCGTTGATGGTGGCCTCCGCCCTCAGCTGGACGGGGCCGATCTGTTCGCCCGGCAGTCCGAAGTAGTCGCCGACCCCCGGCACGCCCGGCCAGACGTCGGGCACAGCCCACTGCGGAATCTCCCAGTGGCCCGGTGCCTCGTCGAAGAACGGGTTCTCATAACCCTGGACCGTCCGCATCTTCTTGAGTTGTCCGGGCGGGATGTTGAAGAACGGGTTCGGTACTCCGTTGATGGTGGCCGCGTTCTTCAATTGCCCTGGTGGGATACGAGTGCCGGGCAACCCGAAGTAGGCGTCGATGTTGGGCAAGTTCGGCTCCAGATCCGGCAAATCGACGTCGACCGCGGGTGCCGGGACCGGCGGCAGGTCTGGCCGCGGCAGGGGCGGCACGTCGATCGGTGGCACGTTCACGTCGACGTCCGGGACGCGCGGCGCCTCGACTCGTGGAACGTCCACGTCGACTCGTGGCACCTCCACGTCGACCTTCGGGGCACGGGGTATTTCGACCCGCGGTACCTCGACGTTGGGAACCGGTGGCGGCGCCGGAATGGGCGGTATCGGCGGGGACGGGAACTTCGGGTCTGCGTGCACGACGCCCGCTCCCAAGCCGAGTGCTGTGAAGCCACCCAAGGCCCCGGCCAGGCCGACGGAAAACGCTGTTTTCTTGAGGTTCATGGTCGCTCCTCGCATCGGTTTCTGCGGCGCGACCCCCCGACAGAACGATCGGCTACCCGCGCGGTGCGCCGGCGAAACCTCGGTATGGCATCAGGATCCGGCGGTGGCGATCTGGACGAGCAGAAGCTCCAGGCGCTTCCGCTCGGTCACCGGCTGACGGCCGGCCGCGGCGCTGAGCATGAGTCCGCTGATGAACATCACGGTGAGCAACGCCCGGTCGGCCACTGTGGACGGGTCGCCGTCAGCCGGCCGCGATCGCTCGGCCAGCTCCCGGTGGAGCTTCAGGTAGGTCTGCGAATTCGCGTGGAACACAGCCGAAATCGCGGGATCGCGACTGGCCTGTAGGAGTAGTTCGATTCGCGCGCGGGTGCGGGTGAGGCCGTCGCCGGTCAGCGACTTCATCACGACTGCGGCCAATCTCGTGACCGCGGCCTGTCGGGAGGTGCCGGCATCGGCTTCGGTGACCGAGCGCAAATCGACCAGGTCGAGTTCGGCGACCCGCTCGGCGACCGCGCGGATCAGCGCGGTGCGCGTCCGGAAGTAGTACGAGGTGCTCCCCTCCGGCACACCCGCGGCACGGTCGACCCGCGGATGGCTCAGCCCCTTGGCGCCGTGCTCGGCGAGCAGCCCGATCGCGGCGTCGCAGAGTTCGCGACGCCGTCGCCGGCCGTCCGGTATTCGACGCGCTTCCATGTCAGTCGGGGATGCCGCTCACCTACTCCGCGATTGGGCGGATCAGCACTTCTTGCGATGTACTGGCCACGGTGCGGCCCGCCGCGTCACGGATGGTTCCGCGGATCAGCGCCCGGTGTCCGGTCACGGCCACCGTGTCCTGGGTGTACAGATGCCACTCGTCGAAGCGCACGGGCCGGTGCAGCCACAGCGCGTGATCGAGGCTGACCGCCGCGATCGATGCGTAGTCGGCGCGATCCGGATGATTGCGCAACGCCATGTCCAAGAGCAGGTAGTCGCTCGCGTACGCCAGCATCGCGGTGTGCAGCGCGGGTTCGTCACCGACGGAGCGGGGCAATCGCATCCAGTGTGACCGCGGCTCGGGCGTCTGCCTGCCACCCAGGAAGTTCGTCGGCTCCGCGATGCGCATCTCCACTGCCGGCGGGACGTCGATCCAGTTCTGCGCGCTCTGTCTCAGCTGCGCGGGGACCTGGTGCACCCAGTGCTGCAGCAGCGGCATCTCCTCGGGTGCCGCGGTGTGGGGGGCTCGGCGTTCGAGTTCGGGTTCGGCGGCATTGGTGTGAAACGACGCAAGGGCGGTGAGCAGGGTGCGGTCGCCCTGCGCGACGGTGACCCGACGGGTCGCCATCGATCGTCCGTCGCGCACGGCCTCGACGGCGATGTCGACCGGTGTGTCCGAAGCGCCGGTCTGGACGAAGTAGGCGTGCAGGGAATGCGGCGCGTGCTCCTCGACGGTGTGCGACGCGGCGTAGAGCGCCTGTGCGAGCAGCTGGCCGCCGAAGATCCGGCCGAAGCGATCCCGTTCGTTGGTCGCCTGAAACTGGTTGTCGCCCAACGGTGTCAAGTCCAGTGCCCGCTCGAGCGTGTCGAGGGATTGAAGCACCGCCTTCTCCAGCGCCGTTCCGCGCAACGGGCCGGACAGGTCGGTCAGCGGGTCGATCTCATCGGCCGACATCACGGGTGGATCCTGCCAGATCCTTGCCACCATTGTCTCTAAGACTTTAGAGTCCGGGTGTGGCCTGTGGAATCCTCCGGCAGCCGGTAGCCGTCGCGGGTCATGATGCGAACCGGATCGCTGCCGTCCCATGCCGAGCAGGTTTCGGAGATGCGGCGCACCTGGTCGAGAAAGGCGGGCGGGGCATCGACGATCTCGGTGTAGAACCCGAAATCGGCCACGGTGTCGATGTAGGCGACGCGGAAACCTCCGCCCGTGCTCTGAGCGGCAACCGGATACCCCAGCGCCGCAAAGTGGGCCGTTTTGGCATCGTAATCCTTTGTCACCGTCGCGATTTGGTGAAACGAGCTCGTCCCGTTGCGGCTCCAGTCGGAGTAGATGCTCGGCGTCTGGCAGTGCTGCTGAATCAGCTCGATTTGGACCGGACCCGCCTGGGCCACCGCGACCTGGATCCGGACCGTGCGGATTTTGCCCCCGTAGTCGGTCTCCTGATCGACGACGGGCAATACGTGGAACGGTCCCACCCCGAACGCACGCGCCCAACCGGCGGCGGCCCCGAGAACGTCGTCGACGACGTGCCCGAGTTGAAAGAACCGAAAATCCCCCTCGGGCCATGGCTGTTCGAACAGATCCATGCGCACGATCATGGCATGGCCGCGCAATGCTGAGCGGGGAACGCGTTCTCATCACCGGGCCGGCCGGCCGCATCGCCTACGGTGTCGCGAAGTCGCTCGCCAAAGACAACGAAGTGTGGGGTATCGCCAGGTTCTCCGACCCCGCCGCGCGCGAGGAGGTCGAGGCCCTGGGCCTGACCACCCGCAGCATCGATCTCGGTGTCGGTGACTTCGGCGATCTGCCAACCAATTTCACGTACCTCCTGCACATCGCCGCTGACTTCGGTGAAGACTACGAGCAGGGGTTGCGCGTCAACGCCGAAGGCACCGGACTGCTGCTGTCACACTGCCGTGCGGTGAAGGCCGCGCTGGTGATGTCGACGGTCACTGTCTACAAACCCCACCCCGACCCCTGGCATCCGTTCCGTGAGGACGATCCGATCGGCGACGCCGGATTACCCAGCCCGCAACCGTATTCGATCGTCAAGATCGCCGAGGAGGCCGTCGCCCGGTACTGCGCCCGCGAGTTCGGCATACCCACGGTCATCGCCCGGATGGGCAGCGCATACGGCGAGCGGGGCGGTCTGCCGCTGTGGCACCTGCAAGCGATCGCGGAGGGCCGGCCCGTCGTCGTCCGCTGGGACCCGTTGCCCTACAGCCCGGTCCACTACGACGACATCAACGCCCAGATTCCGGCGCTGCTGGACGCGGCGAGCGTCCCCGCCACCATCGTCAACTTCGCGGGCGACACCCCCGTGAGCGTCCAGCAGTGGTGCGCGTACTTCGGTGAACTTCTAGGCGTGTCCCCCCAGGTGGACGTGCAGCCCGTCCCCGGTGCCTCGGTCGGCTCGGTCGGTGACCACACCAAGCGAAGGAGGATCACCGGGCCCTGCACGGTGGATTGGCGGGAGGGCTTCCGCACCATGGCCGCTCACCACTATCCCGACCGCGTCGAGGCCTGACGCGCATGCGCTATCCCGCCCTGCAACAGTTGCTCGACGAAGCGGTCGCCGAATGCGGGCACTCCGACTTCGGGCCCGGAGACTTCCGCGAAGGACTGGCCGTCCTGCTCGACAGCCTGGAACGCGACGGCGACCTGGACCCGGGCACAGACGCCGCGGTCATCGGCGATCTGCGGCGCAGGCTGGTCAATCGCCTCGAGGTCGAGGCCTACTACCGGGCGCACCCCGAGGTCGAGGACGTCGTCATCGACGGTCCCGTCGACATCAACGGGCTGCCGCGTACCGGAACCACCGCGCTGGCCGACATGCTCTCGCTCGATCCGCAGTTCCGGTGTCTGCGGGGCTGGGAGCAATATCAGCCCGTGCCGCCGCCGGTCGCCGGCGGCGAGGCCGACGACCCGCGCAGGCAGGCATTTCTGCGGATGCACGAGGAGCGTCCCGCCGCGCAGGCCGTCATGCACATCTTCGAAGTCGACGCCACCATGGAGGACACCGAAATCCTCGGAATGGCGTTCCACGGCCAGCAGATGACCCTGCCGGTGGCGGGCTACCGATCGTGGTGGCGGCGCGCCGATCTGACCGAGACCTACGCCTACCACCGCAGGGTCGTGAAGCTGCTCGGGTCGACGTGCCCACCGGAGCTGTGGTTGTTCAAGGCGCCTCACCACAAGTTTCACCTGGAGGCGCTCGCCAAGGCCTACCCGGACATGCGGTTTGTGATGACACACCGCGACCCCGCCAAGGTCGTGCCCTCCTACACCAGCCTGGTGTCGACGATCTTCCCGCCCGCCGCGGGGGACCGGGATCTGTGCGCCCTCGGCCGCGAAGTGAGCGATCACCTGCGTGAGGGCATGGAGAACGCGATCGCCGAACGCGCACGCATCGGGGAGGACCGTTTTCTCGACGTCCATCACCGCGAGTTGGTCGTCGATCCGAGGGGCACCGTCCGCCGCGTCTACGACTGGCTGGGCCTGGAGCTCAAACCCGCTGTGGCGGAGGCGATTTTCGACTGGCAGGACGCCAACGCCGTCGGCGCCAAGGGGACACACCAATACACCGCGGAACAGTTCGGTCTCTCGGTCGACCAGATCCGATCCGACTACGACTTCTACATCCGGCACTTCGATGTGGCCGTGGAGGCCTGAGGAGGCTCACCTATGACCACCCTGCCGAGCTGGGACACCCAGATGGAGGCGCTCAAAGGAGTGGCCGACCACCTGCTCGCGACATGGCGACCCGACGGTGCCTCCGAAGCCGAGATCCAGGACATGAACAAGCTCGCCCTGTCGATCCTGGCGTGCGGCTACCTGTGCCACGTCTACACCGATTCGAAGCGTCCGGTGTTCATGCCGCTGTGGAACTACGCCTGCAACCAGGGCGGGCCGAACCCGGACTACGTCTACCTGACCGCCGAGGTCGACGGCGCCGGTGTCTACGAGTTGACCGGTCGTCGCGGCACGGTGCGGTTCGTCGAGATCACCCAGCAGGCACCCGGAATGATGAAGAGCGTCAAGGGGGTCGAGCGGCAGATGAAGTTCCAGGCCGTCACCCACGACCTGGACGACCTGACGATCGCCGAGGACGGTTCCTTCCGCGTGATCATGTCCGCCGAACGTCCCGACTCCTACGACGGCGACTGGTGGCCGCTCAACCCGGAGGTGGGCAAGCTGCTGATGCGCAAATGCGCGTGCGACTGGAACAGCGAGATCGACGCCCAGGTCGCGATCAACCGCCTCGACGACGGCGGCGCGGACATGTCGCCGGCCGAGATCGCGCGGCGGTTCTCGGAGCTGGGCGACTGGATCAAGGGAATGATCGACTTCGACATGGAGCTGGTCCGGTACTACCGCGAGCACCACGGCTTCAACGTGCTCGTGCGGTCGCAGTGGATTCAGCAGGGCGGTGGCTTGGCCACCAAGCAGGCCTACTACGACGGCATCCATCAAATCGCCGACGACGAGGCGTTGGTCGTCGAGTTCCCCGTGCCGGGGCAGTGCTACTACTGGCAGATTCTGGTGGCCGACGACCGGTTCTCGACCGTGGACTGGGTGAACCGGCAATCCAGTCTCAACGACACCCAGGCGCGCATCGACCCCGACGGCTGGTTCCGCGGCGTGGTGTCCAAGCGCGACCCGGGCGTGCACAACTGGCTCGACAAGGCCGACTGGCCGTGGGGAATTCTGCAGGCGCGGTTCTACAAAGCCGAGGAGTTCCCCGAGATCAAGGTCACAAAGGTACCGGTCGCCGACGTGCTCGACCACCTCCCGGCGGGCACCGAGGTGCTCTCCGCAGAGCAGCGGCGAGCCCAGCTGCGACACCGTCGAACGGGTGCGCAGATGCGCCGCATCTGGTGATCAGCCCAACGAACGCAGCCGCCGTGTAACACCGATTTAACAGCCGGTGCCTACGCTGCGACCATGGATCGGCAGAAGGAATTCGTGCTGCGCACGCTGGAGGAACGCGACATCCGCTTCGTCCGGCTGTGGTTCACCGACGTGCTCGGATACCTCAAGTCCGTCGCGATCGCCCCGGCCGAACTCGAGGGCGCCTTCGAAGAGGGAATCGGGTTCGACGGCTCGGCGATCGAGGGCTTCGCCCGGGTTTCAGAAGCCGACATGGTCGCCCGCCCCGACCCCTCCACCTTCCAGGTGCTGCCGTGGGCCGACGACTCCGGCCGTCATCATTCGGCGCGGATGTTCTGCGACATCACCATGCCGGACGGCTCCCCGTCGTGGGCGGACTCGCGCCACGTGCTGCGCAGACAGCTGGCCAAGGCCAGTGACCTCGGTTTTTCCTGCTACGTGCATCCCGAGATCGAGTTCTTCCTGCTCAAGCCCGGCGAGGACGACGGCACCCCGCCGGTGCCCGCCGACAACGGCGGCTACTTCGACCAGGCCGTCCACGATTCGGCACCCAACTTCCGCAGGCACGCGATTGACGCGCTCGAGCAGATGGGGATCTCGGTGGAGTTCAGCCACCACGAGGGCGCGCCCGGCCAGCAGGAGATCGACCTGCGCTACGCCGACGCGCTGTCGATGGCCGACAACGTGATGACGTTTCGCTACGTCGTCAAGGAGGTCGCGCTCGGGGACGGGGTGCGGGCGTCATTCATGCCCAAGCCGTTCGCCGAGCATCCCGGTTCGGCGATGCACACGCACATGAGCCTGTTCGAGGGCGACACCAACGCCTTCCACAGCCCCGACGACCCGCTGCAGCTGTCCGACGTCGCGAAGTCGTTCATCGCCGGGATCCTCGAGCACGCCAAGGAGATCAGCGCCGTCACCAACCAGTGGGTGAACTCCTACAAGCGCCTCGTCCACGGCGGCGAGGCGCCCACGGCGGCGTCCTGGGGCGCGGCGAACCGCTCCGCGTTGGTGCGGGTGCCGATGTACACGCCGCGCAAGGCGTCGTCACGCCGCGTGGAGGTGCGCAGCCCGGATTCGGCGTGCAACCCCTACCTGACATTCGCGGTGCTGCTGGCAGCCGGGTTGCGCGGCATCGAGAAGAACTACGTGCTGGCGCCGGAGGCCGAGGACAACGTCTGGACGCTGACCTCCGAAGAGCGCATCGCGATGGGCTACAAGGAGCTGCCGGGCAGCCTCGGTGCAGCGCTCGAGCAGATGGAGACCTCCGAGCTGGTCGCCGAGGCGTTGGGCGAGCACGTCTTCGACTACTTCCTGCGTAACAAGCGCGCGGAGTGGGAGAACTACCGCAGCCACGTCACGCCGTTCGAGCTGAAGGCCTACCTGTCTCTGTAGGTGACTAGGCGAGATACCTTTTAGGCGTGGCCAAACCAGCGACGCAGCGTCCGAAGCTGCCGAGCGTAGGCCGGCTGGGTCTCGTCGAACCCACCGCGCCCGCGGATCTGGATCTGTTGGGCTGGACCACCGACGCGCACGTCGAGCTTCTGTGGTCGTTGTCGCGTGCCCCCGACGCCGACACCGCGCTGCGCACGATGGTCCGGCTGGCCGAGGCTCTGAATGCCGGCTGGGACGAGCTCAACCGCGCCCTGCTCACCGACAAGAGCCTTCGGGGTCGGCTGTTCAGCCTGCTGGGTTCCTCGCTGGCCCTCGGTGATCACCTCGTCGCCAATCCGGAGAACTGGCGGCTGCTCGCTGGTGACGTCGCCCTGCCGGCCCGCGACGCGCTGCGCGAGATGTTCGTCGCGCTGGCCGACGAAGCGCCCGACACGTCGAGCGCGCTGCAACCGCTGCGCAAGCTCTACCGCGACCGGCTGCTGGTGCTGGCCAGCCTGGACCTGGCGCCGACGGTGGAGAACGAACCGGTCCTGCCCTTCCCGACGATCGGCGAGCACCTGTCGGACCTCGCCGACGCGGCGCTGGCCGCCGCGCTGCACCTCGCGCTCAAGACGACCGGGGGTGAATCACCACCGCGCATTGCGATCATCGCGATGGGCAAATGCGGTGCGCGCGAACTGAACTACGTCAGCGACGTCGACGTCATCTTCGTCGCCGAGCCCGCCGACGCGTTGGCGACGCGGGTCGCCGGTGAGCTGATGCGGTTCGCGGCCGACGCCTTCTTCGAAGTCGACGCCGCGCTGCGGCCCGAGGGCAAACACGGCCAGCTGGTGCGCACGCTGGACTCCCATGTCGCCTACTACCAGCGGTGGGCCAAGACGTGGGAGTTCCAGGCCTTGTTGAAGGCGCGCCCGGCCGCGGGTGATCCCGAACTCGGTCAGGCCTACGTCGACGCCCTGATGCCGATGGTGTGGACGGCCTGCGAGCGCGAGGACTTCGTTTCCGAGGTGCAGGCGATGAGAAGGCGGGTCGAGGAATTGGTGCCCGCCGGACAACGGTCGCGCGAGATCAAGCTGGGGACCGGCGGGCTGCGTGACGTCGAATTCGCCGTGCAGCTCCTGCAATTGGTGCACGGCCGCAACGACGAGCGGCTGCACGTCGCCTCGACGGTGGCCGCGCTGGCCGCACTCGGCGAGCGCGGTTACGTCGGGCGCGACGATGCCGCGAACCTGACCGCGTCCTACGAATTCCTGCGCCTGCTCGAGCACCGCCTGCAGTTGCAGCGGATGGTGCGCACCCACCTGCTTCCCGACGAGGACGACGACGAGTCGCTGCGATGGCTGGCGAGGGCCGCGCACGTGCGGCCCGACGGCACCCGCGACGCGCTGGGCGTGTTGCGCGAAGAGCTCAAACGCCAGAGCCTGCGGGTGTCGCGGCTGCACGAGAAGCTGTTCTACCAACCACTGCTGGAGTCCGTCGGGCAACCGGCGCTGAGTATTTCGGACGGTATGACCCAGGCCGCCGCCGAACGGCAGCTGGCCGCGCTGGGGTACGAAGGCCCGCAGAGCGCATTGACACACCTGGCCGCCCTCACGGGGAGCAGCGCCCGCCGTGGCCGCGTACAGCAAGTCTTGTTGCCGACGCTGCTCAACTGGCTGTCGGATACGCCCGATCCCGATGCGGGGCTGCTGTCGTACCGCCGCATCAGCGATGCGCTATCCGAACAGCGTTGGTTCCTGGCGACGCTGCGCGACGAGGGAGCGGTCGCCAAGCGCCTCATGCAGGTGCTCGGCACCTCGGCCTACATCCCGGAGTTGCTCATGCGGGCACCGGAGGTCATCCAGGCCTACGCCGACGGCCCCGACGGACCCAAACTGCTCGACGCAGATCCCGAGGCGGTCGCAGGGGCGCTGGTCGCCTCGGCCGCAAGGTATTCCGACCCCCAACGCGCGATCGCGGCGGCGCGCACGTTGCGCAGACGCGAACTGGCGCGCATCGCCTCGGCCGATCTGCTGGGCATGCTCGCAGTCACCGAGGTGTGTCGCGCGTTGACGTCGGTGTGGGTGGCCGTGCTGCAGGCCGCGCTCGAAGCGGTCATCCGCGCGCACACGTCCGACCGGGGGCCGCTGGCGCGGATCGCGGTGATCGGGATGGGCCGGCTGGGCGGCGGCGAACTGGGTTACGGGTCGGACGCCGACGTGCTGTTCGTGTGCGAACCCGAAGCGGGCGTTGAGGAATCGGCCGCGGTGAAATGGGCGGTGACCGTCGCCGAGCAGGTGAGGTCTCTGCTCGGAACACCGAGTTCGGATCCGCCGCTGGAGGTCGACGCGAATCTGCGGCCGGAGGGGCGCAACGGTCCGCTGGTGCGCACTCTGTCCTCGTATCAGGCGTACTACGAGCGGTACGCGCAGACATGGGAGGTGCAGGCGCTGCTGCGGGCCCACCGCGTGGCGGGCGATCTCGATTTGGGGAAGCGGTTCCTGCTGATGATCGACAAGATCCGGTATCCACCCGGCGGGGTGTCGGCAGAAGCGGTGCAGGAGATCCGGCGGATCAAGGCGCGGGTGGACGCCGAACGGCTGCCGCGGGGAGCCGACCCGAACACGCACACCAAACTGGGGCGCGGAGGACTCGCCGACATCGAGTGGACGGTGCAGCTGCTGCAATTGCGTTTTGCGCACAAGGTGCCTGCACTGCACAACACGTCGACGCTGCAATCGCTCAACGCGATCGGCGCCGCCGAGCTGATCGCGGAAGGTGACGTCGAGTTGTTGCGGCAGGCGTGGCTGACCGCGACGGGGGCACGTAACGCGCTTGTGCTGGTGCGAGGCAAGCCGACCGACCAACTGCCCGGGCCCGGACGTCAGCTCAACGCCGTCGCGGTGGCCGCCGGCTGGGACACCGACGACGGGGGCGAGTTCCTCGACAACTACCTGCGGGTGACGCGACGCGCGAAAGCAGTGGTGCGCAAGGTGTTCGGCGGGTAATTAGTCGCTGCCACAGCCTTGTACGCATTCACGTATCAAGTCTTGACGAGCCTGGTCAACATCGTCGTCAATTGGATATTGCGCTGCCTCGCTCGAACCCTTTTTTACCGCTCCGACAAGTGTGCCTTGAAAACCCTTGCCCTTTGGCCCCCCGACCGACACCACCATTTCTCCCCCTGCGGTCAGGCCCGGCAACAAGCATGCGACGTTGTGACGAGACGCGAGGCTGTCTTTGATGCCCTCCTCGGCTTCGGGAAAATAGCCAGGGTACGGCTCAGAAGCGTCACCGGGGGGGATGAGGTCGTCGGGGAATTTCCCGGGCGGGAACGCCACGACATGAACAGACCCTACTGTGCTAACTCCGCAGCTGACACGCGGAATGCAGGTCAAATCGTAGGCAGCGTCGAAGACCGTCACGCCTCCAAACGATGATCCCGCTGGGAGCTTAGCGGCGACCTGCACCTCACCATTCACCACTTGAAGCACATAGATATCGCCGGCATTGAACTGGTTGTCGTCCGGATTCGTAACGGTGATCGTGTAAATGTCGTGGTAAACGCCCGAGGTTTCATCGAATTCTTCCTTCAGGATGTATTCGAGGCGGCTTTGGACCTCGAGACCGGTGATGGTCGTGTTTATCCGGTTCGGGTCGTTGAGGATATCGTCCAGCGGTGGTCCCAACGGGGCATCGGAACCGCCGTCCGAACCGTCGTCGGAATCGCCGTCGGGGCCGCCCGGATCACCGGGATTCTCACCTGGGTTCGGAGGGTTGCGGGGCGGGCG
>NZ_LQIX01000010.1 GCF_001500045.1 Mycobacterium sp. GA-1199
ACACACCGGCCCAGCGGTTAGCCGCACTCCTCGACCAAGCCGCCGCCTAAACGTTGCACTCACCGGTTGACAATGCCCGCGAAAATCGTCGTCAGATGCACAAACGGGCCTCGAAGGCTGACTAAGAGCCCTTCAGCAACGACTCGGTCGCCGAGAGCAGTGCGCAGGTGGCCAGACCGTCGATCGCGGCCCGCAGCTCGGGCTCGGGGGGCATCGTCGGGGCGATACGGATGTTCTTGTCTTCCGGGTCTTTTCGATACGGGAACGTCGCGCCCGCCTCAGTCACCGCGATGCCCGCGTCCTTGGCGAGCGCCACCGTGCGCTTGGCCGTGCCGGGCAGGACGTCAAGGCTGATGAAGTACCCGCCCTTGGGTTCGGTCCACGACGCGATCTTCGAATCGCCGAGCCGCTCGGAGAGGATCTCCAACACCGCGGCGAACTTCGGGGCCAGCAGCTGCTGGTGACGCTGCATCTGGAGGCGCACGCCGTCGGCGTCGCGGAAGAACCGCAGATGGCGCAGCTGATTGACCTTGTCCGGGCCGATCGACTTCTTGCCTGCGTGCTGCAGGTACCAGGTGATGTTGCCCAGCGAGGCGCCCAGGAAGCTGACCCCGGCGCCGGCGAACGTGATCTTCGACGTCGACGCGAACACCAGGGGACGGTTGCCGTTGCCGGCGGCCTCGGCCAACCCGAGCACGTCGACGTTGCGGACGAAGTCGTGGGTCAAGGTGTGCACCGCGTAGGCGTTGTCCCACATCAACCGGAAATCGTTTGCCGCCGTTCGCATCTGAACCAGCCGGCGCACCGTCTCCCAGGAGAACGTGACGCCGGTCGGGTTGGAGTACACCGGCACGCACCACATCCCCTTGATCGCGGGATCGGATGCCACGAGTTCCTCGATGAGGTCGACGTCAGGACCGTCCTCGAGCATCGGCACGGTGATCATCTCGATGCCAAGGCTCTCGGTGATCGCGAAATGCCGGTCGTAGCCGGGGGCCGGACACAGGAACTTCAGTGCGGGCTCCTTTGCCCACGGCCACGCCGAGTCGGGGCCGCCGTGCAGCATCGAGAACACGACGACGTCGTGCATCAACTCGAGGCTGGCGTTGTTGCCCGCGATCAGGTTCTGCACCGGGATGCCGAGCAGTTCACCGAAGATCGCGCGCAGCTCGGGCAGACCGTGCACGCCGCCGTAGTTGCGGACGTCGGTGCCGTCGCCGTCACGGAAGTCGTCGGGACCGGGCAATTGGAGCAGCTTGTTGGACAGGTCCAACTGCGCCGCGGACGGCTTTCCCCGGGTCAGGTCGAGCTTGAGGCCCCTGGCCTGCAGTTCGGCGTAGTTGCTTTTCTGCTGCTCGTGTTCTGCGACGAGTTCGTCCCGGCCGAGCGACAGAAATGACACCGAACGCCTTTCGACTGAAGATGCGGGAAATGAAGGGGACCCCGCGCACCCGCCAGAGCCCATTGACCCTTGCTGCCTTCCGGCCCTGGGGGAGTTCACAGGATGGACGCCGCGCGGGGTCCACGGCGAGTCTAATACCCGAGCCGGTCGCATCCGGATCGGCTCGGGCCTGAGGTCGGCTACCATGGCCCGCGGAGGATTCGCCTAGTGGCCTATGGCGCTCGCCTGGAACGCGGGTTGGGTTAATAGCCCTCGCGGGTTCAAATCCCGCATCCTCCGCACTCGGCCCGGGGTGCGGCCTGTCGGCGCGTTCCGACGGTCAGGCCCGGTCGCACCCCGGGCCAAACAATCGTCTAGGAGGAGAATGAGCCGCACTGTCGCGGTGACCTGGCACGCGTCGTTCAGCGTCGTGGCCGGTGTTCTGTACTTCTTCTTCGTCCTGCCCCGTTGGTATGAGCTCTCCGGTGACATCCCGCACACCTTCGGCACCGTGATGCGCATCGTATGCGGCGCGTTGATCGGGCTGGCCGCGCTGCCGGTGGTGTTCACCCTGCTGCGGACTCGACGCCCGGAATTCGGAACGCCCCAGATGGCGCTGAGGTTGCGGACCCTGTCGATCGGGCTGCACGTGCTGGCCGGCGTGCTGATCGTCGGCGCGGCTATCAGCGAGATCTGGCTGTCCCTCGACACTGCGGGGAGGTGGCTGTTCGGTATCTACGGCGCCGCGGCAGCGATCGCGCTGCTCGGCGTTTTCGCGTTCTACCTCGCTTCGGTGGCAGAAATGCCACCACTGCCCCCCAAGCCGCTGAAGGTCAAGGAGCCCAAGCAGCGCCGGGGTCGCCGCCGGGGCGCGAAAGCCGAGGAAGAAACCGAGGACCAGGCCGAAGACACCGCCGAGGTTGCCGAAGAGACCGAGGATGCCGCCGCGGCCGACGAGGCCGAGGTGGCCGACGAGTCCAGCGGCGAGGACGACGCCGAGACGGGCGAGGACGCCGGGGCCACCGAAGAAGTCGAGGTCAAGGCCGACGCCGACGAGCCCGAGTCCGGTACCGAGGAATCCGCGGCCGAAGCCACCGAAGAAGCCGAAAGCGGCGACGGCAAATTGCGCAATCGCAGACCCGAAACGGCACGTCGCCGCCGTCGACGCTTGCGCGGCGGCGTCGCGCTGGACGATTAGTCGTCCCCGGGATCGGGCAATATGGGCCTATGGGCAAATTCCCCTTTCGGCGTCCAGTCACGACGCTGCTGATCGCATTGGCCATGGCGTTCGCCGTGGTGGCGCCGGTGTTCCCGGCCGCGGCGGCCCCCGGCGACCCCGTCGCCGCCGCCGCTCAGGTCGAACCCTCCGTCGTCCGGATCGACACCGAGATCGACTATCAAGGCGCATACGGAAACGGCGCCGGATTCGTGATCGATCCCAACGGCCTGGTCCTGACCAATTTCCACGTGGTATCCGGTGCGGATCGGATCACTGCGAGCGTCGGCGGCCGGTCCTATCCGGCTGAGTTGGTCGGCTACAACCGCAAGCGCGACATCGCGGTGCTACAGCTGATCGGCGGGACCAACCTGCCGGTCGCACCGGTCGGTGACTCGGCGCTCTTGGCGCCCGGTGAGCCCGTCGTCGCACTCGGCAACGCCAACGGGACGAACGGGCCGCTGACGCGCGAGGCCGGCACGATCACCGCGTTCGGCCGGACGGTGAACGCCGAGGACTCGCTGACCGGCAGCAAGGACGAACTCGCCGGTCTCATCGAGTTCGCCGCACCGGTCGTCGCGGGTGACTCCGGCGGCCCGGTGGTCAACGGCGCCGGTCAGGTCGTGGGCATCACCACCGCGGCGTCGGTGAACTTCCGCTTCGGTCCGGGCGGTGAGGGCTTCGCGATCCCGATCAACGATGCGTTGCCGATCGCCAACCAGATCCGGTCCCGGATGGCGTCGGCCGACGTGCACATCGGCCCTCCGGTGCTGCTGGGCGTCGGGGTGCGCTCGGCGCAACGCGGCCCCGGTGTGCAGATCGCCGACGTGCTGCGCGGCGGGCCGGCCGACCGGGCGGGACTCGTTCCCGGCGACGTGCTGGTCGTGCTCGACGGCACGCCTCTGGATTCGGCGACGACGCTGACCTACGTGCTGGACCGCCACTATCCCGGCGACGTGGTCGACCTGACGTGGGTCGATCGGGCCGGGGTGGAACGGACCGCCAAGGCCACCCTGACGCCCCTCTAACGGCCCAGGAGTCGTTCCAGGCCGGCGATGAGCACGTCGAGCTCGAAGTCGAACTGGTGCTCGGCGTCGTGGCGCTGAGATTCGGCCGAGGCGAGCACTACGCGCAGCGCCGGATAGGTGTCCTCGGGTTCCCACTCCAGGGCCGCCGACGTCTCGGCTCGGTGCCGGTGCATCCCCGACGGCGTCTGCGCGGCGCTGCTGTGGGCGGCCGACTGCGCGATGTTGGAGGCCGCGGTCAACCCGTACCGGGCGGTGTCCGGTGCAAAGCCGGCCGTGAGCAATGTGTCGAGCACTCGGTCGGCGAGCGCCAATGCGGCGGCCGCGCCCAGACCTCGTAGTCGGGTGAAGTCGGTGGCGGCGCCGACCTGGGTCAGCCCGTTGCGGAACGCGACGGTGTAGGCGCGCAGGACCGCCCGCCAGTCGTCGCCGTCGGGCAATTCGACGCTGGTGAGTTCGCGTTCGAACAGGTCGGTCACCACCAACGTCAGCAGGCCCTCCCGGTCGCCGACGTAGTAGTGCAGGGCCTTGCGACTGACCCCGAGCGCATCAGCGACCGCCTGCATCGTCAGGTCCGCGCTCGCCACGTCCCTGGCCGCCGCGACGATCTGGTCGCGGCTGATCCGGGGTGGGCGACCCCTGGTTCGGCCGCTCATCACGGTCAGACTAGGGCCTGACGCGATCATTTTTCGCCGCGCGGTAAAAACCGCCCCACGAAGCACCGCCCTTCCCTATGCTGTGCGGGTGCCAAACACTCCCTATCGCGTCGTGCAGTGGACCACCGGCAATGTCGGCAAGAGTTCGGTCCAGGCGATCGCCACGAACCCGAACTACGAACTCGTCGGCCTCTATGCGTGGTCGCAGGACAAGGTGGGCCGGGACGCCGGAGAACTCGCCGGCATCGCACCTCTCGGCGTGAAGGCCACCAACGACGTCGACGCCCTGCTCGCCTTGAAGCCCGACGTCGTGGTCTACAACCCGATGTGGATCGACGTCGACGAACTGGTCCGCATCCTCGAAGCCGGCGTCAACGTCGTGTCGTCGGCCTCGTTCATAACCGGACACAACCTCGGCGCGGACCGCGACAAGCTCCAAGAGGCATGCAAGCGCGGCGGTTCGACACTCTTCGGGTCCGGGATCAGCCCCGGCTTCGCCGAACTGCTCGCCATCGTGGCCGCAACGGGCTGCGACCGGGTCGACAAGATCACCATCGCCGAATCCGCCGACACCACGCTCTACGACTCCCCCGACACCGAGCGGCCCGTCGGGTTCGGCACCGCGATCGACGATCCGAACTTGGCACCGATGGCCTCGAAAGGCACCGCGGTGTTCGCCGAGGCGGTGCGGCTGGTCGCCGACTCGATCGGTGTCGAGCTCGACGAGATCAAGTGCGTGTCCGAATATGCCCAGACCACAGAGGATCTGGTGATGGCGTCATGGACGATCCCGGCCGGCCACGTCGCGGGCGTGTACGCCAGTTGGCAGGGAATCGTCGACGGCAAGACGGTGGTCGACATCAACGTCCGGTGGAAGAAGGGCACCACCCTCGACCCGGACTGGCAGATGGACGCCGAGGGCTGGAAGATCACGATCGACGGCCGGCCGACGGTGAACATGCAGGTCGGTTTCCTGCCCCCGCAGGACATGATCGAGAACGCCAAGTCGATCGAAGACTTCTTCGTGCTGGGCCACATCATGACCGCCATGCCCCCGATCCATGCGATCCCGGCGGTGGTGGCGGCGCCTCCCGGCATCGCGACCTACAACGACCTGCCCTTGCCGCAGGCGCGCGGCGTCGGGCCCAGGCGGTAACGCTCAGCCGGTCACCTGCAGGACGTTCGCCTTGAGTTGGGCGGACGGCGGTCCTTCCAGGACGACGTCCTGCAGAATCTGCGCCTGGCCGTTCTCCACGGTGAACTCGCCCTTCTGCGGTGCGTTACCGCCGACCACCTCGTAGAACACGGTGAACGGCGTTTTCGGGAGCGGATGCATGCCAATGTATTTCGGCTCGATCGAGTACTTGTAGAAGCATCCGGGCGCTTCGGGTGCGCAGTGCTGGTCGGTGACGGCGACGTTGATCGTGAACTCGAACGGCTCCGGAACCTTCGGCGGCGGCGCCTGGGTCGCAGGCTTCGCTGATGGGGTTTCGGTCTGGCGGGCTTCCTTGACCGACCCGAAGACCATCACGGCTGCCACTCCGACACCGCTGCCCACGAGCGCGACCAGCGCCAGGGCCGCCAGCAATCTACGAACGGTCGTCGAAACGCGCATACGAACAGCAGACCCGGTTCACCGCCCGATCGGCGGCATTTCGACGTGCTGAGCGAGTCGTGTCAGCCGCCCGGCGGCGGAGCGACCGTGGTGGTGGTCGGCGACGGCGACTCGGTCACGGTGACGGTGTCCGTCTCGGTCGGCGGGGTGGTCGTGGCCGGCGACTCCGCTGGCGGGGTGGTCGTGGCCGGTGTTTCCGTGACCGTGGTGGTCGGTGGTGGAGGCGCAACCGCGGTGGTGGTGACGACGGTGGTCTGCGTCTCGACCGACGTGGTGCCCGCGGTTCCCGGGCTGATGACGCCGCACGCGATCCGCGGTTGTTCGGCAGCGGCCGGGTCCTCCATGGTCGCGCTCTCGTGCAGGACGATCGACGATCCCTGCGGGGTCGTGAGCTGCTCCTCGGTGAAGGCGTCGCTGGTCGCGACCAGCTTGCCCGCGCCGTTCGACCGCACCAGCAGGGGCGGCAGATCGCCACTGGCGGGCATGCCCGTGTGGCCGGGCGCCTGGAAGTGCTCGCCCGCGGACGCGAATCCGTCGCCGGCCTCGCACACGCCGATCTGGTGAATGTGCATGGCGTGGAAGCCCGGCGACAGGATGCCGTCCTCGACGGTTTCGACGGTCACCGTGGCATACCCGCCGGAGAAGTCGATGGTCGCGTCGGCGACGTGTCTGCCGTCGACCGTGTTGATCTGGGTGGTCATGCCCTGAGCGCTGGGCGTGGTCGTGGTCGTGGTCGTGGTGGTGGTGGCCGAATCGTCGGACGCTTGATTGGAACAACCGACCGCGACTGCGAGCACACCCAAGGCAACACTGACTTGTTTGATCATGAACTCCCCGTACCCGTGTGACGCGCCACACAAACCGGGGAGCGCGGTCGTCAGTGCCTGATGCGGCGCCGCCTGCCCTTGAAGATCGTCAGGAAGATCGCACCGATGCCCACCGCCGCCACGACGACGGCCGCGATGATCAGCGTGAGGTCCTTACCGCTCAGGCCGGTGGGGGTGGAGTCGTTCATCAGCTGTAGGTCGTAGTCGCCTGGCAGCGGCCCCTCCCCCGGCGCTTCCATACCTGGGAAGCTCTGCGTCTGATAGACCTCGAATTGCGGTACGCCGCTCTCGTTCTGCTTCCACTCTCCCCAGGCCGGGGTGACGCCGTCGAGCAGAACCTTGCGCGCCCCGCCGGCGGACGGGTCGGGGCCGACGTCGACGAGTTTGCGTACCACGATGGGCCGGTACGTCGCGTTCGTGTACTTCACCTGTACCGGCACATCGGTGAGGGTGCGCACCGGTGGCGGCGGCGGTGGAGGCGGCTGCCCCGGTCCGGGGACGTAGCCGCCGCCGAAGAAGTTGCCGACCGCGACGTCAAGGGGTACGCCCAGCGGGTTGAGCCGCATCGCCGTGAAGTTGTACGAACCGAGATCGCGCACTTCGGTGACGATGCGACCCAGCGGGGGGATCAGCAGTATCCGGGGCACGCCGGCGACCTCGTAGACCAGCTGCAGCGGCTCCGGGTAGGGGTTGAAGATCAACGGCCGGAAGTACTGGTCGTACTGGACCCAGTTCGGCTGCCACTGCATCACCCGGTAGTTCGCGGCGACAGCGGGGTCCGCCGCCACACCCGGCGCGCCGGCCGCCCCCGGATCCGCCGCCGGTACGACGAGGTCCCTGAGCCGGTTGATCTCCGCAGTCGGGGCCGGCGGTGGGTCCTCGCGGACCGGGGCGGCCTGCTGGGCGATCTCGATGTTCTGCGGCGATGCTTCCAGGCGCTGCGGCTCGGGGGTCGTCGTCACGCCCGCGGCGAGCTCGGCGTCTTGTGTCACCGATGACGGGTCGGTCGAACCTCCACCTGCGGGCGCCACCTCCGAAGTCGACTGCGGGTCCGTCGTGAGTGTCGGATCGGCTGTCGACTCCTCAGGCGGCGATGCGGTCGGCGAGGGTGAGGTCTTGGCGGCCGAGGAGCCGGCTGGTGCCGTCGCTTCGGTTGTCGCCCCGGGCGCAACGGTTGTCGTGGCAGGGGTTGGTGCGGTCACCTGTGTTGTTGCCGTTGTCGACGGCGCCGGCGTCGCGGCGGGCGCAGTGGTCCGGGGTTCTGGCTTCGCGGTGACCTCAGGCGCGGCCGTCGTCACCACCTCGGGCGCTTGCGTCTCCTCGGGCACGACGGGCGCCTCGGTCACCACGGGTGGCTGCGTCTCGACGGGAGCCTCGGTCACCACGGGTGCGGGCGCCTCCGGGGTGACGACCGGCGCTTGGATGGGCGGTTCCGGAGCCGCAGGCACCGGCATCTGGGACGGAGCCTCATACGTCGGCGCTTCGTAGGCCGGAACCTCGGCAGGCGCCTCTTCGGCAGGAGCGTACGTGCTCTCGGTCGGGTACGTCGTGTCGGTCGGCTGGGCCAGAGTCGTTGGCGCGCCGGCACTCATCACCGTCAGCGCCAGCGCCGCCGACGAGGCCAGCGTTATCGAGAAATAGCGGAAGCGTCGAATATCAACGACCAGAGAGCTTTTCATCACTGCTCACCAGCAAGGCTGACGACGGTCGATCTGGAACAAGTTGGCCGCCGCACACTCTCCGGCGTTGCTGGCGACGAGATTGCGGATCTGCCAGTACAAGTCGGCGGTGGCCGTGGTGGCCAGCCGCGCCGCCAGGTCGAAATTGTTGATCGGCGGATTGCTTCCGGGCACCTGGATGATGCCTCGCGGGGTGTCCCACGCGTCCTTGTTCAGCATCGAGTGGCACTCGGCGAATCCGGGCGGGGGGCCTTGCGGCGGGCAGCCTCCCAGCGGGTCGCTGTGGTTGCTGTTTACGTCGAAGAATCCGGTGTGCAGGCCCGCTGGCAGGGTGGCCGGATCACAGGTCGGCATCAGCGGAGGCGGCATCCGGTCCAGCTGGCCGACCGCGATGTTGTCCTCGACCCAGTTCGAGTGCGAGAAGAAATCCTGCAAGGCATGAGCCAGGCCGCCGAACGCCGCTCGGGCGGCGGGCCCGTCGACAAGATCGACACCGCCGGGACCCGTCGGTTGGGCGCCGCTGAGAATGACCGGCGTGAAGAACTTCCAGGCGTCCTGGGTGCGGGCACAGATGTCGGCGGGATCCTTCGCATTATCGATATGGCGGAAGTCGTCGGCAAAGAATGCATCGCTGCCGACCACACCGGCACCCGGCGGCGGGCCGACGAGGATCTGACCGATGGTGGCCTCGTCGACGCCCAGCGGCACCAGTGCATCGCGCGTAATGCGGTCATGGTTTTGAACCTGGAACGCCGCCGCAGGCGCGCCGCCCCACGCGAAGAGAACCGCAACGGCAGCGACCACCGCCCCGGTGATCGACCGATAGGGCTTGGGCGTACGAGACGATTTCATCGACTTTCCCCTTTGACCTGGATATCCCCCGATTGGCCAGTCGTCGAATTCTTTCAGCCCGAAGATGCGGATACTCCAGAATCCGAAAAATCAGCAAATTTGACGCCTGGGCTGTCAAATTCATAGCAGACCTGTGCCGGCCGCGCTCGGCAACTGGGGTTGCCGACGGCGTCGGCATTTTCGCGCGCACGGTCGTTCCGGAAGCGAACGGGCGGCCGACCGGCTTATGGTGAGCACTGTGAACCTGCTGGTTCGGCGCAGTCCCGGGGAGGCGTAGTGGACGGAGCGCCCTTCGGCCGATACCGATTGGTCGAGTTGCTGGGCCGCGGCGGTATGGGGGAGGTCTGGAAGGCATTCGATACCGCTACCCAACGCGTGGTCGCGGTGAAGGTGCTGCCCGCTGCACTCGCCTCAGATCCGGTGTTCAAACAGCGCTTCCGGCATGAAGCGTTCGCAGCCGCCGGATTGACCAATCCCCACGTCGTCCCGATCCACAACTTCGGCGAGATCGAGGGCCGGTTGTATGTGGACATGCGGCTGATAGAGGGACAGGACCTCGAGCAGTTGCTAACTCGCGGACCGCTGGAACCCGAACGGGCAGTGAAGATCATCGAACAGATCGCGTCGGCACTTCATGCTGCGCACCGCATAGGACTCGTCCATCGCGATGTCAAGCCTTCCAACATCCTCGTCGCTGAGGACGACTTCTCGTACCTGATCGACTTCGGTATCGCTCGCGCGGCCGGTGATACCAAGTTGACCGCCACGGGAAACGTCGTCGGCACATGGCCGTACATGGCGCCGGAGCGGTTCACCACCGGCCAGACCGACAGCCGCTCGGACATCTACGCGCTGACCTGTGTGTTGTACGAGTGTCTCACGTCCAGTCGCCCCTTCCCCGGCGACAGCGTCGAGCAACAGATCGCAGGCCACCTGACCACTCCTCCACCGCGACCGTCGATCGCGCGCCCAGGGGTGACGCTGGAGCTGGATGCGGTGATTGCGGCCGGGATGGCCAAAGACCCCGACGAACGCTATGGCACCACAGTCGAACTGGCGCGAGCGGCCAGCACCGCGCTCACGACCGCTGCCGTCCCCACCCGACCAGCACAGCCCGGCTCGACGCCCACGGCCGCTGCTGTTGCGCCCTCGGCACCCACGTCGGTCGAGGGCACGGATCGCGTCGGATATGCCTGGGCTCCAACGCAAGCCCGCCCGGCCGAAGAGCTCGATCCCCCGGCCGCACCTACCGAGACCGGCCCGCCCGAGCATGTGAAGAAGGCGTGGGCGCCGACCCATGCCGCCAGTCCTGCAGACGGTGAACAGGCAGCCACTCCCACTCCAGCGCGGCCGGCGGAGTCGACCGCCCACACCGAAACACGGCCGCCTCCCGTCGATTCGGACGACGACCATGACGGCGGTCCGTCTTGGCCTTGGTGGCGGCGAACGGCGATCGTCGTGCCGATCGCCGTTGTCCTCATCGTCGCGGCCGTTGCCACTATCCTCGCCGTGCTCAGTGGCGGAGACGGCGAACCCACCTCCCGACCGGCGAATGCGGCGTTCGACGGGACGTTCACAGCACGGTTGGGGCCACCGACGAAGCCCAACGGTGAGCCATATCCGGATGCACAGGGCGCGACCGAAACCTGGACGGTCGAGTCAGCGTGCCGTGACGGCGCTTGTATCGCATCGGCGACAAAGCTCAACGGCTCCAGCGCAACGCTTTCGACGGTGATGTTCGATGAAGTCGACGGACGGTGGGAAGCGGTCAACGCAAGACGGGGATCGTGCCAGGGCGCCGAGAGCGTCGACCTTTGGGAGGTGTTCTCCCTGCAGTCGCAGGCCGACGGCGCACTGAAGGGCGAGTTCATCGTTCGCTCGGCGAACGGCACCTGTGCAAGCAACCAACCCGTGACGTTCACCCGCACCGGAGACCGGGATTCCGGCACATCCGTCCGCGACCCCGCGACCCAGCTGCCGCGTGTGACATCGCCCGCCCAGGCTCTTCACGGCCGATACCAGGAAGTCGACACCTACGTCGACGGAAACCGCAGTGCCGAAGTGAGTTTCGACATCCAGACTTACTGCCTGCGGACCGGTGAGCGCTGCCTCAGTTACTGGTCTAATCCCAACGACGTCAAAGTCCTTGTGTTCCAGAACAATCAATGGGTGTTGACCAACACCTCCGCCGACTCACGGTGCAAGGGCGGCGAGCCCGCGCACCGCGAGATCAGCTTGACCTATCCACTACCGCAGCCTCCGCAGGACCCGATCACCCTGCTCACCGGCCGCGGTCATTACACCGTCACAGGTGGCTGTCCGTTCAGCAGCGACTTCGACTCGCGGGTACAGCGCACCGGTGACTAAAGCAGGCCTGCGACGAAAGACGCGGCTTGGTCGGTCATGCCGGGAACGTACTGGTGGTGCGCCGCCCGGTTGTCCAGATCACCTTCTCCGCATATCGGGTCGTTCGCATTACACAGGTCGATGGTCCGGCCGCCGTACACGGGGCTGAGCGCGTTCAGGGGACCTAACACCTTGGCGAGCGGGTTCCCGAACACCGCAACCGCCGCCACATGATCCGACGCTTGAGGGGGCAGCGGCGCCGCGACGGCGCCCAGATCGAGGCCGGGCACGGCCTCCAAGCCGGGTATCGCGGCGGCACCCGGTATCGCACCGAGCCCAGGGGTGACGCCCAACATCAAGTCGACGACGGCCGCGCCCTGTGAGAAGCCGCCGAGCACTATCTTCGTGGCCGGACAATTCGCGCTCGTCAACGCCACGTGACCGTTCGCATCGGCGGCGCCGTCGGCGGCACGCAGAAAGTTCATGGTCGCCGCATAGTTGACCGCGTAAACACCCACCGATCTGCCACCCACCTTCGAGCGCAGGGAGTCGATGAATGCTTGACCGACGGGGCCGACGCCCGGCGGATCACCGGTCCCGCGCGCGAAGATCACCTCGATGTCTGGGCACTGCTGGGCGTCCGCGGCGGGGACCACCCCGGGCGCGCCGAGCACCGCGGCGGCCGCCAAGGCGGCGAGGCAGACCCGGGCAGCCGTCCGCGTCAACGACCATCTGTTGGCCATTGGTTGATGCTAGGAGCAGATCGCGGCAGAGGGCGGGTTTTGACCGTCAACTGTTGACCGGATTGCCGTCCTCGTCCCAGTTGGCCGCGACCTTCTTGCTCGGTTGCACGCGCGGCGGCTCCCCGGGCATCTTCGGGTAGCTCGGCGGATACGGCATATCGCCGAGCCCGCGCTCCTCGTCGGCCTTGACCATGTCCAGCAGCTTGTTGATCGACTGCGGCTTGCGGTCGATGTCGGCCCACGGATCGGGCCGTCCCGCAAGGAAATCGGGCACCGACGTGATCGTGTAGTCGTCGGGGTCGGCGGTGCGAAGCTCGTCCCAGGTCAACGGAGTGGAGACGGTGGCGATGGGGGTCTTGCGCGCCGAGTACGCGGAAGCGAAGGTTCGGTCCCTCGCATTCTGGTTGTAGTCGATGAAGATGCGCTCACCCCTCTCCTCCTTCCACCATGACGTGGTGACCGCGTCGGGCGCCCGGCGTTCGACCTCGCGGGCCAGCGCGATGCCCGCGCGACGCACGTCGATGAAGTCCCAGTCCGTCTTGATCCGGAGGAAGACGTGCACACCGCGCCCGCCCGATGTCTTCGGATAACCGATCAGGCCCAATTCGTCGAGCAGCGGCTTGAGCACGTCGACCGCCACCGAGCTGGCGTCGGAGAAACCCGTTCCCGGTTGCGGGTCCAGGTCGATACGCAGTTCGTCGGGATGCTCGGTGTCGGGACATCTCACCTGCCAGGGGTGCAGGGTGACCGTGCCCATCTGGGCCGCCCATGCGATCGCCGACGGGTGGGTGACCTTCAGCGCGTCGGCGGTGCGACCGGACGGAAAGGTGACGGTGCACGTCTCGAGGTAATCGGGATGCTTCTGCGGGACGCGTTTCTGGTAGATCTCCTCGCCCTCGATGCCGTCGGGGAATCGTTGGAGGTGCACCGGCCGGTCACGCAGCAGCGCGACCATCGGTTCGGCGACGGACAGGTAGTAGTCGAACAGCTTGCCCTTGGTGCCGCCTTTGCCCAGCTTCGGGAAGTACACCTTGTCACGGTTGGTCAGCCGCACCTTGGTGCCGTCGACATCGACTTCCTCTGCGGCTTTTCCCATCTCAGGACTCCAGTACGTCGTAGAGGTCGTAGTTGAGCGGAACGTCTAGCTGGTCGAAGGTACAGCTGCGCGGGTCGCGGTCGGGCCGCCAGCGGCGGAACTTCACCGCATGCCGGAAGCGTTGGGCGGCACCGCCGTTTCCCTCCATCTGGTCGTAGGCGACTTCGCAGACCTTCTCCGGCCGGATGGGAACCCACCGCTTGTCGGCGGCGGAGTTCCAGCGGCTGGGGTCGCCGTCGCGCATCTCGTCGCCCTCACGAAGTGGCTCGAGTTCGGCCAACAACTTGATCCGGTCCTTGGCCGTGAAAGACGCTGCGCCACCGACCATCTGCAGCTCGCCGTCATCGTTGTACAGGCCCAACAGGATCGAGCCGATACCCTCGCCGCTCTTGTGGATGCGATAACCCATCGCCACACAATCGGCGTCGCGGGCATGTTTGACCTTGACCATCTCGCGCTTGCCGGGCAGATAGGGTCCGTCGAGCCGCTTGGCGATAATGCCGTCGAGGCCGGCGCCTTCGAACTCTTCGAGCCACCGCACGCCGAGCTCGGGGTCTTCGGTGGTGCGGGTGACGTGACACCACTGCTTCTGGTTCACCGCATCCAGGAGCGCTTCGCGGCGGATCCTGAAGGGTTGCTTGAGCAACGAGTGGTCGCCGGCGGCCAGCGCGTCGAACCCGATGAAGTGGGCGGGTGTCTGCTCGGAGAGCATCTCGATGCGGCTGGCGGCGGGGTGGATACGCTGGCTCAGCGACTCCCAGTCCAGGCGGGTGCGGCCGCCGAACTCGCGGGGGACGACGATCTCGCCGTCGACCACGCACCGCGGTGCCAGCTCGTCGCGGACGGCCTCGACGACATCGGGAAAATACCGGCCGAGGTCTTTACCGCTACGGGAGAGCAGAACAACCTCGTCGCCGTCACGGAACACCAGCGCACGGAACCCGTCCCATTTCGGCTCGTACGACCACACCCCGGCTTCGGGCGGGACCTTCGCCTGGGCCTTGGCCAGCATCGGTTCGAGCGGCGGCAGCACAGGCAGGTCCACCTGGCCCATTATTGCCTCCACGTCACTCCAGACCGCTGGATTGCCTCCACACCCATGTAGACCGCCCGCACTCGGCAAGGTCATCGCCGGGTCATGGCCTGCGACAATGGCCCAATGCAGCTGCCAGTGATGCCGCCGGTGTCGCCGATGCTCGCGAAATCGGTGGTGTCGATCCCGCCGGACGCGTCGTACGAACCCAAGTGGGACGGCTTCCGGTCGATCTGCTTCCGCGACGGCGATGAGGTCGAACTCGGCAGCCGCAACGAGCGGCCGATGACCCGTTACTTCCCCGAACTCGTCGACGCCGCCCGACAAGAGCTTCCCGCACGCTGCGTCATCGACGGCGAGATCATCGTCGCCTCCGATCGCGGGCTCGACTTCGAAGCGCTCCAGCAGCGCATCCACCCCGCCGACACCCGGGTCCGGATGCTGGCCGAGAAGACGCCGGCGTCCTTCATCGCGTTCGACCTGCTCGCTCTCGACGACATCGATTACATGCAAAAGCCTTTCAGCGAACGCCGCACGGCACTCGTGGACGCCCTTGCCGGTGCCGGTCAGAAATTCCATGTCACACCCGTGACGACGGATCTCGCGACAGCGCAGCGCTGGTTCGACGACTTCGAGGGCGCCGGCCTCGACGGCGTCATCGCCAAACCGCTGGCGCTCACCTATCAACCCGACAAGCGCGTGATGTTCAAGATCAAACATCAACGGACGGCGGACTGCGTCGTCGCCGGCTACCGCCTCCACAAGTCGGGTGAAGACGCCATCGGGTCGCTGCTTCTCGGGCTGTACCAGGACGACGGCACGTTGGCTTCCGTCGGCGTGATCGGCGCCTTCCCGATGGCCCGCCGCCGCGAACTCTTCGTCGAATTGCAGCCGCTGGTAACCACGTTCGACAACCATCCGTGGAATTGGGCGGCGCACATGGTCGGTGAGCGGACGCCGCGCCGCAACGAGGGATCGCGCTGGAACGCCGGCAAAGACCTCTCGTTCGTACCGTTGCGGCCCGAGCGGGTGGTCGAGGTGCGCTACGACCACATGGAGGGTTCGCGGTTCCGCCACACGGCGCAGTTCAACCGCTGGCGCCCCGACCGGGACCCACGGTCGTGCACGTTCGACCAGCTCGAGCAGCCGGTCACCTTCAAGCTGGGCGACATCGTTCCCGGGCTCGGCTGACCGGAGAACTTTCGCCAACTCGGCGATGTCCGGGCACTTCACGTGTGATGCTGCCCCCATGGCGATCAGACGCGCAACGGCGGCGGCGGTGCTGCTCATCGGTGCCGCGATCGGATCGGCGGCCCCCGCGTGGGCGGACGGTCGGCTCGAGGGCGAGTACCGTCTGATCAACGGCGCAACCTCGAACACGTGGTCGATCACCACTCAGTGCAACTCCGAAGGTTTCTGCGGCGGAACAATTTCGAGTTCGACCGGGTTGATCGCGCAGATCAGCAGGCAGGCCGACGGCCCTTGGCTCGTCGAGCGTCACGATGTCTTCAACGGACGTCCGTGTGCCGACGGCAGCAGCGGGCCGGCCGACGTGACGTACGAGTTCGATCCGGCGACTTTGGCGGGCAACCTTCGCTACACCTGGAAACCCGGGACGTGCAACGACCCCAATCCCGGACAGACCGAACAACCGATAAGCCTGCAGCCGCTGTAGCCGCTGGTGCGTCAATCCTGCGTCGCGCGTTGGAAACTCAGCGTTTCACCACGCACGCCGCCCATCCACAGGGCCTGGCAGGCCTCGGCCATCTCCTCGAGGCCTTCGATGACGGTGCCGAACACGTTGCCCGGGACCCAGCCCTGATCGCCGTTGATGAGCAGGTTGTTGCGCCCGTAGAACAGCGCCAGGTCGACGATTGCTCCGGTGGTGCCTGTGCCGGTGGTGTTCTCGTAGCCGTAGGCGGGGTTGCCCAGTTGGTCGGAGTCGAAGGAGAACCAGCACAGGTCACCGGGGATGGGCGTCACCGTGGTGTTCTCCTTGCCGGGGTCCTTCGCCGCGAATTCTGGTAGCAGCGTGTAGATCTCGTTGCGAGCGTATTTTCCGTGGAATACCTGAGACGAAAGCGGCAGCGCGTCCCACACCGCCGCGCAGGTGCGGGGCGCCGCATCGTCGAGCATGCGGGCAATGCAGCTGACGCCGCGCTTGTCGAGGGACACGGTGATCAGCCTGCTCATCGAACTCCTTGTGTTGTCAACGCCGGTGTGCGACGGTGCCAGTCGGTGGCCATTTCGTGGGTGCGGCCCACCCGCAGCACCAACGCATCGGCGTGCCGGGGGCCGACGATCTGCAGCCCGATCGGCAGGCCTGCCGCGGTGAATCCGCACGGCACGCTCAACGCGGGCTGCTGAGTCATGTTGAACGGGTACGTGTATGGCGTCCAACTCGCCCAGTAATGCGACCGCCAGCCCTCGGGTACGTCGCGACCGACGCTGAACGCCGGTAGCGGAAGCGTCGGCGTGATCAGCACGTCGTAGGTTTCGTGGAACCGGCCCATCGCCTGCCCCAGGTGCATGCGCACGGCCGTCGCGTCGAGGTAGTCCGACGCGGAAAACGACGCCCCCACCGCAGCGATCCGGCGCAACCCCGCGTCGACCCGGTCGTCGACCGCTTCGCCATAGGCCTCCAACACCTTCGCCGCACCTGCGAACCACAGGACGTGGAAGGCCTCGATCGGATCGGCGAACCCGGGGTCGACCTCCTCGACCCGGGCACCCGCATCGGATAACACCGTCACCGCGGCGCGCACGGCCGCATCGACCTCCGGATCGTTGCGCACGTAGCCCAGCCTCGGGGAGAACGCCACCCGCAGGCCGGCGATGCCGTCGTCGAGTCCGGTCAAGAACGACTCACGGGGTGTGGGCATCGCCGACCAGTCCCGGGCATCGAAACCGGTGATCACGTCCATCAGCGCGGCGGTGTCGACGACGGTCCTGGTCATCGGGCCGGGGTGAGCCAGCGTGCCGAACGGGCTGGGCGGATAGTGCGGTATCAGGCCGTAGGTGGGCTTGAGCGCGACGGTTCCGGTGAACCCCGCCGGGATCCGCACCGATCCCCCCGCGTCGGTGCCGACGGACCACACACCCATGCCCAGACCGACCGCCGCGGCGCTGCCGCCGCTCGAACCGCCAGCGGTCTTGGTGGGGTCCCACGGATTTCCGGTCACTCCGAAGCGCGGTGAATCGGTGACGCCTTTCCAGGAGTACTCCGGTGTCGTGGTCTTGCCGAGCAGTACGGCTCCGGTCTCGCGAAGCCTCGCCGTGCAGGGCGCGTCCTCGTCCCACGGTCCGGGCTCGTCGATCAGCCAACTGCCCCGCAGCGTCGGCCATCCCTTCGTCCACAGCGCGTCCTTGATCGATGTCGGCACGCCGTCCCCGGGCCCGAGCGGCTGCCCGGCGTGCCAGCGCGCTTCCGAAGCCCGCGCCGCGGCCAGCGCCCCCTCGGGGTCGACGAGCACGTAGGCGTTGACCGCACCGTTGTAGGCGTCGATCGCGGCCAGCGCCTCCTGGGTGGCCTCGACCGGAGAGATGGTCTTGTCGCGGTAGCCCCGGACCAGTTCGGCGGCGGTCGGGATCATCGGGGGCCCTGCGCGGACGTCGTCGCCCTCCGGGCTCCGCCGGGTACGTAGCCGAGTCTCTTGTCCACCACGTTCGCCAAGGGAGCACCTGCCAGCCAGCGCCGCGCGTTGTCGGCGAATTGCTCGGCGAGGGCTTCGCGCCAACCGACAACGTCACCGGCCATGTGTGCGGTGATCGTCACGTTGGGAGCGTCCCACAGCGGATGATCCGGCGGCAGCGGTTCGGTGTCGAAGACGTCCAGCGTCGCACCGCCAATCCGGTTGTCGCGCAACGCCGAAAGCAGTGCCGATTCATCCACCAACGGTCCGCGCCCGATGTTGACCAGATGTGCGTCGGGCTTCATCGCCGACAGCACCGAGGCGTCCACCAGGCCGCGCGTCGAGTTCGTCAGCGGCGCAGCGAGCACCAGGTGATCGCACCAGCCGACCTCATCGGCCAAGTCAGCGCTGGCGACCACGTCGCCGAAGTCGGGGTCGTCCGCCCTGGCCACCCGACCCGCCCCGCGCACCCGCATGCCCACCACCCGCAGCAGTCGCGCGATCTCCCGACCGATGCTGCCCGTGCCGACGACGAGCGCACGGGCACCGGCGATCGCCCGAGTCTCGCGGTGTTGCCACCGATGCTCGCGTTGCAGGGCGAAGCTGGTGCAGCTGTCCTTGGCGTGGGCGAGCAGCGCGCCCAGCACGTACTCGGCGATCGGACGGTCGAACACGCCGCGAGCGTTGGTCACCACCACGTCGGAATCCCGGAGTTCGGCGAAGAGCAACGTGTCGACGCCCGCCGCGGTGACGTGGATCCACTCCAACCCGCGGGCCTCATGCCACACGTCGCGTACTGCGGTCGAGAAGAAGTCCCACAGCAGCAGCGCACGGGCACCACGAACGGCGTCGGCGAGATCGTCGGCGGTGCAGTAGCGGAAGTCGATGTCGAGCCCGTCGAGACCGGGTGGGCGGTCGGTTGGCTTCTTGCACAGGACGGCGACGACCGGTCGGGTGGAATCACCTGTGACCTGCGACGACGGCTCGAAATGCGCGCTCTCGCGGGGGCCTGGCACGACCCGAGGCTAGGGACACACCGTAGGATTGT
The DNA here is from genome assembly GCF_001500045.1 of Mycobacterium sp. GA-1199. Taxonomy (GTDB): domain Bacteria; phylum Actinomycetota; class Actinomycetes; order Mycobacteriales; family Mycobacteriaceae; genus Mycobacterium. The sequence continues at coordinate 19,150 of NZ_LQIX01000010.1, forward strand.
CAACAATCTGTTGCTGGTTTGGTCATCTGGCCTCACACTGTGCAAATGAGGATCGGGGAATTGGTGCCGCCCCCACCATTGCAGCAGGTAGGCATAGGCGTCGTAACACCATATGACTTCGCGCTCGACCGGGAACTGTGGCGTTGGGTGCCCGACGACGTCAGCCTGTACGTGACGCGGCTCAGATACGCCCCCTTGCCGGTGACCGTCGACATGGCAGTGCACATATCCGACCCCGAACACGTGATCGCGGGCGCGGCCAACGTCCTGGCTGTGTCCCCGATCGTCACCGCGTACGCGTGCACGGCGGGCAGTTTCGTCAAGGGGATGGCCGGGGAGGCCGCCCTGGTCGCGGCGATGCGGGCGGCCGGCGCCCCGGCTGCGGTGACCACCAGCGGATCGATGCTCGAGGCGCTGCGACACCTCGGCGTCGGACGCGTGGCGACCGTCACCCCCTACACCTCGGACCTGACGATCGGCCTGACGAGCTACCTCATGGAGGCCGGTATCGAAGTCGTGGCCACCTCGGGGCTGGGGCTCACCTCGCAGATCTGGTCGGTGCCGTACTCGCGGACCGCCGAGTTGGTCCGCGCCACCGATGTCGCGGATGCCGAGGCCATCGTCATCAGTTGTACGAACCTGCCCACCTACGACCTGATCGCCGAACTCGAGGCCGAGTTGCAAAAGCCGGTCGTCTCGGCCAACCAGGTGACCATGTGGGCGGCGCTGCGCGTGGCCGGGCGCAAAGCCGTGGGACCGGGACAACGCCTGTTCGAGGCGTAGCTGCCGGGGTGCCGGTTGTTAACATTGTCGACAATCTGCGATCGAAAGGGTGTCATGGCGACCGTGGGACTGCTCTATCCGGGGCACAGCGCCGAGGACGACTTCCCCGCGCTCGAGGGCCGGGTCGACGGCGAGCTGCGTCTGCCCGTGGCCGTTACCTCGGTCGGTGAGGACGCGCACCGGGTCGACGCGCTGCTGGATCTCGGTGGCCACGAGCGACTGGCCGACGGTGTGCGCCGGCTCGCCGAGGCGCGCCCGCAGGCGGTGATGTGGGCGTGCACGTCGGGCAGCTTCGTGTTCGGTCCCGAGGGTGCGCGCCAACAAGTCGCGAAAGTCGCTGCGGCTGCGGGTGTTCCGGCGTCATCCACCTCGATTGCGTTCGTCGACGCGCTGCGCCACCTCGGCATCCGGCGCGTCGCCGTCGCCGCGTCGTACCCGCACGACGTCGCCGAGCACTTCGTGCGGTTCCTGTCCGCCGACGGCATCGAGGTGGTCGCGATGGGAAGCCACGGCATCATCACCGCCGCCGAAGTCGGGACGCTGGAGCCGCAGCGGGTGGAACAGATGGTCATCGCTGCCGATCACCCTGACGCGGAGGCGGTATTGGTTCCCGACACCGCGATGCACACCCTGGCGATCATCGATCGCCTCGAAGCCGCAGTCGGCAAACCGGTGCTGACCGCCAATCAGGTGACGGTGTGGAAGGGCCTGCAACTCGCCGGAACGGTGCCCGTGCTCGCGGGCCTGGGCCGGCTGTTCGAGGAGTCCCAGTGACCGGGTTTCTCGCGCCGGTGGAGCAGGAGTCCACGCCGAGCATCGTCGCCGACAAGCTCCGGCAGGCGATCGCGCACGGTGAGTTGGCCCCGGGCACCCAGCTGATCGAGGCCGACCTGGCCCGCAAGCTCGGTGTCAGCCGCGGACCACTGCGCGAGGGGATGCAGCGGCTGACCCAGGAGGGTCTGCTGATCGCAATCCGCAACCGCGGGGTGTTCGTGATCGACATGACGCCCGCGGTGGCCTCCGACATGTACCTCGCGCGCGAGGCCATCGAACGCGCCGCAACCCGCCGGATCCTGCAGGGCGACTACGTGACCGCAGGCGACGAGCTGCTGGCGATCGTCGAGGAGATGGCCGCGGCCAGCGATGTCGACGAGGGCAGCGAGGCCGACATCCGGTTCCACGAACGCCTTGTCGAACTCGCGGGCAGCGAGCGGCTGTCGCGGATGCATCAGACGTATCTCGTGGAGACGCGGATGTGTGTGCACGCGCTGGCCGACACCTACGACAACCCCAACGACCGGGTCGTCGAGCACCACGCGTTGGCCAGCGCGATCAGGGCCGGTGATGTGCAGCTTTCGGACAAGCTGCTGATCGCTCACATGGAGGACGCGGTCGACCGGCTGGTCGAGCGGGTGTCACGCGGCGCCTGAACCTCACAGGGCGATGCCGACGTACTTGGTTTCCAGGAACTCGTCGATGCCCACCGAACCGCCTTCGCGGCCGAGCCCGGACTGCTTGACGCCCCCAAACGGCGCGGCGGGGTTGGACACCACGCCCTGATTCAGGCCGACCATGCCGGTCTCCAACGCCTCGGCGACCCGTAGGGCCCGCCGCAGGTCATTGGTGAAAACGTAGGCCACCAAACCGTATTCGGTGTCGTTCGCGGCGGCGACGACGTCCTCCTCGGTCTCGAACGGGGTCAGCGGCGCGACTGGGCCGAAGATCTCCTCGCCCGACATCCGCGCGTCGCGTGGCACACCAGTCAGCACGGTCGGCGGGTAGAAGTAGCCGTCACGCGATGCCGCCGCACCGCCCGTCAGCACGCGCGCGCCGCGACCAACCGCGTCGTCGACCAGAGCCTGCACCTTGTGCAGTGCGGCGGCGTCGACCAGCGGACCGACGTTCACGCCGTCCTCGGTGCCCCGACCCACATTCAAGGACGCCATCCGCTCGGCCAACCGGCGCCCGAACTCGTCGATCACCGAGGCGTGGACGAAGATTCGGTTCGCCGCCGTGCACGCCTCGCCCATGTTGCGCATCTTGGCGGCCATCGCCCCGTCGACCGCCTCGTCGAGATCAGCGTCGGCGAACACGATGAACGGGGCGTTGCCGCCGAGTTCCATCGAGGTCCGCAACACTTTTTCCGCACACTGCTCGAGCAGGATCCGGCCCACCCGGGTCGACCCGGTGAACGACAGCTTGCGCGCCAGTCCGGAGCGGATCAGGGGTTCCATCACCGCGTTGGCGTCCATCGCGGTGATGCAGTTGACGGCGCCGGCAGGCACACCCGCCTCCTCGAGGATCCCCATCAGCGCCAACATCGTCAGCGGCGTCTGGTGCGCCGGCTTGATCACGCTGGTGCAACCGGCGGCGATCGCGGGTCCCAGCTTGCGGGTGCCCATCGCCATCGGGAAGTTCCACGGTGTGATCAGCAGACAGGGCCCGACGGGCTGGCGTGTGATCAGGAACCGGGCACCACCGGCGGGTGCGGTCTGATAGCCGCCGTCGATTCGGGTGGCCTCTTCGGCGAAATGGCGGAAAAACTCTGCTGCGTAGGCGATTTCACCTCGCGCCTCGGTGAGGGGTTTGCCCATCTCCAGCGTCATCAGCAGTGCCAGGTCGTCGACGCGTGCGTGCAGCAGCTCGAATGCGGCCATCAACATGTCGGCACGCGCCCGCGGCGGCGTCGCCGCGAACTCGCGCTGGGCCGCGACCGCCGCATCGAGTGCCGCGCGCGCGTCGCCGGGCGTGGCGTCGGCGACCGCGCACAGCGTCCGCCCCGTCGCCGGGTCGATGACGTCGAAGCTGCGCCCCTCGCTCGCGTCAATCCACTTGCCGTCGACGAACAGCCGCTTGTCCACCGCCTCGATCACATGCCGCTCGCGATCCACCCACGCCTCCCTGGTCGGATTGTTGACAATCTACAGCGCACCGCTGACGATCATGGCATGAACTCGGCCTCCGAAGCCCCGCAGCTCTCTTCGATCCTCAAACAGGCCACCGGCGTCGTCGCCGCCCGTGGCGAAGGGGTGCTGCTCTACGACGAGCAGGACCGTCCCTACCTCGACTTCACCGCGGGCATCGGGGTGACCAGCACCGGACACTGTCATCCAAGGGTGGTGGCGGCCGCGCAGCGCCAGGTCGCCACGCTGATCCACGGCCAGTACACGACCGTCATGCACCGGCCGCTGCTCACCCTGGTGGAACGGCTGGGAGAGGTGCTGCCGGCCGGGCTGGACCGGTTGTTCTTCGCCAACTCCGGAAGCGAAGCAGTGGAGGCGGCACTGCGGCTTTCCCGGCAGGCCACCGCGCGCCCCAACGTCATCGTCTTCCACGGGGGCTTCCACGGCCGCACCGTCGCAGCGGCCTCGATGACGACCTCCGGCACCAAATTCCGCTCGGGCTTCGCCCCGTTGATGGCCGGGGTTCACGTGGCGCCGTTCCCGGACCCCGGCCACTTCGGCTGGCCGGTCGAGCAGGCCACCGATTTCGCGCTGGCCCAGCTGGACTACCTCCTGCAGACAGTCAGCGCACCCGCCGACACCGCGGCGTTCTTCGTCGAACCCGTGCTCGGGGAAGGCGGCTACGTGCCCGCCAACGAGCGGTTCTTCGCCGGGCTGCGCGAACGCGCCGACGCCCACGGCATCCTGCTGGTCGTCGACGAGGTGCAGACCGGCTTCGGGCGCACCGGCCGGTTCTGGGGCAGTCAGCACTTCTTCGGCGATTCGGGTGTGCGCGCCGACATCCTGATCACCGCCAAGGGCCTCGCGTCGGGCTTCCCGCTGTCGGGCATCGCGGCGCCGGCGGCGCTGATGGAGCGGGCGTGGCCGGGTTCCCAGGGCGGAACATACGGCGCCAACGCGGTGGCGTGCGCGGCTGCCGTGGCCACCCTCGACGTGATCGCCGACGAGCGACTGGTCGACAACGCCGCCGAACGCGGGGCGCAGTTGCGCGAGGCGTTGCAAACCGTTGGCGACAAGTTCGACGCGATCACCGACGTGCGCGGTCTCGGCCTGATGCTCGGTGCCGAATTCCGCAACGCGGCAGGCAGACCCGACGGGGCGACTGCCCTGGCCGTACAGCAGGAGGCCGCCCGGCGCGGCCTGCTGCTGCTGACCTGCGGCGCCTGGGGGCAGGTCGTCAGGTTCATCCCGGCGCTCGTCGTGACCGCAGAGCAGATCGACCAGGCGGCGGGAATCTGGTCCGACGCGGTGAACGCCGTTCTGTGACTCAGCGACTGCCCTCGAGTTCGTAGTCCAACTGCGCCGGCGCCTTCGGGGTTCCGGGTATCTCGGTGCCGTTGATCGGGAACCGGGCCGTCTCGGGGAGCTTGACCAATGCGATCGCCCCGATCACGCAAGCGCCCATCATGTAGTACGCCGGCACGAGGTTGTCGCCCGTCGCGCCGATCAACCAGTCGTTGATCGCCGGGGCGGTGCCTCCGAAGAGCGCGGTCGACACGTTGTAGGCGATCGCAAATCCGGCGTAGCGCACCTGTGTCGGGAACATCGCCGGGAACGTCGCCGAGATGGTCGCAAGCTGCGGAACATAGAGCAGACCCAGCACGGCGAAGCCGATGACTGCCCCGATCACCCCGGTCGACATCAGCATGAACATCGGGATTCCCGCGATGAAGAGCCCGATCAGCGAGATCCACCACACCGGTTTGCGTCCGATGCGGTCCGAGGTGAGGCCGGCGAACGGCAGGAAGATCATCATCGACAGCATCCCGATGATCGGCACGACCAACGACATGTCGGTGGACAGGCCGATCGACTGCTCGAGATAGGTGGGCATATAGGTGAGCAGCGTGTAGTTGACGACGTTGAGCGCGACCACCAGACCGCCCAGGCGCAGGATCGGCCCCCTGTACCGGGTTATGAGGTCCTTGAACTCGGCCCAGATGTTCGTCTCCTGCTCCCCTTCTCTCTCGAGCTCCTTGAAGACCGGCGTCTCGTCGAGCCGGCTGCGCAGGTAGAGCCCTATCAGGCCGAGGGGGGCGGCGATCAGGAACGGCAGCCGCCAACCCCACACGTCCATCTGGTCGTCGGACAAGATCAGCGAGAACCCGAGCATCAGAAGGGCTCCCGTCGAGAAGCCGGCCAGGGTGCCGAATTCGAGGAAGCTGCCCAGCACGCCGCGACGGCGGGTGGGCGCGTACTCGGCCATGAACGTGGCGGCGCCGCCGTACTCCCCGCCCGTCGAGAAGCCCTGGATCATCCGCAGGATCACCATCAGCACCGGCGCCCAGATCCCGATCGTGGCGTAACTCGGAACGAGCCCCACGCACAGCGTCGCACCGGCCATCACCAGGATCGTGATGGCCAAGATCCGACGCCGCCCGAGACGGTCGCCCAGCGGGCCCCAGACGAAGCCACCGAGAGGGCGGACCAGGAAGGAGACGGCGAACGTCATAAGAGCCAACAGCGTCGCGGTCGTCCCGTCACCCGGGAAGATGGCCGTCGAGATGTAGGAGACCCCATAGGCGTAGAGCCCGTAGTCGAACCATTCGGTGTAGTTGCCGACGGCCGAGGCCGCGATCGCCTTCTTCACGTCACCCGACGAGGGTGAGTCCTTCTCGGTATCGTCCTGCGGGCTGGTGGAACCATCGGGGTCCACGTGCGGCCTCCTAGCGTCCGTCGGGCACGACCCTTGGGACGCCTGCACGGCGAGCGCCGGCGTGGGCCGTGTTTCTCGGTGCACAGGCAAATTACCAGCGCACGTCGGGGGATACCCACATTGCACGAAGGATGACCGGTGTAAAGGGCGTCCGGGGTGAGTGCACACCGCAGTGCCGGACACCTGGCGGTTAGATTGCGGTGATGAATGCAGGCAGGTTCGCCCCGAGCCCCTCGGCGGACCTGCACATCGGAAACCTGCGCACCGCGATACTGGCCTGGTTGTTCGCCCGCTCCACCGGCCGACGATTCGTCATGCGCGTCGACGACCTCGACGACCGCACCTTCGCCGACATCGGCCGGCGACAACTGGAAGACCTCGCGGCGATCGGATTGACCTGGGAGGACGTCGAGTGGCAGTCCGAGCACCCCGAGCGCTACGACGTCGCGATCGCCACGTTGGCCGGGCGTGGTCTCCTCTACGAATGCTATTGCAGCCGAAAGGATATCGCGCAGGCTCCGCGGGCGCCGCACGCGCCGCAGGGGGCCTACCCGGGCACGTGCCGCGAACTCACCGACGCCGAACGCGCCACGCGGCGAGCCGAGACCGGCCGCCCGCCCGCGCTGCGGCTGCGCACCGACGCGATCGTTCACACCGTCCACGACGTACTGCACGGCGACTACACCGGCATCGTCGACGACTTCGTGGTGCGCCGCGGCGACGGTGTGCCCGCCTACAACCTTGCGGTCGTCGTCGATGACGCCGCCCGGGGTGTCGACCAGGTGGTGCGAGGGGACGACCTGCTGCCCTCATCGCCGCGGCAGGCATATCTGGCGCGGATGCTGGGCTACGCCGAGCCCGTGTACGCCCATGTCGCACTGGTACTCAACGAGGACGGCGCCCGGCTGGCCAAACGGGACGGAGCCGTGACCCTGGCCGAGATCGGCGTGCCGCGCGCGCTCGCCCAGATCAGCGAATCGTTGGGCTGGCGGGCTCGCGACGTCGACGGAATGCTCGCCGAGTTCGATCCATCCGCGCTTCCGCGCACCCCGTGGATCTACCGGCCCGACTGATCGCCGCCGCTAACCTACCGCGCCGCCGCCCACCGACCGCGCCGCCGCTAACCTACCGCGCCGAGTGTGGGATCGACACACGCTTACCCGCCGCGAAGCGTGCGGGTAAGCCACGTTCGCGCTAGATGTCTCGGTGTCCCCACGGTGAGCCGTAGGCCGTCAACAGCTCCAGGAACGGCACCGCGTCGAAGGCCTCGGGGCCGAGCACACCACTTCCACTCCAGGCGCCGTTTGCCAGGAGTTCGAGTGCGACAACCGGATTGATCGCGGTCTGCCAAACCACGCATTGATGCCCGTATTCGGCCATCGACCATTCGTTGTCGACGACGTGATACAGGTAGGTCGAGCGCGGGTTGCCGTCCGTGCCCGTCCCCGTCACCCACAGGCCGGCGCATGTCTTCCCGCGCATCTTCGGCCCGAGGGTGGCCGGATCGGGCAGGCACGCGGCCACCACGTCGCGGGGGCTGACCTCGACGCCTCCGACACTGACCTTCTCCGTGCGGTCGAGCCCAAGCTTGTGCAGGGTCTTGAGGACGCCGATGAACTCCTCCCCGAGCCCGTACTTGAACGTCGCGCGTTTGCATTTGACCCAGCGCGGCATCAGCAGCACCTCCTCGTGCTCGACGTTCACACACTCGACCGGGCCGATGCCGTCGGGAAAGTCGAAAACCTCCGGCTCGCTGAAGGGTTCGGTGGTGAACCAGCCCCGGTCGGCCTCCCAGATCACCGGCGGGTTGAGGCACTCCTCGATGGTGGTCCAGATCGAGAACGACGGCGCGAAGTCGTAACCATCGACAGTCAGGTTCGACCCGTCGCGGGTGCCGAGCTCGTCGATCTCGGCGAACAGATGGTCGGCGGCGTAGCGCGCGAACACGTCCGAGAGCCCGGGCTCGACCCCGATGCCGACTAGGGCGAGCCGACCGGCGTCGCGCCAGCGCTGCTCGGCGGCGAACTGCTCGTCGCCGAGCTTGATTCCGGTGAGCGCGTACGGCTGCTCCGGGTGTCGCTGCGACAGGCTCATCGCCATGTCGAGGTAGTCGGCGCCACCGGCCAACGCGCCCTCGAAGATCGGCATCACGAATCGCGGGTCGACGGCGTTCATCACATGGGTGATCCGGTGGGTGCGGATCAACTCGGCGACGGCGTCGGCGGAAGTGGCGTCGATCCGCGCGGAGACAAACCGCGCATCGCCGACCGCGTCGGCGGCCCGCCGGGCGCGAGCCTCGTCGTAGTCGGTGACGACCACCGTCTCGAAGAAGTCGCGCCGTGTCGCGATCGAGCAGAAGGCCGCGCCCACACCGCCGGCACCGATCAGCAGAATCCGCATGGCCTAGAAAGTACGGGATTCGAGGAGAATCCGACCGCGCAGCGACGGTTACTGCATCGAAACCGTCGATCAGGTACTGGTTGAGTAGTACCTGCCGAGGACATCGGCGCGAAGCTCATCGAACTCATTCGCTTCGATGGCCGCGCGGATGCGGTCGACCAGCCGCACCACGAACCGCTCGTTGTGAATGGTGCACAGCGTCGCCGACAGGATCTCCTTGGCCTTGAACAGGTGATGAATGTAGGCCCGGGTGTAGTGGGCGCATGTGTAGCAGTCGCACTCGGCGTCGATCGGGGCGAAGTCCCGGCGGAACCGAGCATTGGTGATGTTGAAGCGGCCGGTGGTCGAGTACACCGCGGCGTTGCGGGCGACCCGCGACGGGGACACGCAGTCGAACGTGTCGGCACCCGCGGCGATCGCGTCGAACAGATCGTCGGGCTCGCTGATGCCCAGTAGGTGACGGGGTTTGTCGACGGGCAGTTCGTCGACCACCCACCCGACGATGGTGGCCAGGTTCTGCTTCTCCAGGGCGCCGCCGATGCCGTACCCGTCGAACCCCAAGCCTTCGGCGGGCCCGGCGTCTTCGCCGATCGACACCAGCCCCCGGGCCGCCTGCCGTCGCAGGTCTTCGTACTGCGCACCCTGCACGATCCCGAACAACGCCTGCCTCGGCTTGTCCGGCCGCGCCGCTTGCTGCCGCCGGTGTTCGGCCAGACAGCGCACCGCCCAGTCGTGCGTCCGCTGCACCGACCGCTCCTGGTATCCGCGGGTGTTGACCAGGGTGGTCAGCTCGTCGAAAGCGAAGATGATGTCGGCGCCGAGCTGATGCTGGATGCGGATCGACACCTCGGGGGTGAACCGGTGGGTGGATCCGTCGAGGTGCGATCGGAACGTCACACCGTCGTCGTCGACGTCGGCCAGTCGCTCCTTGCCTTCGGCGATGATGTCGTCGGCCTGGATGCGCTCGGCGTCCATCGCGAGCACTTTGCGAAAGCCCGCGCCCAGCGACAACACCTGGAAGCCGCCGCTGTCGGTGAACGTCGGACGCGGCCAGTTCATGAACACCGACAATCCGCCGGCCTCGTCGACGATGTCCGGGCCGGGCTGCAGGTACAGGTGATAGGCGTTCGCCAGAAGAGCTTGGGCGCCAAGCTCTTTCATAGTCTCGGGCAGCACCGCCTTGACGGTCGCCTGCGTGCCGACCGGAATGAACGCCGGGGTGCGTATCTCACCGTGCGGGGTGCGGATGACGCCGGTGCGGCCGGCCCGGCCGCGCAATTGGGCGGTGACGCTGAAAAACGGGGCCGACGACTCTTTCGGAGCTGGAGATTTCGGCACGGCCACGCCGTAGATTCTGCACTGTGAGAAATCGGTGGGTGCTGACGTGCTGTGCCGCCGCGATCTTGCTGGCGCCGGCCGCGTGTTCGAGTCCCCCGGATTACGCGCCGCCGAAGGGCGAACTGGTCGCGGGTACGGCACAGATCACGGTCAACGGCAACGACGCGGGCACCACCGACACGGTGCAGTGCGACACGACCGGCTACCTCACCACGATCACCACCGGTGACCAGACATCGGGCGTGACCGCGATGGTTTCGAACAAGGACGATCTGGCCGTCGAGTCGGTCGGGATCAACAACGTCGGCGGCTTCACCGGCAGCTACACGGCCGGGGTGGGCGCAGCGTCCGGGACGGCGGACACCGCCGAGATCACCATGACGGGCCGGACCTACGACATCTCGGGGACAGCCGACGGCTTCAACACCGACAAGCCCAGCTTCCGCGCTTCGGGCACCTTCAGCATCCGGGTGTCCTGCTGAGCAGGCATTGGGGCAGATGATCAATTTTTGCCCGAAACGCTGTTGGCGGGTTTGCCGCGAACCATACTGCTTTCTGATGATCCGATCTTGACGGGTCACACACACAAAGGAGAACAGGGTGAAGCGTGGTTTCCTGGTCGCTGTCGGCGGCGCGGCGATCCTCATCGCCAGTCTGTCCGGCTGTTCCTCGGATGACAAGAAGTCCGAAACATCGGGCGAGACATCGACGGCCGCATCCGCGGAGGGTAAGACCACCGTCACGATCGATGGTCAGGATCAGGCCGTCCAGGGCACCGTGGTGTGCAGCGATATGGGCGGTAACACGAACATCGCGATCGGCGACGCGACCACCGGCATTGGTGCCGTCGTCAGCTCCGGTGATGAGCCGACCGTGCAGTCCGTCGGCCTGGGCAACGTCAACGGCGTGACGCTGGGCTATCAGAGCGGCGCCGGCCAGGGCGAAGCCAAGGCCGAGAAGGACGGCAAGACTTACAAGATCTCCGGCACCGCGACAGGCGTCGACATGGCCAACCCGTTGCAGCCGGTCAACAAGCCTTTCGAGATCGAAGTCACCTGCCCGTAGCCAGGTGATCGAGCGTGAAAGAAGGCGGCGCCCCGACAGGGGCGCCGCCGTTTTTCATCCGGTGTAGCCGGCCGCCGACTGCCGCAGCTGCCAGATCTGCGCCGGGCACAGCTCGTTGACTGCCTGATTGATCAGGTACATGCCCTGGTACTTGTCGGCGGTATGGAAGTCGGCGGTCACCTGGTTGACCAGCTCGCCGTAGCTCATCTTGCCCGCCACCCGGTCGCAGATCGTCCTGCCGTAGCCGATGGCGGCGTCGGCGTTGGGGAAGTTGTATCCCGGTCGCACGTGCACGTTGACCAGATATGCGACCGCGTCGGCGTTTGCCGTCGGAGCGGGGATCATCGCAGCCGCACCCGCGGCGGCGACCAGGGTAACCATCACCGGCTTCATGGCTTAAGAGCCTATTCCGTGTCCACCGTCGACGCGGGGCACTTAGGCTAGCCACCTATGAGGCTCATGGCTGCAGGCGCGCTCGCGTGCGGATTCGTCGCCGCACCACTGATGACCGCCGCGAATGCGCCGGCGTCGCCCGGCTACTGCGACGGCGCCGACTGTGTTCCCTACGTCGACCGCAGCGCGGTGGAGGGCACGCACTGCGTGCAGAACACCCGCTACAACTTCGGAATCGACGCTTCAGGCAACACTCTGGCGTGCAACTCGCGCAGCACCTGGGTCTCGTCGCCTCCGCTGGTCGGTGTCCGCACCAACCGTCTGCCGTGCGGTGACGCGACCGGGGTGGCCCAGACCCCCGACGGCATTCCGCTGAGCTGCAAGGGCGGGGCGTGGACGCCCGACTACCAGGTGATCTTCTACGGCTGACGCTCGGCACGCGCCGTAGGCGAAAGTCTCGGCATCGTCACCGGTTTCGGAGAGCCTGCCGTCGTCGTTCCCGGTGTGATCTGCGCCTCGCTATTGTTTTGAGACCCAACGCGTGTGCGTGGATGCGTGAGGAATCGGGGCAAGCGGGGTACAACCACGGGCGTGGTGATCGATGTGCGTCTGCGACCGGCAGACCCTCTGCGGATCGAGGTCCCGGCCACCGCAGATCGACTGGCACAGATTCGTCGCAATCTCCTCGGATGGATGGAACCGATCGGCGTGCCCGACGTGGTGGGCGCCGATATCGTGCTCGCGGTCAACGAGGCCGCCACCAACTGCGTCGAACACGCCTACCAGGACTGCTCCGACGGTGTGATGGTGGTCGAAGCCAGCGTCGAGGACGGGCGGATAGTGGTCTGTATCTCCGATCACGGGCAGTGGCGAACCCCGAGCACGGAGCCGACGACCCGCGGGCGCGGCCTGCCGATCATCCGCGCGGTGGGCGACGGCGTGGAGGTCAGGCGATCAACGTCGGGCACCACCGTGCGCATCGACTTCGACATGTCCGACACCGATGACCGCGGTCAAGAATTGGGCAGCCGAACCACCTGAACGAAGAACTCGTCGATCTGGCGGACGGCGTTCATGAATTGGTCCAGATCGACGGGCTTGGTGACGTACGCGTTGGCGTGGAGCTTGTAGCTGCGCAGGATGTCTTCCTCTGCCGACGAAGTGGTGAGCACCACGACGGGGATGTGGCTGAGGTCTGCGTCGGACTTGATCTGCTCGAGCAATTGTCTGCCGTCGTATTTCGGCAGGTTCAAATCGAGCAGGATCAGGTCGGGGCGCGGCGCGTCGGCGTACTTGCCTCGGCGGTAGAGGAAGTCGAGCCCCTCCTCGCCGTCGTGCGCGACGTGCAGGGTGTTCTTGATCTTGTTGTGCTCGAAAGCTTCTCGGGTGATCAGTTCGTCACCCGGGTCGTCCTCGACGAGCAACACGTCGATCGCCCGGCCGTCCAGTGTCATGCAGTTGATCCTTCCATTTCGGCCTCGACGGGGTCGTCGACGACGCAGGGAATGGTGAAGCGGAACCTGGTGCCCTCGGCGTGGCCGGTGTCGATCCAGATGTTACCGCCGTGGTGCTCGACAATCTTCTTGCACAGCGCGAGGCCGATCCCCGTTCCGGTGTAGACCTCGCGGCCGTGCAGCCGCTGAAAGATCACGAAGACCTTCTCGGCGAACTCCTCGGGTATGCCGATCCCGTTGTCGGTGACCGTGAACACCCAGGAGCCCTCACGTGTGCCGTCGCCGACCGCGCAGTCGATGACGATTCGCGGCGTGGCGTCGGGTCTGCGAAACTTCACCGCGTTGCCGATCAGGTTCTGCCACAGCATCGTCAGCAGCGTCGGGTCGCCCTTGACGGTGGGCAGCGGCTCTCCCGTACGGACCACCTCGGCGCCCGATTCCTCGATCGAGGCGGCCAGGTTCTCGATCGCGTCGGCCAGCACGGCATCGAGGTCGACGTCGGTTTCGGTCGCGCTGAGCCTGCCGACGCGGGAGAACGTGAGCAGGTCGTTGATCAGCACCTGCATGCGCTTGGCGCCGTCGACCGCGAAGCGGATGTATTCGACGCCGCGCTCGTCGAGCTTGTCGCCGTAGCGCTTCTCGATCAGCTGGCAAAACGAGGCCACCTTGCGCAGCGGCTCCTGCAGGTCGTGTGACGCGACATAGGCGAACTGTTCCAGTTCGGCGTTCGACCGTTGCAGTTCCAGCGCCTGCTCGCCGAGCTGCTCCCTGGCCGACCGCGACGCCGCCAGCTCGTCGACGATGCGTTGCCTCATGTCCTCCACATCCGACGCGATGGCTTGGATGTCGCGCGGGCCGTTCACCGAGATCTTCTCGTCGAAGTTGCCCTCGGTGATCCTGCGGCACGCCGCAGCCAGCCGCTCCAGTGGCCGCGTGACGGCCTTGCGGACCAGCACCGCGAGCACAATCCCCGCGACGAGGAACGCCACGACGATCGCGATCAACAGCGTGTCTCGCCAGGTCTGAACCGAGGCGAGCTCGTCGACCGCATCCTGGCGGGCCTGTGCCAGATCGCGGTTCTGAGCGTCGAACAGCACGCGCAGCTCGTCGAACCCCTCTTTTCCCCGCTGGGCGGTGGCGGCGTCCAGAACCTTCGGCACCCCGGGTGTCACCGAGGCGATCAGCGGGTCGGCGTAGGTCGAGCGCCACTCGGCCGCGGCGTTTTCGATCGCCTCCAGGTCGCCGAGGAGCTTCTCCCGGTGGCCGATCCCGTCGCGGATCTGGCGCGCCGCCTCATTTTGGACCTGCTGGCCCTCGAAGTAGGGGTCGAGGAATTGGAGATCGGCGGCGATGGCATATCCGCGGACGGCCGTCTCCTGGTCGCGTAGGGCCGCCTGCAGTTGATAGGCCGCCACGCGGGCGGGCTGGATGCCCAGGTTCAGCTCGCGCGAGACTTCGTCGGTCCGGTTCAACAGCAGGGCGCCGACGATCGCGCCACCGATGACCACCACGCCCATCAAGGACAGCACGAGATTCTGCCAGCCCTGAACCGTCAGGCGTGCTCTCATCCGGTGAGTGTCCGCTCCACCCGCACCACCGCGATGTCGTCGCTGATGCCGCCGACCGATTGCGCGCGGCGCTCGACGTCGTCGATCAGGGCGGTGACGAACTCGCGACCGGGAAGGTGCGCGTAGCCCCTGGCCACTTCGAGCAGTCCCGCCTCGCCGAGGCGTTCGGTTCCGCGACCGGAGCGACCCTCGAACAATCCGTCGGTCAGCAGCACCAGGCCGTACCCCGGCGGCAGTTCGAAGAGGTTCAGCGGCCACTCGTGGCCGTACAGACCGAGCGCAGGGCCGACCCGCGGTTCGAGCCACTCCACGGTGTTCTTTCCGTGCAACAACATGCCCGGATGACCGGCCGAGACGACGTTGAAGCTGAGGTTGTCCGTGGACATCGCGACGCTGATCACCGTCGCGAAGATGCTCGATCCCGGCCGTTCGGTGCTCAGGATCCGTTCCAACTGGCGCATGCGTTCGTTGCCCCGCAACCCGGCGAACGTCAGCGCGCGCCAGCCGATCCGCAGCGCCACGCCGAGCGCTGCCTCGTCGGGTCCGTGTCCGGCCACGTCACCGACCATCACGTGCAGTGTGCGGTCGGGCGTCTGCACGAAGTCGTAGAAGTCACCGCCGAGAAGTGCGTGCTGACGGCTGGGCCGGTACTCGGCGACGATGTCGATTCCGGGTTGGTCCAAGAGCAGCGGCGACGGCAGGAGGCCACGTTCGAGGCGAGCGTTTTCCATCGCGCGCAGCTCGCTGGCGTGCAATTCCACCGATGTCAGCTCCGCGCGTTTACGCTCCACCGCGTAGAGCAGCGCGCGACGGAGCGTCTCGGGTTCGACACGACCCTTGACGAGGTAGTCCTGGGCGCCGGCGGCGACGGCCGAGATGCCGAAGTGCTCGTCGTTGAGGCCGGTCAACACGACGATCGGCATCGTGATGTCGCGCCTGGCCACGCGGTCGAGGGCCTTGATGCCGTCGGCGTCGGGAAGGTTCAAATCCAGCAGCACGCAGTCGGGGCGGGAAACCTCGAGATGCTGTTCGGCGTCCTCCATCGAGGGTGCCCACACGACGCTGATGTTGGCGTCGGCGTCGGCGATCAACTCCTCGACCAGGATGGCGTCACCGCGGTCGTCCTCGACAAGCAGCACCGAAAAAGGGCGAAGCCGAGCACTACCACCGGCCGAGGCCGAGGGGTCCTGGTCATGAAGCGCGCGCATATACCAATTCTCTCGGTTTGGTCACCGCGGTCGCCTCGACCTCTGCTTCAGTGACAGATCCTGACAATAGTGCCTGAATCGTTGTGGCGGTGGCGGAGGGATTTGAACCCTCGGACGGGGGTTACCCGTCACACGCTTTCGAGGCGTGCTCCTTAGGCCGCTCGGACACGCCACCGTGTGGCAGCTTACCGGGCGCGCACCGGTCTACTCCAATCGCTGCCGGGAGAAGAACGCCTCCAGCGGCGCCGCGCATTCGTCGGCCAGCACACCGCCGCGCACCTGGGGGCGGTGTGTCAGGCGCCTGTCGCGCACCACATCCCATAGCGACCCGACGGCCCCGGTCTTGGGTTCCCAGGCGCCGAACACCACCCGCGCCACCCGCGCCATCACCAACGCGCCGGCGCACATGGTGCAGGGTTCGACGGTGACCGCCAGGGTGGTCCCCTCCAACCGCCAGCCGTCTCCCAGCACCGCCGCGGCGGCCCGGATCGCGAGGATCTCCGCGTGCGCGGTGGGGTCGCCGAGGGCTTCGCGCTCATTGGCGGCGCGGGCGAGTTCGGTGCCGTCGGCTGAGACGACGACCGCCCCGATCGGCACGTCGCGCGGACCTGCGGTGCGGGCAGCCGCGAGGGCTGCGCGGATCAGCGCCTCATCATCGGGGGTCATCGGGGACCGTGCGCAATCACCGACCCATGCGGTCGAGTACTGCCGACAACTCGTCGGCGAAGCCCATCTCGCGCGCGATGCGGCCGAGTTGTTCGTCGGCGTAGAGGTCGGATTCGTCGAGAATCACGCCGAGCACGGCCTCGGGCAGCCCGATGTCGGAGAGCAGACCCAGGTCGCCCTCCTCGAACGGTTCGGCCTCCTCGAGTTCCTCGGGCTCGATGTCGGCGTCGAGCATCTCCAATGCCTCCGCCGCGATGTCGTAATCCAGCGCGGCGGTGGCATCCGACAGGAACAGCCGTGCCCCCGAGGGGGCGGGCCGCACGATGACGAAGAACTCGTCGTCGATGTCCAGCAGCCCGAAGACCGCTCCGGCACTGCGGATTTCGCGCAGCTCCCGCTCCGCGTCGGTGAGACTGGTCAGGGCAGCCTTGTGCATCGGCGCGCATCGCCACTTGCCGTCCTCGCGGACGACAGCGACGCCGAAGCCGTCGGGAGTGTCCGTGGACTGCTCCCGCGCCTGTGCACGCTGTGCTCCCATGTCGGCCTACGGTAGTCGCCGACCATGTCGTTTTCCATGCCCATTTGCATGCCCTCACCCCTCCTTTCCGCTCCTGACGTCGGGCGATGGCACCCGATATGCCAACCTTGGGAGGTGACCAACACCCCGATTTGCGTGCTCGGCCTCGGGCTGATCGGCGGCTCGGTCATGCGCGCCGCAGCGGCCGCCGGACGCGAGGTGTACGGCTACAACCGGTCACTGGAGGGCGTGGCGGCCGCGACTGGCGACGGGTTCGACGCCACCGAGGACCTCGACGCCGTGCTGAAGCGGGCGGCGGCCGACAACGCCCTGATCGTGCTGGCGGTGCCGGTACCAGCTCTGGGCCAGATGCTCGGCCACATCCGCGACACCGCCCCGGAATGTCCGCTGACCGACGTGACGAGCGTGAAAACCGCTGTGCTGCAGGAGGTCCAGACATACGATCTGCTGGAGCGATTCGTCGGCGGTCACCCGATGGCGGGCACCGCGCACTCGGGTTGGGCGGCAGGCAACGCGCGGTTGTTCGTCGACGCGCCGTGGGTCATCTCCGTCGACGATCATGTCGACCCGCAGGTCTGGACGCTGGTCATGAACCTGGCGCTGGACTGCGGCGCGTTCGTCGTCCCGGCCCGCTCGGACGAACACGATGCGGCCGCCGCGACGATCTCCCATCTGCCCCACCTGCTGGCCGAAGCGCTCGCCGCCACCGCCGGTGAGGTGCCGCTGGCGTTCGCGCTGGCGGCCGGGTCGTTTCGCGACGGCACCCGCGTGGCCGCCACCGCACCGGACCTGGTGCGTGCGATGTGCGAAGCCAACGCCGACGAACTGCTGCCGGTGTTGGACCGCACGCTCGAGCTGCTCTCCACTGCCCGCGATGCACTCGCCGCGCACGACCCGCTGACCGAACTCGTCGACTCCGGGCACGCCGCCCGGACTCGCTATGACAACTTCGGCAGGCCCGAGATCGTCACGATCGTCGTCGGCGAAGAGCGGTGGCGCGAGGAGCTGGCCGCGGCCGGCCGCGCCGGCGGGGTGATCAGATCCGCTCTGCCAACCCCGGGTAGTCGAGGATGAACCCGTCCGAGTCGACGCTGATCGTGGTTTCGGCGACGGGCGAGTGCAGCTTGATGCCGTCCTCGGCGCTGCTGTAGCTGATCACCGCCGTCTCCACCGACAGGTCCGGCAGCCGCACGTACACCACCGGACAGCTGATCGATTCCGACCGCTGGTACAGCCCGGTACGACGGATCGGCAGGGCGTTGAAGAACGGGCTGAAGATGACGTCGACGTCCAGCGCGCCGTCGTACGCGGAGCGGCGTGACTCGCCGGTGTGCTGCTGAACCAGCCACATGTTCTCTTCGTCGCGGGCGATCGACAGCTGCCGTTCCCGCTCGGCGAGGGTGACGGTCATCGACAGCCGCTTGGTGCCACCGGACTCGTCGGTCACCAAGTTGTAGGAAGCGGAGAACGCCGGGTGAGACGGCGTCGCGGCGGCCACGATCCGCCCGTACGCCTTGATGCGGTTGCCCGAAACATGCACCCGGACCGATTCCATCCGCGGGACGCCGTGCGCCCGCCACGTCAGGATCGCCGGCCATGTCTTCTCGGAGGCGCCTGCTTCACTCACCCCTATACCGTATGCGAAGGGTCCCCTCGTTCGTAACGTGCTCCGCCGTTGCTTTTCCGGTCGCGGTGTGCTGTTGCGAGGGGACGGGATTCGAGGGCGACTTCGTCGCCGAGGAACGGCTGGGGCATCCGCCGCCGGCCCCGCAGCCGCCCGGTTCCCGGCACCGAGGCCCATACCGCGAACGCGAGCACGGCGTCGAGCAGCAACGCCAACGCCGTCACCATCAGCGCGCCGACCAAGGCCAGATGGAACTGGCGCACCTTGATGCCGTCGATCAGATAGCGGCCCAGCCCACCGAGACTGGCGTACGCGGCGACCGTCGCGGTGGCCACGATCTGCAGCGTGGCGGTCCGCAGTCCGCCCAGGATCAACGGCAGCGCGATGGGCGTCTCCACCCGCAGCAGGATGCGTCGTTCGGTCATCCCCATCGAACGGGCGGCGTCGACGACCGTGCGGTCCACATTGGCGATGCCGGCATAGGTGCCCGCCAGCAGCGGCGGAATGCCCAGCAGCATGAGCGCGACGGTCGGCGGTACCAGACCGAGCCCCCACAGCAGCACGCCGAGCAGCAGCACACCGAGCGTGGGCAGCGCGCGCAACGCGTTGACACCGGTGACGACGATGAAGGTCCCCCGGCCGGTGTGGCCGATCAGCATCCCGACCGGAATGGCGATGAGCGCCGAGAACAACAGCGCGACCACCGTGTACTCGAGGTGTTCGAGCGTGCGGGCGAGCAGCCCGGCCGGCCCGCCCCAGTGGGCCGCGGTGAACAGGTAGGACAGGGCCTCCTGCAGGAACCCCATCGGGCCCGTCACGACGCCGCCCTGAGCCGGCGCCACACGGGCACCCCGCGGGTCGCGCGTGTCCAGGGTGTGAGCGCCTTACCGACCATCATGATGAGGGTGTCGATGACGATCGCCAGCACGAAGATCGCGATGATGCCCGCGACGATCTGGTCGCTTTTGTTGGCCTGGTAGCCCTCGGTGAACCAGGTGCCCAGGCCGCCGATGCCGATCACCGACCCGACCGACACCATGGAGATGTTGGTGACGGCGACCACGCGCAAGCTGGCGATCAGGACCGGAACAGCCAGGGGCAGTTCGACTTTCACCATCCGGGTCAAGGGTCGGTACCCGACGGCCGTCGCGGCGTCGAGCACCGTCGGCGACACCGCGTCCAACGCCTCGGGCACCGCCCGCACCAGCAGGGCGACGGTGTAGAGCGTCAGCGCCACGATGACGTTCGCCTCGTCGAGGATGCGCGTGGGGATGATCAGCGGCAGGACCACGAACAGCGCCAGCGACGGGATGGTGAAGACGATGCTGGCGGTGACCGTGGTCAGGCGTCGCACCGTGGTGGTGCGCTGAATCGCGGCGCCCACCGGAACGGCGATGATCAGCCCGAGCACGATGGGGATCAGCGACAGGCGCAGATGGATCACCGTCAGCGCCCACAGGTCGTCGAGGTGCGTCAGCAGATAGCGCATCCGCTAGCCCAACTCCGGGACCCGGCGTTGCTTGTCGAGTTCGGCCAGCACGTCCTCTGCGGCCACGCCGCCGATCAGTCGGCCATCGTGGTCCACGGCGACCCCCAGCCCGCTCGGCGAGGACAGCGCGGCGTCGAGCGCGTTGCGCAGCGACCCGTCCGGCCGGAACAGCGAACCACCGCCGATCGTGCTGTCGTAGAGCGACTTTCCGGTGCGTCGCAAGGCCACGCCGTCAGCGTTGATCCACGCGTACGGTTTCCCGTCGTCCTTGGTGACCAGCTTCCAGTCGCCGGGACCCAAATCGAGCGCTTCGACATCGTTTTCGTCGACGTGGCCGATGTCGTGCAGCGGCAGTCCCGACGCGTGGAAGAACTGCAGACCGCGGTATCCGCGGTCTGCGCCGACGAACGCCGCCACCTCCTCGTTGGCCGGATTGGACAGGACGAACGCCGGTTCGCCGTACTGCTGCAGCACCCCGCCGCGGCCGAACACCGCGACGCGGTCACCGAGCTTGACCGCCTCGTCGATGTCGTGGGTGACGAAGACGATGGTCTTGCGCAGTTCGCTTTGTAGGCGGGCGATTTCGGCCTGAAGGTCCTCACGCACGACGGGGTCGACGGCGCTGAACGGTTCGTCCATCAACAAGATCGGCGGGTCGCCCGCCAGTGCCCGCGCCACACCGACACGCTGCTGTTGGCCGCCGGACAGTTGCGCCGGATAGCGGTCGGCGAGCTTGGGGTCCAGACCCACGCGTTCCATCACCTCGAGTGCGGATCGGCGTGCGCTGCGCCGGGATTCACCCCGCAACACCGGGACGGTTGCGACGTTGTCGACCACCCGCAAATGCGGCATGAGCCCCGCGCTCTGGATCACATAACCGATGCAGAGCCTCAGGTTGACCGGGTCCACCTTGGTGACGTCGCGTCCGTCGACGGTCAGGGTGCCCGAACTGGGCTCGATCATCCGGTTGATCATCCGCATCGACGTGGTCTTGCCGCATCCCGACGGGCCGACGAAGACCGTCAATGTGCCCTCGGGCACCTCGAGGGTGAGGTCGTCGACCGCGACGGTGCCGTCCGGATACCGCTTGGTGACGTTCGAGAAGCTGATCATGATTGTCCGCTCTTCGCGCGAGCGCTCATCGTGTTTGTCTGCTCTTCGCGCAAGCGCTCATCGCTTCTGCACCGGTTCGTCGAATCCGTTGTCCGCGATCCACTTCTGCGCCGCTTCGTCGGGGTCGATGCCGCGGTTTCCCTCGACCGAGGTGTTGAGCGCGATCAGGGCCTCGGTGGTGAGCTTCGCGCTGACCGCGTCGAGCACGGTCTTCAGTTCGTTCGACATCTTCTGCGATGCGACCAGCGGCACGACATTGGCGGCCAGAAACACGTTCTCGGGGTCCTCGAGCACGACGAGGTTGCTCTGTTCGATCGCAGGCGAAGTGCTGAAGATATTGGCGGCGGTGATCGCCCCGCTGTTGAGCGCCTGCACCGTCGCCGGGCCGCCGCCGTCGCTGATGGCGACGAAGTTCGCCGGCGCGATGTCGAGGCCATACCGTTCCTTGAGGCCCACCAGGCCGGTGACGCGCGTCTGAAACTCCGATGGCGCACCGACTTTCACCTCCCCGGGGTGCTCGGCGAGATCGCCGATGGTTCTCAGGTTCCATCGCTGCGCGGTCGCCTCGGTCACCGCGAGGGTGTCCTTGTCCTCCGCCGGAGACGGATACAGGATGGACAGGTCCCCGGGCAGCACCTTGAGCAGTGCGAGCAGGACCGCATCGGGGGTGGTGGCGGTGGTGTCCTCGTCGAAGTACTGCAGCAGGTTGCCCGTGTACTCGGGGATGAGGTCGATCGAGTGGTCCTGCACGGCGGGGATGTACGTCTCACGGCTGCCGATCCCGAACTGACGGCGCACCGTGAAGCCGTTGGCCTCCAGCGCCTGGGCGTAGATCTCGCCGATGATCTTGGACTCCGTGAAGTCGGCGGACCCGACCGCGATCGTCTTGAGGTCACCGGAGATCTCACCGCCGCCGAGGGGGTTCGAGCTTCCGCAAGCCGCGCCCATCAGGACCGCGAGAACCGTCACCACCACGACGAACGGCACGCGCCGACGTCGCGGCATCGAGGTCATGAATCCGACAGTATCGGCATCGCCGCAGCTACGCGCGATTTGTCTGGCCGGTGATTCGACCGTCCACGTCAAATACCGTTTGTCGCGGACCGGAAGGGGCAAACTTGGAACCATGAGCACCGATCCGTATGGGGCCTCACCGCCGAACGAACCGGAACCCTACGGTCCGCCCAACCCCGGGCCGCCGGTTCCGCCGACGGACGGTGAGACGGCCGATCGCACGTCACCGTCGGTGAAGAAGGTCCATTTCACCCGCGCGGCGGCGCTGTGGTCGGCGGTCATCGCGGGTTTCCTCATCCTGATCCTGCTGCTGATATTCATCGCGCAGAACACCGAGTCGACCGAGTTCGCCTTCCTCGGTTGGCACTGGTTCATGCCGCGCGGTGTGGCGATTCTGTTCGCCGCGGTATGCGGCGGCCTGATCACGGCGCTGGCGGGCGCAGCGCGCATGGTCCAACTGCGTCGCGCCGCCAAGAAGAACTACAAGGCCGCGCTTCGGTAGCCTCCGCTACCGGATCGACTCGAGTCCGGCGTCGATCAACGGGGCGACCGCGTCGTCGACCATCGTGACGAAGTCCGACGGCGCACCGCCCACTCTCCCGCGGTAGGCGATACCCGCCGCGATGATCGCCAGCTTGAAGTACGCCAGACCCATGTAGAACTCCCAGTGGTCCAGCGGCTGACCCGAGGCCACCGAATACCGTTGCGCGAGTTGGTCTGCCGGCGGGATCAGCGGTGACGCCCACGCGGCGTCGGCATGCACGAGGTTGAACATCGGGTGGCGGTACACGCACATCAGGGCGGCATCGCTGATGGGATCGCCCAGGGTCGACATCTCCCAGTCCAACACCGCGAGCACCTTGGTCCCGTCGTCGGCGTCGAGCATGGTGTTGTCGATGCGGTAGTCGCCGTGCACGATCGCGCTGCGGCTCTGCGCTGGGATCGCCTCCCCGAGCGCGGTGTGCAGCCGCTTGACGTCGCCGTCTCGTTCGTCCCCTTGACCGTTGCGGTCGCGGCGTACCAGCTCCCACTGGCCGCCCCAGCGCTTCACTTGGCGCTCGAGGTATCCGGTCGGCTTGCCGAAGTCGCCGAGGCCGACCTCCTCGGGGTCCAGGGCGTGCAGATCGGCGAGCACCTTGATCAACGCGTCGACACAGGCTTCGATGTCGGCCTTGTCGCCGAGAGCCTCGAGTTCCTCGGTGTGCCGGATGACCCGGCCCGGCACGTAGTCGACCATCTGGAAGGGCGCGCCGAGCACCGAGTCGTCGTTGCGCATGGTCACCGCGCGGGGGACGGGCACGGCGGTGTTCTGCAACGCCGAGATCACCTTGTACTCGCGGGCCATGTCGTGCGCCGACGGCGTCAGACCGTGCAGCGGGGGCCTGCGCAGCACCCACTTCGATTGGTCATCGCACACCAGGAACGTCAGATTGCTGCGGCCACCGGAGATCAACTCGGCGCGCAGGTCACCGGAGCGGGCGATGCCCTCCGAACGCAGATGACGGTCGAGGGCGTCGAGGTCGAGCCCTTCCAGCGGAGCGGCCATTGGAAATGTCTACCACTGCTGATTTCTGGGCAGCAGGTCCCATACGTGCTCGGTGGAGTTGACGCCCGCGACGAAGAACGTCTCACGCGAGGACGACCACAACAGCCGGGTGATACCGGCGTAGTCGACCTGCACGCACAGCAGGCGCTCGGTTCCCATCACGTCGTGGACCAGGGCGTTGATGACGCCTCCGTGGCTGAACAACGCGACGGTGTCCTCGCGCTCGGCGGCCTTGACGATGTCGTGGGCCCCGGCCTTCACCCGGGCGATGAACGCCGACTGGTCGACGCCGCTGGGCAACTCACCGTTGGCGAGGCGGCGCATGTCCTCTTCGGAGATCTCCTCGACCGGCGTGTAGTGCGAGAGGTCGCGGTCGTATTCGGCCAGCCGGTTGTCGATGTCGATCGACAGTCCGAGCGCCTCGGCGACCGGCTCGGCGGTCTGGATCGCGCGCTTCTGCGGGCTGCTCACCAACCGTGAGATGGGAAACCGAGCCAGCGCGTCGGGCAGGCGTTTGGCCTGTTCGATGCCCTCTTCGGAGAGGTCGGGATCGGAGCCCTGCCCCGGCTCGCTACGGAGCGGCAAAGCGTGTCGAATGATGAGCAACTGCACCGTGCCACCATATGGCCATGCGTACCGACAGGGATTTTGCAGCCGAACTCTTCGATCTTTCCGACCGCGTCGTGCTGGTCACCGGCGGTAGCCGCGGGTTGGGCAAGGAGATGGCGATGGCCGCCGCGCGATGCGGCGCGGACGTCGTGATCGCCAGCCGCAAATACGACTCGTGTGTGGCGACGGCCGAGGAGATCACCGCCGCGACCGGCCGCGCCGCACTGCCCTACCAGGTGCATGTGGGGCGCTGGGATGAGCTCGACGGGCTGGTCGATGCGGCCTACGAGCGGTTCGGCAAGGTCGACGTGCTGGTCAACAACGCGGGGATGTCGCCGCTGTACGAGTCGCTTCCCTCGGTCACCGAGAAGCTCTTCGATTCGGTGATCAACCTGAACCTCAAGGGCCCGTTCCGGTTGTCCGCGCTGGTCGGTGAGCGCATGGTCGCCGACGGCGGCGGCTCGATCGTCAACGTGAGCTCGAGCGGTTCGCGCCGTCCCCGCCCCGAGCAGCTTCCCTACTCGGCGGCAAAGGCGGGCCTCAACGCGCTGACCGAGGGGCTGGCGCTGGCCTACGGCCCGACGGTGCGGGTCAACACGCTGATGCCGGGCCCGTTCCTGACCGATATCAGCAAGGCCTGGGACATCCCCGCGACGCAGAAGGGCGCGCAGCACTTCGCGTTGCAGCGCCTTGGTGAGCCGCCCGAGATCATCGGCGCCGCATTGTATTTGATGTCCGACGCGTCGAGCTACACGTCGGGTTCGATCATCCGCGTCGACGGCGGCATGCCCTGACCTTCTTGCGAGTTCGGTGTTGCAACTGTCGGTGAGCGGGCTGTTTGGACACCGAAATCGCTACGGTGTGACGATGTTGAACGCCGGGTCCGGGCGGTCCAGCACACCGATCAGCGACTGCAGCGCACGGGTGTCGCCGGAGATGTCGAGCCCGGGTGAGCGGTCGTCGCCCGCGGCGAGCGCGAGCAGGCGCATCTTGCTGGCCACGTTGACGGTCGCCTGAGCCGACGCCTCGTCGGCGGCCACTCTGCGGTGCACCAGAACGCCGTTGCGCAGCGTCAACCGGTAATTGGTGTCGGTGTCGCCGAAGGTGACGTCGACGGCGATGTCCAGATCCCATGCCCGCGGGCCGTTCACGCTGATCGCGAACGCGTCGAAGATCTGCTCGGGGGCCAGCTGCATCACCATCGACGTCGACGCGGTCTGGGTGGGGGTGCCGAAGTTGCCGTCTCGAAGTTCGGTCGCTCCGGAGAGAAAGAAGTTGCGCCACACCGCGTTCTCCGCACCATAGGCCAGCTGTTCGAGGGTGTCGGCGTAGAGTTCGCGGGCGGCGTCGTAGTGTTCGTCGGTGAACATCACATGATCCAGAAGAGTTGCCGCCCAACGATAGTCACCGCACCCGAAGGCTTCGCGGGCTATCTCGACCACGCGGTCCAGGCCACCCATCGCCTCGACGTAGCGAGGGCCTGCGGCTTGGGGTGGATGCGCCCACAGCCGTCCCGGGTTGCCGTCGAACCAGCCCATGTAGCGCTGATAGACCGCCTTGACGTTGTGGCTGACCGAGCCGTAGTAGCCGTGTGCGTGCCATGCCTTCTGCAACGCAGGGGGAAGCGTGAAGTCCTCGGCGATCTCGATACCGGTGAATCCCTGATTAAGTTGGCGCAGCGTCTGGTCGTGCAAGTACGCGTACAGATCGCGTTGCAGCGACAGGTATTCGACGATCTCGTCCCTGCCCCAGGTGGGCCAGTGATGTGAGGCGAACACGACGTCGGTGCGGTCGGCGAACGTGTCGATCGCCTCGGTCAGGTAGCCGGCCCACCCGTGCGGGTCACGCACCAGCGCACCCCGCAGCGTCAGCAGGTTGTGCAGGTTGTGGGTTGCGTTCTCGGCCATGCACAACGCGCGGAACTTCGGGAAGTAGAAGTGCATCTCGGCGGGTGCCTCGGTGCCCGGAGCCATCTGGAACTCGATCTCGACGCCGTCGACCGTATGTGTCTCGCCGGTCTCCCGGATGTCGACGGTCGGAACGATCAGCGCCACTTCACCCGTCGACGTCACCTGTCCCAGCCCGCATCCCACCTGTCCCTGGGGTCCGCGCGCCAACAGCGCGCCGTACATGTAGCTCGCCCGGCGGCCCATCGCGGTGCCCGCGTACACGTTCTCCTGGACGGCGTGTTCGGTGAAGTGTTCGGGCGCGATGATCGCGACCCGGCCCGCGTCGACGTCGGCCTGCGAGGTGACACCCAGGACGCCGCCGAAATGGTCGACGTGGCTGTGGGTATAGATGACGGCGTTCACGGGACGATCGCCCCGGTGTTCGCGGTACAGCGCCAGCGCCGCCGCGGCGGTCTCCGTGGAGATCAACGGGTCGATGACGATGACGCCGGTGTCGCCCTCGATGAAGGTGATGTTGGACAGGTCGAACCCCCGCACCTGGTAGATGCCCTCGACCACTTCGTAGAGGCCCTGTTTGGCGCACAGCCGGCTCTGTCGCCACAAGCTGGGATGCACCGACGGCGGGGCGTCGGCATCCAGGAACGAGTAGGTGTCGTTGTCCCAGACCACCCGGCCGTCGGCCGCCTTGATCACACAGGGCTCCAGCGCCGCGATGAAGCCGCGGTCGGCGTTGTCGAAGTCCGCGGTGTCGTCGAACGGCAGCGCGCTCAGGTGCTCGCGGTGTGCGGACTCGATGACGGCGGTGGGAGGTTTCTGCTGCATGGCGACACGATATTCATCCCGAGGTTGACGCGGGGCTGGTTCACTGACCCCATGCAAGTACGCCGAGTAGTGACCGGTCACGATTCGTCCGGCAAGTCCGTCTTTGTCAGCGACCAGAGCGTCGCACCGATTCAGACCATGCTGATGCCGGGCTTCGAGAACCACCTGCTGTGGGGCAGCGACCAGACATGTCGCTTCCCCGATGACGGTTCGATGCCCCAGTGGCACAACTACTTTCCGCCGATCGGGGGTTTTCGCTTCGCGCTGCTGACGCTGCCGCCGTCACACGGCGCCCAGGCCCCGGACGCCCTCGACATCGACGAGGCGATGGCCGAGATGGAGGAGAAGCTGCCCGGGATGCTCGGCTACATGGATTACACGGACCCGGGTATGCACACCACGGACACCGTCGACTTCGAGGTGGTGCTCGAAGGCACGGTCGTTCTCGAACTCGACGACGGAGCCGAAGTGACCCTGCAACCGGGCGACACCGTCGTGCAGAACGGAACGCGGCACCGCTGGAAGAACCCAGGCGACACACCGGCCCGGATGGCGGTGTTCATCTGCGGCGCCGAGCACGCGAACGTCCCGCCGAAATAGCCGCGCGGTCAGCCCTGGTGCTCGGCCAGCCACCGATCGGCCCGGCGTTTCGATGCGCGCGAGAGCCATGCGTCCTGGACGAGTTCGGTCAGTTCGACCCTTCCGATCTCCCGTAATCGGCTGGCGCGCACCAGGACCGAGGGATGGCCCTCGAAGCGGTCGGTCGTGAAGAACGGCGAGTCGGGATCCTGGATGAGCGCGGCCTTGTCCATCTCCGATTCCACCCAGATCATGATCACGTCGGCGTAACGCTCGCCGGTATCCGGATCCTCGGCGTCGGGCTGGGGAGTGCGGAAGAACACGAACGACTTGCCGCCGACTTGGTAGATAGGGTTGCCCTTAGGCCCCTCGATGCGCTTGACGTGCGGCATCGACGCGGCGATCTCGTGGACGTCGGCGACGCGCGCCGGCCGGTCACGCATCGCGGTCCAGTGCGTGCAGGATGACGTTGGAGAGCGTGCCATTGCGCACGGTGGCGGTCATGTATGTGCAGTGGGGCTGGCGCCGCCGGTCGGTTGGCGACCCCGGGTTCAGAAGTCGCAGACCGGTTTTCGTCGTCGTGTCCCACGGGATGTGGCTGTGGCCGAATATCAGCACGTCGGTGTCGGGATAGGCCTTGGCCATGCGTGCCTCGCGGCCGGTCGCCGCACCGGTTTCGTGGACGACGGTGAAGCGCAGCCCGGCGAGTGTGACATCGGCTCGTTCGGGCAGCCGGCGGCGCAGTTCGGCGCCATCGTTGTTGCCCCAGCATGCGACGAGCCGCTTGGCGCGGGCCTCCAGCGCGTCGAGCAACGACGGCTCCACCCAGTCGCCGGCATGCACCACCACGTCTGCCTTCGTCACTTCGTCCCAAACCCGTGCGGGCAGGTCCTTGGCGCGTTTGGGAACGTGAGTATCGGCGATCAACAACAGCCGCACTGTTCCCAATCTAGCCAAAGCGGGTGCCGCCGTGGATCATGCCCCCGGCTCCGGTGTCAGGTCACTCTCGGACTGAGCGCGCTTGCGCCGCGCCAGGTCGCGGTCTTCCTCGGCGGCCTTACGATGGCGGGCCGATGACTCCTCGTTCACTTCGGGAGCGGGGATGCCGCGGCGGATACCCTCTTGTTGCACCTCGGCGACTTCGTCGTGCATCTTCGCGGATCGCTCGAAGCTCGCCGCTGCGGACAGCCCGGCGCGCGCCGCGCGCTCACGGGCTGCCGCGGCGCGGCGCTCGGCTTGATTCGCTTCGTCGTCGGTGGCCATGACGCACTGAATACCCCGACTCCCCTGCCGCAATCGAAGCCGCTGCGTCCACGCCCGCTGGTCGGTAATCTGCGCACTGCGACGCGTGGGGGAGGGATCCAATGCGGCTCGTGATCACTGCGATGGTTGGCGCTCTGGCGATGATGATGATGATCGGCTGCGGCTCGAATAGCGACACGGCCGCGACGACTCAGGCATCTCCCCCGTCGATGTTGGCGCAATCGCCGTCATCGTCCACGGCGTCCGCTGCGCCGACGCCGCAGGGGCCGCCGCCCGGCTATGTCAGTCGTGCGACGTGGACCGACGGTCCCTGGCCGCTGACTATCGACGAGGCCGTGCTCGAATGCCAGGGTGACAACCTGGTGACAATCGCAGTGGGAGAATCGAAGTACGCCTTGAACGCAGCGGCTATGCGAACAGGTCTGCCGGACTATGCCGACGAGATCGGCGCTCCCGATCCCGCGAAGCCAGGTGCACATATTGATGCGAGGACGCTGATCGAGAAGGGGCTGGCGCTGTGCGGCGCCGGTACCACGCCAAGCGCACCGAGTGGCGACTCGAACCGACCGGCGGGTCTGGTGGAACGCGCGACGTGGACCGAAGGACCGTGGCCGTTCACCGTCGACTCCGCCACATTGATGTGCACGAAGGGAGCGGGCGGCGAACGGGTGACCGTCGTCGCCGATCGCGAGATGTACGCCCTCAACGGAACGGCGAGGGCCGCGAACCTCTGGCCGCCCTTCGACCCGATCTGGCGCGACGACCCGAACGCTCCTGGGGTCAAGGTGGACATCGGCCCGATGATCGATCGCGGACTTGCGTTGTGCGGCGGCTGACTCTAAGTCGATGAGCGCGCCCGGAGAGACTCGAACTCCCAACCTTCTGATCCGTAGTCAGATGCTCTATCCGTTGAGCTACGGGCGCATGGTCGATCTTCAGTTGTCGGCTGACGCTGTCAACCGTGGCGGAGGCGAGAGGATTTGAACCTCCGGTCGCCTTTGAGGGCGACAACTCATTAGCAGTGAGCCCCATTCGGCCGCTCTGGCACGCCTCCTGACGATTACCGCCGATCCGACAGCGTACACATGGGCCACTGCGCGAGGCAAAGCGCACTCGGCCGACCCATAAACTGGTGCGGTGACCGTCCGGCTGCGCCCCGAACTGGCTGATCTGCCCGCTTACACGCCCGGCAGGACGGTTCCCGGCGCGATCAAGATCGCCAGCAACGAGACGGTGCATCCCCCGCTGCCGAGCGTGCGGTCCGCGATCGAGGACGCCGTCGGCACCATCAACCGATACCCGGACAACGGCTACGTAGAGCTCCGCGAGCGACTCGCCAAGCACGTCAACTTCGCTCCCGAGCACATCTCGGTGGGCTGCGGGTCGGTCAGCCTGTGTCAGCAGTTGATCCAGATCACCTCAACCGTCGGCGACGAGGTGCTGTTCGGCTGGCGCAGCTTCGAGATCTACCCACTGCAGGTGCGAACGGCGGGGGCCACGCCCGTGCCGGTGCCGCTGACCGACCACACGCACGACCTCGACGCCATGCTGGCCGCGATCACCGACCGCACCCGGCTGATCTTCGTGTGCAATCCGAACAACCCGACGGGCACCGTTGTCGCACCCGACGCGCTCGCCCGCTTCGTCTCCGCGGTGCCGCCGCACATCGCGATCGCGCTCGACGAGGCCTACGTCGAGTACATTCGCGAGCCGATGGTTCCCGACAGCCTGGGGCTGGTCCGCGCCCATCCCAACCTCGTTGTGCTGCGGACGTTTTCGAAGGCCTACGGGCTGGCGGGTCTGCGGGTGGGCTACGCGGTGGGCGACCCGGATCTGATCACCGCGATCGGAAAGGTTTACGTGCCGTTCACCGCGACCAGCGTGTCGCAGGCCGCCGCGATCGCGTCGCTGGACGTCGCCGACGAGCTACTCGAGCGCACCGACGCCGTCGTCGCCGAGCGCACCCGGGTCACAGCGGAACTGCGCGCCGCCGGCTACACCGTGCCCGACTCACAGGCCAACTTCGTCTGGCTCCCCTTGCCCGGCCGGGCCCAGCAGTTCGCAGAGGCCTCGGCGGACAACCGCATCATCGTGCGGCCCTACGGGGACGACGGCGTACGCGTCACCGTCGCCGCAACGCACGAGAACGATGCGTTCCTCGATTTCGCCCGCCGATGGATAGGACAGACATGAGCGACGCCCGCGAGATCTTCACCGAACTCAAGGAGCGCACCGATACTATCTCCGACGCCGAACTCGACGACTTCTGGTCGACTCTGCAGCCGGCCACCATCGACTTCATGATCGGGGAGTGGAAGGGCGGCGAGTTCCACACCGGCCACAAGGCCAACGGATTCATGGAGCGCCTCAACTGGTTCGGTAAGACGTTCGCATCGCCGAGCGACGCGAAGCCCCTGGTGTGCCTGGACGCCGACGGCAACAAGTTCTCCAACACCGAGGCGATGAAGGGTGAAGCCAGCCTGTGGATGGAGGAGTTCCGCGGAGAGGTGACGGCGTCGATGGTCTACGACGGCGCACCCGTGCATGACCACTTCAAGGTCGTCGATGAGAACGCCGTCGTCGGCATCATGAACGGCAAGGGCGCACTCGACGGCACCCGGCACCTCTACTTCTACCTCGAACGGCTGTAGCGCTCGCGAGATCAACACCAGGGTCGTCAGGATGGGCGATCCACGACCCTGGTGTACGCCTCGCGAAGTGGCTAAGCCTCGCGAAGCCCTAGGCCCGCCGACCGGTAAAGGCGAGCAACCGCGTCAGCGCATCCGCGTCGTCGGCGACGTCGATCGCGTCATCGAAGCCGGCATTCACCCGGCCATCAGGCGTGATGATCTTGCGGGCCAGCCCCAGCACGTAGTCGGACAAGGATTCGGGAGCGCTGACCTCGCGGCCCACAGCTGCGGCGTAGTCCCAGGCATGCACCAGGAACTCGAGCGACAGGATGCCCACCATCATCCTGGCCGGCACGTCGTTCCCGGCGAAGTCCACGGTGCCCTCCAATCCGCGACGCTGCCAGGCGTCCAGCGCTGCCCGCGCCGCGAACACCACCTGCTGCTCGATCGGCGCGTCGTGGTCGCGTTCGCCGAATTCCGCACCTGCCATCGCACCGAGCGTCGCGATCGAGTTGAGCAGGTGGTCGGTCAGCGCTGCCACGTCGAACTCCCGACACGGTGTCTGCTTGTGCAGATCGTCGGCAGCGATGCCGTGCAGCACGTGCTGCAGGACAGCGAAGGATTTCTCGGCACTTCGCAGTTCGTCGGTCGGCGGTGAATCGGGTCCTGCGCGCAAGTCGTCGGGCATGACGCCACGCTACGTCGCCGACGGGCGTTATCGTTGCCGAGATGAGGACGCACGTGCGAGTGGCGGCGGCGGTGCTGGTGCTCGCCGGTGTCGCGACGGGATGCTCGCGCACCACCGAGGGCTCCGTCGCGATGACGACCGAGCCGGGGCCGCCGTTGACCACCTCGCCGGCCCGGCCGACGTCGCCGTCGATTCCCGGGCTGCCCGACATCGGGCTTCCCGACATCCCGCTGCCGACACGCAACACCGACATCCCGGTCGTGCCCGCGCCGCCGAACGCCTTGTCCATGCAGTGCTCGGAGTACAACGGGCTCGACGAGGCGACCCAGGTCGCCGTGATCCGCGAGATCCTCAACCAGGAGGGCAACCCGCTCGGGCCCGACGGAGAGGGCATCGGCCAGATGCTGGTCGACGCCGCCTGCCAGTTCCTACCCAGCGCCACCGTGAACGAGGTGCTCCTGGGCAAGCCGCCGCCGTGAGCGGTGTCGTGACCAACTAGCGTCGTGCCCCATGGGTGAGACCTACGAATCCGTCACCGTTGACATCTCCGACCACGTCGCGCGGGTGACGCTGATCGGACCCGGCAAGGGCAACGCCATGGGCCCGGCGTTCTGGGCCGAGATGCCCGAGGTGTTCGGCACGCTGGACGCCGATCCGGAGGTGCGCGCCATCGTGCTGACCGGTTCTGGCAAGAACTTCAGCTACGGGCTCGACCTCGCGGCGATGGGCGGCAGCATGCCCGGCCTCGATGCCGGCGCGAAGGCCCGACTCGGATTCCACACCACCTTGACGAAGATGCAGGGCGCGATCAACGCGGTCGCCGACTGCCGCACCCCCACCATCGCCTCGGTGCACGGCTGGTGCATCGGCGGCGGCGTGGACCTGATCAGCGCTGTGGACATCCGATACGCCAGCGCCGACGCGAAGTTCTCCGTGCGCGAGGTGAAGCTGGCGATCGTCGCCGACGTGGGCTCACTGGCGCGACTGCCGCTGATCCTGTCCGACGGGCACCTGCGCGAACTGACACTGACGGGCAAGGACATCGACGCCGCCCGCGCCGAGAAAATCGGTCTGGTCAACAACGTGTACGACGACGCCGACGCCTCGCTTGCCGCGGCGCACGCCACCGCCGCTGAGATCGCCGCCAACCCGCCACTGACGGTGCACGGCATCAAGGACGTGCTCGACCAGCAGCGCATCGCCCGGGTCTCGGAGAGCTTGCGGTATGTGGCCGCGTGGAATTCGGCGTTCCTGCCGTCGAAGGATCTGGGCGAAGCGGTGACCGCGATGTTCGAGAAGCGGCCGCCCGAATTCACCGGCGAATAGGCGTCCAACCGAGTTCGGACTTGGCCTTGGCATTCGACAGCGGAAGCCAGGTGTCGCCGAATGCGGTGACACCGTAGGGTGCGGCGAGCTTGACCACCGCACGCGGAATGCGTAGCTGTCGAGGCCGTCCGAGCTTGTCGCCCAACTCGCGGATGTAGCCGTTGAACGACTGCGGCCGGTCGTCGACGATGTTGTAGATCTGGCCGCCCCGTCCGCGGTCGAGCGCGGCCGCCGTGGCCTTCGCGACGTCATCGATGTGGATCCAGGACACGATGCCGCCACCACCCATGTCCAGCGCCAGCCGCCATCTCGCCATCCGAGTGAACAACTCGTCGTGCGGCACACCCGGTCCGTAGAAAGCGCCGTAGCGCAACACGATTCCTTCTGTGTCACTGTGTTCCCCGGACGTCATGACCTTCTGCTCCATCCCACGCAAAGCCGCCAGCATCGCCTCTCCACCAGGCGGAGCCGGGCCGGGATAGGGGTCGCTCTCGTCCATCAGCGCCGGGCCGGTGGTCGGATAGCCATACGCGAACATCACCGATTCGGCAACGACGCGGCGGACACCGGCACGCTGCGCGGCGGCCAGCAGGTTCGGCGCACCGGTCCCCCACAACCTTCTCGCGGGCTCGAAGTCCTTGACCCGCATGGGTCCCCGCTTCGGCAGCGTGGTCAGCAGCGACACCACGACCTCAGGACCGATATCGGCGACCGCCTTATCGATATCGTCGGCGTCGAACACGTCGACGGCAACGGGTTTGGCACCCGCGGCGGCGAGCGCGCCGGTCTTGTTCGGTGACCGCGTCAGCCCGATGACCTCGTGGCCGCGGGCGTCGAGCTCACGCAGCAGCGGAAGGCCGGGCACGCTCGTCGCGCCGGCAACCAGGACTCGCACTATGGCCTCCTCTCGGCAATGAGGCTGGCCCGCAATGCGATCGCCAGTATCGCGGTGGTGAATACCAGACCGCCCGCCTCCAGCCAACCGACCCAGTCACCCGCGCCGTGGTGCGGGTCGATGATGTGACTGAGCGAGTGCAGTGCCCAGTGCAGCGTCGCGAACGCCAGTGCCGGAGTGCGCCACCGCGGCCACCGCACTGCAGCGAGCAGCATGAGCCCCTGCGGAATCTCGAAGGTGGCTGTGTCGAAGATGTAGTGGTCGTTGCGCGTGCCGAAGTTACCGAGCGTGTCGAAGAACGCGCCAGGGGCGAACATCATGAACAGCCCCACAGCCAAGGAGTAGAGCCCGAACACGATGAGCGTCACCTCGACGAACCCGGCCCTTGTGCGCGTCGGTGTCGATGTCATACGGTCACGCTAGTTCGTCACTGGCCTCAAGATAGGCACCACTTTGACAGTGAAATCGGGTACCACTTCAGGTCCCGAGTTGCTCGTAGAACTCGACCGGGACGCCGCCGATCCGCTGCACCGCCAACTGGCCGACGGGCTGCGGACGGCCATCAGAACGGGCCGCCTCGCACCGGGCACTCGACTGCCGTCCAGTCGCCTGCTCGCCGCCGACCTGGGAGTGTCCCGTCGGCTCGTGGTCGATGCCTACAGTCAGCTCGTCGCCGAGG
The DNA here is from genome assembly GCF_001500045.1 of Mycobacterium sp. GA-1199. Taxonomy (GTDB): domain Bacteria; phylum Actinomycetota; class Actinomycetes; order Mycobacteriales; family Mycobacteriaceae; genus Mycobacterium. The sequence goes on from NZ_LQIX01000010.1 coordinate 54,369, forward strand.
GATTCCTGCTCGGCAGGCACGGATCGGGCACGGTGGTCGCCACGGTCGACACCGTCGACCGGCCGTCCCGCAGCGAGGCCGGGCCGGCGGCTCGCTACGACGTCGACTTCCTGCCGGGGTCACCGGATCTGCGGAGTTTCCCACGCGACGCCTGGCTGCGGGCGTTGAAGCAGGGCCTGGCCGATGTCGGGCCGGATGCGCTCGGTTACGTGGCGCCTCAGGGATTGTTCACCACGCGCGTCGCAGTGGCCGATTACCTGCGACGCGTGCGCGGTGTGCTCGCCGAACCGCAACACATTGTGCTGTGCTCGGGAGCGACACAGGCCATTGCGTTGCTCGCCCGGTCACTGCCGACATCTTCGCTTGCCATGGAGGACCCGGGATTCTGGTTACACCGAATGGTGCTGCGGAACAACGGGATCGAGCCCGTACCTGTTCCGGTGGACGAGGACGGCCTCGATGTCGGCGCGCTGACGGCCAGCGGTGCCGATGCAGTGCTCACCACCCCCGCGCACCAGTCCCCGACCGGGGTCGTGCTGTCGGCCGCGCGGCGCACCGAGCTGATGGACTGGGTTCGAGCCGGAAATCTGATCATCGAGGATGACTACGACGCCGAATACCGCTACGACCGTGCACCCGTCGGCGCGCTGCAGGGGATCGCGCCCGACCGCGTCGTCTATGTCGGCTCGACGAGCAAGACCCTGGCGCCCGGTCTTCGCATCGGCTGGATGGTGCTGCCCGCGCATCTCGTCGGCGCGGTCAAACTTGCCAAAGGTCTTGCGGACACCGGAAGTTCGGTGATGGACCAGTTGGCGTTCGCGCAGCTCCTGCGATCGGGAGGATACGACAGGCACCTGCGCCAGATGCGTCGCCGATACCTGACCCGGCGCAATGCCCTGCTGGGGGCCCTGGGTCGGCACCTGCCGCAAGCGACCGTGCTCGGGGCCGCGGCCGGGGTTCACCTGACGGTGCGCTTCCCCGACGGGTTCCCGCTCGAGGAGTTGGTCCGGCGGGCCACCGAACAACGGGTGCGGGTCGAGCCGCTTGCACCCTGCTACGCCGATCCGTCGTCCGCCCCGCCCGGTCTGCTCCTGGGCTACGCGAACCTCAGCGAGTCACAGATCGATTCGGGCGTACGGGTGTTGGCGCGCATCGCGCACCCCATGTCGTGAGCGGTGGCGGAGGGATTTGAACCCCCGGACGGTGTTAGCCGTCTCTCGCTTTCAAGGCGAGTGCATTAGGCCGCTCTGCCACGCCACCGCCGACAAGAGTACGGGGCGGCTCACACCGTCCGCGACGGGGAATCCCCTCAGACCCGGCCGAGCTTGGCGTTCATCGACCCGTTCTTGAGCCCGACGCTGATGCGCCGGCAGTTCTCACCCATCGCCGCGACCTGGGGCCGCGACAACCGGTCGAGGAAGTGCGCGCGCACGCTCTCGCCGTAGGTGATCATCGCCTCACGCACCGCCGTGCGCCCGTCGTCGGTGATGCTGGCGAGCACACCGCGGCCGTCGTCGGGACTGGCCCCGCGACGCACCAGGCCTGCCATCTCCAGGCGACGGATCTGCCGGGTGACCCGGCTCGGCAACGACATCAATCCCTCGGCGAGATCACCCATTCGGGCCGATCCGGTCGGTGACTTGTCGAGGATGTCGAGCAGCCTGACGTCGTTGAGCGTCAGGTGATGCTTATCCACCAGCGACCGATTCAAAGTCGCATACAGCCGCAGCGCGGCATCCAAAAAGTTTTGCCAGGACCGCTGCTCCGCGATGTCCAGCCCCGGCATGTCCCCCGCGGTACGACCCGCAATTATCCCCTCCATGCGGTCATAGTAAACGGCCCTGACATTGCTGGCGACCAATTCTCAAGACTGTTGTCGCAGGCTAGTAGCGTTATCGGAATGCATGCAATCGTGGCCGGCCCGGGAGGCCGATTGAACTGGCAAGAGGTTCCCGACATCGCACCGAACAAGGGCGAAATTCTGATCAAGGTGGCCTCTGCCGGCATCAATCGGGCCGACCTGTTGCAGGCCGCGGGCAAGTATCCACCGCCGCCCGGCGCCAGCGAAATCCTCGGACTCGAGGTGTCAGGAACGGTCGAGGCGGTCGGTGAGCAGGCCTCCGATTGGGCAGTCGGACAACAGGTCTGCGCGTTGCTGGCGGGCGGGGGCTACGCCGAGTACGTGGCTGTACCGGCCGGGCAGGTGATGGCGCTTCCGGACTCGGTGTCCCTGCACGAGGCCGCCGGCCTGCCCGAGGTGGCTTGCACCGTGTGGTCGAACCTGGTGATGACAGCGGGGTTGACGGCCGGGCAGCTGGTTCTCATCCATGGGGGTGCCAGCGGCATCGGCACCCACGCCGTCCAGGTGGCCCGCGCGCTCGGATGCCGCGTGGCCGTGACCGCCGGATCGGCCCACAAGCTGGACCTGTGCGCCGAACTCGGGGCCGAGGTGGCGATCAACTACCGCGACGAAGACTTCGTCGAACGCGTCAAGGCCGAGGGTGGCGCCGACGTGATCCTCGACATCATGGGCGCGGCCTACCTCGACCGCAACATCGACGCGCTCGCCAACGACGGGCGACTGGTGATCATCGGGATGCAGGGCGGCGTGAAGGCCGAGCTCAACATCGGCAAGCTGCTCGCAAAGCGCGCGGGCGTCTTCGCCACCGCTCTTCGCGCGCGGCCGGTCAGCGGCCAGGGAAGCAAGAGTGACGTCGTCGCCGAGGTCGTGGCCAACGTCTGGCCCATGATCGAGCGCGGTCAGGTGCGGCCGATCATCGGCGCCGAATACCCGGTTCAGGAAGCCGCGGCGGCGCACGAGCTGCTGCAGTCAGGCGAGGTGTCGGGGAAAGTGGTTCTGCGCGTGGCCGATTAGCGCAACCGTCAGCCCAGCGAGGCGAGCGCGCGCACCAGCTGATCGACTTCGGCGGTGGTGGTGTAGTGCGCCAGTCCCACCGTTACCGCGCCGCCGACGTCGTTGACGCCGATCACGTCCAGCACGCGCGAACTCGCATTCGATATCGCCAGGATGCCGTTGTCGGCCAGGCGCTGAACCACCCGTTCAGCGGGTACGCCGTTGACCGCGAAACTGAGCACGGGGATTCGCGATTCGGGCTGACCGATGACCATCACCGTCGATAAGGATCGTAGCGAGATCAGCAGATAGTCGAACAGCCGGCTCATATAGGCGTTTGCGGAATGCATCGAGATCGCGAGGCGTTCGCGGCGCGTGCCACGCGCGTTCTCGTCCAGGGAGGCCAGATACTCGATGCTGGCCACCACTCCGGCAAGCAGACCGAACTGATGCGCGCCGACTTCGAGCCGCGCCGCTCCGGTCGCATCCGGATCCAGCGACACCGAACCGAAGGAGTCGATGAGCGCCGGATCGCGAAAGACCAAGGCCCCGATGGGCGGACCACCCCACCCCAATGCGTTGACCGCGACCACGTCAGCTTCGATCTCATCGATGTCCATCAGCTGGTACGGCGCGGCCGCGGAGTGGTCGACGACGACCAGTGCACCCTGATCGTGTGCCAGCTTCGTCACCGCGCGCAGGTCGGTCACGGTGCCCAAAGTCGATGAGGCAGAGGTGATTGCGACCAAGCGCGTCGGCTTGGTCACCAGGCTCTCCCACTGCCAGCTGGGCAGCTCGCCGGTCTCGATGTCGACCTCGGCCCACTTCACCTTGGCCCCATAGCGATTCGCGGCGCGCAGCCACGGCGCGATGTTCGCCTCGTCATCAAGACGGGTGACCACCACTTCGTAACCGAGACCGACACGCGACGACGACGCGTCGGCCAGCGAGGTCAGCAGGATTGCGCGGTCGGCGCCCAGCACCACACCGCGGGGATCGGCGTTGACCAGATCGGCCACGGCCAGCCGGGCGGCCTCCAACACCGCGGCGCTGCGCTGCGCCGACGGGTGCGGACCCACCGGGGTGGGCATCGACCCGCGGAACGCCGTGGACACCGCGCGGCCGACCGTGTCAGGCGACAACATGCCGTGCTGGGCGTCGAAACGCACCCACCCGTCGCCCAGAGAGGGGTGCAAGCCGCGCACCCGGGCGACGTCGTATGCCATGCCAGCCCACCTTCGAGCGTCCGTGAGTTCGCGAACTCACACGATTCTGGCCGATACTCGGCCCGACCCGCCATGTCGGACTGGGTCTGCTGGGCAGCCATACTAGTCCAGTGACCTTGGCGTTCGGAGTGCTAAACCGGTTGCCGTTGCTGGTCACCCCCGCACGACGGCCGGGACGCGGCATTGAGTTAACGTACGTCTGCATCACCCGTGGTGACATTCGGTGACTCCGTTTGCTCGACCGCCGAGGACAGCCGACGGGCCGGTTTGCGGTCACCTACCGGACTTCGCCCGTCCCCGGCGTGGGGACCGCCTCGCGCACGACCGGACTAGTGTCGCTAGTTGGCTCGGGATCGCGGGGCGCAGCGACGAATGCCGTGGAGATTAGAGGGAACGCAGGGAGTATGACCGACGACGACAACATCGAGATCATCAGCGGTGCCGACACCGACGCCGAAAATGACGAGACCAACGACGGCAAGTCGTTGACCGACCTCGTCGAGCAGCCGGCGAAGGTGATGCGGATCGGCACCATGATCAAGCAGTTGCTCGAGGAGGTGCGCGCAGCGCCGCTCGACGACGCCAGCCGCAATCGGCTCCGCGAGATCCACCGCACGAGCATCACCGAACTCGAGGACGGCCTGGCTCCCGAGCTTCGCGACGAGCTCGAGCGGCTCACGCTGCCGTTCACCGAGGAGGCGGTGCCTTCGGACGCCGAGCTGCGCATCGCGCAGGCACAGCTGGTGGGGTGGCTGGAGGGCCTGTTCCACGGCATCCAGACCGCGCTGTTCGCCCAGCAGATGGCCGCACGCCAGCAGCTGGAGCAGATGCGGGGCCAGGGCGCGCTGCCGCCGGGGGTCGCGGTGCGCGGCGGTCCGTCGCATCCGGGGACCGGACAGTACCTGTAGGGGCATGCGTTGGTCCCACACATCGAGACCCGCAACGCGTGGGTGGAGTTCCCGATCTTCGATGCGAAGTCACGCTCGCTGAAGAAGGCGTTCCTCGGTAAGGCCGGCGGCGCGATCGGACGCAACGACTCCAACGTCGTGGTCATCGAGGCGCTGAGGGACATCACGATGTCGTTGGAACTCGGCGACCGGGTGGGTCTGGTGGGGCACAACGGTGCGGGCAAGTCGACTCTGCTGCGGCTGCTGTCGGGTATCTACGAGCCCACCCGGGGGGTGGCGACCGTCCGCGGCCGGGTGGCGCCGGTGTTCGACCTCGGCGTCGGGATGGATCCGGAGATCTCCGGCTTCGAGAACATCATCATCCGCGGCCTGTTCCTGGGGCAGACGCGCAAGCAGATGTTGGCCAAGATCGACGAGATCGCCGAGTTCACCGAGCTCGGGGATTACCTGTCGATGCCGTTGCGCACCTATTCCACCGGAATGCGGGTGCGTCTGGCGATGGGGGTGGTGACCAGCATCGACCCCGAGATCCTGTTGCTCGACGAGGGCATCGGCGCGGTGGATGCCGAGTTTCTGAAGAAGGCGCAGACCCGGTTGGCCGAACTCGTCGCGCGCTCGGGCATCCTGGTGTTCGCCAGCCACTCCAACGAGTTCCTGGCCCGGCTGTGCAACACCGCGATGTGGATCGACCACGGCACGATCAAGATGACCGGCGGCATCGAGGACGTCGTGCGTGCCTATGAGGGCGAAGACGCCGCCCGGCATGTCCGGGAAGTGCTCGAAGAGACGCGCCAGAAGTGACCGCCGACGAGCGCTTGCCCGAGGAGCCCAGCCCCGTCATATGCGCGGTGGTGGTCACCCACCGTCGTCCCGACGACTTGGCGAAGTCACTGGAGTCGGTGTCGGCCCAGACCCGCGCCCCCGACCACCTGATCGTCGTCGACAACGACGACGATCCCCGCGTCGCCGAGCTGGTCGCCGGGCAACCCCTCCCATCCACCTATCTCGGATCCCGCCGAAACCTCGGCGGGGCAGGCGGTTTCGCGTTGGGCATGCTGCACGCGCTGGCGCTCGGCGCGGACTGGGTGTGGTTGGCCGACGACGACGGCCGTCCCGCCGACTCGGAGGTGCTGGGCACGCTGATCGACTGCGCCGCCCGACACGGACTCGCCGAGGTGTCGCCGATGGTCTGTGACATGACCGACCCCGGACGGCTGGCGTTTCCGCTGCGTCGCGGGCTGGTGTGGCGTCGCCGCGTCGACGAGTTGCGCACCGAATCGACTGAGGTGGGGGCACCTCCCGCTTGCGGGGGACTGTTGCCGGGCATCGCATCACTGTTCAACGGCGCGCTGTTCGCCGCTGCGACGCTGGAGGCGACCGGCGTGCCTGACCTGCGCCTGTTCGTGCGCGGCGACGAGACCGAACTGCATCGCAGGCTGGTCCGGTCCGGGCTGCCGTTCGGCACCTGCCTCGACGCGGTGTACCTGCATCCGCAGGGCGGTGACGAGTTCAAACCGATCCTCGGCGGCCGGATGCATACGCAATATCCGGACAACGCGGCCAAACGCTTCTACACCTACCGCAATCGCGGATATCTGTTGTCCCAGCCGGGATTGCGTCGACTGCAGTTACAGGAATGGGCGCGCTTCGGTTGGTTCTTCCTGGTGTCCCGCCGCGACCCGGCCGGGCTGATGGAGTGGATCCGGTTGCGGCGCATGGGCCGCAAGGAGAGGTTCGGGAGGCTTCAGCCGTGACGTTCACCGACGCCGCTGCGCAGTCGAAGACCATGAGCCGGGCCTGGGGCGACCTGGTCGCCGGCTTCGGCAAGCACGAACTGTGGTTGCACCTCGGCTGGCAAGACATCAAACAGCGTTACCGCCGCTCGGTTCTCGGCCCGTTCTGGATCACGATCGCCACCGGCGCGACAGCGGTCGCGATGGGGCTGCTCTACTCGAAGCTGTTCAAACTCGAGCTCTCCGAACATCTTCCGTACGTCACCCTCGGACTGATCGTGTGGAACCTGATCAACGCGGCGATCCTGGAGGGCGCCGACGTGTTCGTCGCCAACGAGGGTTTGATCAAACAGCTGCCAACACCGCTGTCGGTACACGTCTACCGGCTGGTGTGGCGACAGATGATCCTGTTCGCCCACAACATGATCATCTTCGTGATCATCGCGATCATCTACCCCAAGCCGTGGAGTTGGACGGACTTGGCGGTCATTCCGGCGCTGGGTCTGATCGTGCTCAACTGCATCTGGGTGGCGTTGTGTTTCGGCATCCTGGCCACCCGCTACCGCGACATCAGCCCGCTGCTGGTCAGCCTGGTGCAGCTGTTGTTCTTCATGACCCCGATCATCTGGAACGAGTCCACCCTGCGACAGCAGGGCGCCGAGCGGTACACCAAGATCGTCGAGCTCAATCCGCTGCTGCACTATCTCGACATCGTGCGGGCCCCGCTGCTCGGCGCCGACCAGGAACTGCGCCACTGGGTGGTGGTGATCGTGCTGACCGTGGTCGGGTGGATCTTCGCGGCGTTCGCCATGCGGCAGTACCGCGGCCGCGTCGCATACTGGGTGTGAGCCCACGCGGAACTTCGGCGTCGGCCGCTACCGTTATGCGGTTATGAGCATCCCGCCATATCAGCCGCCGTCATCTCCGCCGTCCGCGCCGACGGGCACGTTGACCTGCCCGAAGTGTGCGGGCTCGATGCGGACCTACGAACGCAACGGCATCCACCTGGAGCAGTGCGACACCTGCCGGGGCATCTTCCTGGACTTCGGCGAGCTCGAGTCGCTGACGCAGATGGAGAACCGGTTCGTGCAGGCAGCGCCGCCCCCGCCGCCGGCCCAGCCGGGATACGGATACGGCCCGGGTTGGGGGCATCGCGGCAACAAGTACTACCGCAAGCAGGGGTTCGGCCGGCTGTTCTTCTCCAGCTAAGGGGTACTAGAGCATCCGCGCGCAGGCAGCCATCAGCAGTTCGTCGTCGCGATGGTGCGCGGCGGCCTGCACGACGGCCGCGCGCGCGAACGCGTCGAGCACCGGCCAGGGGTCTCCGTCGGGCAGCGCGGGACCGCCGGCGGCGCGGTAGGCGTCGACGAAGTTGGTCCAGTCGGCATCCGGGATCAGCCCTGCCGCCCAGAATCCGGCCGGTCGAGCCAGATCCCATGCCGGATCGCCGACGCCCAGGTCGTCGACGTCGAGAAGAATCCACCGTGAGTCGTGACGGCCGAGCTGACCCAAATGGAAGTCGCCGTGCACGAGTGTGGTTGGACGGTCGGCAGAACCCGCGCGCCAGACCGCGTCGGGAAGGCCGGCCGCGGCACGGCGCAGTGTCGGCTCGCCGCCGCGAATCGCGCCGACCGCCCGGCGCAGGCGGTGAGGCCAGCCGTGTGCAGGCGTCCGGGGCGGTGGTGGTTCCCGGTGCAGCCGGGCCAGCAGTTGTCCGGCTTGCGCCCACGGCACCGATTCCGGTTGTGGTGCAGGAATTTCCACGCGTGGCCACCGGCTGCGCCACCGCGCTCCGACCCGCTCGGGAACCGCCGACAGCGGTGACAGCAGGCAGTCCGACCGGGCGGCGATGCCCAGCCGGACCGTCAACGCCCGAGGGTCGGTACCCGGCCGGTGCAGCTTGTGGACGACGTCGCCGTCGACGGTGATCTCCGCACCGGACCGGGTCTGCACACCTGAAACCTAGCGAGGTGGCGGCGGCAGTCGCAGACGCATTCACGTGCGCGCCGGGTGTCGATGGGTTCGCGCCCACGTAAGCTGCCCGGGTGGCCGAGCCCCCGATGCAGCCCACCCTGAGCCTGGGCACCCAGATCTGGCGGTTCATCGTCACCGGCGGTTTCTCGGCGATCGTCGACTTCGGTCTGTACGTCGCCATGCTCGCCGCCGGTCTGCACGTCAACGTGGCCAAGACGCTGAGCTTCATCGCGGGCACCACAACGGCGTATCTGATCAACCGCCGGTGGACCTTTCAGGCGCCGCCGAGCACCGCGCGGTTCATCGCGGTGTGTGTGCTCTACGCGGTGACCTACGCCGCGCAGGTCGGCATCAACTATGTGCTGTACATGGCGTGGGACGACAAACCGTGGCGGGTGCCGGTCGCGTTCGTCATCGCCCAGGGCACGGCGACGGTGATCAATTTCGTCGTCCAACGTGCGGTCATCTTCCGGCTGCGCTGACGCGGCGTGTGGCGAGCGTGGACTTGTGTCACGCCGCCGGCCACAATTGCGTGACACAACCCCACACTGGGCGCGACCGTGGGACCTGAGTTCGGCTGGGCGGGGCGCCGGTGAGCGCACGGTACCCTCGTCACGATGTCCGAGAACCTGCCGACGACCTCGCGTGCCCTGACCGGCTTCGGCCGCACGGCACCGTCGGTCGCGCAGGTGCTGACCACGCCGGACGTCGACGTGATCGCCCGTGCGGTCCGTGAGACCGCCGACCGCGGCGCCTCCAGCCCGTCTTTCCTGCACCGCGGCGTCCTCGCCCGCGGGCTGGGCCGCTCCTACGGCGATCAGGCGTGCAACGGCGGTGGCCTGGTCGTGGACATGACCGCGCTGCACAGAATCCACTCGATCAGCGCCGACACGGCGGTGGCCGACGTCGACGCGGGCGTCAGTCTCGACCAGCTGATGAAGGCCGCGTTGCCGTTCGGGCTGTGGGTGCCCGTGCTGCCGGGCACCCGGCAGGTCACCGTCGGCGGGGCGATCGCCTCCGACATCCACGGCAAGAACCACCACAGCGCGGGCAGCTTCGGCAATCACGTGCTGTCGATGGACCTGCTGATGGCCGACGGCGAGGTCCACACCCTCACACCCGACGGGCCGGACGCCGAGCTGTTCTGGGCGACGGTCGGCGGTAACGGCCTCACCGGGATCGTGGTGCGCGCCCGAATCGCGATGACGCGCACCGAAACCGCGTACTTCATCGCCGACGGCGTGTCCACCGCCGACCTGGATGAGACCGTCGCCGTGCACCTCGACGGCAGCGAGGACCGCTACACCTACTCCAGCGCGTGGTTCGACCTGATCAGCCCGCCGCCGAAACTCGGAAGGGCCGCGATCAGCCGCGGCAGCCTCGCGACGCTGGATCAGTTGCCGCCAAAGCTGGCCAGGAACCCGCTGAAATTCGATGCGCCTCAGCTACTTTCGGTGCCCGACATCTTCCCCGTCAGCGCCATGAACAAACTCTCGTTCATGGCGATCGGCGAGGTGTACTACCGCCTCGGCGGAACCTACACCGGCAAGATCATGAACCTGTCGCAGTTCTACCACATGCTCGACCTGGTCAGCGGGTGGAACAACGCTTACGGCCCAGCGGGTTTCGCGCAGCACCAGTTCCTTGTGCCGCCCGATGCTCTCGAGGAGTTCAAGGCCATCATCCGCTGGATCCAGACCCGCGGGCATTACTCGGCGCTGAACGTGTTCAAACTGTTCGGGCCCGGTAACCGCGCGCCACTGAGCTTCCCGATGGCGGGCTGGAACGTGGCGATGGATTTCCCGAACAAGCCCGGCATCAACGAATTCCTCAACGAGCTCGACGAACGCGTCATGGAATTCGGCGGCCGGGTCTACACCGCGAAGGACTCCCGGGTCAGCGCCGAGCGGTTCCACAAGATGTATCCGCGGATCGACGAGTGGATCGCCGTGCGCCGCAAGGCCGACCCGAACGGCGTCTTCGCATCCGACATGGCACGACGCTTGGAGCTGCTGTAGATGGTTCTTGATGCCGTAGGTAACCCCCAGACCATCCTGCTGCTCGGCGGGACATCGGAGATCGGCCTGGCGATCTGCGAGCGCTACCTGCGCAACGCGCACGCCCGCATCATCCTGGCCGACTTGCCGAACCACCCCCGCAAGGACGAAGCCATCGCCGCAATGACCGCCGCGGGGGCCAAGTCCGTTGAATGGATCGACTTCGACGGCGCCGACACCGCCGGTCACCGCGCCGTGATCGACAACGCCTGGAGCGACGGTGACGTAGACGTCGCGATCGTGGCCTTCGGGCTGCTCGGCAACGCCGAGGAGCTGTGGCAGGACCAGTCCAAGGCCGTGCAGGTGGCCCAGATCAACTACACCGCAGCGGTTTCGGTCGGCGTACTGATCGGCGAGAAGATGCGGGCCCAGGGCTTCGGGCAGATCATCGCGATGAGCTCGGCGGCCGGTGAACGGGTGCGGCGGTCCAACTTCGTGTACGGATCGACCAAGGCCGGCCTCGACGGCTTCTACCTCGGCCTCGGAGAGGCGTTGCGGGAGCACGGAGTTCGGGTGCTGGTGATCCGGCCCGGCCAGGTCCGCACCACGACCACCATCGAGCACTGGAAGGCCACCGGCGCGAAGGAGGCGCCGTTCACCGTCGACAAGGAAGACGTCGCCGAACTGGCCGTCACGGCCGCCGCCAAAGGCAAGGAACTGGTATGGGCGCCGGGAGCGTTCCGGTACGTGATGATGGTGTTGCGCCACATCCCGCGGCCGATCTTCCGCAAGCTACCCATCTGATGCCAGGCGGCGCACGGGCCCTGCCGATCAAGGTCGCCGGCCAGATGGTGGCGGCCGCCGCGGTGGCGATCGTCGTCGCGATCGTTTCACTGGCCGCGATCGCGCGGGTGGAGTGGCCCGCGTACAACTCGTCCAATCAGCTGCACGCGCTGACCACGGTGGGCCAGTTCGCCTGTCTGGCCGGGCTATTGGGCAGCGGATGGATCTGGCGGCGCGGCCGCCGGCTGCTCGCGAAGACCGGGGCGACGCTGTTCCTGTCCGCCTTCTCGGTGGTGACGCTCGCGATGCCCCTCGGCGCGACCCGGCTCTACCTGTACGGCATCTCGGTCGATCAGCAGTTCCGCACCGAGTACCTCACCCGGCTGGCCGAGGACGCAGCGCTGCGGGATATGACCTACATGGGTCTGCCGCCGTTCTACCCGCCGGGTTGGTTCTGGATCGGCGGCCGCCTGGCCGCGCTGACCGGAACCCCCGCGTGGGAGATGTTCAAGCCGTGGGCGATCATGTCGATCACCGCCGCGATCGCGGTGGCGTTCGTGTTGTGGGCGGCCATGATTCGCTTCGAGTACGCGCTCGTCGTCACCACCGCCACCGCCGCGGCCACGCTGGCGTACTCCCCGGCCGAGCCCTACGCGGCGATCATCTGCGTGCTGCTGCCGCCGGTGTTCGTGCTGGCGTGGTCGGGTCTGCGGGGGGCGACGCGTAACGGCGGCTGGCCCGCCGTCGTCGGCACCGGACTCTTCCTCGGCGTCGCCGCGCTGTCGTACACACTGCTGTTCGCCTACGCCGCATTCACGTTGGCGATCATGGGGCTGCTGCTGGCCGTCGCGCGTAAACGCATCGACCCGCTGCTACGGCTGGTGGTCATCGCCGTCATCTCGGGTGCCATCGCGCTGATCGGCTGGGCACCGTGGCTGCTGGCCGCGGCCGACGGCGAACCCGCCGACTCGGGAACCGCGCAGCACTATCTGCCGACCGACGGCGCACAGTTGGAGTTCCCGATGCTGCACTTCACGCTGCTCGGAGCGCTGTGCATGCTCGGCACGCTGTGGCTGGTCTGGCGTGCGCGCTCCTCCACCCGGGCCGGCGCTCTGGCGATCGCCGTGCTCGCCGTCTACGCCTGGTCGCTGCTGTCGATGCTGACCACGCTGGCGGGCACCACATTGTTGTCGTTCCGACTGAACCCGACGCTGACCGTGCTGCTGACGGCGGCGGGCGCCTTCGGTTTCATCGAAGTCACGCGTGCCGTCGCGGCGCGGGTGCGACCCGAGAACGCGCGGCGCGTCGTCGCGGCGGCCACCACGCTGGGCGCGATCGGCGCCGTCACCTACAGCCAGGACATCCCCGACGTGCTGCGGTCCGACATCGTCGTCGCCTATACCGACACCGACGGATACGGTCAGCGCGCCGACCGGCGGCCGCCGGGTGCCGAGCGCTACTACCGCGAGATCGACGACAGGATTACCGAGGTGACCGGTCGACCCCGCGACGAGACCGTCGTGCTGACCGCCGACTACAGCTTCCTGTCCTATTACCCCTACTACGGCTTCCAGGGATTGACCTCGCACTACGCGAATCCGCTCGCGCAGTTCGAGAAGCGTGCCGAAGCGATCGAAAGTTGGGCCACGCTCACCGACGCCGATGAGTTCATCGAGGCGCTCGACGCGTTGCCGTGGGAGCCGCCGACGGTGTTCTTGATGCGCCGCGGCGCTGACGACACCTACACGTTGCGGTTGGCCTCCGACGTCTACCCGAACCAGCCCAACGTGCGCCGCTACCACGTCGCCCTGGACGAGACATTGTTCGACGACCCCCGCTTCGAGGTCTCCAGCATCGGCCCGTTCGTGTTGGCGATCCGCAAGCCCAATTAGGATCGAACGCCGTGGTCGGTGAAGCCGGGGTCGGATCGAACCATCGGACGGTGCGCCTCATTGCCATCGTCGCCGGATTGCTCGGCGCACTCCTGGCGATCGCGACGCCGTTGATGCCGGTCACGCAGACGACCGCCCAACTGAACTGGCCGCAGAACGGCGTCCTGCGCAGCGTTGACGCCCCGCTCATCGGCTACGTCGCGACCGACCTCGAGATCTCGGTGCCGTGTCGCGCGGCGGCCGGGCTGGCCGGGCCCGGCGATCAGGGCCGCACGGTGCTGTTGTCGACCGTGCCCAAACAGGCGCCCAAGGCCATCGACCGCGGCCTTCTCATCGAGCGGGTCAACGACGACCTGCTGGTGATCGTGCGCAACACCCCGGTGGTCAGCGCACCGCTGGATCAGGTGCTCAGCCCGCAATGCCAGCGGCTGACGTTCACCGCACACGCCGACAAGGTGACCGGTGAGTTCGTCGGGCTCGTCCAGGGTCCGGGACGGATTCCGAGCGAGGACCCGGGCGAACCACTGCGCGGTGAGCGCGGCGGCTACGACTTCCGCCCCCAGATCGTCGGCGTCTTCACCGACCTCAGCGGTCCGGCGCCACCGGGACTGGAATTCTCCGCGACGCTCGACACCCGCTACAGCACATCGCCGACGCTGCTCAAGACGCTGGCGATGCTCATCGGGGTGGCGATGACCGTCATCGCCCTGGTCGCACTTCATCTTCTCGACACCGCCGACGGCCGCGGCGTCAGACGGTTCCTGCCCCCGCGGTGGTGGACGCTGCGCCCGCTCGACGGCGTCGTCACCGCGGTCCTGGTGTGGTGGCACTTCGTCGGCGCCAACACCGCCGACGACGGCTACATCCTGACGATGGCGCGGGTCTCCGAGCACGCCGGCTACATGGCCAACTACTACCGGTGGTTCGGCACGCCCGAAGCGCCGTTCGGCTGGTACTACGACCTGCTGGCGTTGTGGGCGCACGTCAGCACGCACAGCGTGTGGATGCGGCTGCCGACGTTGGTGATGGCGCTGGCGTGCTGGTGGGTGATCAGCCGTGAGGTGATCCCGCGCCTGGGCCACGCGGTGAAGTCCACGCCGGCGGCGGCGTGGACGGCGGCGGGTCTGTTCCTGGCGTTCTGGCTGCCGCTGAACAACGGGCTACGGCCCGAACCGATCATCGCGCTGGGCATCCTTCTCACGTGGTGCTCGGTCGAGCGCGGGGTGGCCACCAGCAGGCTGCTGCCCGTGGCGATCGCGATCATCATCGGTGCGCTGACGCTGTTCTCCGGCCCGACGGGCATCGCCGCCGTGGGCGCGCTGCTGGTGGCCGTCGGGCCACTGAAAACCATTGTCGCCGCGCATGTCTCGCGATTCGGCTACTTGGCGCTGCTGGCACCGATCCTGGCCGCGGCCACCGTCACGATCATCCTGATCTTCCGGGACCAGACGCTGGCCTCCGAACTGCAGGCCAGCGCCTTCAAATCCGCGGTCGGGCCGAGCCTGAGCTGGTTCGACGAGCACATCCGCTACGAGCGGTTGTTCACGCTGAGCCCCGACGGTTCGGTGGCGCGCCGGTTCGCCGTGCTCACGCTGCTGCTGGCGCTGGCCGTTGCCGTCGCGATGTCGTTGCGCAAGTTCAAGATTCCCGGCACGGCGTTAGGGCCCAGCCGCCGCATCATCGGCATCACGGTCATCTCGTTTTTGGCGATGATGTTCACCCCGACCAAGTGGACCCATCACTTCGGTGTATTCGCCGGGCTGGCCGGCTCACTGGGCGCGCTGGCCGCAGTCGCCGTCACCGCCACGGCGATGCGCTCGCGCCGCAACCGCTCGGTGTTCGGCGCCGCGGTGCTGTTCGCGATGGCGTTGTCGTTCGCCACCGTCAACGGCTGGTGGTACGTGTCGAACTTCGGTGTGCCGTGGTCGAATGCCATGCCCGAGTGGAAGTTCGGCTTCTCGACGATGCTGCTCGGGCTGGCCGTGCTGGCCCTGCTCGCTGCCGCGTGGTTCCACTTCTCCGGGCGCGACTCGTCGCCGCCCGGCCCGCAACGGCGCTGGCAACGAATGCTGCAGGCGCCGTTGGCCATCGCCACATGGCTGTTGGTGGTTTTCGAGGTGCTCTCGCTGACGTTGGCCATGATCGACCAGTATCCGGCGTGGAGCGTCGGCCGGTCCAACCTCGAAGCCGTGGCCGGCAGGACGTGCGGGATGGCCCAGGATGTGCTGGTCGAGGAGGACCCCAACGTCGGCATGCTGACGCCGATCGACACGCCCGTCGGTGAGGCGCTCGGCGCAGGCACCGCACAAGGGTTCAACCCCAACGGGATTCCCAGCGACGTCTCCGCCGACGAGACCATGAGCGGACAGGGCACCTCCACCAACTTCGCCGACACCGACAGCGACGACGACCAGGCGGGCAACGGCGGGACCGAGGGCGGCACGACCGCCGCCGCCGGTGTCAACGGTTCACGGGCCCGTCTGCCCTACAAACTCGATCCGGCCACCACGCCGGTGATGGGCAGCTGGCGTGCCGGCACCCAGCAGCCCGCGCAGTTGCGCTCGGCCTGGTACCGGCTGCCGGACCGCGACGACGCCGGCCCGCTGCTGGTCATCTCGGCCGCCGGCCGGTTCGACGCGGGTGAGGTCACGGTCCAGTGGGCGACCGACGAGCAGGCGGCCGCCGACGAGCCGGGTGGTGCGATCGGGTTCGCCGACGTCGGCGCCTCCCCCGCGTGGCGGAACCTGCGGGCTCCGCTGTCCGCGATACCGCGCGACGCGACCCAGATTCGGCTGGTGGCCTCCGACGAAGACCTCGACCCGCAGCATTGGATCGCGGTGACGCCGCCGCGGATCCCGGAGCTGCGCACGCTGCAGGACGTCGTCGGATCGTCCGATCCGGTGCTGCTCGACTGGCTGGTCGGGTTGGCGTTCCCCTGCCAGCGGCCGTTCGGCCATCAGAACGGCATCGTCGAGGTGCCCAAGTGGCGGATCCTGCCCGACCGGTTCGGGGCCGAGGCGAACTCGCCGGTGATGGACTACCTCGGTGGCGGGCCGCTCGGCATCACCGAACTGCTGGTGCGCGCCACGACGGTGCCCACGTATCTGCAGGACGACTGGTTCCGCGACTGGGGCTCGCTGCAGCAGCTCACGCCGTGGTACCCGAATGCCGCCGATGCCCGCCTCGACCTCGGCACGGCGACGCGCAGCGGGTTGTGGAGCCCGGCGCCGCTGCGCCTGTCCTGATTTGTTGCTCGATTGCCCTTAGCTGGTTGAGCGCAAGCGCCTGGTGCATGCGATCAACCCGTTAGTGCGACCGCAGGACCGCATGCCGGGCACCCGCGCACGCGACCCGTCCAGCCGCGACGCCTGAGCACGCCGCCGATCAGCTGGGCGGTGCGGCATGTATCGCCGAAGACCAGTCCGTAGGTAAGCCGAATGGTGACCAGATCCGACCGGCTCAACTCCGCGAGATCACGCAGCGCATCGCGGTCGCGGTCGCGCGGCGAATCGTGGAACGCGCGACCGTCGAGCTCGACGACAACACCTTGGCGCCCGTAGCGCACATCCTGGTAGGTGGCCCGGCCGGTCGCGGTGCTGCGCGTCTGCCGCTTTCCTCTGGGCAACCCGTGCGCTCGTTCGACCCGAAGCAGATAGCCGCGCTCCAGCACCGAACACGCGCCGTCGCGAAGGTCGATGAGCATCGCCTCCAAGGTGCGCCGCCCCGGGACACGCCCGCGAGTTTCCAACGTCTGCAGTGTCCGCTGCGGGGTGGTGCGCCACGTTGCACACACTCGCGCCAACTCTGCGAACGCCGCCGCGACGTCCTCCTCTCGGAGTTCGGCGGCGATCACGTCGATCAGCGCGTGCTCCACTCGAATCGCCGGAGGATTGCGAAAGAGGTCGGCGCGGTCCGCGAAATCGGGCGTCCGGTGCAGCACGATGCTTGGCAGGCTCCGCAGATGGCGCGACGAGTCGATCGCGATGTGTACAACAGTCGGCGGCGGATCGGGCAGTGCCGAGGCATGTGACAGCGCCGCCGGCCAGAACGCCAACACCGCGGCCCAGTGCCGCTGGATCTGCGTGAGGCGGCCACTGTGATTGACGTAGACACCGCGCTCGAGCGGTACCAGTTCGCGACGGCGCACCAGTCGGGCGATATCGAAATCGGTGCCACCCGCGGCCAGTACTTGGCGACGCGCGAGCACTCCGTCCTGCGACGCCGTGGTGGCCGCGACGTGCCCGAGATGCCAGCGCGTCACGCGGATAAGCGTGTACCTGTCGCCGCCCGAGGGCCAGGCCGACGCCGCCACAGCTGTGGATAACCACCTACCCGGTGGATCGCACGTACGTGGTACTTGGGATCCACCGGTTAAACCTCACCACGTGCGACCCGGTCGCGATCGGCCGTGCGTCATCAACTCCGGTGAGCGCTTCGCCTACCATCGACGCTCGTGCCTGCCCATCGGATCGCGCGATTGATCGCCGTCGTCGCAGGCATCGCCGGTGTGCTGCTGTGCGGGCTGGTCCCGCTGTTGCCGGTCAAACAGACCACTGCGACCATTCTGTGGCCGCAGGGCACCGGACCCGACGGGTTCGTCAGCGACATCACCGCCCCGCTGGTCTCCGGCGCGCCGCAGGCCCTCGACATCTCGATCCCCTGCCGGGCTGTCGCCACGCTGCCCGACGACGGCGGCCTGGTGCTGTCGACCATTCCGCCGGGCGGCATCGACGCCAGCCGCAACGGGCTGTTCGTGCGCGCGACCTCCGACGTCGTCGTCGTGGCGTTCCGCGATTCCGTCGCCGCCGTCGCACCGCGACCCGCCGTGGAGGGCGGCGCCTGCAGCACACTGCACATCTGGGCCAACCCGGGCGAGGCCGGCGCCGACTTCATCGGGCTGCCCGGAGCCGCAGGGACCCTGCCCGCCGAGGAGAAGCCGCAGGTCGCCGGCGTCTTCACGGATCTGGAGGTCGCGCCACAGGAGGGGCTGTCGGCGCGCGTCGACGTCGACACCCGGTTCATCACCTCGCCCACCGCACTCAAGCTCGCCGTGATGGTGCTGGGGGTCTTGTGCGTGATCGCGTCGATCGTCGCGTTGGCGGTGTTGGACCGCCACAGCGGTCGCCGCGTGGCGGGCGCATGGCGCCGGTTCTGGCGCGTCGGCTTCTGGCACTGGGTGGCCGACCTCGCCGTCGTGGGCACCTTGCTGCTGTGGCACGTCATCGGCGCGCTGTCGTCGGACGACGGCTACAACCTCACCATCGCCCGGGTCTCCGCCGACGCCGGCTACACCGCGAACTACTACCGCTTCTTCGGCGCCACGGAGGCCCCGTTCGACTGGTACCAGTCCCTGCTGGCGGCGTTCGCCTCGGTCAGCACCGCCAGCGTGTGGATGCGGGTGCCCGCGACGCTGGCGGCGATCGGCGCCTGGTTGATCGTCAGCCGCTGCATCCTGCCCCGCCTCGGCCGCCGGCTCGCCGCCAACCGGGTGACGGTGTGGACGGCCGGAGCGGTGTTCCTGGCGGCATGGCTGCCGTTCAACAACGGCCTGCGACCCGAACCGCTCATCGCGTTCGGCACCGTTGCCGTGTGGGTGCTGGTGGAGAACGCCGTCGCCACCCGGCGGACGTGGCCGGCCGCGGTGGCCATCGTCGTCGCGGTGTTCAGCGTGACGCTGGCGCCGCAGGGGCTGATCGCGATCGCGCCGCTGTTGGTCGGGGCCCGCGCGATCGTGCGCACCATTCGCGCGCGCCGTCCGGTCGACGGTGTGCTGGCCCCACTCGCCGCGCTGCTGGGTGCGCTCGCGCTGATCTTCGTGGTGGTGTTCCGCGACCAGACTCTGGCCACGGTGGCCGAGTCGGCCCGCATCAAGTACGTCGTCGGCCCGACCATCGCGTGGTACCAGGAGTTCTTGCGCTACTACTTCCTCACCGTCGAGGACAGCGTCGATTCGTCACTGACCCGACGCTTCGCGGTGCTGGTGCTGTTGCTCTGCCTGTTCGGGATGCTCGCGGTGCTGCTGCGGCGCGGCGGCGTCGTCGGCATGGCGCGCGGACCGGTGTGGCGGCTGATCGGGTCGACCGCGATCGGCCTTCTGCTGCTGACGTTCACGCCCACCAAGTGGGCCGTGCAGTTCGGCGCCTTCGCCGGGCTGGCCGGTGCGCTCGGTGCGGTGACGGCATTCGCGTTCAGCCGCGTCGGGTTGCACAGCCGGCGAAACCTCGCGCTCTACGTCACCGCGCTGCTGTTCGTATTGGCCTGGGCCACATCGGGTATCAACGGCTGGTTCTACATCGGCAACTACGGTGTCCCGTGGTTCGACAAGCAGCCGGTGATCGCCGGTATCCCGGTGACCGGGATCTTTCTCGCCTTGGCGATCGTGACCGGTCTGCTCGCCGGGTGGCTGCACTTCCGCATGGACTACGCAGGACACACGGAGGTCGCCAACACCAAGCGCAACCGCGTGCTCGCCTCGACGCCGCTGCTCGTGGTGGCGACGATCATGGTGGTGCTCGAGGTCGGGTCCATGGCCAAGGGCGCCGTGCAGCGCTACCCCGTCTACACCACCGCCAAGGCCAACTTCTCGGCATTGACGTCCGGGCTCTCGGACACCAGCTGCGCGATGGCCGACGATGTGCTCGTCGAACCGGACACGAATGCCGGGATGCTGCAACCGGTTCCGGGACAACGCTTCGGCGAGTACGGCCCGCTCGGCGGGGAGGACCCGGTCGGCTTCAATCCCAACGGCGTCAGCGACACCCTCGAACCGCCCGAACCGATCACCGCCAACCCCGGCACGGTCAACTCCGACGGATCGCCCAATGAACCGAACATCGGCATCGGCTTCGCCGCGGGCACCGGCGGCGGCTACGGACCCGTCGGCGTGAACGGCTCGAACGTGTTCCTGCCGTTCGGACTCGACCCGGAACGCACGCCGGTGATGGGCAGTTACGACGAAAATACCGTCGCGGCCAAGGTGACGTCGGCGTGGTATCAGCTCCCGCCACGCACCCCGGACCGGCCGCTGGTCACCGTCGCGGCCGCGGGAGCGATCTGGTTCTACGAAGAGGACGGCTCGTTCAACTACGGGCAGTCGCTGAAGCTGCAGTGGGGTGTGCACCGCCCGGACGGCAGCTATGCGCCGCTGACCGAGGTGCAGCCGATCGACATCGGCCCCGGTCCCCAAAAGGCCTGGCGCAACCTGCGTTTCCCGCTCACAACGGCGCCACCGGAGGCCAATGTCGCGCGCATCGTCGCCGATGACCCCAACCTGTCCACCGACCAGTGGTTCGCGTTCACCCCGCCGCGCGTGCCGGTGCTGGTGACGGCCCAGCAGTTCCTCGGCTCGCAGACGCCGGTGCTGATGGACATCGCGACGGCCGCGAACTTCCCCTGCCAGAACCCGTTCTCCGAACGCCTCGGCATCGCCGAACTGCCGGAATACCGCATCCTTCCGAATCTCAAGCAGGTGGTCGTGTCCTCGAACCAGTGGCAGTCGGCCGAGGACGGCGGTCCGTTCCTGTTCATTCAGGCGCTGTTGCGCACCTCGACCGTGCCCACTTACCTGCGCGACGACTGGTACCGCGACTGGGGTTCGATCGAGCGCTACCTGCGGGTGGTGCCCGAATCCGAGGCTCCCGACGCGGTCGTCGAACAAGGAGCGGTGCGCGTATTCGGTTGGAGCCGTAACGGACCCATCAGGGCGCTGCCATGAGCCGGACGCCGAGTTCTGAAGTGCGGATCGCCCGCTGGGTGGCGGCCATCGCGGGGCTGATCGGCTTCGTGCTGTCGGTGGCGACGCCCCTGCTACCGGTGGAACAGACCACGACGACGCTGAACTGGCCGCAGCAGGGGGAGTTGAACAGCGTCACCGCGCCACTCATCACGCAGACGCCGGTGCGGATGACGGTGACGGTGCCGTGCGAGGTGATCCGCACGATGCCGCCGCGCGGCGGAATGGTGCTCGGCACCGCGCCCAAGGACGGTAAGCAGGCCGCGCTGCAGGGCCTGTTCGTGACGGTCAACCCGCAACGCGTCGACATCACCGACCGAAACGTGGTGGTGGCCAGCGTCCCCCGGGCCCGGGTGGTCGGCACCGGAGAGTCCCCGGGGTGCTCACGGATCGAGATCACCTCCTCCGAGGAGGGCACGTTCGCGAGCTTCGTCGGCCTGACGAGGGCCGACGGCTCCCCGCAGTACACCGGTTTCCCGGACCCGAACCTGCGCCCAGCGATCGTCGGGGTGTTCACCGATCTGACCGGCCCCGCCCCGCCGGGGTTGAGCCTGTCGGCGGAGATCGACACCCGGTTCACCACCGAGCCGACGCCGTTGAAGCTGACGGCGATGGTGCTGGCCATCGTGTCGACGGCGATTGCACTGCTGGCGTTGTGGCGCCTGGACCGCATGGATGGCAGGCGGATGCGGCGGTTGATCCCGCAGCGGTGGCGGACGTTCACCCCCACCGATGTGGTGGTGGTCGGCGGCTTCGCCCTCTGGCACGTGATCGGGGCCAACTCCTCTGACGACGGCTATATCCTGGGGATGGCCCGGGTCGCCGGACACGCCGGGTACATGTCGAACTACTTCCGATGGTTCGGCAGCCCCGAGGACCCGTTCGGCTGGTACTACAACCTGCTGGCGATGATGACGAGCGTCAGCGACGCGAGCATCTGGATGCGGCTGCCGGACCTGGTGTGCGGAATCGTGTGCTGGCTGTTGCTTTCTCGCGAGGTGCTGCCGCGACTCGGTCCAGCCGTCGCCGCGAGCAAGCCCGCGCTGTGGGCGGCGGGTCTGGTGCTGCTCGCGGCGTGGATGCCGTTCAACAACGGCCTGCGCCCCGAGGGCCAGATCGCCACCGGCGCGCTGATCACCTATGTGCTGATCGAGCGGGCCATCACCTCCGGACGGCTCACTCCCGCGGCGTTCGCGATCATCACGGCGGCGTTCACGCTCGGTATCCAGCCGACGGGGCTGATCGCGGTCGCTGCGCTGCTGGCAGGCGGCCGACCGCTGTTGCGCATCCTGGTGCGTCGACGGCAGGTGGTGGGCGTCTGGCCGCTGGTGTTGCCGCTGCTGGCGGCGGGCACGGTGATCCTGACGGTGGTCTTCTTCGATCAGACCATCGCAACGGTGTTGGAGGCCACCAGGATTCGCACCGCCATCGGCCCGAACCAGGAGTGGTACACCGAGAACCTGCGCTACTACTACCTGATCCTGCCGACGGTCGACGGTTCGCTGTCGCGTCGCTTCGGGTTCCTGATCACCGCGCTGTCGCTGTTCGCCTCGATGTTCATCCTGTTGCGGCGCGGACGCGTGCCCGGTGTGGCACGGGGCCCCGCGTGGCGGCTGATCGGGATCATCCTGGGCACGGTGTTCTTCCTGATGTTCACCCCGACCAAGTGGGTGCATCACTTCGGTCTGTTCGCCGCCGTCGGCGCCGCGATGGCGGCGCTCGCGACCGTGCTGGTGTCGCCGGCCGTACTGAGGTGGTCACGCAACCGGATGGCGTTCCTGGCCGCCGTGTTGTTCGTGCTCGCACTGTGCTTCGCGACCACCAACGGCTGGTGGTACGTGTCCAGTTACGGCGTGCCCTTCAACAACGACGAACCGGCCATCGGCGGCGTCACCGTCAGCACGATCTTCTTCGCGCTGTTCGCGATCGCGGCGATATGGGCGGCCTGGCTGCACTTCTCGTCGCGGACCCGCGGCGAAGGCCGCATCGCCCGGGCGCTGACCGCGGCGCCGATACCGGTTGTCGCGGGCTTCATGGTGGTGGTGTTCGTCGGTTCGATGCTCGTCGGCGCGGTTCGCCAGTACCCCACCTACTCGAACGCGTGGGCCAACCTGCGCGCCTTCGCCGGTGGCTGCGGCCTGGCCGACGACGTACTCGTCGAACCCGACGCCAACCAAGGCTTTCTGACAGCGCTGCCCGGACAGTACGGGCCGCTGGGTCCGCTGGGCGGAGACCGGCCCGTCGGGTTCACCGCCGATGGTGTGCCGGAAAAGATTGTCGCCGAGGCCATCCGGATGAACCTGCCGATGCCGGGCACCGACTACGACTGGGACCAGCCCACCGAGCTCGAGGAGCCCGGGGTCAACGGATCCACGGTGCCGCTGCCCTATGGGCTCGACCCGAACCGGGTGCCGCTGGCGGGCACCTACGTCGAGGGACCCCAGCAGCAGAGCCGGTTGACGTCGGCCTGGTACGAACTGCCGGCCCCCGACGATGCGCACCCGCTGGTCGTCGTCACCGCCGCCGGAACCATCACCGGCGACAGCGTGTTCAACGGGCGCACCGAGGGCGAGACGGTCGAGTTGGAGTACGCGCGCCGCGCTCCCGACGGCGCCCTGGTACCCGCCGGCCGGATGGTGCCCTACGACCTGGGCCCGATCCCGTCGTGGCGCAACCTGCGCTTCCCCCGCGCCGACATCCCCGCCGACGCGGTCGCAGTTCGCGTTGTCGCCGAGGACCTTTCGCTCACGCCGGGCGACTGGCTGGCGGTGACTCCACCCCGGGTGCCCGAACTGCGGTCGGTACAGGAGTACGTCGGCTCGGAGCAGCCGGTGCTGATGGACTGGGCCGTCGGACTGGCGTTCCCGTGCCAGCAGCCGATGCTGCACGCCAACGGCGTCACCGAGATTCCGAAGTTCCGCATCACTCCGGACTACAACGCCAAGCGCAAGGACACCGACACGTGGCAGGACGGCCTCAACGGCGGTCTGCTGGGGATCACGGATCTGCTGATGCGCGCGCACGTGATGGCGACGTATCTCTCGGAGGACTGGGGCCGGGACTGGGGCTCGCTTCGCCGGTTCGAGATGACCCCCGAGGCGCAAGGAGCGACGCCGGCGACACTGGACTTCGGCACGGCCACCCACAGCGGCCTGTACAGCCCGGGCCACATCCGCATCAAGCCGTAACCCATCGGCCCGGCCGGTCCTCTAGCCTGGGTGCCGTGGACCGGATCCGGTGGGGCGGCGCGACACTCACACGTGCGGTGGAGTGGCAGGTCGACAGCCTCCCGAGGGCGATCTTTCCGCACACTCCCGCGCAGGCCTGGGACGACCATGCCGACGAGCTCTCCCCGACCTACTGGACTGACGCCGGATGGCGCATCGCCCTGCAGATCTGGGCGATCCAGGTCGACGGCCTGACGGTGCTGATCGACACCGGCGCGGGCAACGGCAAGAGCCGGCCGCGGATGGCGGTGCTCTCTGGCCTGCAGACCGAGTTCCTTTCCGCGTTGTCCGCCGCGGGATTCGACCCCGCCGACGTGGATGTGGTCGTCAACACGCACCTGCATTTCGACCACGTCGGCTGGAATACTTTGTGGAGCAACGGTTCCTGGGTGCCGACGTTTCCCAACGCCCGCTATCTGGTACCCGAGGCCGACTACCGTCATTTCGGGCCCGACGGCCCCGCGTACTCGACGACGCCGCGTACAGAGGACGACGAATCCGTTCAGCGACACGTCCGAACGGTGTTCGAGGACAGTGTTTCCCCGGTGCAGGAGCAGATGGAACTGTGGTCGGGGGATCATCAGCTCAGCGAATCGCTGTGGCTGCGCCCGGCGCCGGGTCACACCCCGGGATCGTCGGTGGTCTGGCTCGACGCCGGCCGGCCCGCGGTGTTCGTCGGCGATCTGACGCACTGCCCCATCCAGGTTCAGCGACCGGACGATCCCTGCGCCTGGGACGAGGACTTCAGAGAGGCTGCGACAACACGCAAGCGCGTCCTCACCGAGGCGTCGCGGCGGCGCGCTGCGGTGGTGCCCGCGCACTATCCCGGTCACGGCGGCGCCACCGTCGTCGCCCGCGGTGACGCATTCATGTTCGACGACTGGCTCCCGTTTCCGTCGATCTGAATTTCACAAATCAACTGACGGCGAGGTAAAGCCTCTGCTAGTAGTAATTTGAAGCTGCTCGAAATGCTTCGGTAGCAAATTACATTGTGGCGCTTTCTGTATGCGGTGAGGAGGCATTGATGTTGCAGACTCCCGAAGCGCCGCATTCCGGAAACGGTCAACTACCGCGGGCCCGCGTATTCGATCAGGAGGCAGTCGAAGCCGCCATTTTCGATCTGCTCGTCGCCATTGGTGAAGATCCTCACCGCGACGGGCTGCGCGACACTCCTGCACGCGTCGCGCGGGCATATCAGGAGACTTTTGCAGGTCTGTATGCCGATCCCGACGACGTTCTCACGACGATGTTTGATGAGCACCATGGCGAACTCGTGCTCATCAAGCAAATTCCGATGTACTCCACATGTGAACATCACCTGGTTTCTTTCCACGGAGTCGCCCATGTCGGCTACCTTCCCGGCGAGGACGGCCGCGTCACCGGCCTGTCGAAAATAGCGCGTCTGGTCGACCTGTATGCCAGGCGCCCGCAGGTGCAGGAACGACTGACCGGGCAAATAGCCGAGGCGGTCATGAACAAATTGCATCCTCGGGGCGTAATTGTCGTCATCGAGGCTGAGCACCTGTGTATGGCAATGCGCGGTGTGCGAAAGCCCGGCGCTGTCACGACGACGTCCGCGGTGCGCGGGCAGTTCCAGACCGATCCGGCGTCCCGGGCAGAGGCGCTGCATCTCCTCTTACGAAGGTGATCGCGGTGCCCACGCCGAACGCGCCGGCCGAAAGGCCGTCGCTGCGCGCGGTGTGGGCCATGATGATCGGCTTCTTGCTGATCATCGTCGACTCCACGATCGTCGCCGTCGCCAATCCGGTCATCAAAGAGGACTTCGCGGCGCACTACCATGCCGTCATCTGGGTGACCAGCGCCTACCTGCTGGTGTTCGCGGCCCTGCTGCCCGTGGGTGGCCGCCTCGGCGACCGCTTCGGCCCGAAGAGCCTGTACGTCGCCGGCCTTGCGGCGTTCACGCTCGCGTCGCTGTGGTGCGGGGTGTCCGAGTCGATCGGGATGCTGATCGCCGGGCGGGTCGCCCAAGGCATTGGCGCGGCGCTGATGACACCACAGACGCTGTCCGCGGTCACCCGCATCTTCCCGGCCCAGCACCGCGGCGTTCCCATGAGCCTCTGGGGTGCGACAGCGGCTGTCGGCCTACTGATCGGTCCGGTGGCCGGTGGACTGCTGGTGGACACGTTGGGCTGGCGCTGGATCTTCCTTGTCAACATTCCGATCGGCGCCGCGGGACTTGTGCTGGCGCTTCGACTGATTCCCGCCCTGCCCGCGCGACCGCATCGACTCGACGCGCTCGGCGTGCTGCTGTCCGGGACCGGTATCTGCCTGATCGTCTTCGCGCTGCAGGAGGGCCGTCATCACGAGTGGGGGCCGACGACTTGGATCGCGATCGCCGGCGGATGCGTATTCCTGGCGGGTTTCGTTGTGTGGCAGGCGATTCAGCGTTCGGAGCCGTTGGTACCCCTGGACCTGTTCCGCCACCGCGACTTCGTCCTGTCGAATCTCGGCATCGCGCTGATCAGCTTCACGATCGTCGCGTTCGCGGTTCCGCTGATGTTCTATCTGCAAGACGTGCGCGGTATGTCCGCAACGCATGCGGGCCTGGTGACGGCCCCGATGGCTGTCGCGACCGGTGTCGGGGCCCCGATCGTCGGAAGGCTCGTCGACCGCGTCGCGCCACGGTCCATCGTGTGCCCCGGCTTCACGCTGACGGCCGTCGCGTTGATCTGGCTTGCGCTGGAGATGAACCAGTCGGCACCGGTCTGGCGAATGACGTTGCCGCTCATGCTCATCGGTGCCGCGGGTGCACTCACGTGGGAACCGTTGGCTGTCATCGCATCCAGGACGCTGCCCGACGATCTGGCCGGCGCGGGCTCGGCCGCCTTCAACACGATTCGACAGGTCGGGGCCGCGCTCGGCAGCGCGAGCATCGCCGCATTGTTGGCAGCCGTGGCCGACATCGAGTCCCATGATGCTGCAGAACCGGCGCCGGCGTTGTCCACAACCGCCGCCATCGAGGCGATGTCGCACTCGATGCTGTTGCCCGCGGCGGCGGCGGGGATCGGTGCGATTGCGGCGTTCTTCTTCACCGGCCTTTCCCCGCGAGCCGTCCAAGCCGTGAGCCACTCCGAGAGAAATGTGAGCACTGCGCCATGACCGCTGTCGCCGCGAGGCCACCGTCGGCTCTGCACGAGGTGGAGACGCTCACCGATGACGCGCTGCGCGACCTGCTCGCCTATCCCGAAACCCCGACCGCTCCAAGGCTTCGGGCGAATTTCATCGCGAGCATCGACGGCGCCGTGACGCTCGACGGCGCCGGCCGCAAGCTGGGTACGCCGACAGACCGACGGGTCTTCGCCCGGTTGCGTGAAGTCGCCGACGTGATCCTGGTGGGTGCGACCACCGCAGCGTCCAAACCGTATGCCGATCTGCGTGTCGATGCGAACTCGCTGGGATGGCGGCTCGCCCACGGGCTGGCGTCGGCATTGCGGTTGGTCGTCGTCTCCAGTCGAGGTGTGATCCCGTCTCATCTGCTTACGGCGACGGTTCCGCCCATCGTGTTGGTCTCTGCGAGTGCCCCGAGTTCAGCGCGGCGAGCGCTGGAAGCGTCGGGGGCGGTGGTGTGCGAGATGGCGGAGGGGCGAATCGACTCTGCCGCAATACGTCGCGCCCTTGGCGATCTGGGTCTGCACCGGGTGCTGGTGGAGGGCGGGCCGACGCTGTTCTCCCACCTGGTCGCAGACGACGAGATCGACGAGTTGTGCCTCACCACCAGCCCGATGATGGTGGCGGGTCCCGCGCGCCGGATCGCCGCCACACCCGCGCATGTCGAGCTCCATATGCGGCGCAGCGACGTGCTGCTCGGCGACGACGGCACCGTCATCGTCCGATGGGTTCGGCGCTGACTGCACGCTCGCGCGGCGACGAACGTGCGCTAAGCGTCGAAATTTCGCGGCGTGTCGTGTGCAGACATGCACGCTCGCGCAACAGAGGGGGACTAGATCGGGGTCAGGCCGTGCTTGCGTTGCACACGGGTGATCTGCTTGTCGCGCAACAGGTTCAACGATTTACGCAGTAACAGCCGGGTCTCGTGCGGCTGGATCACCGCGTCGATGAAGCCTCGCTCGGCGGCGATCCACGGCGTGGCCATGTTGAGGTTGTAACCCTCGATGAAGTCGGCGCGGATCTTCTGCACCTCCGGCGCCGTCGGATCCGGGAACCGCTTCACCAGCAGCTGGGCCGCGCCCTCGGCACCGATCACCGCGATGCGCGCGGTCGGCCAGGCGAAGTTCAGGTCCGCCGAGAGCTGCTTGGATCCCATCACCGCGTATGCGCCGCCGTAGGACTTGCGAATCGTGATGGTCACCTTCGGCACGTCTGCCTCGACGACGGCGTTCAGGAAGCGGCCACCGCGCTTGATGATGCCGCCCTTCTCCTGCTGGACACCCGGCATGAAGCCCGGCGTATCGACGACGAAAACCAAAGGCAGGTTGTAGGAGTCGCAGAACCGGAT
Organism: Mycobacterium sp. GA-1199; assembly: GCF_001500045.1. Classification (GTDB taxonomy): domain Bacteria; phylum Actinomycetota; class Actinomycetes; order Mycobacteriales; family Mycobacteriaceae; genus Mycobacterium. The sequence goes on from NZ_LQIX01000010.1 coordinate 83,172, forward strand.
GAACCGTGCCGCCTTGTCGGAGGCCTCGTTGTCGATCGACCCGGACAAGTGCATCGGCTGGTTGGCGACCACCCCGACCGGGCGGCCGTCGACCCGCGCGAACGCGGTGATGATCGCCGGGCCCTGCTGCTCGGCCACATCGAACACGTCCCCGTCGTCGAAGATCCGCAGCAGGATCTCGTGCATGTCGTAGGCCATGTTGTCGCTGTCCGGCACGATCGAGTCGAGCTCGTAATCGTGCGGTGTGAGCTCGGGCTCCAGACCGGGGTTGACGATCGGCGGATCGTCGAATGTGTTGGCGGGCAGAAACTCCAGGTAATCGCGCACGTACTGGAACGCCGCGGCCTCGCTCTCCACCACCTGGTGGATGTTGCCGTACCGGGCCTGGGCATCGGCGCCGCCGAGCTCGTCGAGCGAGACGTCCTCACCGGTGACGTCCTTGATCACGTCCGGTCCGGTGACGAACATGTAGCCCTGGTCGCGGACGGCCACCACCAGATCGGTCTGGATCGGCGAATACACCGCTCCGCCCGCGCATTTGCCGAGGATGATCGAGATCTCGGGGACCAGCCCGCGAAGCAGTTCGTGGCGGCGCCCCAGCTCGGCGTACCACGCCAGCGACGTCACGGCGTCCTGGATCCGCGCGCCCGCCGAATCGTTGATGCCGATGATCGGGCAGCCGACCATGGCCACCCACTCCATCAGCTTGGCCACCTTGCGGCCGAAGATCTCACCGACCGAGCCCTGGAACACCGTCTGGTCGTGGCTGAACACGCCGACCGGCCTGCCGTTGATCCTGGCGTGCCCGGTCACCACCCCGTCGCCGAACAACGCGTTCGGATCGCCGGGCGTCTTGGCCAGCGCGCCGATCTCCAAGAAGCTGCCCGGGTCGACCAGAGCGTGGATCCGCGCGCGGGCGCTCGGGATGCCCTTCCTCTCCCGCTTGGCGACCGCCTTCTCCCCACCGGGCTCCTTCGCCTGCTCCAGCTTCTCGTGGAGTTCGGCGAGCAGTTCTGCGGTGGTTTTGGTCGTCACTTGGCCTGCTTCTCCTGATCGGTGTTGTCTGCCTCGATCTGGCTGATCGCCTCGCTCATGTGCGCGCCGACCTTCGCAATGTACGGCTCGTCGATCACCTGGATGTGCTCACCCCCGACCGGCACGACCTCCAGCTCCGAGACGAACTCGCTCCAGCCGCCGTCGGGTTGGCGGGTGGCGTAGCGCGGCTCGAAGTAGATCGCGTCGTCGTGGTAGCGGTCGGCCATGTACAGCGTGACCTTGCCGTCGTACGGCTTGATCTCGGCGGTGTCGATGGCCCGCTGATCCAGGTACGACGTGCGCTGGTGCTCGATGATGCCGCCAGGGATCTGCACGCCGCTCTGGCTCACCACGTCGAGGACGTACTTGACCTGTCCCTCGTCGTCGAGCGCCTCGAGTTCCTCGTAGGGGATCTCCGGAATCTCGACATTGAACGTGCGCTCGGCGAAGCGGGCGTAGCGGTCCCAGCGCGCGCGGGTCTCCTCCTTCGTCTGGGGGATCTCCTCACTGGGACGGACCGCATCGATCAGACCGACGAACCGCACGTCGGCACCGGCCTGCTTGAGCCCGATCGCGCACGCGTAGGCGAGCACCCCACCCAGCGACCAGCCGGCGAGCATGAACGGTTTGCCACGCTTTCCGTCCGCCCAGCCGTTGAGCTCCAACAGTTTCGGCACGTACTCCGCGGCGCGCTCCTCGATGGAGCCCTCCACGCGCTCGATGCCGTACATCGGCGTGTCGGGCGGCAACCGCTTGAGCAGCGGCTCATAGACCACCGTCGAACCGCCGGCGGCGTGGAAGACGAAGACCGGGATCCGGTCCGAGCCGTCGGCTTCCCGCAGAGTCCGTACGAAGCCGTCGAGCTTGCCGCCCTCGAGGTAGTCGCGGACGGTGGTGGACAGCTCCTCGATGGTTTTGGCGGAGCGGACGTCGTCGACGGTGATGGTGCCCTCGTCGACGCGCTCGGTCAGCCGTTCGGCGATCTTCGTCGCGGTCGCGTCATCGACATCGGGCAGGTCGTTGAAGATGCCGCCCGGCGACTTGCCGGTGACGATCGCCCAGGTCGCGAACGTGACGCGTTCCGCGGCGTCGCGCGGCGGCACATCGGAGCCCAGCGCCTCGGTGACCGCCTCCTGGGTGAGGATCTTGCTGGCGGCCGCGACCGTCGACTGTGACGGGCCGCCTGCGGCGGCTTCGGGTTTGGGGCCGCTCGGATCGGTGGGCGGCGGCGGAATCGCCGGGCCGGACGGGTCGGTGGGTGGGGGCGGTATGTCGGATTCCGTTGCGGTGCCCGCACTGGTCACCTCGGAGGCGATGCCGGTCTTCTCGGCCAGCACCTGCTCGAGTTCGGCGACGGTGGTCGCACCGCCCATCAGCTCGGCCTGTTCGGCCGCGATCTCCTCGGCGGTCTTGGTCTTCTGGTGCTCGGCGAGCTGGTCGACCTCGTCGCGGTGCTCGATCGCGTATTGGATCAGCTTCTCGACCGCGTACAGGTTGGCGTCGCGCACCGCGGTCAGCTGGATCGGCGGCAGGTCGAAGTCGTACTCGACGCGGTTCTTGATCCGCACGGCCATCAACGAGTCCAGGCCGAGCTCGATCAGCGGCACCTCCCACGGCAGGTCCTCGGGCTCGTAACCCATTGCCCCACCGACGATGGCGCCGAGGCGGTCGCGGATCGACTCACCGGAGTCCGGTGACCACTTCGCGAAGCCCGCGGCCAGGCCCGCCCCGGCCGTCAGGTTGTCCTGCAGGATCTCCGCCGTGTCTTCCTCCGGCTCATCCGCAGGCATCGCCGAAACCTGTTCGGCGACCGCCGCTCCGGTCGCCACCGCGACGGGCAGCGCCGCCGCGGTACCGGTGCGGCTCACCACGGCGTCGTACACCAGGGTGAAGGACTCGTCGATGCGTGCGTGCACCTGAACGGCGGCCCCACCGGGATGGCGGGTCAGCGTCGTCACCAGCCGCGCGCCCTCGCCGGGCACCGCGCGCTGTTCGGAGGCGACCAGCTTGGCGTCGGGAATGACCTGCGCCGCAGCGGCTTTCACCAAGCCGGCCAGATCAGGCTCGCCCTTGGGGGCGTACTCCCAGACGTGCCTTCCGTCCGGGGTGGCGACGTGGTTGCCCGGCATCATCACCGAGCTGTCGCCGGTGAACCGCGCATCGAGCCAGTGCGGTTTGCGCTTGAAGCGGGTCGGCGGGATGTTCGCGAAATCCAGTGCCCCGGCCAAACCCTTGGAGCGGCGGGGGAACAGCGTGCGGAAGTCCAGATCCTGGCCGTGCACGAACAGCTGTGCCATCGCCGCGGTCATCGAGTCGACCTCGTCCTGCTTGCGCGCCAGCGTCGCGATCAGTTGCGCGTCGTGCAGGCCCGCCGCCGCCGTCGTCAGGCCGACCTGCATGAGCGCCACGGGATTCGGAGCCAGCTCCAGGAAGGTCGTGTGGCCGTTGTCGACCGCATTGCGGATGCCGTGGGTGAAATAGACGCTGTGGCGCAGCCCCTTCTTCCAGTAGTCGACGTCGTGGATGGTCTCACCGGGTCGGATGTAGCGGCCCTCGTGCACCGTCGAGAAGTAACCGATCTTGGTGGGATGCGGTTCGATGCCGACGAGTTCGGCGGCCAGCTCGCCGAGCAGCGGGTCCATCTGCGAGGTGTGGCTGGCACCCTTGGTCTGCATCTTGCGGGCGAATTTGCCCTCCTGCTCGCAGCGCTCGATGATCGCGTCGACCTGATCGGGCGGGCCGCCGATGACGGTCTGCGTCGGCGCGGCGTACACACACACCTCGAGATCCTTGAAATCGGCGAAAACCGTGTCGATCTCGTCGGCCGAGTACTCGACGAGCGCCATCAACCGGATCCACTCGCCGAACAGCATGGCCTCGCCCTCACCCATGAGGTGCGCACGCGAACAGATGGCGCGGGTGGCGTCCTGAAGAGACAGGCCGCCCGCGAAGTACGCCGCTGCGGCCTCGCCGAGCGACTGGCCCACCACCGCAGCGGGTTTCGCGCCGTGGTGCTTGAGCAACTCGCCGAGCGCGATCTGCAGGGCGAAGATCACCGTCTGGACGACCTCGATCGGGTATTCGCAGGTCTCGTTGGTGTAGTCGACCGCGTCATCGAGGATCAGCTCGAGGATCGAATAGCCCCGCTCATCCTGGATGAGGGCGTCGACCTTGTTGATCCACTCGGCGAATACCTCGTTGCGCAGGTACAGGTTCTTGCCCATCTTTCGGTGCTGCGCACCGAAACCCGCGAGCACCCACACCGGGCCGTTGGTCACTGGGCCGTCGGCGCTGAACACACTCGGGTGTTGCTTGCCCTCGGCCACCGCGCGCAACCCCTTGACGGCCTCATCGTGATCGTGGGCCAGCACCACCGCGCGCGAACGCCCGTGGTTGCGCCGCGACAGCGCGCGACCGATCGACTCCAACGACGACGCACGCCCTTCGGGGCTGTCGATCCAGTCGGCCAGTTCGGCGGCCGTGGCCTTCTTCCGTGAGGTCAGAAAGCCCGAAACCGCCAGCGGCACAACCGGTGCCGGCTGTTCACCCGCCTCCATCTCCGCGCGCGCGACCTCGAGCAGGCGCTTGGCCTCGTCGGTCAGCCCAGGTAGTTCGGGTTCATCGTGTTGCGTGTGGGCGGGCCGGTCCAGAGCGTCGTCATCGTCATCGTCATCGTCATCGTCGACGAACTCGCCGTACTCGTCCATCCGCACCCCGCCGATGTAGACGGCGTTCGCGTCCGACGACTTGTCCTGCTCGGCTTCGGGTTCGGGCTCCGGTTCGGGTTCGACGAGGTCCGATGGCAGCACCTCGCGCAGGACGAGGTGGGCGTTGGCGCCGCCGAAACCGAAGCCCGAGACGCCGGTGATCGCATAGCCGCTGTAGCGCGGCCAGTCGGTGACGGTGTCGGCGACCTTGAGGTGCACACCGTCGAAGTCGATGTAGGGGTTGGGGCCGGTGTAGTTGATCGACGGCGGGATCTTGTCGTTGCGCAGCGCCAGCGTCATCTTCGCCAGGCTCGCCGCGCCCGCCGCCGACTCCAGGTGTCCCACATTGGATTTGATTGCGCCCAGCAGCGCGGGCTTGTCGACCGCCCGACCCCTTCCGACGACGCGGCCGAGCGCGTCGGCCTCGATCGGGTCACCGAGGATGGTGCCGGTGCCGTGCGCCTCGATGTAATCGACGAGGCGCGGATTGATGCCGGCGTCCTTGTACGCCTTGCGCAGCACCTCGGCCTGCGCGTCCGGGTTCGGCGCGAGCAGACCGTTGGACCGGCCGTCATGGTTGACCGCGCTGCCCGCGATCACGGCGAGGATCTCGTCACCGTCGCGGCGCGCATCCGAAACCCGCTTGAGCACAAGCATTCCGCCGCCCTCGGAACGGGCGTAGCCGTCGGCGTCCTGCGAGAACGACTTGATGCGGCCGTCCGGCGCGAGGACCCCGCCGACCTCGTCGAAGCCGACCGTCACCAGCGGGGTGATCAACGCGTTGACGCCACCCACGACGGCGACGTCGGCTTCACCCGAGCGCAGCGCCTGCACACCCTGGTGTGCGGCGACCAGCGAACTCGAGCAGGCGGTGTCGACGGCCACCGACGGGCCGCGGAAGTCGTAGAAGTACGAAACCCGGTTGGCGATGATCGAGCTCGCCGTACCGGTGATCGCGTACGGGTGCGCGATCGACGGGTCCGACATCGCCAGGAAGCTGTAGTCGTTCAGCGAGCTGCCGATGTAGACACCGACGTTGCCGCCGCGCAGGCTCGACGCCGGGATACGGGCGTTTTCCAGTGCTTCCCAGGTCAATTCGAGCGCCATCCGCTGCTGCGGATCGATGTTGTCGGCCTCCATCTTCGACAGCGCGAAGAACTCGGCGTCAAACCCCTTGATGTCGGTGAGGTAGCCGCCGCGGGTGCGGGCCTTGGCCACGCGCTCGGCGATGCGGGGCTCGCCGAGGAACTCCTCCCAGCGACCCTCCGGCAGATCGGTGATCGCGTCGCGGCCCTCCATCAGCGCCTGCCACGTCTCGTCGGGGGTGTTCATGTCCCCGGGGAAGCGGGTGGCCAGACCCACGATCGCGATGTCCTCGACGTCGCGCGTGCGCGTCCAGTCCTCGTCGTCATCGCCGGCGTCCTCGGGCTCCGGCTCGCCCTCGACGATCACCGTGGCCAGCGATTCGATGGTGGGGTGGCGAAACGCCACGGTGGCGGTCAACGTGACGCCGGTCAGGTCCTCGATGTCGCTGGCCATCGCGACGGCGTCGCGCGAGGACAGCCCGAGTTCGACCATCGGCGCGCTCTCGCTGATCGAGTCGGGTGACTGCCCGGTGGCGTTGCCGATCCAGTTGCGCAGCCACTCGCGCATCTCGTTGACCGTTATGTCCGTGCGTGGCGCAGTCAGCGGCTTCTCGGGGGCGAGCTGGATCTCGTCGCCGGACGGCATTTCGGGTTGCTGCGAATCGTCTTGTGTATCAGCCATATTCGGGGGGAGTCTCAGTCTGTCTCGTCGGGGAACGCGTTGGCGATCTTCCCGCTGCGCAGACTGCCGTCCAGGTAGGCCGAGCGGCACGCGCGACGGCCGATCTTGCCGCTCGACGTGCGTGGGATTGCGCCGGCGGGGGTCAGCAGCACATCGCGCACGGTGACGCCGTGACGCACGGCGATCGCCGCGCGGATGTCGTCGGCGATGGGACCCATGTCGAGCTTGTGGGCGCCGGGCGCACGCTCACCGACGATCACCAGCTGTTCGGAGGTGTCGTCGGGATCGCGCTTGAGTCCGGAGTGGGCGTTCTCGAACACCTCGTCGGGCAACTGGTTGGCGGGCACCGAGAACGCCGCAACGAACCCGGTGCGCAGCGCCTTGGTGGCCTCCTGCGCGGAGTACTCCAGGTCCTGCGGGTAGTGGTTGCGTCCGTCGATGATCACCAGATCCTTGACGCGACCGGTGATGTAGAGCTCGCCGTCGTAGTAGGCGCCGAGGTCGCCGGTGCGCACCCAGGTCGCGTCGTCGGTCGCACCTTCGGCGTGCGACGGGTTGGTCCGCGACTTGAGGATGTTCTGGAACGTCGCGATGGTCTCCTCGGGCTTGCCCCAGTATCCGGTGCCCATGTTCTGACCGCTGATCCAGACCTCGCCGATCTGTCCGTCGGGCAGTTCCGTGGCGGTGTCGTTGTCGACGATGACCGCCCATTCGGCGATGCCGATCTTGCCGGCGCCGGCCTGCGGCACGGCCTTGGGTGAGTCCTCCGCAACGGGAACGAAGCGGTGGTTGTTGAGCTCGTCGCGGTCGACCAGGGTGATCGTCGGCTCGGCCTCCATCGGCGTGGTGGACACGAACAGCGTCGCCTCGGCCAGACCGTAGGAGGGCTTGATCGCCTTGGGCTGGAAACCGAACGGGCCGAACGCCTCGTTGAACCGCCGCACGGTGGCCGCCGAGATCGGCTCGCTGCCGTTGAGGATGCACTTGACGTTGGACAGGTCCAGCGGCGGCTCGCCGTCCTTGGGTACACCGCGGGCCGCGGCATGGTCGAACGCGAAGTTCGGGGCCACCGAGATGGTCCCGCCGGTGTCGCCTTCCTTGCGGGCCATTTCGCGGATCCACCGACCGGGGCGGCGCACGAAGGCGGCCGGGGTCATGAACGTGATGTAGTGGCCCAGCATCGGCGACAGCAACACCGTGATCAGGCCCATATCGTGGAAGAAGGGTAGCCAGGACACACCGCGGTCGCCCTCTTCGCCTTCCAGCGCCTCGATCACCTGCACCACGTTGGTGGCCAGGTTCAGGTGGGTGATCTGCACACCGGTCGGGATCCGCGTGGAACCCGAGGTGTACTGCAGGTAGGCGATGGTGTGCTCGTCGACCTCGACGGGCTCCCAGGTGGCACCGACCTCGTTGGGCACCGCGTCGACGGCGATCACGCGCGGACGCTGGTTGGCCGGGCGGGTGCGGAAGAACTTGCGCACACCCTCGGCGGCCTCGGTGGTGGTCAGGATCGCCGACGGATGGCAGTCGTCGAGCACGGCGTGCAGGCGGCCCACGTGGCCCGGTTCGTTCGGGTCGAACAGCGGCACCGCGATGCGGCCCGAATACAGCGTGCCGAAGAACGCGACGAGATAGTCGAGGTTCTGCGGGCACAGGATCGCGACCCGGTCACCGGGCTGGGTGACCTGTTGCAGACGAGCACCGACCGCGCGGTTGCGGGCACCGAAGTCGGCCCAGTGCAGATCGCGGGCGACTCCGTCGCGCTCGGTGGAGAAGTCCAGGAAGCGGTAGGCGAGCTTGTCTCCACGCACCTTCGCCCATCGTTCGACGTGTTTGACCAGGCTCCCGTTGTCGGGAAACTTGATCAGTCCATCCTTGATGAACGGGTTATGGAACCCCATCGCACTCTCCTGTCAACGGCACACACTTCTGGATGCCGAATCGCATGATCCCCGAGCCGCCCCCAACCCCCGCAAAATCGTACCGGTCGGCTATCCACTAAATGCTCTTAGTTTTTTCTTAATGTTAAGTGACGTGCTGTCGCCGTCCAAATCAGGTCTGGTCACAGGTCAGCCATGTTTCGGCTGCGGGGCGTTATCGATCAGTTCCTGCGCCCAGCGCTGCGTCCACTGGGTGGCCGACAGCCCGTCGAGATTCCAGAACTGCGTGGTGGCGTACATCGCGTGGATCGGTTGCCCCGCACCGCCGAGCAGGATGTCGATGGTCTTGGGCAGGTTCATGATGTTGAACGCCTCCGGCGGCGCCGAGCAGATCAGGTCGCCGGGAGCGCAGATCTCCTTGACGCGATCGTTGAGCATTCCGAACCCGCCGGGCCGCGGGCCCGTCATGGCCAGGCCCATACCGTCGAGCATCGGCACATCGCGCAGCGTGATCTCGGCGCCCTGACCAGGCGGATTGGGGCCGACGTCGACGCCGATACCGGTCTGCCTGCGGCCGTCGGCGATCAACGTCACACCCAGCACCAGGTCCTCGTCGACGGGGCCGCGCCCGTTGCCGATATCGCTGGCGATGTCCCCTGCGATGACGGCGCCCTGTGAGAACCCGACGATCACGTAACTGGTCAGCGGGCAGCGCTCGTTCATCTCCGTCATGGCTTTGACCGTCGCGTTGAAGCCCTCGGCGCGGCTGTCGTTGTAGGTCATCTGGCCGTCCTGCGAGAACGGATTGTGGAACTGCGCCGTGTACGGGACGGTGAACACCTCGAGCCGGTCGTTCGCGAACTGCCCGCGGATCGGGTTGGTGACGCCCAGCAGCAGCGCGATCGGGAATTGAGTCGGGTTGAACGGGTCGAGTTGCGGTGAGGACTCCCAGGTGCCCGGAACGGAGATCATCTGCACATCGGGGCAGCTCGCGTCCTGGAACTCCGGTCGCGGCTTCTTGGTCGGGCTGATCCCGGTCGGCGGCACGGCCGTGGGCGGGACCCCGGTCGGGCCCTCGGGCTTTCGCAGGATCACCACGACGATGATGATGAGTAGCACCACCACGAGCGCCATCGCGCCGGCCGCGACGAGCGCGAGGATACGGTGGCGTTTCCGCCGGTTGGTAGTGGCCATGTATCGGTTGGGCTCCTGCTAGCAGAGTCGTTCGGTTGCGATGCGAATGTAATCGGCGGTCGCCGCGTGCACGTTGACGGTCGGCTTTCTACCGGAGATGTGATCCATCGCATCGCCGCGCACCAGCGGATAGATCGAATCCCAGACCTTCTGGTCGTCGTGCCTGGCGGCACGGGCCTGGCACACGTAGGACCCGATGCGTAACGCCAGCAGGTCGCTGGACGGTGTCACCCCGGCCGTGGTGAGAGCGTCGAGATAGCCCTTCTGCCGATCGGTCAGCACGAGCGAGTTGGAGTGCCCGGTCGCCGAGGGCGGGGCCGACGGCTCACTGGGCTGGCCGGGCGCGGGCGCCGCCTCCGACGTCGGCAAACCCATGGCCGCCATGACATCGGGGCCGGAACACCCGGTCAACAACGCCGTCGCCGAAGCTATCAGCAGCGACCCTGCCGCAGTCGTCCGTACCGAGCGTTGCACTCCTCCAAGGTACCGGCTGCCGACATGCGGTCCCGGTTCTGAAGTGCGGCTCGCCGGCTAAGCGATCGTCGCCGCCAATTCGCCGCTCATGGCCGCGAGCTGACCGCTCCAGGAACCCCAGTCGTGGGTACCGCTGGTCGGGAAGTCGAAGTGTCCGTTCTTGCCGCCGACGGAGCGGTAGTGCTGGTAGAACTCGCGATTGGTGCCCTGTGCGATGTCGCAGTAGCCGATCATCGCGGGGGGATCGGTGCACCCGCCGGCCGGGGCGCTCCACACCCACAACCGGGTGTTGTTGTCGGCCAGCAACTGCACATGGACATTGGGCGAATGCCACTTCCACCGGCCCAGCTGTGGCAGTCCCCACATGTTGCGGGTCTCGACGCCGCCGAACTGAGCGAGCCCGGCGGTGATGGCGCCGTCGACGCCGGTGCGCTCGGGGGTCAGGAAGCCGGACAGGGAGCCGGCGAAGCGGTAGCGGTCCGGATGGAAGGTGGCCATCGCCATCGCGCCGTAGCCGCCCTGCGCCGCACCGACGATGCCGTGCCCCGACGGCGCCAGGCCCTTGTTGGCGGCCAACCAGTTCGGCAGTTCGTCGGCGAGGAACGTCTCCCACTGCCGGCTGCCGTCGGCCTCCCAGTTCGTGTACATGCTCCACGCGCCGCCGGCGGGCGCGGCCACCGAGATGCCCTTACCCGCGAGGGTGTTCATCGCGTTGCCCGCGGTGACCCAGTTGCTGACGTCGGGCGCGGCGTTGAACGCGTCGAGCAGCACGACCGCGTGCGGACCGCCGCCCTGGAATGCGACCGGGATGTCGCGTCCCATCGCCGCCGACGGCACCATCAGCATCTCGACTTGCGCCTCGGCCTTCGGCGCGAGGGCCGTACCCGCGGTCCACAAGCCGGCGGCCAGCGCCACGGTCAAGATCGCCCGGAAGATCCCCTGCATCGGCTCGCCCACCTCACCTTGGTCTGCTGTCCCCGCGCGAGGTAGTCAATCACACACGGCCGCGGGCGTGGTCGGAAAAGGGCGCCGCGGACGTGAGGAGCGAAAAGCCGCCGCGGACACGAGGAGCACAAATAGCCGACGGCGACGACCCCGCAGGATCGCCGCCGCCGACTATGAACCTATTGGCGTACCAGTCAGTTACCGGCATCCGTCGTCGTGACCGAGGCCTCGGTCGCGATCGGGGTCGACGGCTGCGGCGTGGCGCCGAGCACGCGCTGGATGTCCGGCTTCATCTGCTGGAGCTGCTGGCCCCAGTACGGCCAGTCGTGCGTACCGCCCTGCGGGAAGTTGAACACACCGTTCTTGCCGCCCGCGGCCAGGTACTGCTCCTGGAACGTCTCATTCGTGCGCAGCGTGAAGCTCTCCAGGAACTTCGCGTTGAAGTTGTCACCGGCGACGCGGCCGTTGATCTCGGCCGGCTTGCCGTTACCGCAGAACACCCAGATGCGGGTGCCGTTGGCGACCAGCTGGTCGATGTTGACCATCGGGTCGTTGCGCTTCCACGCGGGATCGCTCGACGGACCCCACATGTCCTCGGACTCGTAGCCGCCGGCGTCACCCATCGACAGGCCGACCAGCATGGGCCACCAACCCTCGGAGAGGTTCAGGAAGCCGGACAGCGAGGCGGCGTACTGAAACTGCTGCGGGTAGTAGATCGCCAGCGTCATCGCGGCCGATCCGGCCATGGACAGCCCGACTGCGGCATTGCGGTTCGGGTTCACGCCCTTGTTGGCCGCGAGGTACGCGGGCAGTTCCTGGGTCAGGAACGTCTCCCACTTGTAGGTTGAGCAGCCTGCCTTGCCGCAGGCCGGCTTGTACCAGTCGCTGTAGAAGCTGGACTGGCCACCCACCGGCATGATCACCGCGAGGCCGGAGTCCAGGTACCACTCGAAAGCAGCGGTCTCGATGTCCCAGCCGTTGAAGTCATCGCGTGCACGAAGACCGTCGAGCAGATACACGCCCGGTGCGTTCGGTCCGCCGTTCTGGAACTGAACCTTGATGTCGCGGCCCATCCCTGCGGACGGGACCATGAGGTACTCGACCGGCAGACCCGGACGAGAGAAAGCCCCCGCGGTGGCCGAGCCTCCGATGGCGCTGATCAAGCCGGGCAGCACGGCGGCCGCAAGGGCGGCTCCCGCAAGCCGGCGGATCCAGGCACCCCGGATCTTGCCAACGAACTTCATGCTTCATCTATCCCATCTGTTGTATGCCGCACGCGGAACCGCCCCTCAGGCAAGCCGCGTAACCCGTGCAGTCAACCACACGTCGGCGTGATCTTCCCATTCGAGAGATGTCCACCCTGGTCACGCCGCTCCGCCGCGGAGTGTTGCGACCAGGTCTGGTTTCAGGGCTCACAGTTGCGCACCCCAGTCCGCCACGCGTGATTTCCCTGGTAAGGGAACTCGAACGTGGCGTTGTTTCCTCCGGCCGTCAGGTAGGCCGTCTGGAAGTCTTTGTCGTTCTTCACCGCCATCGATTCGACGCTGTCGGCACCCACGTCCGATGGCGCGGATCCCCCTGGGGCACAGTGAATCCACAGCCGAGTGTTGTTGGACGCCAACCTGTCCCGGATCGCCTGATTCATCGACGGCGCCGACGGGTTCCGGAACCCGAAAGCGCCGCCGCATAAGCGAACTGATGCGGGTGGTGGGCCGCCAGGTACCCGACGGGAAAGTCCCGCGCGGGAGAATGCGTCGGCCTGGGGCGCCGCACCGACCGCCAACGCGCGGCGAAGCCAGGTTCGCACAGGTCGGTCCATCCGTTCATATCTCGGGCGCAGCGAAAGAGCAGTTCGCGTTTGTCTATCGGCCCAGAGGGGTCGCGGCGTTACGGACCTGTGGCGGGCATCCCCGTGTACGGCTCGGATACCGGTTCCGGCACCGGCAACCCACAGCGTGCGAGCTCGTAGAGGGGTACGCGGTCGATCCGGTACTGCGTGAACTGGTAGGCGTGCACGAGGTTGGACAGGAACCGCCGCGGGGTCATCGGGCCGCGCACCGAGTTCAGCATCGCGTCGGTCTCCGGGCATTCCAGCGCCGCCTCGGCCTGTCTGACCCAGTCCTCGTCGACGTAACCCGGAATGTACGGGGGCTCTTTGAGAAACGGCCCCTCCGCGATCGCCCAGTCGGGGAACAGGTTCTTGTCGTGGCCGATTCGGCCGTCCTCGAGGCGCTCGGTGTGTGCGGCCAACGGATTGGCGAGCCCGATCTGGTCGATGACCCGGACGTCGAGCCCGACGTTCATGCCCAGCATCCCGAGATTGGTGAAGAAGACCGTGTGCGGGCCTCGGTAATCGTCCGGCGCATCCGGTGGAGGCGGCAGCGCGGGCACCACGTCCCACTGGTTGTAGTTGCCCGACGGCAGCAGCAACGCACCGTCGGGTGTGTTCTCCAACGCCTCGAGCACGGCGCGCATCCGCGGATAGTCCAGGTAGTCCGCGGCGGTCAGCGGGTGCGCATGGCCGGTGGCCTGAGAGTAGAACCGCCGCTCGTCGACGATTCCGGAGTACGTGACGCGGGTGGCGTCCCGGCCCATTCCCGGCGAATTGGCCGCCCACAGCGCCCATCCCGCGACCGCCAACCACAACACGGTGGTGGCGCCGACGAACAGGTAACCCGCGCCGCGGGCCATCCGGGTCTCGTCGGGAAGTACGACAGGGATCACCGCGATCGGCGCCAGCATGACGAACAGCGGTGTGAGAAGCACCCTGCCGTGCATGAAGTCCCCACCCTGACGGATCCAGTAGATCGCCTGCAGCAGACCGCTGACGAGGAAGAAGATCACCACCGCGGCGGGGCTCTGCACCATCCGCGCCAGGCGCCCGGAGCCAGGGGCCAACGCACCGCGGTTCGGACGGGGACGGCCGCGGATGACCCAGACGACCCCAGCGAGCCCGGCGAGCAGGATCGCCGGCGCCCACAACAGGTAGGGCTGATTGAAGTTCGCCAAGTAGACGAAGCCCTGCGACCATTTCGCGCCACTCGCGTCCTTGGCCACCGCGGTGTTGGGAACCACCAGGCCGTAGTAGCCCATCCGGAAAATCTGGTAGGCCACCGGAAGCAGGCCGCCGGCGACGACGATCACCGCGCGGCGACGCCAATCGCGTGCCGCGATCAGCATCATCACGAGTGCGAACCCGCCGATCAACGCCAGTTCGGGCCGGACGAGCACGCTCAGGCCGGCAACGAAAGCCAGTGCGACGTCGAAGGTTCGACTGCTCGGGCGCGAGGCCTGGGTTGCCAGGGGTTGTCGGCGGATCACCGGTGCGCCTGCGCGCAGGACAGGAGCCGCGGCGCGGTGGCCGCGCGGCTGCTGGGACCAGCACACCATCATCCACCACAGCAGGCCCAGATACGCCAGCACCAAACCGTTTTCGAGTCCGGAGGTGGCGAAGTCACGCGCGGGCGGAAGCGCGATGTAGACCAGTACGCCGGCAGGCAGCATCAGCGCACGCCTGCCTTGCAGGCTCGGTGCATACAGCCGTCCGGTGCCCAACATCACCAAGGCCACACCCGCAAGGCTGAGCACCAGCGCCAAGACGAGCACGACGTACTCCAACCGCACGGAACCGCCCACCAGTGCGCCGAGATAGACCAGGTAGGTCCACACGGTCGAGGTGTTGGCCTCGACGCGCTCACCGGCGTTGAACACCGGGCCGTTGCCTGCCAACAGGTTTCGGACGGTGCGCAGCACGATCAAACCGTCGTCGGCGATCCAGCGCCGCTGCCATGCGCCCCAGCCGAACAGCACCACGACCACCAGCACGCTGAGCCACAGGCTGATCCGGACCGTGTTGTCGTACCGGAACGCGGGCCAGCGGGCGAGGCTGCGTTCGATCTCACCGACCCATCCGCCCGGCGCCGGCGGGCGGGTGGTCTCAGCTGAGGAAGACGGCGGCACCGATGGTCCCGATCCACGCCAGCAGCAGCAGCTGCAGAACCCGGTCTTTGAGCGCGATCTCCTCGGGCTCCCCGGCCAATCCGCCGTCGACGTCGACCGCGTACCGAAGGATGGCGATGGTGATCGGAATGATCGTCACCGCATACCACGACGCGGTGGAGCCGTCGCGCTCGAAGGCCCACAGGCCGTAGCAGAGCACCATCGCGGTGGCCGACAACGTCCACACGAAGCGCAGATACGACGCCGTATAACTCTCCAGAGACTTTCGGATCTTGGCGCCGGTGCGTTCGGCGAGCTGCAGTTCGGCGTACCGCTTGCCGGCCACCATGAAAAGCGAACCGAACGTCATCACGAGCAGGAACCATTGCGACAGCGGGATGCCCGCCGCAGCGCCACCGGCGATTGCGCGGATCAGGTACGCCGACGACACGATGCAGATGTCGAGCACCGCCTGGTGCTTGAGCCCGAAGCAGTACGCCAACTGCATCGCGATGTATACCGCGATGACCACCGTCAGGTTCAGCGACGCGAGCACCGAGATGCCGAGCGCCGCAACCGCCAACACCACAGATGCGGTGTAGGCCAACCATTCCGGCACCACGCCGGCCGCTATCGGCCGGAACCGCTTCGTGGGATGCTGGCGGTCGGCCTCCACGTCCCGCGCGTCGTTGACCAGATAGATCGACGAGGCCGCCAATGAGAACGACACGAACGCCACGAGGATGTTGACCGCGACGCCGCCGTAGTCGTACTGGACGTCGCCGCCGAGGGAGGCGATCGGCGCGGCCAGCACGAGCAGGTTCTTCACCCACTGCCGCGGCCGGATCGCCTTGATCAAACCGGTCGCGGCGTTACGCGGCGGGCCTTTCTGTGATGCCGGTTGTCCACTCGGTGCCGGTTTTTCGCTCATAGGCCGTACGCTCTCTGCGCTGCTGTCACTGGAGATGCTCATGCGTTCCCTTCGGCGCGGTCGGCCACCGTGCCGACGGCCTTGGCGACGACAGCCCCGACGGCGACGCCGGTGAGGACGTCGCTGGGGTAATGCACGCCGAGCACCAACCGCGACAACGCCATCGGCGGTACCAGCAGCGCCGGCAGCGGCAGCCCGGTGACCCTGGCCATCAGCACCGACGCCGCCGTGGTCGACGTCGCGTGCGCGGACGGGAAGCTCAGCCGGCTCGGTGTGCCCACGTTGACCGAGATCGCGGGGTGGTGCGGCCGTTCGCGGCGGACCACCCGCTTGATCAGAACCGCGGCGGCGTGTGCGGCGAATGCACCGGCCCCCACGGTCAGCCAGTCGCGCCGACGGTCGGCCTGAAAGAGCGCTCCCAACACGGCGATTGCCAACCAGCCCAGGCTGTGCTCGCCGAAATGGGACAGTGCGCGCGCGGCCGACAGGACGGCGGGGCGGTCACCGAGCGCGGACTGCACCGCGACCAGAGCGGCCTCCTCGCCGCGCTGGTCGCGCGGGCGAAGAGCCGGGTCCTCGCCCGCAAGGCGCAGGAGCGAGCTCTCATCCATGTGCAGACGACTCCAGAAGGACCGTCTCCCACTTCTGCTTGCTCGTCAGAGTCGGCAGCGCCTCGCGATACACCTTGCGCATCCGGTTGAACCTTCGCGCGAGCCGCGCCTGGCGCTTGAGCGATTCCCGCAGCAGTTCGAACATCTTCTCGCGGTCGCGCTGGCGGTACACGACACCACGGCCGTCGGCGGTTGTCACGGTGACACCGTCCACCCGACACAGCGAGAACCACCGGGCATCCTGGGTGGCGACGTTGATCTGGGGCCGACGATGGTGTTCGGGGTCATGCGGCCGCAGCTGGTGAATCACGCCGCGTGACAACCGCGTCGAGATGGCCAGCGCATTGGTGGGGATCCGCACCTTTCTGCGCCAACGCTTGTCCGAAGGTGTCGGAAGTTCGGCCGCGCTCGGCAGTACCACCGCATCCGGATACTCCTGGCGCATCTTGCGCACCTCGGGCAGCGCCGACTCCAGGATCGAGAACAGGTGCTCCGGTCCGGCCAGGAAATCGTCCATCGCCTTGTTCTGGATCGCGACGGTCGAATACTCAAGGCACAGCAGGTGTTTGAGTGTCGCCTTGAGGTGGCTGGCGATCAGCCCCCTGACGTTGCCGTCCCAGTGCAGCGCAGCGACGACCAGTCGGTTGCGCAGGTGGAAGTACGCCTGCCAGTCGATCGCGTCGTCTTTGTCGCTCCATGCCATGTGCCAGATCGCGGCGCCGGGCAATGTGACGGTCGGATAGCCGTGCTCACCGGCGCGCAGGCCGTAATCGGCGTCGTCCCACTTGATGAACAGCGGCAGCGGCTGGCCGAGCTCCTCGGCGACCTGGCGCGGGATCATGCACATCCACCAGCCGTTGTAGTCCACGTCGATGCGCCGGTGCAGCAGTCTGCTGCGCTCCGAATCCTCGTCCGCCAGCGCGTGTTTGGCGAAGTTGTGGTCATACTCGGTGTTGACCGCGTTGGTCCACATGAAGTTCTCGGAGTCGACCATCTCGCCCATGACGTGCAGGTGCGAGGGCTCCTGCAGGTTGAGCATCTGGCCGCCGACCAGCGTCGGTGTCTTTGCGAACCGGTTCATCGCCAACGCCCGCAGGATCGAGTCGGGCTCGACGCGGATGTCGTCGTCCATGAACAGGATCTGTTCGCAGTCGGTGTTCTTCAGCGCCTCGTACATCACCCGGCTGTAGCCGCCGGAGCCGCCGAGGTTGGGCTGATTGTGGATGGTCAACCGGTTCCCCAGGGCGGCCGCCACCTCGCCGAAATTCGGATGGTCCTTGGCCTTGTTGTTTCCCTGATCGGAGACGATGACGGCACCGATCACCTCGTCCACCAACGGATCCGACGTCAGCGCCGCCAGCGCGTTGACACAGTCCGCGGGGCGGTTGAAGGTCGGAATGCCGACGGCGATGTTGGCCCGGCCCGGCGCGGGCACCGGGGCGTACCAGCCGGCGTGGTGCAATGTCGAGGCGGCGTCGGTGGCGATGTCGAACCAGATCCAACCCCCGTCCTCGAACGGTCCCAGCTCGACCTCGAACTCGACATGGGCGGGTTCGCCGTCGCGCTCGCTGACGATCGGGGCACCGCCGACGGTGATCCGCGCGCCGGTGGCCTTGGACCGGTAGACGTCGACGCGCGCACTGCCGGTCAGCTCGACCCGAAGCACCACCGATTGCAGGATCGACCAACGCCGCCAGTAGCTCGCCGGAAACGCGTTGAAATAGGTCGCGAACGACACCTGCGACTCGGTGCCGATCTCGAGTTCGGTGCGCGACGGCGCGTGCGCGCGCTTGGCGTTGGTCTCCGCTTCCTCGATGTAGAGCTTGCGGACGTCATGCGGTTCGCCTGGACGCGGCAGAATCACGCGGGCCAGCAGGCCGACCGCCTTTGATTCGATGGATTCCAGTGCGCCGGAAGGAATCTCGCTCATGCGCTACTGCTTTCTGGGCCCGGTTCGGTCAATGGCACACCCTCATTCAGATGCGGTGCGAGTGTGTTGTCGTACATGCTCAGCGCGCTGGCGATGGCCATGTGCATGTCCAGGTACTGGTAGGTCCCCAGCCTGCCCCCGAACAGCACCTTCGCAGAAGCGGTTTCGGCCTTGGCCCGGGCCCGGTAAGCGGCCAGCAACGCTCTGTCGGCTTCGGTGTTGATCGGATAGTAGGGCTCGTCGTCGTTGTCGGCGAACCGGGAGAACTCGCGCATGATGACCGTCTTGTCGGTCGGGTACGCGCGCTCAGGGTGGAAGTGCCGGAACTCGTGGATCCGGGTGTAGGGCACGTCGAGGTCGTTGTAGTTCATCACCGGCGTGCCCTGGAAGTCCCCGGTTTCGAGCACCTCCAACTCGAAGTCGAGCGTGCGCCAGCCCAGCCGTCCTTCGGCATAGTCGAAGTACCGGTCGAGCGGCCCGGTGTAAACGACCGGCGCACCGGGGTTCTGCGCACGCAGGGTGTCGCGGACGTCGAACCAGTCCGTGTCCAACCGGACCTCGATGCGGTCGTCGGCGGCCATGTTCTCCAACCACCTGGTGTAGCCGTCGACCGGCAGCCCCTCGTAGGTGTCGTTGAAGTAGCGGTTGTCGAACGTGTAGCGCACCGGAAGCCGGGTGATGTTGGCGGCGGGCAGATCTTTGGGATCGGTCTGCCACTGTTTGGCCGTATAGCCCTTGACGAACGCCTCGTAGAGCGGGCGCCCGATCAGCGAGATGGCCTTCTCCTCGAGGTTCTGCGCGTCCTCGGTCTTGATCTCGGCGGCCTGCTCCCTGATCAGTTGTCGCGCCTCATCGGGAGTGAAGTACTTGCCGAAGAACTGCGACACCAGCCCCAGCCCCATCGGGAACTGGTAGGCCTGCCCGCCGTGCATGGCATACACCCGGTGCTGGTATCCGGTGAACTCGGTGAACTCATTCACGTAGTCCCAGACCCGCTTGTTGGAGGTGTGGAACAGGTGCGCGCCGTACTTGTGTACCTCGATGCCGGTCTGCGGCTCGGCCTCGGAGTAGGCGTTACCGCCGATGTGCGGGCGGCGCTCGATGACGAGAACCCGCTTGTCCAGCTGGGTTGCCACGCGCTCGGCAATCGTCAGGCCGAAGAATCCGGAGCCGACGACAATGAGGTCATAACGAGCTGTCATCGGCAGCAAGGGTATCCGACCGCGACCATCGCGCCCGAATCCGACAGGAGCCCAATATTGCGATCGGCTCACGATTACATATCGTCACTTTCGTCTCAGTAGTCACATCAGTACCGTCGATCACGTCGGTTCCGACTACCGACAGCGCACGACCTGGGCTGTTCACCTGAATCGCCTAGCCGAACCACAAAGCGACCACTAATAGTCGTAGCCCATGTATTGAGGAGACTTCCGTGCCGAACCGACGTCGACGCAGGCTGTCGACAGCCACGAGCGCAGTCCTGGCCTTGGCAGTCGCGAGTCCCGCTGCAGTAGTCGCCGTGACCGAGCTGTCGGAGGCCACCGAGCCGGCCCCCCAGCACCGCGAATTCGTCCAGGCGGCAACGATCACCGATCTTCCGAACGAGCTGATGTCAGCCCTGTCCCAGGGCCTCTCGCAGTTCGGCATCAACCTTCCGCCGATGCCGACCGGAATGCTGACCGGGACGGGATCGAGCTCGCCCACCACGCTGACGTCTCCGGGGCTGACCACACCGGCGCTGACCACGCCCGAGTTGACGTCGCCCAGCCTGACCGCGCCCGGGCTCAGCACGCCCGGCCTGACGGCTCCGAGCCTGACGGCCCCGAGCGCGACGGTTCCCGGTGTCACCGCGACCGCACCTTCACTGACCGATCCGGCGTTGACCAACCCCGCGCTGACCAGCCCGGCGCTGACCAGCCCGACCGGTGACGCCGGCCTGACCACGCCGGGCCTGACCACGCCCGGACTGTCGACGCCGCCGGCGCTGACCGATCCGGCGCTGGGCGCCACGCCGATCTCGTCGGCCACTGGACTGCCCGCTCCGAGCGAGGTGCCGATCGCGGCGCCGATCGGGCTGGACCCGGCCGCAGGCACCTATCCGATCCTCGGCGATCCCTCGCTGGCGACGATGCCCGCGGCCACCGGCACCTCGGGTAGCGGCGGAATCATCGGCGAGCTGTCCAGCATGGCCGATCAGCTCGGCGCGGGACAGGCGATCGACCTGCTCAAGGGCATGGTGATGCCGGCGATCATGTCGGCGGCCAAGCCGCCCGGCGCACCGGCGGCGCCCCCGGTTCCGGCCCCCGTGCCGGCACCAACACCCGGCGCTTAGATACCTGTCACCAGACGGCACCGCAGAAGCCGCTTCGGCTCTGCGGTGCCGGTGCAGGTTAGGCAGTCGATCAGTTCTGCTTGGAACCGTGTCGTACCACGAGCATCAGCTGGCACATACGTAACATCAGGCCGTGCCGACTCGCCGTCCCACACCGTCGCTTCTGTTCACCGCTCTTGCGGCGACGGTCGTGATGTTGCCGATGGCGCTGTTCGGTTTGCCCGGCGACGGTGACGACGAAGCGATCACCGAGGCGCCGCACCTGGCGCAGCAACCGCTGACCGGGCTCGGCGGCGGGGAGACGATCCGCGAGCTTCACCAGGACACGCCGTTCTCGATGGTGGCGCTGACCGCACAGGACTTCACCGGCACCACCGCACGGGTGCGCGCCAAGAAGTCCGACGGCACCTGGGGGCCCTGGTACGACGCCGAACCCCTCGAGGGTGTCGGCCCGGACACTCCGACCGAGGGGCCTGTCGGCACCGAACCCGTCTTCGTGGGCCGCACCACCACGGTGCAGATCGCGGTGACCCGCCCGCCCGACGCGCCCAAGACCCAGGATGCAGCGCCCAAGATCCCGGAACTGGGCTACGTCCCGGCGAACACCGAGCACTCCTTCGGACAGAACCTCAACGCGGTGCTGATCAGCCCGCCGCAGGCGCCGCCCGTCGACACGCTGCCTCCCCCGTCGGCGGTGAGCGCGCCCGGGGTCCCGCCCAACATCATCAACCGCGCGCAGTGGGGCGCCGACGAATCGATGCGGTGCGGAGATCCGCGGCTGGATCTCGGGGTCCGGGCGGGGGTGGTGCACCACACCGCGGGAAGCAACGAATACGCCCCGCAGGACTCGGCGGGCATCATCCGCTCGATTTACGAGTACCACACCCGCACGCTGGGCTGGTGCGACATCGCATACAACGCCCTGGTCGACAAGTTCGGGCAGGTCTTCGAGGGACGCGCCGGCGGTATCACCCGACCCGTCGAGGGCGCGCACACCGGAGGCTTCAACCGCGACACCTGGGGTGTGGCGATGATGGGCAACTTCGAGATGGTGCCCCCGACACCGATTCAGCTGCGCACCACGGCCCGGCTGCTGGGATGGCGACTGGGCTTGGACCACGTCGACCCCCGCGGCACCGTGGTGTTGGCCTCAGGTGGCGGGTCGTTCTCGAAGTTCCCGACCGGGGCGACACCACTGCTGCCCGCGATCTTCACCCACCGCGACGTCGGCGCCACAGAGTGCCCCGGTAACGCCGCGTACGCGCTGATGGATCACATCCGCGACATCGCCGCACGCTTCAACCAACCGCCGGGGCCCGACGACCTCGCCGAATCATTGCGCGGCGGAGCGATATTCGCGAAGTGGGAAGCCATGGGCGCGATGAAGAGCCCGCTGGGCAGGCCCACATCGCTGGAGGCCTCGGGCGAGGGCGGCGCCCGCTATGTCACGTTCGAGCGCGGTGCGATCTACTGGTCACCGGAGAGCGGTGCCGAACCGGTCACCGGCGAGATCTACAGGGCGTGGGGGGCACTGGGTTTCGAACGTGGTGCGCTCGGACTGCCGACCAGCGGTGAAATTCAGGAGCCGCTGTGGATCGTGCAGAACTTCCAGCACGGCACGCTGAACTTCGACCGCGAGAAAGGCACGGTGACACGCGTTTTCGACGGGATCCCCGTGGAGCTGCCGAAACCGGACTTCGACACCCCGCCCGTGCAACTCGAGCGATTCACCCCACCGATCAGCACCTGAGGCCTAGGCCCACCAGCGCTCGAGCACACGCGCGACGCCGTCGTCGTTGTTGGTGGAGGTGACCTCGTCGGCCGCGGCCAGCGCCGCCGGATGGCCGTGTCCCATGGCGACTCCCAGCCCGGCCCACTGGAGCATCGGCACGTCGTTGGGCATGTCGCCGAATGTGACGATGTCGTCGGCGCTGATGCCCAGCGGTTCGGCCACCTCGGCGACCCCGGTGGCCTTGCTGATGCCGACCGGCATGACCTCGATCAGGCCGTTGTTGGTCGAGTACGTGATATCGGCAACGTGCCCGATGTGATCGGCGAGCGCGGCCGCCATGTCAGAGCTGCGCGCGCCCGCCTTACGAACGAGCAGTTTGACCGCCGGCGCGCTGAGCAGGTCCTCGAACGACACCTCGGTGTTGTCCGGATTGAGCCACGCGTGTTCGTATCCGGGCGAGCTGACGAACTGCGGGGTGGCGGCGTCGTGGGCGCTGTTGCCCACCCGCTCGACAGCCAGGCCCGCCCCCGGGATCGCCCGCGTCGCGATCTCGGCGAGCTCGGCGAGCACGTCTGTGGTCAGCGTGCGCGCGGACACGATGCGGTCGTTGGCGGGGTCGTAGAGCACCGCGCCGTTGGCGCACACCGCCATCGGGGCGAAGCCCAACGCATCGACGACCGGTTGCACCCACCGCGGCGGCCGTCCCGTGGCGATCATGAACTCCGCGCCCGACTCCACCGCGGCGGTGACCACGGCCCTGGTGCGCGCAGAGACCTTCTCGTCGTCGTCGAGCAAGGTCCCATCGACGTCGGAGGCGATCAGCAGGGGCGTGTTCACAGCGCTGACCACCGCGGGCCGGGGCTCACCGGCGACTCTTGGTTTCGCGCAGGGCACGCTTGCGGGCCCGCTCGGCCAATTCGGCCTCGTCGAGCACCTTCGCCTCGTCCAGGGTGGGTGCGGAGCCGCCGAGTCGACGCGGCACCCAGTGCACCCCTTCCGGGTGCGGATAGTCGCGCTGCGCCTCGTGCAACAGTTCGGTCATCACCGAACGCAACTCCTGCAACGTCTGCTCCATCGTCTCGCGGGCCCGTACGGGGTTACCCACCTGCACCGTGATCGGAATCCTGTTGCGACGTAGACGACGGGGATGATCCTTGGTCCACAGCCGCTGCGCACCCCAGACGATGAGCGGGACGATCGGCACGTCGGCGTCGCGCGCCATCCGGGCCGCACCGGTCTTGAAGTCCTTGAGCTCGAAGCTTCGGCTGATGGTGGCCTCCGGATAGACGCCGACGAGCTCACCGGCGCGCAGGCGTTCGACAGCCACGGCGTAAGCCCCCGCGCCGGCACGGCGATCCACCGGGATCGTGCCGGTGCGACGGATCAGGAAGTTGACGACCTTCACGTCCTGCATCTCTTCTTTGATCATGAACCTCAGGCGCCGCTTGCGATAATGCACCGCCAGCGCGGCGGGCAGCCAGTCGACGTAGCTCGTGTGGTTGATCGCGATCACCGCACCCCCGCCGGCGGGAATGTTCTCCAGGCCCCGGTAGCTGATCTGGTAGCCGTTGATCCTGACCGCCGCCTTGACCAGGACCTCGAGCGTGTAGAAGACCGGCTCCATGGCGGCTACCCGGTCGCTCCGCTGGGGTCGGGACGCTGAGCGCGCCTGGCCGCCTTCTCGGCCGCCTCCTCCGCGTCCATCCGGTTGGCCTCGGCGAGCGTCGGCGCACCACCGCCCAACCGGTGAGGCACCCAGAACTCGCCGGCCGGATGCGCGCCGTACTCGTCCTGCACACGCTCCAGCAGGTGTTGCATGCGCGAGTGCAGCAGCGTGGTCAACTCCGGCGCCGGCAGTGTCGGCGGGATCGGTTCGCCGACCGCGATCGAGATCGGCACCTTGGGCCGCCACATCTTCTTGGGGTGTCCCTTGGTCCAGATCCGCTGGGCGCCCCAGACGATGTGCGGGACGATCGGCACGTCGGCGGCGATCGCCATGCGGGCCGCGCCGGACTTGAACTCCTTGATCTCGAAGCTGCG
The DNA here is from genome assembly GCF_001500045.1 of Mycobacterium sp. GA-1199. Classification (GTDB taxonomy): domain Bacteria; phylum Actinomycetota; class Actinomycetes; order Mycobacteriales; family Mycobacteriaceae; genus Mycobacterium. Next base: position 107,695 of record NZ_LQIX01000010.1, read on the forward strand.
GCTGATCGTGGCCTCGGGGTAGACGCCGACCAGTTCACCCTCCTTGAGCTTCTGGCATGCCTGGGCGAACGAGTCGGCGCCGCTGTCTCGGTCCACCTCGATGTGGCGCAGGCTGCGCATGATCGGTCCGGTGATCTTGTTGTCGAAGACCTCTTTTTTCGCCATGAACCGGACCTTGCGGCCGAGCCCCTGCCGGTAGGCGGGCAGCCCCGCGAAGGTGAAGTCGAAATAGCTCGTGTGGTTGATGGCGATGACCGCGCCGCCGGTCCTCGGCAGGTTATCCATACCGGTGACGGTGAATTTGAGCCCCTGCACGCGCCAGATCATCCGCGCCAGCGCGATGACGGTGCCGTATACCGGTTCCACATCAGGCAGCCTAGTCGCGCGGACCTTCGAGGTCGGCGCTGCCGAGTCCGGCGACGTTTTACCGGCCCGGCGCTCCGCACGCGGCGTTCGAAGCCGGTGCGGCCCCGCGTGGGACGAACAGGGGCATTCGGCGGCTAGAATCGCCGCAAGCAGCCACCTTGGCAGGAAGGGTATTTGTGCAGGTCACCAGCATCGGCCACGCGGGTTTCCGCATCGACACCGCGGCCGGGAGCATCCTGTGTGACCCGTGGGTGAATCCGGCGTACTTCGCGTCGTGGTTCCCGTTCCCCGACAACAGCGCCCTGGACTGGGACGTGCTCGGCGACTGCGACTACCTGTACGTGTCGCACCTACACCGCGACCACTTCGACCCCAAACTGCTGCGCGAGCACGTCAACAAGGACGCGGCCGTGCTGCTACCGGACTATCCGGTGCCCGATCTGCGTCGCGAACTCGAGAAGCTGGGCTTTCACCGGTTCTTCGAGACGACCGACTCGGTGCGCCACACCGTGTCCGGGCCCAAGGGCGATCTGGGTGTGATGATCATCGCGCTGCGCGCCCCGGCCGACGGCCCGATCGGTGACTCCGGGCTCATCGTCGACGACGGCCAGACCGTGGCGTTCAACATGAACGACGCCCGGCCCGTCGATCTCGATGTGGTGCACGCCGACTTCGGCCACGTCGACGTGCACATGCTCCAGTACTCGGGCGCCATCTGGTACCCGATGGTCTACGACATGCCCGCGCGCGCCAAGGAGGCGTTCGGGATCCAGAAACGTCAGCGCCAGATGGACCGCTGCCGTCAGTACATCGCGCAGGTCGGGGCCAGCTGGGTCATCCCGTCCGCGGGCCCGCCGTGCTTCCTCGATCCGGAGTTGCGCGACCTCAACGACGACCACGACGATCCGGCCAACATCTTTCCCGACCAGGTGGTGTTCCTGGACCAGATGCGCGCGCACGGCCACGACGGCGGGCTGCTGCTGATTCCGGGCTCGACGGCTGAATTCACCGGCTCACAACTGGATTCGCTGAACCACCCGCTGCCAGAGGCCGAGGTGGAGGCGATCTTCACTACCGGCAAGGCCGACTACATCGCCCACTACGCCGAGCGGATGGCGCCGGTGCTGGCCGCGGAGAAGGCGAGCTGGGCCGACGCGGCGGGCGAGTCACTGCTGGAGCCGCTGCGCACGGCATTCGAGCCGATCATGATCCAGAGCGATCAGATCTGCGACGGCATCGGCTACCCGGTCGAGCTGAGGCTCGGCTCCGAAACGGTGGTCCTCGACTTTCCGAAACGCATTGTGCGCGAACCGGTTACCGCAGAGAAGTTCCGCTACGGTTTCGCGATTCCGCCGGAGTTGGTGCGCACGGTGTTGCGCGACAACGAGCCGGACTGGGTCAACACCATCTTCCTGTCCACCCGGTTCCGCGCGTGGCGGGTCGGCGGATACAACGAGTACCTGTACACCTTCTTCAAGTGCCTGACCGACGAGCGAATCGCATACGCCGACGGCTGGTTCGCCGAGGCGCACGACGACTCGGCATCCATCACCCTGGACGGCTGGGAGATCCAGCGCAGATGTCCGCACCTGAAGGCCGACCTGTCCAAGTTCGGCGTCGTGGAGGGTTCGACGCTGACCTGCAACCTGCACGGGTGGCAGTGGAATCTGCAGAACGGACGTTGCCTGACCACCAAGGGCCACGAGTTGCGGAGTACGCGGAAGTGACTGTCCCGCAACAACTCTACGACGACGGCATGGTTCAGGTCGACCGGGAGGCGGTCACGCTGCGCCGGTACCACTTCCCCTCGGGGACATCGAAGATCATTCCGCTGGGATCGATCCGCGGGTACACCGTATCGCCGCTGAACTGGGTGCACCGCTACCGGTTCTGGGGCAGTTCGGATCTGCGCCGCTGGCTGCCGCTGGACATGCGCAGGCCGCTGAAGGACAGGCTCGTCACTCTCGACGTCGACGGCAACCGGTGGCGCCCGGCGTTCACGCCCGAACACCCCGACCAGCTCATCGAAGTCCTCGACGAGCTGCTGCAGCCTTAGCCGCGGTTGCGGCGCAGCCGGCGCGCCGCCAGCAGCCCCGCCCCGGCCATCGCCACCCACGGGCCGCCCACGATCAGCGGGTCCAACCACATGTGATTGGCGTCGGCCCGTTTGCTTTTCGCGCGCGCGGCCAGGCCGTTGTAGGTGAACTCGGTTTTGACGCCCGTCTCGGTGATCGGGTTGTCCGGGCGCAGGCTGAGCAGCGACTGCAGGTGGTGTTCGACGGCGTCCACGCGGTCGGCGAGGATCAGCAGCAGCCAGTGCGCGGCACGGCCCTCGCTGTACGTGCGGTACGAGTAACGCCGGATCGCACCCGAGAGCCCCCGCGGCGGCGTCGACGTGCCGAACACCGGTGTGAGGAACTCATGCTCGATGGACCGCTCCCTCGGCCACTTCTCGGGTTGCCGCTCGGGGAAGTCCCAGTGGGCGCCGGTCTCGACCGGCTTCAGCTTGGGCACCGAGGGCCTGTCGGCCGGGTCGAGGTCGGCGCCCCAACCCGGGATGCGGGCGCGCAGATCGTCGGGGCTGGGCACGGGTGGACGGTCGGCGGTGTAGGTCATGACGATCTCCCTCAGGCGGCGTCGGGCACGATGACCGGCTTGATGCAGTCGTCGAGCTTGGCGGAGAAAATGTGGTATCCCTCGGCGATGTGCTCGAGCGGGATACGGTGCGTGACAATGTCATTGGGCTTGATATAGCCGTTCTGGATGTGCGAGAACAGCCGTGGCCACTGACGTTTGACGGGGCACTGGTTCATCCGCAGCGTCAGTCCCTTGTTGAGCGCGTCACCGAACTTGACCGCGGAGAAGATCGGCCCGTAGGCCCCGACCACCGAAATGGTGGCGCCCTTGCGCACCGAGTCGATCGCCCAGTTCAGCGCGACCGGAGAACCGCCCTGCATCTTGAGCTTCGCGCCGGTCACGTGTTGGAGCAGGTTCCCGTCGGCCTCGGCGCCGACCGCGTCGATCGCGACGTCGGCGCCGAGATAGCCGGTGGTCTTCTTCATCTCCACGACGATGTCGTCGTACTCGACGAAGTTGTAGGTCTCGGCATGGGCGAACGTGCGGGCCTTCTCCAGCCGGTACTCGAGGTGGTCGATCACGATCACCCGGCCCGCACCCATGAGCCACGCGGATTTGGCGGCGTACAACCCGACCGGTCCGGCGCCGAACACCACCACGACGTCGCCCTCGACGATGTCACCGAGTTGCGCGCCGAAGTAGCCGGTGGCCAGCGCGTCGGTGCACATCAGCGCGTCCTCGTCGGCCATCCAGTCCGGGATGATCGCCGGGCCCACATCGGCGAACGGCACCCGCACGAATTCGGCCTGCCCGCCGTCGTATCCGCCGCACGTGTGCGAGTAGCCGTAGATGCCGCCGACCGCCGTGGCATTCGGATTGACGTTGTGGCAGTTCGAATACAGCCCCCGAGCGCAGTACCAGCAGGAGCCGCAGAAGACGTTGAACGGCACCATGACGCGGTCGCCGGGCTTGAGGTTTCGCACCGACGGGCCGACCTGCTCGACCACGCCGATGAACTCGTGGCCGAAGGTCATTCCGACCCGGGTGTCGGGCATCATGCCGTGATAGAGGTGGAGGTCCGAACCGCAGATCGCCGCGAGCGTTACCCGCACGATCGCGTCGTTCGGATGCTCTATCGCCGGGATGTCCTTTTCTTGCACCCGTATCTTGTACGGACCGCGGTAAACCATCGCCTTCACGGCGCGCCTCCTAGGGTCGGGTTGCGATGCTTTACCCCGGTGCGGGCGCGCGAAACAAATCCGCTTCGGCCGGCGGCGCCTAGTGCACCGGCGTCAGCACGTCGGTACCGACATAGGGCCTCAACGCCTGTGGTACCCGGACGCTGCCGTCGGGCTGCTGATGGTTCTCCAGGATCGCCACCAGCCACCGCGTCGTCGCGAACGTTCCGTTCAGCGTCGCCGCGATCTGCGGGCGGCCGTTCTCATCCCGGTAACGCACCGCCAGCCGGCGCGCCTGAAACGTCGTGCAGTTCGACGTCGAAGTCAGCTCCCGATAGGTCTGCTGGGTGGGAACCCAAGCCTCACAATCGAATTTGCGCGCCGCGGAGGCCCCGAGATCACCCGCGGCGATGTCGACGACGCGGTACGGCACCTCGATATCGGCCAACATCTGGCGCTGCCAGCCCAGCAGCCGCTCATGTTCGGACTCGGCGTCCTCGGGCTTGCAGTAGATGAAGCCCTCGACCTTGTCGAACTGGTGCACGCGGATGATGCCGCGGGTGTCCTTGCCGTGGCTGCCCGCTTCACGCCGGAAGCACGACGACCAGCCCGCATAGCGCAGCGGTCCCCCGGACAGGTCGAGGATCTCGTCGGCGTGATATCCGGCAAGCGGGACTTCGGAGGTCCCGACCAGGTACAGGTCGTCGGACTCGATTCGGTAGACCTCTTCGCTGTGCGCACCGAGGAAACCCGTGCCGGCCATGACCTCTGGGCGCACGAGCACCGGCGGGATCATCATCGTGAACCCGTTCTCGGTGGCCAGCCTGACCGCCAGTTGGAGCAGACCGAGCTGCAGCAGAGCGCCTGCCCCGGTGAGGAAGTAGAACCGCGCGCCGGACACCTTGGCGCCGCGTTCGAGATCGATGAGGCCCAGCGACTCACCGAGCTCGACGTGATCCTTGGGGTCGTCGATACGCGGCGGCTCACCGACCGTGTCGAGCACGACGAAGTCGTCCTCCCCGCCCGCGGGCACCCCGTCGATGATCACGTTCGAGAGCGCCATGTGAGCCGCGGTGAACGCCTTCCCCGCGTCGGCCTGCGCGGCCTCGGCGGCCTTGACCTTCTCGGCGAGCTGCTTGGCCTGCTCGAGGAGCGCGGGCCGCTCCTCCGGTGAGGCCTTGCCCACCTTCTTGCTCGCGGCCTTCTGCTCGGCGCGCAGATTGTCGGCCGCCGACACCGCGGCCCGGCGCGCGGAGTCGGCCTCGAGCAACGCGTCGACGAGGCTCGGGTCTTCGCCGCGGGCGCGCTGCGAGGCACGGACCGCATCCGGGTTTTCGCGCAGCAACTTGAGGTCGATCACGGGCGCAACCCTACTGGTCGATTCCCCAGGCCAGCACAACCGCATAACTTTACAACTGCATCACTTGTCACAGCACCTGACACGCCTGTCACAATGGAGCAGATGTTGGAGGCACCCGGTCGCCCATTCGGCGAGCACGACCCCGCCGACCCGCAGCAAGGCGACACACAGGCGTCGGAGCGGGTGGCGTGGTGGACCAGTCTGCACGCCACGCCGACGCGCCGGGCGCTGGTGCTGACGGCTCTGGGTGGGTTGCTGATTGCGGGCCTCATCACCGCCCTGCCGCAGACCGACGGCGCCAGCGGGCTGACCGCGAGCACGATCTCCCTCGGCCCGCGGGGCAATGCGACGTTCGAACACGCCAAGGCCGGCGACTGCCTCAACTGGCCCGACCGCACACCCGACGCCGCCGAGATCGTCGACTGCAGCCAGGAGCACCGGTTCGAGGTCGCCGAGTCCGTGGACATGCGGACCTTCCCCGGCAGTGAATACGGACCGGACGCCGCGCCACCGTCGAGCGCGCGCATCCAGCAGATCAGCCAGGAGCAGTGCTCCACGGCCGTGAAGAACTACCTGGGCCCGCGCTTCGACCCGAACAGCCGCTTCACCGTGAGCATGCTGTGGTCCGGAGACAAGGCCTGGCGCCAATCCGGCGAGCGCCGCATGCTGTGCGGGCTGCAGCTGCCCGGCCCCAACAACCAGCAGCTGCCGTTCTCCGGCAAGGTGGCCGAAGTCGACCAGTCCAAGGTGTGGCCGGCGGGCACCTGCCTGGGTATCGACCCCACGACCAACCAGCCCACCGACATCCCCGTCGACTGCGCGGCGCCGCACGCGATGGAGGTCACCGGCGCGGTGAACCTCGCCGAGAGGTTCCCCGGCGGGCTGCCTCCCGAGCCCGAGCAGGACAGTTTCATCAAAGACGCGTGCACCCGGATGACGGATGCCTACCTGGCGCCCATCGAGTTGCGCAGCACCACGCTGACGCTGATCTACAGCACCATTTCGCTGCCGAGTTGGGCGGCGGGCAGCCGTCAGGTGTCCTGCAGCATCGGCGCCACGCTGGGCAACGGCGGCTGGTCGACGCTGCTCAACAGCGCCAAGGGCCCGCTGCTGATCAACGGTCAGCCGCCGGTGCCGCCCCCGGACATCCCCGAAGAGCGGCTGAACTTCCCGCCGATCCCGATCACCGACAACGAGCCCGTCAACACCTCCCAGTCCTCCAGCGGCCAGTCCTCCAGCAGTGGCAGCAGCAGTGACAGTGGCAGCAGCAGCGGCAGCTCGAGCGATGGCAGCGACCAACAGTCGACTCACGGTCAGCAGTCGCCTGATGTCCATCAGGGCGGCGCACCGACCGAGCCCGCGCCCGGCAACACCTTCATCAACGGCGCGCCCCCGCCGGCTCCCGGCGCCCCACCACCTCCGCCGGGCGCGCCGCTGCCCCCAACA
>NZ_LQIX01000011.1 GCF_001500045.1 Mycobacterium sp. GA-1199
AAGGCAAGAGGTGGAAGCGGCACAACAACACTCCTCAATCAAAACGAGTGCTGTTGCATCGACCCCCTGAACCGAAGGCCGACGTTTGCCGCAGAGGTTCAGTTTCGGCGGTGAGTTCAGGACGTCAACTGCGTGACGACCTTCTTCTTGTCGACCTTGCCGACCGCGGTCTTGGGCAGCATGGGCAGCGGCGCCAGCACGTCGGGCCTGCAGTGCGCCGACACACCACGTTCGTCGAGGAACTGGTTGAGCTCGGCCAGGGTGATCGGCGCGCCCTTGAACACAACGGCGGCACAGATCTTTTCGCCGAGGAACTCATCGGGCAGCGCCACCGCCGCCGCGGTGTAGACCGCCGGGTGGGCGAACAGATGCTCTTCGAGGTCCGACGCCGACACCGTCTCACCCCCGCGGTGGATGACGTCCTTGATGCGGCCGGTCACCTCGACGTAGCCGGCGCGCGGACCGTCGGCGAAGATGCGTACACGGTCACCGCTGCGGTAGAAGCCGTCCGGGGTGAACGAACGGGCGTTGGCCTCCTCGGCGCGGTAGTAGCCGTTGAGTGTGTAGGGGCCCCGTACCAGCAGCTCGCCCTCCTCGCCGGGCGCCACCTCCGCGCCGGACTCGTCGACGACGCGCATCTCGTCGTGCGCCGACATCGGCCTGCCCTGGGTGTTGACCACGACGTCGACGGGATCGCCGGGCCGGGTGAAGTTCAGCATGCCCTCGGCCATGCCGAAGATCTGCTGCAGCCCCGGCGTGAGGCCGGACAGGATGTACTCGGCCTCCTGCGGTGTCATCCGGGAACCGCCGACCTGCACGAGCCGCAGCCCCGTCGGCAACACGGGCTCCCACTCGCAGGCCTGGGTCCACACCTTGGCCAGCGCGTTGACCAGCGCGGTGACCGTGACATTGTGCCGGTCGATCAGCGCGAACGCGGCCTCCGGGCTCGCGTCGGTGGTGAATACCGATGTCGCGCCGACGGTCATCGACCCGAGCAGTCCCGGGCACGCCAGCGGGAAATTGTGTCCGGCGGGCAACACCACGAGATAGACGTCGTCGCCGGTGAGGTGGCACTCCTGGGCGCTCGCCCTCGCGGTGTAGAGGTAGTCGTTGTGGGTCCGGGCGATGAGCTTCGGCAGACCCGTGGTACCCCCCGACACCAGAAGAAGGGCGGGCGCATCGGGATCGAACGGCGCCCGCTCTGCCGGTGGACCATCGAAATCGGCCAGCACGGACCAGGATTGGAACCGTCCCGCGTCTCCGTGGACGAACACGTGCTGCAGCGCCGGATTGTTGCCGGCGAGTTCGTCGGCGAGTTCGCGGTAGTCGAAGCCGCCGACCGAATCGGGCACGATCAGGCCCACCGCGCCGCTGACCGCGGCGAAATGATTCAGCTCCGCCGACCTGTGTCCCGGCAGGCACATCACGGGGACGACGCCCGCCCGCAGCACACCGAACAGGGCCACGGCGAATTCGCAGGTGTTCGGGAGCTGTAGAAGCATGCGGTCGCCGGGAGCGATGCCGCGATCGGCCAGCGCCGCCGCGATCCGCTCGGCGCGGGCATCGAGTTCGGCGAACGTGTAGCTGACCTGGTTGTCGATCACCGCGGTCCGGTCGGGCCACGCAGCGGCCGCACCGGTCAGGATCGACTCGAGTGGTTCGTCGGTCCAGTAACCCGCGCGGCGGTACTTGTCGGCGCGGTCTGCGGGGAAGGGTACGAAACCCGTTCCGAGGTCGCCGAGCCCGCCGCCCCCAAGGGGCTGTCCTGCTGTTGGGCGCTGCTCGAAACCGGTGCTCATAAAGGATGCGACCCCTTGGGGTAGGTGTGTTCGGTGCGTCGAATATAAGGTAGCGTGCCCCGCGTTAGTTAGGGCAGCCTGTACTAATCCGGAGGACGCGTCGTGGGTGTGGGTGAGACTGGTTCGCTGACCGGGCAGGGGACCGAGCGAACGACCGATCGCACCGTCCGCGAGGAGGTCGCCGAGCTCCTCGGGGTGAGTCCCGACGAGGTCGACCCGAACGCCGACCTGATCGCCTCCGGACTCGACTCGATCCGCATGATGTCGCTGTCGGGCCGGTGGCGCAAGCAGGGCATGGACATCAACTTCGCCGCCCTCGCGGAGAACCCGACCGTGGCGGCGTGGTCGGCGCTGGTCGCCCAGCGGTCCGGTGGCGGCGAAGCCGAGCAGGCGACGCACACCGCGCCGGCCGGCGACGAGAACGACCCCTTCCCGTTGGCGCCGATGCAGCACGCGATGTGGTTGGGCCGCAACGACGATCAGCAACTCGGCGGGGTCGCCGCACACCTGTACGTCGAGTTCGACGGCGCCGGCGTAGACCCGCAGCGGTTGCAGAGCGCGGCAACCAAACTCATTGCGCGCCACCCGATGTTGCGGGTCGAGATCCTTCCCGACGGCACCCAGCGGATCGGGGAGCGCGGCCTGCCCGTAACGGTCTACGACCTGCGCGACCTGGACGCCGCGGCCGCCGAGCAGCGCCTCGAGTCCATCCGGCACGAGAAATCGCACCAGATCCTCGACGGCGACGTACTCGAGTTGAGCTTGTCGCTGCGTCCCGACGGGCGCACCCGGCTGCACGTCGATATGGACATGAATGCCGCCGACGCGGTGAGCTACCGCAAGTTCATGGCCGACCTCGCGGTGTTCTACCGCGGCGGCGATCTACCCGAGCTGGGATACACCTATCGGGAATACCGCGCCGCGCTGGCCGCGTCCGATCCCGGCCCGTCCGACGAGGATGTGCGGTGGTGGGCCGAACGCATCCCCGAACTTCCCGAATCGCCGGCGCTGCCGCTGATTCCGCCGGCCGAACAGAACGACCCCCGGCGCAGCGTCCGGCTCTGGCACATCTTCGACGTCCCGACCCGCGACGCCTTGTTCGCCGCCGCGCACCGCCGTGGCATCACGCCGGCAATGGCCGTCGCTGCGTCGTATTCCCATGCGCTGGCACGCTGGTCGAGCGGTTCGCGGTTCCTGCTGAACCTGCCGATGTTCGGACGTGAGCCGTTCCATCCCGACGTCGAGAAGCTCGTGGGCTGCTTCACGTCGTCGTTGATGCTCGACATCGACCTCACCGAAACCCGCACGCCCGCGCAGCGGGCCCGCGCCGTGCAGCAGACCCTGCACAACACCGCGCGGCATTCGAGATACTCGGGCCTGTCGGTGTTGCGCGACCTCGGGCGTCACCGGGGCAGCCAGGTGCTGGCGCCGATCGTCTACACCAGCGCACTGGGGCTCGGCGACCTGTTCGCCGGCGAGGTCACCGACCAGTTCGGGGCCCCGGTGTGGACGATCTCGCAGGGCCCGCAGGTGCTCATCGACGCGCAGGCGACCCCGCTCGCCGACGGTCTGATGATCAACTGGGATGTGCGCGTCGACGCGTTCCGGCCCGGTGTCGCCGACGCGATGTTCGCCTACCACCTCGCCGAGCTGACCCGGCTCGCGACCGACGACGCCGCGTGGGACGCTCCCGATCCGCCCGCGGTGCCCGAGACGCAGCGAGCCGTGCGGCGGGCGGTCAACAGCATCACGGCGCCGCCGAGCGGCGAGGCGATCCACGACGGGTTCTTCAACCGAGCGCTCGCCGACCCCGACGCCCCGGCGGTGTTGAGCCGCGACGGCGACCTGACCTACACCGAACTTCGTGACCGGGCCTTGGGTGTGTCGGCGACGTTGCGCGACAACGGCGTTCGCCCCGGTGACCTCGTCGCGCTGATCGGGCCCAAGTGCGCCGAACAGATCCCCGCCGTGCTCGGCATCCTCGCGGCGGGCGCCGCCTACCTCCCGATCGGCGCGGGCCAGCCCGCCGAGCGCACCGCGCGGATACTCGAGTCGAGTGCGGTGGCCGCGGTCCTCGTGTGCGGTGGCACCGGGGCGAACCACACGGGGACGAACCACACCGGCGTGCCGGTCATCACCGTCGCCGACGCGATCACCCGCGACACGTCCGACGTGCAGCCCGCCCCGACCGACCCGAATTCGCTTGCCTACGTGCTGTTCACCTCGGGTTCGACCGGTGAACCCAAGGGGGTGGAGCTCACTCACGACGCGGTGATGAACACCGTCGAATTCGTCTCCTACCATTTCGGCCTGCACCGGGGTGATCGCAGCCTGGCGCTGGCCTCGCTGGAAGCCGACATGTCGGTGCTCGAGATATTCGCGCTGCTGCGCGCGGGCGGCGCGGTCGTGGTGGTCGACGAGGATCAGCGCCGCGATCCGGACACCTGGGCGCGATTGATCCAGCAGCACGGCGTGACGTTCCTGAACTGGATGCCCGGATGGCTCGACATGCTGCTCGAGGTCGGCGGCGACCGGCTGACCAGCCTGCGGGTGGTGCTGCTCGGTGGCGACTGGGTGCGCCCGGATCTGATTCGGACCCTGCGTAACTCGGCCCCGGACGTCCGCGCCGCCGGTCTGGGCGGCGCGACCGAGACCGCGGTGCACGGAACGATCTGCGAGGTCGGTGATCTGCCCGCGCACTGGACATCGGTGCCCTACGGCACCCCCTTCCCGAACAACGCCTGCCGCGTGGTGGCCGCCGACGGGTCGGATTGCCCCGACTGGGTCCCCGGCGAACTGTGGTTCACCGGCCGCGGCATAGCGCGCGGTTACCGCCGGCACCCCGACCTGACGGCCGAGAAGTTCGTCGAGCACGAGGGCCGAACCTGGTACCGCACCGGCGATCTCGTTCGCTACCTTCCCGACGGGACACTGGAATTCGTCGGCCGTGTCGACCATCGGGTCAAGATCAGTGGATACCGCATCGAGCTCGGCGAGGTCGAGGCCGCCCTCAAGCGGGTCGCCGGAATCGACGCCGCGGTGGCGGCCGTCATTCCCGGTGAACGCGATGTGCTGGCGGCTCTGGTGCGCACCGACGATCCCGCGGTCGATGCGCGGGCGGTCACCGCGGCCATGACCGATCTCGTTCCCGCCCACATGATCCCGAAGATCGTCGCGGTCGCCGACCGTATCCCGTTCACCGTCAACGGCAAGATCGACCGCAAGGCCGTGGCGCGCCTGCTGGCCGACGTGGAACCGCCCGCCGCACAGGGGTATCGGGCACCGGCCACCCCGTTGGAGTCCGCGTTGGTGGCGATCGTCGAAGATGTGCTCGACGTCGACGACGACGTCCGCGTGGGTGTGGACGACGACTTCTTCTCCCTCGGTGGGGATTCCGTGCTGGCCACGCAGATGATCGCCCGGGTGCGCGACTGGCTGGACACCCCGACGGTGTTGGTCACCGACATGTTCGCCGCCCGGTGCGTCGCCAGGCTCGCCGAGCGACTCCTCGGTCGCGAACCCGACGGCGACCGGCTCAACGCCGTCGCCGAGGTTTATCTGGAGGTCGCGCAGATGGACAGCGTCGAAGTGCTGTCCGAACTCGAATCGTCAGCCTAGGGCACCAGACAACCGACGCCACTGATCGCGCGGGAACGCCCGCGGGTCGGCGGTCAGCACCTGCACGCACACGTGGTCGGCACCGGCATCGAGGTGTTGCTGGACCCGGCTCAGCACGGTCTGTTCGTCGCCCGAGGCGATGATCGCGTCGAACAACCGGTCGCTGACCGTCTCGACATCCTCCTCGGTGAACCCCGTCCGCAACAGGTTGTTGCGGTAGTTGGGCAGCGCCAGATACGAACGCAGCCAATCGGTTCCGACCGAACGCGCCTCGTCGCGGTCGGTGGTGAGCAGGACGGTCTGCTCGGGCAGCAGCAGCGGGCCCTCGCCCAGCTGCTCGCGGGCGTAGCGCGTGTGGTCGGGGGTGACGAGGTAGGGGTGCGCTCCGCGCGCGCGGGTCGCGGCCAGTTCGAGCATCTTCGGGCCCAGGGCCGCGAGCACCCGGTTGGCGACCGGAACCGGTTGCGGGGTCGCATCGATCGCGTCCAGGTACTTGCGGGTTGCGGCCAGCGGCTTGCGGTAGAGGCCCGGTTCCTTCGAATCGATCAGCGGCGCATGGCTCACTCCGATCCCCAGCAGGAAGCGCTCGCCGTGGCTCTCGGTCAGTGCCGCGTAGCGGGCGGCCACCTCGGCGGGCTCGTGCATCCAGAGGTTGAGGATCCCGGTGGCGATCACCACTCGCTTGGTCGCCGAGAGCAGGTGTTCGACCGAATCGAGGACCGGCCCGCCGACGTCGGGAATCCACAGGGCGGTGAACCCGAGGTCCTCCAACTCCGCGGCGGCCTCGGCCGCTTCACCCTGATCGCCGTATCGCAACTGCGAACTCCAGATACCGACCCCTGCCAGATCCATGAACGGTCCCTTCGAAAGGTGCGAGCTCGTAACCGACGTCTTCACGTTACGTAGCCACCGCCGACTCGTATGCGCCCGGTAGGGTTAGGCGATCCTTACCCACCGCTAGATCTGGAGGGTGCATGACCGCTGTGCAACCCGCGCCCGCCATCGAGACGGGTCCCCCCGAAACCGCGGCCGACGCGGCCAAGCGGGCGGCCACCTACGACAAGCTCGCGCTGCAGCAGCTGCTCGCCCCCACTCGCGCCCGCTCGTCGCGGGCGCAGCGCTACCAGCTGCTGGCCTCGGCGGCCACGATCGTGCCGTTCATCGGCATCGTGGAGATCGGCCGTGAACTGCTCGCCGGCGGACCGCCGGATACCACCAGGCTCTGGACCGTCGTCGCCATCGTGATCGTCGCGCTGCTGGTGCGCACGCTGGCCAGCGGTGCCGCGCTCACGATCACCCATTTCGCGGACGTGGATCTGCAGCGGTCGTTGCGGCTGCGGATCGTCGACAAGCTGGGCCGGTTGCCGCTGGGCTGGTTCGGCGGCAAGTCGTCGGGCGAGGTGAACAAGGCGGTCCAGAACGACGTCGGCGAACTGCATTTCCTGGTCGCTCATTCGGCCGTGGAGAACACCGGTGCGTTGGCCACCCCGCTGTTCGGCCTGATCTATTGCTTCTACCTCGACTGGCGGCTGGGCCTGCTGGCGATGGCCACCGTGCCGTTCTACATCGGCATCTACCTCGCGCTGGGGCGCGACTCCCGAACGCAGATGGAACGGCTCGACCGGGGGGTCGAACGGATCAGCGCCACCATCGTCGAGTTCATCGCCGGAGTGTCGGTGGTCAAGACATTCGGCCAGGCCGGCAAGGCGCACAAGCGTTTCGCCGACGCCGCCGACGAATTCAACGAGAGCTTCGCCGGGTGGATCGGACCGCTGGTCCGGGTCAAGGCGGTGTCGTCGGTCTTCATCGACACCCCGGTTCTGCTGCTGGCCAACCTGGCCGGCGGATACTGGTTCGTCCGCAGCGGCTGGGTCACCCCGATCGAGGTGCTGGGCTCGACGCTGGTCGCGGTGACCATCCCGGCGGCCGTCCTGACCGTCGGCTACTCCACCCACATCAAACGCCAGGCCGCGGCCGCCGCCGGGCGCCTGCAGCGCCTCCTGGACACACCCGTCCTGCCCGTCGCGCGCGAACCTGCGGTACCGCAGGACAATTCGATCCGATTCGAGGACGTCCGATTCTCCTACGACGGCGAGAACACCGTGCTGCACGACGTCTCGCTCACACTTCCGGCGGGGACCATCACCGCGCTCGTCGGACCGTCGGGCAGCGGCAAGTCGACGCTGGCCACCCTCGTGCCGCGCTTCCATGACGTCACCGCGGGCGCGGTGCGCGTCGGCGGTGTCGACGTCCGCGACATCGCGCCCGCCGAGCTGTACCGGCACGTCGGGTTCGTTCTGCAGGACGTGCAACTGCTGGGCATCAGCGTCGCCGACAACATCCGCCTCGGCCGCGCCGACGCCACCGACGACGACGTCGTCGCGGCGGCCAAGGCCGCCCGTATCCACGACCGGATCCTGCAGCTGCCAAGGGGGTACGACTCCGTCATCGACGAGGACGCCCACTTCTCCGGCGGCGAGGCTCAGCGCGTCAGCATCGCGCGCGCGGTACTGGCCGACACCCCGATCCTGGTGCTCGACGAGGCGACCGCGTTCGCCGACCCCGATTCGGAAGCCCAGATCCAAGAGGCGTTGTCGCGGCTCATCGCGGGGCGCACCGTGCTGGTCATCGCGCACCGGTTGGGCTCGATCGTCTCGGCCGACAACGTGGTCGTGCTGGATCAAGGACGCGTCGTCGAACAGGGCAAGCATGACGAACTGCTCGCCGCGGGCGGGCAGTACGCGCGCATGTGGCAGTCCTACACGGCAGGCCACGCACGGGAATGGGAGGTGGCCCGATGATCCGGGGCTTTCTGCAGATCCTCGGCCCGCAGCGGGGCCGGATGTTCAGCTTCCTGTCGGTGGTGACCGTTTACGGCATCGTGCACGGCCTGGTGATGCTGCTCCTGGTGCCGGTGACCGTGTCGCTGTTCGACGGCGACTACGCTGCCACCGGCCGCTGGCTGGGCTTGATGGCGATCACCGTGCTGGTCGCGTCGGTGCTCAGCTACGTTCAAGCCAAACTGGCGATCCGCATGGCGCTGACCACGATGCGGCTGCTGCACCACCGGCTTGGCGACCACATGGTGACCCTGCCGCTGGGGTGGTTCAGCCGCGAGACGGTCGGCAAGGTGTCCCAAATCGCGGTCAAGGGAACGGTTTTCGTCGGCACCAGCGGCGGCAACCTGGTCACGCCGCTGGTGGTCAACACCGTCAGCGCGCTCACCGTGGTGGTCGGTCTGTTCTACTTCGACTGGCGGATCGGGGTCGTCGCGCTGGTCGGCGGTGTGCTGCTGGTGGTGTGCGGGCGATTCGCCTCCCGACTGATCGCGGGCGCCGAGGTGCGCACCCACGACGCGGCGATCGAAGTCAACAACCGGGTGATCGAGTTCGCGCGCTACCAGCCCGTGCTGCGGGCCTTCGGGCGCACCGGGGCCGACTACACGCCCCTTCGCGACGCGTTGCAGACCCAGCATCGCGCCGGACGCGCCGCGTTGTGGCAGTCGGTCACCGGACTGCTGCTGAACGGCGTTGCCGTGCAGGCGGTCTTCTCGGCACTGATCGCAGCGGGTGTGTGGATCGCGGTACAAGGCGACATCAACCCCGTCACGCTCGTCGCGATCCTCGGGCTCGCCGCCCGCTTCGCCTCGCCGCTGTCGCAGCTGGCTGAACTCGGGTCCGCGGTCAGGCTGGCCACCGCGGAGCTTGGGCGCATCACCTCAATCCTGGACACCCCGTCCTTGGCGGAGCCGGCCGCCGCGAGTGCGCTTCCGGCGCCCGGACGAGTCGAGCTCGACCGCGTCGCGTTCGGCTATTCGGACCGAAAGGTGCTCACGGACGTGAGTTTCGTCGCCGAGCCGGGCACCATGACCGCGCTGGTCGGCCCGTCCGGCTCGGGTAAGTCGACGATCACCCGGTTGATCGCGCGCTTCTACGATGTCGACGGCGGCGTGGTCCGGGTGGGCGGCGTGGACGTGCGCGACCAGCTGACCGCGGACTTGATGGCGCAATTGTCGCTGGTCTTCCAGGACGTGTACCTGTTCGACGACACGCTGTGGGAGAACATCCGCATCGGTCGGCCCGACGCCGACGATGCCGCCGTCGTCGAGGCGGCTCGCACGGCGGGCCTGTTGTCGGTCGTGGAGCGATTGCCCGATGGCTGGCAGACCCGGGTGGGTGAAGGCGGTTCGGCGCTCTCGGGCGGCGAACGGCAGCGGGTGTCGATCGCACGGGCGCTGGTCAAGAACGCGCCCATCGTGCTGTTCGACGAGGCGACCAGCGCGCTGGACCCCGAAAACGAACATCACGTCGCCGAGTCCATCCGGACGCTGGCGCAACACAGCACCGTCATCGTGATCGCACACAAGCTGTCCACGGTCACTGCCGCCGACAACATCGTGGTGCTCTGCGCCGACGGCGCGGTCGAGGACCAGGGCAGCCATGCCGAGCTGATGGCGCGCGGCGGCCAGTACGCGCAGTTCTGGAACCAACGTGTGGCCGCGAGCGGTTGGGTGATGGCGGCGGCGGAAGGATAGCCGCGTTCGCGCACGTCAGGCGGGTACGGCTACGCGAAGCAGCGAACACGACAGGACCGGGATGGCCCTTGGTGGAGGGGCGACGTAGGCGTGTCCGGGTCGCGAAGGATAGGGTAACCTCACTTCCGATTTAGGACAGCCTGCGCTAATCACACGGAGGAATTCATGAGTGTTTTCGCCGCGGAATCGCAGGCCCGCTCACCCTATCTTCTGAGTCTTCGCCGCCGCCCCGACGCGACTGAAACGCGATGATCGACGAACGGAGCCAGCTGACCTTCGCGCCCTGGATCAAACGTTCGGCGGGGCAGTCCTCAGACGGCGCGACTGTCGTCTTCCCGCACGCCGGCGGTGCGGCGGCGGCCTACCGGGCATTCGCCTCGGCGTTGGCCCGCGCCGGCGACGACGCGTACGTGGTCCAGTACCCGCAGCGCGCGGACCGGTTGCGCCATCCCGCCCCGGAGACGGTGCAGGACCTGGCCGCCGATCTGTTCGCCGCCGGCGACTGGTCTGAGCTGGGACCGCTACGGTTGTTCGGCCACTGCATGGGTGCCGTCATCGCGTTCGAGTTCGGCCGCGTGGCCGAGCGCAACGGCATTCCCGTTCGCCAGCTGTGGGTCTCGGCGAGCCAGGCA
Organism: Mycobacterium sp. GA-1199; assembly: GCF_001500045.1. Lineage (GTDB taxonomy): Bacteria > Actinomycetota > Actinomycetes > Mycobacteriales > Mycobacteriaceae > Mycobacterium. The sequence continues at coordinate 10,584 of NZ_LQIX01000011.1, forward strand.
CCGTCGACCATCGCGACCTCGCCGCGCCTGCCGACGGCTGAGGCGGAAGTCGTCGCCAACATGGTCGACCTCGGCGGGACCGACCCCCGCCTGCTGGCCGACGAGGACTTCATCGAACTGCTCGTTCGCGCGGTGCGTGCCGACTACACGGCGTTCAACCGCTACGCGTGCGAAGCCGACGTCCGCCTCGCCGCCGACATCCACACCGTCGGTGGCCGCGACGATCACCGGATAAGCCCAGACATGTTGCGCGGATGGGAGACTCACACCCACGGCGCCTTCACGCTCTCGTTGTTCGACGGCGGCCACTTCTACATCAACGACCATCTCGACGCCGTCGCGGAGTTGGTCAATGCCGGCTAGCGCGCCCGACGGCGTCAGCGACGATCCGATCGTCATCGTGGGGATGGCGATCGAGGCGCCGGGAGGAATCGGCACCGCCGACGACTACTGGGATCTGTTGGTCAACCGCCGCGAGGGCCTGTGCCCGTTCCCCCGTGACCGCGGCTGGTCGGTCCGCGACATCCTCGACGGCTCGGCGCGTGACGGGTTCAAGCGCATCCACGATCTCGGTGGGTTTCTGTCCGGGGCAGCCGAATTCGATCCGGAGTTCTTCGGGATCTCGCCACGGGAGGCGGTCGCGATGGACCCGCAGCAGCGGGTCGCGCTTCGCGTGGCATGGCGGGCGCTGGAGAACAGCGGCATCAACCCCGACGACCTCGCGGGCCACGACGCCGGCTGCTACGTGGGCGCTTCGGTGATGGGCTACGGCCCCGATCTGGCCGAATACTCCAACCTCACAGGTCATTTGATGTCCGGCACCGCGCTCGGCGTGATCTCGGGGCGCATCGCCTACACTCTTGGCCTCGCCGGACCCGCGGTGACCGTCGACACCTCATGCTCGTCGACGCTGACCGCGATCCACACCGCTTCACAGTCGCTGCGGTCGGGAGACTGCGACCTCGCGCTGGCCGGAGGTGTCTGCGTCATGGGCTCAGCCGGCTTCTTCGTCGAATTCTCCAAACAACATGCGCTGTCCGACGACGGACACTGCCGCCCCTACAGCGCGCAGGCCAGCGGCACCGTCTGGGCCGAGGGTGCGGCCATGTTCGTCCTGCAGCACCGGTCGCGCGCGCTGCGCGACGGACGCCAAGTCCTCGCCGAGTTGCGGGCCACCTGCCTCAACCAGGACGGCCGCTCCGTCGGCCTGACCGCACCGAGCGGCGCGGCGCAGGCGTGGCTGTTCGCACGAGCCCTCAAACGGAGCGGACTGAGTCCGCAGGACATCGGGATGGTCGAGGGGCACGGCACCGGCACCCGACTCGGGGACCGCACCGAACTGATCTCGCTCGCCGGGACCTACGGCGCCACCGAACCCGGCCAAGGCCCACTACTCGGCTCGGTGAAGTCCAACCTCGGACACACGCAGGCCGCCGCCGGGGGACTCGGGCTGGCCAAAGCCCTGGTCGCCGCCGAACACGGCGCCATCCCCGCCACCTTGCACACCGACGAGGCCAGCCGCGAAATCGACTGGGACAGCCAAGGGTTGCGGCTCGCATCGGAGCTGACGCCCTGGCCCGCAACCAACGGGGAACGGTTCGCGGCGGTCACCGCGTTCGGCATGAGCGGCACGAACGCCCATGTGATCGTGTCGATTCCGTCGGCCCGGCCCGAGGCGGCGTGATGGCCACCGGCTTGCCCGACGGTCGGCTGCCCGTCGTGTTGAGCGCGCACGCCGAGGAGCTGCTGGCCGCCGACGCCGAGGCGATACTGCGCTATCTCGATCGCGAGCCCGAGGTGGGGGCGGTGGCCGCCACACTGTTGCGCACCCGGCGCATGCGCAGGCACCGCGCGGTGGTGCGCGCCGCCGACACCGCCGAACTGGCCGAAGGGCTCCGCGCGATCACCGACGGCGGTACGCATCCGCTGGTGGCCCGCTCGTCGCAATCAACCGCGCCGCGAACGGCTTTCGTTTTCCCCGGACAGGGCAACCAGTGGCCGTCCATGGGAGCGGACGCCTACCGGCGGTCCCCGGTGTACCGCATGCAGGTCGACCGGTGCGCCGAGGCGTTCGTCGCCGCCGGGCAGCCGTCACCGCTGCCGTATTTGACCGCCGAGACCACCGGCGGGGCGTGGTCGCAGACGCAGATCCAGTCGGCGCAGTTCACCCATGCCGTCGCGCTGGCCCAGATGTGGCGCACATGTGGAATCACCCCGGACGTGGTGGTCGGACACAGCCTCGGTGAGGTCGCCGCCGCCTACATCGCCGGAAGCATCGCGCTGCCCGACGCGGCCGCTGTGGTCATCGCCCGCGCCACGGCAGTCGAGCGCCTCGCCGGCGACTACGGCATGGCCGCCCTGGGGGTCTCACTCGCCGACGCCGAGCGCTTGATCGAGTCGACGCCGGGGTGGCTCGAGGTGTCGGCGGTCAACGCCGGTGCGTCGGTGGCGGTGTCGGGGGAGCGCGCCGCGATCAGCGCGCTGGTCGCAGCCGCGACCGAACAGGGTTTGTTCGCCCGCGAACTCGATGTGAACTACGCCGGACACACCAGTGCGCTGGAGCGGGTCCGTGAGGACCTGCTGGCAATGCTCCCCGACACCGAGTTCGCCGACGCCCCAATCGAATTCATAGGATCGACCACCGCCGACGTGGTATCCGCAGGCACCGGGTTCACCTCCTACTGGTACCAGAACCTGCGCAACACCGTGCGGTTCGACCGGGCCGTCACGGCCGCCGGCCGCCGCGATGTCACGGAATACATCGAGATGTCGGCGCATCCGGCCCTGCTGTTCGCGCTGGGGGACCTGCTGGTCGACGAGGACGCGCTGGTCGTCGGATCGGGGCATCGTGGCCTTGCGCTCATAGACTCGGTGTCGGCCAACATCGCCACCGCCGCGGTGGCCAACCCCGAATTCCGCTGGACCGACCTGGTCGACGTCGCTGCGCAACCCCAGTTGCGCGGCTTCCCGAACGCGCCGATGCGGGCGGTGCGGCTGTGGGCACAGCCGCAGCCGTTGGCCCCGGTCGACGGCCTGAGCGTCGCCCGCGAGAAATGGGACGTCACCGCCGCACGTCCGGCGGGATCCGCACAGCGCGTGGCTGTCGTCGAGCTTGCCGGCCCGCGTGGGCCGCTCGGTGCGCGACTGCGGTCGGCCTTGCGGGACAATGGGTCCGACGTGGTCGAGCCGTCCGAGGCCGAACTCGTCGTCGCGGTCGCGCCCCTGCTGGACCATCCCGACGCCGAACGTGCGGCCCACGACGTCTCCCAGCTCGTCGGCGCGGGCCTGCTCGATTATGTCGATGCACCGGGAAAGCATTGCCGCGCGGTGTGTCTGGTCACCGTCGGCGGTGAGCACGTCCAGGCGCGGGAGCCGGTCGCGTTGCCGGCGCAGACCGCGCTGGCAGCGATGCACCGCAGTCTCGGCTTCGAGCGACCCGAGCAGGCGTTCAGACACCTCGACCTGCCGTCCTGGGAACCCGACGACGCTCTTACCGCGGCGGCGGTGGGCGCGCTTCTGTCCGGCGGCGACGAACTGGCCGTACGTGACGATGGTTTGGGGCCAACGGTTTTCGCCCGCTCCGTCAGCGAGGCGACGGAGCCCGCGCCGTCGTGGCTCTCGGCGCCCGGTGTGTTCGACGACGTCGTGATCACCGGCGGCAACGGCGCGGTGGGCATGCATTTCGCGCGGTACCTGGCCGCCCACGGGGCGCGCCGCATCGTGCTGCTCAGCCGTCGCGGCGTCGACGACGCCGTCAAGGCCCAAATCGCCGCGATCGCACCGGGTATCGACGTGTTGGCGCCACGCTGTGACATCACCTCCACCGAGGACGTGGCCGCCGCGGCCGAGGAGTTCGGCGGTGACGGTGCGTCCCTGCTCATCCACGGCGCAGGCGCGGCGGCCTTCGCCGACCGCGACGCGCTCACACCGGAGACGTTCGTCGATGCGGGAGCCGCGAAGATCGGCGGGCTGGCCAGGGTGACCGAGCTTTGGCCGATGCGCGCAGACGCCCGGATCCTGGTGTGCTCCTCGGTGTCCGGAGTGTGGGGCGGGCGCGGGCACGCGGCATACTCGGCCGCCAACCGGATGCTCGACGTGATGGCGGGCCAACTGCGGGCCAAGGGCCAGCACTGCGTGGCCGCCAGGTACGGACTGTGGCGCGGTAGCGGCATCGCCGACGCATCCGAGGTGACCAAGATCGAGCGGTCCGGTCTGCTGGCGATGTCCCCGGACGCCGCCGTCGAGGCCAGTCTGCGCGATCACGGCGAGGATCCGTTGCTGTTCAGCGCCGACCAAGCCCGGCTGCGGGTGTTCCTGGAGAGCCGGACCGCCGAGCGCGCCGAGACAGCCGCGGCCACAACCCAACCCGATGCCGACACGACGACGCTGGTCACCGCGGAGCTCGGCGCGGTGCTCAACATCGACGCGGGCTCGATCGACCTGGAGACCTCGTTGCTGGACCTGGGGGTCGACTCGCTGCTGGCTCTGGATCTACGTAAGCGCCTGCAACGGACGACTGGACACAAGGTGTCGCTGGCAGTCCTGCTCGGCGGCATCACCGGCGGCGAACTCATCGCCGACCTCGACAGCAAAGAACGATCAGAGAAGGTGGACAACGCGTGACTGACACGGTCGATATCCGCGAGCAGGTTAAGGACCGCCGGCTGGAGCTGTTGCGTCGCAAGCTCGCCGAGCGGGGTCTGCGCGCGGAGAACACCGCGACCGGCGAACAAAGCGGACTGTCCGACGGGCAGCGGCGCATGTGGTTCGTCCAAGCGGCCGACCCCACCGGGGCCATCCTCAACATCTGCCTGTCCTACCGGCTCACCGGTGACCTGGACGTCGCCAGGCTGCACGACGCCGTCAACGCGGTCGCCGCACGTCACGCCGCGCTGCGCACCACCTACGGCGTCGACGAAGACGGCGAACCACAACCGACCGTCCACGACGACCTGGCCCCCGGCTGGACCGTGCACGACCTGACCGAGTTGACCGAGCATGCGCGCCGGCTCCGCCTGGAGGTGCTGGCCCAGCGTGAGTTCTGCGCTCCTTTCGACCTGAGCACCGACTCGCCGCTGCGGCTCACCGTCGTGCGCACCGCCCCCGACGAACACGTCATGCTGCTCGTCGCGCACCATATCGCCTGGGACGACGGCTGCTGGCAGGTCTTCTTCGGCGATCTCACCCGCGCGTACGCCGGTGAGGCGCTGGCCCCCGCGGTCACACCTCCGTCGCATGCGCTCGGCCCGGTCGACGAGGACCTGGACTACTGGCGCGACACACTCGCCGACCCACCGGAGCCGCTGGAGCTGCCCGGTCCCAACGGGTCTGCGGTGCCGACGAACTGGCGCTCACAGCGGCTGACGCTGCAGCTGCCGGACGTGACGGTCGAGCGGGTCGCCGCGCTGGCCAAGGAGGCCGGCGCGACGCCGTACATGGTACTACTGGCCGCCTTCGGGGTGCTGCTGCAGCGCTACACCCACGCCGACGACTTCTTGGTCGCCACACCGGTTCTCAACCGCACGGCCGACGTCGAGGACGTGATCGGCTACTACGGCAACACGGTGGCACTGCGCCTGCGTCCGGGCGCCCATCAGAGCTTCCGCGACGTCCTGGCGCACGCCCGTGACACCGCGGTCGGCGCGTTCGCACATCAGCGCGTCAACCTGGACAGAGTGGTGCGCGAACTGAACCCCGACCGCCGCCACGGCGTGGAGCGGATGACGCGGGTGACCTTCGGCGCGCGCGGCGCCGACGGGCAGGGCTTCAACCCGCCCGGGATCGCCTGCCGCCGAGCCGAATTACGCGGTCACCACACTCAGCTGCCGTTGGGCTTCATGGTGGAATTCGACGCGCCCGGGATCGTGGTGGAAGCCGAGTACCTCGTCGAGATCCTCGACGCGCCGCTGGTGCGCCAGCTGCTCGAGCACTACGCGGTGCTGCTCGACGATGCGCTGCAACGACCCGACGTTCCCGTCAACGAGCTCGACCTGATGGCGCCCGAGGACGTCGAGTGGTTGCGCAAGGTCTCGGCGGGTGAGGAATTCGACACCGCTCCCTCGACGATGACGGCGCTGGTGGAAGCGCAGGCGGCACGCACCCCCGACGCCGTCGCCGTGGTCTATGAGGGACGCAACTACACGTACCGGGAACTCAACGAGTCGGCGAACCGGTTGGCGCACTGGCTGATCGAGCGCGGCATCGGCACCGAGGACCGGGTGGCGGTGCTGCTGGACCGTTCACCGGAGCTGGTCATCACGGCGCTGGGGGTGATCAAGGCGGGTGCGGTGTACCAACCCGTCGACCCGACCTACCCCGAGGACCGGCTGACATTCATCCTGTCGGACTCCGATCCGAAACTGGCCATCTACGAACCGGTCACCGATCTCGACCGGTTCCCGAACACCAACCCCACCGATGCCGAGCGCGTCCGCCCGCTGTACCCGCAAAGCACCGCCTACCTGATCTACACCTCGGGTTCGACCGGTCTGCCCAAGGGCGTCCCGGTGGCCCACAAGCCCGTCGCCGAATATTTCGTCTGGTTCAAGGGCGACTACGGGATCGACGAGAACGAGCGGCTGCTGCAGGTCGCCTCACCGAGCTTCGACGTCTCGATCGCCGAGATCTTCGGCATGCTCGCGTGCGGCGGCCGGCTGGTCATTCCGCGCCCGGACGGACTTCGCGACGTCGGCTACCTCACCGACCTGCTGCACGACGAGGGCATCACCTCCATGCATTTCGTGCCCTCGCTGCTGGGCCTGTTCCTGTCGCTTCCCGGCGTCAACCAGTGGCGGACACTGCAACGGGTGCCCATCGGCGGCGAGGCGCTGCCCGGCGAGCTGGCCGACAAGTTCCACGCCACATTCGACGCGCTGCTGCACAACTTCTACGGACCGACCGAGACCGTCATCAACGCGAGCCGGTACAAGGTCGAGGGCAAGCAGGGCACCCGCATCGTGCCCATCGGCAAGCCCAAGATCAACACCCAGATCCACCTGCTCGACGACGCCCTGCGGCCGGTTCCCGTCGGGGTGATCGGCGAGATCTACATCGGCGGAACACATGTCGCGCACGGCTATCACGATCGCCCCAGGCTGACGGCGGAGCGGTTCGTCGCCGATCCGTTCAATCCCGGCGGTCGGCTCTACCGATCGGGTGACCTGGCCCGTCGTAACGCCGACGGCGACATCGAGTTCGTCGGTCGCGCCGACGAGCAGGTCAAGATCCGCGGATTCCGCATCGAACTCGGCGAAGTGGCGGCGGCGATCTCCGTCGACCCGAGCGTCGGGCAGGCGGTCGTGGTGGTGAGCGATCTGCCCGGTGTCGGCAAGAGCCTCGTCGGCTACGTCACGCCGGCCGAGGACATCGAATCGGTGGATGTCGAGCGGATCCGCAACCGGGTCGCCGCCGCCCTGCCGGAGTACATGACCCCGGCGGCCTACGTCGTGATCGATGAGATCCCGATCACCGCGCACGGCAAGATCGACCGGGCGGCGCTGCCCGAACCCGACATCGATTCCGGCGCGGTGTTCCGCGAGCCGGCCGACGGCACCGAACGCCGGATCGCCGACCTGTTCGCCGAACTCCTGGAACGCGACCGCATCGGTGCCGACGACTCGTTCTTCGACCTCGGCGGCCATTCGCTACTAGCCACCAAACTGGTTGCCGGAGTGCGCAGTGCGTTCAACGTCGACATCGGCGTGCGGGAGGTCTTCGAGCTGGGCACCGTGGCCGCCCTGGCCCACCGGATCGACTCGGCATCGGTCGACGGCGGCCCCGCCCGTCCCAAGCTGGTCCCCGTCCCGCATGACGGGCCGCTGCTCATGTCGGCCTCGCAGCTGCGGATGTGGTTTCAGTACCGCATCGACGGTCCGAGCCCGGTCAACAACATCCCGTTCGCGGCCCGCATCAGCGGGCCCTGCGACACCGACGCGTTCGTGGCCGCGGTGCGCGACGTGGTGGCCCGGCACGAGGTGCTGCGCACGACCTACCGCGAAATCGACGGTGCGCCATACCAGATCGTCAACGACGATCTGGAGGTCGCGGTGCGCCGCGACCACGGCGCCGATGACGACTGGCTGGACGCCGAGCTCGCCAAGGAACGCAGGCACGTGTTCGACCTGGAAGCCGACCCGCCCGTACGCGCCGCCGTGCTCGCGACACCGGACGCACACGTGGTGTCGCTGGTGGTGCATCACATCGCCGCCGACCACTGGTCGGCGATGGTGTTGTTCACCGACCTGCTGACGGCCTATCGGGCCAGGCGCGCCGGTGAGACACCGGGATTCGCGCCCCTGCCGATCCAGTACGCGGACTATGCGGCGTGGCAGGCGGCCCTGCTCGGCGAAACCGACGGGCCCGTCGCGGCGCAGCGCGACTACTGGCGCGAGCAGTTGGCCGGTCTGCACGAGGATCCGGGTCTGACACCGGATTTCGCGCGTCCACCGGTGCTCAGCGGGGAAGGGGACGCCGTCGAGTTCGCCATCGACGCCACCACCCGCGCCAAGCTCGCCGAACTGAGTCAGGAGCTCGGTGTCACCGAGTTCATGCTGCTGCAGGCCGCCGTGGCGGTCGCGCTGCACAAAGCCGGTGAGCGTCCGGACATCCCGCTCGGCACCCCGGTCGCCGGCCGCACCGAGGCCGAACTCGACCAACTCGTCGGCTTCTTCATCAACATCGTGGTGCTGCGCAACGATCTGACCGACAACCCGACGCTGCGAGAGGTGCTGCGCCGGGCCCGCGACACCGCACTGGGGGCCTACGCCCACCAGGACCTGCCGTTCGACCAGGTGGTCGACGCGGTCAGCCCGGCGCGGTCCTTGTCGCGCAACCCGTTGTTCGGTGTCGTCGTGCACGTGCGCGAGGCGCTGCCCGCCGACCAGGTGATCGAATCGCGCCCGGACGGAGACACCACGTTCACCGCGCTCGAGCCGCCGTTCGACGTCGCGCACGCCGACCTGTCGGTCAACTTCTTCGGTGCCGAGGACGGCTACCGCGGCCACGTCATCTACCGCACCGACCTGTACCGGCGCAGCACCGCCGAACGGTTCGTCCGGTGGCTGAACCGCGTGCTGGCCGCCTTCTCCGACGATCCCGGTCAACGGGTGCGCGACGTGCAGATCGCCGACGGCGAGGAGCGCCGGCGCATAGCGCGGTTCAGCGCGGCGGCATCGGCCAGCGTGCTCGACCTCTGGCGCGATCCGGTGGCGATCGGCGTGGTCGGCGACGTCTACGAGCATGTCGTCGACGAGACCGGCGCCGACCTGCGTGCCACGGGTAGACGTGGGCGCTGGACCGCCGACGGTGAACTGGAGTACATCGAGGCCGTCGAGCAGCGCCGCCCGTCGGCGGCGGGACCGGCCGAACCCGTGCGCACCGAAACCGAACGCGTGCTGGCTACGCTGCTCGCCGACATCGTGAACGTGCCCGAGGTGAACCGCACCGACGACTTCTTCGAGCTCGGTGGCGATTCCATCCTCGCGGTTCAGCTCGCCGCCCGCGCCCGCGACGCCGGGCTGGCGGTCACTGCGCGAATGGTGTTCGAGCACCCCACGATTCACGAACTGGCGACCAAGGTCGACACCGGCGCGGAGACGGAGACACCCGACGTCCATCACGAGCCGATGGCGGCCTCCGGGCTGTCGGCCGACGAGCTGGCAGCGGTCACGTCGATGTGGTCGGAGTCGCAAGAGGGCGCACCATGACCTCGACGCAGGCCGAACCGAAGGTCGCCATCGAGGACGTGATGGCGCTCAGCCCGCTGCAGCAGGGGCTGTTCTCGCTGGCCCAGCTGAGCACCGCCGAGGACGGCGGCGAGGACCCCTACGTCATCACCATGGCCGCCGATGTCACCGGATCACTGGACGCGGTGCTGCTGCGCGAGTGCGCGGCGACGATGCTCGCCCGCCACCCCAACCTGAGGGCCAGTTTCGTTCGGGCGCAGAGCAAACCCGTTCAGGTGGTGCCGAACCGCGTCGACGTGCCGTGGCGGCACGTCACCGCGACGGCCGACGAGGTCGAGGCGATCGAGGCCGAGGAATGTCGCAGGCCGTTCAACCTCGCACGCGGACCGGCGATCCGGTTCCTGTTGATCGAGGTTCGGCAATCGCACTGGCGATTTGTCGTGGTCGCCCATCACATCATCATCGACGGTTGGTCTCTGCCGCTGTTCGTGGGCGAGCTGATCTCGCTGTACAGCTCGGGCGGCGACCCGGCGGTGCTTCCCCCGCCGCCGCGCCCGTACCGCGACTACATCGGCTGGCTGGCCGGCCGCGATCAGGAGACCAGCCGCGCCCTGTGGCGTGAGCACCTCGCCGACCTCGATGGCCCCACGCTTGTCACACCCGCCCTCACCTCCGGTGAACCGCCCACCGGCGAACCGCACCGCACGGAGCTGAGCCTGGATCGGGACGCGACCCGGCAACTGGCGGAGGCCGCGCGGTCCCGCGGCGTCACGGTCAACACCTTGGTCCAGATGGCTTGGGCCGCCGTGCTCTCGGCGTTCACCGACCGCTCCGATGTGGTGTTCGGCGTGACGGTGTCCGGACGCCCCGGCGAGCTGGCAGGCGTGGAGACCATGGTCGGGCTCTTCATCAACACGGTGCCGCTGCGGGTCCGGCTGGACCCGGCGGCCCGGGTGGGTGCGCAATGCGTTGCGCTGCAACGCGAAGCGGCCAAACTGCGCGATCACGGATACCTGCCCCACAACGAACTGCGGGCCCTGGGCGGTATCGGCGAGATGTACGACACCCTGCTGGTCTACGAGAACTTCCCGCCCGGCGGCCTGGTCGGCGGCGGCGATTTCGTCGCCAACGGTGCGACATTCCGGCCGGCGGCACTGGAGAGCGTGTCGCACTTCCCCGTCACCATCGCCGCGCACATGATCGACGACGAGCTCACCGTCCTGGTCGAGGTCGTCGAGGGGGCGCTCGGCCAAATGAGCCCCGAGTCGCTAGGGCACCGGTTGCTCACCACCACCCAGCGACTGATCACCGGCTGGGATCGCCCGCTGCGCGACGTCAGTGTCCTGCTCGACGGTGAGGCCCCGATCGCTACAGCCGAGCCCGCCCCGGCCGGCGAACATCTCGGTGTGCACACCGCGTTCGCCGAAGCCGCCAGCGCACGGCTGGGCTCACCGGCACTGAGTTGGCCCGGCGGCGAACTCACCTACCGACAACTCGACGAGGCGGCCGACCAGCTCGCCGCCGCGCTGGCGGCCAAGGGTGTACACACCGAAACGCCTGTCGCGATCCACCTTTCGCGAGGACCGCAGTATGTCGTGGCGATGCTGGCGGTGCTCAAGGCCGGCGGCGTCATTGTGCCGCTGGATCCCGGAATGCCCGCCGAGCGGATCGCCGACATCCTCGACCAGTGCGGCGCGACGGTCGTCGTCGACGACGAACTGCTCGCCGAGGTTCCGGCCGAGCCCGCCGAGGACTTCCGACCGGCGACCGCGTCGCCGGGCCAGGCCGCATACATGGTGTTCACCTCCGGCACCACGGGTAGGCCCAAGGGCGTCATCGGAACCCACCAGGCGCTGCTGGCCTATGCCGAGGACCACGCCCGAAACGTGCTGCGCCCGGCGGCGGGTCGACTGCGCCACCCGCTGCGGGTGGCGCACGCCTGGTCGTTCACCTTCGACGCCGCATGGCAGCCGCTGGCCGCGCTGCTCGACGGCCACGCGGTGCATATCGTCGACGACCACATTCAGCGCGACGCCGAGGCCCTTGTCGAAACGATCGGCCGGTACGGAATCGACCTGATCGACACCACCCCGTCGATGTTCGCCCAGCTGCACGCGGTCGGACTGCTCACCACGGTGCCGCTCGGCGTGCTGGCCCTCGGCGGCGAGGCCGTCGGGATCCCGGCGTGGAACCTGATCCGCGACGAATGCGCGCGCACCGGCATGGCGGCCTACAACTGTTACGGCCCAACCGAAACCACGGTCGAAGCCGTCGTCGCCACGATCGCCGAACACGACCAGCCGACCATCGGGCGCCCCACGTCGCCCAGCAGGGCCTACGTGTTGGACTCGTGGCTGCGACCGGTTCCCGACGGGGTACCGGGCGAGTTGTACCTGTCGGGCGGTCAACTGACCCGTGGCTATCTGGGCCGGTTCGGCGAGACCGCCTCCCGGTTCGTCGCCGACCCGTTCGGGAACGGCGAGCGCATGTACCGCACCGGTGACGTAGTGCGGCGCCGGCCCGACGGGGCGCTGGAATTCCTCGGACGCTCCGACGCGCAGGTGAAGATCCGCGGCTTCCGGGTGGAGCCGAGCGAGATCTCGGCCGTTCTGCACACCCATCCCGCGGTGCGCCACGCCCACGTGGCGGTGCGCCGGCAACGGTGGGGCGCGCAACTGGTCGCGTTCGTCGCCGCCGAACCCGCACCCGCGGTCTCCGAGCTACGCGCGCTGGTGTCAAAACGTCTGCCGCGCTACATGGTTCCGCATTCGATCGTGGTCATCGAGCAGATGCCGCTGACCACGCATGGCAAGGTCGACGAGGCCGCGCTGAACGCGATCGCGGTCGCCGAAGGTCCCTCGACCACCCCGGAGACCGAGACCGAGAAGGCGCTGGCGGCCGTGCTCGGCGAACTACTCGACGGCCCCGACGCCGGTCGCACCATCGACGTCAACGCCGACCTTCTGGCCCTGGGCCTGGACAGCATCGTGGCGCTGTCGGTGGTGCAGGCGGCCCGCAGGCGCGGAATCCCGTTGCGCGCCAGGCTGATGCTGGAGTGCGCGACACTGCGGGAACTCGCCGAGGCCGTCGATAACGAGTCGGCGGCCGCCGAACACGACGACGACCCTGACGGCCCGACGCCCGTGCTGCCCAGCGCGCACTGGCTCTACGAACACGGCGAACCGCGACGGCTGGCGCAGACCGAGGCCATCCGCCTGCCCGACGGCATCACCGCAGAGCGACTCGAGCAGATCCTGCGCGCGGTGATCGGCGGTCATCCGGTGCTGCGAAGCCGCATCGACCGGCAGACGATGACGCTCGTCGAGAGCCAGGCACGAAATCTGCTGACCGAGGTCCTTGTGGATGACGACACGGACGAAGCGCTCGTCGCGGCCGTGGCCGAACACGCCCACCGGTCGGTGGAACGCCTCGACCCGGAACAGGGTTCGATGCTCGGCGCGGTATGGCTGCACCCGCCCGCCGGTCCCGGCGTCCTGCTGCTGACCGCGCACGTGCTGGCGGCGGACCCGGCGTCGTGGCGGATCCTGCTGGCCGAACTGGACGCGGCGTGGCACACTATCGCGTCGGGCCGCGAGCCGTCGCCCACCCGGGAGCACACCAGCTACCGGCGCTGGTCGAGGCTGCTCAGTGAGCGGGCGTACACGCTTGACACGGCCGACTTCTGGGCGGCCCAACTCGAGGGCGAGGACCCGCCGCTCGGCGCCCGCAGGCTGCGGCCGCAGACCGATCGGGCCGGTGATGTCGTCGTCTCCATGGCGGTGACCGACAGCGACGTCACCGTGCGCTTGCTCAACGCGCCGGAGCCCGCGCCGCATCTGTTGGCTGCGGCCGCCGCGCGCACCGTCACCCGATGGCGGCTGCACCGCGGCCAGGACACACCGACGCCGCTGTTGGCCCTGGAGACCCACGGCCGCGCCGACGCCCTCATCGACACCGTCGACACCTCCGACACCGTGGGCCTGCTCACCGCGATCTATCCGCTGCGTGTGCAGGCCGCCCGCAGTGTCGACGAGATCCCCGGCGACGGAATCGATTACGGGCTGCTGCGTTATCTGCGGCCCGATACCGCCGAGCGTCTGGCGGCGCTGCCCGAACCGCAGCTGCTGCTCAACTTCCTGGGCCGGGTGCACGCGGGCTTCGACGGCGGTGCGCTGCGCCCCGACCGGGCACTGTTGGCGGGGGTGTCGCCGCTGCCCGAGCCGCGGCTGGCGGTACGGCACGAACTGACGGTGCTGGCCGCGGTGCTCGGTGACAGCGACGCACCGCTGCTCGGCACGCAATGGCGCACGCTCCCCGAAATCCTGTCCGCCGACGACGTCGCCACACTGCAGGCGATGTGGCAGGAATCGCTACGAGAGGTCGTTTCATGAGCCGGACACTTGCGGTCGTGGGCGCGGGCGCGAAGGCCGTCGCCGTCGCCGCCAAGGCCGCCGAACTTCGCGACATGGGCATCGACGTGCCCGAGGTCGTGGCCGTCGAGAAGACCGGCGTGGCCGCCAACTGGCAGGCCGACGGTGGGTGGACCGACGGGCAACACCGGTTGGGCACGAGCCCGGAGAAGGACGTCGGGTTCCCGTACCGATCGGCTCTCGTCCCGCGGCGCAACGCCGAACTCGACGAACGCATGACCCGGCACAGCTGGCAGCAGTACCTGATCTCGACCGGCCAGTTCGCCGAGTGGGTCGACCGCGGAAGGCCCGCCCCCACCCACCGCCGGTGGAGCCAGTACCTGCGCTGGGTCGCCGGCAATGTCGAGATGAACGTGGTCCGGGGCGAGGTGCGCAACATCTCGATCGACACAGCCGACACCGGATCCGGTGAGCCGCGGTGGGCGCTGCACACACCCGACCGCACCGTGACGGCCGAGGGTCTGATGATCACCGGGCCCGGTCAGCCGGAGCGCTCGATCCTGCCCGGCAACCCGCGGGTGCTGTCGATCGCGCAGTTCTGGCATCGCGCGGCGCAACACGAGCTGATCCGCGCCGAACGCGTGGCCGTCATCGGCGGGGGAGAGACCGCGGCGTCGATGCTCAATGAGCTGTTCCGGCATCGGGTTTCGACGATCACGGTGATCTCGCCGCAGGTGACCCTGTTCACCCGAGGGGAGGGCTTCTTCGAGAACACGCTGTTCTCCGATCCGACCGGCTGGACCAGCCTGACCATGGCGGAGCGACGCGACGCGCTGTTGCGGACCGACCGCGGGGTGTTCTCCGCGCGCGTGCAGGAGGCGCTGCTCGCCGACGACCGGATCCGCCACCTGCGGGGCAGGGTCGCGCACGCGGTCGCCCGCGAGGGCCGGATCCGGTTGACGCTGAGCACAACTGCGGGTGGTGAGTCTCTCGAGACGGTGCACGGATTCGATCTGGTCATCGACGGCTCAGGCGCCGACGCGATGTGGTTCGTGCCGCTGCTCGGTCAGGACGCGTTGGATCTGCTGGAGCTCGGCCTGGGTGCGCCGCTGACCCCGGACGTGCTGCAGGAGGCCATCGGCGACGACCTCGCCGTCGGCGGGTTGCGGCCCAAGCTCTTCCTGCCGGGTCTGTCAGGGCTCACACAGGGACCGGGCTTCCCCAACCTGTCATGCCTGGGGCTGTTGTCGGACCGCATCCTGGGTGCCGACCTGGGCGAGTCCGCGGGCGCGCAGTCACTGAAAGGACATGAGCATCAATCGGTTCGGTGACGGGCGGCGCTAATCTGTTGTGCCTGAACCTATTGTGCTCGGGCCCACCCGTCAGCCGGGGAGGGCACGTCCATGTCGAACACCCGTGCGTGCAGCACCGTGCGGTTGCGCAGGGCGGCCCGCACCGCGCGGTGCAGCCCGTCTTCGAGGTAGACGATGCCCTTCCAGCGCACCGCGTGCGGGAACAGGTCGCCGTAGAACGTCGAATCCTCGGAGAGCAGTCGATCGAGCGCGAGCACCGTGGTGGTGGTGACCAACTCGTCGAGCCGTATCTGGCGTGGGGGGATCTGCGCCCATTGCCGGTGTGACAACCCGTGGTCGGGGTAGGGCCTACCCTCCCTGACTCCCTTGAAGATCATCGGGCCAGCGTCCTTCGAGTCGTCCCCCGGTGTCCTCCCCGGACTGTGATTTTCACAATGACAACAAGGAGCAAGGTTAGTGCACCGCAGTCGCGCGCGTTGCACGTGTCGAACGACCGCTCGGGCGCTATCGGCGCTGTTGGTGCCCCTAAAATGGGTGACAACACGATTCGAGGGGTAGGTGAGCAGACATGGGTAGCGCCGACGACCGCCGGTTCGAGGTGCTGCGCGCGATCGTCGCCGACTTCGTGGCCACCAAGGAGCCGATCGGGTCGAAGACGCTCGTCGAGCGGCACAACCTCGGTGTCTCCAGTGCGACCGTGCGCAATGACATGGCGGTGCTGGAGGCGGAGGGCTACATCGCCCAGCCCCACACCAGCTCCGGGCGGGTGCCCACCGAGAAGGGGTATCGCGAGTTCGTCGACCGGATCGACGACATCAAACCCCTGTCGTCATCGGAACGCCGCGCGATCCTGTCGTTCCTCGAATCCGGTGTCGACCTGGACGACGTACTGCGCCGCGCCGTGCGGCTGCTCGCACAGCTCACGCGGCAGGTCGCGATCGTGCAGTACCCGACGCTGTCGACCTCCACGGTTCGTCATCTCGAGGTGGTCGCGCTCACCCCGGCCAAGCTGCTGCTGGTGGTGATCACCGACACCGGCCGCGTCGACCAGCGCATGGTCGAGTTGGGCGACACGCTCGACGAGCACGATGTGAGCAAGCTGCGCGACCTGCTTGGCCAGGCACTCGAGGGCAAACCGCTGGCGGCGGCATCGGTCGCCGTCGCGGACCTGGCCTTGCACCTCGACGGGCACGGCGGGCTCGCCGACGCGGTCGGGCGGTCGGCGACGGTACTGGTCGAAACGCTGGTCGAGCACCGCGAGGAGCGCCTGCTGCTGGGCGGCACCGCCAACCTCACCCGCAACACCGCCGACTTCGGCGGCTCGCTGCGGTCGGTGCTCGAGGCGCTCGAGGAGCAGGTGGTGGTGCTGCGGCTGCTGGCGGCACAGCAGGAGGCCGGCAAGGTGACCGTGCGCATCGGCCACGAAACCGAGGCCGAGGAGATGGCCGGCACCTCCGTGGTGACCACCGCGTACGGCAGTTCGGGCAAGGTGTACGGCGGCATGGGTGTGTTGGGCCCCACCCGAATGGACTATCCGGGAACTATCGCTAATGTCGCTGCGGTTGCTCTCTATATCGGGGAAGTCTTAGGCAGCCGGTAGACACCGGCACAGGCGGAAGGTCAGGCAAGTCAGCGTGGCACGCGACTATTACGGGCTGCTCGGCGTGAGCAAGGGCGCGTCGGATGCGGAGATCAAGCGCGCCTATCGCAGGTTGGCGCGCGAACTGCATCCCGACGTCAACCCTGATGAAGAGGCCCAGGCCCGGTTCAAGGACATCAGCGCCGCCTATGAGGTGCTCAGCGATCCGGAGAAGCGCCGCATCGTCGATCTCGGCGGCGACCCGCTGGAATCGGCGTCGAACGGAGCCGGGTTCTCCGCTGGCTTCGGGGGCCTGGGCGACGTGTTCGAGGCGTTCTTCGGCGGCGGCGGCGCCACCCGGGGGCCGGTCGGCCGGGTGCGGCCGGGGTCGGATTCGCTGCTGCGAATGCGCCTGGACCTATCGGAGTGCGCGACCGGCGTGACCAAGCAGGTCACCGTCGACACCGCGGTGCTGTGCGACCTGTGCCACGGCAAGGGCACACACGGAAACTCCAGCCCGGTGGCTTGTGACACCTGCGGCGGCCGCGGCGAGATCCAGACGGTGCAGCGCTCGCTGCTGGGCCAGGTCATGACGTCGCGGCCCTGCCCGGTGTGCGGTGGGGTCGGCGAGGTCATCCCCGATCCGTGCCACCGCTGCGGCGGCGACGGCCGCGTGCGCGCCCGCCGGGAGATCAGCGTGAAGATCCCGGCCGGCGTCGGTGACGGAATGCGGGTGCGGTTGGCGGCCCAAGGCGAGGTCGGACCGGGCGGGGGACCGGCGGGCGACCTGTACGTCGAGGTGCACGAGCAGCCGCACGCCACATTCCTGCGTGACGGCGACGATCTGCACTGCACGGTTTCGGTGCCGATGGTGGACGCGGCGCTGGGTACCAGCGTCACCGTCGACGCGATCCTCGATGGGCCGACCGAGATCGCGATCCCGTCCGGGACGCAGCCCGGCGCCGTCGTCACGCTGCGCGGTCACGGCATGCCGCACCTCCGCTCCGGGGTGCGGGGCGACCTGCACGCACACATCGATGTCGTGGTGCCGTCGCGGCTGGACAACGAGGACGCCGAATTGCTGCGCAAGCTCAAGGCGAAGCGCGCCCGCGACGTCGCCGAGGTGCGCTCCGCGCAGCCGACGGCCGCGGGCGGCGGCGGGCTGTTCAGCCGGCTGCGTGAGACGTTCAGCGGCCGCTGATCGGGCAGTGGTATGCCGACGCCTATGCGCGAGACTGCGCTGAGGGCTGTGCCGAACCGTGATCGGCAACCATCAGTGCAGTCTCGGGTCTACAAGCCGTGACGCAGGGCCTGTTCTACGTCGACTCCCTGCCTGCGGTCGGTGAGTTGGCGGTCGTCGAGGGCGACGAGGGCTTTCACGCCGCCAATGTGCGCCGCATCCGGCCGGGTGAGCCGCTGCAGCTCAGCGACGGCGCCGGAGAGTTGGCGAACTGCGAGGTCAGCGAGGTCACAAAGGGCAGGTTGACCGCGCGCGTGCTGGACCGGCGCTTCGTACCGCCCCCGTCGCCGACCGTGACCGTCGTGCAGGCGCTGCCCAAGTCGGACCGCTCGGAACTGGCGATCGAATTGGCGACCGAGGCGGGCGCCGATGCGTTCGTGGCCTGGCAGGCCGCGCGCTGCGTGGCCCGGTGGGACTCGGCGGCCAAGGCCGAAAAGGGTTTGCGCCGGTGGGGTGCGGTGGCCCGCTCGGCGGCCCGGCAGTCGCGGCGGGCACGCATCCCCGAGGTCAGCGGACCCGTTTCGACGGCCCAGTTGGTCGCCGGGCTCGGCGACCGGGACGCCGTCGTAGTCGTGCTGCACGAATCGGCGACGCAGCGGCTCGCCGATGTGCCGGTGGCCGCGGCGGATTCGGTGGTCCTGGTGGTGGGGCCCGAAGGTGGCATCGCCGACGACGAGATCGCAGCGCTGACAGACGCGGGCGCGACGGTCGTGCGGTTGGGGCCCACGGTGCTGCGGACCTCGAGTGCCGCGGCCGTCGCGCTGGGGGCGTTGGGCGTGCTGACCGACCGGTGGTCGTGATACACGGCCGCCTCGAGCATTGGGTCGTGTCGCTGACCAGCGGTAAACTGTGAACAGACCATCTGCAACGGCCAGGTCAGAACCAGAAAGCAGGCACTGAACCCTCTTGACGCCCCGCGAGACGACCGCTGACTCTGATCAGTCTTCTGAGTCGGTACGCAGCAGCATCAACATTCCGCCCGACCTCGTCGTGGGCCTATTGGGTTCCGCCGACGAGAATCTGCGCGCGCTCGAACGCGTCCTGGCGGCCGACATCCATGTGCGCGGCAACGCGCTGACCCTGTCCGGCGAACCCGCCGACGTCGCGCTGGCCGAACGGGTGATTTCCGAGCTGATCGCGATCGTGAGCAACGGGCAGGCCCTGAACCCCGACGTCGTGCGGCACAGCGTCGGGATGCTCACCGGAACCGGCAACGAGTCGCCCGCCGAGGTGCTCACCCTCGACATCCTGTCGCGGCGCGGCAAGACCATCCGGCCCAAGACGCTGAACCAGAAGCGCTACGTCGACGCCATCGACGCGCACACCATCGTGTTCGGCGTCGGCCCGGCGGGCACCGGCAAGACGTATCTGGCGATGGCCAAGGCGGTCAACGCTTTACAGTCCAAGCAGGTGTCGCGGATCATCCTCACCCGGCCTGCCGTGGAGGCCGGTGAGCGACTCGGCTTCCTGCCCGGCACGCTGAGCGAGAAGATCGACCCGTATCTGCGCCCGCTCTACGACGCATTGCACGACATGATGGACCCCGAGTTGATCCCGAAGCTGATGAGCGCCGGGGTGATCGAGGTGGCGCCGCTGGGGTACATGCGTGGCCGCACCTTGAATGATGCGTTCATCATCCTCGACGAGGCGCAGAACACCACCGCCGAGCAGATGAAGATGTTTTTGACCCGGCTCGGCTTCAACTCCAAAATCGTTGTGACAGGCGATATCACGCAGGTCGACCTGCCCGGCGGCGCCGCTTCGGGCCTGCACGCGGCGATGCGGATTCTCGACGGCATCGACGACATCCACTTCGCCGAGCTCACCAGCGCCGACGTCGTGCGGCACCGGCTGGTCTCGGAGATCGTCGATGCGTACGCGCGACACGACGAACCCACGCAGCTGAACCGGGCACAGCGCCGCGCCTCCGGCTCCCGGTCCCGACGGTAGCGGTCGATATGAGCATCGAGGTGTCCAACGAGTCGGGCATCGACGTCTCCGAAGAGGAACTGATCAGCGTCGCCCGCTTCGTCATCCGCAAGATGAAGGTCAACCCCGCGGCCGAATTGTCGATGGTGCTGCTCGACACCGCGGCGATGGCCGATCTGCACATGCGGTGGATGGACCTGCCCGGTCCCACCGACGTCATGAGCTTCCCCATGGACGAGCTGGAGCCCGGCGGCCGGCCCGACGCCCCCGAACCCGGTCCGGCGATGTTGGGCGACATCGCGCTGTGCCCGCAGTTCGCCGCCGATCAGGCCGCCGCGGCCGGGCATTCGCTGGGCCAGGAGCTGGCGCTGCTCACCGTGCACGGGGTGTTGCACCTGCTGGGCTACGACCACGCCGAGCCCGCCGAGGAAAAAGAGATGTTCACCCTGCAGCGTCAACTGCTCGAGGAGTGGGTCGCCGACCAGGTCGAGGCCTACCACCAGGACCGCCAGTCCGAGAAGGAACGCCGGCTTCTCGACAACTCCCGATACTTCGACGAGCTGTGACCGGCGCCGGACAGCTGATCTTCGCGATCGTCCTCGTCTTCTTCGGCGGGCTTTTCGCGGCGATCGACGCGGCGCTGAGCACGGTGTCGATGGCCCGCGTCGAGGAACTCGTCCGCGAGGAACGACCGGGAGCGGTGCGGTTGGCCAGGGTGATGGCCGAGCGCCCGCGCTACATCAACCTGATCGTGCTGCTGCGCATCGCTTGTGAGGTCGGGCCGACGGTGTTGCTGGCCGCCTACCTCGACGGGCATCTCGGCGTCACATGGGGGTTGTTCGTCGCCGCCGCGATCATGGTGGTGGTGAGCTTCGTCGTGATCGGCGTCGGCCCCCGCACAATCGGCAGACAACACGCCTACACGATCGCCCTGCTCGCCGCCCTTCCGCTGCAAGCGCTTTCGGTGTTGCTGACACCGATCAGCCGGCTGCTGGTGCTGATCGGGAACGCGCTGACACCGGGTCGCGGATTCCGCAACGGCCCGTTCGCCTCCGAGATCGAACTGCGCGAGGTGGTTGACCTGGCGCAGCAGCGCGGTGTGGTGGCCGACGACGAGCGGCGAATGATCCAGTCGGTGTTCGAACTTGGTGACACCCCGGCACGCGAGGTCATGGTGCCGCGCACCGAGATGGTGTGGATCGAAAGCGACAAGACGGCGGGGCAGGCGACCTCGCTCGCCGTGCGCAGCGGCCACTCCCGTATCCCCGTGATCGGGGAGAACGTCGACGACATCGTCGGCGTCGTCTACCTCAAAGACCTTGTACAGCGGACGTACTACTCGACCGACGGCGGTCGCGGCACCAAGGTTTCCGATGTCATGCGGCGCACGGTGTTCGTACCCGATTCCAAGCCGCTCGACGAGCTGCTGCGCGAGATGCAACGCGACCGCGTCCACATGGTGCTGCTGGTCGACGAGTACGGTGCGATCGCCGGCCTGGTCACCATCGAGGATGTGCTCGAGGAGATCGTCGGTGAGATCGTCGACGAGTACGATGCCGGCGAAGTGGTCCCCGTAGAAGACCTGGGCGACAACCGCTATCGCGTCTCGGCCCGGTTGCCGATCGAGGACCTCGGCGAGCTCTACGACATCGAGTTCGACGACGATCTCGACGTGGACACTGTCGGCGGTCTGGTCGCGCTGGAACTCGGTCGCGTCCCGCTCCCGGGCGCGGAGGTGACGTGGGACGGGCTGCGGCTGCAGGCCGAAGGCGGACCGGACCACCGCGGGCGGGTGCGCATCGGCACGGTGCTGGTCAGTCGCACCGAGTCTGACCAAGGAGACGGCGAGGACAACAATGAGCGCTTGGGCGAAGAGCGGTGAGGCACGATGACTGACCTCGACAGTGAGGACGCCAAGCTCGTGACGCTGGCGCGCGGGGCGATGGCGAGGGCCGAGGCGGGCAGCGGCGCCGCCGTGCGTGACCGCGACGGGCGCACCTACGCGGCGGCTCCGGTGGCGCTGACGGCGTTGGAACTGACCGCCTTACAGGCCGCGGTGGCCGCAGCGGTGTCGAGCGGTGCCACCGGTCTGGAGGCCGCGGTGGTGCTCGGCGGATCCTCCGACGACGCGGGCGTGGCGGCGGTGCGCGAGCTGTCGGCGGACGCGGTGGTGATCGTCGCCGATCGGTCCGGGCGTCCGGTGTCAAACCCGTGAGCGACGAATTCCGTTCGGGCTTCGTCTGTTTCGTCGGCCGGCCCAACACCGGTAAGTCGACGTTGACCAACGCGCTGGTCGGCACCAAGGTCGCGATCACGTCGAACCGCCCGCAGACCACCCGGCACACCATCCGCGGAATCGTGCACCGGGAGAAATTCCAGATCGTGCTCGTCGATACCCCGGGGCTGCACCGTCCGCGCACGCTGCTCGGCCAGCGGCTCAACGACCTGGTCAAGGACACCTACTCCGAGGTCGACGTCATCGGATGGTGCATCCCCGCCGACGAGAAGATCGGCCCCGGCGACCGCTGGATCCACGACCAGATCCGCGCGGTCGCCCCCAAGACCACGCTGGTCGCGATTGTCACCAAGATCGACAAGGTGTCCAGGGACCGCGTCGCGGCGCAACTGGTCGACGTGAGCGAACTGGTCGGCCCCGACACCGAGATCGTTCCGGTGTCGGCGACCGCGGCGGACAACCTCGATGTGCTCGTCGACGTGCTGGCTTCCGAACTGCCGCCGGGGCCCGCGTTCTACCCCGACGGGGAGCTCACCGACGAGCCCGAGGAGACCCTGATGGCCGAGCTGATCCGTGAGGCCGCGCTCGAAGGTGTGCGCGACGAACTCCCTCACTCGCTGGCCGTCGTCATCGAGGAGGTCACCCCGCGGGAAGGCCGCACACCGGAGCAGGGTGAGCTGATAGACGTGCACGCCATCCTGTTCGTCGAACGCGAAAGCCAGAAGGGCATTGTCATCGGCAAGGGCGGGGCCAGGTTGCGCGAGGTCGGCACCGCCGCGCGAAAGCAGATCGAAAAGCTGCTGGGCACCAAGGTCTATCTCGACCTGAGGGTCAAGATCGCCAAGAACTGGCAACGCGACCCGAAACAGCTGGGCCGCCTGGGTTTCTAGCTCAGCTCTGGGCGCCCGAGCCGGGCTCCCCGAAGGGCCGTCCAGGGCCGTGTGCCGGTGGGGCGCCGTCCCCCTTGCCGTAGACCGCCACCACCACCGTGCGGTCGAGCGCGTTCGCCGACCACACGCCGATGTCGACGTTAGAACAGTCGGCCATGATCGCCTTGTAGTCGGGCCGGTGGTACCACTGGTTGATCAACTCGATGCCGCTCATCGCCAGCGCGGGGTTGATGGCCACCGTCTCCGTGACGGCGCCCGCGTAGCCGGCATTGCGCGCCCGGTCGGCCACCGTGCTTCCGTCCGACCCGATGTCGCCGCCCAGCGCTCGGTTGTTGAGCACGTCGTTGGTGTGCCATTCGGCGGCCAGGCGCAGCTTCGGGTTGATCTTGATGTCGGTGTCGCAGCCGGCCTGTCGCTGCACGGTGTAGACGTTGGCCACCACACCGTCGTTGAACCGCTTGTTGTCAGCGGCCGCGGTCGGAACTCCAGTCACCAAGCCGCCCACCAGCCCCAGAACCGGCAATGCGCACGCGTAACGCAGCGCTCTCATGTCGGCAGACTCTACGCGACCTCGTCGGAGACGTCCTCGTCTTCGCGCCGGTCGTGGGCCGCCGCGGGCTCCTCGGACGCCGCGGTTTCGGGGTCGGGGGCGGGTGCGGGGAGCCACCACGGGTCGGGCTGGCGCACCGTCCAGCCGTTGATCGCCTCCAGTTCCGCGGCCAGCGAGACCAGCAACGGTTCGCTGTTGGCCGGGCCCATCAGCTGAACGCCGATCGGCAGACCTTCGGAGGTGAATCCGGCCGGCACGTTGATCGACGGCCAGCCCAGCAGATTCCACGGCCAGGTCACCGGGCACGCCTTGATCATCGTGCGGTCGGTGGCCAGCCCGCCGAGCTCGTCGAACTCGTGCACCTTCGGCGGCGGCTGCGCGGTCGTCGGCGCCAGCACCACATCGGCGATGTTGAAGATGTATCCGATGCGACGGTGCGCGCGAGCCTCGCGGGCGCGGGCCTTGCGCAGCACGTGCTCCGAGAGCAGCCGGCCGGTGCGCAGGTTCGCCTTGGTCCGTTTGTCCAGGGTGACGCCATGACCGAGCCGGTCCGCCCAGTCCAGCAGCCCCGACGTGGACCGGGACAGGAAGTTCCACGACATCTCGAGGCTGTAGTCGGGATCGGCGGCGAACAGGCTGTGCCCGAGGTCCTCGAGCTGAGCGGCGACGACAGACATCGCTGCCTGGATCTCCGGGTGCAACTTGGCCCGGAACACCGTGAACGGAAACTTCGTCGACATCGCGATCCGCAGGGGGCCGGGCGCCTGAGCCACGTACTCCGAAACCTTGACCGGCGGCGGCTGGTGGCGATCGTCCGCGACGTTGCCGGACGCGGCGTCGAGCACCAGCGCGGCATCGGCGACGGTGCGCGCCAGCACACCGTTGACCGTGATCCCGTTGAACGCCTCGGGCAGCGGCCATGTCGAGATGCGGCCGCGCTGCGGTTTGATGCCGACGAGATGTGTCCACGCGGCGGGGATGCGCACGCTGCCCGCCCCGTCGGATCCGATCGCGGCGGTCACCAGCCCGGCCGCCACCGCCGCGGCGCTGCCGCCGGACGAACCGCCGGGCGTGTGGTCGCGCGACCACGGGTTGCGGGTGTGGCCGAATGCGGGCCCGCTGGTGAACGGCCACTGACCCAGTTCGCAGGTGTTGGTCTTGCCGACGATGACCGCGCCCGCGGCCTTCAACCGCCGCACCACCTCGGCGTCCCGGGTCGCGGGGCGGACGTCTCCGTCGGCGCCGAACCTGGTCGGGTGGCCCGCGACGTCGACGTCGTCCTTGACCGCGATGGGTATGCCGCAGAGCGGATACTTCGAAAGATCATGGCCCGCGGCGCGTTTGCGGTCCGCGCGGGCGGCGTCGGCCAGGGCCTGCTCGGTGAACACGACGCGGAACGCGTTGAGCGTCGGCTGGCTGGCCGCGATGGCGTCGAGCGAGCGCGTAACCAGTTCCACCGACGTGACAGAGCCGCTCGCCAGCTGGAAGAGCTGTTGAGTGAGTGTGGGGAAGCGCGCGTTTTTGACCATCGAGTGAAAGCTTATCGGCGGTGCGGATCGGAATCTGACGGACCGCAGTGGGAGACTGAACCGATGCGGCTGTATCGGGACCGGGCGGTGGTGCTGCGCCAGCACAAGCTCGGCGAGGCCGACCGCATCGTGACACTTCTCACCCGCGATCACGGGTTGGTGCGGGCGGTGGCCAAGGGGGTGCGGCGCACCCGCAGCAAGTTCGGCGCCAGGCTGGAGCCGTTCGCGCACATCGACGTTCAGCTGCATCCGGGCCGCAACCTCGACATCGTCACCCAGGTACAGGCCATCGACGCGTTCGCCTCCGACATCGTCAGCGACTACGGCCGCTACACCTGTGCCTGCGCGGTGTTGGAGACCGCCGAACGCCTGGCCGGTGAGGAACGCGCCCCGATGCCCGCGCTGCACCGGTTGACGGTGGCCGCGTTGCGGGCAGTGGCCGACGGCGGCCGACCCCGTGAGCTCGTGTTGGATGCGTACCTGTTGCGCGCCATGGGCATCGCGGGCTGGGCCCCGGCGTTGACCGAGTGTGCCCGCTGCGCTGCGCCGGGTCCCCACCGGGCGTTCCACGTGGCGGCCGGGGGCAGCGTGTGCGTGCACTGCCGGCCCTCCGGGTCGGTGACCCCGCCGCAGGCTGTGCTGGACCTGATGGCCGCGCTGCATGACGGGGATTGGGAGCACGCCGAGACGTCGACGGCGTCGCACCGCAGCCAGGCCAGCGGGCTGGTGGCCGCACATCTGCAGTGGCACCTGGAGCGCCAATTGCGGACGTTGCCGCTGGTGGAACGGGTGTACCGGGTGGATAAGAGTGTCGGCGACGAGCATGTGTCGGTGGTCGGGCAGGATGTGCCACATGGCAAGCGAACGGGATGGGCGGAGGAAGAAGGCTCCGCCGACCTACCCACAGCTGCCCCCGGCGCCTGACGACTATCCCACGTTCCCGGACAAGTCGACGTGGCCCGTCGTCTTCCCCGAGATCCCCGCGGGCACCAACGGCCGGTTCGCGCGTCCGCCCCAGCACACGTCGAAGGAGGCCGCGCCGCGGATCCCGGCCGACCAGGTGCCCCGCCACGTCGCGGTCGTCATGGACGGCAACGGGCGCTGGGCCACTCAGCGTGGCCTGCACCGCACCGAGGGGCACAAGATGGGTGAGGCCGTCCTCATCGACATCACCTGTGGCGCAATCGAAATCGGCATCAAACACCTGACGGTGTATGCGTTTTCCACCGAGAACTGGAAACGCAGCACCGAAGAGGTGCGCTTCCTGATGGGTTTCAACCGGGAGGTGGTGCGTCGCCGCCGGGAGAATCTCAACGACATGGGCGTGCGGATGCGCTGGGTGGGCTCGCGGCCGCGCATGTGGCGCAGCGTGATCAAGGAGTTCGACATCGCCGAGCAGATGACCGTCGGCAACGACGTCATCACCATCAACTACTGCGTCAACTACGGCGGCCGCACCGAGATCGTCGAGGCGACCCGTGAGCTCGCGCGGTTGGCCGCCGACGGCAAGATCAAGCCGGACCGCATCAGCGAGGCGACGTTCGCCAAGCACCTGCACCGCTCCGACATCCCCGACGTCGACCTGTTCATCCGGACCTCGGGGGAGCAGCGCGCCAGCAACTTCCTGCTCTGGCAGGCCGCCTACGCGGAGTTCGTCTTCCAGGACAAGTTGTGGCCGGACTACGACCGGCGTGATCTGTGGGCCGCCTGCGAGGAGTACGTCAACCGCAACCGGCGCTTCGGGAGAGCCTGATGATGTACCTGAGCGGCAGAGCCTGATGGCACTGCAGGAGCGCCTCGGCGAGATCCTCGAAGGCGTGCTGCCCGTGACGCGCGAGGACGACGGGGCGGTCACCGTTCACCACGACGAGACCTTCGCCTCCCTGCGCACGGTTCCGGTCGCCGAGGGTCTGGAGTTGGTGTCGCTCACCCAGATTCTGGCCTGGGATCTACCGCTGGACGCCAAGCTGCGCGCCGCGGTCGCCGAACACGCCCACAACACGCTGCTGGGTACGGTGTCGCTGGCCTCCAAGAGCGCACCGAAGGAGGTTGCCGCCGGAGCCAAGCGCAACTCGAAGAAGGCCGCGGATGTGCTGTTGCGCTACAACTTTCCCGCCGCCGGGCTCACCGACGACGCACTGCGCACGCTGATCCTGATGGTGCTCGCCACCGGCGCCGAGGTACGCCGCGCGTTAGTCGGCTGAACCGTTCGTCGCCGCGCACTGGCCGCAGACGCCGAAGATCTCGATCGTGTGGCTGACATCGGAGAAGCCGTGCTGCCGGGCGATGTCGGCCGTCCAGGTCTCGACGTCGCCGCCCTGGATCTCCACCGTCGAACCGCACGCGCGGCAGACCAGGTGGTGATGGTGGTCTTCCGAACAGCGGCGGTACACCGACTCGCCGGTGTCGGTGCGCAACGTGTCGACGACGCCTGAGGCCGCCATCTGTTGCAGGGTGCGGTACACGGTCGTCAGCCCGATGCCCTCGCCGCGCCGGCGGAGCTCGTCGTGGAGTTCCTGGGCCGAACGAAACTCGTGGACGTTCTCCAGCAGGGCTGCAATGGCCGCACGTTGTCGGGTGGCGCGCACTCCGGTCGTGTTCACTCGTGGCCCTCGGCCGCGTGCGTCACCGCAGCGACGACGATGTCGGCGAGGTGATGATCGACGAGGCGGTACATCACCTCGCGCCCGGACCGTTCACCGGCAACGACGCCCGCGGCCTTCAGGATGCGCAGGTGCTGGCTGACCAACGGCTGGGGCACGGCCAGCGCGTCGACGAGCTCGTGCACGCAGCGCGCCGACTCCCGCAACTGCAGCACGATCGCGATGCGGACGGGGGCGGCCAACGCCCTCAGCAGGTCGCCGGAGGTGTCGAGCACGTCGCGCGGCGGCAGCTCGGGAAGCGGTGCGCCGCCGTGGTCGTGGGCGTCCCCGGTGGCGTCGCGCCCGTCAGCCAAAGTGGAAACGATTTTCATTACGGCCAACAATACATGCGCTTCCATGCATGTCAACGCCGGACCGCAGCCCCCCAACCCTTGGCGCGAGCGACCGTGTCTGTCCCCGAAATCGCGGCGTGTCGCCGTCCAAATGCGGTCGCTCGGCGGCGGTGAGGGTGTGGCTAGGCTATGCAGTCGTGGCTCATTCTTCCTCGATCATCGACACCGTTGCGAACCTGGCCAAGCGGCGCGGTTTGGTCTATCAGGCGGGGGAGATCTACGGCGGCACCAAGTCGGCGTGGGACTACGGCCCGCTCGGCGTGGAACTCAAGGAGAACATCAAGCGCCAGTGGTGGCGGGCGGTGGTCACCAGCCGCGAAGACGTCGTGGGCCTGGACTCGTCGATCATCCTGCCCCGCGAGGTGTGGGTGGCGTCCGGACACGTCGACGTGTTCAACGACCCGCTCGTCGAGTGCCTCAACTGCCACAAGCGGCATCGACAGGATCACCTGCAGGAGAACTACGCCGAGAAAAAGGGGATCGAGGATCCCGAATCCGTCGCGATGACCGAGATCGCCTGCCCGGACTGCGGGACGAAAGGCCAGTGGACCGAACCGCGTGACTTCAACATGATGCTCAAGACCTACCTCGGTCCGATCGAAACCGAGGAAGGCCTGCACTATCTGCGGCCGGAGACCGCGCAGGGCATCTTCGTCAACTTCACCAATGTGGTGACCACGCAACGCAAGAAGCCCCCGTTCGGCATCGCGCAGACTGGCAAGAGCTTCCGCAACGAGATCACCCCGGGCAACTTCATCTTCCGGACCCGCGAGTTCGAGCAGATGGAGATGGAGTTCTTCGTCGAGCCGTCGACCGCCCGCGAATGGCACCAGTACTGGATCGACGAGCGGCTGCAGTGGTACGTCGACCTGGGCATCGACCGCGACAACCTCCGGCTCTACGAGCATCCGAAGGAGAAGTTGTCGCATTACTCCGACCGCACCGTCGACATCGAGTACAAGTTCGGGTTCCAGGGCAACCCGTGGGGTGAGCTCGAGGGTGTGGCCAACCGCACCGACTTCGACTTGTCAACGCACTCAAAGCATTCCGGTGCCGATCTGTCGTACTACGACCAGGCCAACGACACCCGCTACGTTCCCTACGTGATCGAGCCGGCGGCCGGGCTGACGAGGTCGTTCATGGCGTTCCTGGTCGACGCCTACGCCGAGGACGAGGCGCCCAACGCCAAGGGCGGCGTCGACAAGCGCACCGTGTTGCGGCTGGATCCGCGGCTCGCGCCGGTGAAGGCCGCGGTGCTGCCCCTGTCGCGCAACGAGGCGCTCTCGCCGAAGGCGCGGGACCTGGCCGCGGAACTGCGCAAGTGCTGGAACGTGGAGTTCGACGACGCGGGCGCGATCGGGCGCCGCTACCGTCGCCAGGACGAGATCGGCACCCCGTTCTGCGTG
This sequence comes from Mycobacterium sp. GA-1199, assembly GCF_001500045.1. GTDB lineage: Bacteria > Actinomycetota > Actinomycetes > Mycobacteriales > Mycobacteriaceae > Mycobacterium. Next base: position 40,304 of record NZ_LQIX01000011.1, read on the forward strand.
ACGGTCGACTTCGACACGCTCGAGGATCAGGCCGTCACCGTCCGCGAGCGCGACGCGATGACGCAGGACCGGGTGTCACTGGACAACGTCAGCGACTACCTCGCCGCCCGGCTCAAGGGCTGCTAGCCCCACTACCGCGAGCGCCCGTGTTTGTCCGCAACACGCCGCGAAACTGTGACACTTCGCTCAGTGTCAGAGTGATGGTACTGCGCTGCGGTGTGTCGGCGTGACATCGCCCGTTGCGTAGTGGTTGGTTCCGGACCACCCGATGTCTGACCCTGCATTTCGCTGTCACCTTCGGTTGATGTTCGACCGTTTTGTCGGCATCGGGTGTGAAGGACCGGCCGGCGTGACCTGATAGGAGCGTGGCATCGCCCCCACTGAGCTTTGTCCGCCGACCGGCCCAACCTCGTGTCACCTGATATGTGAAGGAGACATTCACCATGGTTGTCGTTGGAGTCGATGTACACAAGCGCACCCATACCTTTGTGGCGGTCAACGAGGTCGGCCGCAAACTCGAGGCCAAGACCGCCAAGGCCACCAGCGCCGGACATACCGAGGCCATCAGGTGGGCGCGGGAGCGTTTCGGCACTGACCTCATCTGGGGTATCGAGGACTGCCGCAACATGTCGGCACGCCTGGAACGTGACCTGCTTTCGCACGGGCAGAAAGTGGTGCGGGTGCCGACGAAGTTGATGGCCCAAACCCGGGCCTCGGCGCGCAGCCAGGGCAAGTCTGATCCGATCGACGCCGAGGCGGTGGCGCGGGCAGTATTGCGCGAACCCGATCTGCCGATCGCCTCCCATGATGAGATCTCTCGTGAACTCAAGTTGCTGGTGGACCGGCGTGAAACCCTTGTGGGGCAACGCACCGCAACGATCAACTCGCTGCGCTGGCGGATCCATGAACTCGACCCTGAGTTCGTTCTGGGCGCACTGGACCGCGATAAACATCAGCAGGCATTGTGGGCCGTTTTGGATGCTCACTCAGGCTTGGTGGCCGAACTCGCCGGCGAGGAGCTGCTCGAGATCATCGAGCTCACCGACAAGATCAACGCGTTGGAAAAGCGCATCGGCGCGCGGGTGCGCGAGGTCGTCCCGACCCTGCTGGAGTTGCCTGGCTGTGGCGAGCTCACCGCCGCCAAGATCGTTGGCGAAACCGCCGGAATCACCCGTTTCAGCAGCGAAGCCGCCTTCGCCCGCCACGCCGGAGTGGCACCGATCCCAGTGTGGTCTGGCGATAACACCGGCCGGGTGCGGTTGAGCCGCGCCGGTAACCGCCAACTCAACGCCGCACTACACCGCATCGCCATCACCCAGATCCGCTGTCCGGGCCCCGGCCAGAGCTACTACCGAAAGAAACTCGAGCGGAAAACCAAAAAGGCTGCACTGCGCTGCCTCAAGCGCTATATCGCCCGCGACGTCGTCCACCGCCTGCGCACCGACCATCAAACCCACGATCAATCACCGCAACACGCCGCCGCTTGACATAGGAGCTATGGTCGCTAGCGCGCCCCGGGCGACCTAGAAGCGGCCGCCGCCGCCGAACATCCCGCCGCCGCCACCGGAGCCGCCGAACGAACCGGGGCTGAATCCGCCCCCGCCGAATCCGCCGAACCCGCCGCGCATTCCTCCGCTGAGGATGTTGCCGATGAGGATGCCGCCGATGATCGCGCCCATGTTGCCGCCACCACCGCGGCCACCCCCGAACGGTCCCATGTACGAACTCTGCGCGTTCTGGACGTCGGCGTTGGCCAGGTTCTGCGCCTGTGAGGCGAGCATCGCCGCGCCGTTGGCGTGCTTGATGGCCTCGGCCGGATCGGTGGACCGCCTCTCTTCGGCCGCGCCGATCTGACGGACGGCCTCGGCCAGCCGGGTCCGGGCCTCGGGACCGACGATGCCGCGACGGGTGTCGATGAAGTCCGACACCGACCGCACCCGCGACCGCGCCGTGAACAGCGCCTCGTCCAGCGCCCGGTTGAGTCGTTCGGCGGCCTCCCGCTCCTGCTCGACGGCGGCCAGCAGCCGATCGAGATCCGCGTCAGCTTTCGTCAGTTCGGTGAAAGTCCCCAGCGGGTCAGTGGCTTTCGAGCGCTGCGCGGCGGCGACGGCGGCCGCTGCCGCGTCACGCGCCTTGGCCAACTGCGCCGCCTGCGGCACGCTTCCCTGCTGCAGCAGGGCGCCGGCCTGCTTGATGCCGTTCTGGATGTCCTCGATAGCTGCGGGCAACGTGGCAGCGGCGCGGCGGATGTCACTGGCGGCGCTGTCCACCGCGTCGAGCAGTCCGCGCGCCTGCACCAGCGCCGACTCCGCCGCACGGACGCATTCGACGAGCTCACTCTGGCGGCCCGGCACCGGGCGTGCGGCGAGGTCGCGCCCGCGGCTGATGCTCTCATCGGCGAAGTCGAGGAGCTCTTTGGCCGCGTCGACGTTGCCGGCCACCGAGCTCAGCGCCGTCGCATCGAACTCGCTGTGCAGTTCGGCGAGTTTCTGACGCGACGGCTCGAGCCGGGCGGTGATGTCGACGACGCGCTGCGTCATCGAGTCCAGTTTGGACGGGGCGTTGATCACCAGGTTCCGCAGTTCGGTGAACGCGTCGCGCTGCGCGTCCAGCTCCCGGTCGGCCTTGGCCGCCGCCACGACCACGCGGGTCAGCAGGTCGCGCCGCTGCGCCGGGGTTTCGGGGATGGCGTCGTCGAGGATCTGCCGGACGTTGAATGCTTGAGCGAGCGTGGTTTTCGCGTTGGTGACCGCCCGCGTGAACGGCTCGGTCCGTGCGGTGCCGAACTCCTCGACCGCCAACTCGAGTTCGTGGTCGCTGGTCCGCACCGCGTTGTCGACCTCGACCACCATCGCTCGCGAGAGGTCGTCGAGCGCGTCCAGCGACACCGCCGCCAGGGCCTGCGGGTCACTCGGGTCGACTCTGCGCGCAGCGGCGAATTCGGCCTCCCGGCGCTTGCGCCTGCGCCGACGCCGCCAGATCATCAGCACCACCACCGCGAGCGCGATCACTCCCAGGGCGATGAGCAATCCGGTCCAGCTGAGCGTCGAACCCGAGCTGCCCGAGCGGGCGAGCCCTTCGGCGGCCGCGACCGCCGCCCCGGCCCAGTCGCTGTTGCGCAGTGCGGGCTCGATGTCGTTGCGCCGCACGCTTTCCACCCGGCCCGAGCTCAACTCCGTCGCGCTGTCGGGCACCAGGAAGGCGTACGAACGGTCGACCGTGGCCACCGCCAACAGGGCGTCATAGGAACCCAGGTCGCTCGTGCGCATGGTGTTGCGCGCCCACGTCTCGGCCGGCTGACCGGAGAACGTGTCGACGTAGACGACCCACAACCGGGTCCTGCTGCTGTTGTAGAGCGAGTCGACCGCCGAGGTCACGTCCGCCTGGCCGGCGCTGTCGAGGGCGCCCGCGTTGTCGGTGACGTAACCCGGCAGTCGAAACGGCGGCTCGGCTGCCACCGTCGGCGCGATGAGCGTGCCGGCGGTGAGCATGGCGAGCACGAGGGTCAGCAAGCGGACGAGGCGCATGCCCGCCAATCTAGTGCGCGCCACGGTCGGGCCGGTTTTGGTGCTGGCAGACTATCCGTCGGTGACAGGCAAGCTGACAGGGCACGGAGATCCCTACGACGAGGTCGACCGCCAGAGATGGGTGGTCGAGCCGCCGAAGGGCGCCGCGCTGCCCGGTACCGACACCGAGCACCGCACCGATTTCGCGCGTGACCGGGCGCGGGTGCTGCACTGTGCGGCCCTTCGCCGGTTGGCCGACAAGACGCAGGTGGTCGGGCCGCGCCAGGGTGAAACGCCACGCACCCGGCTGACCCATTCGCTGGAGGTCGCCCAGATCGGCCGCGGTATGGCGATCGGCCTGGGCTGCGACCCGGACCTCGTCGACCTCGCCGGCCTGGCTCACGACATCGGTCACCCGCCGTACGGCCACAACGGCGAGCGTGCCCTCAACGAGATCGCCGCCGACTGCGGCGGCTTCGAGGGCAACGCCCAGAATTTCCGAATCCTGACCCGCCTCGAGCCGAAAACCCTTGACGCAGAAGGCGGTAGCGCGGGGCTGAACCTCACCCGGGCCGCGCTGGACGCCGTCACCAAGTATCCGTGGCGACGCGGAAGCCGACCCACCAAGTTCGGTTTCTACGAGGACGACGTGCCGGTGGCCGACTGGGTGCGCGCCGATGCGCCCGCGGAGAAACCCTGCCTGGAGGCCCAGGTCATGGACTGGGCCGACGACGTCGCCTATTCGGTGCACGACGTCGAGGACGGGGTGGTCTCCGGTCGCATCGACATGCGGGTGCTGGCCGACACGGACGCCGCGGCGGTACTGGGTCGGTTGGGGGAGTCGAGCGGGATGGGTGCCGGGCTGCGGTCCGACGACCTGGTGGCCGCCGCATCGCGGCTGTCCAGTCTGCCGGTCGTGGCCGCTGTGGGTAAGTACGACGGCACGCTGGCCGCATCCGTCGCGCTCAAGAAGCTGACCAGCGAGCTCGTCGGCCGGTTCGCGTCCGCGGCCATCGCGGCGACCCGCGAGCAATCCGGCCGGGGGCCCTTGGTTCGCTACCAGGCCGACGTGCACGTCCCGGAGCTGGTGCGGGCCGAGGTGGCCGTGCTCAAGATCCTGGCCCTGCAGTTCATCATGTCGGATCCCCGGCATCTGGAACTGCAGGCCCGGCAGCGCGAACGCGTGCACCGCGTGGTGGGGTGGGTCGCCGCCGGCGCACCGGCGACGCTCGACCCCATCTTCGTACCGGCTTTCAATTCCGCCGGCGACGACGGCGCCCGCCTGCGGGTGATCATCGACCAGGTCGCGTCCTTCACCGAGGGTCGCCTCGAGCGGTTGGAACCCGCCTAGGCCTTCGCGCGGGGCGCTCTAGACTGGCCCGGTGGCCGGCCGCATTCCTGATCGCGATATCGCGGCCATTCGCGACCAAGTCCGCATCGAGGACGTCGTCGGCGACTACGTGCAGTTGCGGCGCGCGGGCGCGGACTCGCTGAAGGGGCTGTGCCCGTTCCATGACGAGAAGTCGCCGTCGTTCCACGTGCGGCCCAATCACGGCCACTTCCACTGCTTCGGCTGCGGCGAGGGTGGCGACGTCTACGCCTTCGTCCAGAAGATCGAGCACGTCAGCTTCGTCGAGTCGGTCGAACTGCTCGCCGACCGTGTCGGCTACACGATCACCTACACCGGCACCTCGACCACCAATGTGCAGCGCGACCGTGGCAGCCGCAGCAGGTTGCTGGCGGCCAACGCGGCAGCACAGGAGTTTTACGCGGCGGCGCTGGAGTCCGAGGAGGCCGCACCGGCGCGGCAGTACTTGATCGAGCGCAACTTCGACGGCCATGCGGCCAACCGGTTCGGCTGCGGCTTCGCGCCGTCGGGCTGGGACACGTTGACAAAGCATCTGCTGCGCAAGGGTTTTGAGTTCAAGGAACTCGAGTCGGCAGGCCTGTCCCGGGAAGGCAAACGCGGCCCGATGGACCGCTTCCACCGCCGGCTGCTGTGGCCTATCAGGGCAAGCGGCGGCGAGGTGATCGGTTTCGGCGCGCGCCGGATCTTCGACGACGACCCGATGGAAGCCAAGTACGTCAACACGCCCGAAACCGTTCTCTACAAGAAATCGTCGGTGCTGTTCGGGTTGGACCTGGCCAAACGCGACATCGCCAAGGGGCATCAGGCCGTTGTGGTCGAGGGCTACACCGACGTGATGGCGATGCACCTGGCCGGCGTGACAACCGCGGTCGCGTCCTGCGGGACCGCATTCGGCGACGAGCACTTGTCGATGTTGCGTCGACTCATGATGGACGACAACTTCTTTCGCGGCGAGCTGATCTACGTCTTCGACGGCGACGCGGCGGGCCGTGCCGCGGCGATCAAGGCGTTCGAGGGTGAACAGAACCTGGCGGGCCAGTCGTTCGTCGCGGTGGCCTCAGAAGACAAATTGGCCGGGATGGATCCGTGTGACATCCGGCTTCATTTCGGCGACGGTGCGCTGCGCGACCTGGTGGCACGTCGAACACCGTTGTTCGAGTTCGCGATTCGCACCGCGCTGGCCGAACACGACCTCGACAGCGCCGAGGGTCGGGTCGCCGCGTTGCGCAGGTGCGTGCCGATGGTGGCTCGCATCAAGGAGCCGATGCTGCGCGACGAGTACGCGCGCCGCCTGTCGGGATGGGTCGGTTGGGCCGACGAGGGGCAGGTGCTCACGCGGGTGCGCGAGGAAGCCCAGAAGCGGGGGATGCCCGAACGCGCCGGTCGCAGGCGCACCGCAAGCGAGCAGGCGCAGCCACGCAGGTCACGCACTCCTGACCCGGGTTCGCGGCCCGACCCTGCGGATCCGACGCTGTGGCCGCAACGCGAGGCGCTCAAGGCCGCCTTGCAGTATCCCGCGCTCGCGGGGCCGGTGTTCGACTCCCTGACGGTCGAGAGCTTCACGCATCCGGGTTACGCCGCGGTGCGCGCGGCCGTCGACGCCGCCGGTGGCACGTCCACCGGCCAGTCCGGCGCGGAGTGGATCGAGACGGTTCGCACGCACACCGAGACGCCCGCCGCCGCGAGCCTGGTCAACGAGCTCGGGGTGGAAGCCATCAACGTCGACGACGACGAGCGCTTGCCGCGCTACATCGGCGGGGTGTTGGCCCGGTTGCAGGAAGTCTGGGTGGGGCGACAGATCGCCGAGGTCAAGTCCAAACTTCAGCGCATGTCACCGGTCGAGCAGGGCGACGAGTACCACGCATTGTTCGGGGACCTGGTCGCGATGGAGGCGTATCGGCGCAGCCTGCTCGAGCAGGCCAGCGGAGACGACATCTCTGCGTAGCCCTCGGTAACGCGATATGGTGGGCGCGCTATACAACCGTGGGAACGGTCAGCGGTCAGGAAGGCGTGGACGTGACATCGACCAACAACCGGACGCGACGCTTCGTCGCCGCAGGTGCGTTCGCGGTGGCCGCCGTCGCGGCGCCGCTCGCCGCCTCCGTGCTGTCCGAATCCGATGCAGCCCCGCCGCTCAGCCAGTGCCTGGCGTGGTTCGGGAACAAGGAGGACGGCCGCTGCCTCGGCGTCTCCAATGGCAACGGCATCAACGTCGGCACGCCCGATATCGGCCTCAATCAGGGGCAGACCGGCATCAACACGGGCCCGTTGGTCCCGGGCCAGACGATCACCGACCCGTACCGCTAGCGGACCTTTCTCACCTGCGCGGTCTCGGGCCCGATGATCTCGGTTCCGTTGTCGATCTCGGTCAACGTGATCATCGGTGGGTCCGGTGACACCCGGTCGGCGATCTTGCGTCGTCCGGCGTCGAGCACGGCTTTCGCCGCAGGGCTCTCGGTGACCGCCTTGTAGGTGCCGGCGATCTGCTCATATCGGCGGCGGCCGGCCTTCGAGCCGAGTACATAGCCGACACCCAATACGACGAAATACCCGATCACAAGGTCCCTTCCAAAAACGGTGTGTTGCGTTCCATCCTGCCTGACGTACCTGAGAGCGCGAGCGGTGGCGGCGTATTGGCGGCGCCGCCGACACGTACGCTAGAGTCAACCCCCGTCCCGCACACAGCGTGCCGGCGGGAGAGCAGTCCCCTGTAGCTCAATTGGCAGAGCATTCGGCTGTTAACCGAAGGGTTGCTGGTTCGAGTCCAGCCGGGGGAGCAGCATTACCACTTTCGGGTTCTCCACCGTGTCGGGCCAACCCATCTCAGCACGCACAGCGCATGATGGGCGGATGGCTGATGCAGGCATCTGGATCGCGTGGGGCATCCCTACCCGCGGACGTGAAGTGCAAGCACTCGAATTCTTCCGGGAGTCCCTCGAGGGCTACGGTGCCCAGCTTCTGCGCGATGGGGCGATCGAGCGCTACGACGTCGCCGTACTGCGCCCTCAGAACATGGAACTCGGCGGGTTCGTCTTGATCCAAGGATCGCAGGAGCAGATAGACGCGCTGCGTCGGGACGGGGACTTCCAGCAATTCGTGACGCAGGTCCAACTGGTGGCCGACAGCGTCGGAATGGTCGACGCATGGGTCAACGACGGCCTCGGCGATGCCTTCGATCTGTATGAGAAGGCACTACGCAAGGCAGGCCTGCTTTCCTCTTAGGTGATAGCTCCTCTGTGAACCAGTAACGCAAAACCCCAGCACGGCGATGACTGCCCTGACAGTTGTTGCGAGTGGGACATCTGCCGGTTTTGCTGACACCCCCCATAACTGCTATTACATTGCTTCGACGGGCGGGGGATCTTTTTCGGAGGGCAAGCATGGGCGCAGCAAGGTATGTCGGTCGTGTCGGGGGGCTGGCCATCGCGTTGGGGGTGGGTACCGCGGTTGCCGTGGGACACGGCTTCGCAGTGGCAGACACCACCGACTCGCAATGGGACAAGTCCGCTAATTCGGAGTCCGCGACCGGCGGGCCGGGGGCCGCGACAGGGTCCGTGACGTCGGGTAGCGGTGCCACGACGTCCACGACGGGGTCGGCCTCGACGTCCACCTCGACCTCGGCGGGGAACGACAAGGACGATGACGACGAGGACGACGACAAAGAGCCGTCCGACTCGAGGACCCGGACCCGCACCGTGACCGGCGGTGTGACGGTCAGCGCCCAAACCAATACGGGGTCGTCGCGCGGTACCGCCGCCGAAGACGAAACCGGTGACGAGGAGGGCTCCACTCCGACAGCGGAATCACCGAAGTCCACGTCGACACCGACAGCCGAGCCCACCGCGACACCGAGCCCCGAGCCCACTGCGACGCCGACCGTGGAGCCCACCGCTACGCCGACGGCAACACCGACAGCGACGCCGACGGCCGTGCCGTCACCGACACCCTCCGCCGAGCGGAAGGCGAGCACCGAGTCCGCCAAGAATTTCGATACCGGTGAAGCGGGCCCGTCATCGCAATCGAAACCCGACGCAACCGCTGACGCCTCCACGCAAGAAGCGGGCACCACGACCGACACGGCTGCAACGCAGTCGCTTTCCGACCCCGCCTCGACGCTCCAGGAACCGGCCAAGTACGTGGTGTTCGCCGACGCACGGTCATTGGCGACGACGGCGATGAACAACGCGTCGCCGTTGATGCTCGCCTACCAGCCGACGACCGTGACGCCGGCGGCTCCTGCCAACCTGTTCACCGCGGTCACGAATCTGGTCACCAACACGATCAACTGGATACTGAACCCGCTGGCGGGAACGGTGCCGTCGTCACCCGCGCAGCCGCCGCTGATCTGGGGCTTGCTGGCGTTCGCGCGTCGGGAGTTCGAGAACTTCTTCGCGGCGCTGGCGGGGCGGCCCACCACCACGCCGATGGTGACCACCCCGACGATGATGCTGACGGACCCGATGGCCAGGATGGCGCTGACGGCCGCCGAACCCTTCACTCCGCTGTACTCGCCGTTCCCCAACCCGCAGGTGAGCCCGTCGACGCAGTTCGTCTCCTGGGTGACCGGCCCCCACGCCTACCCCGGTAATCCGCTGCTGGCCAACACCGTCGACCGCTTCTCCGTCGGCGGCACTGACCTCGGGATCATGTGGGACAACGGCATTCTGGAGGACGATCCGAACACTCCGGAGATCGAACGCAGGCAGATCCTGATCGCCTTCGGGGACACATTCTTCGACGGCAATATGTCGCAAGACTGGCGGTCCAACATCATCATGCGAAGCGAGGACTGGTACCTCGCCAACGGCATGGAGATCCCCGACGGCGAGTGGTACAACGGCAACATGTTCGGCGGCGCGCCGTTGGGCCCCGACGGCTACCCGACCCGCGCCAGGCAGGTCATCTTCCCCGAGGGCTTGCCCGCCGGAATCACGCTGATTCCGACAGCGGGGATCTCGGTGCCCGTGGAAGGCTCCAGGTACGGCACCATCCAATACGTGAGTTTCATGTCGGTGACCCAGTGGGGCGCACCGGGTAGCTGGACGACGAACTACTCGGCGATCGCCTGGTCCGACGATAACGGTGAAACCTTCCATGTCGCACCGGAAACCGTTCGCTACAACCAACCGTGGAGCGGCAACCAGAACTTCCAGCAGATGGCGTTCGTGCGGCCCGGCGACGGATATGTCTACGTGTACGGCACCCCCAACGGCCGTCAGGGCGCGGCATACCTGGCGCGGGTACCCGAGCAGGACATCTTGGATTTGAGTAAGTACGAGTACTGGAACGGCAGCAGCGCCTGGGGTGGGGCTCCGGCCGGTTGGGTGAAGAACAACCCATCCGCGGCCACGGTCGTGTTTGGGGTCGAGCAGGGTGCTTGCGGTGCCGCCGCTGAAGGCAACCAGGTCAGCGAAATGTCCGTGCAGTACAACAAACAGCTGAACAAGTACGTCGTGCTGCACGGCGACCAGTTCAACAACATCGTGCTGCGGACATCCGACACCCCACAGGGCACCTGGTCGAAACCGAAGGTGTTGATGAAGCAACAACCGGGCGGGATCTACGCCCCGATGATGCATCCGTGGTCGCCGTCGACTCAGGGCACCGGTACGGATCTGTACTGGAACCTCTCGGTGTGGGACTCCTACAACGTGGTGATGATGAAGACGGACCTGAGCAAGGTGTGATGTGTTGAGAGTCGTGCTCGCCGCCATGCTGATCGCGTTGATCAGCGCACCGGTCGCGTGCGCGGATCCTGGACCGCCGCCGCCAACCGGTCAGTGCACCGCCGACCTCGAGGGCGCCAGGACGCAGTCGCCGGGCGCGGATACCGTTTCGGTGTGCCGAGGCGGCGCGTGGCAGGATGTGACCGGTCCGCAGCCGCCCGCCGACCGCTGGTTGAGCCAGGCGTCTGGGTTGAGACTGCACGGACAGGGCATGCGTAATCCGGACGTGGCAGCGGGCAAATGGGTTGGGACACCGCGGGACTCGAGCACGACGTGCCGCGCCCAACAGCAGGTGGTCGTCAGCCCCGGTGAGCTCAGCACACCGTCGACCGTCGAAGGGAATCCTGGCCAGCCGCTGCAGTTCGACGTACCGCCGAGGATGTTTCTCATCGAATTGAGCGGCGACTGCCTATGGACGCGGAGCTGAACCAAAATCTCGCTTCCCGCGATCGTTCTCCCTGGTGACAGCAATCGGAAGTTGCCACATGCAACAACGGCGAACCGACGTTGTGGAACCAGCTCCAACGGATCCGACCAGGCGGACAATCTGTTGCGGCGGCGAACGGTCTGACTGATCCGGGAGCTGCACACATGCGGCTCCCTAGACCGGCCACGCTCTCGCGGCCGAAGTATCGGATGCGCACAAAGGGGATCGAAATGTCCGAGCAGGAAAACAAGGAACTCATCCGACGCGGGTACGAGGCTTTCGCAACCGGAGACATGGAGTCGCTGATGAGTCTGTTCGACGACGACATCGAATGGGTTCAGCCCGGCGAGAGCGTTGTCAGCGGCACTTACCACGGCAAGACGGAATTGATGGAGTACCTCGGCCGACTTGCGCAGCGGCCGATCACCATCAGGGTCGACCAGATGATCGCCGAGGGGGACACCGTCGTCGCACTCACGGAGATCAGCGTCGACGGCCAAATCGGCCGGGACGCAGACGTATTCACGGTTCGTGGCGGGAAGACAACCGCGGTGAGGATCCACGGCGACACCGCTCTGATGGAGCGCGTGTACGGGAAGAAGGAGCTGGCCGCGGGCTGAACGCCCCTTGCAGGATGGCTCGTCGTCACGTGGCGGCGGGCCGTCCCGCCGCGGCGTCAGGCGCCGCAGTAGATGGGCGTCCCGGTGAACAGGTCTCTACCGCAGATGGCGCCGGGCGCCGGCGGCGGCGCGGGATAGAGGCGACCGCTCTCGTCGATGAGGTCGTTGCCCTGATACCGGTACCGGTGGCAGACGTTCCAATCCCAGTCCAGGTTGCGGTCCGACGCTGCCGAGGGCGGCGTCTGGCCGGGGCACCAGCTGAACCAGTAGTAGTCGGCACCGGCGCCGCTCGCCAATCCCAATCCGGCCAGCGCGAGACCGCCGGATACCGTCGCTGCTGCGGCGAATCGCGAAATTTGTTTCATGATCGCTTCCTTTGTCGTGAGGTGCGATCAAGTACAGGCCTACTGAGCGGCTACCGATCCCAAGAATTACTTCGGTTCGATCGTTCCCGAGCTGATCGCGTTCTGCTCGGTGTGCTCGTCGGCGTCGGGGATGCGCTCGGGATGCAGCATCTCCGCGTAACGCAACTGTTCGGGGATGCCGAAGCCGTCGACGAGAAGCTCGGCGTTCGGGCGCAGCGTCCGGCAGCGTTCGTTGATGCCACGGGTGACGGCCTTCGCGCGTTCGGTCGAGATGAACCTGTGCTCGATGAACCACGCTCGGTCCTTTTCGATCACCGACAGCGCGTACAGATCGCACACCATGTTCAGGATTTTGCGCGCCTCTTCGTCCTCGCACGCATCGATGCCGGCGACGAAGGCTTCCAGGATCACCCGGTCGATGTGGGCCTGGGCGCAGTGCAGCACGTGGTCCTGCACCGCGTTGAACGCGTCGAACTCGCTCATCTCCTTCGACTTGCCCTGTAGCCGGCGCGCCACCGTGGAGAGCATGTATTCCTCGCGGTCCTCGAACATCTTGACCTGGGTGCCGCGGTTGAACAGGCTGCCTTCCTCCTCGTTGTCCTGCCGGGTGTCGAGGATCGTCTGCATGATCGTCTCGGCCGCAGTGCGTTTGAGCACCCGTTCACCGGCGAAGTTCGCGGCGAACCGCACCCATTCGACCGGGCTCATGCTCTTGACGTCGTCGGCGTACGCGGTGAGCAGTTGCTTGGCCACCAATTGCGTCAGGACGTGGTTGTCGCCCTCGAAGGTGGTGAACACGTCGGTGTCGGCTTTCAACGCGATCAGGCGGTTCTCGGCCATGTAGCCCGCGCCGCCGCAGGCCTCGCGAGCCTCCTGGATCGCGCGGGTGGCGTGCCACGTGTTGGCGGCCTTCAGCCCGGCCGCGCGGCCCTCGAGCTCACGCTGCTCCTCCGGGTCGGGATCCTCGGCGCTCTGCAGGTCATGGCATTTGGCGACGAGTTCGTTCTGCGCGAACTGCAGCGCATACGATTCGGCGATCAGCGGCAGCAGCCGGCGCTGATGCACCAGGTAGTCCATGATGACCACCTCGTGGTCCTCGCCCGGTGCCTCGAACTGCCTGCGCTGCAAGCCGTATCGCGTGGCGATGTCGAGTGCGACGCGGGCCGCGGCCGCCGCGCTGCCGCCCACCGTGACCCGGCCCCGAACCAGGGTGCCGAGCATGGTGAAGAATCGGCGGCCGGGGCTCTCGATCGGTGAGCTGTAGGTGCCGTCGGGCGCGACGTCGCCGTATCTGTTGAGCAGGTTCTCCCGCGGGACGCGGACCTTGTCGAACTGGATCCGGCCGTTGTCGACGCCGGGCAGACCACCCTTGTAGTGGCAGTCCGACGTCGTCACCCCGGGCAGGTCGTTGCCGTCGTCGTCGCGAATCGGCACCAGCACGCAGTGCACACCGTGGCCCTGCCCGTCGGGAGTGATCAGCTGGGCGAAAACGGCGGCGATGCGGGCGGTCTCGGCGGCCCCGCCGATGTAGTCCTTGCGCGCGGTCGGTGTCGGGGAGTCGACGACGAACTCCTCGGTGGCCGGATCGTAGGTGGCGGTGGTCTCCAACGCCTGCACATTGCTGCCGTGACCGGTCTCGGTCATCGCGTAGCAGCCCAGGAGCTCACAGTCGATGATCGGCTTGACGTACTTCTCATGGTGTCGCTCGGTGCCGAGGTTCTCGATGGCCCCGCCGAACAGCCCCCACTGCACACCGGCTTTCACCATCAGCGACAAATCGCTCATCGCCAGCATCTCGATCTGGGTGACGGCCGCACCGACGTCGCCGTTGCCGCCGTGCTCCTTCTTGAAGCCGTCCTCGGCGGCCCCCATGGCCGCCATGATCTTGAGCTGTTCCGCCACCTTCGTACGGGCGATGACGGTGTTGGGGGTGTAGTGCGGTCGGAAGATCTCGTTGGAGAGCTCCTCGCGCATCCGGTTCTTCACATCGCGCCAACGGCCGTCGAGCGCGTTGCGCAGATGTTCCGCAGTGGTGGTCATGACTCGACCGTAGCCGTCCGCGCGCTCCCGCAAACTGTGATGTGGTAAACCCAGGCAATCCTCACTGGACCAGGCGAAATCCGTGGCGTTGAATCATCCTCATGTCCGCCCCGACCGGAGTGCCGCACACCTCGACACATCGCCACGCCGATGTGACCGGCGGCTGGTTGCGCGCTGCGACCTTCGGCGCCATGGACGGTCTGGTCAGCAATACCGCCCTCATCGCGGGGGTCGCCGCAGCGGCCGACCCCAACACCGTCGTCATCAGCGGCGTCGCGGGGCTGTTGGCAGGCGCGTTCTCGATGGCGCTGGGGGAGTACACCTCGGTGACCACCGCCAACGAACAGATCGAATCCGAGGTACTGGTCGAGCGACGAGCCTTTCGCAAGCACCCGCAGGCCGAGAGGGCGGAACTGGTGGCGATGCTGATGGACATGGGCATGACCCGCGATACCGCGCTCAAGGCCACCGACGAGGTCCATCGCGATGAGAACCGAGCCCTGAACTTCCACCTCGTCCAAGAGCTCGGCGTCGACCCCAGGGAGAAGCCTTCGCCGTGGGTCGCGGGTGGGTCGTCGTTCCTGATGTTCACGCTCGGCGCGATCATCCCGCTGATCCCGTACCTGCTCGGCTTCCACTCGCTGTGGGCAGGGCTGGCGTGTGGTGGCGTGGGCCTGCTCGTCGCGGGGGGTGTGGCCGCGCGTTTCACCGGGCGACCGATATGGTTCGCCTCCCTACGTCAGCTGGCATTCGGGACCCTGGCGATCGCCGCGACCTATGTCGTCGGACTGCTAGTGGGTACGTCCGTCACGTGAGTTCGGCGGTCCCCGTCGTGACCTTGTCTGCTGAATCTCTGAAGGCGCCTCGCCGCCGCACGACTGTTCCCTCCGGGAGAAGCCAGGGAACTGCGAACGACGACGGCCGGCGGAGGACGTTTCCGACTAGCGGGTGCGCCGTCTGACCGCAGTCCCGTCCTAGCGTCATCGCATGTGGCGAAATCGCCTGGTAGACAAGGAGACAAGGTACGCCTGACGAGAGGTTGACGATGTGACGTTGACAGGCTTCGCGAACATCGATCCCGCTGCCCACGACATTGGCGCACCCGGGGCAGGTGTTCGGGCTGGACTCGCTGCAGCTGAGTTGGGAGAACTGAGGAAGCCGTCAGGCGGAGGCGCGGACCTGCGCCCGGAACAGCTGCTCGCGGTGATGGTCGGCGTCGCCGTAGAGTGCGGCGCCCACCCGGGCCCGGCGCAGGTACAGGTGTAGGTCGTGCTCCCAGGTGAAACCGATACCGCCGTGCAGTTGTAACGCCTCGCCGGCGAGCCTGTTGACCGCATCGGAGACGTACGCCTTGGCCACGCTGGCGGCGTGGGCGCTGTCGTGGTGTTCACTGTCGAGGGCCATGGCGGCGAAGTACGTTGCGGCGGCACAGGATTGACTCCAGATTCGCATGTCCGCGCACTTGTGTTTGACGGCCTGGAAGCTGCCGACCGCCCGGCCGAACTGAACCCTTTCCTTGACATAGGCCACCGTGACCTCGAGCAGCCGCTCGCCGATTCCGACCAGTTCGGCGCAGGTCAGCACCGCTGCAAGCTGGCCGGAGCGGGCGATGGACTCCTCGGCGGCCGCACCCTCGGCAAGCACGGCCGTGCCCTCCAGCGTCACCCCGTCAAGCACGACGTCACAGAACCGGCGGGTCACGTCGAGCGTGTGCTGGCGCTCGATCTTCACACCGGTTGTCTCGGCGGGTACCAGAAAGCGCGCCGGGCGTCCGTCGAGGACCGAGTCGACCAGAAACGTCGCCGCCGAATCGGCGTCCTGCACCGATGCCTTCGCGCCGTTGAGCACATACCCGGAACCGTCCCGTGTGGCGGTGGTCTGGATTCCCGCCACCGACCAGGGCCGTCCAACCTCGGCGAACGCCCAGGTCGCCGTCTGCGCACCGGAGGCCAGCGCGGACAGCAGCTCCGCTCGACCCGCCACGGTCGAACGGGTGACCGCGTCTGCGACCACGGCGGTCGGCAGGAAGGGCGTACTCGCCAGTCCGCGACCCATTTCAACTGCGACCAAAGCCCATTCGATGACCTGCTGACCCAGCCCCCCGTCGGCCTCGGGAATGGCCAAGGCGGGCCAGCCCAGCTCGGCTCCCTTATGCCACAACTGCTGGTCGTAACCCGCCGGCCCATCGATCAACGCCCGGGCTGCCTCCACCGAGGACTGCCGCTCCAACAACTCCCGGGTGACCTCGATCAGCCCCCGTTGCTCGTCGGTGAGGTCGAAATCCACGGTGTCTCCTTGGCTCTGATCGGTGACGGAAGGACCGGATCCGGAAAAGCCTTCACAAGATACAGGATACTGATTAAGCTCGATTGCTGGTTCGGCCATTCGATGGAGAGGGGTTGAATTGCACCTCGAACAGGACACGCACCTCGACTTGTTGCGCGAGCGGGTGCGTGCCTTGGCCGCCAGCTGTCAACCGCCTCGACATGGTCGAACCGGCGTTCGGGCTCCGGAAGCGCACGACATCCCGAAACTCCGGGAATGGACCGCGCGGCTGTTCTCCGAGCAAATGCTCGGCGTGAATTGGCCGGTCGAATACGGTGGACTGCCCGACGCGCATCCGCTGCACGAGTCGGTCGTGATCGACGAGCTGATCCGTGTGAACGCGCCTGGCCCGGTGGGTGGCGGGATGTTGGCTGCCGCGGCGATCATCGCTTCAGGGTCCGCCGAGCAAAAGGACTACTTCCTGCCCCGCATCCGGTCCGGGGAGCACATCTGGTGCCAGCTGTTCAGCGAGCCGGATGCCGGCAGCGACCTCGCGGGCCTGCGCACCCGCGCACGTCGCGACGGCGACGTGTTCGTCATCGACGGCCAGAAGGTGTGGACCACCAATGGCCAGCACGCCGACTGGGGCTATTTGCTGGCCCGCACCAATCCCGAGGTCCCCAAACACGCGGGCATCACGGCCTTCGCTCTGGACATGTCGCTGCCGGGGGTCACGGTGCGGCCGCTGCGCGAGATCACCGGGACGGCGGACTTCAACGAGGTCTTCCTGGACGGGG
The DNA here is from genome assembly GCF_001500045.1 of Mycobacterium sp. GA-1199. Taxonomy (GTDB): domain Bacteria; phylum Actinomycetota; class Actinomycetes; order Mycobacteriales; family Mycobacteriaceae; genus Mycobacterium. The sequence goes on from NZ_LQIX01000011.1 coordinate 57,419, forward strand.
TGCGCGTTCCGGCCGAGCACGTGATCGGCGAAGTCGATCAGGGCTGGGCCGTGACCACGGCCAGCTTGGTGCACGAGCGTGCGGGTGCGGGCAGCGGTGCTTCGCTGTTCGGTGCGCTGCAGCGGCTCGTGCGGTTGGCGGGCGCGCTGCCCGACGGCTCCGGCTCCGAGGACGGTGCCACAACCGGCTCGGCGCTCGACCGCCGGGACGTGCGTCAGGCGATCGGAGGCTTCGTCGCCGACGTCCACGTCAACTCGTTGGTCGCGGCATACAACGAGAGCAGGGCGCTGCACGGCGGCGCCGACCTCGCTGACGCGCCGGTGTCGAAGATCCTGTTCAGTCAGATCAATCTTGCGCTGCACGAATACGGTCTGCAGCTTCAAGGCCACGACGGCGTTCGCATCGAGGCGGATTCACATGTGCACGACGGTGGTTGGTGGCAGGATGCGTTTCTTTACGGACGGGCTTTCACCATCGCCGGAGGGACCAACGAGGTTTTGCGTAACGTCATTGCAGAGCGTGCGCTTGGGCTTCCACGTGGCTGACGGCCGGTGAGTGCGGGATGACCGCACCGCGACAGGTGTACCCGAGCCCGCTGGGCGAGGTGGGCGACTGGGGGCGCGGCTACGTCCAGCGCCACCCCGTCGCGGCGCTGAATACCGTTGGTAGTCAGTGCATCCTTGGCCTGCAGGCAATCCGGTACCTGATCGTCGACATCGTCAGGTGGCGGTTCCCGTTCTGGGAGTTCGTCGAGCAGGCCGCGTTCATGGCGTCGACGGCGATGTTGCCCACCATGTGCGTGGCGATCCCGATCGGGGTGACGCTGCAAATCCAGTTCGCCCTGTTGGCCGGCCAGGTCGGCGCCACCTCGCTGGCCGGTGCCGCCAGCGGGCTCGCGGTGATCCGTCAGGGCGCGCCGCTGGTGGCCGCCCTGCTGATGGCGTCCGCGGTGGGCTCGGCGATCTGCGCGGACCTCGGGTCGCGCACCATCCGGGAAGAGGTGGACGCCCTTGAGGTGCTCGGTATCTCGGCGGTACGCAGGCTCGTCGTCCCCCGGCTGGCGGCGGCCATCGTCGTCGGTGTCGCACTGACCGGACTGGTGTGTTTCATCGGGTTCCTGGCCGGCTATCTGTTCAACACCTTCGCCCAGAACGGTGCTCCGGGTAGCTTCGTGATGACCTTCGCCTCGTTCGCGACGGTCGGCGACCTCATCCTCACCCTGATCAAGGCGGTCGTGTTCGCCGCCATCGTGGCAATCGTCGCGTGCGACAAGGGACTTACCACCAAGGGTGGGCCGGCGGGCGTGGCGAACTCGGTCAACGCGACCGTGGTGGCGTCTATCCTCCTGCTGATGATCACCAACGTGGTGTTCACCCAGATGTACGTGCTGCTCTTCCCCAAGGCAGCGCTCTGATGGCGGCGCCCTACTACCCCAAGGGTGTCCGCCCGATCCTCACCGCGTCGACGTCGGTGGCCGGCCTCGGTGTCCGACTGGGCCACATGTTGACCTTCTTCAGCCGCGCGGTCGCCGGTTTCCCGCTGGCGGTCACCCGATACCGCAAGGCGTTCCTGACCATTCTGTCCGACGTCACGTGGGGAAACGGATCGATCGTCGTCGGCGGCGGCACCGCATGGGTGATCATCCTTCTCGGGGCAACGGCGGGCGCGATCGTGGGTATCGAGGGGTACCAGGCTCTGCACCTGCTGGGCATGGAACCCGCTGCGGGACTGCTGTCTTCGACGGTGTCCACCCGGGAGCTCGCGCCGGTGATGGCCGCGTTGGCGTTCGCCGCGCAGGCCGGCTGCCGGTTCACCGCGCAGTTGGGCTCGATGCGGATCTCCGAGGAGATCGACGCCATCGAGTCGCTGGCGATCCGTCCGCTGCCGTACCTGGTCAGCACCCGGCTTCTTGCTTCGGTGGTGGCGATCATCCCGCTCTACATCCTGTGCCTGGTCGTGAACTACGCGGCGGTGCAGAGCATCGTCACTTTCGCGGGCGGATTGTCGGCGGGGTCCTTCGAGCACTACTTCCGGCTGGTACTCACCGGCCAGGACATCGTGTACTCGGTCATCAAGGCGATCGTCTTCGTGATCATCACATCCACAATCCAGTGCTACTACGGCTATTTCGCCGCCGGTGGGCCACAAGGGGTCGGCATCGCCGCCGGCCGCGCGATGCGGGCGAGCATCTCGGTCATGATCATCGCCAATCTCCTTCTCACCATCGGGTTGTGGGGAATCGGCTCCGGCGCAAGGCTCGGTGGCTGACGATGGCGCAGAGCTTCGAATCGGCGGCCAAACCCGTATCCGACGCCCGGCTGCTGCTGCGTGGGGTCGCGCTGCTGCTCGGCACGGTCCTGTTGGCGGCCGCGGCGATCGCCAAGTCCGAAGGGATGTTCTCGAACCGCGTCGAAGTGGTCGCCTTGCTGGCCAACGTCGGAGACGGGCTGCCGAAGGGCTCCGACGTCAAGTTCCGCGGTGCCCTGGTCGGCACCGTCGAAGGCGTCACACCGAGCATCGACGGTGGCGACAACGAGGTCGACCTGAGCCTGGACCCCCACTTCGCGCACGCGATTCCCGCCACGGTCACCGCGCGTGTCGTTCCCGGCAACGTGTTCGCGGTGTCGTCGATCCAGCTGGTGGACAACGGATCCGGTCCTGCATTGCGATCTGGAGCGCAGATCCACCAGGACGACAGCCTGGCCACCGTCCAGTTCCAGACCGCGCTGTCGAAGCTGCGTGAGGTGCTCGCCGCCGCGGGCCGGCCGGGGTCCAGCGACACCGTCGGCGTGCTGGCCGCCGTCGCCGAGGCCACCAGCGGTCGGGGTGACGAACTCGAACGGGCGGGCAGCGGGGCCAACCGCATCGTCGACGAACTCAACCGCGTGATGGCCGACGACGGCACCGAAGCCACGCTCTCGGTGTTGTCCGAGGCGCTGCAGGGCCTTCAGAGGAGCTCACCGGACCTGCTGGACGCCGTGCACAGTGCGGTAGTGCCCATGCGCACCTTCGCCGAGAAGCGTCAGGACCTTGCCCACTTCTTGTCGGCCGGACACACGACATTCGGTGAAGTGGGCACCGCCTTCGAGAACAACACCGACCGGATGATCGTGATCACCACCCAGCTGTCCCCGGTGATGGGCGTAATGGCCGACGGCGCGGGCGCCTTCGCACCGATCGTCACTCGGATCAACGACGTCACCAACCGCTTCTTCGACCACGTGTGGCATGAGGACAAGAACATGGCGGTCGGAAAGTTCATGCTGGTTCTCACGCCGAACCGGATGTACACCCGTCAGGACTGCCCCCGCTACGGCGCACTCGAGGGACCGAGCTGTCGCACCGCTCCACTGACCGCCGACCCGCCGGTGCTGCCCCGGCAACTCGACCCGCGCAACTACCAACCGCCCGGGGGCAATGTGGGTTCGGTTGGCAGCCCCGAAGAGCGCGCGCAGCTGAGCGAACTGCTCGGGCCGGAGCCGAATGCCGCCGCGGAGTTGCTGTTCGGCCCTGTTGCTCGGGGCAACACCGTGCAGATCGTCCCGGATCCGTCGGCGCACGCTGCGGCACCGCCACCGGGACCGCCTCTGGCCGCGGAGGCCGCGCTTCCCGGGCCCACCGCTGCAGAAGGGAGCAACGGCCCGTGACATCGACCGGCCCACCCGTCAGGACCCCGTTGAGGAGGCACATCCGCCCGCTGACCGGGCTGTGCATCTTCCTCGTCGTCTGCCTGGCCCTGATCTGGACGGTGTTCGTCACGTTGAAGCGTGAGGTGGACGGCCAAACCCATTCGTACAGCGCGATCTTCACCGACGTGTCCGGGCTCAAGGTGGGTGACGAGGTGCGGATGGCGGGGGTCAAGGTGGGCCGGGTCGACGACATTGCGCTCGACGGAACCGATGCGCGGGTGCAGTTCCAGGTGCAGTCCGAGCAGGTGCTCTACGGAGACACCAAGGCCGCGATCGTCTACCAGAACATCATCGGCCAGCGCTATCTCGGCCTGTCGTTGGCCGACTACGGTGATCCGCGGGTGCTGCCCGCCGGTGCGGTGATCCCCGTCGAGCGCACGGAGCCCTCGTTCGACATCTCGCGGCTGCTCAACGGGTTCGAGCCGCTGTTCGCGCTGCTCAACCCCGACCAGGTCGACAATCTCACGACCGCCATCGTCCGGTCGCTGCAGGGCGACACCGGCGCGATCGCGACCATGATCTCCGAGACGACCCGTCTCGCGGAGTCGTACTCGGGCACCGACGCGATCCTCGACGGCGTGCTGGTCCATTTGAACAAGGTCGTGGCCTCGCTGGCCGACCACGGTGGCGCATTGAACGACACCATCGATTCGGCGGAGACGACATTCAACGGATTCGCCGCGCGCCGTGCCGAATTCGTCAACTCGATGGACCAGGTGTCGATCGTGGGCGAACGGTTGGCCAACGTCATCACCGACGTGCAACCGGACATGCGGGAATGGCTGGCCCGCGAGCCGGGTTTCGCCAAACACTTCATGGAGGACAAACAGGGATTCGCCTATATGGCCTTCAACACGCCCTTGATGCTCAAGGGTCTGGCCAGGTTCAGTCAGGGTGGGGCGTACCTCGACGTGTACGCGTGCAACCTGACAGTCAGCCAGTTCCCGCGCATCGACAGCCTGATCAACGCGATCGTGCGGGAGGGTACGCCCGAAGACCGTTTGACCTACAGCCAGAAGTGTCGGTGACACCATGACGGAGCTCCAGGAGAAGCCGACCGGAAAACGGTTGTGGCTTCGGTCCGTTCGGTCCTACAGCAAGTTGCAGCTCGGCCTGATCTCGGTTCTGGTCATCGCGCTGGCCCTGGGCGGGGCGCTCGGCCTCGGCAGGCTCGGGTTGGGCAAGGACGTCTACACCGCCGAATTCGCCCAGGCGGCGGGTTTGAGTGTGGGCGACCAGGTGACCGTGGCCGGTGTGCGCGTCGGTCGGGTGACGAGCATGCGGCTCTCGCGTGACCATGTGTCCGTCGGCCTCGAGATCGACGACGACATACCGGTCGGCTCGGCCACCCGCGCCTCGATCAAGCTCACCACGCTGCTCGGTGCGCGATACGTCGACGTGCAGCCGGCGGGTTCGAAGCCACTGTCGGACAGGCGCATTCCGATGGCCAACACCGAGGTTCCCTACGACCTCCAGTCCGCCCTGCAGGACGCTACCACGACCTTCGAGGCCGTCGACGCCGAGAAGATCGCGCAGTCGATGACGACGCTGTCGACGCAGTTGGAGGGTGCGCCCGAGGTGCTTCCGCAGGCCCTGCACAACATCGAGCACCTCTCATCGGTGATCGCGTCGCGCCGTGACCAGATCTACGACCTGCTGCGCAGCACCGAGCAGGTGGCCGAGTTGCTCGGCAACCAGCAGCGCAGCCTGGGTCTGCTGATGACCCAGGGCCGCGAGGTGCTCGGCGATCTGGCGGCGCGCAAGGAACTCGTGGTCCGGTTGATCGATGCCACCACAAAGTTGGTGAACCAGCTGCGGCCGGTGCTGATCGGTGACCGGCAGCGCATCGACGAACTGTTGCACAACCTCGAGGGCATGCTCGGCGCGGTGGGGCGCAACGAGGCGCTGCTGCGCAGCACCCTGCAGCTGATGCCCGTCACGGTCCGCAACTTCGCCAACGCCACCGGCAACGGCAACGAGTTCGACTTCACCTCGACCGGCGGCACCATGATCGACACATTCGTGTGCGCGATCAGCGGGCGCGCCAAGCAGTTCAACCTGCCGCCCTACTTCGGGGACTGCAAATGACCTCCCGGGCACTGGTGAAACTGATCGCGATTGTGGCGATGGTGTGCGGCGCCTGCGGGTGTTCGAGCAATCCGTTCGGTGAGCGGGACATGACGGTCATCGGCCTGTTCGACAGTGCGAGTGGGCTTTACGAGGGCAACGCGGTGTCGATTCTCGGTATGCCGGTCGGCACCGTCGTGAAGATCGAGGCGAAAGGCGCCTACGTCGAGGTGACGATGCGCATCGAGCCCGGCGTCAAGATCCCGGCCGACGCGCAGGCGGTGACCGTCTCCACCTCCATCCTCACCGACAGGCACGTCGAGTTCACGCCCGTTTACGAGGAGGGCCCGACACTCACCGACGGCCAGACCCTCGGGCTGGATCGCACCCGTACGCCGGTCGAATTCGACCGTGTGCTGGCGATGATCGACAAGCTCGCGGTGCAGCTGCAGGGCGACGGTCACGGCTCCGGACCGGTCGCCGACCTGCTCTCGGTGAGCGCCGCGATGACCGAGGGCAACGGCACCAAGATCCGGTCGGCGCTGGGGGAGCTGTCAACGGCGCTGAAGATGAGCAAGGAGCGCGGGGCGCCGACCGGTGACGCGATCTCCAAGATCGTCACCAACCTGGAGAGCCTGACCACGGCGGCCGCCGAGAACGACCAGACCATCCGCGACTTCGGCTCTTCGATGCGTCAACTCAGCGATGTGCTGGCGGCTCAACAGCTCGGGAGTGGATCGACCGGCGCGCAGATCAACCAGATCCTCACCGAGACAGCCGATCTGATCGAGGACAACCGGGACGCCCTGAAGACGACAGCCGCCGGCATGGAGACGACGACCAAGGCCATCGCCGAGTACCGGCGCGAGCTCGCGGAGTCGTTGGACGTGGCGCCGATGCTGCTCGACAACGTCTACAACATGATCGACCACGAGAAGGACGCCATCCGGGCCCACCCGGTGCTCGACAAGGTCGAACTCAACGGTCAGTTCACCAAGGAGGTGTGCAACCTGCTGGGCATGAAGCAGTTGGGCTGCACCACGGGCACCATTCAGGACTTCGGTCCCGATTTCGGAGTCACCAGTATGCTCGAGGGATTGGCCGGTCTTCCGTGATGAGACAGCCCAGAATGCAGCTGACCACGTCTACTTCGCCGAGACCGGCGCACCGAACGTTGCGCGCGCTGGGCGCACTCACCGCCTCAGTTGTCCTGGCGGGCGTGGTCGGTGGTTGTTCCATGGGCCTGGACCGGGTTCCGCTGCCGGCGCCGTCCGTCGGTCAGGACTCGTACGAGATCAGCGCGACGTTCGCCAATGCGCTGAACCTGCCCGCCAAGGCCAAGGTCCGGTTGTCCGGTGCCGATGTCGGTGAGGTTCAGTCGATGACTGCGCGCGATTACACGGCGGTGGTCACGATGCGGATTTCCTCCGACGTCGAGATCCCCTCCGGCACAAAGGCCGAGCTGCGTTCGGCCACCCCGCTCGGTGACATTTTCGTCGCGCTGACCCCGCCTCCGGGCGCGTCCGCGGCGACCACACCGTTACAGCCGGGCGCCGTGCTGCCCTTGGATTCCACCGCATCGGCCGCCTCGGTGGAGGACGTGCTGAGCACCGCGGCGCTGCTGGTCAATGGCGGCGCGATCCGCAACCTGACCCGGGTGATCAACGGGATGGGCCGCGCCGTCGGCGGCAAGGGTGAGGATCTGAACAAGTTCGTCGCCGAGTCCACCCGGCTGATCCAGAGCCTCTCGGCGCGTTCGGATTCCATCAAGCGGGCGCTCGCCCAGACCGACGATCTCTCGGCCACGATGGCGACCCGCCAGGAATCCATCGACGCGGCCATCGAGGCGGCCGGGCCGGCGCTGGGCGCCGTCGCGGAGAACACCGACCGAATCGTCGATCTGATCGCCCAGGTCAATCGGATCACGTTGCAACTGGCGAAGTTTCCGTCGGTGCGCGGGGAGGAGTCCCGCAGCATGATGGCCGACCTCAACCGGCTCTCCGAGGGGCTCAACGACGCGGCGACGGCTCCCGGCGCGTCCCTGGCCAACTTCAACCTGATGTTCGGTCCGATCCTCAAGACGACCAACTCGACTGCATCCAATGTGGAGATCGACCTCGCCGACCTGGCCGTCGGGGCGTTCGCCGACCCCTATCACCCCGCGGACCCGGGAAGCCGTGGGCCTGGCCGCGAGGACTTCCGCAACATGGTCGGCAGCATCTCCTACGAGCTGTTGATGATTCGCAACAAGTTCTGGGGTAAACCCACAGCGCCGCCGGGAGTGGTGCCGCCGCCGAACCTGATCGGACCCAGTCCGGGCAACCTCACACCCGCCCCGCCGCCGCCGGGGCTGCCACCGCCACCGCCGACGGCTCCGCCGGGGGCGTCACTGGAGGGCACGCCGTGAGACTGGTGCTGAATGCGTTGCGATGGGCCAAGCTGCGCCGCCTGGGCCTGTCGGCGCTCGCACTGGCGACGATGTTCGTCGTCGGCGTGACCTACCTGATATTCGGGACACTGCGGCTCGATCCGGTGAGCACCGAATCCATTGTTCGCGTTCACCTCGACCAGACCGGCGGTCTGCTGCCGGGCCAGGACGTGACGCTGCGGGGCGTCCCGGTCGGCCGGGTGCGCTCGATCGAGCTGTCCGACACGGGCGCCGTTGCGGTGGCGGCGCTTCATCCGGGCACGAGGATCCCCACCAACACCGAGGTCAGGGTCTCCGCGCTGTCCCCGGCCGGTGAGCAGTATCTGGACTTTCGCGCCGACCGCAACGACGGGCCGTATCTGGCCGACGGTGCCGAAATCGCCAGCGACCGAACGCGGACACCGGTGACGTTGGCCAAGCTGCTCGGGGACCTCGACGGCACCCTGGAACAGATCGACACCGCACGGTTGTCGGCGGTCCTCGACGAGCTGCGGGTCGGGCCGGAGGGGGCCGACAAGCTCGCCGCCATTCTCGACGGTGGCGCGTTCCTGGTGTCGACGCTGGATTCGGTTCTGCCCCAGACGGTCAGCCTGATCCGCAACAGCAAGGTGGTGCTGTCGACGGTGCGTGACGTCGGCCCCGGCATGGCCGCGACATCGGCGGACCTGTCGACGATCCTCGGCGGCGTGGAACGCATGGACGGCGGATACCGGACCCTGCTGGACCGTGCGCCCGAGGCGTTCGCGGGCATCGATGCCGTCATCGCCGACAACTCACCGACGATGGTGCAACTGCTGGGGAATCTGACCACCGTGTCGCAACTGGTGTATCAGCGGGTGCCGGCTCTGGAGGAGTTCTTCTTCCCGCAGTACCGGACCGGTTCGGCGCTCGAAGCGATCGGCAGCACCTTCCGCGACGGCGGGGTGTGGGGAGCGGTGAGCCTGTACTCGCGGTACGGGTGTGACTACAACCTTCCGAAGGCACCGCCGACGCTGACCGACTTCCCGGAGCCCTTCCTGTACACCTACTGCCCGAACCCCGACCCCAAATACCTTGTGCGCGGAGCCCGTAACGCACCGCGGCCGCCCGGTGACGACACCGCCGGCCCACCGCCGGGTGCGCATCCGTTGCAACGCGCCGATCCGGTTCCCACCGGTCCGCTCACGATCCCGACGCCGTTCGGCGGCCCCGTCCTTCCGCTTCCGCCACCACCGAGTGGTCCCTGATGCGCGCCAACGCGGGATACCCGGTCCGACGTTCAACTAGCCTGAAAGGAGCAGACGATGACTACCCGGGAACAGGTGCTGACACTGGACGCCAGCGACGACACCGACGCCGAAGACACGACCGAGGCGGCCGCCCAGGAGAGCACCGCTGCCGAACCCGAGACGCAGCCCGGTGCGAAAGCCGATGAGCCCGAGACGGATCCCCCCCGGCGCCGGTGGCTGCGTCGGCCCAACCGCAAGATCGTCGCGCTGGGACTGGGGGCCCTGCTCGTGGTCGGGTCGCTGGCCATCAGCGCAGTGCTGGCGATCGACCTGAAGCGGGAGCGGGAGGTGAGCGACGCCGGCCAGCAGGCCCTCGCCGCGGCACAGCAGTATGCGGTCGTCCTGACCAGTGTCGACGCCGCCAAACTCGACGAGAACTTCACGGCGGTTCTGGACGGTGCGACCGGTGAGTTCAAGCAGATGTACAGCGAGTCCAGCAGTCAGCTCAAACAAGCGCTCATCGACAACAAGGCCAGAGCCGACGGCAAGGTGATCGCGGCCGGTATCAAGTCGGCGACCAAGGACAAGGTCGAGGTGATGCTCTTCCTTGACCAGTCGGTCACCAACGCACTGAATCCCGAACCGCGCCTTGACCGCAACCGCATCATCATCACCATGGAAAAGGTCGACGGCCGCTGGCTGGCCAGTGATGTCGTGCTCCCGTGAGCCGGCTGCTGGCGCGGTGGTCGGGCGCGCTGCTCGGCGTCGCGCTCGTGGGAGCGCTCGTCGGGACGCCACCGGCGGCCGACGCTGACACCACATCCAACGGCGTCACCTACACCGTCGTACCCGACGTCCGGGCGGGAACCAGCCCGCAAGGTCCGGGTGAGTGGACGGTGAACTACGAAAAGCTTGCGGGCGGCGACCCCGCGGTCACCGATGCGATCAACCGGATCCTCGACGACGAGGCCGACGGTCAGGTGTGGCTCTTCGCCGCCAGCGCCAGCAAGAGTTCGCCGTGGACGTTCAACACCCAGGGCAGGTTGCAGTTCCGGCCGATGACCATCTCGGAACTGTGGCAGGGCCGATACCACGCCGTCGAGCTGCCCAACATGCCCGTCGACACCGTGGCGACCCGAGTATTCGACTCACGCAGCGGAATCCAGATCGTGTGGAAGAACCTGTTCGTCGACGAACAGGCCGGACTGAACCGGCTGGGCGAGCTGACCGAAAAGATCCTGCCCGCCACCTACCCGGAGCCGCCGCTGGGCGGATGGGGCGAGTACTACGCCGGATGGGCGCCGGTGGAGCGCAACTTCCGATTCTGGATCCCGACCGATGCCGGCATCCAGATGTACTTCCCCGAAGGCCAATTCGGCAGGGAGGTGCGATCGATCACGATCCCGTGGGCCGGGGTACAGGATCTGATCGCTCCCATGTTCGCACCGATCACCAGTTGAGGACGTCCTCCGGTCCGCCGGGGTTACACCCGGAGTTCTGCATGATGATGCTCGACACGACCGGTCGCCACGGTTCGAGGTTCCACGTGCCGACCTTGCCCGGATTGGTGAACGTCGACAGCTGCCAGTAGCACAGGAACTGGTTCTGCATCGACAGCGTGTTGGCGTCGGGCGCATGCTCGAGCAACTCCGCCCACGCGTCGTAACTCTGCGCGCCGTTGCTGAACGGGCCCGAACCCGCCCATCCCCAAGGTGTGGGATAGATCCGCAGAGTCGCCCGGTCGCCGTGATATTCCCAGACGGTGTGGTCGATGTAGTCGGGGGAGCCCGGCGGCCGCGTGGGCGGTGGTTGGGCATGCGCAACCACCGCGCCGGGACACAGCATGACGGCGCCCGCAGCCACCGCGAGCAGTCGACCAATCCTCACGGCCTCACCTCACATCAGCCGACCGGCCATTGAAGTGCCTTGTGCTGCAAGTACTCCGCCAACCCGTACTCGCCGAATTCCCGACCGATGCCGCTGTGCTTGTACCCGCCGAACGGCGCGCTCGGGTTCAGTCCGCCACCGCCACCATTGATGATGACCGTGCCCGCGCGCAACCGGCGTCCCACCGCCACCGCCCGCAGCGGGTCGGCCGACCAGACGCCGCCCGCCAAACCGTAGCGGCTGTCGTTGGCCAGCCGTACCGCCTCGTCGTCGTCGCCGAACGGGATGACCACACCGACCGGGCCGAAGAACTCGTCCTGGGCGATGCGCATCTTGTTGTCGACCCCGACGAACAGCGTCGGCTCCACGAAGTAGCCGCGTTCCAACTGCGCGGGACGCTTCCCGCCGAAGGCGATCTGCGCCCCCTCGTCGACTCCGGTGGCGATCAGCGACTCGACCCGCTGGCGTTGCACCTCGCGGATCAGCGGCCCCATCATCGTCGCCGGATCCGACGGGTCACCCACGCTGATGAACCCGAGCACACCGGTGATCCGGGCGACCAGCTCGTCGTGCAGCGACTGGTGCACCAGGATGCGGGTCAGCAGCGCACAGCCCTGGCCGGCGTGCGTGACGATGCCCGCGAGCACACTCTCCATCACCTTGTCCAGGTCGGCGTCGTCGAGGATGATGTTCGCCGACTTGCCGCCGAGTTCGAGAACGACCTTCTTCAGCGAATCCGCCGCCTGCGTATAGACCCTGCGGCCCACCGCGTCCGAGCCGGTGAAGCTGACCAGGTCCACTCCGGGATGCGTGGTCAGCGCCTCGCCTTCGGCGATGTCGCCGGTGACCACGTTGAGCACGCCCGGCGGAAGACCGGCGGCCTCGGCCACCTCACCGAGCACCAGCGCCTCCAGCGGCGTGTAGGGCGACGGTTTGAGCACCGAGGTGCACCCGGCGGCCAATGCGGGTCCGATCTTGGCCAGGTTCAACAGGAACGGGAAGTTGAACGGCGTGATCAGGGCGGCGACGCCGTAGGGTTCGCGCAGCATCATGCCCTGACCGATGCCGCGGCCCGTCACCGGGCGCACCGGCGGCTCGAAGTCGAACTGCGGCAGCACCCTGTCGGTCAGGTCGCGAAAGTGATCGATCGGGGTGCCGACCTGAAGCATCTCGGAGAGCATGCGAGTCGAGCCGGCCTCGGCGATGTTCAGTTCGATGAGTTCGTCTCGGCGGCGGGTGAGTTCGTCGGCCATGGCGGCCAGGATGCGGCCACGCTCGGCGGGGCGCATCGTCGGCCACGGTCCGTCGTCGAACGCGGAGCGGGCGGCGGTGACAGCGGCGTCGACGTCGGCGACGGTTGCCTGGGGCACCTCGGCGATGGGTTCTTCGGTCGCCGGGTTCACCACCGTGACGGTGTCGTTGCCGGCGCCCGGCGTCCATGCGCCGTCGATGAACAACCCCTTGTGCGCGGAGACGGTCGTCGCTGTCACTGAATTCCTCCTAGGTGCGCGTCATTGAGTAAGCTGAATTAGCTGATTGGTTGGTGTCTTCGGCGGGTAGGGCAGGAGGGCGATGGAGCTGAACGGCCGCGGTGACCGCTCGTCCAAGCTCGTTCGCGCTCCCAAAACCGCCGAGCTGATCGCCGACCACCTGCGCAGCAGCATCGTGCGTGGTGTGCTCAAGAAGGGTGACGCATTGCCGACCGAGGTGGAACTGGTCCGGCAGTTCGGGGTGTCGCGACCCACGTTGCGCGAGGCTTTCCGGATCCTGGAGAGCGAGTCGCTGATCGTGGTGCGTCGCGGTTCGCGCGGCGGAGTGCTGGTGTCCTCGCCGGAAACCGCGGTGGCCGCCCGGGATTTCGGCCTGCTGCTGCAGATGTCGAAAACCACGCTGGCCGATGTGTACGAGGCGCGTAAGGTCTTCGAACCGGCCGCCGTCGAGATGTTGGCCAAGCGGGCCAAACCCGACGACATCGCCGAATTGCGGTCTGCCTGTTCGGCTTTGGCGGCTCTGATCGCCGAAGGCACCGAGAACGCCGACTTCGGCGAGTGGTCGGCGGTTGTCTTCCGGTTTCACGACGTCATCCTCGAGCGCTCCGGAAACAACACCATGGCCCTGGTCGGGGCGGTGTTGCGCGATGTCATCACCAAGCACATGGATCGCGCTGTCACCACCGCGGCCGGTCCCGAGGTGATCGAAAAGCAGTTCAAGCAGACCCTGCGTACCTTCGAAAAGTTCATCGGCCTGATCGAACACGGGGATGCGGTAGGGGCCAGGGAACTCTGGACCGCCCACATGAATCGCGCGGGCCGCCAGATGCTGTGGGGCGACCTCGCCAACGAAACGGTCCTCGACCTGTACTCCTGACACGTCAGCCCAGCACTCCCTGTTCGCGCAGGCCGGCGATCGTGTCCCAGTCCATGCCGCAGTCCAGCAGGATCTCCTCGGTGTGCTGGCCGAGTTCGGGTGCCGGACCGACCGGAGTGGTCGGCACGCCGTCGAATTGATAGGGCGGGGCGACCAGACGGAACGGCTTGCCGTCGGCGCCGACGACCTCGGGCAGATAGCCGTTCTCGGCGACCTGCGGGCTCGCGCAGACCTCCTCAAACGTCGCGGCCGCCGACCACACGCCGGAGAAACCGGCCAACGCGCTGCGCCACTCCTCGAGCGTGCGGCCACCGAATGTGGCGTCCAATTCCGCGACGCACTCGGCACTGTTGACGAAGCGCGAAAAGGCGTCGCGGAACCGCTCATCGTCGATCAGGTCGTCACGCCCGATCAGCGTGCAGAGTTCGGCCCAGAACCGGTCGGCCTGCAGGCACACCAGGTTCAGCCATCGGTCATCGGAGGTGCGGTAGTAGTTGACGATCGGATTCGGCGCCGCCTTGCGTTCGATGCGCGGCAGTTCCCCGGACCCGGTCGCCGCCGCGGCGATGTCGGGGCCCATCGTCCACATTCCGGTGTTCAGCAGCGAGACGTCGATCAGCGCGCCCTCACCCGACCGTTCCCGCCGGAACAGTGCCATCGCCACCGCACCGGCGATGGCGCTGGAACCCTGCAGGTCGAAGAACGCGGCTGGTTGCGCCGCGGGGTCGGTCGCCCCCGGGGCGGTCAGCTTGTTCTGCACTCCCGCCGCCGACCACGCTGCGGCGGAATCGAATCCGCCGGTCGATGCGTTGGGTCCGGTGCTGCCCCAACCGGATCCCCGTACGTACACCAGCCGGGGATTGTGAGCGCGTAGATCGTCGGGATCGATCCCGAGTTTGGCCCGGACCTTCGGCAGGTAGCTGGTGAGGAAGACATCCGCGGTCTTGACGAGTTGGCGCAGCGCGTCCAGGCCGGCCGGGGTGGTCAAGTCGAGGGTGATGCTGCGCTTACCCCGATTGGGCACGTGCAGAAAGGGGTTGGGCGCGCTGTCATCGGCGTTGAGCGCATTGCGCAACGCGCGCTGGGGATCACCGGTCGGGGGTTCCACCTTGATCACGTCGGCGCCGAGGTCGGCCATGATGGCGCCGGCCCCCGGCACGAACGTCCATGCCGCCACCTCGACGACGCGAACACCCTCGAACGGTCCAGCCATACTCATCCTCCTGCTGCCTGCGAAGGTCCGAATACCGAGAGGAGCGTCACCGCACCGCCTGAAGCGCGTCACGCATCCGAGCGAAGTGCTTGGGCTCCCAGATGTCCTGGTCCTCACCCCAACCGATGCGCCCGTCCATGTCGAACCGCATCAATGCCGTACTGCCGGCGCCGTATTCGCTGATGTGGCTGACCGTGAAGCCCTCCGTGGCCATGTGCCTGCCCAGCACGTCGGTCAACCGCAGCTCCATGTGCGAACTCCACCCGGTGACCGGGTCGCGGTAGTTCTTCATGACGCTGGCCGATTTGTCGAGTGAGGCGAATTCGCCGTCGCGCAGCAGCCATCCGTGGTTGAGCGGTGACCAGCCGTCGGCGCCGCCCTCGGCGACCCGCACGAAGGCCAGGAAGCCGGCCTCCGGCCCGGTGTGGGCGAACACGTACTGGATGCGTCCGCGTCCGCGCTCGCGTTCGATCTGGCGCCACAGCGGCCCGCCCGGGTGCAGGATCCGCTCGCTGTCGCCTGACCGTTTGCCGCTGCCCGGTTTCCGAGGTGCTCCGCGTGGTGCCCAGGACCGGTCGCGCACCGAGTAGCAGTCGACCGGGATGTGCTCGCCGTCCAACGTCAGCACGCCGGTCACGTGACCGACCTGGTCGAAATGGGTGTGGTTCATGAAGGGTGGCTCACCGGGAGTGAACCGGCGCGGGTCGTGCAGGCCCTCGAAATGCAGGCTGATGGCGAAGTCGGCTGCCGCATCGGCGAACTCGATCTGATACTCGCGCAGGGGACGCAGCATCCGCACCGAGAAGCCGCCGCCGGGGATGGCGATGTCGCGCAGGTCGGGGTTCGGATCCGTCACCGGCACCTCGGTCTGCATCCGGAAGTAGCGCAGCTTGTCCGGATCGGCGCCACGGGGGTCCCACAGGTACACGCGCCAGGTGACGGTGCGCCGGGTGGTGTGGAACGTGGCGTGCAGCCAGCAGCCGATCTTTCGTTCCGGGATGTTGAAGGACCACCAGGTGGTCTCGGCCCAATAGGGGTCGCCTTCCGGCGCGGGGTGGAAGTTGTCGTCGGCGGGGAGCATCGGCGTATCGGCGGTGATCACCGAGGTCCGATCCGCCTGGTGTGTGGTGTCGGTGCGATCCGTCCGCGTCGCTGCGTCCGGACTGCTGGCCCGTGGCATGGCGTCATCCTAACGTAAAGGATACTAATTTAGGCGATACCGCGCAGATCCGTCCTGACAAATCGGCAGTCGTCCTGAGCCGCATGAATCCTCATGTGGCCGAACGCTTTTCATCGCGAGGCCTAGGGACATCGAAAAGCGACTCCTGTGCCAGCGTGGCCACGATCGTGCCCTGTGTGTCGTAGAGGTGGCCCGAGTACATTCCGCGCCCGCCCGCGGTCGCGATCGGATCCAGATCGATCAACAACCAGTCGTTGGGGTCTGCGCTCCGGTGTAGCCATACCGCGTGATCGACGCTCGGCAGCAGGCCGACCTGCTCGATCTGCGGCGCCCGGGACAATCCCGTGCACAGGTCGGACAGGAACACCATTCCGCAGGCCCGCACGTTGGGGTCGTCGGCCAGCGGTTCGCGGATGCGCAGCCACATTCGCGCCGGCCAGCGGTACCACGGCCGGGTGTCGTCGGGGACGCGCGCCTCCACGTCGAACGTGCGTGAGGCGTTGAGTTGGTGGGTGTCCAACTCGTCGGGCCGCTGCACCCGCGGTAGTTCGGCGGCCTGGAATTCGGGTGCGTCGGGTTTCGGGCGGCTGAACGAGCAGGACATCGAGAAGATCACCCCGTCGCCCTGGACGGCGGTGACGCGGCGCCCCGAGTAGCGCCCACCGTCGCGGTCGCGTTCCACCCGCAACTCGATCGGAGCGCTGGCATCGCCAGCGAGCAGGAAATAACCGTGGATGGAGTGCGCGACGCGATCCTCGGGCACGGTCAGGCTCGCGGCGCGTAGCGCCTGGGCGGCCACCTGCCCGCCATAGATCGTTCGCCTGCCGGTGACGCTGACCGGGTCGGCTCGAAAGCGGTCGTGGGGCAGCGCCTTGATGTGCAGCACCTCGGCGACGGTGGTCGGGGTGAGCTGCTCGCCGTCGAAGACCTCGCGTGTCAAGGTCATTGCCATCCCCGGCTCGTCGTGGCCATCCTCAGACCCGCCTGCCGGCCTCAGCCCAATAAGCGTCCCTGATCGACCGTTTCATCAGCTTCCCCGTCTCGGTGCGTGGCAGTCGGGTGGTGAACTCCACCGAGCGCGGGCACTTGTAACCCGCAAGCCGGGACCGGGTGAACGCGATGAGTTCCTCGGCCAGGGCGTCGGACGGCTCCGCGCCGGCGACGAGTTCGACCACCGCCTTGACCTGTTCGCCCCACTCCGGATCGGGTATCCCGATCACCGCCACGTCGGCGACGGCCGGATGGCTGGACAGGACACCCTCGACCTCGGCCGGGTAGATGTTGACGCCGCCGCTGATGATCATGTCCTTGGCGCGGTCGCAGATGAACAGATAGCCGTCGTCGTCGAGATAACCGACATCGCCCAGCGTGAAGGCGTTGCCGCGGTGCACGGACGCGGTGAGTTCGGCATCGTTGCGGTACTCGAAACTGCGCCCGTTATGCGATTCGATGTAGACGTTGCCGATCTCGTTGGCGGGCAGCGGATTTCCCTCGTCGTCGAGGATCTTGACGCTCATCCCGCGCACGGGCCTGCCGACCGTGCCCGGCTTCTCCAGCCAGCGATGCGGCTTGGCGATGGTGGCCGCACCCTCGGTGCCGCCGTAGGTCTCCCAGATCACCGGGCCCCACCAATCCATCATGTCCTTCTTGACCTGCAGCGGACACGGTGCCGCCGAGTGCACCACCGACCGCAGGCTCGACACGTCGTACTTGCCGCGGACCTGGCCCGGCAACTTGAGCATCCGGACGAACTGGGTGGGCACCATGTAGGCCGACGTGACCGGGTGCCGGTCGATGGCGGCCAGGGTCTGCTCGGCGTCGAACTTGCCCAGGATCACCAGCGCCTGACCGACGTTGAGGGCCCCGAGGTAGAAGCTCTGGCAACCGGCGTGGTGCATACCCGTCGACACCAGGTGCGCACCGTCGAACGGCCGGAAGTCGAAGGCCCGGCCGAACACCGCCATGGCGTTCGCGGCCTCCGACGGATCGCGATCGTCGAGTGCGCGCATGATGCCCTTGGGCTTACCGGTGGTGCCGCTCGAGTACCGGATGGAGTCACCCTGTCTGCGGTCGGCGGGCGGGGTGTACGGCTGGTCGGCGATGAACCCGGCTTCGGTGACGAACCCCGCGGGCAGTGTTTCGTCTGGCGGGGCGCCGACCACGACGCGCAGTGCGGCGCCGCCCGCCGCAGCGGCGCAGCGATCGAGGTAGTCGACGTGGGACACCAACGCGCTGGCGCCGGAGTGCTCGAGGATCGAGGCGAACTCGTCGGCCGAGAGCGTCGGGTTCAGGGTCAGGTAGCGCAGGCCGATCTCGGTGGTCGCCAACTGCCACAGGACCGCGTCGACGTCGTTGGGCAGTGCGTAGGCCACCACTTCACCGTCGCGCAGGCCGTGGGCCCGCAGCGCATGGGCCACCCGGTGGGCCGCAGCGGCGAGTTCGCCGAAGCTCATGGTGCGCCCGCTGGGGGACTCGGCGATCGCCGGTGCGTGGGGGTGATCTTCGGCGATCCACCACACCCCGAGCCGCTGGTCCCACGGATGCTTCACGTGCGCTCCCCTCTTGAATTAGCTTAAACAGTATACTCAACGACGAGCTCTGAACAGGCCCCGGAGCAGACTGGCTGAGAGGTCACCGGCCCTGCGGCATGGTCGCCGTGACGTGTGCGCGCATCCGCACCACGGCAAGTTCGCTGTCTCCGGCCAGCAGCGCGTCGGCGATGCTGCGGTGTGCCGGATCGATGGCCCGCGAGGCGCGTTCGAGCGCCGCAGGGTCGGCATCGGCGTACTGGGCGAAGAAGTTCCAGCCCAGCCGCATGGTCACCCGGTGTACCAATTCGAGCGCCTTGTTACCCGCCAACCGGGCGAGTACGGAGTGGAGGTCTTCGCGCTTGGCATATGCGGCGGTGACACCCAGTTCGGACTCGGTGGCCAGCGCCTTCTCGATCATCGAGACGTCGACGGCGCCGGAGCGCACGGCGGCGGCTGCCCGCTCGGCGACGGCCAGTTCCAGCCCGGTGCGCAGTTCTGCGATGTGTTGTGCGGTGACCCCGTGGCGGCGCAGATAGATCGAGATGATCTCGGTCAGTGCGGAGCTGTCGGGCTCTGTGACGAAGAGCCCGCCGCCCGGTCCGCGGCGGGTGAGCGCGATCTGCTGGTATTCCAGGATTCGGATGGCCTCGCGCAGGACGGCCCGGCTGGCCTTGTACTTGGCCATCAGCGTGGCCTCCGAACCGATGAACGTGCCCGGCGTCGCGCCCGTGTCGAGGACCCACGCGAAGATCTGCCTGGCCAGCGCTTCGCCGCGCTTGTCGCCGTCGGTACCGGCCAGGGCCGCGGTGGGGTCCAGGTGCTGCACCGTGGCCGGCTGGCGGTGGATGAAGTCCGCCTCGGCGCGCAGATGCCGGCTCATCCGCTCGCGGGCCACACCGGGATTGTTGGTCAGGATCGCCCTGGCGATGCTGGCATGCGCGTGCTGGACCTCCCTGCTCATGCTGGCGGGCAGCGCGGCCTCGTCCGCGAAGTGGAAATCGATGACCCGGCTGAAGGTTTCGACGAACAGCTGCAACACCGGATTGCCGGTCAGCGCGGCCAGTTGAGTGTGCAGCCGCCGGTACTCGATGAAGTTACCCGCCGACTCGTCGGCCAAGGTTTCGCGCACAGTGCTGATGTCGGCCTCGCCGGCGCGCTGCGAGGCCAGTTCGGCGACCAGTTCCTCGAGGATGATGCGGGTATCGAAGAGTTCGTCGAGGGTGGCGTTGGCCCGCAACAGGTAGATCACCGTCGGACCGATCACCGCGTCGACGTCGGGTTCGTCGATGACCAGGCCGCCGCCGGTGCCGCGACGCATCCGGGCCACGCGCTGATGCTCGACGAGGCGCACCGCCTCCCGCAGCACCGCTCGGCTGACCCCGTAGCGCTCCAGCAGTTCGGCCTCCGAACCGAGCACATGGCCCACCGGCCACCCCAGTTCGATGACGTCGGCGACGATCTGCTCGGCGGCGCGGCCCGCCAGCTTGGCCTGCCGCGAGTCGATGCGCGGCGCGATCAGGTCTTGATCCACCGCGTCACCGGAAAGTGGGTGGTCCGTTGCGCCGCGGCGTCGCGCGTCGTTCGGCCACTGGCGGGTTGCCGATGTGGGTGTAGGCCATGCCGTTCTGCAGCGCGGTCGACCTGGTCATGTCTAGAGATTCCCATATCGCCCGGATGGTTCCCTGGATTGCCTTCGTATTTCGCTCGGCGATGGTGGTCGCGATCTGGTGGGCGCGCTCCCAGAGCTGGTCGCGGTCGACGACCTCGGTCACCAGCCCGAGCCGCAGCGCGGTCTGGGCGGAGATGCGTTCTTCGGTGCCCATCAGCGCCCAACGCAGTACGTCGCCTAGCGGAACACCGCGCTGCAGCATGCCGATCGGTTCGAGCGCGGAGACGATCGAAGCGTTGGCGTGAGGGTCGAAGAACGCCGCGTCCTCGGAGCAGATGATGATGTCGGCCTCGTTGAGCAGATACTGCCCGCCCCCGGCGACCAGCCCGTGGACGGCGGTGATCACCGGCTTCCAACACCGGTGCGCGATCTTCGGCGACACCCACACCCCGGGATCGAAGCTGTTCCACACGTTGGACTTCAGGAACCAACCCCCGTCGCCCTTGACGTCCACACCGGTGCAGAAGGCCCGATCACCCGCCGCCCGCAGCACCACCACGTGGATGTCGTCGGTGTCGCGCACGGTCTGCCAGACCCACACCAGTTCGCGGGCCATCCGCTCGGAGATGGCGTTCATCGCGTCCGGCCGATTCAACGTCACCGTGGCCACATGGTCCGAACCGACCGCGAAATCGATGGCCTGAAGCGCACCATCAGAGGTGCCGGGGTCGATGTCCGAGTGGGGGCTAGCGTAAATCATAGTATTCAGTGTACTAATAAATTGGATTCGCAACTGACACACGGGGAAATGAGATGGGCAAAGCCAGTCCTGGCCCGGCCGGGTTGCCGTACACCGACCTCGGCACCAGGCAGATGCTCGACGATCCGTTCGCGCGGATGGCCGAACTGCGCGCGCAAGCACCCATCTCGTGGGCCACGGCTCCGCTGCTGCTGCGGGGCAAGGGCGGCTACCTGGTGACCCGGCACGAAGACGTCGGGGTCGTGTTCGGCGACGATCGCTTCTCCAACGACATCATCAAGTACACCTCGGCGCGCCGGTTCGCCTGGATGTTGCCGTCGTCGATCCGGATGCTGACCGAGACCATGGTCTTCCGCGACGATCCCGACCACAAGCGGCTGCGGACGTTGGTGCACAAGGCCTTCACGCCGAAGTTCGTCACCACGCTGGCGCCCGACATCAACAAGATCGCCGAACAGCTCGCCGACGAGGTGGCCGCCCAGCGCGACGTCGACCTGGTCCAGGCCTTCGCCGTCAAGCTGCCGCTTGCTGTCATCGCCACCATGCTCGGCGTCGCCGACAAGGACCGCGACACGTTCCATGATCTGGTGGAGAAGCTGGGTGATGACGCGGGACGTCGCGCCGGACAGCTCTTCAGTGCGTATCACTCGATCAAGCTGTCCCGGCTCTTCGAAGAGATGATCTCCGATCGTCGCGCCAATCCCGACGACGGGCTGATCTCAGAACTGGTGCGGGCCAACGAAGGTGGCGACAAGCTCAGCCACAAGGAAGCAGTCGCCATGGTGTTCCTGTTGCTGCTGGCCGGCCACGACACCACGTCGAGCCTGATCGGCAGCAGCGTGCTGGCGCTGACCCAGCATCCCGACCAGCTGGACCTGCTGCGCAGCCAGCCCGAACTCCTTGAATCCATCGCCATCGAGGAGCTGTTGCGCTACACGGCCCCGGTGGCCTACGGGGCAGCGCGGCTTGCAAAGGAGGACATGGAGATTCGCGGTGTGCACATCCCGCGAGGATCACAGCTGCTGGGGGCGATCATCTCGGCCAACCGGGATGAGGCGGTGTTCGACAATCCGGATGCGCTGGACCTGACCCGAAAGCCCAACCGGCACTTCGGGTTTGCCTTCGGCATCCACTACTGCCTGGGGCATCAACTCGCGAGGCTGGAAGGCCGTGCGGCGTTGAGCACCCTGCTGCGACGTTTTCCCAACTGGGAACTCCAGGCGCCGCCGGAGCGGCTGCACTACCGGCCGACGGTGTCGCTACGTGGACTGACCAACCTACCGATACGGATGTACTGATATGACACAGACGCAACAGCAGGAATTCGACCACGCCATCAAGGACGAGGACATCGAGCGCGCGAAGCTGCTGATCGGCATCGACGCCCCGACGAGCATCGACGAGTTCTACCGCGAAGCCAGCGTCGACGGGATCCGCAACTTCGCTCGCGGAGCAGGCGACGACAATCCGTTGTTCTGCGATCCGGATTACGCCGCCGACACGCGGTGGGGCGGGGTGATCGCACCACCGATGATCTTCTCGGCCATGTCGAAGAAGATGCTCGGAGATCCCATCCCCGACGACATCCGCAAGGCCACCAGGGGGTTGTTCTCCGGCATCCACGTCTTCGTTTCGGGCCAGACCACCGAGTGGTACCAGCCGGTGCGGCCGGGTGATTCGCTCTACGGCTTCGGTGGCCTGGAGTCCATCGAAGAGAAGCACAGCGAGTACGCGGGCCGATCCATCATCCGCATCCTGCGTCAGGTCAAGGTGAATCAGCGCGCGGAGATCGTCGCGGTCGCCCGCATCATCCTGATCGCGACCGAACGCCAGCGCTCGCGCGAACGCGGCAAGTACATGGACATCAAGCCCGCGACCTACACCGACGAGCAGATCGCCGAGATCGACGAGATCTACGCCGCCGAGGGCCCGCGCGGCGCCGAGCCACGGTACTGGGAGGACGTCGAAGTCGGCGAGCCGCTTCCGAAGATGGTCAAGGGCCCGCTGACGCTGACCGACGTGATCAGCTTCCACTCGGGCGGTTACGGATTCGGGCCGTACGGGATCGGCGCCGCGCGGATCGGCTACAAGAACCGCCAGCGGGTGCCCAAGTTCTACATCAAGAACGCCGCGGGAATCCCCGACGTCGCTCAGCGACTGCACTGGGAGAACGAGTGGTCGCAGTCCATCGGCAACCCGATGGCCTACGACTACGGTGTGATGCGCGAGTGCTGGCTCACCCATTTCGTCACCGACTGGATCGGTGACGACGGTTGGTTGGTGCGCCAGCACGACGAGATGCGCAAGTTCAATTTCATCGGGGACACGCAGTTCATCACCGGTGAGGTGGTCGGAAAGCGCATGGAGAACGGAAACGCGTTGGTGGACCTGGATTTCCGCTGCACGAGCCAGCGCGGCGAGGTCACCGCTCCGGCGACGGCCACCGTGGCGCTGCCCAGCCGCGAGCACGGCCCGGTGACGCTGCCCACGCCGGACGAAGAGCTGCGCCGCAAGGCCGTGGCGATGCTCGACCGGCACAACGAACTGATCGGAAAATCGCGCCGGTGACTTCGGCTCACCCGATCGAAACCGGCACCGACACCGTGCTGGCCGAGGTCATCGACGGGGTCGGGATCGTCACCCTCAACCGGCCCGAGCGGCGCAACGCGCTGCACGCCGAGATGTACGTCGCGGTGCCGCGGCTGCTCGAAGAGTTCGGCGCGGACGACTCGATCGGCTGTGTGCTGATCACGGGGTCGGGTAACGCGTTCTGCGCGGGTGGCGATGTGCGCGACGGTAATTCGGGAAAGCAGGCACCCGGTGAACGGGACGCCACCGTCGACGTCGAGGCCAAGGTGCGCGCGCAATCCGCCCAGTTGGCCGACAACGCCAAGATGGTGACCCTGCTGCATCACATGCCCAAGGTCACGATCGCGGCCTTGCCCGGCGCGGCCGTCGGCGCGGGCGTGAGCATCGCGCTCGCCGCGGACCTGCGCATCGCGGCACGGTCGGCCCGTCTCATCCCCGGCTGGTCGACGCTGGCCTTCTCCGGTGATTTCGGCGGGGCCTGGTTCCTGACCCGGTTGGTCGGACCGGCCAAAGCGCTCGAGCTGCTGATCGGCGACAAGCCCGTCGACGCGGAGACCGGGCTGCGCCTCGGCTTGGTCAACCGGGTCGTCGAGGACGCCGACCTGCGGGAGTCGGCGATCCAGTGGGCCGCGCGTATCGCCGCGGGGCCGACGGCGGCTTTCGCCGGCACCAAGGCCAATGTCCTCGATGCGCAGCGACTTCCGTTGGAGCAGGCGTTGCTGGCCGAGAGTGAGCGCATGGTGCGCAGCGGGATGACGGCCGAGCACCGGGCGGCGGTCAAGGCGTGGTTGGCCGCCGCTGCAGCGAAGTCGGGTGCCCGGACATGAGCAACGATCCCGCCATCTCCGATGAGTTGAAACAGTGGATCTCCCAGATCACCGGCGCCGAACGCGTCGAGGTCAAGCAGGTGGCCGGAGGCGCCAGCAGGCAGGCCTGGTTCGTCGACACCCACGGCCCGGGTGGTGACCAGCAGCTGTTCCTGCGATATGACCCGAATCCACCCAAGCCCGGCAGCGCCTTTCACCCGTTGCAGGTCGAGGCGGAGATCATGTCGGAGTTGTGGCGCCACGGTGTGACGGTGCCCCGGGTGCTGGCCGCGCACCCGGTCGAGCAGGCGGTGCTGCTCGAACGCATCGGCGGTGACACGTGGTTCCGGCTGATCAAGGATCCCGACGACCAGGTGCGCACCGCGCAGGACTTCATCACCAAACTGGCCTACCTGCATCGCATCGACGCCGGTGCGTTGGACATCCCCAGCCTGGGGCCGGCGGGCCCGGTACCGGACCACGTCCGTGCTGAGCTGACGAGAATGCGCGAACGCGTTGCGGTGCACGGCAAACCGGCACCACTGGTGTCGTTCTGCATCGATTGGCTCGAACGCAACATCCCCGACTACGACGGCCCGACGGTGCTGGTCCAGGGCGATACCGGGCCCGGCAACTTCATGTACGCCGGCGGCACGGTGACCGCCATCGTGGATTGGGAGTTGGCGCACTTCGGGGATCCGATGGACGACATCGCCTGGTTGTCGCTGCGCACGGTCCAGGACACCTTCACCCATTTTCCGGACCGCATCGCCGAATACGAACGGCTGTCCGGACACCCGGTCGACGAAGACCGGGTCTGGTATTACCGGCTGTTCGCCGAGACGCGGCTGGCTTCGATGAACCCCGGGGGCGTCGACGCGCGGGCATCGGTGCCGGCGAATTCACCCGACGCCGGGAACAGCCTGATCTACGGCATGCTGCACCGGCGGCTGCTGGTCGAGGCGCTGGCCCGGGTGGTCGGCATCCCCGACGTCGAGGTCGAATTCCCTGACGAGGAACAGGATTCCGAGCGGGCCCCCGTGTACGCCGCCACCGCAGCGGCGCTGTCCGGCGCGGTCGGGCGCTCCACCGACGCGTTGGCCACCCGCTACGTCAAGGGCGCCGCCCGACTGGTCAAGTACCTCGCCGAGGTGGACCGGGTGGGGGCACAGGTCGACGCGGCCGAACTCGCTGAGCTGGCCGAATTGCTCGGCGGCGCCCCGGCTTCGGTGCCACAGGGCCGAGCCGCGCTGGCGGAGCGCGTCGCGCGCGGCGAACTCGGCGAGCGCGACTACGTCACCCAGTTGTGGCGCGGCATCAAGCGCGACGACTACCTGACCAGGACGGCGTCCGGCGCGTTGCGGCACCGGACCTGGCCGGAACTTCATGATTCGAGCGAAACAGGAGTGCAGCGATGGGCATCGCCATCACCGAAGACCACCGTGAGTTAGCCGAGGTCGCACGGTCCTTCCTCGCCGCGCGTGGTGCGCGCACGGCAGCCCGGGTGCTGTTGGACGCCGAGACAGAATCGCGGCCCGAGTTCTGGTCTGAACTCGCCGGTCTCGGGTGGCTCGGCCTTCACGTGCCCGAGCAGTACGGCGGCTCGGGGTGCGGACTGCCCGAACTGGTCGCGGTGACAGAGGAATTCGGTCGTGCTGTCGCGCCGGGGCCGTTCGTCCCGACGGTGATCGCTTCGGCGGTGATCTCGGCGGCGGGCACCGAGGAGCAGCGTGCGCGCTGGCTGCCGGCCCTCGTCGACGGCACCTCGACCGCGGGTGTGGGGTTCAACACCGCGCTGTCCTCGGACGGTTCGCGCTGTACGGGGGACGCGGGTGTGGTGCTCGGCGCCGGGCTGGCCGACCTGCTGGTGCTCACGGTGGGCGAAGACGCGCTGGTGCTGCCGGCCGCCACCGACGGCGTCACCGTGGACGTGAAGACCAACCTCGATCCCACGCGCCGCGCGGCACGCGTCACGCTGACCGATGTCGCGATCGGCGGCGCCGAGGTACTGCCGGGCGCCGCCGGTATCGCGCGTGCGATGGCCAGGACGATCGCGGCCGCCGAAGCCGTTGGCGGAGCCCATGATTGCGTGGACGCGGCGCTCGAGTACGCGAAGGTGCGCGAACAGTTCGGTCGCACCATCGGCACCTTCCAGGCGGTCAAGCATCATCTGGCCAACATGCTGGTGGCCGCGGAATCGGCCGGCGCCACCGTATGGGACGCGGCGCGGGCGGCGGATGCGGGGGAGCAGGAGTTCGCGTTGATGGCGGCCTGCGCGGCGACGCTGGCCTTCCCCGCCTACGTTCACAACGCCGAATTGAACATCCAGGTACACGGCGGGATCGGGTACACCTGGGAGCACGACGCGCACCTGCACCTGCGACGCGCCATCACGCTGCGCGGGCTGCTCGGGGGCCGCGACGCGCCGCTGGAGGTCTATGAGCTGACGGCCAAAGGCGTCGTCCGGGAGAACTCGATCGACCTGCCTCCCGAGGCCGAACAGATGCGCGACGAGGTCCGCACGGAGTTCAGCAGCTGGTCGGGGCTGGATCCGAAACAGCTGCGGGAGAAGATGATCGAGACCGGCTATGTCATGCCGCACTGGCCGAAGCCGTGGGGCCGGGCGGCCGGGGCCGTCGAGCAACTGGTCATCGAGCAGGAGATGGCCGAGGCCGGCATCAAGCGACCGGAGTTCGGCATCACCAGCTGGGTGGTGTTGACCATGATCCAGCACGGCACCGCCGATCAGATCGAGCGACTGGTGCACCCGGCGCTGGCCGGCGAACACGTGTGGTGCCAGCTGTTCTCCGAACCCGGCGCGGGATCGGATGCCGCGGCGGTGGGCACGAAGGCCACGCGTACCGACGGCGGCTGGATCATCAACGGCCAGAAGGTCTGGACCAGCGGCGCGCAGTACTGCCGCTATGGGTTGGCGACCGTGCGCACCGATCCCGCCGCGGCCAAGCACGCGGGCATCACCACGGTGATCATCGACATGAAGGCGCCCGGGGTCGAAGTGCGGCCGTTGCGCCAGATCACCGGGGGGTCGGAGTTCAATGAGGTGTTCTTCAACGACGTCTTCGTCCCCGACCGCGACGTGGTCGGCGAACCCAACGACGGATGGCGCGTCGCCCGTGCGACGCTCGGCAACGAACGGGTCAGCATCGGCGGCGGGTTACCGGGCAGCCAGGGCGCCGCGGGGATGGTGGTCGACCTGACTCAGCGCTACGGCGACAGGGTGGCGGGCGCGCCTGAACGGGCAGGTGAGTTCCTCGCCGACGATCACGCGCTGCGACTGCTCAACCTGCGCCGGGTGGCGCGAAGCGTGGTCGGCGCCGAACCCGGCCCCGAGGGAAACGTCACCAAGCTCCTGATCGCCGAACACGTGGTGGCGCGGGCGAGCCTCGCGGCCGAGCTCGTGGGGCCCGACGTCGCGCTCGTCAGCGGTCCCGGAAAGTATCCGGGTTTCATGGTGCTGGCCTCCCGCGGTATGACCATCGCAGGTGGCACTTCGGAGATCACGCGCAATCAGATCGCCGAGCGCATCCTGGGGTTGCCGCGCGACCCGCTGATCAAGTGACCGGCGCGAACACCGGAACCCATGTGTTGTCGTGTCTTTCGAACCGGACCTTGACCGGCATCCCGGAATGCACCGCGTCGGGGTCGCAGTCGACGACATTGGCGGGCAGCCGCAGCCCGGGTTGTTCGTTCAGCTCGATCAGGGCCACCACGAACGGTGTGGGCACGCCGGGGTTGAACTGCTGATGACACACGGTGAACGTGAACACGGTGCCGCGGCCGGACACCGCGACGAACTCCGGATCCGCGCCGCACGTCGGGCACGCCGCCCGTGGGGGATGGAAGTAACACCCGCACGGGGAGCAGTGGGCGATGAGCAGTCGGCCTTCGGCGCCACCCGTCCAATACGGGCGCGACGCGTCGTCGAGGGGCGGCAGGATGCGGGGGGCGTGCGAGAAATCCGAGGTAACCGACGTATCAGACACGCCATAAAAGTACACTGATTAAGTTCATTTCCGAAGGAGGTCGGATGTCCGCCCCGCCCAGCGCACCGGTCATCGCGGGCGCCGGAATCTCTGCGATCGGCCGCCGCACCGGCGTCCCGGCGCTGGATATGACGGTGCAGGCCTCCGCGGCCGCCATCGCCGACGCCGGCCTAGCGCCCGCCGATATCGACGCGGTTCTCACCATGGGTGACACCCCGGCCGACGAAGCGGCCGCCGCGCTGGGGGTTCACGAGGGCGGAGACGACGGCCCGATGCTGGGTCGCTACGGGCTGTTGACCCCCGTGGTCGCGGCGCGTGACCTGATCGCCGAGGGCAAGGCCCGCCATGTGCTCGTCTACCGGACGTTGCAGATGATCGGCGGCACCGTGGATCGCCGCGCCGCAGAGCGGGCGCCGGAGTCCGGCGGAAAGCGCGCCGAGGGCGGCATGGACATGACCGAGGTCGGCTATCTACTTGCGGCGCACGCGTATTCGGCCGCCAACTGGCTGGCCATGCACTGCCGCGCCCACATGGACCGTTACGGCACCACCAAGGAGCAACTCGGCTGGATCGCGCTGAACGCCCGACGCAACGCCGCGCGCAATCCCCTTGCGGTGTACCGCGATCCGATGACCATGGAGCAGTACCTGAACGCCAGGCCCATCTCCACACCACTCGGCCTGCTCGACTGTGACGTGCCGGTCGACGGCTCGATCGCGCTGGTGCTGTCGCATCCCGGGCACCGGGCCGATGCACCCAACGGGGCGGTCACCATCGAAGCGGCAGGCGGCGCGTCGGGTGCCGGGGGATGGACCGGCCGCCCCGACTATCCGAAGATGGCGATGCACGACGCCGCGGCCGACATGTGGTCCAAGACCGACCTGAAACCCGCCGACGTCGATCTGGCCGAATTGTACGACGGGTTCAGCTATCTCACGCTGGCGTGGTTGGAGGCCCTTGGCTTCTGCGGCGACGGCGAGGGTGGCCCCTTCGTCGACGGCGGTGCACGCATCGGCATCGACGGCGAGTTGCCGTTGAACACCTACGGCGGTCAGCTCTCGGCCGGCCGGATGCACGGGTACTGGGTGCTGTACGAGGCGTGCCAGCAGCTGCGCGGGCTGGCCACCGACACGGCGGTATCCAAGCGCCCCGAAGTCGCCGTCGCCTCCGCCGGCGGCGGCCCGATCGCCGGATGTGTGCTGTTGTCGTGCTGACCGAACCCGGCCGCCGCGCAGGGACAGCCGCGGACACCATCCCCGACGAGATCGCCGGTTTCATCGGCGAGCACCCCGACACCGCGGTCATGGTGCACAGCGACGACCGTCCCGATCAGTTCACCGCCGCCGAGTTGTTCGACGAGAGCATGCGGTTGGCCGCCGGGCTGGCCGGGCTGGGTATCCGGCCCGGCGATGTCGTCGCCGTCCAGCTGCCGAACTGGCGCGAGTGCTTCTCCGTGCACGCCGCCGCCTGGTTGTGCGGTGCGGTGGTGCTGCCCATCGTGCCGATCTACGGGCCTGCCGAGGTCGCCTTCATCGCCAGGCAATCGGGGGCCCGTGCCATCGTGTTGGCTCGCGAGCTCCGCAACCGCGACACCGGCGCGACCGTGGCGGCGCTGGCCGATCTGCCCGACCTGCAGCACCGAGTCGTGCTGGGCGGTGCACACAAGGGGGCCATCCCGCTCGAAGAACTGACCTCCACGGCGGCAACGGGTTTCACGCCGTGTCGCCCCGACCCTGAAGGTCGCGCGGTGCTGGTGTACACATCCGGGACGACGGCGGAACCCAAGGGGGTCCAGCACACCCACGGCTCACTGCTCGGTGAACTGCGCGCGATGGATGCGCTGCGCAACACCGATGCCGACCAGACCACGTTGGCGGCCTTTCCGGCCGGACACATCGCAGGCACGCTGGGCATCCTGCGCATGATGTGCCGCTCCGGAGACACCATCGCCATGGACGCATGGAACCCCGAAGCCGCCGCCCGGCTCATCGCCAAGCACGGCGTGAGCGTCTCGGCCGGCGCGCCGATCCATCTCGGCGGCATCCTCGACGTCGCCGAACGCGACGGACTCGATGTGTCGAGTCTGCGCGAGTACACGACCGGCGCGGCCGGTGTCGCGGGCGCGCTGATCCGTCGCGCCGACCGGTTCGGCATCGGTGCCTACCGCTGCTACGGATCCAGCGAACACCCCACGATCAGCGTCGGCCGCCCGGAGGATCCACTGGACAAGCGGGCCGACACCGACGGCCGGATCGCCCCCGGCACCCGGGTCCGTCTGGTCGACGAGTGCGGGCGCGACGTACCGGCCGGCCACGACGGCGAAATCCTCACGCAGGGGCCCGAATTGTTCCGGGGTTACACCGATCCTCGATTCACCGAGGCCGGCTTCATCGACGGCTGGTTCCGCACCGGTGATGTCGGGCGGTTGGATCCCGACGGCTTCCTCACCATCACCGACCGCAAGAAGGACATCATCGTGCGGGGCGGCGAGAACATCTCGTCGAAGGAAGTCGAAGACGTGGTCAGCAGCCACCCCGCAGTGGCCGAAGCCGCCGCCGTGGGCGCCCCCGACGAGAAGTACGGCGAACGGGTCTGCGTGTTCGTCGTGCTGCAGGCGGGTGGGTCATTCGACACCGCCGATGCCGCCGCGCATTTCGCCGCCTGCGGGCTGGCCCGGCAGAAGACACCCGAACGCATCGTGGTGGTGCCGGAACTGCCGCGCACCATCAGCGGCAAAGTGCAAAAGCACCGCCTCAGAGAACAACTCGACACGACCGGCCAATAGATATCCGACGGAAGGAAACCAACGTGGGCAGAGTGCAGGACAAGGTCGTCCTCATCACCGGTGGCGCCCGAGGCCAAGGCCGGTCGCATGCCGTGCGACTGGCCGAGGAAGGTGCCGACATCATCCTGTTCGACATCTGCGGCGACGTCGAACACAACGAATACCCGCTGTCCACCGAGCACGACCTCGAAGAGGCGGCCTCAGAGGTCGAGAAGACCGGACGCCGGGCGGTGACGGCCGTCGTCGACGTGCGGGACCGCGCCGCGCTCGCCGATGCGCTGAAGTCCGCGGTGGACGAACTCGGCAAGCTCGACGTGGTGGTCGCCAACGCCGGCATCTGCCCGCTGGGGTCGGACCAGCCCATCGATGCCTTCGCCAACGCGTTCGACGTCGACTTCGTCGGCGTGGTGAACACCGTTCACGTTGCGCTGCCGTATCTTTCGGCCGGAGCCTCGATCATCACCGTGGGATCGGTCGCCGGGCTGCTGGCCGAGAAGGCCGGGCCGGCCGCGAGCATGGGGCCCAACGGCTCCGGCGGAGCGGGTTACAACCTGGCCAAGCAGTTCATCGACAAGTACACGATGGCGCTGGCCAACCAACTGGCGCCGAAGTCGATCCGGGTGAATGTGGTGCACCCGACGAACGTCAACACCCCGATGCTGCACAACGAGTCGATGTACAAGATGTTCCGGCCCGACCTCGAGCATCCGTCCCTCGACGACGCGTTGCTGACCTTCCCGATGATGCAGGGCATGCCGATCCCCTACGTGGAACCCGAGGACATCTCACACGGGATCTGCTACCTGGCCTCTGACGAGTCCCGATACGTGACGGGGTTGCAGCTCAAGGTCGACGCCGGCGCCACCGTGAAGTTCTGATCGGACGGACATCCATGGCGATGCAGTGGGCGATGCCGTGGCCGGGCGGCGATCTCGCCAGACAGGCCGAATCCGCTGGAGCAGCGGCGTTCTGCGCGGGCGAATTCGCCGACACCGGCGCCTACGTCACGGCCTCGGAGATGGCACACCAGACCAGCACGGCGCGCATCGGGCCGGGGATCGCGTACGCGTTCGCACGGTCGCCGTTCGTCCACGCCGCGGCCGCCAGGCATCTGAACAAGATCGCACCCGGCCGGGTGTTCCTCGGGCTGGGCGCGGGAACGGGAAGGATGAACCGCGACTGGTTCGGGGTGGACTCCTCGCATCCGGCGCCGCGGATGGCGGAGCTGGTGCGCTGCATCCGCGCGTTTTTGGAGGCGGAGAACGGTGAGCGGATCGCCTTCGACGGCGACTTCTACCACATCGACGCCCGCATCCAGGCGCCGGTGCTGGGACCCATAGACGTACCGATCCTGCTGGGCGCGTTCAACGTTCACATGCTGCGCGCCGTCGGCGGTGTGGCGGACGGGGTGCTCGGGCACGGACTGTTCACCGACCGCTGGTGGGCCGAGGTGGTCGAGCCGAACCTGGCGCTGGGCGCGCGACGCGCCGGTCGCGATCCGACCGGCCTGTTGCGTTGGGGTTGGGTGATCACCGCCATCGACGACGACGATCCCCAACGCGCGATCGACGACGCCAAGCTGCAAATCGCGTTCTATCTGACCGTCAAGACCTACGACTCGTTGGTCGCGCTGCACGGCTGGCAGGACCAGGTGGCCGCGATCCGGGCGGAATTCGCCGGTAAAGATCCTCGCGCAATCGGCAGGCACGTCACCGACGAGATGCTGTGGGCTATGGCGGCGTGCGGCGGCACGGCGCAGGCGCGGGAGATGCTCGCCGCCCGCAGCGCCCTTCCCGATCTCGGATTCCATTCCCCGCCGGGCTTTCTCGTCAGTCCGCGGCGGCGCAAACAGTACGGCACAAAGGTCGTGGAGGCCTTCACCAGGACAGGAGCAGGCACATGACCGCCCATCAGCACGCCGAAGCCCCCGAGTTCCTCCCAGAGATGCCGAAAACCTACCGGGACTCGCCCCCGATCGTCTGGCTGGCCCGGCTGGGTGCGCTGTTCGTGGTGTTCCAGCTCTACGTCTACGGGCGCTGGATCTTCTCGGACGAGTTCGCACCCGCGCCGACCGGACCTGACCCCATCCCCGCGTCGAGCATCGCCTGGATCCGGTTCTGGGAGATCGGATGCATGATCGGCGGGGTGATCTTCCTGATCTGGATGATCCGGAAGACGCGGCGGGACAAGCAACTTCCGCCGGTCGGCATCTTCGTGGTGGCCTGGCTACTCGCGGCTTGGCAGGACCCGGGTGTGAACGCCGTCAGGCCGGTGTTCGGGTACAACGCGGGCTTCTTCAACATGGGTACCTGGGGTGAGTTCATCCCCGGGTGGGTGCACAAGGGCGCGGAGAACCCGCAGCCCATCATCTACTTCCTCGCCAGCTACATCCTGCTGACACCGCTGGCCATCATGGGCATCGATCAGGTGATCGCCCGTATGCGAAAGGTGTACCCGCGCATCAACACCGCGGGTGTGCTCGCGGCGATGCTGGTGCTGTTCATCGTGCTCGACATCGTGTTGGAACAGTACTTCCACCGCATCGGACTGTGGACATACCTGCGGGTGGACGACACCTGGTCGATCTTCGGTGGCACCATGTACCAGTTCCCGCTGTACGAAGGCATCGTTTTCGGCGGGCTGGTCAGCGTCTCGTCCATCGCCATCTACTGTCTGCGGGACCGCGACGGCCGGATGATCTCCGACATCGGCATCGATCAGCTCAAAAACAGGCGAACCGTCACCGCAGTGCGCATCCTGGCTCTGGCGGCCGTGTTCAACCTGATCATGCTGGTGTTCAATCTGGGCTTCAACCTGGTCAACCAGCACGCCGAGGTGCAACCACCCGCCGCGGAGGTGCCCAGCTACATCCATCACGGAATGTGCGGAGTGGGACCGAATCCGCCCTGCCCGCCGCGGCCATGAGAGCGGCGACGGCAGTGCACGTGACGAACGGCTACCCGGACAGATTGCGTTTCGCGGTGCCCGAGTATCCGAAGAACTTCTCGAAGTTGGCGTCGTTGATGCGTCCCGCGCTGTTGCGCTTGGCGGCCGATTCCAGCGCGGCCAGGCGAGCTCGGGCCTGCTCGAGAGCGGAGGTGTCGCCGCCGGCTTCCGATTTCTCGACAGCCGCTCGGGCGGAGGCGATTTCGATGCGTAGCCGTTCACCGACCTCGCCGAACGTCAGCAGATCGTGGTCGTCCTCGTCGATCCGCCCGCGCGTCGTGTCCGAACTCTCAGACGATTCCGCGTCTTTCATGCAGCCCACGTTACCGACAGCTTAGGAGGCCCACCATGCCATTGCAGGACAACCATCAGATCGTCTCGGTCGACGATCATCTGATCGAACATCCGCGCGTCTGGCAGGACCGGCTGCCGGCGAAATTTCACGAGAACGGCCCGCGCATCGTGGAAATCGAGGGCAGGCACCTGTGGAGTTACGACGGGCAGATCCTGCCGACCATCGGTCTCAATGCAGTAGCGGGCAAGCCGCCCGAGGAGTGGGGGATGGATCCCGTCCGCTACGAGGACATGATCCCGGGGTGCTATGACCCGGTGGCGCGCATCGCCGACATGGACCTCGACGGTGTGCAGGCGGCGCTGTGCTTCCCGTCGTTCCCCGGCTTCGGCGGCAGCACGTTCTTCCGCGGACAGGACAAGGAACTCGCGCTGCTGTGCGTCAAGGCGTGGAATGACTTCTACATCGACGAGTGGTGCGCGACCGCGCCGGAGCGTTACATCCCGCTGGCGATCCTGCCGGTGTGGGATATCGACGAAACCGTCGCCGAGGCTGAACGCGTCGCCACCAAGGGCGCGCGCACCGTGTCGTTCCCCGACAGTCCCGTGCCGATGGGTCTGCCCTCGTTCCACTCCGACCATTGGGACGGGCTGTGGCAGGTCTGCTCCGACGCGAAAATGCCGGTGTCGCTGCACTTCGGCTCCGGCTCGTTCGTCCCGGGCTTCTCCTACTCGGCGCTGGCCAACTCCCCGGCCCCGGCCTTGCCGGACGCTCCGTTCGCGGTGGCGATCACACTGTTCTCGACCAACCTGATGTGGACCACCGTCGACTTGCTGTTCTCCGGCAAGCTGCAGAAGTTCCCGGATCTGCAGTTCTCGTTGTCCGAGGGCGGTATCGGCTGGGTGCCCTACATTCTGGAGCGCGCCGACTATGTGTGGGAGCGGCATCGGTACTACCAGCCGATCGATTTCGACACGCGCCCTTCGGATCTGTTCCGTTCGCACTTCTACGGTTGCTTCATCGACGACGAGCACGGCCTGGAGAACCGGTACACCATCGGCGTGGACCGCATCACGCTGGAAATCGACTTCCCGCATTCGGATTCCAACTGGCCGAACTCGCGCAAACGTGCCGCGGAGGTGTTGGCCGACGTACCCGACGAAGAGTGCGCGCTGATCGTGGAAGACAACGCCCGGCGCATGCTCCGCTTCCCGCGGGTGCAGATAAAGCAACCCGCGACGGTCAGCTGACCGCTTTGGAGGCCGACGCCTCGTCGAGTAGCCGTCGCAACACACGTACCGCTTGGCTGAGCGTCTCCCGGTCGGCGCCGTCGAGCCGTTCCAGGTACGGATCGATCGCCGCGCCGCGGTCCAACCGCACCTGCCGGAGCGTGTCCACTCCCTTGGGCGTGATGCGGATCAGCACCGCCCGTGCGTCCTCGGGGTCGACGGTCCGCGACACCATGCCGGCCTCCTCGAGGCGGCGGACCTGGGTCGTCATCGTCGGCTGTGAGCAGTGGTCGAGCGCGGCCAGATCGGAGATGCGGGCCTCGCCCTGATCCTCGATCGTGGACAGCAGTCGCGCCTGCGCGTAGCCGAGGGGCAGGCGGGCCCGCTGCGTGGCCAGTCGGTTGATCCGGGCGACCACGGACAGCAGATCGGCTCCGAGCGTCTGGGTCATATCGACAACATTATGTGTTCCAAGCGCCGGTTCCGGCCCAACCGATCACAGCGCCGTGTGGCCGCCGCGACCGCGACTGGCAGAATCGTGCAATGACCGCGACCGGGGGCCGAACTCGCCATACCGGTCGTCTGCGTCCCGTCGAACTCGCGCAGGCCTCCGTCATGGCGGCGCTGTGCGCGGCCACCGCGATCATCTCCGTGGTCGTCCCGTTCGCGGCGGGGCTCTCTCTGCTGGGTACGGTGCCGATGGGGCTGCTGGCCTACCGCTACCGGCTCCGTGTGCTGCTCACCGCAACCATCGCCGGCGGCATCATCGCGTTCCTGATCGCGGGCATGGGTGGGTTCATGACCGTCGTCAACTGCGCCTATATCGGCGGGCTGACCGGCATCGTCAAACGCCGCGGACGCGGCACCCCGACCGTGTTGTTCGCCGCGCTGATCGCCGGGGCGGTGTTCGGCACGGCGGTGGTGGTGGCGCTGTCGATCCTGTCGCGGCTTCGTCACCTGATCTTCGAGTCCGTCACCGCCAACATCAACGGCCTGGCCGCGGTGATCGCCCGCTTCCCCGATATGGAAGGTGCGGCCGAGCGACTCAAGCGCGACTTCGCGACGGCGCTCGACTATTGGCCGCTGCTGTTCTTCAGCGCCGGAGTGATGTCGATCACCTTCGTCAGCCTCGTCGGATGGTGGGCCCTGTCAAGGGTGATGGAGCGGCTGGCCGGCATCCCCGATGTCCACAAACTGGAGTCCTCCAAAGACGTCGGCGCGATCGCCCCGGTGCCGGCCCGGTTGCGCGACGTCCGGTTCCGCTATCCGAGCGCCGACCACGACGCGCTGGGCCCGGTGTCGCTGCGCGTGGAGCCGGGTGAGCACCTCGCGGTGACGGGCGCCAACGGCTCGGGCAAGACGACGCTGATGCTGATGCTGGCCGGGCGCGAGCCGACGGCCGGGGTCATCGAACGGCCGGGCGCTGTCGGACTGGGCCGCATCGGCGGCACGGCGGTCGTCATGCAGCACCCGGAGAGTCAGGTGCTCGGCACCCGCGTCGCCGACGACGTCGTCTGGGGGCTGCCACCCGGCAAGGCCACCGACGTCGCGCAGTTGCTCGCCGAAGTGGGCCTCGACGGGCTGGCCGAACGCAACACCGGCGGGCTGTCGGGCGGCGAACTGCAGCGCCTTGCCGTCGCGGCGGCGCTGGCGCGCGAGCCGTCGCTGTTGATCGCCGACGAGGTCACCAGCATGGTCGACCAGCAGGGCCGGGAAGGACTGATGTCGGTGCTGTCCGGGTTGACGCGGCGCCACCAGATGTCGCTCGTGCACATCACCCACTACAACGACGAGGCCGACGCCGCCGACCGCACGGTCGACCTGTCCGGTAACGGCGCCGGCGCCGACAACACCGACATGGTGGAATCGGCCGACGCGCCTGCAGGCAACGTCGCTGCGGGCGCGGGTACCGCTCCCGTGCTCGAACTCGTCGACGTCAGCCACGAATACGGCAGCGGCACACCGTGGGCCGCGACGGCACTGCGCGACATCACCTTCACGGTTCACGAGGGTGACGGCCTGTTGATCCACGGCCTCAACGGGTCGGGCAAGTCGACGCTGGCCTGGATCATGGCGGGTCTCACGGAACCGACCGCAGGCCAATGCCTGCTCGACGGGAAACCGGCGTCGGATCAGGTTGGCGCCGCAGCTATTTCGTTCCAGGCGGCGCGGCTGCAGCTGATGCGCAGCCGGGTCGATCTCGAGATCGCGTCCGCGGCCGGGTTCTCTCCGCGTGATCGCGCCCGGGTCAACCAGGCGCTCTCGACCGTCGGCCTGGATTCCACGCTGGCGCAGCGGCGCATCGACCAGCTCAGCGGGGGACAGATGCGACGCGTCGTCCTCGCCGGACTGCTCGCCCGCTCGCCGCGAGCCCTCATCCTCGACGAGCCGCTGGCCGGCCTGGACGCCGCGAGTCAGCGGGGCCTGCTGCGGCTGCTGGTCGACCTTCGCCGCCGCGCCGGTCTGACCGTCGTCGTGATCTCGCACGACTTCGCCGGGCTGGAGGAATTGTGCCCGCGCACTTTGCATCTGGAAGGTGGCGTGCTGGTGCCCGCACCGACGACGGCGGGGGGACTGTCATGACGGCGCCGACGAGGCGTCGGCAACGCAGGGGTGTCGTGCTGCTGCGGCCCGTGCCCGGCGACAGCGTGGTGCACCAACTGTGGGCGGGTACGAAGCTTCTGTTGGTCGCGGCCATCGGCGTTTTGATGACGTTCTACCCGGGCTGGGTGCCGATTGGCGCCGTCGCGCTTCTGGTGCTCATCTCGGCTCGGCTGGCCAACATCTCGCGCGGCGTGCTCCCGTCGATACCCGGCTGGCTGTGGTTCCTGCTCTTTCTCGGCGGCTTGACGGCCACCTTCGCCGGGGGCAGCCCGATCATCTCGATGGGTTCGGTCGACGTCGGGCTTGGCGGCCTGCTGAATTTCCTGCGCATCACCGCGCTGTCGATCGTGCTGCTCGGTCTCGGGGCGATGGTCTCCTGGACGACGAACGTCGCCGAAATCGCACCTGCCGTC
Organism: Mycobacterium sp. GA-1199; assembly: GCF_001500045.1. Classification (GTDB taxonomy): domain Bacteria; phylum Actinomycetota; class Actinomycetes; order Mycobacteriales; family Mycobacteriaceae; genus Mycobacterium. The sequence continues at coordinate 96,026 of NZ_LQIX01000011.1, forward strand.
GCGAAACTGGGCAGGCCGCTTCGGGTGTTCCGGATACCGGTCGACGAATGGGCGGTCGCACTGGCGTTGGCGCTGCGCGCGTTCCCGATGCTGATCGACGAGTTTCGCGTGCTCTACGCCGCACGCAATCTGCGCCCGAAGCAGGTGCACACTCGCCGCCGCGGACGGTGGCGTCGCTGGTGGCTCGAAGCGATCGATCTGTTGGCCGCGGCCATCACCGTCGCGCTGCGTCGCGCCGACGAGATGGGCGATGCGATCACCGCACGCGGCGGTGCCGGGCAGATCTCAGCCGCACCGTCGGGACCCAAAGCCATTGACTGGTGGGCGTTCCTCATCGTCGCCGCGGTGTGCGGGACGGCGTTGGCGCTGGAGTTGACGGTGGCGGGAACCAGCGCCGTCACGCGCTGATCACCGCTCACGGTGCCACCACTACGGTGGTGGCGTGAGGGCTACCCGACGAGTCGACGCTGACTTCCTCGACCTGCCGCGGTATGCGCTGGCCGACGCGGCGACGTCGGCGGCGGTGGCCGCCGGCGCCAGCTACGCCGACCTTCGCATCCACGCGATCACCTCCGAGTACGTGCAGTTGCGCGACGGCGAACTGCAGACCGCGGTCGTCGACCGGGAGATCGGCCTGGCGGTGCGCGTGATCGTCGACGGGACGTGGGGCTTCGCGTCTCACGCCGAGCTCAGCGCGGACGTCGCGGCCGAGACCGCGCGCCGCGCCGTGGGGGTGGCACGAACCCTGGCGGCCCTGAACGCCGAGCGCATCGAGCTGGCCCCCGAACCCGTGTATTCGGACGCCACTTGGGTTTCGGATTATCGGATCGACCCGTTCACCGTCGGCACGCCCGACAAGCTGGCGGTGCTCGGTGAATACTCCGGACGGCTGTTGGCGGCTGACGGAGTCGACCATGTCTCGGCCGGTTTGCACACCGCCAAGGAGCAGACGTTCTACGCCGATACGTTCGGCTCGACGATCACTCAGCAGCGGGTGCGGGTGCAGCCGTCGCTGGAGGCGGTCGCCGTCGATGCCGCGGCCGGGACGTTCGAGACGATGCGCACGCTGGCCCCGCCGACGGCGCAGGGATGGGAGTACGTCGCCGGCGACGACGTGTGGAACTGGACCGAGGAACTGGCCATGCTGCCGGCGTGGCTGGCCGAGAAGGTCAAGGCGCCCAGCGTCACGGCCGGGCCGACCGATCTGGTCATCGATCCGTCGAATCTGTGGCTCACGATCCACGAATCGGTCGGCCACGCCACCGAATACGACCGGGCGATCGGATACGAGGCCGCCTACGCGGGGACGTCCTTCGCCACGCCCGACAAGCTGGGCACCATGCGCTACGGCTCACCGGTCATGAACGTGACCGCCGACCGGACCGTTGAATACGGTTTGGCGACAGTGGGGTTCGACGACGAGGGGGTGCAGGCGCAGAAGTGGGACCTCGTGCGCGACGGCATCTTCGTCGGCTACCAGTTGGACCGGGTCTTCGCGCCGCGACTCGGGGTAAAGCGCTCCAACGGGTGCGCCTACGCCGACTCGCCGCACCACGTGCCGATTCAGCGGATGGCCAACGTGTCGCTGGAGCCCAGCGCCGACGAGGTAAGCACCGAGGACCTGATCGCCCGCGTCGACGACGGCATCTACATCGTCGGAGATAAAAGCTGGTCGATCGACATGCAGCGCTACAACTTCCAGTTCACCGGGCAGCGGTTCTTCCGCATCCGCGACGGCCGGCTCGACGGCCAACTTCGCGACGTCGCGTACCAGGCGACGACGACGGACTTCTGGGGCTCGCTGGAAGCCGTCGGTGGACCGTCGACGTGGCGGCTCGGCGGGGCGTTCAACTGTGGCAAGGCGCAGCCCGGGCAGGTCGCCGCGGTGAGCCACGGATGCCCGTCGGCGTTGTTCCGCGGGGTGAACGTGCTCAACACCCGGGACGAGGCGGGGCGGTCATGATCGGCGCACAGCAGGTGGTGGAGATCGCGCTGGCCGAAGCGGCCCGGTTGGGTGCGGCCGACGACACGGTCGTGGTGGTGACCGATCGGGCCGACGCGTCGTTGCGGTGGGCGGGCAACTCGATGACCACCAACGGCGAGTCGACCACGCGCTACACGACAGTGATCTCGGTGGTGCGCAAAGGCAGTGCATCGCATGTCGGCTCGGTGCGGTCCAGCGAGGTCGACCCGTCGACGATCGCCGGTCTGGTGGCGGCGTCGCAGGAGGCGGCGCGCTCTGCGCCGGAGGCCCGCGACAGCGCGCCGTTACTGGCCGGGGGCGACGCACCACCGGATTGGGATGCGCCGGTGCCGAGCACCGGAGCGGAGGTGTTCCTGCCGGTGGCCGACGGCCTCGCCCGTGGGTTCCGCGGCAGCGACCGGCTGTACGGGTATGCGCGGCACATCCTGGAGACGACGTTCCTGGCGACTTCGGGCGGGCTGCGGCGGCGCTACACGCAGCCGACGGGCTCGGTGGAGATCAACGGCAAACGTGACGGCGCCAGCGCGTGGGTGGGTGTCAGCACTGCCGACTTCGATGGTGTGCCAATCGATTCCATGCTCGACGAGTTGTCGATGCGCCTGGGGTGGTCCGCGCGCACCGTGGAGTTGCCCGCCGGCCGCTACGAGACCATCTTGCCGCCGTCCGCGGTGGCCGACCTGATGATCTTTTTGACCTGGGCGATGGACGGGCGCGGCGCGCAGGAGGGCCGCACGGCGTTCTCGGCGCCGGGCGGTGGCACGCGGGTGGGGGAGCGGCTCACCGACCTGCCGTTGACGCTGTACTCCGATCCGTTCGCATCGGGACTGGCGTGCACGCCGTTCGTCGCGACGTCGACGTCGTCGGAACGGATTTCGGTGTTCGACAACGGGATGGACATCGATCGGGTGGACTGGATCCGGGACGGCGGGATCAACTCATTGGCCTATTCTCGGGCTGCTGCCGCGGAATTCGACGCGGCCCCGGCGGTGCCGGCGGACAACCTGCTGATGACCGGTGGGGAGTCGGAACTGGCGGACATGATCGCCGGGACCGAGCGCGGTCTGCTGCTGAGCACGCTGTGGTACCTGCGGGCGGTCGACCCGGCGGTGCTGCTGTTGACGGGACTGACCCGGGACGGCGTGTATCTGATCGAGGACGGCGAGGTGACAGCGGGGGTCAACAACTTCCGGTTCAACGAAAGCCCGTTGGACCTGCTGCGCCGTGCGACGGAGGCGGGCGCCGGCGAGGTCACGTTGCCGCGCGAGTGGGGTGATTGGGCGACGCGGGCGTCGATGCCGTCGTTGCGGATTCCCGACTTTCACATGTCTTCGGTCAGCCAGGCGCAATAATCCTCTCATGGTCGAAGAAGAACTGGCCGCCAGGCTCAACGGGTTGGTGCCGCTGTCGTCGGGAAACACTCGACTTGACACGCTGATCCGGTTGACCTGTGGCAGGGCACGGTCGCTGCCGCCGCTGCCTGTGGAGGCCGACCTCTTCGACGAGCATTCCGACGCGGACCGCATCGTCACCGCCTTTGCCGAGCAGTTTGCGGTGGACGTGACCGGAATTGGCGACAACCAACGGGTCCGGTTCATGGATGCCTTGGGTGACAACGCGTTCCGAACCGCGACGATGATCTTCATTGCCGACTTCGTGCCGCGGGTCTGGTGCGGTTTTGAGGCCCTGGGCCTCGGTAGGCCACGACTTGGCGAAGTCACCGCGTGGGATCACGAGACCGATCCGACTGACGCGTTGCTCAACGGGTTCGCGCCCGCCGTGGCGCGGCTACACGAACTCGATCCCGTGACGACGGAGATCGTTCGGTTGCGTGGCGCGGCACAGCACAACTGCAGGCTCTGCAAATCGTTGCGCGACGGCGACGCGTTGGATTCGGGCGGCTCGGAGGAGATGTACGGGCAGATCGAGGACTATGAATCCGCCGAGAGCCTGACGGAGGCGCACAAGGCGGCGCTGCGATATGTCGATGCGCTGATCTGGTCGCCGGCGAACATCGACGCGGAGGTGGCGGCGGTAGTGCGGCGGAATTTCTCGGAGAAGCAGGCGTTCGAGCTGACGCTGGATGTCATGCGTAATGCGTGCAACAAGATCGCGGTGTCGCTGGGCGCCGATGCGCCGCGGGTGGCTTCGGGCACCGAGCGGTACTCGATCGGCGACGACGGGCAGCCGGTGTACGCCGATATCGCATGACGGCTCCCGGGGAGGTAGTGCTGTGGTGCCCACCTTGCAGCGAATAAATCGCTGGGAGCGAATCAGTCGCTGCGAGGTGGGCACATCGCGATATGGGACGATGGTGCCGCGCAACGCGCCGGGGGCGGTAGCTCAGTCGGTTAGAGCCGCGGACTCATAATCCGTTGGTCGCGGGTTCGAGCCCCGCCCGCCCCACAGCATCGTTGTATTACTGCGGTTGATGCCTGACATTTGGTCTTCGGGTGATGCCTGACAGTATTTCGGCTGATGGTTGACAGTTACTTCGGCTGATCCTTGACACTCCCTAAATGAGGGAGATGAGCGTGGCAGCCGGCCCTCCGCTCAGGCCGCTTCGACTTCCGCCCGCGACCGCCAGTCACTTTTCGCACGCAACTCCGTTGCCGTCGCGATCAAGCCCGTAAACATCACTTTTGCCAGGCACAAGATACACAGGACCGTCGACATACCCAGGGCCGTTCCCGCTACCGCCGGCACAGTCGACGTCGCTGTAGCCGGTCGGCACGCAGGCACCGGAGTAGTTCGGATGGCAATCGCTCTGGGCCAGCGGTAACGGCTCGGCGCCCGTGAGGGGAGCCAGAGCAACTCCGATCGCCAGGCTATTTATTGGGAGCGTCAATTTCTCCATTCGGTAAATTTATCCCAACCTGTATCGCTTCGGGATCTCTTCAGCGGCGACCATCGACAGAAGTCAGCGGATAGAAACCAACTACCCGGCTGCTGTCGATGCATTATCGGCGTACACAGGAGTCGTTGAAGGCCACGGCTTTTCGTTTCTCAGCTGACTCTTGCAAGCTCATCGCAAACTGACCTCACGCCTGGGGTCCCCCGATCGGTGGACGGCGGTTCCCCCTTCGAATCCTCCGGTCTGCGGACTGTTCGAGCTGTCGCCGCGGGCGATAGTTGGTTCACCGAACGGGCCTCGACCAGCGGGCCTGGCAACAGAAAGGTAGCTAACATGAGCAAGACGAGGAACACCGTGGAGAAGGTCACCGTCGGCAGGCTCACCATCACCAGCCCCGCAGGACGATCCGCTCCTGCCAATTGCGGGTGCATTCAACCCCGCGCCGGTGTTTCGTCCGGGAGACGGTGATCTGCCGTGGCGCTTGAAGGTCGACTTGAAGCGGCGTTGGCGTTCGAAGCGCCCTATGTGATCGATCGACTCGTCAGGGACCGGGTCGTCGCGACCCAGGAGTTTGCCGAACAACTCTTCACCGAGGCGAAGAAATACCTCGTGCTGTGCGCGGCAACCCCTGACAAGTCGTTCGACATGTGTTCGGCGATGGTGGACGAAGCCTGGCACGCCTTCGTGCTGTTCACCACCGAGTACACCGACTACGGTCAGCGGTACTTCGGGAGCTACGTCCACCACGCGCCCGCCGGTGAGCGCGGCGGGCCCGAAACGACGCTACTGGACGGTCCCCAAGAGACCGCTTCCTTCGACGACTTCTGCCGGCGATACGAGGAGTTGTTCGGCCACCCGCTCCCAGCAATCTGGTACGACAGCGACAACGTCGCTCCGTGCACCCGGGTCATCAACGATATGGCAGAGACTTTGACGGTCGCCGCCGAGAACCACACCATCCACATAATGAATAGCACGGGCGACACGATGCTCTCGGTCGATGAAATGGCAAGCGAAGCAGTGGACTTCATCGTCAACACGCACTCGTTCTATGTCCGCGAGCTCCCGGGCGGCCTCACCGCGGCCGAGAAAGTCGGCGTGATCCAGCCGCTCGTCCGCTTGGGCGTGCTACGTCTGGCGCCCTAGCTGTAGCGTCCGGACACGTTATTCCGCGCCGATGCTCCTGCGAACCTGGTCGATTACACGATCGAAGGCAGACTCGCCGAGCCGGCCCGCAGACCGCGCCGGACATAGGGGAGATCCGCTGGTGCAGTGGCTGGGCGGTGCCACAAGTTCGCGAATGATGCCCCCACCCGCGTCAGAGTGCGTATTACTTCATTGAGTGGGTGTCATTCGGACTCCGGCGATGCTTGACAGTGTTCGGCTGATGGTTCGACGTTAGGCTGACGTCCATCGCCGACAACCTTGGAAAGACACCAGACCGCTCCAGGCCCACGCCTGCCGATCGTGTCAAGCAACGCCCCCGAGTAGTGCGGGCCAAGGCATCTTCCGCCCTCGCTCGCAAGCGGACGCGGATGCTGATTGGGATGATGCTCAGCGCTGGCTTCTGGGGGGCATCCGCCCTTTTGCTCCTCCGCACGGAGGTTCCGGCGCTCGACCTGCGAAAGCCGAGCCCATCGAGCTACTTCTCTGCGTCGGAACTCGATCAAATACAGGAGTTCGGTTCTGTCGCCCGCTGGTTCTGGATTGCGTCCACGCTTGCCGGGCTGGGCGTACTCGCACTGCTCACATGGCGACGCCACCTTCTTGCGTCGAAAGTCAGCCGCATGCTCCGGCTAGCGCCGAATGCGGTGATTCGTCGCGGTGCCGCAGTGGCCGCATGCTGCTCGCTCGCCGTGTGGCTCGCGATCCTGCCGATCGGGGTGGCCGAGCATTGGTGGTCTCGTCGCTTCGGCCTCAGGGCCCAAGATTACGGAGCGTGGCTGGTGGACCGAACGCTCGCCGGCCTTTTGATGACAGCGGTCGTGTCGCTGGCAGTCACCGGGGCGGTCTACCTGGCCATCCGGTTCGGGCGGCATTGGTGGATGGCCGGGACGCCCGTCATCGCTCTCATCGGCGTCTTAGTAGTTATCGCACAGCCACTTCTCATTGACCCGCTGTTCAATCGCTATTCCTCGGTCGGCGACCGCAATCTGTCTGCTCAGATCGAGACACTCGCCGATCGTCTCGGCGTCAGCATCACATCCGTCGACGTCTCCGATGCAAGTCGCCGCTCTACGACTGCCAATGCGAAGGTGACGGGGATCGGTCCGACGAGGCATGTCGTTCTCTACGACACCCTTCTCGACGGGCGCTTCACACACAGCGAAATCGTGTGGGTATCCGCGCACGAATTGGCCCACGCTGCGCGCGGACACGTTTGGAAGCGCGGTGCTTGGTTTGCACTATTCGCGATTCCGGCCTTGTCGGCGATCGCCTGGGTCACCGAGCGTCGCGGAGGCCTCCGCGATCCCGCAGTCGTTCCCCTGGCCGTATTGTGCGCGTCCGCGCTTCTCATCTTGCTGCAACCGGCGCAAAACGCTATTTCGCGCCACTACGAGGCAGAAGCCGATTGGCTCGCGCTGCGCACGACGGGCGATGTGGCGAGTGCCATCGGAACACAACGAGGTTTCGCACTCTCGGGACTCATCGATCCCGACCCGCCGACATGGGCCTTGATAATCCGCGGCACGCATCCCACTGCGATGCAGCGGATTGCAATGGCGGAGGCTCAGCGTCCATAGCGCTCCGCGCCCCGGCACGCGCCGCAGGAATCATCCGCAATTGCCGACCTACCGGCTCAGACCGGCGTGAACTCGAGGTGCAGCTCTTTGAGGCGTCTGAACAAAAAAGTGCGGTCCCATTTGAGCCGACGATCGCCGGCCGGACCGTGCTCGCGCTCTGCGAGCCGAATCTCGGCCATCCGATCGAGGACTCGCTCCAAGGTCAACCGTGCCTCCGTACGTGCGATCGGGGCACCCGGGCAGGTGTGGATACCCCGACCGAACGCGATGTGCTGCAGCATATTCGGACGATCGAGTCGGAACTCATCGGGCTTATCGAACCGTCGCGGATCGCGATTCGCAGCACCATTCATCACGAGTACGCTCGTACCAGCTCGCACATCGACGTCTCCGATCCTGGTGGTGCGCCGCGCCATACGAAAGTTCGATTTGATCGGACTTTCGAAGCGAAGCAATTCTTCGATGAATGCGGGGATCTTTGAACGGTCCGCACGCAGGTGCTCTTGCAGGTCCGGGCGCTCCGCCAGCATCAGCATCGCGTTGCTCATGAAGTCGACCGACGTGCCATGGCCCGCGGCGAACATGAATGTTGCGACGCGGGCAACATCCATCGCGCTTGGTGTTGTGCCGTCTGGGAATTTCGCCAACGCAAGCTCGGTGAGGACATCGTGACGCGGTTCGCGACGCCGATCCTCAATGTAGTCGACAAACCATTCCTCTCTCGCGCCAACGAAGTCGCGGCGTTCACCTCGCAGTCTGCTGGCTGCGGCAGCGCTTCGAAACCGCTCGAGATCGTTCTGGGGTACGCCGAGCAAGTGGGCGATCGCCACCACTGTGAAAGGAAAGCTGTAGTCGAGGACGAACTCGCACCTGCCGTTTCCAATGAAGCAGTCGAGTTGCTCGTCGGCAAGTCGCCATAGGAAGTCGGCGTTGTGCTTCAGCTGCTTGGGGGTGAACAACTTGCTCAACAACGAGCGGTGCGCGGTGTGCTTCGGCGGGTCGAACGTAATGAAGTAGTCGCCGAACGTCACCTTGTGGCGGTGCCGTTCGATCACCTCCGAAATGTCATCGATGTCGGTGTTGACCGGGATTCCCGACCATGGACCGCTCACTATGTTGCATACCGACAGGTTCTGGTCGGGGTCGCGTTGCACGGCGACCGCCTCGTCGTATCCAGAGACCAGCACCACGCCGTGCGTCGGCTCGCGCTGTACCGGACAACGACGCAGCGCGTCGTAGTAGGCATAGGGATCATCTACGAGCGAGTTGTCAATGAAAAAGTCGAGGTTCTCGAGATCGTTCACGCCACCCCCTCAACGGATACAACGATGTTAAGTGCCTGGTAAACGAACGCAATGGTGGTGTGGGACGGGTGGTCATAAACCCTTGTTTCTGCGAAGCACCGAATACCGCGGCTCGATGCGACCCCGACGGCGCGGGCCGCGCATAGGCTCCGGTGGCTAGCCATCGAAGTCCATTCCACAGAGGCACCCGTCTGCTGACGGCTGGCCCGGGACAAGTCGGGCGGTCCTTTGGTGCTTGCCGGCGGCTATTGCACCTTGCGGGCGATTCGGGCGCGGGACGGCGCGCCCTGATTCACTTCGACGTATAGGTCATTAGCCCGCTTCTGTTCTGCTGCAAGCAGTTCCAGGGCGGTAACCGCCCGCTTGAGAAGTTCGAAGGCGTCCTCGACTGTCTCCTTCATTTCTCCGAAGACCGGTATAAACCCCATGTGGATTCCTCCTGGCGCGAGCCGCAACTTCGGGCACCTTCTGAAGGCGTTTTCTGCTCCGACCATGATAAGCCGGTCTGGATCGCCTCGTCGCCGGATCGCGACCCGTGGTCGGCGGCGCGGGGGCGAGGGCGCCCGTCGAGTGGGGGCCGACGCTGACGACGTTGCCCGGTCGCGGTCGACACGCAGAACTCGCAGCATCGCTAGCCAGAGCGTCAGCCCTTCGCATGTTGTGAGGTGGCGGTGGAATTCGTCATCTCAATTGGCTGTGTCGCGCCCGACAAACCCATACGCGCCGAGCGCGGTCAAGCAGACGCCGATCAGCAGCAAGATCCCGGTGGCAAGCCCATCAACCGGCTTATCTGGGCTTGCGGTGAGGTGCGTCCAGGGCGACAGATCGGCGACCCAGCCGGGCGGATTCGTAGTCTGCACTGCCACATTCATCAGGTATCCAATAACGAGGGGAAGTGCACCGAGAGTGCCGACCGCGGATGGAAACCACCCGACGCCTACAGCAGCGGCACCGACAGCGAGCAGCGCCACGGGAACGAAGGTCGTCGACCCGGCGAGTGCGTGGGCCAACTGCACCGGAGCGCCGGTCATCATGGCGCCGCACCACAGGGCGACTGCCGCCGAGCAATGCAGGGCGGCGACCCCGGCAGTTATCACCGCGGTCTCGGCAGAGAACAGACGTATACGCGCAATGGGCTGGGCGAGCACCAAGGCCCATCGACCGGCCTTCTCGTCGCCGACCATCGTGGCGAAGCGCATTGTGGCGTAGAGTCCCGTCGCGATCGCGAGCACTCCGAACAGGGCGGCCGCGAACGCGTTCGCAAGGTTGTCCCCGCCGGTTCCAGTCGCCGCAGCGAGCTCCTTGAACCGGGGTTGAGTCTCGACCAGGTCCAGTATCGAGGCGAGGAGCGCTCCCGCCACGAAGAAGTACGCCGCGATGCCTGTCGTCCACCAGAGCATGCTCCGCGCTGTTCGCTGAAGTGCGAACCCCTCGACCGACCCGAACAACCGGGTTCGCGGTGGACGGCTCACCGGCGCCGCGACAATGCCGCCCCCCAGATCGCGGCGGTGTGCTGCGACGACGGCCGCTCCGCCGAGCGCCAAAGGGAATGCGATCAGCACAAAAAGGGGCAGGATGCGATTCTCGGCGTACGGCGCCGCGCGGGTGGTCAGCCCGAATGGCGTCGCCCATGCGAACCAGGCGAACCGATGCGACCCGTCGGCGATCATGCGCAGGGCAAGTGCCAAGCCCAGAACCGCGGTGGTAAGCCCTATGGCACCAGATCGCCAAGGCACCGTCTGTGCTGCAAGCACGGCTGCCGCCGCGAAGGTCAAAGTTGTGCAGGTTATCCCACCCGCATAGATAAGAGTGCCAGTCACCTCGGCACGTGCTGCCAAGAGGCCCATTGCGACAGCCATACCGATCAAGGCCGCGGATGCAGCGAGGGCAGCTAGACAGCGGACGACGATATCGGCCATCCGCAGTCGCCCCGCGAGAAGCAGTTCCCATCGTCCTTCGTCTTCTTCACCTCGAGTGAGATGTGTGGCGGCGAAGATGATCCATACGCTCGCGAGCAGCGCCACTGGTGTCCCGGTGCGCCATACGGTGAAACCACCGGGATCGTCGAGCGCGACCGGTGGTCCGGACAAGACTCTGACAGCAGAGTTCTCAGCAAGGGCTTGCAGTCCAGATTCATCGAGCATATTTCCGATCGGTCGATATTGGCTGGCAACCCACGTCGACATCGCCGCACAGGCGGCGGCAACTATCAATGCGCCGCGGCGAACCTGCCGGACGGCGAGACGAGTCATCGCCCGCCTTCGTTCCGGTTGCAGCTTGTCAGTCACCGAACGGGGTGGGCCGGTTGTCATCGCACCTGTCCGTAGTATGCGAGGAAGATCTCTTCGAGCGTTGGTTCCCGCATCGCGAGTGCAGTCACATCGGCGTCCACAAGCGCTCGAAGCGCGCCCACCGGTGATCCGGTCAAGTCGAACCGCAGTCTCCCTCGGTTCAGATGCTCGACATTGGATACTCCGGCGACACCCACGAAAGAGGGTTGGATGCCGCGATATGACACTTCGACGACGGTCCGGCGTAGCTGCCGCAGATCGGCGATTGTGTCGACTTCGACGAGGCGTCCCGCACGGAGAATCCCCACTCGATCACAAACGGCATCTACCTCGGCCAGCTGATGAGAGCTGAGAAACACGGTTTGCCCCCGCTCGCGTGCTTCTGCGACACAGCCACGAAACGCCCTCTCCATCAACGGATCCAGGCCACTCGCTGGCTCGTCCAACACCAGAAGCGGAGCTCTTGTCGCAAATGCCGCCACAAGGGCTACCTTCTGCCGGTTACCGGTCGAGTACGTCTTGGCCTGCTTGTGGAGGTCCAGGTCGAAGCGCTCGACCAACTGCTTCCGATAAACGACGTCGACGCCGGGGCCCAGGCATCCCAGCAGTTCCAGGATCTCGGCGCCCGTCAATCTCGGCCATAGAGCGACATCAGCGGGGACATACGCCATGCGGCCATGTGATCGACGGACATCCGTTGCGGCACAACCGAATATCTCTGCACTGCCAGAAGTCGGCCGGATCAGCCCGAGCAGCAGGCGGATCGTCGTCGATTTTCCGGCCCCGTTGGGGCCCAGGAAACCGAACACCTCGCCGGGCGGGACGGTCATCTCGAGGTCTTCGACGGCCACTATACGTCCGAACCGTTTGGTCAGGCCGTGGACATTAATAGCAGGGTGGTGACCGGAGACCACACCCAAAAGGGTAGGCCAGCCGTGGACGGATCCACCGGTATTTTGTTGTCGCGATATGTCGCGTCCCAGTGCGGGAAACCGACCGGTTCTGCGGGTATGGCTCATGTTCTCCACTTCCTGCCAACCATTTCCGGTGCGTGCATAAGCCCCCGCCATTCTCGGAACGCCGCCGAGTTATCAACCCCGCCCGCCCCCGAATACGAATGGACGTTTGCCCGTGAATGTCGCGTGCGTGAGGCTATTCCGCTCTCGTACCGGTACGTGTGGGCATCACCGGACCTCGCAACACGCTTAGGTGCTTTTGGCATCGTGGCACTTTGCTGATTCTGCAGTGCACGGGGTACGGCTATTCGCTGTAGCGATTTTAATTGCGATGGTGTCAATTGCCGGAAACTACGCGATGACGGGGCGTATCCGATGCTAGTCGCGCTAAGTAGGACCGTTGTCAAGTAATCGCAACCCGGGAGGTGGACCGGTAACGAGTTTTATACGGGGTTACTGTCGCCGTCCTGGGACTCAGGTGAGAACTTTGCCTAAACGGAGGACCGACCTCCGGAGGAACAGTAGGGTCTGTATCGACTGGTACAAGTCATGTTTGCGATGGTCTGGAGCATCGATGAGCATTGACCGACTCGACGATGGCGGCGGAAACGCTGCCGTCCTGGCGATGAACCAGGGCCAGAGGTGCGGTCGGCCGTCGATGCTCGTGGACGCGTGGCGGTTCATTCACGGCGATGCCGAGCGCATGCCGTTTCCGCGTCACTCAATCAAGAAGAGGCTGACTTCAGCCACGACGCCGGCACGAAACGAAGCATTCGGCTGAGCTTCTGATCAGTCGACCCTCTCGGGCGGGGAGTGGGATGAAAGTCGAAAATCGGGCCTATCCGCTAACGCGGGGACAGTTGGACATCTGGCTCGCTCAGGAATCAGGCTCTTTCGGGGCTAAGTGGCAGTTGGGCGAGCTCGTCCGCATCGAGGGGGAGATTGATCCCGATCTGCTCGAGCGGGCCATCGTTCAAGTGGTGCAGGAGGCCGAACCACTTCGAGCCAGCCTCTTCAAGGTGGGTGACCACGTTTTCCAGGAGCTGGTTGACTACCCCGACGTACCGCTCGCCCGCTACAACCTCTTGAGCTCGCAGGATCCTGCCCAAGACGCCCTTCGCCTGGCTTCGTCGATCCAACAGACGTTGATGCCCCTCAGCGGACCATTATTCAAGTTCGCGTTGCTGCGCACACGGGTAGACGAATTCTATCTGTTTGCGTGCTGCCACCACATCGTGGTCGATGGGATCGGGCTGACACTGATATGTCACCGAATCGCGGACATATATTCGGCGATGGCCTGGGAGGAGCCTATTTCACCGGCCTTCTTTGGGTCGTTGAGCGATCTGATTGATTGCGAGACAAATTACGAAGCCTCTGCCGAATACCTCGATGATTACGCCTACTGGATGAGAAATCTTCCCAAGGATGACGGGCCGCGTCATCGGCTGCACGCCGAAGCAGGGCGTAGCGATGAGCCTTCCGCCCCCGTTCGCCTGGACCCTTCGGTGGTCGCCGGTATTCAAGCGTTGTCAGAGGCCCTGGGTGTGCGGCGCGTCTCGGTGATCACTGCGGCCTGCGCGCTTTTGGTGCGCGCGTTCGAGACCGAGAGCGCGGAGGTGGTGCTGGACTTTCCGGTCAGTAGGCGTGTGCGCCCTGAAGTGCAGATGGTGGCCGGGATGGTTTCCGGATCGGTGCCGCTGGTGTTGAAGGTTCCGCCCGACTTGTCATTTGCCGACTTCTGCGTTGGAGTACACACGAGAATAGAAGAAGCACTGGAGCATCAGCGATTCCCAGTGCACTCCATCGATTACCGGGCGAGTCTCCGCGGCTCGGGCCAGGCCTCGAATCGTGTGGTCATCAATTACATTCCCGCCAAACACACGGGGCATCTTGCGGGCGTTGCCGCGACGGGAACATTGACTCACGCCGGCCCGGTCGAGTTCGGGTTGGTCTTCTTCAAAGATGACGATGAGCTTTTCCTCAGCACGGTGGGTGCCGGACAGTTCTTTCCGGATTGCGACGTCCGGGATCTAGTTGAGCGCTTGGAGCGCGTGATGGCGGCGATGGCCGCTGACCCGGAACGACGGTTGTGTTCGGTGAGTGTACTCAACGACCCCGACGAGGCCCGGTTGTTCAAATTCGGTAACCGTGGGGTCTTGGCTCAGCCGGAGACCGCCCCGCTGTCGATCCCCGCGCTGTTCGCCTCGCGGGTGAGGCAAAGCCCGGACGCGGTCGCAATGACTTTCAACACCCGTTCGTGGACCTACCGGCAGCTCGACGAGGCCACGAATCGGTTGGCGAATCTATTGGTCGCTCAGGGCGTTGGCCCGGGTCGGTGCGTAGCGCTGCTCATCCCGCGATCGGCCGAGGCGATCGCGGCGATCATGGGTGTGCTCAAGACGGGAGCGGCGTATCTGCCGATCGATCCCGCATCGCCGGTGGAGCGCATCGACTTCCTGGTGGCCGATGCCGCGCCGATGGTCGCGCTCACCACGGCATCCCTGGCCGACAGACTCGGCGCAAGCGGTCTACGCGTGATCGATCTGGACGTTGCCGATCTGGAGGTCCAGTCCGGCGCTCCGCTGTCGCCGCCAGCTGCTGACGAAATCGCCTACCTCATATACACCTCCGGGACGACCGGTGTGCCCAAAGGGGTTGCCATCACCCACCACAACGTGACCCAGTTGCTCGCTTCCCTGGATGAGGGCCTGCCGGCCCGGGGAGTGTGGGCGCACAGTCACTCGTTGGCGTTCGATGTTTCGGTGTGGGAAATCTTCGGTGCGCTGCTCGGCGGTGGGCGTTTGTTGGTGGTGCCCGATGCGGTGGTGCGCTCACCCGAAGATTTCCGACACGTGTTGGTCACCGAACGGGCCAGCGTGCTGACCCAGACCCCATCAGCGGTGGCGAACTTGTCGACCGAGGGGTTGGAGTCGGCGGCTTTGGTGACGGTGGGCGAGGCCTGCCCGATCGAGGTGCTGAATAGGTGGGCGTCGAGCCGGGTCATGATCAACGCCTACGGTCCGACCGAGACCACGATGTGTGTCGCTATCAGCGCGCCGCTGAAGGCAGGCTTGACAGCCGTCCCGATCGGCTCCCCCGTTCCGGGTGCGGCGTTGTTTGTTCTCGATGGGTGGTTGCGCCCGGTGCCAACTGGTGTGGTCGGGGAGTTGTATGTGGCCGGCGCTGGGGTGGGGGTCGGCTATCTGGGACGTCCGGGGTTGACCGGTTCGCGGTTTGTGCCGTGCCCGTTTGGCGGTGCTCGGGCGCCTGGCGAAAGGATGTATCGCACAGGGGATTTGGTGCGATGGCGCCCCGATGGGCAGTTGGATTATCTGGGGCGTGCCGATGATCAGGTCAAGATCCGCGGGTATCGCATCGAGCTGGGTGAGGTCCAGGCGGCTCTGGCGGCATTGGATGGGGTCGAGCAGGCGGCGGTGATCGCACGCGAGGATCGCCCCGGCGACAAACGCCTTGTCGGTTACATAACCGGCTCCGCGGACCCGGGTGAGATTCGTACCGCATCGGCTGAGCGGTTGCCGCCCTACATGGTGCCGGCCGCGGTGGTGACGTTGGAAGCCTTGCCGCTGACGGCCAACGGCAAACTTGACTCCCGCGCCTTACCCGCGCCGGAATCTCAGAATGTCGGTCGCTATCGGAGCCCGGCCGATGCGGTCGAGGAGATCCTGGTCGGCATCTTTGCAGACGTGCTGAGCGTAGAGCGGGTCGGCGTCGATGACTCGTTCTTCGATCTGGGCGGGGACTCGTTGCTGGCGATGCGCCTGTCCGCGGCGGTCAACACCGCACTGGATGCCGACGTCTCTGTCCCCATGGTCTTCGACACGCCCACGGTTGCTCAGCTGGCGGGCAGCATCAGCGTGGGATCACGTCGGGTTCAACCCCTGATGCCGATGAAGCGGCCTGCTGTCGTGCCGCTTTCGTATGCCCAGCAACGGTTGTGGTTCATAGACCAGCTGCAGGGACCCTCGCCGATGTACAACATGGGGGCGGCGCTGCGACTACGCGGGCGGCTGAATGCGCGCGCGCTGGGGAAGGCGTTGGCCGATGTGGTAGCGCGACATGAGAGCCTGCGTACCCTGCTTCCGGCGGCAGACGGAATTCCTCGGCAGTTGGTGCTTCCGCCTGAGCGGGCCGACTTCGGATGGGAAGTCGTTGACGCCGGTGATTGGCCGGCACGTCGCATCAGCGAGACCATCGGCGCGACAGTGCGCGAGGGATTTGACCTGAGGTCTGAGATTCCGTTGCGGGCGGTGCTTTTCCGTCTCACGGATGATGACCACGTCCTGGTGACCGTGGTGCACCATATCGCTGCCGACGGATGGTCGATCGTTCCCCTCATCAGGGATCTCGGCATCGCCTATGCCAGCAGGATGGCCGGAGTCGCTCCCGACTGGGAGCCATTACCGGTGCAGTATGTCGATTACACGTTGTGGCAGCGCAGTTTGTTGGGTGATCTCGAAGACGCCGAGAGTCCGATCACCGCGCAGGTGGCCTATTGGGAGGAGGCGCTGGCCGGTTTGCCCGAGCGGTTGCAACTACCAGCCGATCGGCCCTATCCGCCGGTGGCGGATCAGCGCGGCGCGAGCCTGGTGGTGGATTGGCCTGCCGAGTTGCACGAGGAAGTTGCGCGCGCAGCGCGCGAGCACAATGTCACCAACTTCATGATGGTTCAGGCCGCTCTAGCGGTGCTGCTCTCGAAGGTGGGTGCCAATGCCGAGGTCGCCTTCGGGTTTCCGATCGCTGGACGGCGCGATCCCGCACTGGCCGAGCTGGTCGGTTTCTTCGTCAACACCCTGGTGCTGCGCGTCGATCTGACCGGCGATCCCACGGTGGCCGAGTTGTTGGCACAAATCCGTCAGCGCAGCTTGGCGGCCTTTGAGCATCAGGATGTGCCGTTCGAAGTACTCGTAGAACGGCTGAATCCGACTAGGTCGTTGGCGCATCATCCCCTTATTCAAGTGATGGTGGGTTGGCAGTTCGCCGGTAACAGCGACCCCGCCGCGGAGCTGGCGCTGGAGGGCCTGCAGGTCACGTCGATGCCCGTCGAGACACACACTGCTCGAATGGATTTGGCGTTTGCCCTGGGAGAGTCGTTCAGCGCGGACGGTTCGCCGGCGGGCATCGGTGGAACGGTGGAGTTTCGTACGGATGTGTTCGACGCGGCCAGTATCGAGTCGCTGATCGAGCGTTTCCGGCGAGTGTTGACGGCGTTGACCGCTGACCCGACTCGGCGGTTCTCATCGATTGATCTGCTCGACGAAGAGGAGCGCGCCTGGCTCGATGAGATGGGTAATCGTCAAGCATTGAGCAGGTCGACCACCCCCGTTTCGATTCCGGAATCGTTCACCGAGCAGGTGGTCCGCGCGCCCGATGCGATTGCCATCACATTCAAGGACCGATCGATCACCTACCTGGAGTTGGATCAGCGGGCGAACCGCTTGGCGCATCTACTCGCCAACCATGGAGCTGGGCCGGGACAATTTGTGGCGCTGCTGTTTCCGCATTCGGCCGATGCCATTGTGTCGATATTGTCCGTACTCAAAACCGGGGCGGCGTACGTGCCGATCGACCCGACGCTGCCAGCGGCGCGAATTGAGTTCATGATGACTGATGCTGCGCCGATCGCAGCGGTCACGACGCGAGCTCTGCGCGAACGGTTCGACCGATGCCACGTGGTGATCATCGAATTCGACGACCCGCGGATCGACGACCAGCCTGTTGACGCTCTACCAGCTCCAGCGCCAGATGATCTGGCGCACATCATCTACACCTCGGGTACCACGGGCGCTCCCAAAGGCGTGACGGTCACCCACCAAAACGTCTTGCAGCTGTTCGACTCTCTGGATATTGGTGTGGAATTGGCGCCCGATCAGGTGTGGACGCAATTCCACTCCTATTCCTTTGATTTCTCGGTGTGGGAGATCTGGGCCGCGCTGTTGTTCGGTGGTCGGCTCGTGGTGGTGCCCGACTCGGTGGCCCGTTCACCCGAGGACTTTCACACATTGTTGGTGACTGAGCACGTCAGTGTGCTGGCCCAGACACCCTCTGCGGTGGGGATGCTTTCGCCTGAGGGTTTGGGCTCGGCAACGTTGTTGATCGGGGCTGAGCCTTGTCCGCCGGATGTGGTTGATCGGTGGGCGCCGGGCCGGGTGATGCTCAATGTTTATGGCCCGACGGAGACGACGATGTGGGCGGCCAAAAGTGCGCCGTTGCGGGCTGGTTCGGGGGTGCCGCCGATTGGTGGGCCGGTGGTGGGGGCGGCGTTTTTTGTTCTTGATGGGTGGTTGGGTTTGGTGCCGGTGGGTGTGGTGGGTGAGTTGTATGTGCC
>NZ_LQIX01000012.1 GCF_001500045.1 Mycobacterium sp. GA-1199
CACCCGCACCCCGGGCGGCATCTCCAACAGTCGATCCCAGACAGACACGATCAAAGAAATCTCGACGAACCGAAACTCCGAACGGACTCGGCATAGCGCAACTCCAATCACAACAGATGTTGCACTGACCGTATGAATCCGCGGCGAAAAACCGTCGCCAGATTCACAACCGAAGCCCGCGTGCGCGCAACGCGCTCTCGACCCTCGCCACATAGGTGGCGCGCCGGTAGCGCAGCAGGTCTCTGCTAACCCGGATGATCACCCAGTCGAGTTCGGTCAAGGCGAACTGCTTGTCGATGTCGCGCTGCCTCGCGCTCGGATCGGTCCAGTGTTGCGGGCCGTCGTATTCGATACCGACCTTGAAGTCCTCATACGCCATGTCGAGCCGGGCGAGGAACTGCCTGTACTCGTCGAATACGCGAACCTGCGTCTGCGGCGCCGGAAGCCCCGCGTCGATCAGCGCCAGCCGGGCCACCGTCTCCTGCGGGGATTCCGCACCGGCGTCCATCAGCGGAAGCACGCGTCTGAGCCGAGGAATGCCGCGGGCGCCCGCCTGCGCGGCGATCACCGCCTCCACGTCGACGTGTTTAAGGCTGGTGGCGTTGGCCAGAGCGTCGAGACGCTGCACTGCGACGGTCCGGTCTTCGAGATGGCGACCGAGGTCGAACGCCGTGCGTGCCGGAGTCGTCACACGCATCGCGGTCATGGTCAGGAGTTCGTTCGGTAGTACGCGTTCTATCCGCACGACGAGTTTGGTTGGCGCCCTGCGGTTGTCGTGGATGAGTTCAGCGGGCTCCGACCCGTCGATGTACTTGGTGCCCAAGACCGCCGCTGCCGACAGGCCCGCGACGATTCCGCGCCGCTTCGACCACAGCCATGCTGCCTGCGCGCGATCGCGCGCCGATACCGTGGCGTCACGTGGGACGTAGATACCCGGATACATCGGGGCGTACAGGCGGCGCATCACACGCTCGGAGATTGCGCCGGTGGCCAATGCTTCGCTCCCGACGAACGGCCATGGCAGTTCGGTCATGCTCGTACGGTGCATGCGGGGACCGACGGATCACGGCTGGGATCGCGAGTCATCCACAGGGTCGCCACCGTTTGTGCACCTGACGACGCTTAGAGCGTCCAAACCGTCGTCAGATGCACAATCCAGCGAGACAGGGCTGGCCCGCCCAGCCGTCACACCGCGCCGGTAGCCTGCTGACCGTGGCGCTCTACCGCAAGTACCGGCCCGCGACGTTCGCCGAAGTCGTCGGCCAGGAACATGTCACCGAGCCCCTGTCGACGGCGCTGACGTCGGGCCGGATCAACCACGCGTACCTGTTCTCCGGTCCGCGCGGGTGTGGCAAGACCTCGTCGGCACGCATCCTGGCGCGATCGCTGAACTGTGCGCAGGGCCCGACGGCCACGCCGTGCGGAGTGTGCGATTCCTGCGTGGCGCTCGCGCCGAACGGGCCCGGAAGCGTCGACGTCGTCGAACTCGACGCCGCCAGCCACGGCGGTGTCGACGACACCCGCGAGTTGCGTGACCGCGCGTTCTACGCCCCTGCGCAGTCGCGGTACCGAATCTTCATCGTCGACGAAGCGCACATGGTCACCACGGCAGGGTTCAACGCGCTGCTGAAGATCGTCGAGGAACCGCCCGAACACCTCATCTTCGTGTTCGCGACCACCGAACCGGAGAAGGTGCTGCCGACCATCCGCTCGCGCACACACCACTACCCGTTCCGACTGCTGGCACCTCGCACCATGCGCACGCTGCTGGAGGGCATCTGCGAGCAGGAGAACGTCACCGTCGACGACGCGGTGTACCCGCTGGTGATCCGCGCCGGCGGCGGGTCGCCCCGCGACACCCTGTCGGTGCTCGACCAGTTGCTCGCCGGTGCCGAAGGCAACCACGTCAACTACACGCGGGCACTGGCACTGCTGGGTGCGACGGATGTGGCGCTCATCGACGACGCGATCGACGCGCTGGCCGCCGGGGACGGCGCCGCGCTCTTCGGGGTGGTCGAGGCGGTGATCGACGCCGGTCACGACCCGCGACGGTTCGCGACCGATTTGTTGGAGCGGTTCCGCGACCTGATCATCCTGCAGTCGGTACCCGACGCCGCGGCGCGCGGAGTGGTCGACGGGCCCGAGGATGTGCTCGACCGGATGCGCGAGCAGGCCACGCGCATCGGCACCGCGACACTGACCCGCTACGCCGAAGTGGTGCACGCCGGCCTCGGCGAGATGCGCGGGGCCACGGCACCCCGGCTGCTGCTGGAAGTGGTGTGCGCGCGGCTGCTGCTGCCATCGGCCAGTGACACGGAATCGGCTCTACTGCAACGGATCGAGCGCATCGAGACGCGCCTGGACATGTCGATTCCGGCCGGAGAGGGCGCAGCGCCTCAGGTGAGCGGGCCGCCAAAGCAGTACGCCCGCAGGAGTAAGACCGAAACGTCGGCGGCCGAGTCGCCGCCCGCGCCGCCGCGCAGCGAGCCGCGGCCCCAACCCCAGCCCGAACCGAAGCCAGAGCCCCAGGCCGAAAGCAAGCCCGTACCCAAGCCCGAGTCCACGCCGACAGCGCCCGTGGCCGAGAGCAAACCGCCGTCGCCGCCCCCGGTGCGGCCGCCGTCCGATCCGGTGGTCGAGGCACCGCCCCCTGCCGCGGTGACGGGTGAGCCGAACGCCGCCGCGGTGCGCAGCATGTGGTCGACGGTGCGGGACAAGGTGCGCGAGCGCAGCCGCACCACCGAGGTGATGTTGTCGGGTGCGATCGTGCGCGCGGTCGAGGGCGACACACTGGTGCTCAGCCACGACTCGGCGCCGCTGGCCAAGCGATTGAGCGAACAGCGCAACGCCGACGTCATCCGCGAAGCGTTGAAGGACGCCCTCGGGGTGAACTGGAAGATCCGCTGCGAGGCGGGTCCGGCCGCGGCACCGCCGCCGCCGAAGGAACCGGTTCCGGCCGCGCCGCCTCCGCCTCCGCACGACGACGACGAGGAGGCGATGCTGGCCGAGGCCGGCAGCGACACCTCGGACACGCCGCGCCGCGATCCCGAGGAAGCCGCGCTCGAGCTACTGCAGAACGAGTTGGGCGCCCGGCGTATCGACGGCTGAGGCTGAGACGTCCACTACGGCGTCCACCACGGCCGCAGCGGCAGGCCGCCGTCGTAGCCGTCACGATCCAGCCTGACCGCCAGAACCTGGTGCAGCTGAACGACATTCGTCTCGAAGCCCAGGCGCGAGCCGGCCATGTACAGACCCCACACCTTGGCCGTCGCCAGCCCGACCTCGGCGACGGCGTCGTCCCAGTGCTCCACCAGGTTGCGACACCAGTCGCGCAGCGTCAGCGCGTAGTGGTGGCGCAGGTTCTCCTCGTGAACCACCTCCAGGCCGACATCCTGCGCCTCGGTGATGATGCGCCCGGAACCGGTGAGCTCCCCGTCGGGGAAGACGTACCGGTCGATGAAGCCCCCGGCGGTGGAACCGGTCCGGTTGTCCGGTCGGGTGATGCAGTGGTTGAGCAGCAGTGCGCCGTGACGCATCTTCGACTGGAGGAAATCGAAGTAGGCGGGGTAGTTGTGCACGCCGATGTGCTCGGTCAGCCCTATCGACGACACCGCGTCGAAATCGGACTCGCGCACATCGCGGTAGTCGCCGTGGCGCACCTCGGCGAGATCTCCGAGCCCGTCGCGGGCGATCGCCTCCCGCGCCCAGGACGCCTGCTCCTTCGACAGCGTGACCCCGAGCGCCTTGACGCCGTGCCGTGCGGCATAGCGCACCATGCCGCCCCACCCGCAGCCCACGTCGAGCAGGCGGTCGCCCGGTTTGAGGCGCAGCTTCTCGAACACCAGCCGGTACTTGTTCTCCTGCGCCTCCTCCAGCGTCGACCCGCTGTGCGGATAGCACGCGCACGTGTAGGTCATCGACGGGCCGAGCACCCACTCGTAGAACGTGTTGGAGACGTCGTAGTGGTGATGAATCGCCTCGGCATCACGAGTCTTGCTGTGGCGCAGTCCTTCCGCGATCCGACGCCACCGCGGCAGCGCCTCCTGCGGGGGCGGCGCGATCGGCTTGAGGTGCTCGATGCCGATGGAGCGCACGATCTGGGCGAGCACCCGCGCGGGCGGACGTTTGAAGTCCATCTTGTCGGCGAGCGCCTTGAGCAGCTCATAAGGATCCCCCGGATGCACACCGTGCGTCGCCAGATCGCCCGATACGTAAGCGCGCGCCAGCCCCAGATCCCCAAGCGCAGTTGCCAGATACGTCGTGCCGCGCGGCGTCAGCAGCTCCATGCCGAGCGGGGCGTCTTCGGGTCCGGCTGTGCTTCCGTCGTAGGCGCTGAAGCGCAGCGGCAGGTTTCCGCCCGCGAAGATCTCCAAAATCTCGGCCAGCGTGAGCTTTCCCGCCGGTGCCTGCGCCGCGTGTTCCTTGAAAGTCGTCATCGTCTCTGCACCGCCTTCGCATAGAGATCGAGCAGCCGTGAATCTGGATCGTATGCCTTTTTCACTATCTTGTATGTCTCGCCGCCGTACAGATCGTCGAACTCTTCGCGGCTGTAGAACGAATCCGAATACAACGACTTGTGACCGTCGAGTTCGCTGACCTTGCGTTCGATCAACATGTTGGTGTGTCCTTCGCTGGGGCCGACCGGCACCGACGACCAGAACCCGACGTTGACGTAGGTGTGGTTCGGCCGAAGCGGATACAGGGGCCACGCGCCGTCTGCGCCGGCGTCGTCGCGAAGTCGTAACGGGCACAACCAGATCGGCTCGATCGGCACATTGTCGAGAAACCAGTGCAGGAATTCGGTGACTCGTTCGATCGGCACTTCGACGTCCTGCACGACGCGTTCGCGCGGCGGCCGCCCGTTACGCTGCTCGATCCGATCGGCGATGTCGAACCGCTGGTCGAGCGCGACCAGCTTCCAGTAGAAGCTGGAGCGCCGGTACCGACGGGGCCACCACCGGCGAATCCGCGGGTTCTGGACGCCGAACGCCCGTGAGCACCAGAACCAGTCGGTGTCCCACCGCCACAGGTAGTCGTGGATCGTCAGACGGTCGTGCTTCTGAGCGCCGTTGTCCCCCGCGTGCTGAATCGAGCGGTAGTAGATGTGCTGGCCGGTGTAGTCGCTGACGGGTCCGGGTGTGGTGGTCTTGAATCCGAGTGTCAGGTAGGCCTCGTCGGCGGAGAACACCACACCGTCGAGATAGTCGACGGGAGCGCCCTCGTAGCCGCGCGTCTCGACGATGCCGTCCATGGCGGCGACGAGGTCCTCGATGCTGTTGAACCGCAGGTGGCGCAGCGCGACGAACGGCTTCACGGTTTCCAGCTCGATCTTCAACCGAACCGAATAGCCCAATGTGCCATACGAATTCGGGAATGTTCGATACAAGTCGGTGTTCTGGTCCGGTGACGCGGTGACGACGTCGCCGGTGCCGGTGAGGATGTCCATCTCCAGTACCGACTCGTGTGGAAGCCCGTTCCGGAACGACGTCGACTCGATGCCGAGCCCGGTGACCGCCCCGCCGAGCGTGATCGTCTTCAGCTGCGGTACCACCAACGGCGACAAGCCGTGTGGCAACGTCGCGGCGACAAGATCTTCGTACGTGCACATACCGGCCACGTCGGCGGTGCGCGCCTCGGGGTCCACGGCGATGACACCGGTCAACCCCGAGACGTCCAGGCCCTTCGCGGTGGTTTTGGCCCGCGGGCGGAACAGGTTCGACGTGGGCTTGGCCAGGCGAACGGTGGCATCGGGCGGAATCGCACGATAGCTGCTCAGTAGCCGCTGCACGCCCGCGGCATGAAGAGCACGTGCGTCGGTTCGGGCAACAGACACGGATATACGCTAGTCCGAGGTCGCAGGCGATGCGACCGCATAGAACTTCTACCGAGGAGCGTGCACCGATGGGACAGGTCAGTGCATCGAGCACCGTCCTGATCGACACTGCGCCGGAGACGGTGTTGTCGGCCATCGCGGACTACGCGAACGTGCGACCGAAGATCCTGTCGCCGCACTACAGCGACTACCAGGTGCTCGAGGGCGGACAGGGAGCGGGCACTGTGGCCACCTGGAAGCTGCAGGCGACCAAGTCGCGGGTCCGCGACGTCAAAGCCGAGATCGACGTGGCCGGTCACACGGTCATCGAAAAGGACGCCAACTCCTCGATGATCACCAACTGGACCGTCGCACCCGCCGGTCCCGGATCCTCGGTGACGGTCAAGACGTCCTGGCAGGGTGCGGGCGGGATCGGCGGCTTCTTCGAGAAGACGTTCGCGCCGCTGGGGCTGCGCAAGATCCAGTCCGAGGTGCTGGAGAACCTCAAGAAGCATCTCGAGGGATGACCTCGCTAAGCGGTTGATCGCAAGCACCTGGTGCACGCGATCAACCCGTTAGAGGCAGGTCGGGACTACGTCGACCCCAGGAACCCCGCGATGCCGCGCACCACGGCGTCGGCGTACTTCTGCCGCCCCTCCGGCGTCTTCATCAACGCCGAATCGACCGGGTTCTTCATGTTGCCCAGCTCCACCAGGATCGACGGGTACTGGGCGAGGTTCAGGCCCGCGATGTCCGACCGCGGGTTGAGGCCGCCCGAGCCGATGTAGGTCGACGGCACGAAACCGGATGCCTGCAACTGGTCGCGCATGATCCCCGCGAATCGGGGAGACGGCCCCGCCTGCGCGTCGTTGAGCGGCGGGGACGAGTACAGGACGTGAAAACCGCGCCCGGTCGGCGGGCCGCCGTCGGCGTGGATGCTCACGATCGCGTTGGGTTTGATCGAGTTGGCCAGCGCGGCGCGCTCGTCGACGCACGGGCCCAGGCCGGTGTCGTCGCCGCGCGACATGGCGGTGCGCACGCCCAGCGCGTGCAGGGCCTGGCGAACGCGCAGCGTGGTCTCCCAGGCGAACGTGTGCTCGGCGTAACCGTCGTCGGTGGAAGTGCCGCTGGCCTGGCAGTCCTTGGTGCCGCCGCGGCCGGTGGGCACCTGTTTGCTGATCGAGGCGTCGTTGGCGCCGTTGTGTCCCGGGTCGAGGAACACGATCTTGCCCGCGATGTTCGCGGGCGCGGCCTCGGCCTCGAAGGCGGGGTTGACGAGCGTCGATGCGGCGACGAGAAGTCCGGTCGCCACCGCGGCACAGCCGCGCAATGCTCTCGTGGCGCCGACACGCAGGCGGGCAGGCACGGCCGTCACCGTAACCGCAACGACGACTACGCTGAAAGCTCAAACGGCCGCGAGCCGAGGACAGAAACCAAGTCGAGACCGGACCGCAACCAAGACGCAAGGGGACCACTCATGCAACCGCAAGGCCAACCCGATATGTCCGCGCTGCTCGCGCAGGCCCAGCAGGTGCAGCAGCAGCTGATGGAGGCGCAGGAGGCGCTGGCCAACGCCCAGGTGCACGGTCAGGCCGGCGGCGGTCTGGTGCAGGTCACGATGAGGGGCAGCGGCGAGGTGGTGGCCGTGTCGATCGACCCGAAGGTCGTCGATCCCGAGGACATCGAGACCCTGCAGGATCTCGTGGTCGGCGCCATCTCCGACGCCGCCAAGCAGGTCACCATCCTCGCCCACGACCGGCTTGGGCCGCTCGCGGGCGGCATGGGCAATCTCGGTATCCCGGGAATGTAATTGTTCGAGGGACCCGTCCAGGATCTGATCGACGAGCTCGGCAAGCTGCCCGGCATCGGGCCGAAGAGCGCTCAGCGGATCGCCTTTCACCTGCTGTCGGTGGAGCCGCCCGACATCGACCGGTTGACCGCCGTGCTGAACAAGGTGCGCGACGGGGTGAAGTTCTGCGCGGTGTGCGGCAACGTCTCCGACGACGACCGCTGCCGCATCTGCAGCGATCCCCGGCGCGACGCCGCACTGGTCTGCGTGGTCGAAGAGCCGAAAGACGTACAGGCCGTCGAGCGCACCCGCGAGTTCCGCGGGCGCTACCACGTGCTGGGCGGCGCGCTGGATCCGCTGTCCGGCGTCGGGCCCGAACAGCTGCGAATCCGTGAGCTGCTCAACAGGATCGGCGAGCGGGTGGACGGGGTGGACATCACCGAGGTGATCATCGCGACCGACCCCAACACCGAAGGCGAGGCGACGGCGACCTACCTCGTGCGCATGCTGCGCGACATCCCGGGGCTGACGGTCACACGGATCGCGTCTGGTCTGCCGATGGGTGGAGACCTGGAGTTCGCCGATGAGCTGACGCTCGGCCGCGCACTGGCCGGCCGACGCGCGATGGCATAGCCGAGAAAGGACATCCATGCCGGACGAGTTCAAGGTCGAGGTCGAGCTCGGCAGCGAGCAGCATCTCTCGTTCTGGGAGAAGCTGCGCACCCTTGATCTGGACAACGACGCGCGCGAGCGGCTCGGATCGCGGGTGACGGTGACCCGCGACGGCGAGCGCATCCAGCTGTACACCGCCACCTTGGCCGACGCGCAGGAGGCCGAGCGCACGGTGCGCACGTTGGTGGCCGACGACGGCGTCGACGCGCAGTACACGGTCAGCCGGTGGGACGCCGCGAGCCAGGAGTGGGTGGACCCTGTCAGCGGTGAAGAGGTGCCCGACGATGCGCCGGAGGTGCCGACTCCGGATCCGCGCTATGTGATCCTCGAGGCGTACAAGCCGGAGTTCCTGCGCGACCTCGGCCTGTAACTCCGCGCCGCGGAAGTTGTCTCAGACCCGTCGGGGCGCGGCCAGGCGTTCGCGCCGCAACTGCTCCACCTCGTCGAGGTGCAGTGGCGGCAGGTCACCGACCACCCGGCTCAACAGGTGGTCGGCCAGCTCCGGGTTGCGGGCCAGGCACGGTCCGTGCAGATAGGTGGCGATGACGCTGCCCTGCACCGCGCCGTCGAAACCGTCTCCGTCGCGATTCCCCGCACCCTTGATCACCTTGGCAAGGGGCCGCGCGTCTGCGCCGAGAACGGTCCCACCGCGGTGGTTTTCGAATCCCGTCAGCCGCTGCGATAGGCCGGTCAGCAACGGCTGGGACACCACCTCGCCGATCGTGCGCTTGCCCTGCGGTGAGGTCGTGACATCGAGCAGGCCCACGCCGTCCACGCGTTCGCCCGACGAAGTCTCGTACCAGTGCCCCAGCACCTGGATGGCCGCGCAGATCGCCAGCACCGGCGCTCCCCGCGCCGCCGCCTGTTGCAAACCGGGATACCGCAGCAGGTGCTTGGTGGCCAGGCGTTGGGCATAGTCCTCGGCGCCCCCGAGCGTGTACAGGTCCAGCTCCGACGGCACCGGATCGTCCAACGTGATCTCCACGATCTCGGCGTCGAAACCCCGCAGCCGCAGGCGTTGTCGCAGCACGACGGAATTGCCCCCGTCACCGTAGGTTCCCATCACGTCGGGCAACACCAACCCGATACGCACCGCCGACTCACGCATCGGGCAGCCGCCTGTTCAGCTGCAGAAAAGCGGTGTAGTTGGCGATCACCTCAACGTGCCCGGGCGGACACGAGGCGATCGCGGCGAGCGTGTCATGCACCAGCGTGTGCTCGACGCCCGCGTAGCCCAAGCGCACTGCCAGGTCGGTGCCTCGCTCGCCTGCCGCCACCACGTGGGTGTCCTCGAAGTGCTCGAAGCGGACGTCCCACAACCAGGACAGGTCTTCACCGTCGGGCACCTGGCCGTTGACCGAGATCACCACGCCCGCACCGTGTTTGTCGACCATCGACAAGGCTTCCTGCCAGCCTGCCGGGTTCTTCGCCAACAGCACCCGCGCGGTGTGCTCGCCGAGTCGCACGGTGCGGTAGCGCCCGGCGACCTCGTCGACACCCGACACCGCTGCCACCGCCTCCGCCGGATCGGCGCCCATCGCGACCGCCGCCGCCACGGCCTGCGCGGCGTTGCCGCGGTTGACGGCGCCGGGCAGCGACAGCGTCATCGGCAGCGAAAACCCGTCCGGGCCATAGATATTGGTGTCATCGAACCACCAGTGCGGGCTGGGACGCTTGAAATCGGTTCCGGTGGAACGCCAGTCGCGGCTCTTGCCGCCGTCGCGCAGGATGATCTCACCGGAGCGGGGGCAGCTGACCGAATCGTTGGCCCAGCTGCCGCCCGCGGCCACCCACACCACGTTGGGGCTGTCGTATGCGGCCGAGGTCATCAGCACGTCGTCACAGTTGGCGACCACGACGGCCGACGGGTGACGAGCCAGTCCGGCGCGCAGGGTGCGTTCGATGTGGTTGATCTCGCCGACGCGGTCCAGTTGATCGCGCGACAGGTTCAGCAGCACGATCACCTCAGGGTCGACCGCTTCGGCCACGTGTGGGACGTGCATTTCGTCGACCTCGAGGGCGGCCAGGGGCGCCTGCCGCGCACCGGCCAGCGCGGCCACCAGCCCGGCGTCCATGTTCGCGCCGGTGTCGTTGGTGGCGACCGGTCCGATTGTGCGCAGCGCCGCCGCGATCATCCTGGTCGTCGTCGACTTGCCGTTGGTCCCGGTGACCACCACGGTGTCACGGTCCGCGCCGAGCTGGCGCAGCAGGGACTTGTCGAGCGCCAGCGCGACCAGCCCGCCGATCATCGCCCCCGCACCGCGCCCGGTGACCCGCGACGCCCAGCGGGCGCCCGCACCGGCCGCGAGGGCGAGCCGTCCACGTGTCGTGACCACCCCGGCAGTTTAGGTAGCCGACACGCTGGCAGGCGATTCGGCGAGGTCCCGGCTTTGTCACAGCACCGTGCGATCCTGACGAAGTGGGCCCAACGGACACCGGAGGTCACCGGCCGAGCGGCTCTGACGCCGAGAATCGGCCCCGCTGGGGCCGGCCGGCAGAGCATGCCGGAGAAGGCTGGGCGGTCGTCGACGTGGAGACCTCGGGCTTCCGACCGGGCCAGGCCCGCATCGTCAGCATCGCCGCGCTCGCCCTAGGCGACGACGGCAACGTCGAGAAGAGCCTGTACACGCTGCTGAACCCCGGTGTCGATCCGGGCCCGACCCATGTACACGGTCTGACGGCCGACATGTTGGAGGGCCAACCCACCTTCGCCGACATCGTCGACCATCTCGTCGAGTTGCTCGATTGCCGCACGCTGGTCGCGCACAACGTCGGCTTCGATTACTCGTTCCTGGCCGCCGAAACCGAATTGGTCAACCGCGAGCTGCCCACCGACACCGTGATGTGCACCGTCGAACTGGCGCGCAGGCTGGACCTGGGCACCGAGAACCTGCGGCTGGAAACGCTCGCCGCGAACTGGGGCATCAGCCAGATCCGGCCGCACGACGCCCTCGACGACGCCCTCGTGCTCGCCCAGATCCTCAAGCCGGCGCTCGTACGCGCGCGGGAACGCCGGGTCTGGCTACCGGTGCACCCGGTATCCCGAAGACGCTGGCCCAACGGTGTGGTCACCCACGACGAGCTGCGCCCACTCAAGGCGGTGGCCTCCCGCTTGCCGTGCCCCTACCTCAATCCGGGCCGATACGTCACCGGGCGACCGCTGGTGCAGGGCATGCGGATCGCCCTGTCGGCCGAGCTTGAACGCACCCACGAAGAGCTCATCGAGCGGATCCTGCACGCCGGGCTGGCCTACACCGACACCGTGGACGCCGAGACCTCGCTGGTGCTCTGCAACGACGCCCATCCGGCCCAGGGCAAGGGTTACCACGCCGGGGAGCTGGGTGTCCCGCTGGTCGGCGACGCGGAATTCATGCGCGCGATCGACAGCGTCGTCGGCGGCACCGGCGTCGAGGAGTTCACCGACACCACGCTCGCCGGCGACCAGTTCGCACTGTTCTGAATGGCAGACCATCGCATCGAACGGTCCTTGTGATCTCGATCGACGGTTCACCGATCACGTTCCAGTGGTTCGATCTGGTGTCCGCGCTGGCGATCCTGGGTCTCCTCGCGGTCATCTTCTGGATGTCGCTCGTCGACTCACCCCGACGCGAGTGAGGGTCAGCGCGACGCCCGGTTGACCGCCGAGACCACCGCGCGCAGCGATGCGGTGGTGATCGAGGTCGCGATGCCGACACCCCATACGGTGGTTCCGCCGATCGACGCCTCGACGTAGGCCGCGGCTTGCGCCTCCTCACCCGCTGAGAGCGCGTGCTCGGAGTAGTCGAGCACCGAAACGTCAAAACCGATGGCGCCCAACGCATCGACGAACGCGGCGAGCGGACCGTTGCCCGCGCCGACGATCTCGCGCTCGACACCGTCGACCTTCACCACCGCCTCGATGGTGTCGGTGCCACCGTCGACCTCCGCGGCCGTCACCTTCTGGCGGATGCGCTCGAGTGGGCGGATCGGCGCCAGATACTCCTCGGCGAAGACGTCCCACATCTCCTTCGGGGACACCTCGCCGCCCTCGCCGTCGGTGATCTTCTGGATCGCCTGGCTGAACTCGATCTGCAGCCGTCGCGGAAGTGCCAGACCGTGATCGGCCTTCATGATGTAGGCGACGCCGCCCTTGCCGGACTGCGAGTTCACCCGGATGACGGCCTCGTACGTGCGACCGACGTCCTTCGGGTCGATCGGCAGATACGGCACCTGCCAAAGGATGTCGT
Organism: Mycobacterium sp. GA-1199; assembly: GCF_001500045.1. Lineage (GTDB taxonomy): Bacteria > Actinomycetota > Actinomycetes > Mycobacteriales > Mycobacteriaceae > Mycobacterium. Next base: position 12,500 of record NZ_LQIX01000012.1, read on the forward strand.
CGACGTCCTTGTCCGCGGCGTCGGCATCGACCTTCATCTGGTCCAGGCCCTTGTTGATGGCGTCCTGGTGGCTGCCCGAGAACGCGGTGTAGACCAGATCGCCGCCGTACGGGTGGCGTTCGTGCACCGGCAGCTGATTGCAGTACTCGACGGTGCGGCGGATCTCGTCGATGTTGGAGAAGTCGATCTGCGGGTCGACGCCGCGCGAGAACAGGTTCAGCCCCAGCGTCACCAGGCAGACGTTCCCGGTGCGCTCCCCATTGCCGAACAGGCAGCCCTCGATCCGGTCGGCACCGGCCTGATAGCCCAATTCTGCTGCGGCGACGGCGGTTCCGCGATCGTTGTGCGGATGCAGGCTCAAGATGATGCTGTCGCGAGGACTCAGATGCCGGTGCATCCACTCGATCGAGTCGGCGTAGACGTTCGGGGTCGCCATCTCGACGGTCGCGGGCAGGTTGACGATCAGCGGCACGTCGGGCGTCGGCTCGATGATCTCGGCGACGGCGTTGCACACGTCGACCGCATACTCCAGTTCGGTGCCCGTGTAGGACTCCGGCGAGTACTCGAACCGCCACTGGGTGCCGGGATACTTCTTGGCCTCCTCCACGCACATCCGCGCGCCGTCGGTGGCGATCGCCTTGACCGCGTCGCGGTCGGCGCGGAACACCACCCGCCGCTGCAGGATCGACGTGGAGTTGTAGAAGTGCACGATCGCGCGCGGCGCACCTTCACAGGCCTCAAACGTCCGCTCGATCAGCTCCGGGCGGCACTGCGTCAGCACCTGGATGGTGACGTCGTCGGGGATGACGCCTTCGGTGATGATCTCGCGGACGAAGTCGAAGTCGGTCTGGCTGGCCGACGGGAAGCCGACCTCGATCTCTTTGTAGCCCATACGCACCAGCAGGTCGAACATGCGGCGCTTGCGCTGCGGGCTCATCGGGTCGATCAGCGCCTGGTTGCCGTCGCGCAGGTCGACCGCGCACCACATCGGCGCCGAGTCGATGACCCTGTCCGGCCAGGTGCGGTCGGGCAGCGTGATGTTCTCGACCTCGTCGGCGAAACTGCGGTACCGGTTGATCGGCATCGCCGAACCGCGCTGGGTGTTCCACGCCGGCTGGCCGGGATGGGGCGGACCCGAAGGTTTGGTGATCTGACGGACTGAGGAGAACGCGTCGGGGGAATCGGGTGATGGTTTCGAGAACGTGGTCACGGTATTGCTCCGGGAGTTTGAAGGGGAACTCGACCGGCGCATCGCGAACACCCGCGACGGGAAGCCGGTCCGATCAGACCCCGTCGCGGCTGCCGAGAAGGAGCACCCGCTGCACGTCGAACACTGTACTCCGGGCCGCGCGCGTCACCAAACCACTGCGCTGGCGCGAGCGCGCAGCTAGGTACGGTTTGGGGCACCGGACTTTACAACAGTGATCGCTCGCCGAGTTGTGGCGCTGGCTAGAGTTGCGGCGGTGAAGTCTCTTGATCGGCGGTGGTGGGTGGCGATCGCCGTCGTGGTGATCGTGATCGTGGCACTGGTCTACAGCCAACTGCAGCAACCGCCCGAAGAATGCCGTCCGGTCCTCGATTTCCTCGAATACAACCAGCAGCAGAACGACTTGATCAGCTCCAAGAGCGAGGGCGCCGAGGGTCCGCCGACCGCGGCCGAGGAGCTGGCGTACCGCGAATGGGCCGACGGCCTCTCCGAGCGCGCCCGCAAGATCGACACCCCCGAGCTGCGGTTCACCGCCGTCGAAGTCGCCGACCTCGCCGGCCTGTTCGTCCAGAAGTTGCCCCAGGCGCGCGCGGAGACGCAGAACAGGGCTCCCGGCGCACCGGCACCACAGATCTACTACGAGATGTCGGCGCTCGACACCCAACTGCGGCGCAAGCTCGCCGAGCTGTCCGAGGCCTGCGCGAACTGAGCGCCTCATACGATGCGTGTCGTGTGCACCCGCGTCGTCTACCTCGGAACCGAGAATCGCAACATCACCGGCCGCTCCATGGACTGGAAGTCGGAGATCCAAACGAATCTGTGGGCGCTACCGCGGGGCGTCCACCGAACCGGTCAGGCCGGCACCGGCTCGACGGAGTGGACGTCGAAGTACGGCAGCGTGGTCGCGACCGGCTACGACATCAGCACAACCGATGGCGTGAACGAGGCCGGACTCGTGGTCAATCTGCTGTGGCTGGCCGAATCGGTGTATCCCGCCGAAACCGCCGCGGGTCCCGCGGTCTCGTTGGCGCTGTGGGGCCAGTACGTGCTCGACAACTTCGCGACGGTTGGCGAGGCCGTGGCGGCGCTGACCGCGACCCCGCTGCGGGTGGCCACCGCCCAGGTCCCCGGCGAGGAGCGGATGGCGACGCTGCACCTGGCGATGTCGGATGCCGGCGGCGACAGCGCGATCGTCGAGTACATCGACGGTGAGCAGGTCATTCACCACGGAAGCCAATACCGCGTGATGACGAACTCACCGACCTTCGACAAGCAGCTGGCGATCAGCGAGTACTGGAAGCAGATCGGCGGCACCGTGATGCTGCCGGGGACCAACCGTGCCGCGGACCGGTTCGTGCGGGCGTCGTTCTACATCGACGCGGTCCCCAAGACCGACGATCCGCTGCTGGCCGCCGCGACGGTGTTCAGCGTCGTGCGCAACGCGTCGGTGCCGTACGGGATCTCCACGCCCGACGAGCCGAACATCTCGACCACCCGCTGGCGCACGGTCGTCGACCACAAGGCGTTGCGCTACTTCTTCGAGTCGGCGCTCTCGCCGAACACGTTCTGGGTCGAGCTGGGCAACCTCGACTTCTCGCCGGGCGGCCCGACGCTGCGGCTGCCGCTCGGCGAGGGCGAGAAGACGATCTACGCCGGTGATGCCAGCGCGAAGTTCGAGGAAGCCGACCCGTTCCCGTTCCTCGGAGTTGCCTGATCGTCGCGGGTTCCCGCCGGCCCACCACGGGGGAAAGAAATCGGATGCGCGCAGCCCTTATCCTTATTGGGATCCTTCCCAGCACTTGAAAGGCTTGATCAGTGGCGCTCGTCGTGCAGAAGTACGGCGGATCCTCGGTGGCCGATGCCGAGCGGATCCGACGCGTGGCCGAGCGGATTGTCGAGACGCGCAAGCAGGGCAACGACGTGGTCGTGGTCGTCTCGGCGATGGGCGACACCACCGACGAGCTGCTCGACCTGGCCAACCAGGTGTGCCCGGCGCCGCCGCCGCGCGAGATGGACATGCTGCTGACAGCCGGTGAGCGGATTTCCAATGCGCTGGTCGCGATGGCCATCCACTCGCTCGGCGCGCAGGCCCGCTCGTTCACCGGTTCCCAGGCCGGCGTGATCACCACCGGAATCCACGGCAACGCGAAGATCATCGACGTCACCCCCGGCCGGTTGCGGGACGCGCTCGACGAGGGCGTCATCGTCCTGGTCGCCGGGTTCCAGGGGGTCAGCCAGGACAGCAGGGACGTCACCACGTTGGGGCGCGGCGGGTCGGACACCACCGCCGTGGCGTTGGCCGCGGCGCTGAAGGCCGACGTCTGCGAGATCTACACCGACGTCGACGGCATCTTCACTGCGGACCCGCGGATCGTGCCCAACGCGCACCACCTCGAGCAGGTCAGCTTCGAGGAGATGCTCGAGATGGCCGCCTGCGGCGCCAAGGTGCTGATGCTGCGCTGCGTGGAGTACGCCCGGCGCTACGACGTGCCGATTCGCGTGCGCTCGTCATACTCGGACAACCCCGGCACCCTGGTGACCGGATCGATGGAGGACATACCCGTGGAAGATGCCATCCTGACCGGAGTCGCACACGACCGCAGCGAGGCCAAGGTCACCGTCGTCGGTATCCCGGACGTGCCGGGTTATGCCGCCAAGGTGTTCCGCGCCGTCGCCGACGCCGACATCAACATCGACATGGTGTTGCAGAACATCTCCAAGGTCGAGGACGGCAAGACCGACATCACGTTCACCTGCCCGCGGGACAACGGCCCGGCCGCGGTGCAGAAGCTGACCTCGCTGCAGGGCGAGATCGGTTTCACCGGTGTGCTCTACGACGACCACATCGGCAAGGTGTCGCTGGTGGGCGCCGGCATGAAGAGCCATCCCGGAGTGACCGCCAAATTCTGCGAGACGCTGGCCGAGGTCGGGGTGAACATCGACCTGATCTCCACTTCGGAGATCCGGATCTCGGTGCTGGTCAAGGACACCGACCTGGACAAGGCAGTCGCCGCGCTCCACGAGGCTTTTGGGCTCGGCGGTGACCAGGACGCCATCGTCTACGCGGGGACGGGCCGTTAAATGGTCAACATCGGTGTGGTTGGGGCGACCGGTCAGGTCGGCCAGGTGATGCGAACGCTGTTGGAGGACCGCGACTTTCCGGCCACCGGTGTGCGGTTCTTCGCCTCAGCGCGCTCGCAGGGTCGGAAGCTTCCCTTCCGGGGGCAGGAGATCGAGGTCGAGGACGCCGCGACCGCCGATCCCTCGGGCCTGGACATCGCGTTGTTCTCCGCCGGCGCGACGATGTCGCGCGTGCAGGCGCCGCGGTTCGCCGAAGCCGGTGCGATCGTGGTCGACAACTCGTCGGCCTGGCGTAAGGACCCCGACGTTCCGCTGGTGGTCAGCGAGGTGAACTTCGCACGCGACGTGCGGGGCGTCACCCTCAAGAAGGGCATCATCGCGAACCCGAACTGCACGACGATGGCCGCGATGCCGGTGCTCAAGCCGCTGCACGACGAAGCGGGCCTGGTGCGCATGATCGCCTCGACCTATCAGGCGGTGTCGGGAAGCGGCGTCGCCGGGGTGGAGGAGTTGTTCGGCCAGTCCAGCGCGGTCGTGAACAACAGCCGGGATCTGGTGGCCGACGGTTCCGCGGTCGACTTCCCGGCGCCCTCGAAGTACGTCGCGCCGATCGCGTTCAACGTGGTCCCGCTGGCCGGGTCGTATGTCGACGACGACTCCGGTGAAACCGACGAGGACCAGAAGTTGCGCAACGAGACCCGAAAGATCCTGGGCATCCCGGATCTGGCGGTGAGCGGTACCTGCGTGCGGGTCCCGGTGTACACGGGGCATTCGTTGTCGCTGAACGTTGAATTCTCCCAACCGCTTTCGGTGCAGCGGGCCACGGAGTTGTTGGGCGCGGCGCCGGGCGTGACGCTGGTCGACGTGCCGACACCGTTGGCTGCGGCGGGGGTGGACGACTCGCTGGTCGGCCGGATCCGGCAGGATCCCGGCGTGCCTGACGGGCGCGGGCTGGCGCTGTTCGTGTCCGGCGACAACCTTCGCAAGGGCGCGGCACTCAACACGATTCAGATCGCCGAGCTGCTGGCCCGGGGCTGATTTGCGTCGGGACCGACGTTTTGGCGGGAAATCGCGACTGCTTTCAGCCATTTCGTCGGTCTCGGCATTGGGTTTCGTCGCGGTACCGTTGGCCGCCGCCCAGCCCGCGCCGATCCCCGATCCCGTGTTGCCTCCGCTGGCGCCCGGGCAGGTGATCAGGATCGGTCCGACGGCCGGAACCGGAACTCCGACACGCGATTACGGTATCGGGGCCACGGATCTGTGCGAGTTCATGGAGTTCCCCAGCGGCATCCTCCAGGTGTGCGGCGACAGTTTCGCCGGGCAGGGAGTCGGCTACGGGGGATGGTTCTCGCCGATCGCATTGCACGTCGAGACGGAGTCGATCGACGACCCGGGCGGCGTGCGCTACGACGGTGTGACCGGAACCGACCGTCCGCTGCTGGCCGATCCGACGCCACCTGGCATGTCGCAACTGCCGGCCGGTGTCGTCCAGATCAACCGGCAGAACTACCTGATGGTCACCACCGTGCGGGAGCTTGATCCGCAGAGTTCACGGCTGGTGAAAGCCAAACCGGCACAGGGGAATTGGCCCACGCTGCCGGACTCTGAGCGCGCCGCCTCCTATGCCGAGGGCAGGCAGTCGCAGATCAGCGGCTACTACGACCCGATCCCGCGCGCCGACTCCGAAACCGGGTGGGTGTACATCGTGGCCAACAACTTCGACCGCAGCGCGCCGCTGGAGCTGTACCGGGCCACGCCGCAGGAGTTCGAGGACCGGTCGAGTTGGCAAGGGTGGTCGGCAGATTCCGGGTGGGGCAGTCCGCCGACACCGCTGTGGCCGGACGCGGTCGGCGAGATGAGCATCCGCCAGATCGACGGGAAAACCGTGCTGTCGTATTTCAACGCCACCACCGGGAACATGGAGATGCGGGTGGCCAACGCCCCCACCGGGCTGGGCGCGGCGCCGGTGACGACCGTCGTCGTGGCCTCCGAATGGCCGGATCCCGTCGACCACCTCGGACCTCCCGAGAGCAACCGCCTGGCCCAACCGTACGGCGGCTACATCTCACCGGGATCGACGCTCGACGAGGTGCGGGTGTTCGTCAGTCAGTGGAACACCGGACCGCGCGGCGGGTCGCCTTACCGGGTGATCCAATTCGCGGTCAACCCGTTCAAGCCGTAGTCAGGCGACGGTGCTGACGTGTTCGGCCGATTCGCCGATCGTGGCGCCGCCGTCACCGATGATCGTGCGCATCAACACCTGGTGCTCGCGGTCGCCGCGGGCGGTTGCCTTCGCGATACCGCCGGGCAGGGCGACCGCGGCCACACTGCGGGTCAGGTTCACCGGTAGCCGCAGCACGGGATACCACGGCAGATGGGGGCGCAGGCCCAGTGCGCGCATCGTGCGCGGCCCGAGGAAGCCGCTGGTGACCGAAAGATGCTGCGCGCGTGCGATACGACGCCGGATCGCGGGCATCGTCTCGTAGTGCCAGATCATCGGGTCGTCGGCCATCGGAGCCGCGAGCAGCTTCGACGACTCGTCGGGTTCGGCGAGCGCGCCCAGGGTGTGATAGAGGACCCGAATGCTGTCGCGGAACCCGCGCGGCAGCCACTCGTCCTCCACGCCCATCAACCATCCGACGTAGCGGGTCAAGTGTGCGACGGCGTCACAGTCCTTCGGCCGCAACACGATTCCCATCCCCACGACGCCGACGGCCGGCGCGACCAGCGCGCCGATCAGCGTCGCCGCCATATCGGTCTGGTTGATCGGGACGCCCCAGTCATCGACGCGCCAGTCGGGCATCGCTCCGACGTGGCGGCGCACCAGTCCGTGGATCAGCCGAACCCGAAGGGTGGACCGGTAACCGGCGCCCAGGCGCTCGAGACCACCGTCGGAGATGACGTCCATCGCCCACTGCATCGTCTCGGCGAAGCGCTTGTTCGAACCCTTCTCCAGGGCGCCGGTGCGCAACAGTGTCTTGTTGAAACCTGAGAACTGGTAGCCGCCGAGAAGCGATACGTCACGTGCGACGTACATGCCGTCGGCGCCGCCGCGACGCAGCGCCTGCGCACCGCGGCGCAACTTCACCGGGTCGGCCCAGTCGGGCAGCTGCTCCACGCCCGTGAAGAATTCGCGCAACGGTTCCGGGGCGTCGGGAACCGCGTCGATTCCATAGGTGAGCGCTCGATCGAACAACGGGCGGGTCTGCTTCACGCCGGCGCCCGACATCCACTCGACGAGGCGGTCCATCGGTTCGTCTCCGACGGTCAGCCGCTCACCCAGCCTGCGCCACTGCGCCGGTGTGGGCTCGCCGATGGCCAGCGCCTTGGCGATGACGCGGATGCCGGCCGGGACGGGGCGAGGCCGCTCGGGGTGACGCGTCGGGATCGGGCGCTGCATGGTCTCTCGGCTTCCCTTCCGGCAATGACAACGCGTGTAGTCGAAACTATTCTGCGGCCTGAGCGGTGTCAATCGGCCGGGACCGACGGCCACTTTCACAGCCGGCTCATAGGTGCCACATGACGGGCTCATCGAAACGGCTCGCATGATGGCTGCCATGACTGAAACACCATCCGAACCCGCCACCACCCCCGTGGTCGCAGCACCTCACCATGACCCCGTCGGCCCGCGCCGCTCCAAGCTCGGCGCCGCTGCCGCCTGGGTCGGCATCGCCGCCGGGGTCGTGTTCATCGTCGCCGTGATCTTCTTCTCCGGTTTCATCCTCGGTGCGCACTCGGGAGGCCACCAGCGCGGCGGCCATCACGGCGGCCACGACCGCGACGTCGCAGTGTTCCATCGGGGGCCGCCGCCGGGAGGCCCGATGATGCCGGGCGGGCCGGGTCAGCGACCGCCCTTCGGGCCGGGCGCCGACGGGCCGCGGTTCCAGCCGCCGCAGTCCCCCGAGGCTCCGACCACGACGGCGCCGTCCCGTCCGTAAAGCCATCCCCCGTCTGGTGTGCACTCAGATCGATAATCGGCCGCGAATCAGCCGAATCGGCGATCTGAGTGCACACCAGCGCCGATACCCGGTGTGGGACGGGCGTCTTGCCGAATGTGAGTGGGCTGGCATGATCGAGCCCATGAGCATTGAGGTCAAGTACACGGCAGAGTCCACCGCGTCCGGAGGCGGCCGTGACGGCCACGTCCGTTCCTCCGACGGCAAGATCGATCTCGACACCCGCCCGCCCAAGGAGCTCGGCGGCAGCGGTGAGGGCGTCAACCCAGAACTGCTGTTCTCGTCGGGTTACGCGGCGTGCTTCCTCGGCGCACTGCGGCTGCAGGCCCGCAACAACAAGATCGACATCGACGAAGCCACCTCGATCACCGCACAGGTCGGCTTCGGACCGGACTCCGAGGGCGGGTTCGGGCTCACGGCACACCTGATCGGCTACCTGCCCGGCCTCGAGCAGAGCGTGGCCGACGACCTGATGGCGAAGGCACACGACTTCTGCCCGTACTCGAAGGCCACCCGCGGCAACATCGAAGTCAAGTTGTCCGCGAAGGTCTGACCGGTGCGGGCGGTCGCCGCGGCGGGCGTCTGCGTGGCCATCGGGCTCTCGGTCATGGCGCCCGCCGGCCCCGCCGCAGCGCGCCCGTCGGATCCCGGCGTGGTCAACTACGCCGTGCTGCCGAAGGGTTCGGTGGGCAACATCGTCGGCGCCACAATGCGATTCGAGTCGTTGTTCACCGAACCGGTGCAGACCTTCTCGGTCGAGCTTCCTGCGTGCAACAACTGGGCCGACATCGGCCTGCCCGACGTCTACGCCGACCCCGATCTCGCATCGTTCAACGGCGCGGTGACCCAGGAGTCGCCGACGGATGCGACGCATCTGGTCAAACAAGCGGTCGGGGTGTTCGCGACGACCGACGCCGCCGACCGGGCCTTCCGACGCGTCGTCGACCGCACGGTCGGCTGCAACGGGCAGACCACCGCGATGCACCTGGACAACTTCACGACCCAGGTGTGGACCTTCACCGGCGGGCCCACCACGGCCACCGACGCCGATTGGGTCAAACAGGAGGCGGGCACGGACCGGCGCTGCTTCACCACCACTCGCAAGCGCGAGAACGTCCTGCTGCAGGCGAAGGTCTGTCAGTCCGGCAACGGTGGCCCGGCGGTGAATGCACTGGCCGGCGCGATGCAGAACACCCTCGGCCAGTAGCCCGGGGCGGGGCCTCGTAACGAAGGCGTCATCCAAAAAACGCTGGATTTGTCGGTGCCGTCTGGAAGATGGTTGAAGGGGCAGCGGTCCACTCCCGGAAGGGGATGGTTGGAATGACCTTCACCATCGCGTCCGAGGTGGCGGACGCGCACCCGCCGTCCAGCCCGTGCACCCAGCTGACCAGCGCCGATGCCGCCGCGCGCCAGGTCGGCGCCGGGTGTCTGCGGGACGCCCCGGTCGGTCGGGTGGGCCTCGAAATCGAGGCGCACTGCTTCGATCTGACCGATCCCACGCGCCGGCCCGGTTGGGATGAGCTCACCGTCACCATCGCCGGCCTGCCACCCCTACCGGGCGGCAGCAGGGTCACCGTCGAACCGGGCGGCGCCGTGGAACTGTCCGGTCCGCCGCTCGCGGGCCCGCTCTCGGCGATCGACGCGATGGTCGCCGACCGCGCGGTGCTCTGCGCCGCGTTCGCGGGCTCCGGATTCGGGTTGGTGTCGTTGGGCGCCGATCCGCTGCGGCCACCGCAGCGCGTCAACCCCGGCGCGCGCTACCGCGCGATGGAGGCCTTCTTCGCCGCCAGCGGCACCCCAGCCGCGGGTGCGGCGATGATGACGTCGACGGCTTCGGTGCAGGTCAACCTCGATGCGGGCCCGCGTGATGGTTGGGCGCACCGGGTCCGGCTCGCGCACGCGCTCGGCCCCACGATGATCGCGATCACCGCGAATTCGCCGCTGCTGAGCGGCGACGACTCCGGCTGGCAGTCGACGCGGCAACGCGTGTGGGGCCAGCTGGATTCGGCCCGCTGCGGCCCTGTCCTCGGCGAGAACGGCGAGGACCCGGCCAGTGATTGGGCACGGTACGCGCTCAACGCTCCGGTGATGCTCGTCAACCACGCCGACGCCGACGCCGAACCGGTCACCGAGTGGGTGCCGTTCGCCGACTGGGCCGACGGGCGGGTCAAGCTGGGCGGCCGCCGTCCCACCGCTGCGGACCTCGACTACCACCTGACCACGTTGTTCCCTCCGGTCCGCCCGCGGCAGTGGCTGGAGATCCGCTATCTCGACAGCGTGCCGGAAGCGGTCTGGCCGGCGGTCGCGTTCACGCTTGTCACCCTCCTTGACGACCCGACGGCGGCCGAAATCGCCGCCGAAGCCACCGAACCCGTCGCCACCGCCTGGGATCAGGCCGCCCACGTCGGCCTGGCCGATCCCCGGTTGCGGGCCGCCGCGCAACGGTGTGTGCGGGCGGCCGCGGAACGCGCGCCCGCCGAACTCGCGGAATCGATGCACCGGCTGATGCGTTCAGTCGAGCAGGGACGCTGCCCGGCCGACGATTTCCGCGACCGCGCCGCCCAGCACGGGATCGCGCCCGCGGTCACGCAACTGGCACGAGGGGAACTGTGACACCTCGCGAAACCATCGCGCGCGAACTCACCCGGGCACGCCGGCGCACGCTGCGCCTCGTCGACTTCGACGACGCGGAGCTGGGCCGCCAGTACAGCCCGCTGATGAGCCCGTTGGTGTGGGACCTCGCGCACATCGGGCAGCAGGAGGAGCTGTGGCTGCTGCGCGACGGAAACCCGGACCGGCCCGGCATGCTGCGCCCCGACGTCGAACGTCTCTACGACGCGTTCGTCAACTCCCGGGCCAGCCGCGTGAACTTGCCGCTGCTCCCGCCGTCGGACGCCAGGGCGTACTGCGCGACGGTGCGCGACAAGGTGCTCGACACGCTGGACGTCCTACCCGACGACGAGCCCGGTTTTGCGTTCGGCCTGGTGATCAGCCACGAGAACCAGCACGACGAAACCATGCTGCAGGCGCTGAACCTGCGAAGCGGCCCCCCGTTGCTCGACACCGGAATCGCGCTTCCCGAAGGCCGCCCCGGCGTCGCGGGCAGATCGGTGCTGGTGCCCGGCGGCGAGTTCGTCCTCGGCGTCGACGCGACCACCGAACCGTACTCGCTGGACAACGAACGCCCCGCACACGTCGTCGACGTGCCTGCCTTCCGTATCGGGCGCGTCCCGGTCACCAATGGCGAATGGCGCCGGTTCATCGACGACGGTGGCTACGACGAGCCCCGGTGGTGGTCGGAGCGCGGTTGGGCGTACCGCACCGAAGCGGGTCTGACCGCGCCGCAGTTCTGGAATCCGGACGTCACCCGCACCCGGTTCGGCCACGTCGAGGAGATCCCCGACGCCGAGCCGGTACAGCACGTCACATTCTTCGAAGCCGAGGCCTACGCCGCGTGGGCGGGTGCCCGGCTGCCCACCGAGGTGGAATGGGAGAAGGCCTGCGCATGGGACCCGGCGGTCGGCGCACGTCGCCGATACCCTTGGGGCGCAACCGAACCCACTGCTGCCCTGGCCAACCTCGGCGGCGACGCGCTGCGTCCCGCGCCCGTCGGCGCCTACCCGGCCGGTGCGTCAGCCTACGGCGCCGAGCAGATGCTGGGCGACGTGTGGGAGTGGACGACGTCGCCGCTGCGCCCGTGGCCGGGATTCACGCCGATGATCTACGACCGCTACTCACAGCCCTTCTTCGAGGGTGATTACAAGGTGCTGCGCGGCGGATCATGGGCGGTCGCGGCCAGCATCCTGCGGCCCAGCTTCCGCAACTGGGACCACCCGATCCGGCGCCAGATCTTCTCCGGCGTGCGGCTGGCCTGGGACGTCGGCGATGAGCCGCTCGCGCGAAGAGGGAATGACGGCGATGAGCCGCTTGCGCGAAGAGGGAGCAACTGATGTGCCGGCATCTCGGGTGGCTCGGTGAACCGGCCTCGGTGGCGTCGCTGATCCTCGAGCCCGCCAACGGTCTTCTCGTGCAATCGTATTCGCCCCGCAGGCAGAAGCACGGATTGATGAACGCCGACGGATGGGGTGTGGGCTTCTTCGACGGCCAGACGCCGCGGCGCTGGCGCAGTGCGACGCCGATGTGGGGTGATGCCTCGCTCGCCTCGGTCGCGCCGGCGCTGCGCAGCGGTTGTATCGTGGCCGCGGTGCGGTCTGCGAGCGTCGGCATGCCGATCGAGGCGACCGCGGTGGCGCCGTTCACCGACGGGCGCTGGCTGCTCTCCCACAACGGGCTGGTCGACCGCCGGGCGCTCCCGCTGTCGCCCGCCGCCGAGTCGACCAACGACAGCGCCCTGCTCGCCGCGCTCATCTTCGACCGGGGGTTGGACTCGCTGGGCGAGACCATCGTCGACGCCGCCGCGGCCGACCCGAACGCCCGGCTGAACATCCTGGCAGGCAACGGATCCCGTCTGATCGCGACGACATGGGGCGACACGCTGTCCGTGCTGCGACGTAGCGACGGTGTCGTGTTGGCCAGCGAACCCTACGACGACGACCCCGCGTGGGAGGAGATCCCGGACCGCCACCTCGTCGAGGTCACGTCGTCGGGAGTGCAACTGGCCGCATTGAAGGGAGCCTGATGGCGCGGGGATCCGATCGCGCGGGCACGCTGTCGTTGTCGAACCACCTGTCCGCCGACTCGGCGGCGAACGCGCTGCGCCGGGACGTGCTCGACGGCTTGACTGCAACCCCGAAGTCGTTGCCGCCCAAGTGGTTCTACGATTCGATAGGCAGCGACCTGTTCGACCAGATCACGCGGCTGCCGGAGTACTACCCGACGCGCGCGGAGGCCGAGATCCTCAGAAACCGATCGGTCGACATCGCGGCGGCTTGCCGCGCCGACACCCTGGTGGAATTGGGCAGCGGCACGTCGGAGAAGACCCGCATGCTGCTCGACGCGCTACGAGACCGCGGCTCGTTGCGCCGGTTCATCCCGTTCGACGTCGACGCGAGTGTGCTGGCCGCCGCGGGGGCGGCGCTTGCAGACGAGTTTCCCGGTCTCGAGATAGACGCCGTCTGCGGGGATTTCGAGAAGCACCTGGACAAGATCCCCCGTGTCGGGCGCCGCCTGGTCGCCTTCCTGGGCTCGACGATCGGCAACCTCACCGCAGGCCCGCGCGCCGAATTCCTTTCCGCCCTTTCCGACACCTTGCAACCCGGTGACAGCCTGCTGCTCGGCACCGATCTGGTGAAGGACGCCGACCGTCTGGTGCGCGCCTACGACGACGGCGCGGGCGTGACCGCGCGCTTCAACCGCAACGTGCTCGCCGTCGTCAACCGTGAACTGGACGCCGATTTCGACCTCGAGAAGTTTGAACACGTCGCCGTGTGGAACGCCGGTGACGAACGAATCGAGATGTGGCTGCGCGCCACCGAACCGCAGCGGGTGCACGTGCGCGATCTCGGGTTGACCGTCGAGTTCGGCGCCGGTGAGGCGATGCTCACCGAGGTGTCCTGCAAATTCCGGCGTGCCGGCGTCGAGGCCGAACTCGCCGCCGTCGGACTTCGGATGACCCACTGGTGGACCGACGCCGCCGGCGACTTCGGCCTGTCGCTGGCGACGAAATGAGCCTCGCGGATCGCTGGCGGGCGGCCCGCCCAGCGGTGGCTGGAGTGCACCTTGACAGCGCCGCCTGTTCGCGTCAGAGCGTCGCGGCGATCGACGCCGCCGTCCAGCACGCGCGCCACGAAGCCGAAGTCGGCGGTTACGTCGCGGCCGAGGCCGCCGCACCGGTGCTCGACGCCGGGCGCGCCGCACTCGCCGCGCTGACCGGTTTGGCCAGCACCGACTTCGTGTTCACCACCGGCGCGAACAACGCGCTGGACCTGCTGCTCGGCGCATGGCCAGGAGAACGGACCGTGGCGTGCCTGTCCGGCGAATACGGGCCGAACCTGGCGATCATGGCCGCCAACGGATTTGCCGTCCGCGCCCTGCGCGCCGACGGCCACGGGCGGCTCGACGTCGCGGCGGCCGCGCGCCAGATGGCCGCCGACCCGCCGGCGCTGGTGCACTTGACGGCGCTGGCCAGCCACCGCGGGCTGGCGCAGCCGCTGTCGGCGCTGGCCGCCACGTGCGCAGAACTCGGTGTGCCGCTGGTCGTCGACGCCGCCCAGGCGCTGGGACACCTGGACTGCGCGGTCACACCTGCGGCGATCTACGGTTCGTCCCGTAAGTGGATCGCCGGGCCTCGCGGCGTGGGATTCCTCGGAATTCACCGCGAGCTCGCCCAGCGGCTGCAACCACGGCTACCACCCCCGGAGTGGAATCTGCCCTTGTCCGTTTTGCAGCGCTTGGAGCAGGGGGAGGCCAATGTCGCTGCCCGCGTGGGCTTTTCGGTAGCGCTCGGCGAGCATCTGGCCGACGGGCCTGCCGCGGTGCGGGCCCGCCTGGCGGAGGTGGGCCGGATGACCCGCGACGCGGTGGCCGGCCTCGACCGATGGCGGGTCGTCGAGCCGCACGATGAACCGACCGCGATCACCACGTTGGCCCCCACCGATGGCGCCGACCCGCAGAAGATCCGCAACTGGCTGATCGCCGAACACCGCATCGTCACCACGTTCGCCGATGTGCAGCGCGCCCCGTTCGAGATGACGACGCCGGTGCTGCGGGCCTCCCCGCACGTCGACGTCACCGACGAGGAACTCGCCCGGTTCGCCGAGGCCCTGGCCGCCGCCGGGTGACCCGTCAACCGGTCCGGTGCACCAGCAGCGTCGCCCGGTACTCCGAAAGCGGCGGAACGTCCTCGGGTGTCCGGGGATACGGGTCGAGCGCCTGCAACGTGAGCGCGTAATCGCCGGTCTGCACCGTCTGCCTGTTCTGCCCGGGCGCCGGGTTGGTGTTGAACTCGACGGTCTGCTCGCCGGACCGTTCGTCGTCGACCACGACGACGATTCGCGCCTGGCCGGTCCAGAAGCATTCCACCTCGGTGGGGCACCGCGAATCCTCCGGTATCTCGGTGAACCGCAGCCGCAGCGGCTCACCGACGATCTCGGCTTGCTGTCCGCCGGCGAGCACGAACGGGCGATCCAGCCCGGCCTCGATCGTGTCCGCGCGCGCCTGCTGACCGCCGTGGCACCCGGCCGCCAACGCGGCCAGCACCAGCAATGGCAGCCAGACCGCTCTCACTCGTCGAATCCCTCGTCCCAGGTGTGTACCGGTTGGTTGCTGTGCATCCGCTCGCAGTACCGGCGCAGCATCTCCGCGAGCGCGGCGGGCCGCGCCATACCGCGCTCCTGCAGCGCGCGCACCGTCGCGACCTGCCACGTGGCGCCGTTTCGGCCGGTCTTGGCCCGTCCCTCGATGACCCCGAGGTACCGATCGCGCACCTCGGCTGCGACCTCCCACCGGCGCAGGCCCTCGTCGGCCATGGGCAGCAGTTCGCGCAGTACCAACTCGTCGACGGTCACCTCGCCGAAGCCGGGCCAGTACAGGCGGGTATCCATACCGTGCTGGGCGGCCTCGACGAAATTGTGTTGTGCGGCGGCGAAACTCATCTTCGTCCACAGCGGCCGGTCGTCCTCGGACAAGGTGCGCAGCGTGCCGTAGTAGAAGGCGGCGTTGGCCATCATGTCGACGACGGTCGGGCCGGCCGGCAGCACGCGATTCTCCACGCGCAGGTGCGGACGGCCGTTGACGACGTCGTACACCGGCCGGTTCCACCGGTAGATGGTGCCGTTGTGCAGCCGGAGCTCGGAGAGCCTGGGGGTGCGACCCTCGGCGAGCTCGCGAACCGGGTCCTCCTCGGACAGCTCGGGCAGCAGCGACGGGAAGTAGCGCACATTCTCCTCGAACAGGTCGAAGATCGACGTGATCCAGCGTTCGCCGAACCACACCCGCGGGCGGACACCCTGCGCCTTGAGTTCGTCCGGTCGGGTGTCGGTGGCCTGGGCGAACAGCTCGATGCGGGTCTCGGCCCACAGCTCGTGGCCGAAGAAGTACGGCGAGTTGGCGCCCAGCGCCACCTGCGGACCCGCCAGCACCTGAGCGGCATTCCAGTTCTGCGCGAAGTCGGCCGGCGACACCTGAAGATGCAGCTGCATGCTCGTACACGCCGACTCCGGCGCGATGGAGGCGGTCTGCAGGCTCACCCGCTCCGGACCGACGATGTCGATCAGGATGTCCTCGCCGCGGGCGGTGAAGATCGAGTCGTTGAGCGCCTGATACCGCGTCGACTCGCTCATCCAGTGTCCCGCGAGGTGCTCGGGCAGCAGCGTGGGCAGGATGCCGATCATCACGATGTGTGCGTCGTGGCGGCCGGCCTTCGTCTCGGCCGCATTGAGGCTCGCCCGGACGTCGGTTTCCAGGTCGAGCGCGGCACGCCCGGGTAACCGGCGCGGCGGCACGTTGAATTCGATGTTGTAGGCGCCCAGTTCGGTCTGGTACGCCGGATCGGCGATCGCCCGCAGGACCTCGGCGTTGCTCATCGCCGGCTGGTAGGCCGAGTCGACGAGATTGCACTCGATCTCCATACCGGTCAGCGGCCGCTCGAAGTCGAAACTCGACTGGGTGAGCATGGTCTCGAAGACGTCGAGGCACTGCTGCACCTTGCGGCGGTACTCCCGGCGGTGCGCGCCGCTGTAGCCGGTGCCCTTCACTTCCTCGCCCACCCCGCCATTGTCCATCGTCGGCGAGCGTCCGCGTCTGCACTCGGACACGCCGCGATTCGCGAACATTGAGCGGTCGCTCGCAAAGGATGCGGCCCGCATAAACCCCATCGCGGCGGGTAGTCAGGGGCGATGGACGTCACCGTCACCTTCATCGGCACCGCCACCACACTGATTTCCGGCGGCGGCATAACCCTCTTGACCGATCCGAACTTCCTGCACCAGGGCCAGCACGCGTACCTCGGATACGGGCTGCTGTCCAAGCGGCTCAAAGGTCCGGCGCTCGACATCGACCAGTTGCCCGCCCTCGACGCGGTGGTGCTGTCACATATGCACGGCGATCACTGGGACCGGGTGACACAGAGCCGCCTCGACCACGGTCTTCCGATCCTGACCACACCGCACGCCGCCAAACGGCTGGCACACCGGGGCTTCGGCAGGTCGTTGGCGCTCGAGACCTGGCAGCACCACACGATCACCAAGGGAACGGTCAGCGTCACCGTCACGAGCCTGCCCGGCCGCCACGCGCCCACGCCGGTCGACCGCTTCCTGCCGCCGGTGATGGGCAGCATGATCGAGTTCTCCGACGGCACTGCCCGCCGCAGGCTCTACGTCTCCGGCGATACCCTGTTCGTCGACGAATTGCGGGAAATGCCAGTGCGATTCGAATCGATCGACGTCGGCGTGCTGCACCTGGGCGGTACCCGGCTGCCGTTCGGCAGGCACCTTCCGTTCGGGTTGACCGTGACGATGGACGGCCAACAGGGCGCCGACGTCGTCGAGCTGCTGAACCTTCCCAGGATGATCCCGGTGCATTTCGACGACTACGGGGTGTTCGCGTCCCCGCTGTCCGACTTCGTCGACGAGATGAAGCGCCGCGGCCTGTCCGACCGGATCATCGAATTGGAGCGCGGTTCCTCCGTCACCGTTTAATCCCGGCACCGGTGGGTAGGCGGCCAGGCTAGCGACAAACCGGAAGGACCTCTGATGACCGACGTCTCCTCGATGCCTCCTGACCCCGACGACACCCGCGAGATCCTCACCGACCGCCAAGGTCACCCGATTTACGACAACCAGAACCAGCGCACCATCGGCGCCCGCGGGCCGGCGACGATGGAGAACTACCAGTTCCTGGAGAAGATGAGCCACTTCGACCGGGAACGCATCCCCGAACGGGTGGTGCACGCCCGCGGCGCGGTGGCGTTCGGCTACTTCGAGGCGACCGGCAAGTGGGGTGACGAGCCGATCGAGCGCTACACCCGAGCCAAGCTTTTCAACACCGCGGGCAAGCGCACCGACCTCGCGATCCGGTTCTCGACCGTCATCGGTGGCCGGGACTCCTCCGAGGTGGCCCGCGATCCGCGCGGCTTCGCGGTGAAGTTCTACACCGAGGACGGCAACTGGGACCTCGTCGGCAACAACCTGGCCGTCTTCTTCATCCGCGACGCGATCAAGTTTCCGGACGTCATTCACGCGCTCAAGCCGGATCCTGTCACCCACCATCAGGAGCCGGCGCGCATCTTCGACTTCATGTCGCAGACCCCCGAGTGCATGCACATGATCGTGAACCTGTTCTCACCCCGCGGTATCCCCGCCAATTACCGGAGCATGCAGGGTTTCGGGGTCAACACGTACCGCTGGGTCAACGCCGAGGGGCAAAGTCACCTCGTCAAGTACCACTGGATGCCCAAGCAGGGGGTCAAGAGCCTGACCGAGGCGGACGCCGCCGCCGTGCAAGCCACCGAACTCGGCAGCGCCACCAAGGATCTCTACGAGTCGATCGAACGCGGCGACTACCCCGAGTGGGAACTGCTGGTCCAGATCATGAGCGATGACGACCATCCCGAGCTCGACTGGGATCCGCTCGACGACACCAAAGTGTGGCCGGAGAACGACTTCCCGCCGCAACTCGTCGGCCGCATGGTCCTGAATCGCAACGTGGACAACTTCTTCAACGACAACGAGCAGTTGGCGCTCGGCACCGGTGTGTTGGTGGACGGGCTGGAGTTCTCCGATGACAAGATGCTGGTCGGTCGGACCTTCTCCTATTCGGACACCCAGCGTTACCGCGTCGGACCCAACTACCTGCAGCTGCCCGTCAACCGGCCGAAGAACGCGAAGGTCGCAACGAATCAGCAGGGCGGCCAGATGCAGTACGGCGTCGACAACGTCGGGACCAATCCTCATGTGAACTACGAGCCGTCGATCACCGGGGGCCTGCGTGAGGCCTCCGCACCCATTCCCGACGACGTGGGTCCGGAGATCTCGGGACGTCTGACGCGCAAACGCATACCGCGCACCAACGACTACGAGCAGGCCGGGCAGCGCTACCAGTTGATGGACCAATGGGAGAAGGACGACCTGGTCAACAATTTCGTCACCAACATCTCCGAAGCGACCCGCGAGGTGCAGGAGCGGATGGTGTGGCACTTCTTCATGTGCGACGACGAACTCGGCTTGCGGGTCGGCGAAGGCCTCGGCATTTCGGTCGACGATGTGCGCGACCTGGAACCGCTGAAGTCCCAGACGCTTTCAGAGGACGAGGAACGGCGTCGCCAGCACCTCGGCAAGAACGGCCCGCGTGACGTCGAGGGGTTGCAGATGACGCATTGTGTCCCGAATGAACGCGTGGTGATGGCCACGTAAGGGGCTGCCCTACCGGCATACTGGCCGGGTGAGTTCGTCACCGGGCGACCTCGACCAGGGTGGTCTGGAACAGGTCTCGAGGGTCGACCGCGTCGCGTCGCTGACGGGCATCCGGGCCGTCGCAGCGTTGTTGGTGACGGCCACCCACGCCGCATACGGCACCGGCGCCTACAACCGGGGATACGTCGGGCTGGTGTTCGCGCGCATGGAGATCGGCGTGGCGATCTTCTTCGTGCTGTCGGGCTTCCTGCTGTTCAATGGATGGGTACGGGCCGCGGCGAGCGGCACTGCCCCGCCGCGGACGCGTCGATATGCGCGAAACCGATTGCGTCGCATCATGCCGGCCTACGTGGTGACGGTGCTGCTGGCGTTCGCACTGTACGAGTTCCGCACCATCGAACCCAATCCCGGCCACACCTGGCACGGCCTGGTGCGTAACCTCACGCTCACCCAGATCTACAGCTCCAACTACATCACGGCCTACATGCATCAGGGGCTGACCCAGATGTGGAGTCTCGCGGTCGAAGTGGCGTTCTACGCCGTGCTGCCCGTGCTGGCCTACCTGCTGCTGGTCGTGCTGTGCCGGCGCCGGTGGCGCCCCGGTGTGCTGTTGGCCGCGCTGGCGGTGCTCGGTGTGCTGAGCCCGCTGTGGCTCGTCATCATCCACACGACGGATTGGCTGCCCAACGGCGCAGGGCTGTGGCTGCCGCACTACTTGGTGTGGTTCGTCGGCGGGATGACCCTCAGTGTGCTGGCGCGCACGGACTTTCGGTGTTACGCACTGATCGCGCTGCCGCTCGCGGTGGCGATGTACCTGGTGGTGTCGACGCCGATCGCCGGACGCGTCGACGCGCCCGCGCTCGACCTCGGACAGGACATCGCCAAGGTGATGTTCTACGCGGCAATCGCGACACTGGTTGTCGCGCCGTTGGCCCTCGGCGACAAAGGCTGGTACGCAGCGCTACTCAGCAGCCGACCGATGGTGTGGCTCGGCGAGATCTCCTACGAGATCTTCCTGTTGCACGTGATCGTGATGGAGATCGCGATGGTGTCGGTGCTGCAGTGGCGGGTGTACACCGGTTCGGTGGCGGTGCTGTTCGTCGTGACCCTGGTTTTGACGATTCCGGTTGCGTGGCTTCTGCATCGGCTGACCCGTCCGCGCGGCTGACCTGCGGTGACAGGTTTGGTGAGCCGAAAGCGGGGTATCAACCTCGGCATGAGGATGATTGGGTCTCTGTTGGCGCGGCATCCGGGACTGTACGACGTGCTCGATGCCTTCATCGAGTTCGGCTATCAGCGTTGGTCGTTCGGTCGCAACGGATCCGGGGCGCCGCGTTGAGCCACCACGACCTGAGGGCTCAACAATCCGCCGCGTAGCTCGACCTCGATAGTGGGGTCGGCATACGCCGCCAGTGCGCGCAGCGCCGACGGACTGTAGGAGCGGAGCGAGCTGATGACGCCGTCGTGGACGAACGGCACTATCGCGGCGAACGGAAGCATGGTCGCCAGGCGCACGAGATGCAGCGGTGAGGGCGGGCGGGGCAAGTCGATGACCAACAACTTGCCGGCCACCCGGGTGCCTTCCGACATCGCCCGCGCGGCCGCCGCAGGCGGCAGGTGATGAAACGACAGCGCGAAGACCGCGAGGTCGAACGAGGCGTCGGCGACGTCGATCGCCGTGGCGTCCATCTCCCGAATCGTTGCGCGTGGATGCCCACCCAGCTCGCTCGCGTCCATCGCCGCCACGTTCGCCGCGTCCACATCGGTGACGGTCAACTTCGCCGAGGGGTGCCAGTCGAGCAGCTTGCGCGACAGCGCCCCGTGGCCCGCCCCCAGCTCGAGGATCCTCGGATCCGCGACGTCTTCGACCTCTGCGAGCGCGATCTCGGCGAACCGCTCGGTGTTGCCGAACCATCCGCCGGTCAATTCGAGCGCGCGGATCACGCGGCGTTTGCGCTCGGCGTCGCCCGGCGCGCCGGATTCGCGGTCCAGGTACTCGAGCCGATCGGTCTGCAACAGGCGGTCCAGGCATGACGCGTCGGGCCCGCCGCGCGGCATGCGGTCGATGCCGGGCGTTCTCGTTTCAATCCCGGCGGGCTTTTCGGCCATGTAGTCCATGATGGACGACGGACCGCAGCAAAGAGGGGAGTGCGCGTTGGCTCAAAATGCCGAGTTCGTCGCCGCCATCGACCAGGGCACCACGAGCACCCGATGCATGATCTTCGACCACGGCGGCGCCGAGATCGGACGCCATCAGCTCGAGCACGAGCAGATCCTGCCCAAGGCCGGGTGGGTCGAGCACAATCCCGTCGAGATCTGGGAGCGCACCGCGGCGGTGATCATGTCCGCGCTCAACAAGACGAACCTGTCGGCAACCGACCTCGCTGCGCTCGGCATCACGAACCAGCGCGAGACGGCGCTGGTGTGGAACAAGCGGACCGGCCGACCGTATTACAACGCGATCGTGTGGCAGGACACCCGCACCGACCGCATCGCCTCGGCACTGGACCGCGACGGTCGCGGCGACGTCATCCGCCGCAAGGCCGGCCTGCCCCCCGCGACTTACTTCTCCGGCGGCAAGGTGCAATGGATCCTGGAGAACGTCGACGGGGTACGTCGCGACGCCGAGAACGGTGACGCGCTCTTCGGTACGCCGGACTCCTGGGTGCTGTGGAACCTGACCGGGGGAACCCGCGGCGGGACGCACATCACCGACGTCACCAACGCCAGCCGCACCATGCTGATGAACCTGGAGACTCTGGATTGGGACGACGAGCTGTTGTCGTTCTTCGGCATTCCGCGACAGATGTTGCCCGAGATCAAGCCGTCGTCATGCCCGGGGTCCTACGGCATCACCCGCGACGACGGGCCCGTTGCCGGCCAGGTGCCGCTGACCGGTGCGCTCGGTGACCAGCAGGCGGCGATGGTCGGACAGGTGTGTCTGAACGCCGGGGAGGCCAAGAACACCTACGGCACAGGCAATTTCCTGCTCCTCAACACCGGCGAGAAGATCGTCCGGTCGGAGAACGGGCTGTTGACCACGGTCTGCTACCAGTTCGGTGACGCGAAACCCGTTTACGCTCTGGAGGGTTCGATCGCGGTCACCGGTTCGGCCGTGCAGTGGCTGCGTGATCAGCTCGGCATCATCCGCGACGCCGCGCACAGCGAACCACTCGCCCGGGAGGTGTCCGATAACGGCGGGGTCTACTTCGTGCCGGCGTTCTCGGGACTCTTTGCACCGTACTGGCGTTCGGATGCCCGCGGTGCGATCGTCGGCCTGTCGCGGTACAACACGAACGCGCACCTGGCCCGCGCGACGCTGGAGGCGATCTGCTACCAGAGCCGCGACGTCGTCGATGCGATGGAAGCCGACTCCGGTGTGCACATGGAGCTGCTCAAGGTCGACGGCGGTATCACCGCCAACGACCTGTGCATGCAGATCCAAGCCGACGTGCTCGGTGTCGAGGTGGTCAAGCCGGTCGTCGCCGAGACCACGGCCTTGGGTGCGGCCTATGCCGCCGGGCTGGCGGTCGGGTTCTGGGAGAACGGCGACGACCTGCGCGCCAACTGGCAGGAAGGCAAGCGCTGGACCCCGTCGTGGAGCGACGAGCAGCGTGAATCCGGTTATGCCGGTTGGCAGAAGGCGGTGCAGCGCACGCTGGACTGGGTCGACGTCGAGTAGTGACAAATCATGAGGCGGCGGCGTCGAGTTCGCGTCTGGTTGCGTCGTCGAGGTCGATGCCGGCGACGGCCGTGTTCTCCTCCAGATGGGTCACCGACGACGTGCCCGGGATCAGCAGCACGTTCGGTGCGACGTTCAGCGTCCACGCGAGCACGATCTGCGCCGGTGTGCGACCGAGCTTCTCGGCCTCCCGCTTGACCGCCGAATGCCCGAGCACCGGGTTGTCCGGTGAGAACGCCGAACCCAGCGGGAAGAACGGCACGAACGCGATATCGCGTTCGATGCACGCGTCGAGCACCGGCTGTGAACTGCGGTCGATGAGGTTGTAGGCGTTCTGCACGCAGACGATCTCGGTGCGGTCCACCGCGACCCGCAGATGCTCGGCACTGATGCTGCTCAGCCCGATGCCGCCGATCAGCCCCTCGTCGCGCGCCTTGATCATCGCCGTGAGCTGACGGTCGAACAGTTCCCGATTCTCGACGCGGGTGGGCGTGCTGATGCCGTCGTCGGCGAAGACGCGCAGGTTCACCGCGGCCAGGCGGTCGGTGCCGAGCGTGGCGAGGTTCTCCTCGAGTTGCCTGCGCAGATCGTCGGGGTCCTGGGCGGGCAGCCACTCACCGTGGGGTCCGCGTACGCCACCGACCTTGCTGACCAGTGCCAGGTCTGCGGGGTAGGGATGCAGCGCCTCGCGTATCAGTTCGTTCGCGACCTTCGGACCGTAGATCTGCGCGGTGTCGATGTGGTTGATGCCGAGTTCGACCACCCGCCGAAGCACGGCCAGCGCCTGGTCACGATCGCGTGGCGGGCCGAAGACACCCGGACCCGGCAGTTGCATGGCGCCGAAGCCGACGCGTCCGACATGGAATGAGCCCAGCGGGAAGGTTTGCATACTCAATCCGTACACCCTCAGCCCGGCGGTGCGAAGCCGCCGGGATCGGATGGGGTCGAACTTTGCTGCGGCGGTGCGGGATACCCGCTCGCGGACGGTGGGGGACTGGGCCATGGCGGCGGTGCGGGCGCCACCTGCAGCCGCGCCAGTTCACGGCGGTGGCGCTCGGCCAGCACCGCTGCGAGCACCAGATGCGGCGGTGTCCCGGGAGGCGGGGGCGGCGAGATCTGCGCGACGACGTCGGCGGTGATGCGATACGCCATCTGATCTCGCACCGCCGGATGCAATTGCGCTGCGCGGCCGAGGAACTGGCGTGCCAGCTCGGCCTGCTCCGGGTGCAGCCCGGAGAGCTGTAACGACGACGCCCACCAGGCCAGCTGCGGCGGCATCGGCGGTGGAGGCGACATCCGCGGTGTGCGCTCGCTGATCACGATGGTCCCCGCGAAGATGTCCCCCAGCCGCTTTCCTTTGGCCGACAACAGGCTGCTGATCACCGCAGGACCGCCGGCCAGCATCCAGATCTCGATCACACCGGACAACGCGCGGAAGAACGCCTGCCGAAACCGTTCTGGGCCACCGTCTTCGGAAACCACCCGAAGGCCCATCGCCATCTTGCCCAGGGACCGCCCCCGGGTCGCGGTCTCGAACACGAGCGGATATCCCAGCAGGGCGAGCACGGTGAAGATGATCAGCACGGCCCCCGACAACGCCGGGTCCAACTGGGTCAGCGTCAGGCTGAAGAGCAGGATGCCGATCAGGTAGAGCAGGAACACGACCGTGATGTCGATCAGAGCGGCGACGGCGCGCACCGGAAGCTGCGCGATCTGGACGTCGAGGACCACCGCGTCACCGGTTACGACGGGTTCCTGCTGCCAGACCATAAGCGTCAACGCTACTAGGATTGCGCGCGTGGATGTCGACGCGTTCGTGCTCGCGCACCGTCCGACGTGGGACCGGCTCGAGCACCTGATCAAGCGGCGTCGACAGCTCACCGGCCCCGAAGTCGACGAGCTGGTCGACCTCTACCAGCGTGTGTCGACGCATCTGTCGATCGTGCGCACCGCGAACGCGGACCCCGTGGTCATCGGCCGGCTTTCGGGGCTGGTCGCGCAGGCGCGAGCCGCGGTGACGGGCGCCCACGCCCCGCTGTGGCGTGAGTTTCTGCGGTTCTGGACGGTGTCGTTCCCGGTCGTCGCCTACCGGTCGCGGTGGTGGTGGCTGAGCACCGCCGTCGCGTTCTTCGCGGTGGCCGCCCTGATCGCGGTGTGGGTTTCGGGCAGCCCGGAAGTGCGAGCCATGATCGGAACGGCCGACGAGATCGACCAGATGGTCAACAACGACTTCGCGGCGTATTACAGCGAGCACCCGGCAGGCTCGTTCGCACTGCAGGTTTGGGTGAACAACGCCTGGATTGCGTTGCAGTGCCTCGGGTTTGCGATTCTGCTCGGCATTCCCATCCCCTACGTGATTCTCCAGAACGCCGCCAACCTGGGGGTGGCGGCGGGTCTGATGTTCGGTGCGGGCAAAGGCGACATCTTCCTCGGCCTGATCACTCCGCACGGTCTGCTCGAGCTGACCGCGGTGTTCCTGGCGGCCGGGGCGGGGATGCGGCTGGGCTGGAACGTGATCTCACCGGGTGACCGGCCACGGGGACAGGTGCTCGCCGAGCAGGGTCGCGCGATCGGCGCGGTGGCCGGCGGTCTGGTGGCGATCCTGTTGATCTCCGGCCTCATCGAGGCGCTCGTGACGCCCTCGCCGTTACCGACCGCGGCGCGCATCGCCATCGGTGTGGCCGCCGAGATCGCGTTCCTCGGCTACATCTTCTACTACGGGCGAAAGGCCGAGCGCGCCGGTGAGACCGGAGACGTCGAGGACGCGCCCGACGTCGTACCGATCGGCTAGAGCCGGCCGGTGGCCTTCAGCGCCAGGTAGTGGTCGGCCAAGGCGGGCGCCAGCTCCTCGGGTGCGGCGTCGACCACATCGACGCCGCGGCGCCGCAAGCGAGACCCGATGGCACGCCGCTCGTTGCGCGCTCGTTCGGCTGCCGCCGCCGCGTAGACCTGCGGGGCGTCGGCGCGGCCGGCGGCAAGCGCCTCGACCCGGGGGTCGGCCACCGCGGCCACGAGCACCGCGTGCTTGGCCGTCAGCTGCCCAAGCACGGTCATCAGGCCCTCGTCCAGCGCCGACGCGTTCAAGTCGGTGAGCAACACCACCAGCGCATGCCTGCGGACGCGGCGCAGCACCGCTGCCACCATCGCGCCCGCGTCGGACTCGATCAGCGCCGGCTCGATCGGCGCCATCGCAGCGACCAGCTGAGCCAGAAGGTCGGTGCGTGAGGCGTTGAACACGGCGGCCCTGGTGACGCGGTCGTGGGCCAGGAAGTCGACGTGGTCACCCGCGCGCGAGGCCAGCGCGGCCAGCAGCAGCGCGGCGTCCATGGACCAGTCCAGCCGCGGCCACCCCGACGGGTCGTTCGAGGTGGGATCGATGCCGACGCGGCCCGCCGAGGTGCGACCGGTGTCGAGCACGATCACCACACGCTGGTCCCGTTCCGGGCGCCACGTCCTGACCACGACGTCGGCGCGGCGGGCAGAGGCGCGCCAGTCGATCGACCTGACGTCGTCGCCGATCACGTATTCACGCAGCGAGTCGAACTCCGTGCCCTGCCCCCGAATGAGGACGGGTGTATTGCCCTCCAGTTCACGGAGTTTGGCCAGCCGAGCGGGAAGGTGCTTGCGCGACAGGAACGGCGGCAGAATCCGGACCCGCCACGGCACCCGGTGCGAGCTCTGCCGTCCGGCCAGCCCGAGCGGTCCGGTCGCGCGAGCCGTCACCAACGATGACTCCTGGTCGCCGCGTCGTACGGGCTGCAATGTCGTCTCGACTCGACTTCGTTGACCCGCAGCCAGATTCACCGGATGAACACGCGGATGGGCCCGCGTGCTCGGCGGCCACGCGTCACGCACGACACCCTTGATTCGGCGTTTGCCGGCGTTCTCGATCAGCAGCGCCACCGTGACGTCCTGGCCCAGCCGGGCGGTGGTGTCGCCGGACCGGGTGAACCGCACGCGGCGGGTGTCTCCGGCCAGTGCGGTGTCGAGCGCGATCAGTACGACGAGCGCACCGAGCAGGACGGCGAACGTGGACGCCGGCTGAGGAGAGACCGCGATCGGCAGGACGCAGACCAGTGCGACCAGCGCGGAGCGTCCGGTGAGGATCACTAGCGCGGCACCGGTACTGCCGCGAGGATCCCGTCGAGCACGCCGTCGGGTGTGACGCCTTCCAACTCCGCCTCCGGCCGCAGTTGGATGCGGTGACGCAGCGTCGAACGGGCCATCGCCTTCACGTCGTCGGGGGTGACGTAGTTGCGCCCCGACAGCCAGGCCCACGACTTGGCCGTCGCCAACAGAGCTGTCGCCCCGCGTGGCGAAACTCCCAACTGCAGCGACGGCGAATGCCTTGTCGCGGCGCAGATGTCGACGATGTAGCCGAGCACCTCGTCGGCGACCAGGACCTGGCGCACGGCGGCCCGCCCGGCGGCCAACTCCGCCGCTCCGGCGACGGGCCGCACGTCGGACAGGTCTCTGGGATCGAAGCCGTGGGCGTGCCGGTTCAGGATCGCGACCTCCTGCTCGCGTGTCGGCAACGGCACCGTGAGCTTGAGCAGGAAACGGTCCAGCTGCGCCTCCGGCAGTTGGTAAGTGCCCTCGTACTCGATCGGGTTCTGCGTGGCCGCAACGATGAACGGATCAGGCAGGGGACGGGCTTGGCCCTCCACACTGACCTGACGTTCTTCCATGGCCTCCAGCAGTGCGGCCTGCGTCTTGGGCGGCGTGCGGTTGATCTCGTCGGCCAGCAGCAGGTTGGTGAAGACGGGTCCGGAACGGAACTCGAATTCCGCGGTGCGTGCGTCGTAGATCAGTGAGCCGGTGACATCACCGGGCATCAGGTCGGGCGTGAACTGCAGGCGTTTGAAGTCCAGCTGCAGCGCCGAGGCCAGCGTGCGCACCAGCAGCGTCTTGGCGACACCGGGAACTCCCTCGAGGAGAACATGACCGCGGCACAACAGCGCGATCACCAGTCCGCTGACGACGGCGTCCTGTCCGACGACCGCCTTGGCTATCTCGGCGCGAAGCGCCAGCAATGCGGTTCGCGCCGAATCGTTTCCGCCTGCCTGAGTCACGAGTGTGCGACCTGCCTTTCGATGTTGTCGAGTGCGCGTGCGAGATCGACCAGTTCGGCGTCGTCGCCGGGCGGCGGACCGAACAAGATGTGCGCGGCCGTCTGGGGATGGACGCCGCTGTGCGCGGCGACGGCCTGGACCAGCGCGGCCGGGTCGGGGTTGACGCCCAGGCCGAGGCGGGGCTGCATGCGCTGCAGCGCCGCGGTGCGCAGCGCGTCTGCCGCACTGTCGCGGGCACGACGCGAGCGGTAGAGCCGGCCGCGTCCCTCCACGGTTTCGGAGGCTCGCACGACGACGGGCAGGCGTTCGGCGACCAGTGGACCGATGCGGCGGCCCTTCCAGAGCGCCAGCAGCACGACCACCGCGACCAGCTGCCACATCACCCAGCTCACGTGGTCGGGTGCGAGGTCGAACAGGCTTGCCGCGCCATCGGATTCGCCCTCGGTGACCTGCGGCGCATACCAGATCATGCGCGGGTTCGTGCCTGCGAGGTTCATCGCGAGCGCCGCGTTACCGGCCTTGGGCAATCCGCGGTTCGTCATGAACCCGGAATCGCCGACCAGCGTGATATCCCGGCCATCGGCGGTGTAGCGGACCAATGCGCCCTCGTAGCAGCGGGTCAGGTCGATGTCCTCACCGGAGGCCTCGTAGGCGTCGCTCACGCTGAACTGGACGGCCCCGGCGCGGGTGGCCTCCCGAAGATCACAGTCCGGGCGCTCGCCACCGCCGAACGTGGTGGCCCCACTCAGCTTCACCTCAGGCGCCAGGGCCTCGCGGGTGCGTGAGTTGGGTTGTACCAGCAGGCGATCACCCGGTACGCGTGCGAGGCGTTCGAGCACGGCGTCGTCGACGAGGTGGTAGGTCTGCACCACGACCAGCAGGGTGTCGGGACGGGCGGCCGCCTCCACCGCGGCCACGTCAGGTGCTTCGACGACATCGACACCGTTCTCCCGCAGCAGCGTCATCAAGGCGCGCGTCCCGTCCGGTCCGGTGGAGTTCGGGTCCATCCAGCCGCCGGGACGTGGCGCGGTCAGATAGGCGCTGAGAACGGCGATCGCGACGATGACGGCCAGTGCCAACACGATCCAGCGCGCTCGACGCCATCGTGTGCGCAGCGTGGGCTCCAGGGCGGTGTCGGTGGTCATCGGACCTCGGCCCACCCGTCCGTCGCGGCAGGCGCGGCAGCGGTGGCGGCGGCCACCGGAGCGCGCGACCTCACGTGGTCGTCGAGATCGGCGACCAGCCGGTAGGCCGACTCGGTGCCCGGCATCTCGCCATAAGTGACGTCATTGAATGCGGTTGCCGCAGAGGAGAGTTCATCCATCAGATGGGGAAGCTCTCGGCCGGCGTCACGCGCGAGCTCGGTTGCGGTGCGGCCGGGGACCGGGTCGAGCACACCGGTCTCCTCCAACTGTCGGGCGACGGCGCGCAGCCGGTGCCGGATGGCCGCGGCCCAGTCCGCTGTCGTCGCGCACTGTTCCGCCGCCGCGCGATGCTGCGCGGCGGTCATGTCGTGCTCGCCGAACAACGCCTCGGCGTGGCCGCGGGCCGTTCGCATGGTCCGGCGCCCGATCCGGATCGCCGCGACCACTCCAATGGCCACGAGGATCAGCAGGACCGTGATCGTCACCCAGCCGCCCGGTATCGACGCGCCCTCCGCGGCCAGCCGGTAGATCAGATCGTCGATCCATTCGCTGAAGCGGTCGGTCAGGGAAGGCTTGGGGTATATCGGCTTTGCGAGCTCGCGCTGCGCCGCATCGTGCGCGGCATCACTGTCGATGTCTACTGTCGGCACGTCAGGTCTGGCGGGTCAGCCACAGATGGTCGGTGGAGTCGGACGGGGCGGTGGGTCCGTAGCCGGCGCCGGTCTGCAGCACCAGATCGAAGGCCTCCCTGCGGATACGAGCGTCGGTGTACTGCAGCGCGACCACACCGGCGCTGAAGGGGGCGGTGATGATCTGGCCGATCGCGCCCCCGACGGACAGCAGGACCAAGGCGAACAGCGCGGCCGTCGTGGTCGTGGCCGCCATGAGGATTATCTGCCCGCCCAGACTGAACGGGAACGCGACGGCACCGGCGACGAGTTGCGCAACGATCACCGCGAGCAGGCGAATGCCCAAGACCCGCCAGAAGTCCCGCTTGATCAAGGCGAAGGACCGCTTGACCGCCTCGATGATGCCGAGTCGCTCGAGGACGATGATGACCGGAGTGAACGTCAGCATCGTCCCCAGGTACACCAGCGCCGCAATCAGTGCCAGTACCAACGGGATACCGATGAGAACTGCGGCCGCGCCGCCCGCCGCGGCCCCCACTGCGAAGATGAAGCCGACGACCACGGCGATCAACAGCATCGCACCGAGGACCTCCAAGACGGAGAAGCCGATCAGCGCCCAGAGCCGGCCCCGAAGCCGTTGCCACGCTTGCCCGATGGTGATTCCGGAGCCGAATACGGCCCTGCCCACGACGACCGTGAGCAGACCACTCAGCAGGATTGCGGACAGCCCCGTCGCGACCGACCCGGCGAGGCTCGACAGCATGGTGCTCGCCAGCACGCCCGCCGACACCTCCTCCTCACCGCTGAGCGTGGGGATCAACCGCCCGCCGACGGCCAGCGGGCCGACGGACAGGATCAGCGCGACCAGTTGGGTGACGACCACCACGATGGTCGTCAACCCGAGCGTCGCTTTCGGATTGGCCCGGATGTATCCGACCGCGCCGTTGAAGATGTCCGACAGGGTCAGGGGGCGCAGAGCGATGACACCCGGCTTGAGCGCAGGCGGCCCGTAACCCGGAGGTCCGTAACCCGGTGGGCCATAGCCCGGTGGAGGTCCGTAACCCGGTGGAGGTCCGTAACCCGGTGGGCCGTACCCAGGAGGTGAACCGTAGCCCGGAGGCGGGCCGTACCCCGGCGGTGGCGCGTAGCCCGGAGGGGGATAGCCCGGCGGCGGTGGGCCTGCAAAACCGGACCCGCCGGCGTCGGTGCTCATGGCCACCATCCTGTCGATGACAGTGCGAATTGACAACGCCGTCGGACGGTTGCGACGGTCGAGCGCGGGTAGCTTTGGCTCATGGGCGAACTCAAGGAACGGTTGCGGGCCGACCTCACGACGGCCATGAAGTCGCAGGACAAGCTGCGCACCGCGACACTGCGGATGCTGCTCGCCGCGATCACCACCGAGGAGGTTGCCGGTAAAGAGTCGCGTGAACTGTCCGACGCCGAGGTGCTCAAGGTGCTGGCCAAGGAATCCAAGAAGCGCGGCGAATCCGCGGTGATCTACACGCAGAACGGTCGCGGCGACCTGGCCGCCAATGAGCACGCCGAGGCCCAGGTCATCGACGAGTACCTGCCGACGCCGCTGACCGAAGCCGAACTGGCCGACGTCGCCGACACCGCGATCGCACAGGTCGCCGAGGACCTCGGTGAGCGGCCCGGCACCAAGCAGATGGGGCTGGTGATGAAGGCCGCGACCGCCATCGCGGCCGGCAAGGCCGACGGTGCGCGACTCTCCGCGGCGGTTAAGGCCAGGCTGTAGCGGGCGCGGCAATCGTTTTCGCCGGCTGAGGCTCGGGTACCCCCGACCCATGACGCGGTTCGGATACACCCTGATGACAGAGCAGAGCGGGCCAAAAGAACTTGTCCGCTATGCGGTTTCGGCCGAACAGGCCGGATTCGACTTCGAGGTGTCCTCCGACCACTACTTCCCGTGGCTGTCCGCACAGGGACATGCGCCGTACGCGTGGTCGGTGCTGGGCGCGGTCGCCCATGTCACCGAGCGTGTCGAGTTGTTCACCTACGTCACCTGCCCCACGATGCGCTACCACCCCGCGGTCGTCGCGCAGAAGGCCGCGACACTGCAGATCCTCGCCGACGGCCGTTTCACGCTCGGCCTGGGCAGCGGGGAGAATCTCAACGAGCACGTCGTCGGCAAGCGCTGGCCGACGGTGGCGCGCCGCCAGGAGATGCTGCGCGAAGCGATACAGATCATCCGCGAGCTGTTCACCGGCGACCTCGTCGACTGGAAGGGCGAGTATTTCGAGGTCGACTCGGCGCGGCTGTGGGACCTGCCGGAAACGCCGGTCGCCATCGCCACCGCCGTCTCGGGTGAGCGGTCGGTCGAGACGTTCGCGCCGCTGTCCGACCACCTGATCGCGGTCGAGCCGAACAAGGATCTCGTCGATGCGTGGCACGATGCCCGGCGCGCCACCGGCCTGCCCGGTGACGTGCGCGTCGTCGGGCAGATCCCGATCTGCTGGGACACCGACAAGGACGCCGCGGTGCGCCGCGCGCACGACCAGTTCAGGTGGTTCAGCGGCGGGTGGGCCGTCAACTCCGACCTTCCGACAACCGCCGGCTTCGACGGCGCGACGCAATACGTGCGCCCGGACGACGTGGCCGAGTCCATCCCCTGCGGACCCGATCTCGATGCGATCGTCGAAGCGGTCAGCAAGTACTGGGAAGCCGGCTTCACCGACATCGCGCTCGTGCAGATCGGCGACGAGGGTCAAGAGCAGTTCCTCAAGGAAGCGGCAACGCCGCTGCTGGACAAGCTGCGGACCGCAGCCAACTAGAAGGGACCGATATGCCGACCGGAAAAGGCATCTACGACGACGACGACGCCGACGAGCGCGACAAGCGCAAGGCGCAACGCACGGGACCGAAGGACGAGGGCGGCGACGGCGGCATGGCGACCCGCGAGAACGCCCCGGACGTCGCGGAGTCCGGCGGGGAGCCTACGGCCTGATCACTCGGCGTCGCGGCCCTGCCTGCTGCGCTTGTAGGCCGAGCGCCGGAAGTCGCCGAGCCAGCGCGGCGCCAACTCGACCTCGGGGTCGCTGTGCAGGGCGGGGTCGAACGCGATGTCGTCACAGCTCGGGTCGACGTGGCGAAGCGTCAACCGGGCCAGCGGGCGGAATCCTCCCCTGACCGGCGCCTGGTCGATGTTGAAGGTCAGTCCGGTCGCGTCGATCTGCTTTTCTATGGCATCGAGCGACAGCCCCGCCGCCTCGACCCGGGTGGCCAGCCGGGCCCGCACCCACCACAGGGCATCGTGGTACCGCAACGGCATCAAGCTGGAGAAGGTCGCCCCGGACCACGACAGGACGGGGGCCAGCCCGACGCGCGTCCCCGAGATCGTCGACGCCAACAACACATCCCACGGGCTGCAGGCCCGAAGATCCGGCGGCGGCGGGATCCGGAACGCCAGACCGGCGACGTCGGGAGTAGAGCCGGGCAGGCCGACACCCTTGGAGACCCGTGCGATGACGTCGCAGGAGTTCATCGGCAGCCCTTCACCATCGGGCGCGACGCGTTCGAGGACCCCCTCGGCCATCACCCCCGAGGGATGGAACAGCCGCCGATCGCGAAGGGCGGCGCCGAAGCGGATGGGAAGCGAGGCTATATCGGAGGCTTGCACGGTAGACGAGTGCCCGCGCGGGGACGCAGCAAAACGAGCGGCCACGTTTCAACAGCCCCGATACCGGGCATTAATTCCGCGCAGTGCTGCAGTACGCAGCAGAAGACCCTGTCGAAAGGCCGTCGTGACAACCGCATACACCGATGTCCGTGGACCGCTGGTCGCGGATGAGGGCGTCTACGCGCCGCAGGAAGATTCGCAGCTGCTCATCGAGGTCATGGACAATATGGCGCTGGCACGCGGCCGGCACGTGGTCGACTTGTGCACCGGCAGCGGCGTCGTCGCCATTGGGGCGGCCGAGCAGGGCGCCGCATCGGTGACCGCCTTCGACATCTGCCAGCGTGCGGTGCGGTGTGCGCGGGCAAACGCGATGGCGTCGGGAGCCGACGTCGACGTGCACCTCGGATCATGGGCGCGCGCAGTCGAATTCGGCCCCTTCGATCTGATCGTCTGCAACCCGCCGTATGTGCCGCACGATCCGAGCGCCGAATGCGAGCCGCTCCCCGAATATGTGGGGCCGCCTCGGGCGTGGGATGCCGGATGCGACGGCCGGCTCGTACTCGACCCGTTGTGCGCCACGGTGCCCGACCTTCTCGACCACGGAGGCAGCCTACTGTTGGTGCAGTCGGAGTTCGCCGATCCGCGCCAGACGCTGGGCGCGCTCGCCAGCGCCGGTCTTGACACCGAAATAGTTGCACGGCAATGGATTCCGTTTGGTCCCGTGCTGTCATCGAGGGCGTTGTGGCTCGAGGAATGCGGCCGCCTCGAACCCGGCCGTCGCGAAGAGGAGCTGCTCGTGATCCGGGCGGACAAGCCATGAGCGATGCCGAACCGCGCACCGTGCGTGTGGTGCCCAACGGCCCGCTCATGGTGCAGGGGCCGGTGCGCATCGAGATGCCCGACGGCCAAGTCATCGAGTCGGACCGGTTCATGGTCGCGGTCTGCACGTGCCGGCGTAGCAAGGATTATCCGTTGTGCGACACCAGTCACCGGTGTCGTAAGCGTGCCGACACGTCCGCTAGGCGCGACGCGCCTGCCGACAAAGTCGCGTCAGCTCAGCGGCCTGCGTAGCGACGAGCGGTTCTCGGTCCAGCAGTTCATCAGGTGCGTGGCCAGGCGGCCCTCGACCACTTCCAACGCCCGCATGCCGAATACCACGTCGCGGTCCAGGTGCGGTTCCCTGGCGACGAGGTCACCGACGACGTCGGTCCGGACCACCTGCTCGTGGACGGCATCGGCCACCACATGTTCGTGGTAGAACGCCACGCAGGCGTCGGGTGCGCCCATGCGGCGCAACGCGTCCACCAACCGCCGCGAGCCAGGTGATGACGTGATCTCCGTCGACGCGAAATGTCCGATCGACGCGCCGCGCAGGTCGCGGTGCAAGCCGAACAGCGACATCAGGTTCACCGACGCCAACGCGTCGGCGGAGACGTTGTCGAGGTAGCCGAGGTAGGACGGGTCGAGCCCAGCCGCGTCCATCAACTGCGCGTACAGGTGCTGGTGCACGTGTTCGCCACGGCCACCGCCGAATTCGTCGAACTCGACCGCGACGAATGCCGCCTTCGAGTGTCCGGCCAGGCGGGGGATGGTCCACGCATGCGGGTCGCCCTCTTTGAGGTGGTACACCGAGCGGTGCACGAAGTATTCGAGCATCTGCTCCCAGGTGCCCTTGTCGCGCAGGAAGTATGACGGACCCTCGCCGTCGACCGGTTCGATGGACAGCTTGTCCATCTCGGCTTCTGCAGTCTCCCCCTCGGCGATCTCGCCGACGTCCTGGCGCACCGCGTCCAGGAATGCCTCCTCGAACCGGCCGCGAAGGTGCAGCAGCGCGGGGTTCCACTCCCAGCGCGGGCTCACACCGGCGAAGCCGCGATAGTGCAGCTCGTAGCAGATGTAGAGGGCGAGCTGAAGGTCGAGGCCGTAGGGGTCGGCGTCGAACATCGGAACGTCGATGGGACGCAGGGGCAACGACGGGCGGCCGCGCTGCAGCAGTTCGATGACGGCGGCCGACAACGGTCCGACGGCCTTCGGCAGGGCAGGTTCGACTAGCGTCGACGGGAGAGTCACGTCCTCTTCCATACCCTCATACGCGCCGGTCAAACGTATGTTCGGCCGGGGAGTCGCTCGGCTCACAGTGACTCTGGAGCCGATGCCTTCTTGTCGGGGTGGCGGGATTCGAACCCACGACCTCTTCGTCCCGAACGAAGCGCGCTACCAAGCTGCGCCACACCCCGCGTGAAGCCACGACAGCGTATCGCACCGGCGGGCCGCCAAGCCAAACGCCTAGGGGCGGCGGCGCTCTGCACGGTCACTCGCTTTCCCCGTTCGCGAGACGTACACCAGGGCGGTATCTCACGCAGTACCGCGACCGTGGTGTACGCCTCGCGAACGCGACAAGAAAGCGGCAGCGATAAGGAACCGATCCCAACGTCGGCGAGCCGTGATCTGCGACACGCCGCGGGAAGCAACCGGATGTCGGTGGCGTTCTCCATCATGTAAGCAATCGACGAAGCGAGGACGAGATGACTGGTCTTGGCGCATCCATCTACCTGGGTTTCTTCGTTCTCGCCGCGGTGTGGCTTTTCCTCACCTCCGACGGTCCGCTGATCGGCGGTGACGACGATCAGGACCAGCGTCCCGAGCGTTCGAACTCGGTCAACACCGACGCGAACTCCGAAGGCTCGAGCCCCTGGCTGGTCAGCCACTCGTCGCAGAAGTAGGTGTCCGCATAGCGGTCGCCGCTGTCGGCCAGCAGTGTCACCACCGATCCGCTGCGACCTTCGTCCCTCATCTCGGCCAGCAGGCCGAACGCCCCCCACAGGTTCGTCCCGGTCGAGGGGCCCACCCGCCGGCCCAGCACCGTGCTGGCGTGCCGGGCCGCGGCAACCGAAGCGGCGTCCGGCACGACGACCATCCGGTCGACCACGCCCGGCAGGAACGACGGCTCCACCCGTGGCCGGCCGATTCCCTCGATGCGTGACGACACACCGGTGACGACATCACCGCGGCCCTGCGCGTAGGAGGGGAAGAAGGCCGAGTTCTCCGGGTCGACCACACACAGTCGGGTGGCGTAGCGGCGGTAGCGGATGTAGCGGCCGATGGTGGCACTCGTCCCGCCGGTGCCCGCGCCCACCACGATCCACTCGGGCACCGGGTGCGCCTCGTCTCGCATCTGCTCGAAGATCGACTCGGCGATGTTGTTGTTACCGCGCCAGTCGGTGGCCCGCTCGGCGTTGGTGAACTGATCGATGTAGTGCCCGCCGGTCGCTTCGGCCAGCCGCTCGGCCTCGGCGTACACCTGACTGGATTCGGCGACGAAATGGCAACGGCCGCCCTGAGATTCGATCAGCGCGATCTTGCTGGCACTCGTCGATGACGGCATCACCGCGATGAACGGCAGGCCGAGCAGCGCCGCGAAGTACGCCTCGGACACCGCCGTCGACCCCGACGACGCCTCGATGATCGTGGTGCCCTCGGCGATCCACCCGTTGCACAGCGCGTAGAGAAACAGCGACCGCGCCAGCCGATGCTTGAGGCTGCCCGTGATATGCGTCGACTCGTCCTTGAGGTACAGCTGCAGATCGCACCCGTCGCACCAGGCGGACGGCAACGGATAGCGCAACAAGTGGGTGTCGGCGCTGCGGCGCGCGTCGGCCTCGATAAACCGGACGGCGTCGTCGACCCACGCGCGAGGACTACTACGGCTTGCGGTGAGGACCCTGTCGTTCACCGCACCGTCGGTCACCGCACCGCGACGCTCGGATGGGACGTGCCCGCCCGAGCGTCCGCGTCCTGGCCGCCGGTCGGCGCCGCGACCAGTGTCAGCAGCGTGGCCTCGGGACGGCAGCAGAACCGCAGCGGCGCGTACGGCGAGGTGCCGATGCCCGCCGAGACGTGCAGCTGGGTGTGCGCACCCCAGCGCGACGGGCCCTTGGCCCGCGAACGGTCCAGTCCGCAGTTGGTGACGAGGGCGCCGTAGAACGGCAGGCACAACTGGCCGCCGTGGGTGTGGCCGGCCATCACCAGCTGATAGCCGTCGGCCGCGAACCGGTCGAGGACTCGTGGCTCCGGCGAATGGGTCAGCCCCAGCGTGAGGTTCGCGGCGGGACTGGCCGCACCGGCGACGGTCTCGTAGCGGTCCCGCGACAAATGCGGGTCGTCGACTCCAGCGGCGGCGATGAGCTGACCCCGCACCTCCACCTCGCGGCGCGTGTGGGTCAGGTCCAGCCAGCCGCGCTCGGTGAACGCCGCCCGCAGGTCCTGCCACGGCAACGGTTCGCCGTGAACGCGATGGCCCGGGCGGGTGACGTAGTTGAGCGGGTTCTTCGGCGTCGGCCCGAAATAGTCGTTGCTGCCGAACACGAACAGCCCCGGAACCGACAGCAACTCCGACAGTGACTGCACCACGGCGGGCACGGCCTTGGGGTGGGCGAGGTTGTCGCCGGTGTTGACGACCAGATCGGGCTCGAGCGCGACGAGTTCGCGCAGCCAGGCCTGCTTGCGCCGCTGTCCGGGCCGCATGTGGATGTCGCTGATGTGCAGCACCTTCAGCGGTGAGGACCCGGGCGCCAGCACCGGCATCGTCACTTCTCGCACCGCGAAGGCATTGCGTTCGATCACCGCTGCGTAGCCGATTCCGGCGACCAGCGCGCCGGCGGACGCCGCGGCGGAGTTCTTCAGGATCGTCGTCGAACGGGCGGACATGCTGCAGAGCCTACTGCCAGTGTCCCCGACGGAGCGCTCCCGACCGCTCGGTCGTAACCAACCGCACATCGATCACGGTGGTGGCGCGGGCGGTGGCGGACCCAACACGGGCACGGTGATCGGCGGCAGGCCGGGAATCTCGACCACCGTCTGGCCGACCGGCGCGGGAAGTCCGGGTATGCCGCCGGGCGCAGGCGGAGGCGGCGGCGGTGCCGGTGGAATGCCGTTGGAGACCTGGATCGTGATGATCGACCCCGGCACCGTCTGCCCGCCGGGCGTCGTGCCGACGACGGAGCCGCGCGGCGCATTGCTGTTGACCGAGGACGCCTGGTCGGCGACCTGGAAGCCGGAGTCGCGCAACCGCTGGCGGGCGGCGCTCTCGGTCAGGCCCGAAACGCTGGGCACCCGCG
Organism: Mycobacterium sp. GA-1199; assembly: GCF_001500045.1. Classification (GTDB taxonomy): domain Bacteria; phylum Actinomycetota; class Actinomycetes; order Mycobacteriales; family Mycobacteriaceae; genus Mycobacterium. Next base: position 51,338 of record NZ_LQIX01000012.1, read on the forward strand.
AACCCGGACCGCCCTCGACGTAGCGCGGATCCGTCGGGGGCAGCCGGACCTCGCCGAAGTTGTTGGCGATCGGCTTCATCGCGGCGAACCACGTCCTGGCCGGTTCGTTACCGCCGTACAGGTCGCCGTACCCGCACTTGCGCAGCGGGAACGAGCACAGTTCGCCGGGCGCGGTGGAGTCGTCGTAGACGTAATTCCCGGCGGCGAGCGTGTTGGTGAAGCCGAGGAAGGCCGACGAGCGGTGGGCCTCGGTGGTGCCGGTCTTGCCTGACATCGGCAGGTCCCATCCGACCGACCCGGCCGCTGCCGCGGCGGTGCCCGCTCCCTCGTCGTCCTTGCTCATGGCGTTGGCCAGCGTGTTCGCCAGGCCCTCCGGTACCGCCTGCTCGCAGGTCTCCGTGGTGACCGAGACCTCCTCGCCGTGTCGGTCGATGACCTGGGCGATCGGATTCGGCGGGCACCACACGCCGCCGGAGGCCAGCGTCGCTCCGACGTTGGAGAACTCGAGCGCGTTGATCTCTATCGGTCCCAGCACGAACGAACCGAGGTTCTGCCGCTTGATGAAGTCAGCCAGGCTCTCGTTGCTGCCCGGGTCGTAGTCGCGGGCGGTACCCGGCAACGCGTAGGAGCGCAGTCCCAACCGGACCGCCATGTCGACGCTGCGCTGCACACCGACCTGCGAGATCAGTTTGGCGAAGGCCGTGTTGGGGGAGGTGGCCAACGCGTCGGTGATGTTCATGGTGCCGCGGTAACCGCCCGCGTTCTTCACACACCAGGTCGCGGCCGGGCAACCCGGGGTGTCGCTGCTGCCCAGTCCCTTGGCCTGGAACTGCGCGGGCACGTCGAGCTGGGCGTTGATCCCCATCCCCATCTCCATGGCCGCCGCGGTGGTGAACAGCTTGAACGTCGAACCGGCGCCGTCGCCGACCAGGGAGAACGGCTGGGGCTGCATGGTCTCACCGGCATCGAGGTTGAGTCCGTAGGTGCGGCTGCTGGCCATCGCCAGCACCGGATGCGATTCCTTGCCGGGCTTGATCACGCTCATCACACTGGCGACGCCGTCGAGGTTCGGGCTCGCGAACTGGTTGACCGCCGCCTTCACCGGACCCTGGACGTCTGGGTCGAGGGTGGTTCTGATCAGGTATCCGCCCCTGGCGACCTGCTCCTTGCTGATGCCCGCGCGCGCAAGGTACTCCAGCGCGTAGTCGCAGAAGAACGCGCGGTCGCCGGCGGCGATACAGCCGCGCGGCAACTCCTTGGGCTGCGGCAGGACGCCCAGCGGCTGCTCCTTGGCCGCCCGCAGCGCCTCTGCTTCCTCGGGGATGTTCTGGATCATGGTGTCCAACACGAGGTTTCGCCGCGCCAGCGCACCTTCGGGGTTGGTGTAGGGGTTCAGCGTGCTGGTCGACTGGACCATGCCCGCCAACAGAGCAGCCTGCTGCCAGTTCAACTCGGAGGCGTTGATCCCGAAATACGTCTGCGCGGCGTCCTGCACGCCGAAGGCGCCGTTACCGAAAGACACCAGGTTCAGATAACGGGTCAGGATCTCGGGTTTGGTGAACGTCTTGTCCAGCGTCAGCGCCATCCGGATCTCGCGCAGTTTGCGGGCCGGGGTGGTTTCGATGGCGGCCCGCTTCTCGGCGTCGGTCTGGGCGATCACCAACAGTTGGTAGTTCTTGACGTACTGCTGCTCGATCGTCGAACCGCCGCGGGTGTCGAGATTGCCGGACAGATAACCGGACAGACCGGTCAGCGTGCCCTGCCAGTCGACGCCGTTGTGTTCGGCGAAGCGCTTGTCCTCGATCGAGACGATCGCCAGCTTCATCGTGTTGGCGATCTGGTCGGTGGGCACCTCGAAGCGGCGCTGGTTGTACAGCCAGGCGATGACGTTGCCCTTGGCGTCGACCATCGTCGACACCTGCGGCACCTCACCCTCGACCAGTTGCGCCGAACCGTTGGCCACCACGTCGGAGGCCCGGTTGGACACCAGGCCGAAGCCGCCGACGAGCGGAAACATCAACGCCGCGGTGATCACGCTGGCCAGCAGAACGCACCAGGCGAGCTTGATCACCGTCACCGCCCGCGGAGGCGGGGTCGGCGGTGCACTCGGTGGGCTGTCCGGCATGACGTACAGACTAACGACGTCGCAAAATGTCGGCTCTTCACGGGCGATCGCCGGACCACAAAAACGCGCCGAGCGGCGAGGACGTCAAATTTGCACCCTGACGGCACGGTCGTCCCAAAAAAGAGGGTTTCCATGTATTGCGCAAGACGGCTTTGACCATCTAATTTGGTCGAACAGTGCGATACAGGTCACACTGACCCCTCGCAATGTGACGTAGATCGCATGAGCGCTCTACTACCAGGGATCGCGCCGTACCGGTGTTGACCGGGGGGCGGTTGGAACGGAGGGAACTCTGGTGTCAGCTACGAGGCCCGCGGTGCGCAGGACCGCGATGACGTCGTCGGCTCATAGTGTCGTCCATGGTGCCGAGGCCGAAGCCCGCATCGCCTGGGTGTCGCAAGCCCGATGCCGCCAGACCGATCCTGATGAGCTGTTCGTGCGGGGGGCCGCACAGCGCAAAGCCGCAGTCATCTGCCGGCATTGTCCGGTGATTCTCGAGTGCGGTGCCGACGCGCTCGACAACCGGGTGGAGTTCGGGGTCTGGGGCGGAATGACCGAACGGCAACGCCGCGCTCTGCTCAAGCAGCATCCCGAGGTCGTCTCCTGGGCGGAGTTCTTCAACGCCCAGCGCAAGCACCGCAACGCGGTCTGACCCGCGGCGGCCTAATGGTCGCTACGCGGCGCTCTCGCCGGTGATCTGATCGGCGATCGCCCGCAGCGCCTCCAGGTCCGAGACGTCGAACGGCAGCGAGGGCACGCCCACGATCGGCACGTGCGGGTTGGCCCCCGTGAAGCGCGACAGCAGTCGGATCTCGCGTTTGGCGGTCATGGCCCGGTCGGCGTGAATCCGCAGCACCGCTGCTGTCACCGACTCCGGATCGCTCTTCTCGATGGTCTCGGCGGCCTCTTCGGCCTTCTCGGCGTGTAGATCACACAGCATCGGGTGTGTGCGGTTGAGGATCAAACCGGCCAGCGGCATGTGCTCCTCGGAGAGTCGGTCGACGAAGAACGATGCCTCGCGAAGGGCGTCCGGTTCGGCCGCCGAGACCACCACGAACTGCGTCCCGCGCCGCTTGAGCAATTCATAAGTGCGGTCGGCCTTCTCGCGGAAGCCGCCGAACGTCGAGTCCAGGGACTGCACGAAAGACGCTGCGTCGGAGAGCATTTGCGAACCGAGAACTGTGGACAGCGCTTTCATCGCCAGCCCCATCGCGCCCGTGACCAACCGGCCGATCCCCCGGCCGGGCCCCAGCAGCAGCTTCCAGAGCCTGCTGTCCATGAAGCCGCCCAACCGTTTCGGTGCGTCCAGAAAGTCCAACGCGTTGCGTGACGGTGGTGTGTCGACGACGACCAGGTCCCACCGGTCCTCGGCCAGCAGCTGGCCAAGCTTCTCCATGGCCATGTACTCCTGAGTGCCGGCCAGCGAGGTGGCCACCGTCTGATAGAACTGGTTGTCCAAAATCTCCTGCGCCCGTTGGGTTCCCGAATACTGGATGACCATCTCGTCGAATGTGCGGCGCATGTCGAGCATCATCGCGTGCAGTTCACCCGACACCTCGGGGGCCAGCGGAACCCGCTGGGGGGTGTTGCCGAGCGTCTTGATGCCCAGCGCCTGGGCGAGGCGCTTGGCCGGGTCGATGGTCAGCACCACGACGGTCCTGCCGTACTCCGCCGCGCGCAGCGCCATCGCCGCCGCGGTGGTGGTCTTGCCGACGCCTCCCGCGCCGCAGCACACCACGACGCGGTTCGACGTGTCCTTGAGGATCGAGCCCAAATCGAGGGCCGGTGGAGTCGCACTCATCATCGCACCCCCTGGCGTTCGAGTTCTTCGGCGAGTTCGTACAGGCTGCCGAGGTCCACACCGTCGACGATCTGCGGCAACTGCAGGCGCGCCACGTCCAGAGCGTCGAGCTGCTCCGCGCTTTCGGCGCGCGCCTGGATCCGGGTCGCGTGCTGGATCGTCTCGGTCAACAGGCCGGCGAAATCGGAGTCCGACAACGTGATTCCGGCCTCGGTCAGCCCGGCGCGCACGGTGTCGGCGTCGATGTCTCCTTCGGCCGCCTTGGTCAACGCATCGGCAGGCAGGTAAGCGGGGATGTTGCGGTTGACGATGACGCTGCCGATGGGCAGGTCGAGTTCCTTCAGCTCGTCGATGGCCTCCAGCGTCTCCTGGATGGGCAGCGCCTCGAGCAGCGTGACCAGATGAATAGCGGTCATATCGGAGTGCAGCACCTTGACCACGCTCTCGGCCTGGCCGTGAACCGGGCCACCCTTGGCCAGATCCGACACCGCCTTGGTGACGTCGAGGAACCGCGCGATGCGACCCGTGGGCGGGGAATCGACCACGACGGCGTCGTAGACGGGCTGTTTGCCCTTCTCGGCGCGGGTCACGATCTCGCGTATCTTGCCGGTCAGCAGCACGTCGCGCAGACCCGGCGCGATCGTGGTCGCGAACTCGACGGCCCCGATCCGGCGCATCGCGCGCCCGGCCAGGCCCAGGTTGTAGAACATCTCGAGGTACTCCAGGAACGCGGCCTCGGTGTCGATGGCCAGCGCGTTGACCTGACCGCCGCCCTCGGCGGTCGCGATCTTGACCTCCTGGTAGGGCAGTGGCGGCACGTCGAACAACTGCGCAATGCCTTGGCGCCCTTCGACTTCCACCAACAGCACCTTGCGGCCGCCAGCCGCCAGCGCCAACGCCAGCGATGCGGCGATCGTCGATTTGCCGGTGCCACCCTTGCCGGTGACGAAGTGCAGGCGAGCCTTGCTCAGCCGGGAGGGCCAGCCGACGGATCTACCGCCATTGGTAGTGGAAGCCACCCGTGCATGCTAGCCAACGGGCTTTGGCGCTCCGCAGGTCCGCGGCCCGTAGCGGTCCACAGATAAGCTCGGGCGCATGACCGAACCGACCCGGTGGGAATACTCCACCGTTCCGCTGCTGACCCACGCCACCAAGCAGATCCTCGATCAGTGGGGCGAGGACGGCTGGGAGTTGGTGTCTGTGCTGCCGGGACCTACGGGTGAGCAGCACGTCGCCTACCTCAAACGTCCCAAGTGACATGGTCCGCGCGGCTGGCGGAGCTGGGCATCGAACTGCCTCCGCTGGTCGCGCCGTTGGCGGCTTACGTGCCCGCGGTACGCACCGGCAACCTCGTCTACACCGCGGGCCAGCTGCCGATCCGTGACGGTGAGCTGGTGCTCACCGGGAAGGTCGGCGGCGGGGTGGCACCCGAGCAGGGCCATGAGCTGGCCCGGGTGTGCGCGCTCAACGCGCTGGCCGCGGTGCACTCGCTGGTCGGCATCGACGCGGTGACCCGGGTGGTCAAGGTGGTCGGGTTCGTCGCCTCCGCTCCTGGATTTCACGGTCAGCCGGGTGTGATCAACGGCGCGTCGGAACTGTTCGGTGAGGTGTTCGGGGAGGCCGGCGCGCATGCCCGGTCCGCGGTCGGGGTGTCCGAGCTGCCCAGGGACGCCCCGGTCGAGGTGGAAATGGTCGTGGAGGTCGCGTGACGGCGGAGCATCCGACGTACGGACGTCTGCGTCCGGTCACCGACACTGCCTCAGTGCTGCTGTGCGACAACCCCGGTTTGTTGACGCTGGAAGGCACCAACACGTGGGTGTTGCGCGGCCCCGGCAGCGACGAGATGGTCGTCGTCGACCCCGGACCCGATGACGACGAGCATATCGGGCGGCTCGCGGAACTCGGCACCATTGCGCTGGTGCTGATCAGCCACAAACACGAGGACCACACCGGCGCCATCGACAAGATCGTCGACCGCACGGGTGCGGTGGTGCGCTCCGTGGGCAGCGGATTCCTGCGAGGCCTCGGCGGCCCGCTCACCGACGGCGAGGTCATCGAGGCCGCCGGGCTGCGGATCACCGTGATGGCGACCCCGGGGCACACCGTGGACTCGGTGTCGTTCCTGCTCGACGATGCGGTGCTGACGGCCGACACCGTGCTGGGCCGCGGGACGACCGTCATCGACAAAGAGGACGGCAGTCTCGCCGACTACCTCGAGTCACTGCAGCGGCTGCGGGGCCTCGGGCCGCGCACCGTGCTGCCCGGACACGGGCCCGATCTCACGGACCTCGAAGCCGTCACCGACATGTACCTGGCACACCGCGAAGAGCGGCTCGACCAGGTGCGCGCGGCGTTGCGAGAGCTCGGCGACGACGCCACCGTGCGACAGGTCGTCGAGCACGTCTATACCGACGTCGACGAGAAGCTGTGGGACGTAGCCGAATGGAGCGTCCAAGCGCAGCTCGACTATCTGCGCGCCTGAGTTACCTCGCTCGGTGCCAGATGCTCGCTCGTTACCTCGCTCGGTGCCAGATGCTCGCTCGTTACCTCGCTCGGTGCCAGATGCTCGCTCGTTACCTCGCTCGGCGGGCCAGCCGTTCCGAGTCGGAGATCAGAACGCTCTTGCCCTCCAAGCGAATCCAGCCGCGATGGGCGAAATCGGCGAGCGCCTTGTTGACGGTCTCCCTCGACGCGCCGACGAGCTGGGCGATCTCCTCCTGGGTGAGGTCGTGGGTCACCCGCAGCGCGCCGCCCTCCTGGGTGCCGAACCGCTGCGCCAGTTGAAGCAGCTGCTTGGCCACCCGGCCGGGAACGTCGGTGAAGATCAGGTCGGCAAGGTTGTTGTTGGTGCGACGCAGCCGGCGGGCGAGTACCCGCAGGAGCTGCTCGGCGATCTCGGGCCGGTCGGCGATCCACGCCCGCAGCGCGTCGCGGTCCATCGACACCGCGCGAACCTCGGTGATGGTGGTCGCGCTCGACGTCCGCGGACCGGGGTCGAAGATCGAGAGTTCACCGAACATGTCCGACGGACCCATGATCGTGAGCAGGTTCTCGCGGCCGTCCGGCGAGCGGCGCCCGATCTTGACCTTGCCGGAAATGATGATGTAGAGCCGGTCGCCGGGCTCACCCTCGGCGAACACGGTGTGTCCACGGGGGAAGTCGACTGGCTGCAGTTGCTTGGTCAGCGCGGTGACGGCGCTGGGTTCGACCCCCTGGAAGATTCCGGCCCGCGCCAGGATCTCGTCCACGTTGCCCCTCTTAAGCTGTTAGGTGAAGCCGACCTCTATCGGTAAGCGAGATAAGTCTAGAGGTACCCGGTTTCGTGACCAGCCCACGCTACACACGATCGGCATGTCGGGTCTGCTGAAATTCGGGATTCATCCCGTGCTGGGGATGTGGCGTACCGGCAGATCCGCGTCCCGGAGAACTGGCATTGACCCGCTGGTGACCGCGTGCGCGACGTGGTGGCGATGGCGCAGACCGTTCAGTGCTCGGCTCATTCCGTCGCGCGCAAGGGTGTCGACGTCCAGCGGCTCTGCCTGCTCGAAGAACTGCGCCACATCGGTGGCCGAGACCGTGTCGCGGTGCAGGCCGGCCTCCAGGCGCTGCAGCCCGAGCGTCGCAGCCATCAGCAACCCCGGAATGAGGCCAACGAGCAACCACGACACAAGGCAGAAGTAAACACGCCGAAAGTCTCAGCGGGATCACGAATCGTCACCGGTCCGCAGTAGGCCGCAGCCCGATCCGCGGTGGCTTTGTCTGCGGGTCTCAGTACGCTGGCATTCGTGACCGTGAGCGAGTCCTCGGCAAAGAAGGCGGGTACGCGTAAGCGCGCCCGGAATCGGGACGGCGAGACGAGGATTGGTCTCGTCCGTCGTGCGCGGCGCATGAATCGCACGCTGGCGCAGGCGTTTCCACACGTGTACTGCGAGCTGGACTTCACCAATCCGCTCGAGCTCACCGTCGCAACGATCCTGTCGGCCCAGAGCACCGACAAGCGGGTCAACCTCACGACGCCGGCGCTGTTCAAGAAATACCGCACCGCCCTGGACTACGCGCAGGCCGACCGCACCGAACTGGAAGAGCTCATCCGGCCCACCGGGTTCTTTCGCAACAAGGCGAACTCGCTCATCAGGCTGGGCCAGGAACTCGTCGAACGGTTCGACGGCGAGGTGCCGGCGACCATGGAGGAGCTGGTCAGCCTGCCCGGGGTGGGGCGCAAGACCGCCAACGTCATCCTCGGCAACGCGTTCGGCGTCCCCGGCATCACGGTCGACACCCATTTCGGCAGGCTCGTCCGTCGCTGGGGGTGGACCACCGAAGAGGATCCGGTCAAGGTCGAGCACGCGGTCGGCGAGCTGATCGAGCGCAGTGAGTGGACCGATCTGAGTCACCGGGTGATCTTTCACGGCCGCCGCGTCTGCCACGCGCGCAAGCCGGCGTGCGGCGTCTGCGTGCTGGCCGACGACTGCCCCTCGTTCGGCACCGGGCCCACCGATCCCCTGATCGCCGCGCCGCTGGTCAAGGGACCCGAAACCGAGCATCTGCTGGCCATGGCCGGCCTGTAGCCGACAACCACCCCGATCGACTGTGCGTACCTCGACCCGTTGGACCGTCGTGGTGCTGGTTGTCCTCGTGACGCTCGGGTGGGCGCTGTGGTCGCAGCTGGACCGCGACACCGATTCCACCGGGGCGCCGACGCAGCACAGTGCGCGCGACCGCCGTGCCGCCGACACGGCCGAAGCGCTGGCGGGCCCGCGGGCCGAGGCCGACCTGCCGCCGTGCCCCGCGCCGGGAGCCGGACCGGGACCCGAGGCATTGCGCGGCATCACGCTGGAGTGCGCGGGCGACGGGGCGATGGTCGACGTGGCCAAGGCGCTGGCCGGCCGGGTCGTGGTGCTCAACCTGTGGGCGTACTGGTGTGCGCCGTGCGCCGCGGAACTCCCCGCGATGGCCGAATACCAGCGGCGCATGGGTTCGGCCGTGACCGTGCTGACGGTGCACCAGGACGAGAACGAGACCGCGGCGCTGCTGCGGCTGGCCGAACTCGGGGTGCGGCTGCCCACTTTGCAGGACGGCAGGCGGCTGATCGCCGCCGCGCTGCGGGTACCCAACGTCATGCCCGCAACCGTGGTGTTGCGCGCGGACGGTAGCGTTGCTGACGTCCTGCCGCGCTCTTTCACCAGCGCCGATGAGATCGCCGCAGCGGTGGGGCCGCAGGTCGGCGCGAGGACGGGAGAGCCGGGGTGAGCTGGGTCAGTGAGGGCAGCGGTCTGACGCCTGATGCCGCTCCGGCCTGGCTCAAACCGTTGCTGGACAACGCCGGCGACATCAAACGGGCATACCGCAGGCGGGTGCCGCCCGAGCTGCTCGCGATGGTCACCAGCGAAGGGAAACCTGCGCAGGCCGACGCCCGCGAGGCTGCGGTGCTGGTGTTGTTCTCCGGACCGCCCGACTCCCCGACCGGCGGTGTGCCCGACGACGCCGACCTGTTGGTCACGGTGCGCGCGGGCACTCTGCGACACCACGCAGGTCAGGCCGCGTTTCCCGGTGGTGCCGTCGAGCCCGGCGACCACAGCCCGGTGCAGACGGCGCTGCGCGAGGCCAACGAGGAAACCGGGATCGACGCCGAGCGGTTGCATCCGCTCACCACGATGGAACGGTTGTTCATACCCCCGTCGGGGTTTCACGTCGTGCCGGTGCTCGCCTACTCGCCGGACCCCGGACCGGTGGGCGTCGTCGACGAGGCCGAGACCGCGCACGTCGCCCGGGTCCCGGTGCGCGCGTTCATCAACCCCGAGAACCGAATCATGGTGTACCGCAAGGCCAACACCCGGCGGTACGCGGGTCCGGCGTTCCTGCTCAACGAGATGCTGGTGTGGGGTTTCACCGGTCAGGTGATCTCGGCGATGCTCGACGTCGCCGGATGGGCCCAGCCGTGGAATACCGGCGACGTGCGCGAACTGGAGGACGCAATGGCGCTCGTCGGCCGCGGGGCCGGTTACGGTGATGCACAACCATGACATCGTCAGACTGGGTGGACCTCGTCGTCCTCGGCATCGCCTTCGTGGCGGGTATTTCGGGCTGGCGCTCGGGCGCGCTGGGCTCGATGCTGTCGTTTCTCGGGGTGGTGCTCGGCGCCGTCGCCGGGGTGCTGTTGGCGCCCCATCTGGTCGCCAACATCGAGGGACCCCGCACCAAGCTGTTCGTGACGCTGTTCTTGATCCTGGCGCTGGTCGTCGTGGGCGAGATCGCCGGCGTCGTGCTCGGCCGGGCGGTGCGCAGCGCCATCCGCAACCGCTCGCTGCGGGCGGTCGACTCGCTGATCGGTGTGGCTATCCAGATCGTGGCCGTCCTGGTGGCCGCGTGGATGCTGACGTATCCGCTGCAGTCGTCGGACCAACCGAACCTCGCCGCGGCCGTGCGCGGTTCGCAGGTCCTCAAGGAGGTCAACGACCTGGCGCCGGGCTGGCTGCGCGAGGTGCCGAAGCGGCTCTCGGCGTTGTTGGACACCTCCGGCTTGCCCGACGTACTGCAACCTTTCGGTCGCACCCCGATCGTGGCCGTCGATGCGCCCGACGCCGCACTCGCCGCAGACCCGGTCGTGGCGTCGGCGCGGCCCAGCGTCGTCAAGATCCGCGGGGTCGCCCCGGGTTGCCAGAAGGTCCTCGAAGGAACCGGTTTCGTCGCAGCCAGCAATCGCGTGATCTCGAACGCGCACGTGGTCGCCGGATCGGAGAGCGTCACCGTCGAGGCCGACGGGCAGACCTACGACGCCTTCGTCGTGTCCTACGACCCGCAAGCCGATATCTCGATCCTCGACGTGCCGGATCTGCCGTCGGCCCCCCTGTCGTTCGCCGACACACCGGCCACCACAGGTACCGACGCAGTCGTGATGGGCTATCCCGGCGGCGGGAACTTCGTCGCCACACCGGCGCGTGTCCGCGAGATCATCGAGCTGAGCGGTCCCGACATCTATCGCACCACCACCGTCGAGCGCGAGGTCTATACCATCAGAGGAACTGTGCGCCAAGGTAATTCGGGTGGCCCGATGATCGACCGTGATGGGCGGGTACTGGGCGTGGTGTTCGGTGCCGCGGTCGACGACGCCGATACCGGTTTCGTGCTGACCGCCAACGAGGTGTCGGCGCAACTGGCCCAGTTGGGCAACAGCGAACGCGTGCCCACCGGCGCCTGCATCGCCTAGCCGTACACCTGCCCCACGAAGCGGGACAATTGGTCGTTGACCGTGTCCGGCGCCTCCTCATGACCGAAATGCCCTGCGCCGTCGATGGATACGTACCTACCGTGCGGTGCGTAACGCTGTGTCCGGTACACCGGATCGGCCAGTACGTAAGGGTCGGTAACCCCCCGCATGTGCAACACCGGCACGCTGATGGGCCGCTTCATGGTGCGCATGAAACGGCGGCCCTCGCCGCGGAGCTGGCTGCGCACCGCCCACCGCTGATACTCGAGCGCCGAGTGTGCGGCCCCGGGGATCTGAATGGCGCGGCGCATGTGCGCGATGGTCTCGGAGAAGTCCTCGGAGCCAAGCCATCTGTCACCCGCACGGCTGCGCACAAGGCGTTCGAGTTCGGCCCCGTCGTTGCGGGTCAACGCCCGCTCGGGCCACATCGGCACCTGGTAGCGCAGCATCCACGGCAGCAGCGCGCGACCCTGGTCGCGGCGGCGCAGCGCCGAGGCACGCAGTGCCGCCGGATGCGGTGAGCTGACCACCGCGATGGCCCGGACCGCACGCGGATGCAGCACCGCGGTGGCCCAGCACACCAGGCCGCCGTCGGCATGCCCGACCAGCGTTGCGCTCTTGTGTCCCAGCGCGCGCACCAGGCCCGCGGTGTCGCCGGCCAGCGTCCAGCCGTCATAGCCCCGCGGGGGTTTGTCACTGCCGCCGTAGCCGCGCAGGTCGACGGCGACCACACGGGCACCGGTCAACTCGCGCAGTTGATGGCGCCAGGACCACCAGAACGACCCGAACCCGTGCAGCAGGATCACCAGCGGCCGGTCGGCGCCCGCGGCCACCTCGGTCTGCGCTTCGACCACATGGAAGCGAATACCGTTGGCGTGCACCTTCAGATGGCGCCATGGCCCGTCGATGCGGACGACCGACGGAGCGGGTGGGGGCACTTACCAGCCCGACGGGTCGGCCGTCGATGCCGGCTTTCCGTCGCCCGAGGCGATCTCCTTGGTCCTGTCATGGCCCGGCGTCAGCGCCTCCGGGATTTCCTTGACCGATTCGATCGTCTTCTGCGGGCCGCGGATTCGTCGCACCTTGAGATAGCCGAGGAAGGCGAATATGGCGGTGACGACGACCATCAGGCCGAACACGATGAGGTACGCCGCCCACTTCACCAGCCACAGGTCGAGCAGCTCACCGAGGAAGAAGAAGAAAAAGAACGTCGAATAGAACAGCACGACCAGCGCGAGGATGAAGAAGACGCTGCCGGTCAGGCCCTTCTTGACGTCGCGGGTGATCTCGGCCTTGGCCAGCTCGACCTCGGCGCGCACCAGCGTGGACACCTGTGCGGTCGCGTCCTTGACGAGGTCACCGATCGACGGGTCGGCCTTGGGTGCATGCGGATCGACCAGCGGTATCGACGTGACGGTGGTCGGCGCGCCATTCCTGCGATCGCTCACGACGGTTCCTCCCGCATAGGCCGGATCGCCGGATCTCCCGGCGATGGTGCCACCGCCGGCGCCGCCGGCGATGGTGTCGGTCGCGACTCATGTTGCCATGTGGCGTGCGCTCAAACGATCCCGGCCGACGATAGACTGGCCGCATCAGTGGCAGGGCAGGTCGGGGCGCGTCGATAGGGGAAACGTTCACGTGAAGACCAGCGGCCTGCGGCTGTGCCGTCTCGCCACGACCATCGTCGTCGCAGCGGCAGCACTTCTCTCGATCTCCGCCGCCGTGCACGCCCAGGGGCTGGTCGCCCTCGGTGGCGGCTCGGGTCTGGTCGTCAACGGTGAGACGCTGTGCACGCTCACCGCGATCGGCACCGACAACCGGGGGCGACTGGTGGGCTTCACCTCCGCACACTGCGGCGGGCCCGGCGCCAACGTCAGCGCCGAAGGCGTCGATTCCGCCGGTGTGGTGGGCACGATGGTCGCGGGCAACGACGCCCTGGACTACGCCGTCATCGAGTTCGATCCGCAGAAGGTGCGCCCGGTCAACAACGTCGACGGGTTCCAGATCGACGGCCTGGGCCCCGACCCGGTCGCCGGTGACATCGCCTGCAAACTCGGGCGCACGACCGGTTACTCCTGCGGCGTGACGTGGGGCCCGGGTGAGGAGCCGGGCACCATCGTCAACCAGGTGTGCGGCCAGCCAGGGGATTCGGGCGCGCCGGTCACCGTCAACAACCGGCTGGTCGGCATGATCCACGGCGCCTTCTCCGAAGCCCTGCCGACGTGCGTCATCAAATACATTCCGCTGCACACTCCCGCGGTCACCATGTCGTTCAACACACAGTTGGCCGACATCACCGCCAAGAACCGGCCGGGAACGGGTTTCGTCCCCGTCGGCGCCGCCTGATCCCGCGGGACGCTGCGCTAGCCTTCAGCCTTGCTGGCGCGGATCGCCTCGAACACGTCCGGATCCACCAGCGTCGACGTGTCGCCGAGTTCGCGGCCTTCGGCCACGTCCCGCAGAAGCCGGCGCATGATCTTGCCGCTGCGCGTCTTGGGCAGTTCGGGCACGACGTGAATCTCCCTGGGCCGGGCGATCTTTCCGATCTCCTTGGCGACCTGTGCGGAAAGTTCCTGCACCATGTCGTCGCTGTCTTCGGCGTGCGACTCGAGGATGACGAAGGCGCAGATGCCCTGGCCCGTGGTCTCGTCGCTGGCGCCGACGACCGCGGCCTCGGCGACATGGGAGTGCCCGACCAACGCCGACTCGACCTCCGCGGTCGAAATGCGGTGTCCCGACACGTTCATCACGTCATCGATGCGGCCGAGCACCCAGATGTCGCCGTCGGCGTCGACCCTGGCCCCGTCGCCGGCGAAGTACCAACCCTGCTTCTCGAACCGCTTCCAGTAGGTCTCCTTGTACCGCTCCGGGTCCTTCCAGATACCGCGCAGCATCGCCGGCCACGGTTGATCGAGGACAAGGTAGCCGGTGACATGTTCGGCGCCTTCGGCCTCGGGCGCCAGATCCTTGCCCTCGTCGTCGACGATCTTGGCCGTGATGCCCGGCAGTGGTGTCATCGCCGCACCCGGCTTGGCCGCCGTCACACCGGGCAGCGGGGAGATCATGATCGCCCCGGTCTCGGTCTGCCACCAGGTGTCGACCACCGGAGTCCGGTCGCCGCCGATGACCTTGCGGTACCACCGCCAGGCCTCCGGGTTGATCGGCTCGCCGACCGACCCCAACAGGCGCAAGCTGGACAGGTCGTGGGCGTCGGGAATCTCACGGCCCCACTTCATGAACGTGCGGATCAGGGTGGGGGCGGTGTAATAGATTGTCACACCGTACTTTTCGATGATCTCGAAGTGGCGGTGCTGGCTCGGGGAGTTGGGGGTGCCCTCGTAGACCACTTGTGTGCACCCGTTCGACAGTGGGCCGAACACGATGTAGCTGTGCCCGGTGACCCAGCCGATGTCGGCGGTGCACCAGTACACGTCGGTTTCCGGCTTGGCGTCGAACACGTAGTAGTGGGTGTAGGACGACTGGGTGAGAAAGCCGCCGGAGGTGTGCACGATGCCCTTGGGTTTTCCTGTGGTGCCCGAGGTGTACAGCAAGAACAGCGGATGTTCGGAGTCGAACGCCTCGGGGGTGTGTTCGGTGGAGGCGGCGTCGACGATGTCGTGCCACCAGACATCGCGACCCTCAGTCCACGGCACGTCGATGCCGGTGCGCTCGACCACCAGCACGTGCTCGACGGATGCCTGCCCCTGCACCGCTTCGTCGGCGCCGGTTTTCAGCGGCACCGCCTGGCCGCGGCGGTACTGCCCGTCGGTGGTGATGACCAACTTGGCCTCGGCGTCCTCGATGCGGGCCGCCAGCGCCGAGGAGGAGAATCCGGCGAAGACCACGCTGTGCAGCACCCCCAGACGCGCGCACGCCAGCATCGCGATGATCGCCTCGGGGATCATCGGCATGTAGATGGCGGCCCGGTCCCCCGCGCGGAGTCCGAGTTGGGTCAGCGCGTTGGCGGCCTTGCAGACCTCGTCCTTGAGTTGGGCGTAGGTCAGCGCGTGCGAGTCACCGACCGGTTCGCCCTCCCAGTACAGGGCCACCCGGTCGCCGTGGCCGGCTTCGACGTGCCGGTCCACGCAGTTGTAGGCCACGTTGAGTTTTCCGCCGACGAACCATTTGGCGAACGGGGCCTCCGACCAATCGAGCACCTCGCCGAACGGTGTCTCCCAGTCGAGCCGATTGGCCTGCTCGGCCCAGAACGCCAACCGGTCCTTCTCGGCCTGACGGTAAAGGTCCTCGGTCGCATTCGCCTGCTCGGCGAATTCCGGAGACGGGGGGTAGACGGACGGACCGTGAGCGTGCTGCGCCGATGACTCTGCCATATCTGTGAGGGTAGTCACCTTGCCGCGCTCACACATTGGCATGCCACAGTCCGGTGCGCTGACGGTGAGTCCGGCGCGGACAGCGTCGTGGCTTGCGGGGGCAGCGGTCGGCTAGCGTGTGCTGCCGTGACCGGTGGCTTCGCGAAGGACCCGTTGGTGCCGCTGGCCGAACTGCCCGGCGTGGCCGAGGCCGCCGAGGAGGCCCGTGAAGCGCTCGGCCGCGCACACCGCCACCGAACGAACCTGCGGGGCTGGCCGAAGAGTGCCGCCGAAGCCGCGCTGCGGGCCGCCCGAGCGTCGTCGGTGCTCGACGGCGGTGCGCTTCAACTGTCCGACGACGGCACCCCGGATCCGGTGCTGGCCGGGGCGCTGCGGGTGTCCGAAGCGGTGGAAGGCGGGGCGACGACACTGGTCGGTGTGTGGCAGCGCGCCCCGCTGCAGGCCATCGCCAGGCTGCACGCGCTGGCGGCCGCCGACATCGCCGACGACGAACGGTTGGGCCGCCCGCGCCAGGACGCCGATGTCAGCACCCGGCTGACCCTGCTGGCCGACATCCTCACGGGCGGTACCCGGGTCCCGGCGCCCGTGCTCGCCGCCGTCGTGCACGGTGAGCTGCTCACGCTCGCCCCGTTCGGCGCCGCCGACGGTGTGGTGGCGCGGGCGGCGTCGCGGTTGGTGACGATCACCACCGGACTGGATCCACACGGGCTCGGCGTGCCGGAGGTTCACTGGATGCGTCGGTCCGGCGACTACGACGCCGCGGCCCGGGGCTTCTCATCCGGGACCCCCGACGGCCTGACCGCGTGGATCCTGTTGAGCTGTCACGCATTGCACGCGGGAGCCCGCGAGGCGCTGTCGATCGCGCAGGCGGCCTCGTCGTCCTAGGGGTTGGTGGACGGGCGGCCATCACGGGCCCTCACTCGGCCCGCCAACGCGAAGCGGGCGACGTTCCGAACGTGGTTCGGCTCGTCGCCCGCCAACACGGGAACCGGTTACCAAGCGTGCTCTTGTGGGCTGCGTGGGTGGCCTCGGCGTCTTGTCGATGCGCTTCGACTGCAACCCCACCCAAAGGGTCGATATAGCCGTCCGCTCTTCGCAAATACGCAGGCCCGCAACACTTTTGCCTATTCCGCGGCATGTGCTCCGCGTGGGTGCCGGGTTCCGTGCTGGGGAGCCTGAAGCGGGAGATTCGAGCCTTCTCTTCCGACTCGATCTTGGCCTCTCCAAGCTTCCGTGACTCCTTTGTACCCCGTGACCGCGATCACATCAAGGGCCAAATAGGCGCTAGTCCGGATCGTTACGTGGGAGCCTGCCGGCGGGCGAAGAGTTGGCTAGAACGCGAAGCGCCGCAACAGCGAATAGGTCAGCGCGCCGGCGGCCAGAGCGCTGATGCCCACCGCCGCAGTAGTGGCCACGGCCGCACCCGACGGGGCCGGGATCCGGTCCCGCAGCGACACCGGTTTGGAGAAGTCGAGCACGGGCCAGCCGCGAGCCGCGGCTTCTTTACGCAACGCGCGGTCGGGATTCACCACGTTCGGATGCCCGACGGTCTCGAGCATCGGTAGGTCGGTGATCGAGTCGGAATAGGCGTAACAATGCTCGAGCGCATAGCCCTCGCGCGCGGCCAGTTCCCGGATCGCGGCGACCTTCCCCTCGCCGTAGCAGTAGAACGCGATCTCCCCTGTGTATTTGCCGTCCTCGACGACCATACGAGTGGCCATCGCGTGTGTGGCGCCCAGCGCCCTGGCGATCGGCGCGACGATCTCCTCGCCGGAAGCCGACACCATGACCACGTCGCGGCCGCACAGTTTGTGGTCGGCGATCAGCTCGGCCGCCTCCGCGAAAACCAACGGGGTTACGACGTCATGCAGGGTTTCTCCCACGATCGACTTCACCTGCTCGACGTCCCACCCCGCGCACATGTTCGTGACGTAGGCGCGCATGCGGTCCATCTGGTCGTGGTCGGCGCCGGACATGAGAAAGACGAATTGCGCGTATGTGGACTTGAGTACCGCCCGCCGATTCATCAGTCCTTGCTCAAAGAAAGGTTTGCTGAAAGCCAGAGTGCTGCTTTTCGCGATGACCGTCTTATCGAGATCGAAGAAGGCGGCGGTACGGACCGGACCGCCCGTCGGGGCGGCCGCCGCCGAAGCGTTCGGCGCCTCGGCCGTCGGACCAGATGCGCTCACAGCGCCAGCATAGGGGTTCGCGCGTGACAATGGCCGCCAGAGTGTACAAAGTGGCAGGTTATGACAGGTGTCGGAGAACCGACACTTCCGTAAATTGGGTGGCTCTACAGAGCGCGCAGGACTTGCGCCCAAGCCGACTGGCGTGTGTATAGTGAGCGTTACCCGGCTTATGTCGGGTGTGCATCAGCCCGACCCCCCGGGGCTGATACACGACGACCTCCGCCTCCTCCCCCCCTGGCGGGGGTCGTCCCTTTTTCAGGACTTTTCGCATTCCGGATATGTGCTGCCATTCACTGTGGTTGCGGAACGCCGTTTTCGTTTGCGGACTTTCACCTGGTCCATTCACAAGATCGAGTTGATCCACAGATCAGGCGTCCTCGGTAGCGTTACTGCGAGGCCCGGCCACAGGGTGTAGGGGTGGCTTCGTCTAGCGGATATCTCGCGCTGATCGCCGACGCTTCGCTTCGGGAGGATGTGGACCGCGTGTGTGCGGCCGCCGGTGTACCGGTCGTCCACGCGTCGGAGCCCTCCAGTCGCAAGGTCTGGACCGAGGCGGCCGCCGTCGTGCTCGACGTCACAGGCGCCCGCCGATGCGTGGCCCGCGCGTTGCCGCGACGTACCCGTGTCGTCCTGGTGGGTCGCGCCGAACCCTGCGGAGCCGACTGGCAGGCGGCCATCGCGGTCGGGGCCCAGCGAGTTCTCACACTGCCCGAACAGGACGACGAGCTGATGGCGGAGCTGACCGAGGCCGGTGAGGGGCTGCACGAGCAGGGAAGTCGCGGTGCGGTGGCGGCCGTCATCGCGGGAAGGGGCGGCGCAGGCGCATCGGTCTTCGCGACCGCGCTGGCGCTGAGTGCACCCGAGGCATTGTTGATCGATGTCGACCCTTGGAGCGGCGGGATAGATCTGCTGGTCGGCGGGGAAGCCGAATCCGGGCTGCGCTGGCCGGATCTGCGGCTGCAGGGCGGACGGTTGAGCTACGGGGCATTGCGCGATGCGTTGCCACGCGTACGGGGCGTCACCGTCCTGTCCGGCAGCCGCACCGGTTGCGACGTCGACCCCGTACCGCTCGGCGCCGTGATCGACGCCGGCAGTCGCGGTGGTGCGACCGTCGTATGTGACGTCCCGAGGCGGTCGACCGCGGCGGCCGAGACCGCCCTGGCCTCTGCCGATCTCGCCGTCGTCCTGACACCCGCCGACCTGCGGTCCTGCGCGGCGGCCGACCCGGTCGCCCGGTGGGTGTCGACGCTCAACCCGAATTCGGGTGTGGTGGTGCGCGGTCCCGCACCGGGCGGGCTGCGGTCGGCGGAGGTGGCCGAGATCGTCGGCCTGCCGCTGCTTGCGGGGATGCGTCCGCAACCCGGTGTGGCGGTCACCCTCGAGCGGGGCGGATTGCGGATCGGCCGTCGGTCACCGCTCGGCCGCGCGGCGCGCAAGGTGTTGACGATTCTGCAGCAGCATCCGGCGGTCGCCGCATGAGCGACTCGTTGATCGACCGGGTCCGCGAGCGGCTCGCCGCCGAATCGGCACCGCTGCGGCCGACGGTGGTGGCCGCGGCCATCCGCGCCGAGTCCGGCGGTGTGCTCGGCGACAGCGAAGTGCTCAGCGGTCTGCGCCTGTTGGAGACCGAGTTGACCGGCGCGGGTGTCCTCGAACCGCTGCTGTCCGCCGACGACACCACCGATGTCCTGGTCACGGCGCCCGACGCGGTCTGGGTGGATGACGGGAACGGGTTGCGCCGCACCGAGATCCACTTCCCCGACGAGGGCTCCGTACGCAGGCTCGCACAGCGGTTGGCACTCGCCGCCGGACGTCGCCTCGATGAGGCGCAACCATGGGTCGATGGCCAGTTGACCGGGCTCGGCACCGGCCAGTTCACTGTGCGCCTGCATGCGGTGCTGCCACCGATCGCTTCCGCGGGAACATGTCTGTCGCTGCGCGTACTGCGCCCCGCATCTCAGGACCTGGCGTCGCTGGCCGCCGCCGGGGCGATCGATCCGTCCGCCCTCACCCTCCTCGACGGCATCGTTCGCGCGCGGCTGGCTTTTCTGGTCTCGGGAGGCACCGGAGCGGGCAAGACAACACTGTTGGCCGCCCTGCTCGGCGCGGTTCCGGCAACCGAACGCATCGTTTGCGTCGAGGACGCCTCGGAACTCGCTCCGCCCCATCCGCATCTGGTGAAGCTGGTGGCGCGGTGCGCCAACGTCGAAGGCGCCGGCGAAGTGACGGTGCGCGACCTGGTCAGGCAGGCGCTACGGATGAGGCCCGACCGCATCGTCGTCGGTGAGGTTCGCGGCGCCGAGGTGGTCGATCTGCTCGGCGCGCTCAACACCGGTCACGATGGCGGCGCCGGAACCGTGCACGCCAACAGCCCGGGAGAGGTGCCCGCGCGCTTCGAGGCGCTGGCCGCGCTCGGCGGACTCGACCGGGCCGCCTTGCACAGCCAACTCGCGGCCGCCGTGAAAGTGGTGATTCACGTCGACCGCGACCGGGCGGGCATGCGCCGACTCAGTGAGATCGCGGTGTTGACGGCCGGGTCCGACGGCCGGGTCCGGGCCTCCACAGCCTGGCGTCTGGGGCGCGGTTTCGACTGCGGCGCACAGCGGCTCAACGATCTGGTCGGTGAGCGGGGGAGCGCGTGAGCCTCGCCGCGCTCGCTCTGGCACTGGCGCTTCTGATCGCACCCGGCCCGCGGCGGCGGTGCAGGCCGGCGCGACGCGGACGCCGCCTCGCCTTTCGGATCCCGCTGGCGTTATGGCTGGCCGTCATCCTCGTCGCCCTCCTGGTCGTCGCGCCCGTCGGGGTCGTGGTGGCGGCGGTGATCGCTGCTGCCACCGTCCAAGCCCGCAGCAGGCGTCGGCGCGCAGATCGGCAGCGGGCGAAGGAAGCCGCAGCCCTGGAGGGTGCGCTCGACGTCCTCGTCGGAGAACTGCGCATCGGCGCCCATCCGGTAACCGCGTTCGACACGGCGGCCGACGAGGCCGGCGGTGCGGTCTCGGCAGCACTGCGCACGGTGTCGGCCAGGGCACGGATGGGGGGCGACGTGGCGGCCGGGATGGCCAGCGTGGCAAGACGGTCGGCGCTGCCGGCGTATTGGCAACGGATCGCGGTCTGCTGGGATCTGGCCCAGTCACACGGCCTCGCCATCGCAACGTTGATGCACACCGCGCACCGGGACGTCGTTGCGCGGGAGCGCTTCTCGACTCAGGTCAGCGCGGGGATGGCCGGTGCGCGGACCACCGCCACCGTCCTTGCCGCACTGCCGTTGCTGGGCGTCGCGCTCGGCGAGTTGATCGGTGCCCAACCGCTGCGCTTTCTGTTCTCGACCGGCCAATGGCTACTGGCCATCGGTGCGGCGCTGACGTGTCTGGGATTGGCCTGGTCGGACCGGATCACCGGCAGGGTGGCCGGATGATCCTCGCCGCCCTGCTTCTCGCGATCGCTGCGCTGATCGGAGGCGCCGACGGGCGCGCCCGTGTCCGGGGTACTCACAACCCGAATCCGAAGGAGCACCACAAAGTCCGGGCCGATGATCCGTTGGCGTTGGCCTCGGCGCTCGACGTGCTGGCCGCCTGCCTTCATTCGGGTATGGCGGTAGCCGCGGCTGCCGCAGCCGCTGCGCCCTGCGCACCGCCGACGGTGGCTCGGGTACTGGTCCGCGCGGCGGATCTGCTTGCGCTGGGCGCCGACCCCGCGACCGCATGGGCCGATGCACCCGACGGCGACCGCAGCGTCGACGCATTGTTGCGCCTGGCGCGACGGTCGGCCGCCTCGGGAACCGCGCTCGCGCAAGGGGTCAGCACGCTGGCAACCCGGTCGCGCGACGACGCGGCCGACACCGCGCGCGCCGCCGCCGAACGTGCCTCCGTCTTGATCGCGGCCCCGCTGGGGGTGTGCTACCTGCCGGCGTTCTTCTGCCTGGGCATCGTCCCGGTCGTCGCGGGGTTGGCCGGAGACGTGCTGCAGTCGGGGATTCCGTGAAGGACAACCAGTGGGGAGAAAAGGTGAAGGTGGGCAACAGGATTCGAGCGCTCCATACGCGGCTGACGATACTGGTCGTCGCCGACGACGGAATGTCGACGGTCGAATATGCGATCGGCACGATCGCGGCCGCGGCGTTCGGCGCGATCCTCTACACGGTCGTCACCGGCGACTCGATCGTCAGCGCGTTGACCAACATCATCAGTCGCGCGCTCAACACGAACGTCTGACCGATGAGCGCGGCGGCGCCACGGTCGAAGCGGCGTTCGCGGTGGCAGCGCTGGTCGCGGTCCTCGTTCTGTGTCTGGGCGGGCTCACGGCGGTGTCGATGCACATCCGGTGCGTCGACGCCGCGCGCGAGGCTGCGCGCCTTGCCGCTCGCGGCCACGACGGTGGTGCGACGGCACGCGACCTGGCGCCCGAGGGAGCCACCGTCGTCACCCGTCGCGACGGACAGTTCGTCACCTCCACCGTCAGCGCGCGGTCGCCGTTCCTGCCGGGGTTCACCGTCGAGGCGCGGGCGGTGGCGGCGGTGGAACCGGGTTCGGGCTGAACACGGTTCGGCCACCCTGATCGGCGCCGCGATGATCGCGATCGTGGTGGCGATCGCCGTCGGCGCCGCTCACCTGGGTGTGGTGGTGACCGCGCGACATCGCGCACAGGCCGCCGCAGATCTGGGCGCGTTGGCCGCCGCCCATCGGGTCGCCGCCGGCGGTGACCAAGCATGCACGTGGGCGGCCGCGGTCGCCGAGGCCATGCGGACCGAGATGGCGGGGTGCGAAGTCGACGATCTGGATATCGTTGTCGCCGTTGAGGTTCCGGTCACGCTGGGCCGCTTCGGTGTGGGCGCTGCGCGTGCGGTGGCCCGCGCGGGCCCGGCAGATGTCAGCACCTAGGGAGTGGGTCGGCCGGCCTCGGCGATCTCGGTGGCGTTGGGGCGGCGCAGTGTTGCGAGCGCGGCATACACGTCGTCGTCGAGTTCGACCCGGTTGACCGTCACATGCACCGGCTCCCACTCCTGGCCGCCGACGCCGGTCATGCGCAGCACACCGGACGCGATGCCGGTGCTGAAATCGACGGCCATCCGCTCCATCTCGGCCCGGTCGTCGGGATGCACCGCGTGTTCGCCGGCCAGGCTCACGCGCCAGTCGAAGAACGGGGCGGGATCATCGAGCCACTTCAACAAGGTCCAGTTCGTCGGGTCCACCAGGGCGCGGTGCACACCAGGTTGGGCCAGCCCGTTGAGGATTCGCTGGGCGAGGCGATCCTGTTGCTGCACCTCTTGCTCCCGTTCGCTGCGCCAGTTCATCGCTCGACACAGCAGGCGATCCGGGCCGTCGTCGTCGGACTCCAGTATCGTCCGCGTCACGAATCCGACGCTGATCGCTTCGCCGCGGTGGTCGGTGACGTCCCAGGTGCTGCAGAAGGCCGTGCCCGGCTCGCGCTTGATCGCCATGGTCAACACCCTGGCTTCGCTGGGGTTGAGCTCGCGCATCGGCAGATCGTCGGCGAACGTGCGGTTCTGGGTCGGTTCCTGAGGCGATTCCCACCCGCTGTTGGCCAGCGATTCCGGGGTCGCCGTGGCGATGCCGGTGTCGAGGTCCCATACCAGCGGTCCGGGCACCGGCCGCTCCGGCGGTTCCATGTCGGGCGGTCCAATCCAGACGTGTACGCCGTGGATCCGGCCGTCGGTCATCTGCACGACCTCCGTGCGGATGACACGATCGTTCTTCGGGGTGATGCTGCTCAAGCCCTGACGCGCGCGCACCGTCTCGCCGATCGCGGTCTGGACCGCCATCAGATGCGGATTGCGCCGCAGGAATGCGCCGATCGGGATCAAATTCTGTGTTTGACGGCCCTGCGCGACCACCGCGGGCTCGCTGCCCAGCGTCTCCACGAGCAGCCAGTCGTGGGTCATGGGGCCACCCTACCGGCGCGCGTAGGCGCGCTTGCGCGTGCTGCGCCACGGTTGCGTCGGCCTCACCACCACCCTCACGCGGAGCGTTCGGAGATCTCGCGCAGCACCAGCCGCAGCACCCGCACCGCCCCCTCCTTGTCCAGCGGGTCGTTCCCGTTGCCGCACTTGGGCGACTGTACGCACGACGGGCAGCCCGCGGGACATTCACACGCCTCGATCGCGTCTGCCGTGGCGTCCCACCATGTGGCCAGACGGTGAAAGCCGCGATCGGCGAAACCCGCCCCGCCCGGGTAACCGTCGTAGACGAAGATCGTCGGCAGCCCCTTTACGGGTCCGACCGCCGTCGACACACCGCCGATGTCGCCACGATCGCAGCTGGCGACCAACGGCAGCAGACCGATTGCCGCGTGTTCTGCGGCGTGGAGCGCACCGGGCACGCGCAGCAAATCGATGCCGTTGTGCTGTAACGCCTCTGGCGTGATCGTGCACATCACAGCCATCGTCTCCAGTGTGCGGGTGGGCATCTCGAGTTCGACGAAGTCGATCACCTCGCCGGTCAGGCGCCTGCGCAGATAACCGGTCACCGTATTGCTCACCGATACCGGGACGAGACCAACGGTGACCGGGCCGAACGTCTTCCGCTCACCGTGCCCGGTGACCGCGATGTCGGTGACCTCCCGCGCGGTGGTGGTGTAACCAGGATCGTCGGCGTGCACGAAAGCCACACCGTCTTCGAAGTCGAGTGAGTCGACGACATAGGTTTCGCCCTGGTGCAGATACACCGCGCCTGGATGGACCGAAGCCGGCGCCTGGCCCGCCCCGGTGCTGCCGAGCATACGTCCCGTGCCGGCCTCCAGGATCGCGATCTGACCGCCGGACGATCCCCGGATGTCCACAGCCGGATGAGGATCCATGCCAGGAGTGGGGAAGTACCCGTTGGCCCGTCGCCGCAGCAGCCCGTCGTCGACGAGCGCACCGGCGACGTCCTCGGCGTTCCACATCCGCACCTCGGCATCGGTGAGCGGAAGCTCGGTGGCCGCGCAAAGCAGTTGTGGACCAAGGACATACGGGTTGGTCGGATCGATGACGACGCGCTCGATCGGTTTGTCCAGCAGCGCCGACGGATGGTGCACCAGGTAGGTGTCGAGCGGATCGTCGCGGGCGATCAGCACGATCAACGCGCCCTGTCCTCGCCGTCCCGACCGGCCCGCCTGTTGCCAGAATGAGGTCACGGTGCCCGGAAACCCGGCGAGGACAACGGCGTCCAGGCCGGCGATGTCGACTCCCAATTCCAACGCGTTCGTCGTCGCCAGCCCCCGCAGGTCGCCGTCGGCCAGCGCGCGTTCGAGCGCGCGGCGGTCTTCGGACAGATAACCGGCGCGGTACGAAGCCACCCGATCGGCGAGATCGGGCGCCTTTTCGGCCAATCGGGCACGCGCCCCCAATGCGGTCAACTCGGCACCGCGCCGTGACCGCACGAACGTCAGCATGCGAGCGCCCTCGGCGACCAGATCGGCCATCACGCTGGCCGCTTCGGCTCCCGCCGAACGCCTTACCGGAGCCCCGTTTTCACCCACCAGGTCGTCGAGCAGCGGAGGTTCCCACAGCGCCACGGTGCGGGCGCCCTGCGGAGACCCGTCCTCGGTGACCTCGGCGACCGTTTGGCCGATCAACTCCGAGGCGGTCTGCGCCGGCGAGGCCGTCGTGGCGCTGGCGAAGATCACGGTGGGCACGCCCCCGCCGGGCGAGTATCGGGCGCACAGCCGCAACAAGCGGCGCAACACCAGGGCCACGTTCGAGCCAAAAATGCCGCGATAGTAATGGCATTCGTCGACGACGATGTAGCGCAGGTTGCGCAGGAAGACCGCCCAGCGGGCGTGGTTGCGCAGCAGTGACAGGTGGATCATGTCGGGGTTGGAGAAGATCCAGCGCGACCGTTCCCGCGCGAACCGTCGCACGTCGCTGTGACTGTCGCCGTCGTAGGCGCACGGTGCGACGTCGGAAAGCCCCACCGCCTCGGTCAACGCCACCGCGGATCGCAATTGGTCATGGCCGAGTGCCTTGGTCGGTGACAGATACAGCGCCCGCGACCGCGGATTCGCTTTCAGGTCTGTCAATATCGGCAACTGGTAGGCAAGCGACTTGCCTGACGCCGTGCCGGTGCACAGCACGACATGGCGTCCACCGTGGGCGAGGTCGGCGGCGGCGAGTTGATGTGACCACGGGGCCTCGATGCCCCGATCAACGAACGCTCGCACCACATCTGGATCGGCCCAGCACGGCCATCTCATCGGGCGACCCCGCCGCGGTGGAATATCGGCCACGTGGCGCAGCGGATTCGGGCCACCGGCGACCGTGCCTTCGACCGCGCACGCGAGCAGCTCGCGGCCGAAATCAGCCATCGATCATCCTTCCCGATACACCCCTTCAGGCGAATTGTTCCCCATTTGAAACGCCGAGACTGTCGCCGCAGCCATGAACGTGATTGACTTATCGCGGTCGCAGCTTCTGTGTTCGTGTATCAGCACTCGCAGGAACGACGTTGCGATCGCGGTTCCTGCGAGGGTTGTAGGTCGGGTTGAGTTCCGAGCTTCCACGAAGGAGAGCGGTCGGAACGGGCCCGGTGTACCGAAACACGGTGGACCGCACCCGGTGAATAAGAGAAGGAAACAACAGGAAATGCCACAGGGAACTGTGAAGTGGTTCAACGCGGAGAAGGGCTTCGGCTTCATCGCCCCGGAGGACGGCTCCGCTGACGTTTTTGTCCACTACACGGAGATTCAGGGCAGCGGCTTCCGCACCCTGGAGGAGAACCAGAAGGTCGAGTTCGAGGTTGGCCAGAGCCCCAAGGGGCCGCAGGCCACCGGTGTTCGGGCCGTCTAGCGCGACCAGCACTATCGACAGGCAACACCCCGCGAGCGTCGAGAACCGGCCGCCGCGGGGTGTTCGCTATTCCGGCGCGCTACGGCACGGCCGCCACGGCTGAGGCCGATATCTGGCCTACTGTCGATTTGTGAGCCAGCTGTCGTTCTTCTCGGCGGAGTCGGTGCCCCCCGCGGTGGCCGACCTCACCGGGCTGCTCGCCGGACCTGGCCAGGTGGTTCTGGTGGGTTCGGGCGCCGAGCAGGGTGCGCGGCTGTCGGTCGTCGTCGACCGCCCGTGGCGGGCCGAGGCGCTCGCCGACATGATCGTCGAAGCCGGTCTGGAACCCGAGATCGCCCGCACCGAGGAGAACACCCCGCTGGTACGCACGGCGGTCGACGCCCGACTGGTCGAGATCGCTGCGGGTTGGACCCGGGGCGCTGTGAAGACCGTCCCGCCGAACTGGCTGCCCGGTCCGCGCGAGCTTCGGGCCTGGACGCTGGCCGCGGGCACACCCGAAGCCGACCGCTATCTGCTCGGGCTGGACCCGCACGCGCCGGACACGCATTCGCCGCTGGCGTCGGCGATGATGCGGGTGGGAATCGCCCCGACGTTGATCGGCACCCGCGGGTCGCGCCCGGCTCTGCGGATCAGCGGCCGACGCCGGCTATCGCGCCTGGTAGAGAACGTGGGGGAACCTCCGGGCAATGTGGAGGCGTTCCAGGAATGGCCACGGGTCTGAGGGCCGCTGCGAGGGGGGTCAGTTTGCGTCGGTTCGCGTGGGGTGCGAAATTGTCAGTTGCCGACAGGGTTGATTCGCCGCCGGATGCGGAATTCTGCGCTGTGGGCGACCGAAGAAGTGGAGCGTAAGTAAAAGGTGGCAGATGGGGACCGCGGCAGCGGCCGTAACGGAAGCGTCCGGCGGCTCGTCATAGTCGAGTCGCCTACCAAGGCGCGCAAGATAGCGGGTTACCTCGGCTCCAATTACATCGTCGAGTCCTCCCGTGGGCACATCCGCGACCTGCCCCGTAACGCCGCAGACGTGCCCGCGAAGTACAAATCCGAGCCGTGGGCCCGCCTCGGGGTGGACGTCGACCACAACTTCGAGCCGCTCTACATCATCAGCCCGGAGAAGAAGAGCACGGTTGCCGAACTGAAAGACCTGCTCAAGAACGTCGACGAGCTGTACCTGGCCACGGACGGCGACCGCGAGGGCGAGGCGATCGCCTGGCATCTGCTCGAGACGCTCAAGCCGCGCATCCCCGTCAAGCGGATGGTGTTCCACGAGATCACCGAACCGGCGATCCGCGCCGCCGCCGAGGACCCTCGCGACCTGGACATCGACCTGGTCGACGCCCAGGAGACCCGCCGCATCCTGGACCGGCTGTACGGCTATGAGGTCAGCCCGGTGCTGTGGAAGAAGGTCGCGCCGAAGCTGTCGGCCGGCCGGGTGCAGTCGGTCGCGACGCGCATCATCGTCCAGCGCGAACGCGAACGGATGGCGTTCCGCAGCGCGGGGTACTGGGACGTCACCGCCGAACTCGACGCCAGTGTCTCCGACCCGCAGGCGTCGCCCCCGACGTTCACCGCCAAGCTGAACACGGTCGACGGGCGCCGCGTGGCCACCGGCCGCGACTTCGACTCGCTGGGCCAGGTCAAAAAGCCCGACGAGGTGCTGGTTCTCGACCAGGCCGCCGCGACCGCGCTGGCGGGCGGTCTGCGCGGAGCGCAGCTGGCGGTCAGCTCGGTCGAGCAGAAGCCCTACACCCGCAGGCCGTACGCGCCGTTCATGACCTCGACGTTGCAGCAGGAAGCGGGCCGCAAACTGCGGTTCTCCTCGGAGCGCACGATGAGCATCGCGCAGCGGCTCTACGAGAACGGCTACATCACCTATATGCGCACGGACTCGACGACGTTGTCGGCGAGCGCCGTGGAAGCCGCCCGCAACCAGGCCCGCCAGCTCTACGGCGAGGAGTATCTACATCCCTCGCCGCGCCAGTACACCCGCAAGGTGAAGAACGCCCAGGAGGCGCACGAGGCGATCCGGCCCGCGGGCGACGTGTTCTCCACGCCGGGCCAGCTGCACGGCCAGCTCGACGCCGACGAGTTCCGGCTCTACGAGCTGATCTGGCAGCGCACCGTGGCCTCCCAGATGGCCGATGCGCGCGGCACGACCCTGAGCCTGCGAATTTCCGGAACCGCGAGCTCGGGTGAGCAGGTCGTGTTCAACGCCAGCGGCCGCACGATCACCTTCGCGGGCTTCTTGAAGGCCTACGTCGAGAGCATCGACGAACAGGCCGGGGGCGAAGCCGACGACGCCGAGAGCCGGCTGCCGAATCTGCAGCAGGGCCAGCGCGTCGACGCCAAGGAGCTCACCGCCGACGGGCACAACACGGCGCCGCCGGCCCGCTACACCGAGGCTTCGCTGATCAAGGCTCTCGAGGACCTCGGCATCGGTAGGCCGTCGACGTATTCGTCGATCATCAAGACCATCCAGGACCGCGGTTACGTCGTGAAGCGGGGCAGCGCGCTGGTCCCGTCATGGGTGGCGTTCGCCGTGATCGGGCTGCTCGAACAACACTTCGGCCGCCTGGTCGACTACGGGTTCACCGCGGCGATGGAAGACGAACTCGACGAGATCGCCGCAGGCAACGAGCGACGGACCAACTGGCTCAACAACTTCTACTTCGGCGGCGATCACGGGGTCGAGGACTCGATCGCCCGGTCGGGTGGGCTGAAGAAGCTCGTCGGGGTGAACCTCGAGGAGATCGACGCCCGACAGATCAACTCCATCAAGCTTTTCGACGACGATCAGGGCCGCCCGATCTATGTGCGGGTGGGCAAGAACGGCGCGTACCTCGAGCGGATGGTTCCCGCAGAAGACGGTGAGCCCGGCGAGCTCAAACCGCAGCGGGCCAACCTGAAGGACGAGCTCACGCCCGACGAGTTGACCCTTGAGCTCGCCGAAAAGCTCTTCGCCACACCGCAAGAGGGCCGGTCGCTCGGCGTCGACCCCGAAACCGGGCACGAGATCGTCGCCAAGGACGGTCGTTACGGTCCCTACGTCACCGAGGTCCTGCCCGAACCGCCCGACGACGGCGAGGCCGGGTCGACGGCGAAGAAGGGCAAGAAGCCGACCGGCCCGAAGCCGCGCACCGGTTCACTGTTGCGGTCGATGGATCTCGAGACGGTGACGCTGGAGGATGCGCTGCGGCTGTTGTCGCTGCCGCGCGTCGTCGGCGTCGACCCGAACACCGGTGAGGAGATCACCGCGCAGAACGGCCGCTACGGCCCATACCTCAAGCGCGGCACGGACTCTCGTTCGTTGGCCACCGAGGAGCAGATGTTCGACATCACGCTCGAGGAGGCCTTGAAGATCTACGCCGAGCCCAAGCGCCGCGGCGGTCAGCGGGCCGCGGCCCCGCCCTTGCGTGAACTCGGCGAGGATCCGGCGACCGGCAAGCCGATGGTGATCAAGGACGGCCGATTCGGCCCGTATGTCACCGACGGGGAGACCAACGCCAGCCTGCGCAAGGGTGACGACGTCCTGTCGATCACCGACGAACGCGCCGCCGAACTGCTCGCCGACCGCCGAGCGCGTGGCCCGGTGAAGCGGACGAAGAAGGCGGGCGCGAAGAAGACCGCGAAGAAGGCCGGCGCCAAGAAAGCCGCCAAGAAGAGCTGAGGCGTGACGGTTGGTGTTCGCCGAAGTTGCATTCCAGCAGGCCGCTACTCGATTTTTCGCTGCTCGATTGCAGTCTCGCGGACGGACCCGCTCAGCGTGATTCTTCGGACATCACCTGAGACTGGCCGTCGGCCCGCTCGGGTGAGGCCAGCAGGTTCAGCGGCCGCGCCAACTGAGTCGGGGCGACGCGGCCACGCAGTTCGACGATCTCGCCGACGTCCCAGCACAGCGCTTCGGCGTCCAGAGCCCCGCTGACCGCGATCGCTGAGGCCAGGACGTGGCCCTCCTCCAGCTTGGCCAGCTCGGTCAGCCGTGCTGCTTCGTTGACCGGGTCGCCGATCACGGTGTACTCGAATCGGGCCTGGGCGCCGATGTGCCCGGCGATCGCGCGACCTGCCGACACCCCGATACCGAACTCCGTCTGGCCCAGCACCTCGATCAGCTCGTCGTGCAGTTCGCGGGAGGCCGCGAGCGCGCCGCCGCACGCGTCGGGGTGCTCGATCGGTGCGCCGAAGATGGCCAGCGCCGCATCGCCCTGGAACTTGTTGACGAAGCCGCCGTGCCGGTTGACCGTGTCGACCACCACGCGGAAGAAGTCGTTGAGCAGGTTGACGACCTCGGCCGCCGGGATGGTCGCGGCCAGTTGTGTCGAACCCACCAGGTCGACGAACAGCACCGCGACGTCGCGTTCCTGGCCGCCGAGTTCGGTGCCCCGCTCCAGCGCGCGCCGGGCCACGTCCTCGCCGACGTAGCGGCCGAACAGGTCGCGCAACCGCTGCCGTTCGGCCAGGTCGCGCACCATGTCGTTGAAGCCGGCCTGCAGCAGGCCCAGCTCGCTGGCGTCGTAGATCTGCATGTGGGCGTTGTAGTTGCCGCGCTGCACCTCGCCGAGCGCCCAGCGCAGCTGGCGCAGGGGGTCGGCGATCGACATCGCCACCAGCACGGTGCCCGCCAGGCCCACCACCAGCGCGGAGATCGACAGGATCAGGATCGGGGTGGTCAGCCGGTCGGCGGGAGCGGTGAGGATCTCGAACTTGCTGGCGACCACGGCCAGCACGATCGCGATGATCGGGACCGCGGTGGACAGCACCCACGTCATCACCTGACGCGCGATGACCCCCGGCGCGCGGAAGTTCTCCGGCACGCCGCCGCGCAGGGCCGCGACCGCGACGGGCCGCAGCACCCGTTCGGACTGCAGGTAGCCGATGATCGCGGTCGCGGTGGCGCCCAGCCCCGTGGCGACGGCCACCACCGGCGCCGACTTGCTGGCCACCGGCCAGCTCGCGACGATGAACACCACCGAGCCCAGGATCCAGTTCGCGACGTTGATCACCGACCGGTAGAACGGCATCTTCAGCGCGCGGGTGCGTGCCACCTCGGTGTCAGCCGGGTTCCGGTCGCCCAGAAGCATGTCGCGGCGCTGCCAGCGCATGACCGGGATCAGCAGCCGCAGGCTCCAGTACGCCGCTACGGTGAACGACACGAACAAGAAGCCGAGGAAGACCGCCAGGTTGAAGGCGGGCAGGTCCTGCAGCTGGATGCGGTCCTCGGGCGGCAGGCCGAATCTCAAAAAGCTCAGGACCAGCAGCGCGCCGATGATGTCGGCCTGCACCATACCCAGCGTGAACACCGGCCACGGAGTGCGCGCGGCCCATCGGACGAATGCGCTGATCCGCCCGATCGGTCGTTCTGCCATGGCCACGCGTCAACCGTATCGGGCATCGGCGACGGGTACGGGTGCTGTGAGACGGACGTGTCGGTTCGCAGCACTACTGTTATCTCCGATGGGCGGTGTTTTCTCGCGTCTGGTGGGCCAGCACGCTGTTGAGGCCGAGTTGGTGGCTGCGGCGCGCGCCGCACGCGGTGAGGCGGCTCACAACGGCGCGGTCATCGGATCCATGACACACGCGTGGCTGATCACGGGCCCTCCCGGCTCCGGCCGGTCGGTGGCGGCGCTGTGCTTCGCCGCGGCGCTGCAGTGCACCTCCGACGGTGTGCCCGGGTGCGGCGAATGCCGGGCCTGCACGACGACGATGGCCGGCACCCACGCCGACGTGCGTCGGATCATCCCCGAGGGGCTGTCGATCGGCGTCGACGATATGCGCGCGATCGTCCAGATCGCGTCGCGGCGGCCGGGTACCGGGCGCTGGCAGGTGGTGTTGATCGAGGATGCCGACCGGCTGACGGAGGGAGCCGCGAACGCCCTGCTCAAGGTGGTCGAGGAGCCGCCGCCATCGACGGTGTTCCTGCTGTGCGCGCCGTCGGTGGATCCCGAGGACATCGCGATCACGCTGCGCTCGCGCTGCCGGCACGTGGCGCTGGTGACCCCGACCGTGGAAGCGATCGCGGGGGTGCTGATCGAGGGCGACGGGCTTGCGGAGGCCGATGCGCGGTGGGCGGCTTCGGTGAGCGGCGGCCATGTCGGGCGGGCCCGGCGGCTGGCCACCGACGAGTCGGCACGGGAGCGTCGCAAGCGGGCGTTGGGTCTGGCCCGGGACGCTGCGACGCCGTCACGCGCCTACGCCGCGGCCGAAGAGTTGGTGAAGACGGCCGAAGACGAAGCCCTGGCGCTGACGGTGGACCGCAACGAGGCCGAGACCGAGGAACTGCGCACCGCGCTCGGCGCGGGTGGCACCGGAAAAGGGACGGCCGGTTCACTGCGTGGAGCGGCGGGGGCGTTGAGTGCCCTTGAGCGACGGCAGAAGTCGCGCAAGACCCGCGCCTCGCGTGATTCCTTGGACCGCGCGTTGATCGATCTGGCGACATACTTCCGCGACGCGCTCTTGGTGGCGTCAGACGCGGGCGACGTCGCGCACAACCACCCCGATATGGCCGAGGAGATCGCCAGGCTGGCCGCGCATGCGCCGCCGGACAAGCTGTTGCGCTGCATCGAAGCCGTGCTGGAGTGTCGAGAGGCGCTGGCCGTCAACGTCAAGCCGAAGTTCGCGGTCGACGCGATGGTGGCGACGGTCGGACAGGCGCTGCGCGACTGAGTTGGGTCGTCGGCGGGCCCTGCCGTAGACTCGTCCCGCCTGTCGCTGTCGTCTGCTCTTCGCGCAAGCGCATCGCGGGCACGCCACCTTAGCTCAGTCGGCAGAGCGGCTCACTCGTAATGAGCAGGTCAGGAGTTCGATTCTCCTAGGTGGCTCCAGCACAGTCCTCGCCGACGCTCACGTCGGCTGCAACACCTCCTTGGCGACCTTCATTGCCGAGTTGGCGGCGGGGAAGCCGGTGTAACCGGTGCAGTGGTAGATGACCTCGGCGATCTCGTCGTCGGTGAGGCCGTTGGTGCGCGCGATCTGGACGTGAATGCGCAACTCGTCTTCGGCGCGCAGCGCGATCAGGATGCCGAGGGTCAGCAGGCTGCGGTCGCGCCGGCTCAGGCCGTCCCGGGTCCACAGACGCCCGAACACGTTGTCCATGGCCAAGCCGAGCATCTCGCCGCCGAAGGAGTCGGTGGGCAGCTCGACGTCCCCGTCGGGAAGGACGCCGGGAAGCAGTTCGCGGAAGACCTGGAGGCCCTGTTCACGGATGTCTGTCATCCCGACAGCCTGGCACGCCGACCGCTACTTCGGTGCCAGGAATCCGACGGGACCCGAGGCGATGCACACCGACAACGCGGCCGTGTTCGCGCGGACGTCGATCGCGTCGCCCGCACCGGGTAGCCGGACGAACACCTGGTTCAGGCCCGGTCGCACCGGCACCTTGACCTCGTGTCCCTCCGACAGCGACATCGTCATCGAGCCGTCGCTGTTGGCCAGGTAGTTGATCTCTGCCGTCCAGTCCGCGGGCAGAAGCGGACCGTCCAACGGCATACGGGCCGGAGCATCCGGCTGCACCAGGTATCCGCAGTCCGGGTGCGGTCCGGGCACGATCGCGCGAACCCAGGTGACCTTCGCGTCGACCACGCGACCGGCGTGGTCGAGCATCCGTAATTCGGTTGTGGTGACGGAGAATTCGGGACGCTCGCGCACCAGCGCGAACATGTGGCTGGCCCGGTTCTCGGGTCCGACCACCCGCTGCAGAACCATCGGGTCGACCTCCTGGTCGAGCATCGGCGCATCCGATTTCCGGCTCGCGTCGGCCAAGCCCGACAACGCGTTCTGCAGATAGGCCCGTGCCGGGTTGTCGCGCCACACCGTCAGGAACGTGGCCGTCGAGTACACGCTGCTCGCCACGAATGCCGCTGTGAGAGAACTGATCACCGCTGTTCGGGGCCACGACGCATCAAGCCACTGCGCTCCCTCGCGCTTCGGGGCGCACAGCCCAACGGCCGCCAACAGCGCCAGCACGATGACGAGGTCGGGCAGGTAACGCAGCGTCTGCGCCAACTCCAGCGCCGTGAACTGTGATGAGCGCATGAGGTAGATCGGGATTTGGCAGGCCATCGCGTATCCCGCGGCCACCAACCAGACCGCGGCGATCCGCCGCTTGCGCAGCACCGTCACCGCGACCACCGCGGTCAGGGTCACCCAGCCCAGCACCATCACCGTGGCGGGCGGGGTGGCCCACGGCGATGCCGGAGCCCACCGTTGCCAGTCCCACGGGCCGCCGACCAACCCCGGCACGATCCCGTGCGTCACCGACCTCGCGAGCAGGTCCCACGTCATCGCCAGGTCGAAGCTCCACCGCTTCTGGTCGACGACGATGAGGTACACACCGACCCAGCCGACCGTGACCACCAGTGACGGCACCCAGAACCGAATGCCACGACCCCACACCGCTTTCAACGATCCCGCGCCGGTCACGTAGAACAGCAGAGCCGTCACTGTGAATGCGACGAACGGAATGACGGCCGCCTTCTCGAAGAACAGCAGACCACCGATGTAGACCAGCAGAGCCGTCGTCGCGTAGCGCCTGTCACCGGTGCGCACCAGATGGATCGCGTCTCCGCAGACCCACGCCAGTGCCGCCAGCATCGGCAACGAGTTCAGCGCCGCCGCCCACCAGGCGAAGCCCGGCACGGCCAGCGGTGTGAACAACGCGAATATCAACGGCAGCAACAGGACTGGCCGCCACCCGAGGATGATGTGTAGCGTCCGCAGCAGCGCAAGCGACACCAGCAGCTGCAATACGACCAGGCTGATCGCCGGCCCGATCCAGTTCAGCGGCGCCAACAACGTGATGCCGCCGGCGACGAGGAACGCGGCCGGCATGACGTGGCCGTCGTGGTCGTCGAACAGGTATGCCGGCGAGAGCAGCGGTTGGGTGCCCGCGCGGCCGATCAGGATCAGGTCGTCCCAGTAGAAGTAGCCGCCGAATGCCAGCACCGCCCGGATCGCCAACTGCACGACGATCAGGACGGCGGCGGTGCGCGAGACCCAGTTGCCCAGCGCGAAGTTACCGCGGATAGGCATCCCCTGCTTGCCGGCGAGCGATCCACGCCGAACGCACCATCTCCTCCAGCGAATGTCGCATTCGCCAGTCGAGGTCGCGCGCGGCCAATTCACCCGATGCGACGATGCGGGCGGGGTCACCGGGCCGGCGGGGACCGACAGCCGGCTCGAAGTCGAAACCGGTCACATCGCGGATTGTCGTCATGATCTCTCGCACCGAGGTGCCGCTACCGCTGCCGAGGTTGTAGACGGGCTCGATCGGTTCATCGGCTTGAAGCCGTCGCGCGGCAGCGACATGCGCCAGCGCGAGGTCCCATACGTGGACGTAGTCGCGCACGCAGGTGCCGTCGGGAGTGGGGTAGTCGGCGCCGTTGATCCGCGGCGTCTCGTTGCGGCACAGCGTGTCGAAGACCAGCGGGAAGAGGTTGTGCGGGCTGACGTCGAACAGATCCGCTGAACCCGATCCGACGACATTGAAGTAGCGCAGGCTCGTATGCCGCAACCCGGATGCGCGTGCGGCATCGCGAATCATCCACTCGCCCACCAATTTACTGACACCGTATGGGGATTCCGGTGAAGTGGGCGTCTGCTCCGTGACGGTGTCGACGTCCGGGGTGCCGTATGTGGCTGCGCTGGAGGAGAACACCATCTTGTCGGCGCCTGCGGCCTCCATCGCCTTGAGCAGCGTGACCATCGCCGAGACGTTCTGCTCGTAGGTGTGAAGCGGCCGTTGCACCGAGACACCGGCGTACTTGAACCCTGCGATGTGGATGACGCCACCGACTCGATGATCCTCGAGCGTGCGGGAGACGAGTTCACCGTCGAGTAGGGTGCCGCGCACCAACGGAACCGTCGACGGGACGAACCGCTCGAGACCGGTCGAGAGGTCGTCGATCACCACCACACGCATGTCGGCGTCCGACAGTGCGCGCACGACATGGGATCCGATGTATCCCGCGCCGCCGGTCACCAGCCAAGTCATTCGCTCTTCCTCACCGTAGGACGGGGTCAGCATACGGATCGGCGGGCCGGGCTCCGAACCGGTGTCATGTCGCATGCACACGCGACAGCGCCAACAGGTGCACGGCAATACCCACCACCGGACCGCACACCAACGCGACCACGGTGCGCGTCTCCAGATCGAGCGGTAACAGCAGCAACAACGTCGACGCGACGGTCGCCGAAACCCAGCCCAGCGAATACGCGCGGTGCAGAGCCGCCGCCACCGCCGCGGCACCGGTGAGCGTGAGCAGTGACACCGCGATCGCACCGGCCGTCAACCAGGCCAGCAGTGCGCCGTCGGCACGGTATTCGCCGCCGAATGCGCTGCGCAGCAGCCACGGTCCGGCCGTCCACGCCGCGAGCACACCGAGCAGGCCCACACCGGTGACGATCACCGCGGGGCCGACGAGGGCACGCAACCGATGCGTGCGCTGGTCGACGAAATGGGCCACCAGGTTGCCCTGCATCGCCGTCAGCGGAACCAGCAGTGGGGCCCGCGTCAGCGTGACGGCCAGGATCACGATGCCGCCCACCGCGCCGAGATCGTCGGAGGTCGCCTGCAGCAGTACCGGAAACCCCATGACCAGGACGGCGGACGCACCCGCCGCGGTGATCGAATGCGATGCGCCCCGCAGGAACTCCGCGGTGCTCACGGGGGTGGACAGCCCCGCGGCCCGCCGGGTGGCGGGCGAGACGATCAGCATGATCAGCCACGCCACCGCACCGGCCACCGTGGCCCACAGATAGCCGGCCAGGCCCCAGCCGACCAGGAATGTCATGGTGGCCACCAGCAGCCGCAGGCCTGCGTCGGTCACCATCTGCGATCCGTACGCCGTCCATCTGTCCAGTCCGGCCGAGATACCGAGCAGCGTTGAGTGCAAGCAGAATCCCGCGAGCCCGGCGGCCAACAGCGTCACCGAAAGCCATCGGTACTCCACGAAGACGTGCTCGGACCACAGCGGAGAACTGAGCGCGATCGCGGCGGCCGATACCACCCCCACGAGAGCGCCCACTAACATCGGACGGCTACGCGGGCCCTCCCGTACTTCGAGGTGCAGCGTCACCTCGAGGTGCGCGGCGGACCGCACCTCCCTGGTGGCCTCCTGCAACAGCCCGCCGGTCGCCCCCGACACGAGGCCGAACGCTCCCCAGAACACCGCGAACAATGAGAACCCGGCGGGTTCGAGATCGCGGGCGGCCAGGTAGAGCACCGCGTAGCCGCACACCGCGATCGCGGCGGTGGCCACACCGACCCGGCCGACGCTGCCGCGCGCGGCAGGACCGGCCGGTGCTGCGGCGCTCGCGGTGACCGGATCGAAGGGTGCGCCCGCATCGGTCACGGTGCGTCCAACTCGGGTAACTGGGGGGAGTACAGCCAGGCGTCCCACAGCGGGCGCAGCGACTCGTCGGCGTAATGCGATGCCAGGCCGGTGAAATCGTCGGTCACGACCGTGCTGTGCCGGTAGCGCGTCGTCCAGTCCCGTAGCAGCGCGAAGAAGTTGTCGTCCCCCAGGCGCCGCCGCAGCACGTGCAACGTCGTCGCCCCGCGCTTGTACACCCGGTCGTCGAACATGTCGCGTGGGCCGGGGTCGGCCAGTACGAGGTCTTGTGGCGAGTTCGCGAGCCGCTGGTAGTAGTGCCGCGCCCACTGTTCGGCGCTGCGGCCGCCGGAGTTCTCCGACCACAGCCACTCGGCGTAGCAGGCGAACCCCTCGTGCAGCCAGATGTGGCGCCACCGCTTGGCGGTCACCGAGTTACCGAACCATTGGTGTGCGAGTTCGTGCGCGACCAACCGCTCGGACCCGCCCTTGCCGTCGCAGTGGTTGGCGCCGAAAATCGAAATGCCCTGTGCCTCAAGCGGTATCTCGAGATCGTCGTCTGTGACCACGACGGTGTACCCCTCGCTGAGCGGATAGTCACCGAACAACCTGACGAACAGCTTCATCATCTGCGGTTGATGAGCGAAGTCGTGTTCGAAGTTCTCCCGCAACCGGTCCGGAAGCACCGCGTGGATCGCCACCCCGTTCTTGGCCAGCCGGTGTCGTTCGTACATTCCGACCTGTAGCGTGACCAGATAGGTCGAGGTCGGCTCGGGCAATTCGTAGGTCCATGTCGTCATCCCGGCCCGTGCTCGCCGGGAGACCAACTCGCCGTTTGCGATCACCCGGTACGGGCTCTCGGCGGCGATCTGCAGACGGAAGCTCGCCTTCGCGCTCGGGTGATCGTCGCAGGGAAACCAGGACTGTGCACCGTTGGGCTGGCCCGCGACCAGAGCGCCGTCACTGAGCTCCTCGAAACCGACATCGCCCCACATCGAGCGGTTGGGCTTGGGGGCGCCGCCGTAGCGTACGACGATCGTCATCGCCGCTCCGGGGGCCAGCGCATCGCGCAACGCGATGTGGAGCTTGCCTCCAGTTGTGCGGAACTGTTGCGGCCGTGCGCCGTTGACGGACACCTTCGTCACCGACAGCGTGTCGGCGAGGTCGAGGGTGAAGGTGCGTAGCGCCGCCAGTGTCACCGCGGTGATGGTCGCCGTACCCGTGAGCCGATTGATCGCGACCTTGTACTCGATGTCGAGTTCGTAGCGCGACACCCGGTAACCGAAGTTGCCGCTCGACGGTAGGTACGGGTCGATGACCGGTGTCGACTTCTTCTTGCTTCTCGTCACGCGGCGGTTTCTCTGGTCGAGGGTGCCGACGTGCCTGCGCGCTTCTTGCGCGGCGTGTGCCACGGCGCGATGGGGTTGCCCTGCCACCGGGTCGATGCGGGCACCTCGTCGCCGCGCATGACCAGCGAGGCCGGGCCGACGGTCGCTCCCGCGCCGATGCGGGCCGCGGGCAGCGCGACGCCGTGCGCGCCCAACGTCGAACCGCGCTCCAGCACAACGGTGTCCATCCGCATGATCCTGTCGTGGAACAGGTGCGTCTGCACCACGCACCCACGGTTGACGGTGGCACCTTCTTCGAGTGTCACCAGGTCGGCCTCGGGCAACCAGTACGTCTCGCACCAGACGCCGCGCCCGATCTCGGCGCCCAACGCCCGCAACCACAGGTTCATCACCGGCGTGCCGCCGGCCGCACGGGCGAACCACGGGGCGGCGACGGTCTCGACGAAGGTGTCGTAGACCTCGTTGCGCCAGACGAACGGTGACCAGAGCGGATGTTCGCCGGGAACGATGCGGCCGACCACAAGCCATTTCGCGATCACGGCGGCTGCACCGGCAACGACTCCGGCAACCAACAGCACTGCTCCGGCGCTCAGCGCGGTCCACCCCCAACCGGCTGCCACGGCCAACCATTGCAGGGTCAGCAGCACCGCCACCCCGATCCCGAAGGTCACGATCAGCGGCACGATCCGGCACGTCTCGACCAGAGCGCGCAGCAGCTTCAACCGCGCAGACGGGTGGAAGGTGCGCAGAGCGTCCGCGGCGGTCGGCTTGCGGCGCAACCGGACCGGTGGGCTGCCCAGCCACGACGAACCGGCCTTGGCCTTGTGCGGCGCCGCCGACAGCACCGCCACCAGGCCGTCGTCGGGAACCTTGCGGCCCGGCTGGGTGATACCGGAGTTGCCGAGGAACGCCCTCTTACCGATCGTCGCCTTCGCGACATGGATCCAGCCGCCGCCCAATTCGTAGGACGCCACCATCGTGTCGTCGGCGAGGAAGGCGCCGTCCTCGACGATGGTGAACTTGGGTGTGAACAGCGCTGTCGAGATCTCGGTTCCGCGACCGACTTTGGCGCCGAGCGCTCGCAGCCACACCGGTGTGAGCAGGCTCGCATACACCGGGAACAGATAGGTGCGCGCGGCGTCCATCAGCCGTTCGGTGGCCCAGATCTGCCATCCCGTACGGCTGCGCACCGGGTGATACCCCTCCCGTAACCCCAGCGAGAGCAGACGCACCCCGACCACCGTCAGCGCCGCGTACATCAGCGCGGCGACCAATGTCGCCGCTGGAGTCCACAACGCCGCGGGCGCGATCGCGGCCGTCACCGAATCCGTATGGCGCACGCCGTAACCGATCACGGCGAGTCCGGCCGCGA
Source organism: Mycobacterium sp. GA-1199 (assembly GCF_001500045.1). Lineage (GTDB taxonomy): Bacteria > Actinomycetota > Actinomycetes > Mycobacteriales > Mycobacteriaceae > Mycobacterium. The sequence continues at coordinate 91,815 of NZ_LQIX01000012.1, forward strand.
TCGCGAGCAACGGCAACCCTGCCAGAACGATCGAGGTGACGCCGTAGACCGCGACCCACACCGGAGCCCGGGGCGGGCGGTGCTCGGGCCAGGGGTGACGGGCCTTGCCGGACTTCACCGCGGGCGAGCCCTTCCAGAACTGACCGTTCTTCACCTTGCCGACGACACCGGAACCGGGCGCCACATCGGCGTTCTTGCCGACGACGGCGCCGGGCAGCAGGGTCGTCCGTGCGCCGATCGTGGCGTCGTTGCCGACGGTGATCGGCCCGACGTGGAAGAGGTCGCCGTCGACCCAGTGGCCGGACAGATCGACCTCCGGTTCGACCGAGCTGCGGTGGCCGAGCTTGAGCATGCCGGTCACCGGTGGGGTCGAGTGGAGGTCCACGCCCTTACCGACCTTGTTGCCCAGTGCGCGCGCGTAGTACACCAACCACGGTGCACCCGCGAGGTTTTCAGCGCCGCCAGCCTCGGCGAGACGCTCTGCGAGCCACACCCTCAGGTGCTCCGGCCCACCTCGCCGGTAGGTGCCCGGCGCCAACCCGTCGAGGAGAAGCCGGGCGCACAGCGCCGCGATACCCATCCGGCCCAGCGGGGTGACGAACAGGACGAAGCCCACGCCGACCCACCACCAGTTCAGCGGTGCGGTCCACGGGACGAACCCGGCCACGACATTGTTGGCCAACGCCAGCCAGACCACCCACTGCAGTCCGGTCAGTGTGGCCAGCGGCAGCGACAACGCCACCTGCGCGGCCTGCGCCAGGCGCGACGTCGGCCTCACCGTGCGCGGACGCACCTGCGGCGGCGGATCGAGCTCGTCGAGGAAACCCGCGAGCGACCCGAGCCGTGGGTGGTCGTACAGGTCGGCGACGGTCACCTGCGGGTGGCGCCGCCGCAGGGCGGCGACCAGTTGCGCCGCCGACAACGAGCCGCCGCCGAGTGCGAAGAAGTCGGCTTCGGGTCCGTCCACCGGGGCGGCCAGCACATCGCGCCACAGACCGGCGAGCCAGCCCATCGTCCCGGTAAGCCCGGCTCCGTCGTCGTCACCGACGTCCACTGGCCACGGCAACGCGTCGCGGTCGACCTTGCCGGAGGTGCGGGTCGGGAGTTCGTCGACCAGGACCAGCCGTGGCACCAGCGCCGCGGGCAACGTCTCGGCCAGCGACACCCGCGCCTTGGCAAGATCGAACGTCGGGTCAGCACTCGCGATGTAGCCGACCAGAAGGGGCGTGCCCCCTGCGGTGCGGCGGACCGCGGCCGCGCCGCCGCTCACCCCGGGAAGACTGACCAGCGCGGTGTCGACCTCGCCGAGTTCGATGCGCCGCCCGCCGACCTTGACCTGATCGTCGGCGCGGCCCACGAAGTAGAGTCCGTCGGGCTCCAGCCGCACCAGGTCCCCGCTGCGGTAGGCGCGCTTCCAGCCGAGCGTCGGCATCGCCGCGTACTTCTCGGAATCCTTGTCGGGGTCGAGGTAGCGGGCCAGTCCCACGCCGCCGATCACCAGCTCGCCCACCGCGCCGTACGGCACGGGTTCGCCTTCGGTGTCGACGACGGCCAGGTCCCACCCGGCCAGCGGCAGCCCGATGGTCACCGGGTCACCGCCGGACAACCGGGCTGCGCACGCCACCACTGTCGCCTCGGTGGGCCCGTAGGTGTTCCACACCTCCCGGCCGTCGACGGCGAGCCGGTCGACCAACTCGGGTGGGCACGCTTCGCCGCCGAAGATCAGCAGCCGCACCGCCTCGAGCGCCTCGGCGGGCCACAACGCGGCCAACGTCGGCACGGTCGACACCACCGTGATGTCGCGCGCCACCAGCCACGGCCCCAGGTCCATACCGCTGCGCACCATCGAACGAGGAGCAGGTACCAGGCAGGCGCCGTGGCGCCAGGCCAGCCACATCTCCTCGCACGACGCGTCGAACGCCACCGACAACCCTGCCAGCACCCGGTCACCGGGCCCGATCGGGTTGTCCTGCAGGAACAACCGCGCCTCCGCATCGACGAACGCGGCCGCGCTGCGGTGGGTGACCGCGACGCCCTTGGGCGTGCCGGTGGAGCCGGACGTGAAGATGATCCACGCGTCGTCGCGGCCCAGTGGCGCCGCGGCCCGCCATCCCCGGGAGGACCCCGGCCCGCGCGACAGTCCGGCCCCGGTGATGACCGCTACGACGTTGGCTTCGGTGAACACCAGCTCGGCCCGCTCCTCGGGATCGTCGGCGTCCACGGGCACGTAGGCAGCGCCGGTGGCCAGCACGGCGAGGATCGCGACGTAGAGCGCGTAGCTCCCCGACGGCATCCGGATGCCGATCCGGTCGCCGCGGCCGATGCCCCGGGCGGCCAGCCACTGCACGCTGTCCTCGATATCGGTGATCAGTTCGGCATACGTGAGCTGGACGTCGCCGTCATCGATCGCGGGCGCCTCCGGGTAGCGCCCGGCGGTCTCGTAGAGGATGTCGATGAGCGTGCGCGGCTCCGGCGCGAGCTGGGACAACAGATATTCAGGTGGGACCTCCTGCCGCAACTCCCCAGTCACGGCTACAAAGCTACTCAGCCGGACCCCGGTGCCGCCCAAGCCGCACGCGTCGTCGCGATCACGATTCGGAACACCGGGCGCCCAGCTTCGAAAAGGCCGCAGCGGGAGGTTTGATTTCCCCCGCTTCCGGTCATTCGCCAGTACCTGGCAGAATCGCCTGCGGAGGGGAGTATTCCTTCGCCGCGGTGTCGTCATCACGTCGGCCGTCATCGGACGACCGGTGCTGCGGGCCGACACGAACGATCGTGGCGGTGGAAGAGACCTCCGGCGTTTTGACGACCGGAGGTTCAGTGAACGTTTCCACCCTCGAATGGGTCATCACGCTCAGCGTGACGATCGCCATCCTGCTGTTCGACGTCGTCGTGATCGGCCGGCGGCCGCACGAACCGTCGAAGCGGGAGACCGGGACTGCGCTGACCATCTACGTGAGCCTGGCCATCGCCTTCGGGATCTGGACCTGGTTCTTCCACGGCAGCCAGTACGGCGTCGAGTTCTTCGCAGGCTGGCTGACCGAATACAGCCTGTCGGTGGACAACCTGTTCGTCTTCCTGATCATCATGGCCAGCTTCAACGTGCCCAGGAAGTACCAGCAGCAGGCGCTTCTCGTCGGCATCATCCTGGCGCTGATCTTCCGCGGCATCTTCATCGCGCTCGGCGCCGTGGCCATCAACCAGTTCTCGTGGGTGTTCTACATCTTCGCCGCGTTCCTCATCTATACGGCGATCAACCTCGCCCGCGATACCGACCACGAGGACGATGGCGACAACATCGTGGTCAGATTCGCCCGCAACCACCTGAGCATGACCGACACGTGGGACGGCCTGAAGCTGTGGGTGAAGGAGAACGGCAAGCGGTTGATGACGCCGATGTTCCTCGTCATCGTTGCGCTCGGCACCACGGACCTGATCTTCGCGCTCGACTCCATTCCCGCCATCTACGGGCTCACCCAGGAGCCGTATCTGGTCTTCACCGCGAATGTGTTCGCGTTGATGGGCTTGCGTCAGCTCTACTTCCTGCTGGGCGATCTGCTCAAACGGCTGGTGTACCTGTCGCAGGGCCTAGCGTTCATCCTGGGCTTCATCGGCGTCAAGCTGCTGCTGCACGCGTTGCACGAGAACGAGTTGCCGTTCATCAACGGCGGTGAGCACGTGCCGGTGCCCGAGATCCCGACCCTGTTGTCGTTGGGCGTGATCATCGTGACGCTGCTCATCACCACCGCGGCGAGCCTGTACAAGACTCGCGTGCACGACGTGAAGAACGCGGCCGGCGAGACCTCGAAATCGTTGGATTCGCGCTGAGCGCAACGCTCGATCACCCCGCGAGCCATCTCCTAGCCTTGCCGGGTGCGCCTCTTCGTGACCGATGCCCCCGGCGGTGGCTGGGATGAACTGACCGACGGCGGCCCACCGCCCGTGCGCGTCGCGGCCAAGGACCTGCAGCATGCGCGGCGGGTTCGCGCGCGGGTGCGGGCCGACGGTGAGGTCGCGGTCATCCTGGACGTCGCGGTGGCTGTCGCGGCCGACTTCCGGTCCGTGCGCGACGCGCTGGAACCGGGCGACGGCGTGCGCTACGCAGGCACCGTCGACGGTCTCGCCGGCCTGATCGCCGACATCTCATCGGCCGAGGTGGCGGACGGCGTCACGCTCGTGCCGGTGTCGCCGCGCGACGACGTGCACGCGCTGGGGCGCGCGGTGCTGCATCGCCTGGAGTCACGTGCTCACGACAGGGCCTCGTAGATCAGCCGGGCGTATCGGTTGGTGCGTTCGGTCCCCGTGGTTCCCGGACCCATCCGGTTCATCACGTAGGCGAACGTCGCGCGGCGGTCCAGATCCATCGCGATCGCCGAGCCACCCCAGCCGCCCCACCAGCAGATCCTCCCCTGCGGAATGGCCGGAACGCTTTCCGGACACGGCAGCCCGAATCCGACGCCGAAGCGCAGCGGGACCATGAGCACCTGGTCGACGCCGTAAGACTGTTCGTCGAAGATCAGATCGATGGTCGCCGGACTGAGGAGCTGCACGCCGTTGGCCTTGCCGCCCAGCGCAATCGGCGACAGGGCACGGGCCAGCCCGCGGGCGTTGCCGTGGCCGTTCGCGCCACCGATGTCGGCGCGCCGCCACGCGGTCGTCTCGGCGATCGAGGCGACATCCTGGTCGGGCCGGATGGTGCCGAACGTCTTGATCATCGGATGGTCCTGTGGCAGTAGGTCGAACGGCAGCGCGAGAGGCGGGGGTGCGATGAGCTCGGCGATGCGGTCGTCGTCTTCGGGTCGCGCACCGATCTGGACGTCGGCGCCGAGGGGAGCGGCGATCTCGTCACGGACGAACTCCTTGAGCGACTTGCCGGTGACGCGGCGGATCACCTCGCCGATGAGGTGGCCGTAGTTGAGCGCGTGGTACCCCGACGCCGTGCCGGGGGGCCACCACGGCGCCTGACCCGCCAGGTGGCCGGTCGAACGCTCCCAGTCGAACATGACCTCGAGATCGAACGGCGCCTCCCAGCCGGAGACCCCGGACGTGTGGGCCAGCAGATGCCGAATCTCGATGTGCTGCTTGCCATTCGCTGCGAACTCCGGCCAATAGTCGGCGACCGCAGCGGAGGGGTCGAGCATTCCGCGGTCGATGAGCATCAAGGCCGCCAGCGCGGTGAGGGTCTTGGTGCACGACCAGAAGTTCACGATGGTGTCCTCGCGCCACGGCGTCGTCTTGGCGCGGTCCGCATGGCCGCCCCAGATGTCGACGACGCATTCGCCGTCGACGTCGACGGCGATGGAGGCACCCAGCTCTTCGCCCTTTGCGATCTCGTCGGCCAACGCGTCGGCGAGTTCGTCGAATCGACTGTCCCAACGTCCGTGAACGGTCTCCTGCATGGGCTCATCATGCCGCTGCCCAGCGGTTTTATGGACAAAACAGGCCTGATCGGCGCGCTTGTCCCGGTAGCTTGATCGACAGAATTGCCGAAGCAGGAGGCATGCGATGCACAGGTTCGCGACGGCCGTCGCCGTAGGCACGTTGATCCTGGGTCCGCTCGTGACGGCACAGTCCGCCGGTGCCGCCCAGGTGACCCCCGACCCGGTTGCCCCTGTCCCGGCGGTGCACGTCGAACCGAGGGTCCAAGCGTTCGACTGCCAGGGTACGACCGGGAACATGGGATGCGGTCCGGGCTGGTTCTGGCGTGACGGCTGGCGGGGTTGGGGGTGCTACCCATGCTGACATCGACGGCGGTCAAGGCCGCCTGCGCGGTCGCTGTGATGACGTTCGCCGTCGCGCTCGGAATGGGTTCGGCCGCAGCCCAATCCACCGACTACAGCACGCTGCCGGTCGATCCGAACTCGATCACCGACTCGTTGGCTTACACCGCCGCGCCGCTCGCCATCGATCCCGACGGGCAGCCCGATGTGAGGGCCGAGTAGACCCACCGCGAGGGCGGCACACGCCAGATCACGACCACCATCCTGGTGCTTGCCGATCCCGAAGCCGCTACGGCTGCACTGAACGGCGCGGCCGCCGACGTCGCCAACCAGCACTCACAACCCGTCGACGTGGGAACCGGCGGAACGATGGTCACCGGTACCTCGCTCGACGGCAGCGAGTCCGTGGCCGTGTTGACCTTCACCGAGGGCAACACCGCGACGACGATCGAATTCGAAGGTCCCGCAAACGATCCCGCACCGGCCGACCTCGTGACAGAGCTGGGTCAGAAGCAGGCCGCGGCGATCACGAACTGGCAGACGGCATAGCGCGTTGGCGACGAGCCGTTTGCACTAGCCAGCGGTCGCCACCGGCACCAGACTTGCGCACGAGCAAACCTCAGCCGTGTTTGGCTGCCTCCTGGGCAAGCTGCACTCGCGAGGTCAGGCCCAGTTTGGTGTAGACGTGGGTGAGATGGGCTTGCACCGTGCGCGGTGACACGAACAACCGCGCCGCGACGTCTTTGTTGCCGAGGCCTTCGCTGACGAGCCTGACGACCTCGAGTTCGGCTCGAGTGAGCGAGGCCCACCCGCTGCCGGGGCGCTTGCGTTCACCTCGACCGCGTTGTGCATAGCCGATCGCCTCCTCGATCGAAAGGGCGGCGCCCTCGGCATATGCGGAGTCGAAGTCGTTGTCGCCCACTATATTACGTACAACCGCGATGCGGACTGCGTCGTCGGCTTGCAGGGCCTTGAAGCGCACGACTCCCATGCGCTGGCGAGCCGCCTCCGCGGCCCCGAGGAGACGTGCTGACCGGTTGCCGTCGGCCTCGGCCGCCGCGAACGCGAGGCAATCGAGGGCGAACGGAACGACGAACCCAACCCCGAGGCTGGTAGCCAAGTCGAGCGCGTCGTAGGCATCGCGTTCGGCGGCGACGAGTTCACCCTGCGCGATCTCCACCCGTGAGCGCGAGGTCAGCGCAACCGAGCGACCGCAACCCTTGGTCGCCGCCACGACGTCGTCGGCCCAGCGACGGGCCGCGGGCAGATCGCCGGATGCCAACGGCGCTAGGGGCGCCCAAACGTAGGTAGAGGCGATCTGGAGATCCATGCCGCTGCATCGCAGCGCCTCCTCGTACGCGGTGCAGGCCGCGGCCGCGTCACCCTCGGCGAGATGGCTGATGCCGAACGCGGTGTGGACGGGGCCCTCGTAGAACTCGAAGAGAGCGGACGCGCTGTGCAGCGCGGCCTCCGCCATGGCCGCGGCGCCGCCCGAATCCCCGATGTATGCGAGCGCGTATGCCTGCAGCACCCGTGCGTACATCGCGTCGTGGGCGGCAGCGGACGCCTCGGCTACCTGACCCATGCTGTCGGCGCCCCCGGCGGGGTCCACGCCGAAGATCTGCACCCAGGCCAGCGTTAATCGGCACTGACGCGAGACGAAACCGTCACCTATGGTCTCGGCAATCCGAAGGCCTTCTTCGGCGGCGGCCTGAGCGCGCGGGATCGAACCGCCACCGAGCAGACAGGAGGTGGCCTCGTGGGCCCTGATCTGCGCCAAGGTTGCCGAGTCGCCGAGGTCGCGGGCGATTCCGGCCGCGTCGGTGAAGTAGCGCTGCGCGGTCTCTGCGTCGATGGCCGCCCCGATGATCCCGCACGCGCCCAGCGCCTGCACCACCAGCAAAGGGTCACCGAAACCGCGCGCTGTCGCCAGGATTCGCTCGGCCTCGTCGAAGACGTCGGCCCTGCCCAGCTGGGCGAGCAACTGTGCCTTGCGGACCGACGCTCGAGCGAATACCGCCGAGAGGTCCGCTGTCTCGGGGCCGTGATCGGCCAGGGCGGCGCCGAGCCAGTTCAGTCCTTCCTGGATGCGACCTCGCGTCAGCCACAGCGGCTGCAGCGACGACGCCAATCTCAAGGCTTCCTCGGTGTCGGAGCTCTCCCGGCTCCATGCGAAAGCCGCTCGCAGATTGCCCATTTCGCCTTCCGCCCACTCCAGCCGCCGTTCGTGTTCGGCGTCCGTTGGTCCGTCGAGCAGAGCGGCCATCGCGGTGTAGTGATCGCGGTGGCGGGCTCGCACGTCGGTGCTTTCACGGGACTCGACGAGTTTCTCCTGCGCGTACTGGCGCACGGTCTCGAGCAGCCGGTAGCGGGTGCCCATGGGGCTTTCCTCGGCCACCATCAGCGACTTGTCGACCAGCAGCGTGAGCTGGTCGAGCACCTGATAACGCTCGCCACCGGCCACGGCCTGCGCTGCGTCGAGGTCGAACCCGCCGTAGAAGACCGCCAACCGGCGAAACAGCATCTGTTCGGGCTCGCTGAGCAACGCGTGCGACCAGTCCACTGAGGCACGCAGCGTCTGCTGGCGGCGCACCGCGGTACGCGCTCCGCCGGTCAGCAGCCGGAACGTGTCGTGCAGGCTAGTGAGGAGCTCAGTCGGCGACAACGCGCGGACCCGCGCCGCGGCGAGCTCGATGGCCAGCGGCAGCCCGTCGAGCCGGCGGCAGATCTCGGTCACGATGCGGGCGTTCTCGGCGGTGACACGGAAGTCCGGCTTGGTCCGGCGGGCGCGGTCGCCGAACAACTCGATCGCTTCGTCGTCCAGCGACAGCGACGGTACCCGCCAGCTCACCTCGCCGGTCACGCCGATCGGTTCGCGGCTGGTCGTCAACAGTGTCAGGGCCGGGCATGCGCTCAACAAGTCGGCGAGCAACTCGGCGCTCGCGTCGAGCAGGTGCTCGCAGTTGTCCACCAGGACTAACATGTGGCGGTCGCGAATGAACCGCCGCAGCACCTCGACCGTCGGCTGGCCAGGTTGGTCTGGTAGGCCGAGCGCGCGGGCGACGGCCACGGCAACCATGTCGGGGTCGGTGATCGGAGCCAGGTCGACGTACCAGACGTCGTCGGCGAAGTCGGTCGCAATGGTGGCGGCCACCTGCACCGCCAGCCGGGTCTTGCCCGCGCCCCCCGCGCCGGTCAGCGTGACGAGCCGGTTGCCGACGAGCGCCTCGCCGATCCCCGTGATCTCGGTTCGACGACCGACGAAACTGGTCAGCTGCACCGGAAGGCGCTCGGCGGCAACGGTCTTGGCGGTACGCAGCGGCGGGAATTCGTTGCGCAGGTCAGGATGGCACAGCTGCACGACGCGTTCCGGGCGCGGCAGGTCGCGCAGCGGGTGAGTGCCGAGGTCCAGCAACGTGACGCCGGCCGGAAGCTGGTCTACGACAAGTGCTTCCGTCGTTCCGGAAAGCACGGTCTGGCCGCCGTGGGCCAGCTCGCGCAACCGCGCGGTGCGGTTGATCGTCGGGCCGATGTAGTTGCCCTCGCCCTCCTTGTGGCTGCGCAGTTGGATGTCGCCGGTGTGTACGCCGATCCGCAGCTTGATCGGGGCCAGCGGGGCGCGCTGAAGCTCGAGCGCGCAGGCGACCGCGTCGGCGGTCCGGGCGAACGCAATCACGAAGCTGTCGCCCTCACCCTGTTCGACGGGCCGCACCCCGCCGTGAGTGGCGACGGCCTCGGCCAGGCACCGGTCGAGCCATTCGACGGCGATAGTCATCGCGTCGGGCTGGGTTTCCCACAGCCGCGTCGATCCCTCGACGTCTGCCAGCAGCAACGTCACCGTGCCGGTGGGAAGCTCGCTCATGTCCGGGCCGATTTCTGAGTTCGTGCAGCTCGTGTCGATCATGCTAGCCAGCATGCGGCGCCGTCGATCACTGAAACATCAGCGAAAATGCCGATTGTTTCGGCGCCGCCATGCGTATGGACGCCCCTTTTATCGCTGACGTACGGCCTGGTTCGTCACCAATTGTCGTAGCCGCCTTCGGGTCCCAGCATGCGTTCGAGCCGGGTCCGATTGATGCGGGCCAACTCGTTGCGGACGATCTTGCGCTCGGTCTCGATGTCGTTGTGCATCCGGTCGAGCATCGATGCCAGCACCCGCTCGGTGTCGTAGCCGTTGACGAACATCACGAACCCGAAGCCGAAATGTTCGAGGTATTGCTTCGACGCCTGACTCAGACGCTCCATCATCTCGGGCTGGTCACACCAGATCGCGCATTGCTCAGCGGCCGACTTCTCGCTGCCCGGCCGCCGCCCGATGTCCGGGTAGGCCTGCAGGATGGTGTCGATGGAGTCCTCGCCGAGGCTGAACAGCAGCGCATCGGCTTCACGGAACAGCGAGTCGTGGTCGGGGTACGGTCGCCCGCGCGCCAGATCCGCGGCCAAGGGCACGCTGTAGCAGCATTCGTAGACGGCGTGGACGGCCCTGCGCATCGGCATCGCGTTGAACGCTTCGAGACCGATTCCCTGATGCATCAACACGACAGCAATGATCAGTCGCGGGAAGAACGCCCGGGTTACGTCACGTTACGGGGAGGAAAAATCAGCGCCCGCGTAAATCCGTTCAGTGGGCCTTATTGAACCGCTCGATCGACGCTTGAACCTCAGCCTCGGCCTCCGAGCGGCCGACCCAGTCGGCGGCCTTCACGTACTTGCCCGGCTCGAGATCTTTGTAGTGCACGAAGAAGTGCTTGATCGCCTCGAGTTCGTAGGTAGGCACGTCGCCGAGGTCTGCGATGTGCTCCCAGCGCGGATCGTCGGCAGGCACGCACAGGACCTTGTCGTCGCCGCCGGCCTCGTCGGTCATCCGGAACATGGCCACCGGGCGGACCTCCACGATGCAACCGGGGAACACGGATTCGGGCAGCAGTACCAGGGCGTCGAGTGGGTCGCCGTCCTCACCGAGGGTGTTCTCGAAGAACCCGTAATCGGTTGGATAGGCCATCGACGTGTACAGGTAGCGGTCCAGCTTCACCCGGCCGCTCTCGTGGTCCACCTCGTACTTGTTGCGGGAACCCTTGGGGATCTCGATCACTACCTCGAACTGCACGGCCGCGGCTCCTTGCCCTGTGCTCTTGTCTGGGTCGTCCGGTGATAACGCGGGTCAACCTTAATCGAGGGATACGCTGCTGTACGGGGGCGGTCTGGTTTGAGCAGGAGGATTATGCGGCCCAGTCAGTGGCGCCGATCCACGCACGTGGCGATCGGCGCGGCGGTATTGCTGCTGGTTGCCGTGGTCGTGCTGGTCGCTGCGCTGGTGACGGCGGGGCCGTCGACCGAAGCTTCTGCGGGTAAGCCGACGCCCCCGGCCGCGACCGCGAACCCCGGCGTCGTACCGGTGGCCGACTCGGCACCCAGGCCCGTCCCGGACCTGCTGGCGGCCAAGCTGGCCCCCGTGCTGGCCGACCCGAACCTCGGTGACCTCACCGGCCGCGTCACCGATGCGCTGACCGACACGGTGCTGTGGGAGCAGCGCGCCGACGTGCCGATGCAGCCCGCGTCGACGAACAAGTCGCTCACCGCCGCAGCGGCTCTGCTGACGCTGGACCGTGATGCCCGGCTCACGACGCGGGTGTTCAGTGGTTCCAGGCCCGGGGTGGTGGTGCTCAAGGGGGGCGGCGACCCGACGCTTTCGGCGGCGCCGGCCGGCGAGGACACCTGGTATCGGGACGCCGCGCGCATCAACGACCTGGCCGAACAGGTCCGGGGTAGCGGCATCGAGGTGACCTCCGTGCAGGTGGACACCAGCGCCTACAGCGGGCCGACGATGGCGCCGGGGTGGGATCCGCTCGACATCGACGGCGGCGACATCGCGCCGATGGAGTCGGTCATGCTCGACGGCGGCCGCACCCAACCGGTCAGCGTCGACTCGGCACGGTCCCGCACACCCGCGTTGGACGCCGGCCGGGCGCTCGCAGCGGCGCTGAAGATCGACCCGGCGAAGGTCACCGTGGCACCGGGCAGCGCGAGCGGCGGCAGGGAACTCGGCGCGGTCCAGTCGCCGCCGCTGATGTCGCGTCTGCGCGACATGATGAACGCTTCGGACAACGTGATGGCCGAGGCGATGGGGCGCGAGGTCGCCGCGGCACAAAACCGTCCGCAGAGCTTCGACGGCGCCGCGCGCGCGGTCCTCGGCGCACTCGGCGACGCCGGTATCGACATCACCGGCGCGAGGATCTTCGACTCCAGCGGCTTGTCCGTCGACGACCGGCTCACCGCCGAGACGCTGGACGAGGTGGTGCAGGCGGCGGCCGGAGACGAGCACCCCAAGCTGCGGCCCCTGGTCGACCTGCTGCCCATCGCCGGGGGCAGCGGCACGCTGTCGAACCGCTATCTGGACACCCCCGTCGTCAAGCCCGCCGCCGGGTTCCTGCGCGCCAAGACCGGCTCGCTGACCGGAACCAACTCCCTGGCGGGCATCGTCACCGACTCGAGCGGGCGGGTGCTCACGTTCGCGCTGATCTCCAACAACGCGGGCCCGACCGGACGCATCGCGCTCGACAACCTGGCCGCCACACTGCGAGCGTGCGGATGCAGCGCGTGAGCCCCTCGGCCAAATCCTCGCTGTCGGTCGGTCGCGCCGTCGACTGGGACTTCGCCGCCACCGTCGGTGAGAAGCTGGCTCGACCCGGTCCGGCGGCCACCGACTACACGCGCAGGCAGGTGATCGAACAGCTGGCCGAGGCGTCGCGCTCGGCCGAGCTTCCGGTGCGCGAGGTCACCGGGATGACCGAAGGTGGCGAGATCCCCGAGGCGCGAATTGTGGACCGCCCGCAGTGGATTCGCGCGGCCACCCGGTCGATGCGCGTGATGACGGGGGGCTCGGACAAGCCGGCGGGTGCGATCAGCGGGCGCATCACGGGGGCGCAGACCGGAGCGGTGCTCGCGTTCATCTCCTCGGGCATCCTCGGCCAGTACGATCCGTTCGGTCCCGGAGGCGGCGAATTGCTGCTGATCTACCCGAACGTGATCGCCGTGGAGCGTCAGCTGCAGGTGCAGCCCTACGACTTCCGGCTGTGGGTGTGCCTGCACGAGGTGACCCACCGGGTGCAGTTCCGCGCCAACCCGTGGCTCGCCGAGCACATGTCCGGTGCGCTGGCAGTGCTCACCGAAGAAGGCGCCGAGGACATCGCCGAGATGGCCTCCCGGCTGGCCTCGTTCGTGCGCAGCCGCCGCAGCGAATCGAACGGCGCTGTGCCAAATGCCAATTCGAGCGGCATGATCGGACTGTTGCGGGCGGTGCAGTCCGAACCTCAGCGTGAGGCCCTGGACAAACTGCTCGTGCTCGGCACACTGCTGGAAGGCCACGCGGACCACGTGATGGACGCCGTCGGCCCCGCGGTGGTGCCCTCGGTCGCCACGATTCGCAAGCGGTTCGACGAGCGGCGCCAGCGCAAACAGTCGCCGCTGCAGCGGGTGGTGCGGATGCTTCTCGGCATCGACGCCAAGCTCAGCCAGTACACCCGCGGCAAGGCGTTCGTCGACCATGTGGTGTCCGCTGTCGGCATGGACCGATTCAACGCCGTGTGGACGGGACCCGAAACATTGCCTCTGCCAACCGAAATCGACGAGCCGCACCGATGGATCGACAGGGTGCTGTAGCCGGGCTTCGCGCGGCGGTCGCGGCGTTCGACCGCGACTTCGGCGTCGGTGACAGCTGGTGCGTCGCGCTCTCCGGAGGCCCGGACTCGTTGGCGTTGACCGCGGTCGCGGCCGGCCTCAAACCGACCACCGCGCTGATCGTCGACCACCAACTGCAGCCGGACTCCGCCGCGGTGGCCGAGAACGCACGCAAGCAGGCTCTGTCTGTGGGATGCCCTGCGGCGCAGGTGATCACCGTCGACGTCGGCACGGCGGGTGGCCCCGAGGCCGCCGCGCGCACCGCGCGGTACCGCGCGCTGGACGCGGCACGCGGCGAACTGCCCGTGCTGCTGGGCCACACCCTGGACGACCAGGCCGAGACGGTGCTGCTGGGGTTGAGCCGCGGCTCCGGGCCGCGGTCCATCGCCGGTATGCGGCCGTGGGATCCGCCGTGGGGCCGGCCCCTGCTCGGCGTGCGGCGGGCGGTGACGGAGGCGGCGTGCGCCGAGCTCGGCCTCATCCCGTGGCAGGACCCGCACAACTCGGACCGCAGGTTCACCAGGGTTCGCCTGCGTGAGGAGGTGCTGCCGCTTCTCGAAGTCGTTCTCGGTGGTGGGGTCGCCGAGGCCTTGGCCCGCACCGCGGACGCTTTGCGCACCGACACCGACACCCTCGACGAGCTGGCCGACCGCGCCTTGACGAGGCTGCGTCACGACGAAGCGCTCGACGGGGCGGAACTCGCCCTTTTGCCAGAGGCGCTGCGGCGCAGGGTGATTCGCCGGTGGTTGCTCGATGGAGGCGCCGCCGGGCTGACCGACAAGCAGATCCGCGCCGTCGACGCCCTCGTCATGGCGTGGCGGGGCCAGGGCGGGGTGGCGGTCGGCTCGCCCCTGCGTGAACGACGGCTGATCGCGGGCCGCCGGGGCGGCATGCTGACCCTGCACACGGAGCCGGTCCGAACCATGAAAAACTGTGCCCGTGCCTGAGCGATCCGCCGATTTGTACACCGGTGACATCAAGTCGGTACTGCTGTCGTCCGACGAGATCCAGGCGAAGATCGCCGAGCTCGGCGCCCTGATCGGCGAGGAGTACCGCGACACCGTCGCCGCCAACGGCCAAGATCTCCTGCTGGTGACCGTGCTCAAGGGCGCGGTCTTCTTCGTCACGGACCTGGCGCGCGCGATTCCGTTACCGACCCAGCTGGAGTTCATGGCGGTCAGCTCCTACGGGTCGTCGACGTCGTCGTCCGGCGTGGTGCGCATCCTCAAGGACCTCGACCGCGACATCAACGGCCGCGACGTGCTCATCGTCGAGGACATCGTCGACTCCGGGCTGACGCTGTCGTGGTTGCTGCGCAACCTCGCGACGCGCCATCCCCGATCGCTTCGGGTGTGCGCGCTGCTGCGCAAGCCCGACGCGGTGCGCGCCGACGTCGACATCGCGCATGTCGGTTTCGACATCCCCAACGAGTTCGTCGTCGGCTACGGCCTGGACTACGCCGAGCGCTACCGCGACCTCGACTACATCGGCACGCTGGACCCGAAGGTGTACGAGCAGCACTGACCGCTCCGCGAAGTTGCGGTCCAGCAGCGAAAGTGCGAGTAGAGACCTGCCGGAATTCAATTTCGGCGCAAGATAGGGGACATGCGCGAAACAGCCCTTCGCATCTGCCCGCTGTGCGAGGCCACCTGCGGCCTGGTCCTCACCATTGACGACGGTCGCGTCACCGGTGCCCGCGGCGACCGCGACGACGTGTTCAGCCACGGCTTCATCTGCCCGAAGGGTGCCAGCTTCGGTGAACTCGACAACGATCCCGACCGGCTGGCCCGGCCGATGGTCCGTCGTGACGGCGTGCTGACCGAGACGACCTGGGCACAGGCGTTCGCTGCGGCCGCCGACGGGCTCGGCGGTGTCATCGCCGAGCACGGCGGTGCGGCCGTCGGCGTCTACCTGGGCAACCCGAACGCCCACACCATCGCGGGCGGGCTGTACACCCCGCTGGTCGTGAAGGCCTTGGGCACCCGGCAGGTGTACTCGGCGAGCACGCTCGATCAGATGCCCAAGCACGTCGCGCTGGGCCTGATGTTCGGCAGCCCCGTCGCGTTCACCGTGCCCGACCTCGACCGCACCGACTATCTGGTGGTCATCGGCGCGAACCCCCTTGTCTCCAACGGCAGCCTCGCGACCGCCGCCGACTTCCCGGGCAAGCTGCGCGCGCTGCGCAAGCGTGGCGGACGCCTCGTGGTTATCGACCCCGCCCGCACCCGCACCGCCGAACTCGCCGACCGCCACCTCGCGCCGCGGCCCGGCACCGACGCGGCGCTGCTCCTCGGGATCGTCCACGTGCTGTTCGACGAGGACCTCGCCGACCTGAAGGACCTCGAAGGCCACGTCGACGGTGTCGACGAGGTCCGTGCGCTCGCCGCCGACTTCTCACCGGACACGGTCGAGGCGTACTGCGGGGTGCCCGCGCACGACATACGCACGCTCGCACGCGAGCTCGCGGCGGCGCCGTCGGCCGCCGTCTACGGGCGGATCGGCACGTCCACCGTGGAATTCGGCACCTTGGGCAGCTGGCTCGTCGACGTTGTGAACATCCTCACCGGCAACCTGGACCGCCCCGGCGGCGCGATGTTCCCGCAATCGCCGATCGCGCCCGCGGCGCGGCCGCCGAGGCCGGGTCGCGGCTTTCTCACCGGGCGCTGGCAGAGCCGCGTGTCGGGCTATCCCGAAGCCCTCTCGGAGTTTCCGGCCGCGGGGCTGGCCGAGGAGATCGACACCCCCGGTGACGGGCAGATCAAGGCCATCATCACCATCGCGGGCAATCCGGTGCTGTCGGCGCCCGACGGAGACCGCCTCGCCAAGGCGCTGGACGGTGTCGAGTTCATGCTCAGCGTCGATCCGTACCTGAACGAGACCACCCGGCACGCCGACGTCATCCTGCCGCCACCTCCGCCGTCGCGCAGCGCGCACTTCGACATCGCGCTCAACGCCCTGGCGGTGCGCAACAACGCGCGATACTCACCGCCGGCCCTCCCGCTGACCGACCGGCCGGACGAAGCCGAGATCCTCGCGCGCATCGCCCTGATCCTCTACGGCCTGGGCCCCGACGCCGATCCGATGCTGGTCGACAATCAGGTGATCGCCGCGACGCTGGCCAAGGAGACCGCCGACCCGGATTCGCCGGTCGCCGGGCGTTCCGTCGACGAGATGACCGCGATGCTGCCGACGGCTCCCGGCTACGAACGGCGCCTCGACATGATGCTGCGCCTGGGCGCCTACGGCGATGCGTTCGGCGCCAACCCCGACGGCCTCACGCTGGCCGAGCTCAAGGCCGCACCGCACGGTATCGACCTGGGGCCGTTGCGACCGCGCCTGGCCGAGGTGCTGCGCACGCCGTCCGGCCGGATCGAACTCGCGCCGCCTGAGTTGACCGCCGACGTCGCGCGGCTGCGGGACGCGCTCGGCGTGCGCCCCGACGGGTTTGTGCTCATCGGACGACGGCACCTGCGTTCCAACAACAGCTGGATGCACAACCTGCCCGCGTTGTCGGGCGGGTCCAACCGGTGCACGCTGCGGATCCACCCCGACGACGCCGCGGAGCTCGGCCTGACCGACACCGCCGTCGTCAAAGGACCGGGAGGTGAGCTGCTGGCCCCGGTCGAGATCACGCCGGAGATGCGCCGGGGCGTGGTGTCGTTACCGCACGGCTGGGGTCACGACCGCGACGGCACGGGTCAACGGGTCGCGGCCGCCGCGCCGGGCGTGAACGTCAACCAGCTCAACGACGGCAACAATCTGGATCCGTTGTCGGGCACCGCGGTGCTCAACGGTATCCCGGTGGACATCGCGCCCGCGGGTTAGGTCAGCTCGTAGATCACGGTGACGTTGAAGCCGACGGCCTGCTGACCGGGCTCGATGGGGACCGCCGCCATTTCGGCGGCCGGGCCGCGCGGAGTCGGATACGGCGTCGGCGGCGACGAGGCGGGCACCTCCGATATCGAGATGACCTTGCCGAGGTCCAACTCGGCCAGGAGCGCGTACTGTTCGGCGCGGCTCTTGGCGTCGTTGAAGGCGCGGGCGCGCGCTTCGCGCACCAGTTGGGAATCGTCCTCGATCGCGAGCGTGACGTTGTTGATCCTCGTCGCGTTACCGCCCCGGCCCGCGATGATCCCGAACACCTGGGGCGCCGTGTTGAGCGCGCGGACCTTGATGTCGATCGTGTTCGTCGCCCGGTAGCCGTCGATGGTGTTGTCGCCGCCGCCGTACTGCGGCTGCACGCTCACCTCGGAGGTGTTGATGTCCTTGCGGTCGATGCCCGAGTCGACCAGTGCGTCTATGACGCCGCGCTGCAGTTGGCTGGTCTGGTTGAGCGCGGCGGCTGCGTCGGCGGCCACGACCTCCATCCCCGCGTTGATCGTCAGCGTGTCGGGCGCGCCGAGCACCTCACCGCTGCCCACGACCGTCACCTGGCGCTGTGTGTTGTCGTCGTCGTTGGTGAGGACGGGGGCGGCCGTCGCGTCACAGCCCGAGAGCAGGGCGACGAACCCCACCGCCGCGGCCGCGAGGATTCGGGTGGGCGTCTTCGCCCGGGCAGCGATTGGCATGGCTGGCACCCTACCGGCAGGGGGTCACCATGATCTTGCAGTGCATGTCGGGGTCGGCGAGTTCGTCGAATGCGGCGCCGACGCCTTCGAGTCCCACCTCGCCGGTGATCAGCGGCGAGACGTCGATGCGCCCGTCGGCGATGGCGCGCAACGTCTCCGCGAACTCGTTGTAGTCGTAGGAGTTGACGAACTGGACGTTGATCTCCTTGGCGATGCCGAACAACGGCGTGACGGTGTCGGGCTGCATGCACACCCCGGCCACCACCAGGCGGCTGCCCAACGGAGCCCTGCGCATCACGTCGTCGATGATCCCGGGAACACCGACGGCTTCGAAGATCACCGCCGGTGTCGCGCTGTCAAACGGAGAACCCTGCGCAGGATCGAGCGTGACCTGCGCGCCCATCGTCGCTGCGAGTTCCCGCCGGCGCACCGAGAAGTCAGCCGCCGCAATGCATTCGACACCCTTGAGTCGCAACGCGGCGATGATCGCGATCCCGATCGGACCGCACCCGATCACCAGCGCGGCCTCGCCGGGACCGATGTCGGACTTGTTGACGGCGTGCAGGCCCACGGCCATCGGTTCGGTCAGCGCGGCGTGCCGCGGATCGACGCCGTCGGGCACGCTCAGCAGCAGCGGCACGGACAGCAGCATCCTCTCCGCGTACCCGCCGAGCACCGTGTTGCTGGACATGATCGGTTCGAATCCCTTGGGCGACAACAACACCGGCAGTGACGTGACAAGAGTTCCCGGAGCGGGCGCCTCGGTGCCGGGACCGGCCTCGAGGACTTCGCCGCTGAATTCGTGGCCCATGAACACATCGCTGCCCAGGTCGACGGGCAGCCCGCCCTGTACCGGCATACCGGTGATCTCGCGGGTGAGCCGCACCATCTCGGCGCCGTGCTTGGCGAAGTGCAGATCGGAGCCGCAGATACCGCAGGCGCTGACCGCGACCAGAACCTGACCCTCCTGCGGAACCGGCTCGGGCACATCGTCGCGGACCATCATCTGTCCGTCTCGCAGCACGGCAGCGCGCATTCACCAATCCAATCGGTTCAAGAACTCCAGCAGCGCGGCGTTGACCGCGGCGGGCCGCTCCTGGGGCAGCCAGTGTCCGCCGTCGATCATCACCTCGCGATAGTCGCCCGCGACCAGTTCACGGGCGCGGTGGCGGGGGGTGTAGGCCATCGTGGGATCCTCGGTGCCGCCGATGAACAACGCGGGCACGTCGATCGTCGCGGACGGCGGGCTCTCGGTCTGTTCCCAGTTGCGATCGAAGCAGCGGTACCAGTTGAGCGCGGGGGTGAAGCCCGTGCGGCTGAACTCTTCGATGTAGTAGTCGATTTCCTCTTGGCTGATCCAATCGGGTAGATCGCCGGGCTCCGGTATGCGGGCCAGGAAACCCTCCGGTCCCGGCGCGGTCATCCGCTCAGCCATGAGCCCGTCCCTGGAAGCGGTGGTCGAGCCGATGAGCTTGCGGATGGTGATGGCGGGGTCGCGGTTCAACTCCGCGTCGGCCGGGCCGGGCTCCTGGTAGTAGAGGACGTAGAAGAACTTCTCGCCGAAGATGCGGCGGAACGCCTGCGTCGTGGGCACCCGCGAGCGCGGTACCGGCGGCGCGCATATGCCCACCGCGCCGGCGAAGCGGTCCGGGTGAAGCAGCGGTGCGCCCCACGCCACGGCGCCGCCGAAGTCGTGGCCGACGATGACCGCCCGGTCGGCGCCGACGTCGTCGAGCAGGCCGACGATGTCGGCGCTCAGATCAACGACGGTGTAGGCATCGACGGCCTCGGGTTTGGACGACCGCCCGTAGCCGCGCTGATCGGGCGCCAGCACGTGATAGCCGGCCTCGGCCAAAGCGGGCAGCTGATGGCGCCAGGAGAACCCCAGTTCGGGAAAGCCGTGGGCCAGCACCACCAGCGGGGCGCCCGGCTCGCCGGCCTCGAGCACCCGCAGGCGGACGCCGTTGGTGTCGACGAACCGCTCGGTAAAGGTCAGCACGATCAACACCCAAGCACTTCCGCGGCGCGAGTGTGGGCATAAAGCACGTCGCCATGGCCGGCAGCGTGCGGGTAACCCACGTTCGGCGGGATGGCGTGGAGAACCGTCGGGAACCTTGGTTCGTTGGTCTAGCGGTAGCCTGAACTATTCCAACTGCGCACCTGTTGGAGAGGTTTCGAAGTTTCGACGACGGATAGTTGATGAATCGGAAAAATGTCATCCGCACGCTGACCGTGATAGCGGTCGTGCTGTTGCTGGGCTGGTCCTTCTACTACTTCAGCGATGACACGCGGGGTTACAAGCCCATCGACACGTCGGTGGCGATCGCGCAGATCGACGGCGACAACGTCAAGACCGCGCAGATCGATGACCGCGAACAGCAGCTACGGCTCGACCTCAAGAGCGGCAACGGCGACACCGAGAACAGCGACAAGATCATCACCAAGTACCCGACGGGGTACGGGGTCACGCTGTTCGAGGCTCTTCAGGACAAGAACGTCAAGACCAACACCGTGGTCAACCAGGGCAGCATGCTCGGCTCGCTGCTGATCTACCTGCTGCCGCTGTTGCTGCTGGTCGGGCTGTTCATCATGTTCTCCCGCATGCAGACCGGCGGCCGGATGGGCTTCGGGTTCGGCAAGTCCAAGGCCAAGATGCTCAACAAGGACATGCCGAAGACCACGTTCGCCGACGTCGCAGGCGTCGACGAGGCCGTCGAAGAGCTCTACGAGATCAAGGACTTTTTGCAGAACCCGTCGCGGTATCAGGCGCTGGGCGCCAAGATCCCCAAGGGCGTGTTGCTGTTCGGCCCGCCCGGCACAGGTAAGACGCTGCTGGCGCGCGCCGTCGCCGGCGAGGCCGGGGTGCCGTTCTTCACGATCTCGGGCTCCGACTTCGTCGAGATGTTCGTCGGCGTGGGCGCCTCGCGCGTGCGCGACCTGTTCGAGCAGGCCAAGCAGAACAGCCCGTGCATCATCTTCGTCGACGAGATCGACGCCGTCGGCCGTCAGCGCGGCGCCGGGCTGGGCGGCGGGCACGACGAACGCGAGCAGACGCTCAACCAGCTGCTCGTCGAGATGGACGGCTTCGGCGACCGCCAGGGCGTCATCCTGATCGCCGCCACGAACCGGCCCGACATCCTCGACCCTGCGCTGCTGCGGCCCGGTCGCTTCGACCGCCAGATACCGGTTTCCAACCCCGACTTGGCCGGCCGCCGCGCGGTGCTCAAGGTGCATTCGGCGGGCAAGCCGATCGCTCCCGACGCCGACCTCGACGGGCTGGCCAAGCGCACCGTCGGCATGTCCGGCGCCGACCTGGCCAACGTCATCAACGAGGCGGCGCTGCTGACCGCCCGCGAGAACGGCACGGTGATCACCGGCCCGGCGCTGGAGGAGGCCGTCGACCGTGTCGTCGGCGGGCCGCGCCGCAAGAGCCGCATCATCAGCGAGCAGGAGAAGAAGATCACCGCCTATCACGAGGGCGGGCACACGCTCGCCGCGTGGGCGATGCCGGACATCGATCCGATCTACAAGGTGACGATCCTGGCCCGCGGCCGCACCGGCGGGCACGCGATGGCCGTCCCCGAGGACGACAAGGGCCTAATGACCCGCTCGGAGATGATCGCGCGGCTGGTGTTCGCGATGGGCGGACGCGCCGCCGAGGAACTGGTGTTCCGGGAGCCGACCACCGGTGCGGTGTCCGACATCGAGCAGGCCACCAAGATCGCCCGCGCGATGGTGACCGAGTACGGCATGAGCTCCAAGCTCGGTGCGGTGCGCTACGGCACCGAGCACGGCGATCCGTTCCTGGGTCGCACCATGGGCACCCAGCCCGACTACAGCCACGAGGTCGCCCAGATCATCGACGACGAGATCCGCAAGCTCATCGAGGCCGCCCACACCGAGGCCTGGGAGATTCTCACCGAATACCGCGACGTGCTCGACACCCTCGCCGGCGAGCTGCTCGAGAAGGAGACGCTGCACCGGCGTGAGCTCGAGGAGATCTTCGGCGACGTGAAGAAGCGTCCGCGGCTGACCATGTTCGACGACTTCGGCGGGCGGGTACCGTCCGACAAGCCGCCGATCAAAACCCCCGGTGAGCTGGCGATCGAGCGCGGCGAGGAATGGCCCAAACCGGTGCCCGAACCCGCCTTCAAGGCTGCGATCGCCGCGGCCACCAAGGCCGCCGAGGCCACCAAGGTGGCCGAGGGCGGCCCGAACGGCGCCAACGGCAGCGGGAACGGTTCCTCGGGTCCGACGCAGCCCGACTACGGCGCCCCCGCGGGGTGGCACGCACCAGGCTGGCCGCCGTCACCGCAGCAGCAGCAGCAGCCCCCGGCCCAGCAACATCCGCCGGCCCAGCCGCAGCCGCCGGTCCAGCAGCCGCACGGCTACTGGTATCCGGCGCCGCATCAGGGTTGGCAACAGCAGCCCTACCCGCCGTATCAGCCGTATCCGCAGCAGGGGCCACCGCAGCAACAGGGTGCACCACCCCCATCGAACGAGGACAAGGGTCAGGACAACAGCCGGCGTAACGGCTGACAGGCCGGCCGGCTCACAGGGAGGCTCCATTGGCGCAGTCGCAGCACAACTCTGTTTCGTTCAGGCCCGCGAACTTCGACCAGCCACGCGCTGAGGCGGCGGTCCGCGAACTGCTGCTCGCGGTGGGGGAGGACCCGGACCGCCATGGGCTCGAGTCCACGCCCGCGCGGGTGGCGCGGGCGTACAAGGAGTTGTTCGCCGGCCTGTACATCGATCCGGATTCGGTGCTGGACACCACATTTGACGAGCAGCACGACGAGCTGGTGCTGGTCAAGCAGATCCCGATGTACTCGACCTGCGAGCATCACCTGGTCTCTTTTCACGGCGTGGCACACGTCGGTTACATCCCCGGCCAGGACGGGCGCGTCACCGGGTTGTCCAAGATCGCCCGGCTGGTCGATCTCTACGCCAAGCGACCGCAGGTGCAGGAACGGCTCACCGGTCAGATCGCCGACGCGATGATGCGCAAACTCGATCCGCGCGGTGTGATCGTCGTGGTCGAGGCCGAGCACCTGTGCATGGCCATGCGCGGAGTGCGCAAGCCGGGCGCGGTGACGACCACATCGGCCGTGCGAGGGCAGTTCAAGGTCGATGCGGCATCGAGGGCCGAGGCGCTGGACCTGATACTGCGCAAGTGAACTCGACACGGGTGCGCGTCATGGGGGTCGTGAACGTCACCGACGACTCCTTCTCCGACGGAGGGCTGTTCCTCGACCGCGACCGCGCCGTCGAGCACGGGCTGGAGCTGGTCGCCGAAGGCGCGGCGATTGTCGACGTGGGCGGTGAGTCGACTCGCCCCGGGGCCACGCGCATCGACCCCGAAGTCGAGAAATCGCGGGTGTGCCCGGTCATCTCCGAGCTCGCCGCCGAAGGCGTCACGGTCAGCATCGACACGATGCACGCCGACGTCGCGCGGGCGGCACTGGAGAACGGCGCCCAGATCGTCAACGACGTCTCCGGCGGGCGCGCGGACCCGGGTATGGCGCCATTGCTCGCCGACGCGAAAGTGCCGTGGGTGCTGATGCATTGGCGGTCGGTGGGCGCAGACCGTCCGCACGCGGTGCCCGCCTATCGGAACGTCGTCGACGAGGTCCGCACCGAACTGCTCGCCAGCGTGGACGCCGCGGTGGCCGCCGGGGTCGACGCGACCAACCTCATCATCGATCCGGGGTTGGGCTTCGCCAAGACCGGCGACCACAACTGGACGCTGTTGCGCGCCCTGCCCGAATTCGTCGCCACCGGCATCCCGGTGTTGGTCGGCGCGTCGCGCAAACGCTTCCTCGGAACGCTGCTCGCCGACTCCGACGGAGAGCCGCGACCGCCGGACGGCCGGGAGACAGCGACCGCGGTGATCTCGGCGCTGGCCGGTCTGCACGGCGCCTGGGGTGTGCGGGTGCACGATGTGCGCGCGTCGGTCGATGCGGTCAAGGTGTTGGAGGCGTGGTCGCATGGCTGACCGAATCGAGTTGCGCGGCTTGCGAGTTCGCGGCCATCACGGTGTCTTCGAGCACGAGCGTCGCGACGGCCAGGAGTTCATCGTCGACATCACGGTCTGGATCGACCTCGCCGCCGCGGCGGCCAGTGACGACCTCGCCGACACCCTGGACTACGGCGCGTTGGCACAGCGGGCGGCCGACATCGTCGCCGGACCGCCGCGGGACCTGATCGAGACGGTGGCCGCAGAGATCGCCGACGGCGTCATGGATGACGGCCGTGTGCACGCCGTCGAGGTGGTCGTGCACAAGCCCGCGGCGCCGATCCCGCTGACGTTCTCCGACGTCGCGGTGGTGGCGCGTCGATCGCGGCGCGCCCGGGGTGGCCCTTGACCACCGCGGTTTTGTCGATCGGGTCGAATCTCGGCGACCGGCTGGCGATGCTTCGGTCGGTCGTCGACGGGCTCGGTGACGCGCTGCGTGCGGCGTCGCCGGTGTACGAGACCGCCCCGTGGGGCGGTGTCGAACAGGAGCCGTTCCTCAACGCCGTCCTCGTGGCCGACGATCCCGCGCTCGACGGCCACGGTTGGCTACGGCGCGCCCACGAGTTCGAACAATCCGCCGAGCGGGTGCGCGCACAACGATGGGGGCCGCGCACGCTCGACGTCGACATCGTCACCTGCCGAAGCGGGGGACGCGAGCTGATCTCGCAGGACCCCGACCTGACCCTGCCGCATCCGCGTGCCCACCAACGCGCGTTCGTGCTCGTGCCCTGGTTGGTGGTGGAACCGGACGCGGCGTTGACGGTGGCAGGCCGACTGCGCCGGGTCGACGAACTGCTCGCCGCGCTCCAACCGGCCGAACGCGACGGCGTGCACCGCACGGAGTTGGTGTTGCGCTGATGGGGCCGACCAGAAGGCGCGACCTCGCGGCCGCTGCGGTGCTGACCGCTGTCGTCGGCTATTTGCTCGTGCTCGCGTCATACCGGTGGTTCCCGCCGATCACACTGTGGACGGGTGTGTCGCTGCTGGGGGTGGCGATCGCCGAAGCGGGCTGGGCGTTCCACGTCCGCGCCAAGATCAACGACGGTGAGATCGGCGTGGGATCCGGCCGGCTGAACCCGCTCGCGGTGGCGCGGTCCGTGGTGATCGCCAAGGCCTCGGCTTGGGTCGGCGCGCTGGTGTTCGGTTGGTGGGCGGCCGTCCTGGCGTACCTGTTGCCGCGCCGTTCCACTCTGCGCGTCGCCGCCGAGGACACCGCGGGTGCCGCGGTGGCCGCCGGGTGCGCATTGGCTCTGGTGGTTGCCGCGCTGTGGTTGCAGCATTGCTGCAAGTCTCCGGGCGAGCCGCCGGAGAACCCCAATGGGGCAACGGATTAACGAAGTTCGGCCCACGCGGTAACGAATCGCCGACGAGGCGACACGCGGAGTGACCTGTGACAGGTACAGTCGCCCCCATGACCGATCCGACCCGCAGCGCACGCTATCGGCGTGCCGCCCGCAGGCCGGGTTGGATGCTGTTGACCGCGTTGCTGGTGCTGGCGATCGCGGCCAGCTCCGCGCTGGTGTTCACCGATCGGGTGGAGCTGCTCAAGCTTGCGGTCATCCTGGCGTTGTGGGCGGCGGTGGTCGCGGCGTTCGTCTCGGTCATCTACCGACGGCAGAGCGATGTCGACCAGGCCAAGGTGCGCGACCTCAAGCTCGTCTACGACCTGCAGCTGGACCGTGAGATCTCGGCGCGGCGCGAATACGAGCTGTCGTTGGAGACGCAACTGCGCCGCGAGCTGGAAGCCGAGGTGCGCGCACAGGCGGCCGACGAGATGGCGAGCCTGCGAGCCGAACTGTCCGCGCTGCGCGCCAATCTGGAGATCCTCTTCGACGCGGACCTGTCGCACCGGCCCGCGATCGAACCCGAGCGCACGACCGTGCGCGCTTACAGCGACTGGGCGAGGGATTCGGAGACCACGGGCCGCGTCAGCAGCAGCCGCATCGACGATTACCGGCCCGACATCGAAGAGCGGACCGAGGAAAGCGCGATCATCGACGTGCCCGCCGAACCCCAACCGCCCGAGTTCGATTGGCAACCGACCGCCGAGCACGGCGGGGCGCACCGCAGAGCCTCCGACGCCGACTGGGGACAGCAACCGGCACAGGAGCCTGCCGCGTGGTCGCCGCCGCCTGCCGAGCCCGCTCCGCCACCACCGCCGCGGGCCGAGCCCGTTCCACCACCGCCACCGCCGCCACCACCGCCGGTCGAGCCCGTGGCACCGCCACCGCCGCGGGCCGAGCCCGTGCCGCCGCCACCACCGCGGGCCGAGCCCGTGCCGCCGCCCCCGCCCGAGCCTGCGCCGACCAGTGACTGGCAGCCGGCACCGGCGGATGGGCGCTGGATTCCACCCGGCGCCCCGGGCAGCAACTGGGTGTCGGGAGGCAACGGATCGACGACCGAGTACGTCGGCAGGCGCCGGGCGCCGGAACCCGGAGAAGACGCGGCCCGGCCGGCCGCCGAACCCGACCTCTCGCCGCCGGTGCCCGAACCGCGACGCGGCAGGCATTCGGCGTCGCCGGGAAGCGGTGATCCGGGGCGTCCGGAGCAGCAGGCCGGGCCCGCAGAACCGCCGGAACCACCCGCGCCCGGAGGGCGGCGACACCGCAGCGCCGACGACCCCGACACCGCCGGACAGTCCGTCGCTGAACTGTTGGCCCGGCTGCAGGCGAGCCCCACACCGGGCGGGCGTCGCAGGCGCCGCGAGGAGTGAGCTAATCTCGTAGCGACCGTCCGGTACCCGCACCGCAGGACCGGAACGTACACACATCAACTCGCAGCGAGGTCGACTTCATGGTCGCCATGGGGACACCACCTGGCGGATTCCGCCCGGCGCGGCTCACTGTCGGCATCGTTTCCGCAGGCCGCGTCGGTTCCGCGCTGGGTGTGGCCCTCGAACGCGCCGAGCATGTGGTGGTGGCGTGCAGCGCGGTCTCGCGCGCGTCGCGTGACCGCGCCCAGCGCCGGCTGCCCGACACCGCGGTTCTTCCGGTCGACGAGGTGGCGAGCCGTTCCGAACTGTTGATCCTCGCCGTGCCGGACGCCGAGTTGGCGAAGTTGGTGTCCGGTCTGGCCGCGACCCGGTCGGTGCGGCCGGGCACGATCGTCGCGCACACCTCCGGTGCGAACGGCATCGACGTGCTGACACCGCTGACCTCGCTGGGCTGCACGCCGTTGGCGATCCACCCGGCGATGACCTTCACCGGCACCGACGAGGACATCGACCGCCTCTCGGACACCTGCTTCGGGGTGACGGCCGCCGACGAAGTCGGATACGCGATCGCCCAATCACTGGTGCTCGAGATCGGCGGGGAGCCGTTCCGGGTCCGCGAGGACGCGCGCACGCTCTATCACGCAGCACTGGCGCATGCCGGTAATCACGTGGTGACGGTGCTGCTCGACGCGGTGGAGGGGCTGCGCTCGGCGTTGTGGGGCCAGGAACTGCTCGGCCAGGAACTGGTCGGCGACGCGCCGGGAGGGCTGGCTGAGCGGGTCATCGGCCCGCTGGCCCGCGCCTCGTTGGAGAACGCGCTACAACGCGGGCAGGCGGCGTTGACCGGCCCGGTGGCACGCGGGGACGCCGCCGCCGTCGCGCGTCACCTGGAAGCCCTGACGGAGGTGAATCCCGAATTGGCGCAGGCATATCGGGCGAACTCGCTGCGCACCGCTCAGCGTGCGCACGCCCCGGACGACGTGGTCGCGGTGCTCACCGCCGATTCGGACGCCGGTGGGGCAACGCGTCGGATGGGGACGGGCCGATGACCGTCGGTAAACCGCAGTTCACGGCGGGTGAACTGAACGTCTACTCCAAACCGACAGACGTCTCGGCGGTCACCAGAGCGCTGCGCGCCACCGGTCGCCGCGTGATGCTGGTCCCGACGATGGGCGCTCTGCACGAAGGTCACCGCATGCTCATCCGCTCCGCCAAGCGTGTCCAGGGCGCCGTCGTGGTGGTGTCGATCTTCGTCAACCCACTGCAGTTCGGGGCGGGTGAGGATCTCGAGGCGTATCCGCGCACACTCGACGACGACCTCGACGCCCTGCGCGACGAGGGGGTCGAGATCGCGTTCACCCCGACCGTCGCCGACATGTATCCGGACGGAACGCGCACGTCGGTTCATCCCGGCCCGCTGGGTGCTGACCTCGAAGGGGCTTCTCGGCCAACGCATTTCGCGGGTGTGCTGACGGTGGTGCTCAAGCTGCTCAACATCGTCCATCCCGATCACGCGTTCTTCGGGGAGAAGGACTACCAGCAGTTGGCTCTGCTCCGGCAGATGGTCGCCGACCTCAACGTCGACACGAGGATCGTGGGCGTGCCGATCGTGCGGGAGGCCGACGGCTTGGCGATGTCGTCGCGCAATCGCTATCTGGACCCGGAGCAACGCGAACATGCGGGCGCACTGTCCGCTGCGCTGCTGGCGGGTATGTACGCCGCGGGGGAGGGGACCGCTGCCGCGTTGGACGCCGCACGTGCGGTGCTCGACTCGGTCCCGGCGATCGAGGTGGATTATCTCGACGTGCGCGACCCGATGCTCGGGCCGGCACCGGAGGTCGGGGCGGCACGCATGTTGGTGGCCGGCCGGCTGGGGTCCACCAGGCTGCTGGACAACATCGCCATAGATATCGGGGTGCCGTCGGGGCCGGGCCCGGACGTCCCGTTTGACGAGCACGAACTTCCTTGGAGGAACTGATGTTACGGACAATGCTGAAATCGAAGATCCACCGCGCCACGGTGACGAAGGCCGACCTGCACTACGTCGGCTCGGTGACCATCGACGCCGACCTCATGGATGCCGCCGACCTGCTCGAGGGTGAGCAGGTGACGATCGTCGACATCGACAACGGTGCGCGGCTGGTGACGTATGCCATCACCGGTGAACGTGGCAGTGGCGTGATCGGAATCAACGGCGCGGCAGCACATCTGGTGCACCCGGGCGATCTGGTGATCCTGATCGCCTACGGCACCATGGAGGATGCCGAAGCCAGGGCATACCAGCCGCGGATCGTGTTCGTCGACGCCGAAAACAAGCAGGTCGACCTCGGTCACGACCCCGCATTCGTACCGGCCGACGCGGCCGAGTTGATGTCGCCTCGGTGAGTCCGTGTTACTAGCCATCGACGTCCGGAACACCCACACCGTCGTGGGTCTGGTCTCGGGTTCGGGGGATCACGCGAAAGTCGTGCAGCAGTGGCGGATTCGCACCGAATCGGAAGTCACGGCCGACGAACTCGCGCTGACCATCGACGGGCTGATCGGCGACGACTCCGAACGTCTGACGGGGGCCGCGGGCCTGTCGACCGTACCGTCGGTGATGCACGAACTGCGCGAGATGCTGCGCCAGTACTGGCCGTCGGTGCCCCATGTATTGATCGAGCCCGGTGTCCGCACGGGGATTCCGCTGTTGGTGGACAACCCGAAGGAAGTCGGCGCCGACCGCATCGTGAACTGCCTCGCGGCATACCACAAGTTCGGGACCGCAGCCATCGTCGTCGACTTCGGCTCGTCGATCTGCGTCGACGTGGTCTCGGCGAAGGGCGAGTTCCTCGGCGGCGCGATCGCTCCCGGCGTCGAGGTGTCCTCCGACGCGGCCGCGGCGCGGTCGGCGGCGTTGCGTCGCGTCGAGCTGACCCGGCCGCGTTCGGTCATCGGCAAGAACACCGTGGAGTGCATGCAGGCCGGTGCGGTGTTCGGGTTCGCCGGCCTGGTCGACGGCCTGGTGCAGCGCATCCGCGACGATGTCGACGGCTTCGGGGGCACCGACGTCGCCGTGGTCGCCACCGGACACACCGCGCCGCTTCTACTGCCGGATATGCGCACCGTCGAGCATTTCGACGAGCACCTCACCCTCGACGGGTTGCGGCTGGTGTTCGAGCGCAACCGCGACAACCAGCGCGGTCGCCTCAAACAGGCCCGCTGAATGGTGATTTCAGTGCCCAACCGGTCGCCCGGTGAGCGTCGACGCACCGAAATTCCTAGTCGGCGCACGTTCATTTAGGCTGGCACGACGTGACCGAACCCGACTCGTCCCGCGCTGCACCGGCCGCGGACGCCACATCCGAGCCCGACGTTCCTGAGCAGTACCGGATCCGTCAGGCCAAGCGTGAGCGGCTGCTCGCCGAGGGACGCGAACCGTATCCGGTGGCGATCGGGCGCACCCATTCCCTGGCCGAGATCCGCGAGACGTATCCCGATCTGGCCGCCGGCTCCGAGACGGGGCAGATCGTAGGCGTGGCGGGGCGGGTGATGTTCGCCCGTAACTCCGGGAAGCTGTGCTTTGCCACGCTGCAGGAGGGGGACGGCACGCAGCTGCAGGCGATGATCAGCCTCAACAAGGTCGGACAGGATTCGCTGGACGCGTGGAAGGCCGACGTGGACCTCGGCGACATCGTCTTCGTGCGCGGTGAGGTGATCAGCTCCCGGCGCGGTGAACTCTCGGTGTTGGCCGACTCCTGGCAAATGGCTTCGAAGGCCCTGCGGCCGCTGCCGGTCGCCCATAAGGAGATGAACGAAGAGGCGCGGGTGCGGCAGCGCTACGTCGATCTCATCGTGCGACCCGAGGCCAGAACCATCGCTCGTCAGCGGGTCGCGGTGGTCCGCGCGGTGCGCTCGGCGCTGGAACGGCGCGGATTCCTCGAAGTCGAAACCCCGATGCTGCAGACACTCGCAGGCGGCGCTGCGGCGCGACCGTTCGTGACGCACTCCAATGCCCTCGATGCCGACCTATATCTGCGTATCGCGCCGGAACTGTTTCTCAAGCGCGCACTGGTCGGTGGATTCGAGCGCGTCTTCGAGTTGAATCGAGTGTTCAGAAACGAAGGCGCCGATTCCACACATTCTCCGGAATTCGCGATGCTCGAGACTTATCAGGCTTACGGTACGTACGACGATTCGGCCGTCGTGACCCGAGAGATTATTCAAGAAGTCGCGGACGAGGCGATCGGAACACGCGAGGTGCCATTGCCTGATGGCAGTGTTTACGATCTTGATGGCGAATGGCAGTCCATCGAAATGTATCCGTCGCTGTCCGAAGCCCTCGGCGAAGAGATCACCCCGGAAACACCGGCCGAGAAGTTGTGGGCCATCGCTGATCGTCTCGGGGTCTTGATCCCGCGCGACCGGGGTTACGGCCACGGGAAGCTGGTCGAGGAACTGTGGGAGCACACCGTCGGGAACACCTTGTGGGCGCCCACGTTCGTCCGTGACTTCCCCGTCGAGACGACGCCACTGACGCGACCACACCGCAGTATTGAGGGCGTCACCGAGAAATGGGATCTCTATATCCGGCGTTTCGAACTGGCGACCGGCTATTCCGAGCTGATCGATCCGGTAATCCAACGCGAAAGGTTCGAAGCCCAAGCGAGAGCGGCGGCCGCAGGTGATGACGAGGCGATGGTTCTCGACGAGGATTTTCTGGCAGCCCTGGAGTATGCCATGCCGCCGTCAACGGGAACCGGAATGGGCGTCGACAGATTGATGATGGCCCTGACGGGACTGTCGATTAGAGAGACGGTTTTGTTCCCGATTGTTCGACGCCACGGCAACTGAACGCGGTGCCATAACACGACGGCGTACGATCTTGTTGTATGGCGCACACGGATATGGCACATTGGTGCCGGGTTCGATACTTTACTGCGATCCTGTGATCGCGCAGAAGGGCGAGTTTAAATGGCGAAGAAAGTAACCGTCACCTTGGTCGACGATTTCGACGGCGAAGGTGCGGCCGACGAGACCGTTGAATTCGGCCTCGACGGGGTGACCTATGAGATCGACCTTTCTTCGAAGAATGCCGCGAAGCTGCGCGACGCCCTGAAGCCGTGGGTCGATTCCGGTCGCAGGGTCGGTGGCCGTCGGCGCGGACGTGCCGCCGGGTCGGGCCGCGGGCGAGCGGCGATCGACCGCGAGCAAAGCGCGGCGATCCGGGAGTGGGCACGTCGTAACGGACACAATGTGTCAACGCGTGGGCGCATTCCCGCCGATGTGATCGACGCCTTCCACGCCGCTACGTAGCGCGCTCCTCACAGACGCCGCGGCTGGTGTTCGCTAGCCGCGAAGCCGCCGGGGCTGGATTCGGAAACGAATCGGCCCACCGATGCGTTGCTCTCCCGTAGCGGCGGGTATCCGATCCCGTGCGCGTCGGCGCCCCGGTGTCCGCTCAGAGCAGACCGGCGGGCGGGACGCGCCGCCCTACTGCCCACTAGAGTGGACGGTGGTGCGGTGCGAACTCGAGACCGTTGGGCGCGCGTGGCACCGACCAATTGATGGAGAGCAGGTAACCACCGATGTTTGAGAGATTCACCGACCGTGCCCGCAGGGTCGTCGTCCTGGCTCAAGAAGAGGCCCGGATGCTCAACCACAACTACATCGGCACCGAGCACATCCTGTTGGGACTCATTCACGAGGGTGAGGGCGTAGCGGCCAAGTCGCTGGAGTCGCTGGGCATCTCGCTCGAAGGCGTGCGCAGCCAGGTCGAGGAGATCATCGGCCAGGGTCAGCAGGCGCCGTCGGGCCATATCCCGTTCACCCCGCGCGCAAAGAAGGTGCTGGAGCTGAGCCTCCGCGAGGCGCTGCAACTCGGCCACAACTACATCGGCACCGAGCACATCCTGCTCGGCCTCATCCGTGAGGGCGAGGGCGTCGCCGCCCAGGTGCTCGTGAAGCTGGGCGCCGAACTCACCCGCGTGCGCCAGCAGGTCATCCAGCTGCTGAGCGGCTATCAGGGCAAGGAGACCGCGGAAGCCGGCACCGGCGGCCGCGGCGGCGAGGCCGGCAACCCGTCCACCTCGCTGGTGCTCGACCAGTTCGGCCGCAACCTGACGGCGGCCGCGATGGAGGGCAAGCTCGATCCGGTCATCGGCCGCGAGAAGGAAATCGAGCGGGTGATGCAGGTGCTGAGCCGTCGCACCAAGAACAACCCGGTGCTGATCGGCGAGCCCGGCGTGGGCAAGACCGCCGTCGTCGAGGGGCTGGCGCAGGCCATCGTGCACGGCGAGGTCCCCGAGACGCTGAAGGACAAGCAGCTCTACACCCTGGACCTGGGGTCCCTGGTGGCCGGCAGCCGGTACCGCGGTGACTTCGAGGAGCGCCTGAAGAAGGTCCTCAAGGAGATCAACACCCGCGGCGACATCATCCTGTTCATCGACGAGCTGCACACGCTCGTGGGGGCCGGAGCCGCCGAGGGCGCCATCGACGCCGCGTCGATCCTGAAGCCGAAGCTGGCCCGTGGCGAGCTGCAGACGATCGGTGCCACCACGCTCGACGAGTACCGCAAGTACATCGAGAAGGACGCCGCCCTGGAACGCCGCTTCCAGCCGGTCCAGGTCGGCGAGCCCACCGTCGAGCACACCATCGAGATCCTCAAGGGTCTGCGTGACCGGTACGAGGCGCACCACCGTGTCTCGATCACCGACTCGGCGATGGTCGCGGCGGCCACTCTGGCCGACCGCTACATCAACGACCGGTTCCTGCCGGACAAGGCGATCGACCTGATCGACGAGGCCGGTGCCCGGATGCGGATCCGCCGGATGACCGCTCCGCCGGACCTGCGTGAGTTCGACGAGAAGATCGCCGACGCGCGCCGGGAGAAGGAGTCCGCGATCGACGCGCAGGACTTCGAGAAGGCCGCGAGCCTGCGCGACAAGGAAAAGCAGCTCGTCGCACAGCGCGCCGAGCGTGAGAAGCAATGGCGCTCAGGTGATCTCGATGTGGTTGCCGAGGTCGACGACGAGCAGATCGCCGAGGTGCTGGGCAACTGGACCGGCATCCCCGTGTTCAAGCTGACCGAGGAGGAGACCACTCGGCTGCTGCGCATGGAGGAGGAACTGCACAAGCGGATCATCGGCCAGGAGGACGCCGTCAAGGCGGTCTCCAAGGCGATCCGGCGCACCCGTGCCGGCCTGAAGGATCCGAAGCGTCCGTCGGGTTCGTTCATCTTCGCCGGCCCGTCCGGTGTCGGTAAGACCGAGCTGTCCAAGGCGCTGGCCAACTTCCTGTTCGGCGACGACGACGCGCTCATCCAAATCGACATGGGCGAGTTCCACGACCGGTTCACCGCCTCGCGGCTGTTCGGTGCCCCTCCGGGCTACGTCGGCTACGAGGAGGGCGGCCAGCTCACCGAGAAGGTGCGGCGCAAGCCGTTCTCGGTCGTGCTGTTCGACGAGATCGAGAAGGCGCATCAGGAGATCTACAACAGCCTGTTGCAGGTCCTCGAGGACGGCCGCCTGACCGACGGTCAGGGTCGTACGGTCGACTTCAAGAACACCGTGCTGATCTTCACGTCGAACCTGGGCACGTCCGACATCTCCAAGGCGGTCGGGCTGGGCTTCTCCCAGGGTGGTGGCGAGAACAACTACGAGCGGATGAAGCAGAAGGTCAACGACGAGCTGAAGAAGCACTTCAGGCCCGAGTTCCTCAACCGCATCGACGACATCATCGTCTTCCACCAGCTGACCCGCGACGAGATCATCCGGATGGTCGACCTGATGATCGGCCGGGTGTCCAACCAGCTCAAGGCCAAGGACATGACGATGGAGCTGACGGACAAGGCCAAGGCACTGCTGGCCAAGCGTGGATTCGATCCCGTGCTCGGCGCGCGGCCACTGCGGCGCACCATTCAGCGCGAGATCGAGGATCAGCTGTCGGAGAAGATCCTGTTCGAGGAGATCGGACCCGGCCAGCTCATCACGGTCGACGTCGACAACTGGGACGGCGAAGGCTCCGGAGAGGACGCGGTGTTCACGTTCAAGGGCACCAAGCGTCCCGCACCGGTGGCCGAGCCGGACCTGGCCCAGGCCGGTGCGGCAGGCGCTGCAGGCCCAGCCGAATAACGGCATCACGCCAACGAGAACGGGCGGTACCCACCAGGGTGCCGCCCGTTTTCCGTCTGATCCCGCTACCGCTGGACCGTGTGGATAGGATGTGCGATGTTATCGGCGGGCGAAGGAATCTGGTGAGAATCCAGAACGGTCGCGCCACTGTGTCAAGTCAGACCCGACGCTCGCCGTCAGCTTGAAACTGAGGACGCGAAATCCTCCGAAAGGACACCGACATGACCTCACCAGAGGCACGCAAGAGCGTTGCACCCGCACTCGACGTCTCCGCCACCGGCGCGGCAGTGTGGCTCTCGGCAACCGCTTTCCTGGCGCTGTTGGTGCTCTACTTCATCGGCCTGGACCAGGGCGCGACGTCGGTGTTCGGTGCGGACAACACCGCCATCCACGAGTTCGTGCACGACGCCCGGCATCTGCTCGGTTTCCCCTGCCACTGACGGCCCGGGGAACCAAGCATGGAAAAGCAGATCATCTGGCGTGGGCTGCTCGCAGGCGCCCTCGCCGGCGTGCTCGCGTTCGTCTTCGCCCGCATCTTCGTCGAACCGCAGATCGACCGGGCCATCGCCTACGAGGAGGGCGTCGGGTCCGCGCACGAGGCAGTGGAAGCCGCGAAAGGCGCGGGCCTTAACCATGGCCACAGCCACGGCGAGGGCGGCGGATTCGAGCGCGCCGTTCAGATGAACATCGGTATGGGACTGGGCGTGTTGCTGTTCAGCCTGGCGATCGGCGCGATCTTCGCGGTGACCTTCGCCGTGGCCTACGGTCGCGTCGGTGACATCTCGGCACGCCTGCTGTCGCTGTATGTGGCCGGCGGAATGCTGTTGAGCCTGTACGTCGTTCCCGCGCTGAAGTATCCGGCGAGCCCGCCGGCTCTGAGCCTGGACGAGACCATCCGCCAGCGCACGCTGCTGTACCTGCTGTTGGTGGTGCTGTCCGCGGCGCTTCTGGTCGGCGCGGTGTATCTGGGTCGACGGTTGGCCGGGCGCCTGGGGACATGGAATGCGACCATCGCCGCCGCGGGGTCCTACCTCGCCGCAGTGGCGGTCGTGATGCTCGTGCTCCCGACCATCGACGAGACACCGGGACCGCTGACCGACGACGCCGGAAACATTGTCTACGAAGGCTTCCCAGCAGATGTGCTCTACGACTTCCGGCTGTATTCGTTGGGCACCCAGATCGTCGTGTACGCGACGATCGCTTTGGTCTTCGGTGCGATGGCCGCACGGCTGCTCGAAGGTAACCGGCAGGAGAGCATTCCTGCGTGAGTGAGGTCGTCCGGCTGACGCTCGTATCGCATGCGCTGACCGATGCGATGTCGGCCGGACGATTCCCCACCGACGAGCCATTGAATCCCACCGGTCACCGGCAGGTCGACGCGTCGATCGACCTCGGTGTCGTCGACGCGGCCCTGTGCGGTCCCGAGAAGCGCACCAGGCAGACCGCCGAGCTGCTCGGCCTGCAGGCCGACGTGGAGCCGCGGCTCGCGGACCTGGACTGCGGTCGGTGGCGCGGTGACGTGCTGGGCGGAGTGCGACCGGCCGACCTGGCGATCTGGCTGACCGATCCGACCCGGGCGCCGCACGGCGGCGAATCGGTTGTCGAGCTGGTCGACCGGGTCCGCGACTGGATGGACTCGTTGACCGACCGCCGCAGCAGGCTCGTCGCGGTGACACATCCGGCGGTGATCCGCGCCGCGATCCTCATCGCGCTGGATGCTCCGCCGAAGTCGTTCTGGCGCATCGACATTGCGCCGGTAACTCGAACGGTGATGCATTTCCGCGCGCATGCGTGGACACTTCGGTCGTACTAGCGGGGTCGAACCGCTGATCAGCCGACCGGCAC
This sequence comes from Mycobacterium sp. GA-1199, assembly GCF_001500045.1. Classification (GTDB taxonomy): domain Bacteria; phylum Actinomycetota; class Actinomycetes; order Mycobacteriales; family Mycobacteriaceae; genus Mycobacterium. The sequence goes on from NZ_LQIX01000012.1 coordinate 128,465, forward strand.
CAGGTCGAAACTCTGGCGCACGATCGAGAGCAACCACCCCGCGGCAGTGGGGCTGCGGTAACGGGGCCAGTTCAACTGGAAGCTGACCACCCATGGCTGCCTCGTGTGGTCGACGGCATACCAGCTGAACGTGAGGTCGCCGGGCAGGTTTCCGCCCTTGGCGCCGATGTAGCCCCACTTTGAACCGTCGAGATCGATGCCGGGTATCGCCGAGAGGATGTCCTTCACCGGCGCTGCCTCGCCCACGGCGGCCGCCTGCAGTGCGATGTGCACACGGCAGATGTCGGCGGCGCTGCCGTACCACTCCGCCCCGAAGTTCGACGCCGGGGTGTGCGTCCGGTGTGGATCCGGTTCGTAGGGGCGGGAATTGGTCTGTTGGAGCAGTTGCGCCCGGACTTGCGGGTCGCCTTTCTCGACCGCCTGACGCCACTGCTCGCGGAGATCGGGTCGCCCCCAGCCGACCGAGAACATTTCGTGCATGGTGGGAAACGGCGTCATGCTGGCCGGGTCGTGGTGGCGCGCCAGGACCAGCGCCCGCTCCACAGCACCCGTCCCCAGCCGGTCGATGAGAAGATCGGTGGCCATGTTGTCGCTGGCCGAAATCATCTGCTGCGCAGCGGTTCTCACCGATACCCGGGCGCCGGGAGGGAGTTCCTCAAGGCCTGCGGATCCGACCGCCTTGGCCCGCTTGGTGATGGTCAGCGCGTCGGTCCATTTCAGGGTGCCGGCTTTGACCGCTTCGGCGACCGCGAGCAGCACGTAGAGCTTGAAGATCGACGCCAACGGCAACGACAGTTCGGTGTTGGTTCCGGCCACCACATCGCACTTCGACCGGTCGGCAACCACCTTCGACACCTGATACGAGTAGCGGGCACCCGACTTCGTGATCTCGGCGTCGACATCGGCCCATTCGTCGATCTCCGGTGGGCGCAGCGTCACATCGAACCGGTCCACCATTCCGGCATCGTCGGTGCGAAGGTCGATCTCCTGCGCAACGCCATACGACGTCAGCACCCCGACCTCGGCATGGCCGGCCCGGATGTCGACGTCGGTCACCTTGAACGGCCGGTCCCACCAGATCCGGTCGAGCTTGGCGACGATCTCGTCGACCTTCTCGGGTGCCGCCATCGTGCGCACTCCCACGGGGCCGATCGGCCAGTCGGAGTTGAGCATGTCCAGCGTCTGCTTGGCCCGCAGCCCCTGGGGCGTGTTGATCTCGATTGGTGCGCCGTACGCGGCGTCGGCCGGCGCAGGCCTGACGTCCGCGCAGCCGCCGACGGCGACGACCAACGAGGCCGCGACCGTCAGCCCGAGCGCCCGGCGCGCGATGAGCGAGCCTCTACTTGTCAGCACCCGCAACGTCGAGGACGACCTCGAACTCGAGCAGTGACGCGCCGGTGGCCACCGGGTTGGCCTGCTGGCCCTTGTGGGCCTCGATGGCCGGACCCGTCGCCCAGGCCTGGAACGCCTCCTCGGACTCCCACTGCGTCACCACGAAGTAGCGGTTCTCACCCTTGATGGGCCGCAACAGCTGAAAGCCGAGGAAACCGGGCTGGTTGTCGACGGCGTGAGCCCGGTGCGCGAAGCGCTTCTCCAGTTCGGGACCGGCGTCGGGCGGGACCTCGATCGCGTTGATCTTCACCACGGGGTTCTGGCTTGGCATGCGCATCAGGCTACCGAATGCATCGGGGTCACCCGGAGGCACGATGATGTCGGGATGCAGTCAGCAGGCGGTACGCGGGCCCCGCTCACCCACCGCGGCGGCAGGGGCCGCCCGCTCGTCCTGGTGCACGGCCTGATGGGGCGGGGTAGCACGTGGTCGCGCCAGCTGCCGTGGTTGACCCGGCTGGGTGAGGTCTACACCTACGACGCACCCTGGCACCGGGGCCGCGACGTCGCCGATGTCCGGCCGATCAACACCGAGCGGTTCGTCGCCGAACTCGGTGACGCGGTGGCGGGCATCGGTTCGCCCGCGGTCATGATCGGCCATTCGATGGGCGGACTGCATTCATGGTGCCTGGCCGCTACGCGACCCGATCTCGTGGCGGCCTTGGTGGTCGAGGACATGGCTCCGGACTTCCGCGGCCGCACCACGGGTCCCTGGGAACCGTGGCTGCACGCGCTACCGGTCGAATTCGATTCCGCACAACGCGTTTACGACGAGTTCGGCCCCGTGGCGGGTCAGTATTTCCTCGAGGCGTTCGACCGCATCCCGGGTGGCTGGCGATTGCACGGCCGAACAGATGTTTGGATCGAGATCGCCGCCGAATGGGGCACCCGCGACTACTGGCGCGAATGGCAGGCCGTCGGTGTGCCCGCGCTGTTGATCGAGGCGGGTAACTCGGTCACCCCACCGGGGCAGATGGCCCGGATGGCTGAGTCCGGTCCCCACACGACGTACCTACGGGTGCCCGAGGCAGGCCACCTCGTCCACGACGACGCGCCGAAGGCCTATCGGCAGGCGGTCGAGTCGTTCTTAGCGGCGCTCTCCGACCGCACCTGAGGAGGGCCAGACGGGGTGGCGCTCGAAACGGGTGCGAATCGCGGCGAGGTCGTGTTCGAGGCGCAGCAGGTCGCGATCGTCTTCGAACACCCGGCCTGCCATCGGCGCGGCCATGCGGAACTGGTCGCGGTGCAGTCGCAGGTGTCCGGAGCGGCTGGCGGCCCAGGCGAGCGCGATCGCCACCGCGACCGGGGAAACGAGAACCAGAAGTGCCAGTAACGTGCTCATGGCAGCAACTATTCGCCAGACGAAATCCTGCCAACAGCGGCAGTAATGACACTTTGAGATAAAATACTGCCATGTCAATCAAGAGCGTATCGACGCTCGTTCTGGATGGCCTGGCGATCTTCGAGTTCGGCGTCATCTGTGAGGTCTTCGGCATCGACCGCTCCGGCGACGGCATTCCCAACTTCGACTTCAAGGTGTGCGGTCCGGTTCCCGGGAAGCCGCTTAGCACCTCGGTCGGTGCGACGCTGACCCCCGACCACGGCCTTGACGACCTGATCGGCGCCGACCTGGTTGCCATCCCGGCGATCGGAGGATCGCAGTATCTGCCCGAGGCGTTGGCCGCCGTCCGGGCCGCCGCCGAGTCGGGATCGATCATCCTGACCGTCTGCTCAGGTGCGTTCGTCGCTGGCGCCGCCGGCCTCCTCGACGGCAGGCCGTGCACGACGCACTGGATGCACGCCGACGAACTCGCTCGCAGGTATCCGACGGCCAAGGTCGACCGCAACGTACTGTTCGTCGACGACGGAAACCTGATCACCAGCGCGGGGACGGCGGCAGGCATCGACGCGTGCCTGCACCTGGTCCGGCGCGAACTGGGCAGCGAGGTGACCAACAAGATCGCGCGCCGCATGGTGGTGCCGCCCCAACGCGACGGCGGCCAGCGCCAGTACATCGACCAGCCGATCCCGGTGCGGTGTTCAGAACGCTTTGCGCCGCATCTGGATTGGATACTGACCAATCTCGACAAACCGCATACGGTGGCCACGCTCGCGGCCCGCGCACACATGTCGGCGCGTACCTTCGCGCGGCGGTTCGTGGAGGAGACGGGTCGCACCCCGATGCAGTGGGTGACCGACCAACGCGTGTTGTACGCGCGAACCCTGTTGGAGGAGACCGATCTCGACGTCGACCGGATCGCCGAGCGCAGCGGCTTCGGGACGGCAACGCTGTTGCGGCACCACTTCCGCAGGATCATCGGGGTGACGCCGTCGGACTACCGCCGCCGATTTGCTTGTGGCACGGGAGAAGCCGAGCCCGGCAGCGCGATGGCATCGGCCTGACGCCCCGCGCTCAGCCGCCTTCTCCGGCAAGTGCGAACCGGCCGTCGGCGGTCTGCTCGACGAGGCCGTCAACGAGAAGCGAGTCCAACGCGCGGTCGCGCTGCGCGGTGTCGGACAGCCATGCGACGTCCAGCTGCGCGCGGGTGACGGGGGAGTCGTTGTCGCGCAGGACATCCAGCAGCATGCCCCGGACCTGGCGGTCGGTGCCCGCGTAGCGCTGGACACGTCGAGCCGGGGAGTCCGACGCGGGGAATCCGCGGGAGCGCCACGCGCACTCACTCAGCGGACACAGCCCGCATCGGGGCGCACGCGCGGTACAGACCGTCGCACCCAACTCCATCAAGGCAATCGAGAACTTCGGCGCCAGAGCGGCTTCGGGCAGCAAAGCCTCGACATCGGCGAGGTCGCGCGCAGACGACGATGCCGCGGCGTCGGCGCGCCCGTGCACGACCCGGGTCACCACCCGCCGAACGTTGGTGTCTACCACCGGTACCCGATCGCGGTACGCGAAACAGGCGATGGCCCGCGCGGTGTACGCCCCGACGCCCGGCAGCGTCAGCAGGGTCTCGACGTCGGGCGGTACGACGTCGTCGTACTGCTCGGCGATCACCGTCGCGCATTCGTGTAACCGCATGGCGCGGCGCGGATAGCCGAGCTTGCCCCAGGCCCGCAGGATGTCTGCGGCGTTCGCCGCCGCGGTCGCCGACGGAGTGGGCCACCGCTGCACCCACGTGAGCCACACCGGTTCGACCCGCGCGACCGGCGTCTGCTGGAGCATGAATTCGCTGACCAGGATCTGCCACGGCGTCACCCCCGGCCGGCGCCACGGCAGATCTCGCTGGTCGCGGTCATACCAATCGACCAACTGGGGCACAATGTCGGTCATGCCCAACACCAGCCCAGTGACCGCGTGGAAAGCACTCAAAGAGGGTAACGAGCGCTTCGTGGCCGGCAAGCCCCAACATCCGAGCCAGGGGATTCAGCATCGCGCAAGTTTGACCGGGGGGCAGAAGCCGACCGCGGTCGTGTTCGGCTGCGGAGACAGCCGGGTGGCGGCCGAACTGATCTTCGACCAGGGTCTGGGCGACATGTTCGTGGTGCGCACCGCCGGTCATGTCATCGACTCGGCGGTGTTGGGTTCCATCGAGTTCGCGGTCTCGGTGCTCAACGTGCCGTTGATCGTCGTACTGGGCCACGACAGCTGCGGCGCCATCAAAGCCTCACTGTCGGCTCTCGACGAAGGTGTGGTGCCCGGTGGTTACGTGCGTGACATCGTCGAGCGGGTGATGCCGTCGATACTGCAGGGACGCCGCGAAGGATTGGGCAGGGTCGACGAATTCGAGGCCCGGCATGTCACCGAGACCGGCACGCAGCTGATGGCCCGCTCGACGGCGATCGCCGAGCAGGTGGCGGCCGGCGACCTCGCGATCGTCGGCGCGACCTATCACCTCGCCGACGGCCGGGTGGTGTTGCGGGACCACATCGGCGACATCGGCGAAGGCTGACCTGCCCCCGTTGCTGTTTGCTCATTGAGCGACACGCCGGGCGACCTCGACCGATAAGGCGTGACCTGGCCTTACCGTGGGGTTGTGCTGGATCTGGAACCGCATGGCCCGCTACCGACGCAGATTTACTGGCGTCGCCGGGCATTGGCGTTGGGCATAGCGGTCCTCGTGATCGGCGTGATCGCGGCCATCGTGGTCGTTGTCGTGAAGAACACCGGGGGCTCCGACGCGGAGGGCGCCGAGGCATCCACCGCCGCCGCGGCAGGCGAGCCGACGCCGCTGCCGGGCGAGAACCCCGAGGTGAAGACCCCGGTGATGCCGCCGGCGCAGGACGCGCCGCCGCCCACACCGACACCCACCGCGGCCGTCACACCACCGCCGGTGCTCAACGAGGGCGACGACTGCCCCGACTCGACGCTGGCGGTCAAGGGCATCACCAATCAACCGCAGTACGTCGTCGGTGAGCAGCCGAAGTTCACGATGGTCGTCACCAACATCGGGCTCGTCGGCTGCAAGCGCGACGTCGGCGCCGCGGTGCTGGCCGCCTACGTCTACTCGCTGGACAACGCCCGGCTCTGGTCCAACCTGGACTGTGCACCGTCGAACGAGACCCTGGTCAAGGCGTTCCAGCCCGGCGAGCAGGTGACCACCGAGGTCACCTGGACGGGTATGGGATCGGCTCCGGGTTGCCCGCTGCCGCGCCAGCCGATCGGGCCGGGCACCTACAACCTCGTCGTCCAGCTGGGCAATCTGCGGTCGGCCACGGTGCCGTTCATCCTTGCCGCGCCGCAGTCGCCGGAGCACGGTCAGGGCGCCGCCCCGCCACCGGGACCCGTTCCGAACTGAGGTCCGGCGCGGACTCAGGCCAGCCGGTCGGCGATCGTCGACTCGGCCAACTGCGAGAGGCCCTCCCGGATGTGGCGCGCCCACATCGAGCCGATGCCCTCGACCGACTGCAGGTCGCCGGCGCTGGCCGCCAGCAGGCCCTGTAGCGAGCCGAACGAACGAACCAGCAGGTCGACATGTGCGAACTGCAGGCGCGGGATACCGGCCATCGCGCGGTAGCCCCGCGAGCTCATCGCCGAATCCTGCGCCTCGATCGTCGACGGGTAACCGAAGACCCGTGCCAGCGTCGTGAAGTCCAGGAGCTCACTGTCGGAGAGCCCGTCGAGCTCCTCGAGCGTGGCGCTCACCTGCGCCGCCGACGGAGGGTCCGGGTTGGCGTGATAATCGCGCACGAGGAGTTCGCGGGCGGTGTCGTTGTCGCCGACCAGCTCGTCGAGCTGAAGTTTGAGCTGACGGCCGTCGGTGCCGAGTTCAACCACGTACGAATCGATTTCGAGGCTGATCCGGCGAACCATCTCGAGCCGCTGCACCACGGTCATCACGTCGCGCAGCGTGACGAAGTCCTCGATCTCGGCCGTCGACAGCTGCCTGCTGACCTCATCGAGCCGTGTCTTGTAACGCTCGAGGGTGTCGATCGTCTGGTTCGCGCGCGACAGGATGGTCGCCGAGTCGGGGATCACGTGCCGTTCACCCGCTACATACACGGTCACGATGCTCATCGAGTGGCTGACCGAGATCACCGGATAGCCGGTCTGGATCGCGGTGCGCTCGGCGGAGCGGTGACGGGTTCCCGACTCCTCGGTCGGGATCGACGGGTCGGGTACCAGTTGCACGTTGGCCCGCAGGATGTGGGCGCCGTCGCTGGACAGCACCACCGCGCCGTCCATCTTCGAAAGCTCCCGCAGGCGTGTCGGCGCGTAGCGGACGTCGAGGGAGAAGCCGCCGTCGCAGATGGCCTCGACGCTCTCGTCGTAGCCGATCACGATCAGTGCGCCCGTGCGGCCGCGCAGGATGCGCTCGAGGCCGTCGCGCAGCGCCGTTCCCGGGGCCAAGCGAGCGATGGTCTCGCGCATGGTGGGCCGCGCCAAGGGCACGACCGTACGTCGTCCTGACCTGCCACCCGACTTCACGGCCATCGCCCCTCCCTAGGATCGGCCGCCACTGCTCTATCTTTGCCGATCTTCGCCGACTTTGCTGATATCGCGCAAAACCCGCAACGCCGAACCGATGTCGTGGGCGGTGATCGCCCGCAAACCGGCGGGTACCGATGTCACACCGGGTGGTATGACCGCCGAGGTGAAGCCGAGCCGGGCCGCCTCGGCCAGGCGGCGGTCCATTCCGGTGACCCGGCGCAGGTCGCCCGCCAGGCCGACCTCCCCGATGGCCACGGCGGCGGCGGGCACGGGCAGATTCATCTTCGAGGACGCGATGGCCACCGCGATCGCCAGGTCCGCCGACGGATCGGTCAGGCGCATGCCGCCCACCGTCGACAGGTAGATGTCGTGCGCACCCACCGACAGGCCCGCATGCTTGTCCAGAACCGCGGTGATCATCGCCGCGCGTGAGGAGTCGATTCCGCTGACGGCGCGGCGGGCCGTCCCGTTCGCCGGCGCCCCGATCAGCGCCTGAACCTCCCCGATCAACGGACGCTTACCGTCCAGGGTGACCGTGATCGCTGTCCCCGCAACGGGTTTGGGCCGTTGGTCGCGAAACAGTCCGGATGGGTCCGCGACGCCCTCGATCCCGTTGTCGTGCAACAGGAAACAGCCGACTTCGTCTGCGGCGCCGAAGCGGTTCTTGATGCCGCGGACCATTCGCAGCGACGACGCGCGGTCGCCCTCGAAGTGCAGAACGACGTCGACAAGGTGCTCGAGCGAGCGTGGGCCCGCGATGGCACCGTCCTTGGTGACGTGGCCGACGAGGATCAGCGCGACACCGGATGTCTTGGCCGCCATCGTCAAAGCGGTGGTCACCGCGCGCACCTGGGTGACGCCGCCGGTGACGCCGTCGGCCTCGGTGGTGGACATGGTTTGCACCGAGTCGACCACCACCAGGCTGGGCTGCACCTCGTCGATGTGTGCGAGCGCCGTGGACAGATCCGACTCCGCGGCCAGGTACACCTCGTCGTGGGTGCAGCCCGTGCGTTCCGCCCGCATCCGGATCTGGCCGGCCGACTCCTCACCCGAGAGGTACAGCGCGCGCTTGCCCGCCGTCGCCCAGCGGTGCGCGACCTCCAACAACAGCGTCGACTTGCCGACGCCGGGGTCGCCGGCGAGCAACGTCACCGATCCGGGGACCAGGCCGCCGCCGAGCACCCGGTCCAGCTCGGTGACACCGGTGTGGCAGTGGCGGGTGCGCCCGGGATCGATAGAGCTGATCGGCACGGCCGCGGAGGACGGGGCGACCGAACGTCGCGCTCCGGCTCCGGCCACCGCCGAGAGCACAGCCACCTCGTCGACCGTGCCCCAGGTGCCGCACTCGGGGCAGCGGCCGACCCACTTGAGGGTGACGTGGTGGCACTCCGAGCAGCGGTATTGCGCGCGCGTTTTGACGCCACTTTTGGCCACGCAGTGACGGTAGCCGTCGCCTAAGACAGATCCCGACAGGAACTCAGTGCCAGGCGGTCGTGTCGCGGACTTCGCTCAGTGTCCGCCGCCGTGCCCGCCGGCTTCGGTGGCTTCGCCGCGCCGCGGCGCCTCACCGGCAGAGATCGGCACCCGCACGGTGGTCTCGCCCGCCTTCTCGAACTTGAACGTGAAGTCGTAGAGCAAGCCGTTGGTGATCGGCTTGCTCAAGGTGACCTTCGCTTCGGCGGCTTCAGCGGCCTCGACGCTCTCCAACGGGGTGATCTGCCCGTCCGGCGCGCCGACCGTGAGCATGCCGCTCGCGGGAACGGTGGTGTCACCGGTCAGGGCAACCTCGCCGACCTCGGAGGTGATCGACTCCAGCTTGTCGGCTTGTTCGGCCGAGGTGTTGGCCGCCACGAAGATCAGCTCGACCTCTTTGCCCGGCCTGACGAAGTCGGTCACTTGTTGGGCCCGCAGGTGCACGTTGCGCAGCGCGATCTCGCCGAGGTTGGCACTGGTGCCGTTGACGGCCGGCTCCTGCGTGGTCATCTGCGAGACCTGTCCCGAACTGCAGCCGACGAGCGCCCCGCCCACGACAAGGGCAGCGGCCAGCCCGCAGGCGGCCAGTTTGAAGCGGTCCACTCTTGCCTCCTGCTCGGGCCGTCGAGGCGACCGATCCGATCGGTCGCGGGATTCGACTATGCAGAGTAGTAGGTGCGTGCGGGCCGCGGTAGCTGAGGTCCGGCACGCCGCAGGGAACCCACGGGCAGCAAGGGCGGAAGTCTCCCCGGAAGTGCCACTGTCCCATGATCGATGCCCCACCTCAGCTACCTCTCGGACCTCTCGAAGAGGCCGCAGCCATGCACGGATTGGTCGGCGTGTCAACCCCTAACGTTCACCCGAGGTGCCCCTGACCTGCACCGTTGATCCACCCCCGTCTGGGCGCCGTGCTAGCATTGAGGCGTGAAAGGGGCTCGAAACTGATGATTTTCAAGGTCGGAGACACCGTTGTTTATCCCCACCACGGTGCTGCGTTAATCGAGGCGATCGAAACCCGGACCATCAAAGGCGAACAGAAGGAGTACCTCGTCTTGAAGGTCGCCCAGGGTGACCTCACGGTTCGAGTGCCAGCCGAAAACGCAGAGTATGTCGGGGTGCGCGACGTCGTCGGACAGGAGGGCCTGGACAAGGTTTTCCAGGTTCTCCGTGCCCCCCATACCGAGGAACCGACCAACTGGTCGCGGCGGTACAAGGCCAATCTCGAGAAGTTGGCCTCGGGCGATGTGAACAAGGTCGCCGAAGTGGTGCGCGACCTGTGGCGGCGCGATCAGGAGCGTGGCCTGTCGGCGGGTGAGAAGCGGATGCTGGCCAAGGCGCGGCAGATCCTGGTGGGCGAGCTCGCTCTCGCCGAGAACACCGATGACGAGAAGGCCGCGACCATTCTCGACGAGGCACTCGCCGCCGCTTCCTGAAGCCGATGACGAGCCTGCCTAGGGTCGGGCTCGGCACCGACGTACACTCCATCCAGGCGGGGCGGCCGTGTTGGTTGCTGTGCCTGCTGTTCGACGGGGCGGACGGCTGCGCAGGCCATTCCGATGGTGATGTCGCGGCGCACGCGCTGTGCGATGCACTGCTTTCCGCGGCCGGTCTCGGCGATCTCGGCGAGGTCTTCGGCACCGGTCGCGACGAGTGGCGCGGCGCCGGCGGCGCCCACATGCTCCGGCATGTCCATGAGCTCGTCTCGGCGCACGGCTTCCGAATCGTCAATGCGGCAGTCCAGGTGATCGGCAACCGGCCGAAGGTCGGTCCGCGCCGCGGCGAGGCGCAGAACCTCCTGTCAGAATTGCTCCACGCCCCGGTGTCCGTCAGTGCGACCACCACCGACGGCCTGGGTCTGACCGGACGTGGTGAGGGTCTGGCGGCGATCGCGACCGCATTGGTGGTCGAGCGCGATTAGGCCGGTAAGCTGGCCCGTCGTGAGCGGAGCGAACGGCCGGCCGAGGTGACCGACCTGCGGCTGTACGACACCATGAGCGGTGCCGTACGCGACTTTGTTCCCGTGCGCCCCGGGCACGCCTCGGTCTACCTCTGCGGTGCCACGGTCCAGGGTCTGCCCCACATCGGGCACGTGCGCAGCGGGGTGGCATTCGACGTCCTTCGCCGTTGGCTGATGGCCAAGGGGTACGACGTCGCCTTCATCCGCAACGTCACCGACATCGACGACAAGATCCTCAACAAGGCCGCCGACGCCGGAAGACCGTGGTGGGAGTGGGCCGCCACCTATGAACGCGCGTTCTCGGCCGCCTACGACGCGCTCGGGGTGTTACCGCCGTCGGCCGAACCCCGCGCCACCGGCCACATCACCCAGATGATCGAGCTGATCGAGCGCCTGATCGAGCGGGACCACGCCTATGTCGGCAACGGTGACGTCTACTTCGACGTCCTGAGCCTCCCGGGTTACGGCAAGTTGTCCGGCCACAAGATCGACGACGTACACCAGGGCGAGGGCGCTGCGACCGGTAAGCGTGACGAACGCGATTTCACCTTGTGGAAGGGCGCCAAACCTGGTGAACCGTCCTGGCCGACGCCATGGGGGCGCGGACGGCCGGGCTGGCACACCGAATGCGTCGCGATGTGCCAGGCGTATCTGGGCGCGGAGTTCGACATCCACGCGGGCGGCATGGATCTGGTGTTCCCGCACCACGAGAACGAGATCGCGCAGGCCGAGGCGGCAGGCGACCCGTTCGCCCGGTACTGGCTGCACAACGGCTGGGTGACCATGGGCGGCGAGAAGATGAGCAAGTCGCTGGGCAATGTGCTCGCGATTCCGGCTGTGCTGCAGCGTGTCCGGGCAGCAGAGTTGCGGTATTACCTGGGCAGCGCGCACTACCGGTCGATGCTGGAGTTCTCCGAGACGGCGCTGCAGGACGCGGCGAAGGCCTACACCGGTATCGAAGACTTCCTGCACCGCGTCCGAAACCGAGTGGGTGCCGTCGTCCCCGGTGAGTGGACGTCGAAGTTCGCCGCGGCGCTCGATGACGACCTCGCCGTTCCGATCGCGCTGGCCGAGGTGCACGCCGCCCGTGCCGAGGGCAATCGCGCGCTGGACGCCGGTGACCACGAGACGGCCTTGACGCAGGCGATGTCGATCCGCGCGATGATGGGCATCCTCGGCGCGGACCCGCTCGACGAGCGCTGGGAGTCCAAGGACGAGACGTCGGCCGCACTGGCCGCGGTCGACGTGTTGGTGCGCGCCGAAGTCGAGCGGCGCGAGGATGCGCGGACTCGGCGGGACTGGGCCGAGGCCGACGCGATCCGGGATCGCCTCAAGGAAGCCGGCATCGAGGTCACCGACACCGCCGATGGTCCGCAGTGGACGCTGCTCGACGGGCACACGAAGTAGATGGCCGGAAACTCGAGGCGCAGAGGCGCCGTCCGCAAGCCGGGAACGAAGAAGGGGCCGACGGTCGGATCGGGCGGCGTGCGCCGACGGGGCCTTGAAGGCCGCGGTGCCACTCCGCCCGCCCACATGCGGCCCAACCATCCCGCGGCCAAGCGGGCTGCCAAGGCGGCGAAATCCCAGCCGCGGCGACAGGGCAAGAAGACCGACGACACCGAGGTGGTGCTCGGGCGCAATCCCGTCTTGGAGTGCCTGCGCGCCGGGGCGCCGGCGACCGCGCTGTACGTCGCGCTGGGCGCGGACGCCGACGAGCGGTTGACCGAATCCGTGCAGATCGCCGCCGATGCGGGCATCTCGATCCTCGAAGTGCCGCGCCACGACCTTGACCGCATTGCCGTCAACGGTCTGCATCAGGGTGTGGCACTTCAGGTTCCGCCGTACTCGTACGCTCATCCCGACGATCTGCTCGCAGCGGTCACGGCCGACGGCGCCTCGGCGCTGCTGGTCGCATTGGACAACATCTCCGACCCCCGCAATCTCGGTGCGATCGTGCGGTCTGTCGCCGCGTTCGGCGGCCATGGCGTCCTGATCCCGCAGCGCCGCTCGGCCTCGGTGACCGCGGTCGCGTGGCGCACCAGTGCGGGTGCCGCCGCCCGGGTTCCGGTTGCACGGGCCACGAATCTCACCCGCACACTGAAGAACTGGGCCGACGCGGGCCTGCAGATCGTCGGCTTGGACGCCGACGGAGACACCACGGTTGACGAACTGGACGGCTCCGGACCGATCGTCGTGGTCGTCGGCTCCGAAGGCAAGGGGCTGTCGCGCCTGGTACGGGAGACCTGTGACGCGGTGGTGTCGATTCCGATGGCCGGTCCGACCGAGTCTTTGAACGCCTCCGTGGCCGCGGGGGTCGTGCTCGCCGAGATCGCGCGTCAGCGCCGAGGTTAGAGGCCGAACAGCCGCAGCCCCACCCACAACCCGGCGACCGCGGCCACCAGTGTGACGGGCACCGTGCACAACCCGATGCGGCTGAACTCGCCTGCAGTGGTAGTTGTTTCGCGCCGTATCACGCCACGCCACAGCAAGTTGGCCAGTGAGCCGACGTAGGTCAGGTTCGGTCCGATGTTCACTCCGATCAACACCGCCAGCACGGGGCCCGGCCCGGATGTAGACACCAGCGGCAGCAGCACCAGCACCGCGGGCAGGTTGTTGACCACGTTCGACAGAAGCGCCGCGACGGCGGCGATCCCCAGCAGAGCGAGCAGGCCGTGACCGCTCGGCAGTAGGCCCCGCATCGCGTTGTCGAGGCCGTTGACCATCACGGCGTCGACCACGATGCCGAGGCACAGCACGAACAGCAGAAACGGCACATCGGCTGCGGCTGCCATCCGGGCCACGGTCGTGTGGCGGCGCGCCAGGCTCCGGCCGCCGAGCACGACGACTCCGCCGAGTGCCGCCCAGGCCGGTGAGACCCCGAGTGCCGAGGTGACGATGAATCCGGCCAGCGTCAAACCCAATACGACAAGGGGTGACACGGGGACATGCACCGTCTCACCGGAGACGGGATGGGGCAGGACCGCGAGCTGTCGCCTGAAAACCCAACGCAGCACGACGAATTCGACGAGGATGGCCACCAGCCACGGCAGGGTCATGAGCGCGGCGAAGTGCAGGAAGGTGATGCCGGCCGCGGTGAACGCCAGCAGGTTGGTCAGGTTCGACACCGGCAGCAGCAGCGACGCGCTGTTGGCCAGGTGCGCGGTCGCGTAGGCATGCGGGGTGGGCGGCACCGACAGCAGGCGGGCAGTCGCAAGCACGACGGGGGTCAGCAACAGCACCGTGGCGTCCAGGCTCAGGATCGCCGTCGTCGCCGCGGCGATCGCGAAAACGCCTGCGAGCAACCGGCTCTGGCTTCCGTCGGCGGCACGCGCCAACGCCGCACCCGCGGCGCGGAACACCCCTTCGTCGGCGCACAACCGCGCCAACACCAAAACGACGGCCAAGAAGCCGACCACCGGCAACAGGCGGCCGATCTCCGCCGCAGCCTCGGGCAGCGAGATGACGTCGGCGCCGATCAGCAGCGCCGCCGCGGGAACAGCCACAACGGCTTCCGGCCATTTGTGCGGGCGGGCCACCGCGAAGACCAGCACGACCGCCAGGGCGGCCACGGCCAGGATCAGATCCACGGATCGGCAGGCTGCCACAGCGTGGGCAGGTGCAGTGCGACGCCGTCGTCGTGGGCCAGTCGCGACAACACCCGCATCGAGACATCGAGGTCGTCGGCTACGTAGGGGAGCGGGCGCAGTGGTTGGTGCAGGGGACGGAAGAAGTCGTCCCAGTGGATGAGCACCACGCGGCGCGCATCCACGGTCCGCACGGTCTCGTGCCAGTACTCATGCAGGTAGTGCTCCGCTTGCAGCCCGAGTTGACCGACGCCGAGGTACACGACGTCGGCGCGTTGTCCGGCCAGCGCGCCCGGAACGTATCCCGCGCTGCCGACGATCAGAAGGCGACGATCCGACGGACGGTGATGAACGATCGTGGACCACGCTTCACCGCACCGGTACGCCGACACCCTGACCGGCGGAACGACCGGCCGCGTGATGACACCCGGAAACCGGTCGGGCGGACAGTGATTCCCTTCGACGAGGGTGACCTCGTAGGCGCCCAGCGCGACGGGGTCGCCGGGGCTGACGACCTCGATGCGGTCCTCCGGCAAACCGTGGCCGCGGCCGACCTGAGCGGCGGACCGGCCGCCGACGAGACGGGCGCCGGTGCGCTCGGCGACCACCGCGCTGTCCATCGCGTGGTCGTAGTGAGTGTGCACGGGAAGCACGGCTTCCAGCCGGTCGATCCGCAGGCGGGCCAGGCAGCCGTCGATACGCGGTTCCGACGGCGACAGTCGTCGCAGCCCGACTTCGCGCAGGCCCGGCCGGGAGAAGAAGCCGTCGGTCAGCAGCGCCGATTCGCCGTCGTCGATGAGCAGCGTCGTGACGCCCGCCCAGGTGACCGTCAATGGGGTAGGCGCTGTCGCCGGCGGGGTGTCGAAATAGCGCTCGTAGTCCGCCAGGTTCGGCCTGCCGAGCTTGAGACGCATGGCGTCAACTCTAAGTGGGCCGCTTGATGATGCGCTTGACCTGCGAGCAGCACCCCTCCCTGGTATTGAAAACGATTTTCATTACCGTTAGCGTACCGAGCCGAGGAGGAACATGTCCGCGCACTGTCAGGTCACCGGCCGAGCACCAGGCTTCGGCAACCCCGCATCGCACTCATATCGGCGCCCAAATGCGCAGGATCTCGACTGGCAGTTGCATGCGAGATGCCGGGGGCTGCCGACGGAGATGTTCTTCGCTTCTGATGGCGAGCGCGGCCAACTCAGGGCGGCGCGCGAGGAACGCGCGAAGAAAGTGTGTCGACCGTGCCCGGTCAAGCAGGAATGTCTGAGGTATGCCTTGAGTTCCGTGGAAGCCTGGGGGGTATGGGGCGCAACGACGCCCCGAGAACGGCAACTGATCGACCAGGGCCCAACCGGCTCGGCCGACAAGGCGCCGCCAGATCGAGGTGTGGCAGGATCACTTGCCATAGGCGATCGCGACCAGAGGAAGCCGGTGTGATTCCGGCGCGGTCCCGCCACTGTGAGCGGCGAGGTCCTTTTCGAGACCGAGCCGGGAGCCAGATACTCACCGCGGTCGCCTCCTCATAAGGCTGGGGCGGATTTCCCCGGTGAGGCTGATCTCGGCGTACCGAGAGCGCTTCCCGTGGTGTCCGCACGACGGAAGGCACGTGGATGGCGGTGCGTCGACACCTTGCGGCGGCGGTGATCTCGGCGCTGCTGTGCACTTCGTGCGGCACGGCGAGCCTGCCGACCGACACCACCGCTGACGACGGGCTGGCTGGCTTCCCGGTGACCGTCACCAACTGCGGCATCACCACGACTTACGACCGTCCACCGCGCCGGGCCGTGGCCCTCAATCAGCATTCGGTCGAGACGATGCTGGCACTGGGACTGGAGAAGTCCATGGTCGGCACCGCATTCCTCGACGATCGGGTGCTGCCCGAATACCGAGTCGCCTACGAGGCCATACCGGTGATCGCCGAGGAGTACCCGTCATACGAGACGCTGCTCGCCGCCGAACCCGACTTCGTCTACGGCGGTTGGGCAAGCGCATTCGACGATAAGGAGGGGCGCGGGAGGGAACGGTTGAAAAAGGTCGGCATCGACACGCACCTCAACCCCGAGAACTGCTCTGCTGAACCGATGACGCTGTCTGCTGTGGACGACGAAATTCGCACCATCGGACGGATATTCGGCGTCGGTGACCGAGCCGACCGGGAGGTCGAACGCCAGCGGCGGACCCTGCGGGAAACCCGTCACCACGTGCGTGGCGTGGTACCGGTCGACGTCGCCGTCTACGACAGCGGTGAGGCGACCGTGTTCACCTCCGGCGGCCAGGGCATCGGCAATCAGATCATCGAATCCGCGGGCGGGCGCAACCTGTTCGCCGACGTTCCAAAGGTGTGGGCCGACGTCTCGTTCGAACAGTTCGCCGAGCGTGCCCCCGAAGCCATCCTGATCTACGACTACGGTGAGCAATCGGTCGAGCAGAAGAAACGGTTCCTGTTGGGCAATCCGGTGCTGCAACGAGTTCCCGCCATTCGCGATCAACGCTTCGCGGTTTTGCCGCTGTCGGAGATCACCGCCGGCGTCCGCGTCGGACGCGCGGTGAAATCCCTTGCCGAACAGCTACATCCGGAGCTGACCGGATGACGGCCGTCGCCCTTGACAAGCCGGCGTGGCCCGCGCCCCCGCGTGACCGCCGCGTTCCGTACGGCTTGGTGCTGGTGGCGCTCGTGGCGTTGCTTCTGGTGTGCGTGACCGCAGGGGTCGCCATCGGATCGGTGCCCCTTCCGCCCGGTCAGGTGTGGCAGATCCTGCTGCATCGACTCAACCCGATGTTGATCGATCCGACATGGCCGCCGGTGCGCGCCTCGATCGTCCTCGACGCACGACTCCCCCGAGTGGTGCTGGCGGCGGTCATCGGGGCCGGCCTGGCAGGCTGCGGGATGGTGTTGCAGGCTGTCGTGCGCAACCCCCTGGCCGATCCGATGCTTCTGGGTGTGTCGTCGGGTGCGTCCGTGGGTGCCGTCGCGGTGTTGGTGGCCGGCGCCGGCCTCGGCTTGTTCATGCTGCCGGCGGCGGCGTTTCTCGGGGCGTTGGTCGCGCTGGTGGCCGTCTACCTTCTGGCTCGTACGGGGGGCCGGATGACGACACTACGACTGATACTCGCCGGTGTCGCGGTCGCGGAGGTGCTCTCGGCCGTCGCCAGCCTGTTGATCGTCACCTCCGACGACCCGCACAAGGCCCAGTCCGCGGTGCGCTGGATGCTGGGCGGGCTCGGTGGGGCGACCTGGTCGACGGTGTGGATCCCGGCCATCGCTGTGGCCGTCGGTATCGCGGTGCTGCTCGCCGTCACCCGGCCGCTCAATCTGCTGTACAGCGGTGAAGAAGCCGCTGCTGCACTGGGTTTAGACGTGCACCGCTTCCGCGCCGCGATGTTCGTCGTGGTCGCGCTGATGGTGGGCGCCATGGTTGCGGTCAGCGGTGCGATCGGCTTCGTGGGCCTGATCATGCCTCACATCGTGCGGATGCTCGTCGGCGCCGACCACCGTCGCGCCCTGCCGGCGGCCGCGCTGCTGGGAGCCTCGTTCCTCATCGTGTGCGACATCGCCGCACGCACCGTCGCCGCACCGGAGGAGCTTCCGGTCGGTGTCCTCACCGCCCTCGTCGGCGGGCCGTACTTCCTGTGGCTCATGCGGCGCAGGGTTTCGGCATGAACGGCGGGATCCACATCGACGACGTGACGGTGTCCAAGGGGCGAAAGATGTTGATCCGCAACGTCTCCGTGCGGGTGGAACGCGGTGAGATGGTGGCCGTCGTCGGACCCAACGGTGCCGGCAAGACGACGCTGCTGCGCACTCTCTACCGTGCTCAGCGGCCGACGTCGGGTCGTGTGCTGGTCGACGGCGAGGACGTCTGGCAGATGTCGGCCAAGCGCGCGGCGCGCCGGATCGCGGCCGTGTTGCAGGACGCGCCAGCCGATTTCGCGCTGACGGTGTTCGACGTGGTCGCGATGGGCCGAACCCCGTACAAGCGCGCGTTCGATGGCGACAATGCCGACGATCGGCGCGTCATCGCCGAGGCGCTCGAATCCGTCGATCTATCCGGCTTGGCCAACGACCCGTTCGACCGGCTCTCGGGGGGCCAGAAGCAGCGCGTGATGATCGCACGTGCGCTGACTCAGAGGACCGGCACGATCGTGCTGGACGAGCCGACCAACCACCTCGATCTGCGCCACCAGCACGATGCCCTGCACCTGCTGCGGATCACCGGCGCCACCGTCGTCGCGGCATTGCACGATCTCAATCTCGCTGCGGCATACTGCAGTCGGATCTGCCTCCTCGACTCCGGCGGCGTGGTGTCGATCGGCACGCCCGCGCAGGTGCTGACCGAGGACATGCTCGCCGAGGTCTACGGCGTCGCAGCCAAGGTCGGACTCGACGCCGGCACCGATCGGATGCGGGTCGACGTGACACCCAGGGTGTGGACCCGGTGAGGATCGACAGTCAACTCACCGAGATCGCTCGCTTCGGCGGGTTCTTCGCCATCGAACATGGGCCTGCCGAACCGGGTTGGCGGCCGGTGACCGCGTGTTACGCCGACGGATACCAGGACCTGATCGAGGCGACGGCCGCGCGCTACCGCACCGGCGACCTTCGCATCGGCGCTTCGACGGTGCAGTTGAGCCACGCGTCCAGGCTCTGGTCGCCCGTGCTCGCGTGTGCGCTCGAACACGGCGTCGTGCCCGACCTCACGGGTCTGCAGCGAGCGCCGGACAGCCCGGCACTGAGAATCCCTGTCCCCGAGGGTGAGCTGTTGGAGGGCGACCGGGTGGCCACGCTGCACCGCATCGTCGTCGAAGAGCACTTGGAGCGATTGACCGACGGGCTGCGCGTCAAGGTCGCGTCCGGTCTGCTCTACGGCAACATCGCCTCGGCGTTGGTGGCCGCGACCCGGGCGCTGTACTCGGTGCGGCCTCAGTTGCGCGATGCCGCGACCGTGCTGGCACGGTCGCTGTTGGGGACCGGAAAGCTCACCGGCACCGGAACCGTCAAGCACAACTTGGCGTTTCGCCGCCGCAGTTGCTGCCTGTACTACCGGGTGAGCGACGGGTCCAAGTGCGGGGACTGCGCGTTGCGTTGAGTCAGGTGAAGGGCGCGATCTCGACACCTTCTGCGAGTAGTCGCTCGCGGACGGCCGTGGCGATCTGCACGGCGCCCGGTGAATCACCGTGCACGCAGATCGAATCGACGGTGATCGGGATCGTCGAACCGTCGACCGCGTCCACTCGCCCGGCGGACACCATCGACGCGATCCGGTCGGCGATGACGTCCGTGTCGTGCAGGACGGCGCCACGTTGGCGACGGTCCACCAGTCGCCCGTCGGGGCGATAGGCTCTGTCGGCGAACGCCTCAGGGACGGTGCGCAATCCGAGCTGTTCGGCCTCGCGGAAGAACGCCGAACCGGTGAGCCCGAGCACCGGGAGGTCCGGATCGACGTCGTGTACGGCCTCGGCGACGGCTCGGGCCTGGTCGGTGTTCGTCACGATCGCGAAGTACAGCGCCCCGTGTGGTTTGACGTAGGTGACGGCGGTCCCGGCGGCGCGCGCGATCGCCTGCAGCGCGCCGATCTGATAGATCACGTCGGCCTTGAGATCCTCGGGCGTCGCGTCGATGAACCGGCGGCCGAATCCGGCCAGGTCGCGATAGCTCACCTGGGCGCCGACCCGCACGCCGCGCTCGGCCGCCGCCCGGCAGGCCCGCAAAAGCAGTGCGGGGTCACCGGCGTGGAAGCCGCAGGCGACGTTGGCGCTCGTGACGATGTCGAGCATGGCGTCGTCGTCACCGAGCCGCCAGACCCCGAAACCCTCGCCGAGGTCGGCGTTCATATCGACGGTTCTCATGGCGGTAATCCCGCGGATGTGGATGACGGCCAACGGTTTTCGGCGACGAATTCGGTCAGGGGCCGTCCGGTCGTCCATTCGTCGATTTCGAGCTGTGGACGGTCCGGGAACTCGGGGACCGGGCCAAGACACAGGATCGCCACGGGCTCAGAGCCGTGCGGCATGCCGAGCAGTTCGGCGAGCCTGTCCGGTTCGAAGATCGACACCCAGCCCATGCCGAGCCCCTCTGCGCGCGCAGCCAGCCACAGGTTCTGTATCGCACAGGAGACCGAGGCCAGGTCCATGTGCGGAAGGGTGCGCCGCCCGAACACATGCTCGTGTCTACCGTCGCCCAGCGCGACGACGAGCAACTCGGCGCAGTCCAGAATCCCTTCGACCTTGAGGGTCAGAAACTCCTCGCCGCGTGGCCCCAGCGTCTCGGCGGTCCGCACACGCTCCTCGTCGACGAGGTCGCGGATGGCTCGCCGTAGCCGGTCGTCGGTGATCCGGATGAACCGCCACGGCTGCATCAGGCCGACGCTCGGCGCGGCGTGCGCGGCCTGCAGCAGCCGCACCAACACGTCCTCGGGTACCGCCGCGTCGGGCAGGAACCGGCGCATATCGCGGCGTTCGGCGATCACGCGGTAAACCGCGCGGCGTTCTTCGATGTCGAACGCGTGCTGGTTCACGCGGTCAGCTTAGGCGTCCGGGAGCCCGCCGTGACGTCGGCCGCGCGGTGCAAGAGGCGCTCGCTATTGGAAACGGTTATCGTTATCGGTGTGTTGACTGCCCGGGTCGCCCGCACGATCCTCGCCAGCGCGGTGCTGGCCGCTCCGTTCGGGGTGGCGTGCGCCGGCGGTGACGAGCGAGCTCGGGATACAAGTACCGCTCCGTGTCCGGTCCGGCCGGTCGACGTGGTCGTCAGCGTCGACCAGTGGGCCGACATCGTCTCCCAGCTGGGCGGCGGCTGCGCCGAGGTCGCCACGGTGCTGGCCGGCTCGGCGGCCGACCCGCACGACTTCGAGCCCGCGCCGTCCGATGCGGCGAAGTTCGAAGGCGCTCAGCTCGTGGTCCTCAACGGTGGCCACTACGACGAATGGGCGGTCAAGCTCGCCGCGAGCACGGCCCCCGACGCGCCGCTCGTGGAGGCAGCGGCCGGTCACCAGGACCATCAAGGCGAGACCAACCCCCACGCCTGGTACGACCCCGCCGCGGTGACGGCCCTCGCCGACGCGGTCACCGCCCGCCTGCGTCAACTCGCACCGGAGGCGGCGGGGTACTTCGACGAACGTCGCGTCGCGTTCGCGGAGGATCTCAAGCCGTACCATGAGCTCATCGATTCCCTGAAGGCCAAAGCGTCCGGCAAGAGCTACGCCGCGACCGAGACGTCATTCGATGACATGGGCGCGGCGCTCGGCCTGACCAACCGCACCCCCCGCGGCTATCAGGTCGCATCGTCCAACGACTCCGAACCGTCCCCGGCCGACCTCGACGCCTTCCTGCAGCTGCTGTCCGACCGCGGCGTTGACGTCCTGATCTACAACGTCCAGACGGAAGGTTCTGTCCCGCAACAACTTCGGACGGTGGCCGAACAGTCGGGGGTTCCGGTGGTCGAGATCACCGAGACCTTGCCGCCGGACGCGGACTCCTTTCAGAGCTGGCAGGTCGACCAGTTGATCGCACTCGGCGAGGCGCTCGGTGTCGGAAGCTGATTCGGAACCTGATGCCCGATCCGACGTCGAGCAGCCGGCGCTGACCTTCGAGGACGTCAGCGCGGCGCGCGGCGGGCGGCTGATCTGGTCGGAGGCGACGTTCGAGGTCCCCGCAGGCGGCATCGTGGCCGTCATCGGGTCGAACGGGGCCGGAAAGACGACGCTGCTGCAGATCGTGCTCGGCCTGGTGCCGCCGGCATCCGGACACGTTCGCGTCTTCGGTCAACCGGCCGGTGCGCTCAACAAGTCGATCGGCTACGTCCCGCAGAACTACGCGTCGGGCTCCGGCGAGGCGATCCGTGCGCGCGACGCCGTGATGCTCGGCCTCGTCGGACACCGGTGGGGCTTCGGGTGGCCGAGCCGCGAGGACAACCGTCGCGTGGACGAGGTGCTCGCCGCCGTCGACGCGACCGCGGTGGCGCACAAACGGCTGTCGCAACTGTCCGGCGGCCAACGCCAGCGGGTCGCGCTGGCCGAGGCGCTGGTCTCCAAACCTCGCATGTTGATCCTCGACGAGCCGTTGGCCGCGCTCGATCTGCGCAGCCAGCGCGAGATCGTCGCCGTGCTCGACCAGATCAGCAAGGAGTTCGGCGTGACGATCCTGGTCGTCGCGCACGACCTGAACCCATTGCTGGGCGTGTTGACCAGTGCCATCTACCTGCTCGACGGGCATGCGCACTTCGACACCTTCGACGGTGTGGTCGACGAGACGCTGCTGAGCCACCTCTACGGCACCCGAGTGGAAGTCGTGCACACGCCGCAGGGTGATCTGTACATGCGGAGGCCGTGATGAACACGACCATCGTCGCGCTTGGCTACCAAGACAATTGGTGGCAGATCCTCACGTCGGCCTTCATGCGCAACGCCTTGATCGGCGGCACGATCGTCGCCCTGGCCGCCGGCCTGATCGGTTACTTCGTCGTCGTGCGCAACACGGCCTTCGCCGCGCACGCGCTCGCTCACATCGGGCTGCCGGGCGCCACAGGGGCGGTACTCGTCGGCGTTCCCGTCGGGGTAGGGCTCGGCGTGTTCTGCATCGGCGGCGCCCTGGTGATCGGAGCGCTGGGCCGCCGCGCGGCCGACCGCGAGGTGGCCACCGGAACCGTGCTGGCCATGGCGACCGGTCTCGGGCTGTTCTTCAACTCGCTGGCCACCAAGAGTTCGAGCACGCTGACCAACGTCCTGTTCGGCAACCTGCTGGCGATCTCCCGGCAGCAGATCACAACGTTCGCCGTGCTGGTGGCGGTGCTGGCGGTGTGCATCGCGATGATCTACCGGCCGCTGCTGTTCACCTCCGTCAACGCCCAGGTCGCCGACGCCAAGGGGGTGCCCGTGCGCGCTCTTTCGGTGGCGTTCATGGCGCTGCTCGGGCTGGCGGTGACGATGGCGGTGCAGGCGGTCGGCACACTGCTGCTGTTCGCGCTCGTGGTCAGCCCCGCCGCGGCGGCGATCATGCTGACACCACGACCGGGCAAAGCGATCGCCTTGGCCACGGGCTTCAGCCTCGCTGCGGTATGGGCGGGTCTGGGGCTGTCGGCGATGTTCAACGCGCCGCCCAGCTTCGTGATCGTTACGGTCGCGTGCAGCGTCTGGGCCGTGGTCTGGGCCGGGCAGCGCGGGCTGCGGCGAACCGCCGATCGGGTGCTGGTCACCTGAGCCCGAGGCGTGGTCGGCTACCCTCACGGAGCATGCCGAGGAGTCCCACGCCGCGACGGCGTGCCACGCTGGCTTCTCTGGCGGCCGAACTCAAGGTCTCGCGCACCACGATCTCCAACGCCTACAACCGGCCGGACCAGTTGTCGGCCGAACTCCGCGAGCAGGTGCTGGCCACCGCGAAGCGGCTGGGATACCCGGGCCCCGACCCGGTGGCGCGCTCGCTGCGCACCCGCAAGGCCGGTGCGGTGGGTTTGATGATCACCGAACCGCTCAACTACTCGTTCAGCGACCCGGCCGCCCTCGACTTCGTGGCCGGCCTGGCCGAATCGTGTGAGGAGGCCGGACAGGGACTGCTGCTCGTGGCGATCGGGCCCAACCGCAGCGTCAGCGACGGTACCGCGGCGATCCTCGCTGCCGGCGTGGACGGTTTCGCGGTGTATTCGGCCTCCGACGACGACCCGTATCTCGCGACCGTCCAGCAGCGGCACCTGCCGGTGGTGGTGATCGATCAGCCCAAGGACGTACCTGGTGCCTCGCATGTGTGCATCGACGACCGCGGTGCGATGCGCCGACTGGCCGAACACGTTGTGCAGCTGGGCCATCGGGAGATCGGCCTGTTGACCATGCGGCTGGGCCGGGATCGGCCGCAGGGCGGGGCCGGCCCCACGGTGGCCGATCCACAACGGCTGCAGACTCCGCACTTTCACGTGCAGCGCGAGCGCATCGCGGGCGTTCGTGACGCGATGAGCGCGGCCGGGCTCGACCCGGAATCGCTGACCGTGGTGGAGAGCTACGAGCACCTGCCGACCTCGGGCGGGGCGGCCGCGGAGGTCGCGCTGGCCGCCAATCCCCGGCTGACCGCGTTGATGTGCACCGCCGACGTACTGGCCCTGTCGGCGATGGATTATCTACGGGCGCGGGGTATTTACGTTCCCGGCCAGATGACGGTCACCGGATTCGACGGGGTTCCCGAGGCGCTGCGGCGCGGCCTGGCCACCGTCGCGCAGCCGAGCATCGAGAAGGGCCGCCGGGCGGGGCGGCTGCTGCACCACCCGCCACGGTCGGGTCTGCCCGTCGTGGAGGTGCTCGACACCGAAGTCGTCCGCGGCCGCACGGCGGGCCCGCCCGCTTAGATCTGGGTGATCAGTGGGCACGCCCGCCACTGCTCCACCATCGGTGCGACGCTGTCGGCGAGCATCGGCAGCTCAGGAGCCATCGCCAGCGCCGCGATCATCGCGAGCCGGCCGGCGGCCTCGGTGATCCGTAGGACACGTTCATCGGTCGGCCGCAGGCCCATGGAGACGGCCGCCGTGTCATAGGCGGCGACGGCGTCGGGGCCCACCATCGCCAGATCGGATTCGATCGCACCCACCGTCACGAGCTCGAAGTCCGACCACAGCTCGCCGTCCGGTGTGGTGATCATGTTGTGGTACGGCGCATCACCGTGAATGGGCTGCACGTCGACGCCGGGGAACGCGGACTCGAATGCCGTGCGCGACGTCAGAACCGGGGCGATGACATCCCATTCACGTTGCGCCCGTCCGAGATCCGGTGCCGAGACGAGCCCGGGCAGGTTCCGTAACGTCGCCAGCCCCTCGGGTATGTAGGTGCCGAACGGTGCCCAGAAATCGAGATCTCCGTCGTAGTCGCGCAGTGCGGCGTGTAGCTGCGCGGTCTGCTCCATGCGCCGCGCCAGGTCCGGGTTTGCATCGGGGATCTGTTCGACGAATTGCCAGAACGTCATCGAGAACCCGTCGCGGCGAACCGGTTCGGCAGGCACCAGCGGGCTCGGCGCGACCACCGGATGCCCGCGTTCGGCGAGCCATCGGGTGACGGCGAGTTCCGCGCGCTGTTGTCTGGTCTGCACATCCGGGTTGTTGGTGTACGACGGCGGCAGCACGGTGGGCACCCGGACGACGACCGGTTCGGGGTGAAGATGCACGATCACGGAGAACACGTCGTAGAGGACGCGGGGATCGTCGCAGCGCAGGCCGAGGTCGGCAGCCGCGGCGGTGGCCGCGGCGACTGCGGAAGCGGTCCGCTCGGCGATCTCGGCGTCGGTCAGCACCGTCATCGCGACCGCGAGCGCCGCGCGTCGAGCAGGTGAATCAACGCCGCGGCAACGTCTTCGGGCGCCTCGACCCGATAGGCCGCCAGTGTCTCGCCCGGCCCGACCTTCACCCCGACATCGTCGCCGCGAAGGCGGCGGAACGCCTTCTCATCGGTGACGTCATCGCCGAAGAACACCACCGCGGTCGCGTTCTCCTGCTCTCGGAGGATGTCGATCGCCTCGCCCTTGTCGGTCTGGATCACCGCGAACTCCAGCACCGCTTTGCCTTCGGTCAGCTGCGCATCCCAATCCGTCGCCGCCTCGCGGGCCGCGGAGAGGGCGGCCGCGCCATCGCTCGCCGAGGCGTTGCGCACGTGCAGGGCGACACTGGCAGGTTTGGTCTCGACGGTGACACCAGGCTTGCCGGAGGCGATCTCGCGCAGTGCCGACGTGATGCGTTGCAGGAGAACGTCGTCGACCTCGTGGGCGAAGCCCGTGTTGAACTCGGCGCCGTGGCTGCCGACCAGATGTACCGCGGCCGGCATCCCCGACAACTCGCGCAACACGTCGAGCGCGCGTCCGGAGATCAGCGCGGAAGCCGTGTCGGGAAGGTCGGCCAGCGCGACCAAGGCCTCTGCGGCGTCGGCGAGTGGCCGGGCATCGGCCGGATCACTGACGATCGGCGCGAGCGTGCCGTCGAAGTCGGAGGTGATCAGCAACCGCGGCGCCGCGGCGGCCGCGGTGAGCGCGCGCTGCAGATCCGCGGGAAGCACGCCTAGATCTTAGGGTGCTCTCCGTCGCCGATCAGCAGCCGCACCGCGAGGTCCAGTCGCTTGCTGACGTCGGTTGCCGAGGCCCGTCGGGTCAGCCAGGCGAGCAGGTTGGACAACCAGACATCGGAGATGACGCGCGCGATGTGGTACTGGTCCTCGGTCGGCTCACCGTCGCTCATCGCGCGGGCGAACATCGAGTCCATCAGCTTGCCGACGTGGTCGACCTCACCGGCCGCCGACGCGTCGGCGAACACGAACGCCCGCGTCATCGCCTCGGTCAACAGCGGATTGCGCTGCATCGCGCGGTTGAGCTTGCCCACCATGATGTTGAGCCGCTGGTACGGCGTGCCACCGGCAAGCGCAGCGCGGTCGGTCTTGGCGTCTATCCGCTCGAACTCGCGCCCCAGCGCCGAGACCAGCAGGTGCACTTTGGACGGGAAGTACCGGTACAGGGTGCCGACCGCGACGTCGGCCCGTTCGGCCACAGCTCGCATCTGGACAGCTTCGTAGCCGCCCTTGGAGGCGATGGCCAGTGTGGCGTCCAGGATGCGCTTGCGGCGCTCGCGCTGGGCTTCCGAGCCGAGCTCTGACTCGGACAGGACGGCCACGTTCATCACCTGACGCGGTCGAGAATCCGACTGCGAGCCCGGGTTGGCGGCTGCTGGCTGAGACGGGCCGGACATGCGGCGGGTTTCTCCTTCGCTCTGCGTTCTCGCTGAAAACGATACGCATGCCGATGCATTTTCTCTCACCCCGATGTCCCCGATGGCACCGACGTGTCCTGCTGTAATGGCGGTCGACTTGACGGTCGGTCGCTGGCACTATTAGAACACGTTCTAGTGAGGAGCACCGTCTTCTCACCCAATAGCTAGGAGTGCACGGTGTCGCTCGCATCCCCGGGGACCATGGCCGACGACCAGGCTGCCGCCAGGGAGCTGGTGCGTGACTGGGCAAGCGCTTCCGGCGTCGTCGCGGCGGCGCGAGACGTCGAGCAGGGGCAGGCGGACGCCTGGCGCCGAGCCTATTCGGGCTTGGCCGAACTCGGGATCTTCGGGGTGGCGCTGCCGGAGGAGCTCGGCGGTGCCGACGGCACGGTCGACGATCTGTGCGCGATGGTCGACGAGGCGGCGGCCGCGCTGGTGCCGGGTCCCGTTGCGACGACCGCACTGGCCACGCTCGTGCTCGAGGCGCCACAAGTGCTGCAGGCGCTGGCTTCGGGCGAGCGGGTCGCCGGGGCGGCGTTGACGGCAGACGTGCGGTTCGCCGACGGCCGGGCCTCGGGCACCGCGGACTACGTGCTCGGGGCCGATCCCACCGGGGTGCTGCTGGTGCCGGCCGGAGACGTGTTCGTCATGGTGGACGCCGGTGCAGACGGCGTCTCCGTCGAACCGCACAAGGCCACCGACTTCTCCCGGCCGCTGGTGCGCGTCGTACTCGAATCTGCGCCCGCAGAGGCGGTCGGCGCTCCCGCACAGCGAGTGATCGACATCGCCGCCGCCGTCATGGCGGCCGAGGCCGCGGGTCTGGCGCGCTGGGCGTTGCAGACCGCGACCGAGTACGCGAAGGTGCGCGAGCAGTTCGGCAAGCCCATCGGCAGCTTCCAGGCCATCAAGCACATGTGCGCCGAGATGCTGCTGCGGTCCGAGCAGGCCTCGGTGGCCGCGATGGACGCGGCAAGGGCGGTCGCGGAGGGCGACGACAACCAGCTCTCGATCGCCGCGGCGGTGGCGGCCGCCGTCGGGATCGAGGCCGCCAAGGCCAACGCCAAGGACTGCATCCAGGTGCTGGGCGGCATCGGGATCACCTGGGAGCACGACGCGCATCTGTATCTGCGGCGCGCCTACGGCATTTCGCACTTCCTAGGCGGAGCGCCGCGCTGGTTGCGCCGAGTTGCGGCGTTGACGCAACAGGGTGTGCGCCGTGACCTGCGCATCGATCTCGAGTCGGTTGCCGACCTGCGACCCGAGATCGCCTCTGCCGTCGCGGAAGTCGCAGCGTTGCCCGTCGAGAAGCAGCAGGCCGCGCTCGCCGATGCGGGCTTGCAGGCACCGCACTGGCCCAAGCCGTACGGCCGCGGTGCCGGCCCCGCCGAGCAGTTGTTGATCGACCAGGAGCTGGCGGCCGCCGGAGTCACCCGGCCGGACCTGGTGATCGGATGGTGGGCTGCGCCAACGATTCTCGAGCACGGCACCCCCGAACAGATCGAGAAGTTCGTACCCGCGACGCTGCGGGGCGAACTGCTGTGGTGTCAGCTGTTCTCCGAGCCAGGCGCCGGATCGGATCTGGCGGCGCTGCGCACCAAGGCGGTTCGTGTCGACGGCGGTTTCAAGTTGACCGGTCAGAAGGTGTGGACCTCGGCGGCGCACAAGGCCGCGTGGGGTGTCTGCCTTGCGCGCACCGATCCGGATGCGCCGAAGCACAAGGGGATCACGTACTTCCTCGTCGACATGAAATCACCGGGCATCGACATCCGCCCGCTGCGCGAGATCACCGGGGACAACCTGTTCAACGAGGTGTTCTTCGACGAGGTGTTCGTGCCCGACGAGATGGTGGTCGGCCAGGTCAACGACGGATGGCGGCTGGCGCGCACCACGCTGGCGAACGAGCGGGTCGCGATGGCTCACGGCACCGCGCTGGGCAACCCGATGGAGGAGTTGCTCAAACAGGTCGCCACGCTGGACTTCGACGTGGCCGGCCAGGACCGGTTGGGTTCGTTGATCGTGGCGGCTCAGGTCGGCTCACTGCTGGACCAGAAGATCGCCGAACTCGCTGTTGGAGGCCAGGATCCCGGCCCGCAGGCCAGCGCGCGCAAGCTGATCGGCGTGCGCTACCGGCAGGCGCTCGCCGAACTGCGGATGGAATTGTCCGAGGGCGGCGGCGTGGTCGAGAACTCGACGGTGTTCGACTTCCTCAACACCCGGTGCCTGACCATCGCGGGCGGGACCGAGCAGATCCTGCTCACCCTCGCGGGCGAACGGCTTCTCGGCCTTCCCCGTTAGCTGAACGCGGCCGGGTCGCCTAATCGGTTGATCGCACGCAGCTGGTGCTTGTAATCAACCGGATAAGCGCGCCGGGCTGCCCCGTTAGCTGAACGCGGCCTGTGCGCACGCGTCCGGCGAGGTGATGTTGACCCCGCCGTAGACCACCTGGATGTGCGAGCACACGATCAGCGGAACGTCGGTGCGGGGCGCACCGGTGCGCTGATCGACCGGCCAGGCGATCCCGTGGAACTGGAACTTCTCGGGCGGACCGCCCCCGAAGTAGATGGTCGTGAACTCCACGTCGGTCAGCGATTTGAACGACCGGGTGTTGGGCGCATCGAAGTTGAAGTTGATGTACACGCTGCGATCCATGGTGCGCAGCGTCGTGGTCTGGCGGGCCCACAGGTCGCCGGGGAAGCCGAGAACGTCTGGGCCGCGGCGCAGGTTGGCGTTGGCGTCGAACAAGCACTTGGCCTCGGCCGCGATGCAGTTCGCGGTCACGTGCATCTCGAGGTTGGTGCCGGGGTCGACCGGAACCGACGAGTCCGCGGTGTCGACGGCCGCGGCCGCCGTCGGGGTGGGTGCCATGACCGTCAGCGCCAGAAGGATCACCGAGATCGCCGCAGCGACGCCGGTCAGCCGGTTCGTCACGTTGCTCCCCTTCCACGTGCGGCGAATGCTAGCCCGCGCGCTATTCGTCATAGGTGACTTCGACCGAATCCGAGCGGGGCAGGGCTTGGCAGCCCAGGATCAGCCCCTCGTCGAGGTCGGACTGTTCGAGCACGTCGTTGACGTCCATCTCGACGTCGCCGCTCTTCTTCAGCACCGCGCACGCGCCGCAATGGCCCTCGCGGCAGGAGAACGGCGCGTCGAGCCCCTTGTCCAGCAGCACGTCGAGCAGTTTGGCGTTGCGGGGCCACCGCACCTCGTGGGTTTCGCCGTCGAGCGTGACGATCGCGGTGGCCGGACCCTCGTCGCTGTCGTCCTCCTCGATGACCACCGCCGCGAACGGATCGGAGTCCAGCGACTTGAACACCTCGATGTGCACCCGCTCGGCGGGCATGCCCGCGCCCTTGACCGCCTCCTCGGCCGCGGCCATGAACGGCCCCGGACCACAGATGTAGGCGTCGTGACTCGTGTAGGGAGCGGTCAGCGCGGCGAGCGCCGCCGCGCTCGGCAGACCCTGCACCGTTTCCAGCCAGTGCACGACGACAAGACGCTCGGGATACTTCTCGCTGAGCTCACGTAGCGCCGAGCCGAAGATGACGGACGTCTCGTCCCGGTTGGCGTAGATCAGCACGACCTTGCCGCTGCCCTCGGCCAGCGCCGACTTGCAGATCGACATCATCGGCGTGATCCCGGAGCCGGCGGCAAGCAGCAGGAAGTCGGTGTCCAGCGTCTTGGGCACGAAGGTGCCCGAAGGCGCGAGGACGTGGATCTTCATGCCGACGTGCGCGTGATCGCACAGCCAGTTCGAGGCGTACCCGTCGGCGGTGCGTTTGACGGTGACGGTCAGCCGGTCGTCGGTGAAGGGCGAACTGCACAGGGAGTAGCAGCGCGCCACCGAACCCGTCCGGTCGCTGGGCACGCGCAGTGTCAGGAACTGTCCTGGCGCATAGCGCAACCGTTCGGCGGGGATATCGGCGCCGGAGGGCACGCTGAACACCAGCGAGCGCGCGTCGTCGGTCTCGGTGACGACATCGGCAAGTTCCAGCTCGAGCACGTGGCTGCCGAGCGGCTCGTCGGTCACTTTCGCGTCCACCTCTCACGTCCGCCAGCCCTGCGACCCAGGGCGATAACTAGAACAGGTTACAGAAATGCATGTGTGCAGGTCCAGGTCCTACAGGTATGCCCTACTCGACACGAATCGTAACGTGTTCTAATCTGACGGCTAAGCGGTTCGCGCTTCGCGTGAGTGCTCATCGCAGTTGTGGGCTCTTCGCGCGAGCGCTCATCGCAGTCCGTCCTATCCCGGGAGGCACATCAGTGACGTCCATTGAACAGCGTGACGTGCAGTCGGTCCTAGCCGGGATCGACGACCTACTGCCGCTGATCGCCAAACGCGCACAGGCCACCGAAGACCTGCGCCGCCTCCCCGACGACACGGTCAACGAACTCAACGAGGTCGGCTTCTTCAAGCTGCTTCAGCCCGAGCAGTGGGGCGGCATGCAGTGCGATCCGACGCTCTTCTACGAGGCGGTGCGCCGCCTTGCCAGCGTCTGCGGCTCGACCGGTTGGGTCAGCTCGATCATCGGCGTGCACAACTGGCACCTCGCGCTGTTCGACCAGAAGGCGCAGGAGGAGGTGTGGGGCGACGATCCCGCCGTGCGGATCTCCTCGTCGTATGCGCCGATGGGGGCGGGCACCGTCGTCGACGGCGGCTACATCGTCAACGGTTCGTGGAACTGGTCGTCCGGTTGTGACCACGCCACCTGGACGTTCGTCGGCGGCCCGGTGATCAAGGACGGCAAGCCGGTGGACTTCGGCAGCTTCTTGATCCCGCGCTCCGAATACGAGATCGACGACGTGTGGCATGTGGTCGGTCTTAAGGGAACCGGGAGCAACACGCTCAAGGTCAAGGACGTGTTCGTGCCACGGCACCGCTTCCTGTCCTACAAGGCGATGAACGACCGCACCGCGGGCGGGCTGGAGACCAACACCGCACCGGTCTACAAGATGCCGTGGGGCACAGTGCATCCCACCACCATCTCCGCGCCCATCGTCGGTATGGCGTACGGCGCGTACGACGCGCACGTCGAACATCAGGGCAAGCGGGTGCGCGCGGCGTTTGCGGGGGAGAAGGCCAAGGACGATCCGTTCGCCAAGATCCGGATCGCCGAGGCCGCCAGCGATATCGACGCGGCCTGGCGTCAGCTGATGGGCAATGTCGGCGACGAGTACGCCTTGCTGAAAGCGGGCGAGGAGATTCCGTTCGAGCTGCGCGCCCGCGCCCGCCGTGACCAGGTGCGCGCGACCGGCCGTGCGATCGCCTCGATCGACCGCCTCTTCGAGGCTTCCGGTGCCACCGCGTTGAGCAACGACGCACCGGTGCAACGGTTCTGGCGGGACGCCCACGCCGGGCGTGTACACGCCGCCAACGATCCCGAACGCGCCTACCTGATCTTCGGCAACAACGAGTTCGGGCTGCCGCCGCAGGACACGATGGTTTAACGGGAAGGCCAGATGACCTCATACATCCAGGAAACCGAGCAGCAGGTCGAGGTCACCTTCGAATCGACGTCTCGGTACGCGCAGGTTCGCGCTGGTGAACGAGACATGCGGCTGCACTACCACGAAGCCGGCGTCGGCCACTCTGAGACGGTTGTGTTGCTGCACGGCGGCGGAC
Organism: Mycobacterium sp. GA-1199; assembly: GCF_001500045.1. Classification (GTDB taxonomy): domain Bacteria; phylum Actinomycetota; class Actinomycetes; order Mycobacteriales; family Mycobacteriaceae; genus Mycobacterium. The sequence goes on from NZ_LQIX01000012.1 coordinate 161,090, forward strand.
CCGGCGCATCGAGCTGGTCGAACTTCTCCAAGAACATCGCGGTGCTCGCCAGGCACTTTCACGTCATCGCCGTGGACCAGCCCGGTTACGGCCACTCCGACAAGCACACCGAGCACGAGCAGTACAACCGCTACAGCGCGAACGCGGTGCTCGGGTTGTTCGACCACCTGGGCATCGAACGCGCTGCGCTGGTGGGCAATTCGCTCGGCGGGGGGACCGCGGTGCGGTTCGCACTCGACAATCCCAAGCGGGCAGGCCGGCTGGTGCTGATGGGGCCCGGCGGGCTGTCGGTCAATCTCTTCGCGCCCGACCCCACCGAGGGCGTCAAACTGCTCGGCAAGTTCACCGCCGAGCCCACGCGCGAGAACATGGAGAAGTTCCTGCGCATCATGGTTCACGACCAGAAGCTGATCACCGGTGAGCTGATCGACGAACGGTTCGAGATCGCCAGCCAGCCCGAGTCACTGGCCGCGGCCAAGGCGATGGGAATGTCGTTCGCGGGCGCGGACTTCGAGCTCGGCATGATGTGGCGCGAGGTGTACAAGCTGCGCCAACCGGTCCTGCTGATCTGGGGCCGCGAAGATCGCGTCAACCCGCTCGACGGCGCGCTGGTGGCGCTCAAGCAGATTCCGCGCGTGCAGCTGCACGTCTTCGGGCAGTGCGGACATTGGGCTCAGCTGGAGAAGTTCGACGAATTCAACAAACTCACCATCGATTTCTTGAAACCTTCTCGGGAGGGCATGCGATGACCATCAAATCGCTTGGCTACCTTCGAATCGAGGCGACGGACGTCGCGGCGTGGCGCGAGTACGGCCTGAAGGTGCTCGGCATGGTCGAGGGCTCCGGCCAGACCGACGGCGCGCTCTATCTGCGGATGGACGAGTTCCCGGCCCGATTGGTGATCGTGTCGGGAGAGCACGACCGTCTCCTGCAGTCCGGCTGGGAGACCGCCAATGCCGAGCAGTTGCAGGACATCCGGAACCGGCTCGACATCCAAGGTGTGCCGTACAAGGAGGCTTCGGCCGCCGAGCTGACCGAACGCCGGGTCGACGAGATGATCCGCTTCGACGACCCGTCCGGTAACACGCTCGAGGTCTTCCACGGCGTCGCGCTCGAGCACCGCCGCGTCGTCAGCCCGTACGGCCACAAGTTCGTCACCGAGCAGCAGGGCCTGGGCCACGTGGTGCTGACCACCCGTGACGACGCCGAAACGCTGCACTTCTATCGGGACGTCCTCGGTTTCCACCTGCGTGACTCGATGCGGTTGCCGCCCCAGCTGGTCGGACGGCCCGCCGACGGCGCGCCCGCCTGGCTGCGCTTCCTCGGCGTCAACCCGCGCCACCACAGCCTGGCGTTCATGCCGGGTGAGACGCCGAGCGGCATCGTGCACCTGATGGTCGAGGTGGAAAGCGCCGACGACGTGGGGCTCTGCCTGGACCGCGCGTTGCGCCGCAAGGTTCCGATGTCGGCGACGCTGGGCCGCCACGTCAACGACAAGATGCTGTCGTTCTACATGAAGACGCCGGGTGGTTTCGACGTCGAATTCGGTTGTGAGGGCTTGCAAGTCGAGAACGAAGACTGGGTCGCGCGGGAAAGCACCGCGGTCAGCCTGTGGGGCCACGACTTCAGCGTCGGCTTCAAGTGACGGTGAAGATCACTCGATAATGGCGGCCGAACCGATCGATCCGCGCACATTCCGCAGCGTGCTCGGGCAGTTCTGCACTGGCATCACGGTGATCACCACGATCCACGACGGCGTGCCGATCGGATTCGCGTGCCAGTCGTTCGCCGCGCTGAGCCTGGATCCACCGCTGGTGCTGTTCTGCCCGACGAAGATGTCGCGGTCGTGGCAGGCCATCGAGGCCAGCGGTCATTTCTGCGTGAACGTGCTGCACGAGAACCAGAAGGACGTCTCGGCGCGGTTCGGCTCCAAGGAGCCCGACAAGTTCGCCGAAATCGAGTGGTATCAGTCAAAACTCGGCTCACCGGTCATCGAGGGCACGCTCGCTCACATCGACTGCTCGGTGCATTCGGTGCACGACGGGGGCGACCACTTCGTCGTGTTCGGCGCGGTGCATTCGCTCTCGGACGTCCCGCACCGCAAGCCGCGGCCCCTGCTGTTCTACCGCGGGCAGTACACCGGTATCGAGCCGGAGAAGAACACGCCCGCGCAATGGCGCGACGACCTCGAGGCCTTCCTCACCGCCACCACCGACGACACCTGGCTCTAGCGCTACAACAACTCGTCGATGAAGCCGACGATCGCGGCCGTAACCTCCCGGTGCACGGTCTCATTGAGAACGTCGTGACGAGCGCCCTCGAATTCGGCCAGGCGCAACGAATCGATCTGCTCGGAGTAGGCCCGCACCGCCCCGACCGCAGCGATCGGATCATTCGAACCGTGCACGGCCAGCGTCGGCACCGCGAGCTTCGGCAGGACGGCGCCGAACCGGTCCCAGGCCCGGTCGAGTTCCCGTGTCAGCGCCACACCGTCGGCATCGACGAATGCCAGCGGGTCGGTCGCCAGCAGGTCGAGGTAGAACGGGTCGTCGGACAGCCAACTGGGCTCGAGGCGCAGTGCGGTGTCGTTGTCGAGCATCGCCGGGATCGGCACCAGCGGAGCGCCCGAGACGACCCCGCCGGCATAACGGTCGGGCTGGTCGAGCAGCCGGAACAGCGTGACGATCGAGCCGAAGGAGTGCCCTTGTGCGATCAACGGTATTCCGGGCGTGGCACTTTCGGCGAGCGAGATCAGGGCGTCGGCAAGCGAGGAGCTGTCCTCGGTTGATCCGAAGTCTCCGCGGGTGCCCGGGCTCAAACCGTGGCCGAACTGGTCGACCGCCCACAGGTCGAAGCCCGCGGCGTTGAGCGCAAAGCCGTAGCGGTGGTAGAGCCCGGTGTGCTCGCCGAAGCCGTGCAGGAAGATCACCGCCGCGCGCGGCTGCGCCGATGCCCAGTGGCGGTAGTAGGGCCGGCCTTTCGGGTGGTCGATGAACGGCATACCGACGACGTTAACCCTTGCCCAGCAACACGTCGTGCTGGTCGTGCATCCGGTCGCGGATCGCGTCCACAACGGCCGCCACCTCGGGCCGGCGCAGTGTTTCACCACGGGTGACGAGCCAGTACGTCAGCCGCACCGACGCCTCGCCGCGCAGGACGCGCACCAGATCGGCGTGGCGGTCGGCCATGAAGCAGGGCAGCAGCCCGAGTCCCGCGGCGGCGCGGGTCGCCTCTACGTGGACGAAAACGTTCGTCGACGTGACGGACTCCCGCATCGCGGGTGCGAAACTCGTCGCCGCATCGAGGTCGTCGACCTGCAACATCGAGTCGATGAAATAGACAAGCGGATGACGGTTCAGGTCGGCGATGGTGGTCGGCGTACCGTGCTCGGCCAGGTAGTCACGGGAGCCGTAGAGGCCGAGGCAGTAATCACCGAGCCTGATCGCCCTGGCCCGATGCACTCGCGGTTCGCCGACGACGACCTCGACGTCCAGCCCGGACCTCTGCTGGGTCGCGCGGCGGGTGGCGGCGACGATCTCGACGGCCACATTCGGATGCTGCCGTTGCACACGGGCGGCGGCGGGGGCGGCGATATAAGCGGAGAAGCCGTCGGTGGCCGAGATCCGGACGACGCCCTCGAGCGCACGTTCGCCGGCGGGGTCGACGGCCAGCGAGCGCACGGCCGAGTCGATGACCTCCGCTGCGGCCAGCGCTTCGCGTCCGAGTTCGGTGAGTTCCCATCCGCCCGCGCCGCGGGCCAGCACGCGTCCCCCCACCGACTCCTCGAGTGCTGCGATACGCCTGGAGATCGTGGTGTGGTTGAGGCCCAGCTCCTCCGCGGCCGCGTTGTACCGGCCCGACCGGCCGACCGCCAGCAGCACCAGGAGGTCATCGGCGCTCGGTCGTCGCCGACCCGACGGCTGGGTCATATGTGCATTTTTGCAGATACTCCCTGCATCTTTCGCCATTGCCCGGTGACGTATCTGCGGGAATACTCACAAGCGACTTGTCCGCCATCACAACCCGAAGGAGTCTGCGATGGGTGTCACCAATGCCGACAGCGCCGCCGCGCCGGTTCCCACCGGACTCAAACGCGTCGTGGTCGCCTCGATGGCGGGCACCGTCGTCGAGTGGTACGAATTCTTCCTCTACGCCACCGCCGCCACTCTCGTCTTCAACAAGGTGTTCTTCGCAGAAGGCACCAGTGAGGCCAGCGGCCTGATCGCCGCACTCCTGACCTATGCCGTCGGATTCGTGGCACGGCCCCTGGGCGGCATCGTCTTTGGTCACTTCGGCGACAAGTACGGGCGCAAGAAGCTGTTGCAGTTCGCGATCCTGCTGGTCGGCGCCGTCACCTTCCTCATGGGGTGCCTGCCGACCTATGCGCAGATCGGCGTGTGGGCGCCGATCCTGTTGGTGGTCCTGCGGTTCATGCAGGGCTTCGCGGTCGGAGGCGAATGGGGTGGAGCGGTCCTGCTCGTCGCCGAGCACAGCCCCAACGACGGGCGCGGCTTCTGGGCCAGCTGGCCGCAAGCGGCGGTGCCGGTGGGCAATATGCTCGCCACCGTCGTCTTGCTGGTGTTGACCGCCGCGCTGCCGGAGACGGCGTTCCTGTCCTGGGGATGGCGGGTCGCGTTCTGGCTGTCGGCGGTGGTGGTGCTGATCGGCTACTACATCCGGACCAAGGTCACCGATGCTCCGATCTTCGTGGCCGCACAAGAAGAGGTCGAGCGCGTCAAGGCCGTTTCGTACGGCGTGGTCGAGGTGCTGAAGCGTTATCCCCGTGGCGTTTTCACCGCGATGGGCCTGCGGTTCGCCGAGAACATCATGTACTACCTGGTGGTCACCTTCTCGATCGTCTACCTCAAGACGCATGTCGGCGCGGACACCAGCGACATCCTGTGGTGGTTGCTGGTCGCGCACGCGGTGCACTTCGTGGTGATCCCACAAGTGGGGCGGTTGTCCGATCGGTTCGGCAGACGGCCGGTGTACATCGTCGGGGCGGTCCTCGGAGGCACGTGGGGCTTCTTTGCCTTTCCGATGATGAACAGCGGCTCCTACGCGCTGATCATGGCAGCCATCATTCTCGGGCTCGTCATCCACGCGCTGATGTACTCACCGCAACCGGCGATCATGGCCGAGATGTTCCCGACCCGCATGCGGTATTCCGGTGTCTCCCTCGGGTATCAGGTGACATCGATCATCGCCGGATCGCTCGCGCCGGCCATCGCCACCTGGCTGCTCGACAAGTTCGGCTCGGCGGTGCCGATCGCTCTCTACCTCGCGGGCGCTTCGCTGATCACCCTGGTGGCTGCGTTGTTCAACCGTGAGACCAAGGGCCTCGATCTCGCGACACTGGACGCAGCCGATCGTGAGCAACTCGCCAAAGCGGGTGTCGTATGAGCGATCTCGATGGTCGCACCGCTTTGGTCACCGGCGGCGCAAGTGGGATCGGCGCGGCGTGTGCGCGTGCCTTGGCCGAGTGTGGGGCTACGGTCACCGTCGCGGACCTCGACGAGGGCGGCGCCAACAAGGTCGCCGACGAGATCAACGGAAAGGCCTGGGCGGTAGACCTTTCCGATGCGTCAGCGCTCGAGGAGCTTCGGCTGCAGACCGATATCCTGGTCAACAACGCCGGGGTACAGCATGTCAGCCCAATCCACGAGTTTCCGCCCGAGCGCTTCCGCTTCATCCTCGCGTTGATGCTCGAAGCGCCATTCCTATTGATCCGTGCGGCGTTGCCGCACATGTACGACCGCAAGTTCGGGCGCGTCATCAACATCTCATCGGTGCACGGTCTGCGCGCATCGGAGTACAAGAGCGGCTACGTCACCGCCAAGCACGGTTTGGAAGGGTTGTCGAAGGTGACGGCCCTGGAAGGCGGGCCGCACGGTGTCACGAGCAACTGCGTCGACCCCGGCTACGTGCGGACCCCGCTGGTGACCAAGCAGATCGCCGATCAGGCCCGCACCCACGGCATTGACGAGGATAAGGTGGTCGCCGACATTCTGTTGAAGGAGAGCGCAATCAAGCGACTTGTCGAACCCGAAGAAGTTGCCTCCCTGGTGACCTGGCTCGCCTCGCCGGACGCGGTGATGGTGACCGGAGCGTCGTACACGATGGACGGCGGGTGGAGTGCCCGATGACCGCCACCCCACAATGGACACCCACCGAAGCCGATGTCGCCGGAGCGCGGGTCACCGACTTCGCACAGTTCCTGCAGCGCCGCACCGGCCGAAACCACGCCGACTACGAGTCGCTGTGGCAGTGGTCGACCGACGAGCCGGATGCGTTCTGGGCCGCGTTGTGGGACTACTTCGACCTCGGTGACCGCCCGGAAAAAGTGCTCGCATCCACTGAAATGCCTGGGGCGCAGTGGTTTCCGGGCGTACAGCTCAACTATGTCGACCAGGTGATTCGCAACGCCCGGTCGGACCGGCCCGCCATCGTGTACCTGCGCGAGGGCGGGGATCCGGTCGACGTGCCGTGGACCGAGTTGTTGGGACGCACGGCGGCATTCGCACAGACGCTGCGCGACCTCGGCGTAAGCGTCGACGACCGGGTCGTCGGCTATCTGCCCAACATTCCCGAGGCCGTGATCGCATTCCTCGCGACCGCCAGCATCGGTGCGATTTGGAGCGCCTGCGGCCAGGACTATTCGGCTAAGGCCGCGCTCGACCGTCTGGGGCAGCTCGAACCGACGGTGTTGGTGACCACCGACGGCTATACCTACGGCGGGAAGTTCCACGACAAGTGCGCCGACATCGCCGCGCTGCAAGAGGGATTACCGACGCTGCGTGCGACGGTGATGGCACCCGACCTCGCGGGCAGCAGCAGCAAGGAGTTGACCACGACACCGGTCGACTTCGCCCACCCGCTGTGGATCCTGTTCTCCTCGGGCACCACGGGGCTGCCCAAGGGCATCATGCATGGGCACGGCGGTGTGCTGGTCGAACACCTCAAGGCCGTGAGCCTGCAGTCGGACATCGGAGCTGACGACACCTTCTTCTGGTACACCAGCCCCAGCTGGATGATGTGGAACTTCCAGGTGGCCGGCCTGCTGGTCGGGGCGACGATCGTCTGCTACGACGGCAGTCCCAACGCACCGCGTCCGGATGCGCTCTGGGAGATCGCGGCGCGGGTCAAGGCGACCGTGCTGGGGACCAGCCCGGGTTATGTGCTGGGCTGCGCGAAGGCCGGCGCGGTGCCGCGCAAGGAGCACGACCTGTCGGCGTTGCGCACGGTCGGCATCACCGGCTCGTCGCTTCCTCCGTCGTCGTCGCTGTGGTTGCGCGACAACGTCGGTGAACATGTCCAGGTGTCGTCGATCAGCGGCGGCACCGACGTAGTGTCCGCTTTCATCGGCGGGGTCCGCACGGTCCCGGTGTGGCCGGGTGAGTTGTCGGCGCCCTACCTCGGATGCGCGCTGGACTCGTGGGACGAGTCCGGCAACCCGGTGCGCAACGAGGTCGGCGAGCTGGTGGTGACCCAGCCCTTGCCGTCGATGCCGGTCGGGTTCTGGAACGATCCCGACGGGTCGCGTTACCGCGCAGCGTATTTCGAGATGTTCCCCGGTGTGTGGCGACACGGCGACTGGATCACCATCACCGACCACGGCAGCATCATCGTGCACGGCCGCTCGGACTCGACCTTGAATCGGCACGGTATCCGAATGGGCAGCGCCGACATCTATCAGGCGGTCGAACGGCTGCCCGAGGTGGCCGAAGCCTTGATCATCGGCGTCGACGAACCTGACGGCGGATACTGGATGCCTCTCTTCGTGGTCCTCGCCGAGGGTGCCGAACTGACCGACGAGGTTCGCGAGCGCATCAAAAACACCGTCCGCGAGGAAGTCTCGCCGCGACATGTGCCCGACGAGATCATCGCCGCGCCGGGTGTGCCGCACACCCGCACAGGCAAGAAGCTCGAGGTGCCGATCAAGAAGCTGTTCCAGGGAGCCGACGCCGCGAAGGTGGTCGAGCGCAGCGCCGTCGACGACCCGGACCTGCTCGACTGGTACGTCACGCAGCGTCGAACGTGACCAGGTCGACGCTGAGCCGGCCTTCAATCATGCTGACGGATCGCACGGGTGGACCGGGCAGCGGCGGCGCGGTCGATCGATATGTTGCACCGGTGGGCGTCGTGAATTCGGCGCTGTGTACGCCGTCGCGATCACTGGTCACCACCGACCAGCCGGACGCTTCCTTGGCGTAGTTGCAGGCCTCGCATTCGCCTAGCCCGTTCAACGCACTCGTTTGCCCGGCTCGGTGCCGCGGCACCGCATGGTCGCGGTGGCGTATCGGTGCGTTGCAGTAAGGAGTGCGGCACGTCTGGTCTCGAATTCCGATGAATGCCGCCAAACCCTTTGGAAAGGTGCGGGCTTGGGATTCCATGGCGACGAGCTGACCGCTGACCGGATGGCGGTACAGACGCCGCAGCATCGCCTTGACGGCGGCGTCGGTGGCCGCATCAACGGTCAGTGCTCTCGCGATCGAACTCGGTAGCGGACCGTATCCGTCGAGCCACGCGGGTGAATCGTCGTCACCCCACAGTGTGGTGTCGGCCATCACAAGGTTCAGCGTGACCGGCACGGGCTGCTCGACCGGACACCCCGTGACCCGTTCCACCAAGGTATCGGCCATCACTTGCCCGCGAGACCTGTCATCGAACGTGGTGTCGGCGGCGCGTTTCAACGCCGCGTAGACACTGACACCCTGCGCGACGGGCAGCAGGGCGGTAACCCACGTCATCGTGTCGGGGGCCGGACGGATGGTGACGCATCGGTCGGCAGCGGCTTTGGCGCTGCGATCCACGACCGCTTCGACGTCGAGCGCACAGGCAATCTTCTTGGCTTCCGCGGCGATCCGCTTGTCACCCCACCCCTCAAGACGCGCGGTGTCGCCGCACATCTCCGCATCCAGTCGGCGACGATGCTCGACACTCAAGCAAGCTGACTCGCGCACGATCAGGGTGGCGCGCCATTCCGAGAGCACTCCGGACTCCAAAGCCGCCAAGGTGTAGGGCATCTCGTCAACCAGAGCCGTCGCAAAGCCCAGGTGACGGCCGCCCTGCACCGGCGCATCGCGTCGTGCGAGTGCGACCTCTGTCGCCAAGCCGCGGCCCCGGCGGTTCGCGGGCACACCAGCGGCCTCTTCGGCGGCGCGGCGTTTCTCTTTCCACAGCACGGTCGCGCGGGCTTGTGCCGCGGCGGCGCAGGACTTCAACCGCTCGAATCGCTCGACTGCGTCTCGTAAGTCCGCCTCGGAAGCGCCCGGGTCCACATCGAACTGATATTCGAACATGCCCGAGACGCTACACACTGGCACCGACAAGTGACTGCGGCCTGGTCAGCGCGGCGCCGTGCGTCCCCGACGCCGCTCAGAACCGGCCGCGGCCGCGCCTGCCGCGGTCACGATAACGGCCAGCCCAACGAATCCGAGTGGTACGGAGGAAGCCGCCGCGATCGACGCGACGATGAGGGGACCCGCGGCGTCACCGCTCTCCCGCCCGATCTCCGCGGCGCCCATCGTCTGGCCGAGCCGCTCCGCGGGCGTCGTCTGCGCCAGCATCGTGAAGGCCAGTGGTGTGATGACGCCGCAGCCCACACCGATCACAACGGCGGCACACAGCAGCCCGGTGAGGCCGGGCGATATCGCGCTGGCCGCACCGGCAGTGGTGAGCACGAATCCGCACGCGATGCCGGCCCCCAGGGTGATCCTTCCGGCGTCGAACAAGCGCCCGGCCACGGGCTGTGCAACGGCGGTGGCCAGCGCGAGCACAGAGACGACGGCGCCGGTCACGACCGGGCTCAGGCCGGCCTGCGTACCGAGAACCGGAAGGAAACCGACACCAGCCGACAGGGCCGCGGTGGCTGCGGCCAGCGCGAGTGTCGGAGTGACGAAGGAGCTTTCGGTGAATCTGCGCAGGGTATCGAGCAGTGCCTGACGTCGCCGCGGCTGCGGAGTGACGGCGGGTACCGCGGCGGCGGCCCACAGTGCGACGCCGGCCCCGAGGACGGTCAGCACCGCGAAAAGCAGTTGCAAACCGCCGAGTGTCACGAGCAGCCCGCCCAGTAGCGGCCCGAGCGTGTAGCCGACGGACTTGTAGGACCCGTACGTGCCGAAGGCGCGGCCATGGGAGCCCGCCGGAGTCAGCAGCGCGACGAGGGCGGAGGCGGCAGGGGAGAAGGCGGCCGCGCCGATGCCTTGGCCGAATCGCGCCACCCACAGCCACGCCGGATCGTCGGCCACCACGTACGTCGCCGACGCTGCGGCGAAGATGAGCAACCCGGCGATGAGCACGGTGCGCGCGCCGATGCGGTCGGCCAGTGTCCCGAAAACCGGCTTCAGCACCACCTCCGCCCCGTCGTAGATCGCGAGCAGCGCACCGAGGGTCAGCAGTGAGGCGGCGGTGCCGGTGGTGGTCGTGCCGAGCATGCCGGCCACAGCATGTGCCCCGAAGGCCGTGGTGAAGCCGGCGGCCAACAGCGGTGCGCGCGCAGCGGCACCGCTCATACCGCGCGCAACCTCAAGCCAACCATGCGCCGATGCGTCGCACGGCCTCGTCAATGTCCGACGAGGGACCCGCGAACGACAGCCGGACGAAGGATCCGCCGCGGGTCGGGTCGAAGTCGATACCCGGTGCGATCGCAACTCCGGTGTCGGCGAGCAACTTCGAACAGAACGACAGCGAATCCGAGGTCAGATGCGAGACGTCGGCGTAGACATAGAACGCCCCATCGGTCGGTGCCAGGCGGTCGATGCCGAGGCTCCGGAGCCCGTCGAGCAGCATCCCGCGGTTGGCGGCGTAGTGGTGCAGCAGCGCGTCGGACTCCGAGATGGACTCCCGGGTGAACGCCGCGACGGCGGCGTACTGCGGCAGAGTCGGCGGGCAGATGGTGAAGTTTCCGGTGAGACGGTCGACCGCCCGCTGCAGTTCCTTCGGCACCAACAGCCAGCCGAGCCGCCAGCCGGTCATCGCGAAGTACTTCGAGAAGCTGTTCACCACAATCGAATCCCGCGATGTCGCCCAGGCGCAGCTGACGGCGGGAGCGCCCTCGTAGACCAGACCGTGGTACACCTCGTCGCTGATCAGGCGCACCCCGCGCGATGCGCACCAGGAAGCGATCGCGGAGAGCTCGTCCGGCGGGATCACCGTGCCGGTCGGGTTGGCGGGACTGGCGACGATGACGCCGTGTACGGGCGGATCGAGTTCCTCGAGCATCTGCACCGTCGGCTGAAAGCGGGTTGCGGCGCCGCAGGGTATCTCCACGACCTCACAACCCAGCGCGGAGAGGATGTTTCGGTAACAGGGGTAGCCCGGGCTGGCGATCGCCACCCGGTCGCCGACGTCGAAGCTGGCAAGGAACGCCAGCAGGAAGCCACCCGACGAGCCCGTGGTGATGACCACGTCATCCGGATCCACCTGCAGCCCATGGCGATCCAGGTAGGAATGCGCGATGGCCGCGCGCAGTTCCGGGATCCCGAGCGCGACGGTATAGCCCAGGACGGTGGTCTCCAGCGCCTCCTTGGCTGCAGCCCGCACGGCTGCAGGAGCGCCCGCGCTGGGTTGGCCCGCGGACAGGTTGACGAGGTCGCCGTGGGTGCGCTGCCGTTCGGCGGCGGCCAGCCATACGTCCATGACGTAGAACGGGGGGATCCCCGCGCGCATCGCGACGCTCATCGGGAGCACTCCGTCAGCTGGTCGAGATCATGGAAGAACCCGTGCACGTCGGCGTAGTAGAACGGTTTGAGGGCGCCGTACACGCCCTTCCAATCAGGAATCCAGGTGATCAGAGCGTCGAGAAGCGTTGCACAGGAGGCTTTGTCGAGAGATTCGCTGACGAGGATGACCGGCGGCCTGACCCGGCCGGCGACAACGGCATCGACCTGTCCCTGCCACGGGGGAACCGCAACGAATTCCATCGGCGGCTGCCTGGTGAACAGGATGGCGGGAGCGAAGTAGCTCGATGTGCACGAAGCGTTGATGTAACCGCATTGCGCGCCGGCCAGGTCGTCCAGTCCGGTAGCCGGGTCGTCGCGTCGGACCACGAGCACGCTGGTCTGGCGGGGCTCGCCGGTGAACTTCGACGTTGCGATCGCCAGGCCGCGGTAATGGTGATCACCGCTTCGTAGCAAGCGGTGCAAGCTGGGTGCCGGGACATACGCGATGTCCGGCTGATGTTGCGCAAGCGCCCGGTCGATCCCCGCGAGGTCGGTGCTCTCGGTCGCGGTGATCCCGGCTGTCGCGAGAAGTGTCGTCCACGGCTGGTCGCAGGCGGGCAAGCCGAGGTTCTGATCCACGACGAAGCTCAACATTGCCGCGAGCCTACGTCGCAAGCTCACCGGCCAACGCTAGAACACCTCGGATTCGAGGCGGCGCAGGTGCTCGCGCGGAGGCCCGAGCAACTGTGCGCTGCCGTGTGCGCGCTTGAAATAGAGCTGGATGTCGTGCTCCCAGGTGATCGCGATACCGCCGTGCATCTGAACGGCTTCGGCGGCGACCTTGGTCAATGCCTCGCTCGCCGAGAACCGGGCGAGGGCGGCCGAGGTCGGTGACGGTGCGGCGATCGCCTCGTCGACCACCGCACGCGCGGACTGAACCGCGACGTACAGGTCGGCCATCCGGTGCTTGAGTGCTTGGAAACTGCCGATGGGCCTGCCGAACTGCACCCGGTCCTTGGTGTACTGCACCGTGAGATCGAGGCAACGCGATGCGGCACCGATCTGCTCGGCGGCCAGCAGCAGCGCGGCGGCATCGGCCAGCCCCGGGTCCGCGGCGATATCGGTGCTCTGTTGAACCTCGAGACTGGCCAGCCGGCGAGTCAGGTCCATCGCGTCCAGGCGCGTCGCGATGAACTCGGTCCACCGGGTCAACCGGTCACCGTCCGCCCCGACCACCACGTCGGCGATGTCCCCGTTGATCACATGGTCGGGGTCGAAGACCACCGTGCCGACCCGGGTCCCCTCGGCCATACCCTCGAGCGCTTCGGTGTCCGGCTCGTCTGCGGCCAGCAATGCCAACTCCGCGAGAATTGTTCCCAACAACGGAGTCGGAACCAGTGCCTTGCCGAGCTCCTCGAGCACGACCGCCGCGTCCGCGAGCTCACCGCCCGCACCACCCAGCTCCTCGGGCACCACCAGCGCCGCCGCGCCGACCTGCTCGCACAGCAGTGTCCACAACGATTCGTCGTATCCCCGTTCGGATTCCATCGCCGCACGCACCGCGGCGGGTGAGGCGTGTTTGTCGACCAGGGCAGCGACGGTCTCACGCAGCAGTTGGCGTTCTTCACTCATGAGAGGGCCTCCAGTACGCGCCGACGGTGGACAGCGGGATCTCCCCACGCCGAGCGCAGCGCCTGCGCACGTAGCAGCCACAACGAGAGGTCATGCTCCTGGGTGAATCCGATCGCGCCATGTGTCTGCAGCGCGGAGCGAGCCGCCAGCAGCGCCGCGTCGCCGGCTGCGGCCTTGGCGGCGCTCACGTCACGCGCCGTGTCGGCCGAGTTGTCGGCGAGCGACAGGGCCGCGCCGTACACCAGCGGCCGGGCCAGCTCGACCGCGATGTGCACGTCGGCGAGTTTGTGCTTGATCGCCTGATAGGCGCCGATGACCTTGCCGAACTGGCTGCGCTGCTTGGCGTATTCGACCGACATGTCCAGCATCGCCTGGCCGGCGCCCACCAGCTGGGCCGCCGTGGCAAGCACACCGAACTCATAGGCACGCGCCACGTCGGCCGCTCTGCCGTCACCTGAAGGGTTGACGTCGAACAGCTTTCGGCTCGGGTCGACCGACTCCCGCTGGGTTACTGCGGTGCCGTCACGTACCTCACCGTCCGCCGCCACCAAGATCAGGCCCGCGGTGTCGGCGTCGACGGCCCTGGGTACCTGCGGCGTCAGGGCGACGGTCGCGATCAGCTCACCGGACGCCAAGCGGGCGCAACGCTCGTCGTCGGCGAGCAGAATCGGCGCGACCGCAATGGATTCGGCCACCGGGCCTGGAACACACCACCGGCCGAGCCGTTCGGCGGCGACCACCAGGTCGACCGGATGGGCGTCGATGCCGTCGTACTTCTCCGGCACGAGGAGCGCCGTGACGCCGAGATCGGTCAGCTGCGCCCACACCTTGCGGCCCGGCGACGCATCCCCGGCGCCCCAGGCCCGAACCGCACCGGGCAGGTCTGCCGCGCCGAGCGCTGCGTCGATGCTGGCGGCGAAATCGCGCTGCTGTTCGTCCAATTCGAAGTTCATGTGGTTACTTTCGCGGCAGGCCCAGCAGGCGCTCGGCGATGATGTTGCGCTGAATCTCGTTGGTTCCCGCGTAGATCGGTCCGCCGAGCGAGAACAACAACCCCTCGGTCCAGTTGTCGGCAAGTTCGGCGTCGGGACCACGCATATCCAGGGCGGTTTGGTGGATGGCAACGTCGAGGTCCGACCAGAACACCTTGGTCACACTGGACTCGGCACCGAGTTCACCGCCCGCGGCAACGCGTGTCACCGTGCCGAACGTGTGCAGCCGGTAGGCCTGGGCCTTGATCCACGCGTCGGCCACCCGCTCGGCATAGGCCGGGTCCGGGTTTTCTTTCCACTGCGCCACAAGCCGTTCGGCGGGGGCCAGGAAGCGGGCCGGGCTTCGCAGTGACATGCCGCGCTCATTGCTCGATGTGCTCATCGCTGCGCGCCAGCCCTCGTGAACGTCGCCGATGACGTCCTTGTCGGGCACGAACACGTCGTCGAGGAAGATCTCACCGAAACCGGTGTCACCGCCGAGTTGCGCGATGGGTCGGACGGTGACGCCGTCGGCCTTGAGGTCGAACATGAAGTACGTCAGGCCGCGATGGCGTTCGGCTTCGGGGTCGGAACGGAACAACCCGAAGGCGCGTTCCCCGAACGGCGCGCGGGAACTCCAGATCTTCTGCCCGTTGAGCAGCCAGCCGCCGTCCGTCCTGGTAGCCGTCGACCGAAGCGACGCCAGGTCACTGCCCGACTCGGGCTCCGACCAGGCTTGTGCCCAAATTTCCTCGCCGCTGGCCATTTTCGGCAGGACGCGGTCGAGTTGCTCCTCGGTTCCGTGGGCGAACAGAGTCGGCGCCAGCATCGACGTGCCGTTGGCGCTGGCGCGGCCGGGGGCGCCGGCACGGAAGTACTCCTCCTCGTACACCACCCACTGCAGCAGGCTCGCGTCGCGGCCGCCGTACTTCTCCGGCCACGTGATTACCGACAGCCCGGCGTCGTATAGCACCTTGTCCCAACGCCTGTGCTGTTCGAAACCCTCTGCGGTGTCGTACGACTTCGTCGGGAAACTGTCCCTGTTCTTGGCCAGGAACTCGCGCACCTCGGACTGGAACTCGAGGGTCGCGTCGTCGAATTTCAGGTCCATCAGGAAGATCCAGCCCTCTCACGCAGCAGCGGTTTGACTACCTTGCCCCCGGGGTTTCGCGGCAGCGCATCGAGAAACTCGACCGAGCGGGGAGTTTTGAAGTTCGCCAGATGCTGCCGGGTGTAGGCGATCACGGTGCCCTCGTCGAGTTGGGCGCCGGGCTTGGCCACGACGTAGGCCTTGCCGACCTCACCGAGTCGGTCGTCGGGCACTCCGATCACCGCGGCTTCGGCGACCCCGTCGAGCCGCGCCAGCACCTGCTCGACCTCAGCGGGGTAGACGTTGAACCCGCCGCAGATGTACATGTCCTTGAGGCGGTCGGTGATGCGCAGGTTGCCGTTCGCGTCGACGGTGCCGACATCGCCTGTGTGCAGCCAACCATCGGAATCGATGGCCGCCGCGGTGGCTTCGGGGTCGTCGAGGTAGCCCAGCATCACATTCGGTCCCCGCAGCAGCACCTCGCCGGCGTCGTCCTTGCCGGGGTTGTCAATGCGCAGTTCGAAATCCGCGATCGGCCGGCCCGACGTGGTGGCCACGGTGACAGCGTCGTCGTCGGGACGGCACATGGTCCCGAAACCGCTCGCCTCGGTGAGGCCGTAGGCGGTCAGCACGATGTCGATGTCGAGTTCGGTTTGCATCCGCTCGATCAGCACGACCGGGATGGTCGCCGCGCCGGTGACGGCGAACCGCAGCGACGTCAGGTCGTAATCGGCGCGCTTGGGATGGTCGAGCAGCGTCTGGTAGATCGTCGGCGGCCCCGGCAGCACGGTGATTCGGTGTTCCTGCACGGCCGACATCGTCTTCTCGGGGTCGAACGTCAACTGGGGAATCAGCGTGGCGCCGGTCTGCAGGCAGGCAAGGATTCCCGCTTTGTAGCCGAAGTTGTGGAAGAACGGGTTGATGCACAGGTAACGGTCATCGCTCGTCAGCCGGCCGCACTCGGCCCACGCCGCCGGTGCGTCGAGCGATTGGCGGTGTGCACACAGCACGCCCTTGCTCCGGCCGGTGGTTCCGGAGGTGAACAGGATGTCGGACACGTCGTCGGATTGCACCGCGTCGGCGCGCGCATCCACGGCGTCCAGGTCGGTGCCCCGCGCGACGAACTCGTCCCAGGTGCCGTCGTCCTTGTCGACCGGCACCCGGACCACGTGGCGTAGCTGCGGCAGGGCGGAGCGGTCGATGGAGGCGGCCTTGTCGGCGCCGAGGAATTCACCCGATGCGAACAGCAACGGGGCGCCCGTGCGCGAGAGGATGTCGGTGGCCTCGCTGGCGGTGTAGCGGGTGTTGAGGGGGACGACGACGCCTCCCGCGTAGTGGGTGGCCAGGCAGGCGACCACCCAGTGCCAGGTGTTGGGGGACCAGATTGCGACGCGGTCACCGGCGGTGATGCCGTGGTCGATCATGGCCGCGGCCGCTCTGCGGACCTCGTCCCGCAGCTGGGCGAACGTGACGGTGCGATGTTCCGTGACCAGTGCATTGTGGTCGGAGAACCGGTCGGCAATACGGTCCAAGACCTGGGGAATGGTCCTTGGATCCGAACTCATCGCTGCTCCTCTAACAAAGCAAGTGCTTGGTAGGTTAGCCTACAAGGGTGATTGAGGTCGAGGAGTTCCGGGCCGAGGTCCGCGACTGGCTCGCCGACAACCTGGTCGGGGAGTACGCCGCACTCAAAGGCCTCGGCGGGCCGGGTCGAGAGCACGAAGCTTTCGAGGAACGCCGAGCGTGGAACCAGCACCTGGCGGCGGCCGGATTGACGTGTCTGGGGTGGCCCGAGGAGCACGGCGGTCGTGGGCTGTCGGTTGCGCACCGGGTGGCGTTCTACGAGGAGTACGCGATCGCGAACGCTCCTGCGAAGGTCAACCACTTCGGTGAGGAGTTGCTCGGGCCGACGTTGATCGCGTACGGCACTCCCGAACAGCAGAAGCGATTCCTGCCGAAGATCCTCGACGTCACCGAGCTGTGGTGCCAGGGCTATTCCGAGCCCGGTGCCGGCAGCGACCTCGCCAACGTGTCGACCACCGCCGAACTCGACGGCGACCAGTGGGTGGTCAACGGGCAGAAGGTGTGGACCTCGCTTGCGCACTGGGCGCAATGGTGCTTTGTCGTCGCCCGCACCGAGAAGGGCTCCAAACGCCACACGGGCCTGTCGTATCTGCTGGTGCCGTTGGATCAGCCGGGTGTGGAGATCCGTCCCATCGTCCAGCTGACCGGGGATTCGGAGTTCAACGAGGTCTTCTTCGACGACGCCCGCACGGACGCGTCCTTGGTGGTCGGTGAACCAGGCGACGGCTGGCGGGTGGCGATGGGCACGCTGACCTTCGAGCGCGGCGTGTCGACGCTGGGCCAGCAGATCGAATACGCACGTGAGCTGTCCGGTGTCGCCGAGTTGGCGAAACGCACTGGCGCGGCCGACGATCCATTGATCCGCGAGAGGTTGACCCGGTCCTGGGTGGGACTACGGACGATGCGCTCGTATGCGCTGGCGACGATGGACGTGGAACAAGCGGGTCAAGATAATGTGTCGAAGTTGTTGTGGGCCAATTGGCATCGCGAACTCGGTGAGATCGCGATGGATGTGCTCGGCCGCGAAGGTCTGACGCTGACCGACGGCGACTTCGACGAATGGCAGCGGCTGTATCTGTTCTCGCGCGCCGACACGATCTACGGCGGGTCCAACGAGGTGCAGCGCAACATCATCGCCGAGCGGGTGCTCGGCCTACCCCGAGAGGTCAGGCCTTCGTGAACCTGTCAGAAGCCCCGAAAGAGATTGAGGGACACGGCCTGCTGACCGGCAAGGTCGTCGTCGTGACGGCCGCCGCGGGCACCGGAATCGGGTCCGCGGTGGCGCGCCGGGCGCTGCTCGAGGGTGCCGACGTCGTCGTATCCGACCATCATGAGCGGCGACTCGGCGAGGCTCGCGATCAGTTGCTCGAACTCGGGTTGGGGCGGGTCGAAAGTGTCGTCTGCGACGTCACCTCCACCGCGCAGGTGGATGCGCTGGTCGCTTCGACGACGGCGCGGATGGGTCGGCTCGACGTGTTGGTCAACAATGCCGGCCTCGGCGGGCAGACGCCCGTCGTCGACATGACGGACGAAGAATGGGATCGCGTCCTCAATGTCACGCTGACGTCGGTGATGCGCGCGACGCGGGCGGCGCTGCGGTACTTCCGCGAAGCCGACCACGGCGGCGTGATCGTCAACAACGCCAGCGTATTGGGTTGGCGCGCACAGCATTCACAATCGCATTACGCCGCGGCCAAGGCCGGGGTGATGGCGCTGACCCGGTGCAGTGCGATCGAGGCCGTCGAGTACGGCGTGCGCATCAATGCTGTCTCGCCAAGTATCGCGCGGCACAAGTTCTTGGAGAAGACCAGCTCGGCAGACCTGCTCGATCGGTTGTCGGAGGGGGAGGCGTTCGGCCGCGCAGCCGAACCGTGGGAGGTCGCCGCCACCATCGCGTTCCTGGCCAGCGACTACTCCAGTTACCTGACTGGAGAAGTGATTTCGGTGTCGAGCCAGCGGGCCTAGCCGGTGATCCGCCTATCGGCGGTCCGCCGTGTACCAGCCTTGTAGGCGATCAGATAAAGGATTGGGAAGGCGCCGAGGGTCAGCACCGTCAAGAGCCCGAGTTGTATCTTCTGTCCAGCGGCGATGACCCTGCGGGCCAACGCATCGCGGTATCCGAGCGAGACGGCGATGAACACGGCGATGGCGCCCATGCCAACCGGGAGCCAGGCCGCAGCGCCGTCGGCGACATAAGACACACCGCTTGTAACGAGTATCGCCACCCCCAACACTGTCAGCCACCACGTCTTCGTGGGGGTCAATCCGAGTCCGTAGTCGTCGATCGTGTTCGGGTCGGCGAACAGCGAGAAGGTTTTGCCGCGAATAGAGATGAACTCGGTGTGGACGTATGCCACGCCGGTGATAGCACATGCGGCGAAGAGCGACATCATCAGTCCCGACCCCCAGTCGTGGGGATAGGCCATGAAGAACACCGACACAGTCGTTATGACGGCGCCGGACCAGTAGACGATGCGCCCGATATGCAGGGGCAGCCATCCCGCGACAATCGCGATGGCGAGTCCGCCGAAAGCGACAAACATGAAGAAGTCGTTCATCAATTACCAGCCATTTTCTGATAAATCGTTTCGCCGATCTGCTCGCCGCCGAGGGACCCGATGGAACCCAAAATGAACGCGCCCGCGAAAACACCTACTGGACCTGCAGGGGCCCCGAGCCATGCGCCGACGGCAGCCATTCCTGAGGCACCCACCATGCCACCACCGGTCTTGGCAGCAACCTCGCCGAATGGTGTTCCCGTTCGCCATTCGTAGATTCCGACGCCGAAGTCGACGAGGTTCCCTGCCACCCCTAGGTTGCCTCCGACCTTCTTAAGCACTTCGACATCGCTTGGCGAGAAAGTCGTCACATCGGGCTTCCAGTGCTCGCCGGTGGGCAGCGATTGAGCGAGATAGTCAAAAGCCTTCGCCCCACCCGCGATTGGTTTGTTTGCAGCAGATGCCGCGTCCGCGAGATCTTGCGGGACGATGCCCCGCGCCATGCTGTCGGTTGCAGCGGCGGCACCTTCGGACGACATACCGGCCCGCATCAACTGCTCTTGTACGCGGGATATCACCAACTCCCGTGCCAGAGCTTCAGTTTGATTGACCATCGCCGTGGCCTTATCCGGCGGCATCGGTGCCTCCCCGACCAGGCCTTGCTCGAGCTGGGCTTGCATCGCCAACCTCGTCCGTGCCTGAGAGCGGGCGTCACCTCCAAGGATCGGGTCGGTCGGCAGCGGACCTTGCGTGATCGAAGTGTGGTAGTCGTCCAGGCGCTGCCCGGCATAACGCACTTGATCCGAACTCGCGGTCGGATCGTTGATGATGTCGTAGTCCCGCAATCGCGCTGCCGCAGCCTGCTTCTCCGGAGTCCATTCGCCACGAGAGTTCACCAACGACTGATCGGCTTCGCGCTGGCTGCTCCCGTACTGATCGGCCTCGGCCTTCGCCTGCTGTGCAGCCGGTGAATCCTGCTGACCTTCAGCGTCCTTCATTGCATCCGGCGAGTAACCCTCGGCCGCCATCTCCAGCCGCGACTTGTCCAGCTGCTCCGAATAGGTATCACGCACCGCCTGAACCGACGCCAGTGCTTCTCGCGTGCGATCGACGGCCGCTTGTCGCAAGCCCTCGACGTCGGCCTGTTCACCGTTCGCGGCAGCGACGGCCAGTTCGTGCTCGATCTGGTTGTCGATCCACTTCAGCGTCGCGTCGAGGTTGGAGATGACGACGTCACCACTGCGCTGCGCTTCGGCCAGTGACGCCGAGACGTTCTGCAGATCGACGGCTACCCGACGGATTTGTTCGTCGCTGAGCTTCAAAGACTCGGTCGCGCGCTGTACCTCCGCCGAGTCGTTGATCGGGTGGTCGCCACCGTCCTGACGGTCCCACGCGGCGGCAAAACGTTGTCGAGCGACAGCGAATTCATTGCTCGATTCCGTCGTACACGCGGCGGCGTTGTAGAACGCCGTCGCCAGTTCGCTGATCTCACCTGGCGATCCGCTCTGCACCGTGCGGTTGACCTGCCACGGATCGCCCCCGGCTGCACCGGTGAGCGTTCCGTGATCCAGGTTCTTGAGGTGGACCGTCATGCTCGGTCAGGTGATGGCTTCGCCGGCCGAACGCACCGCCGCCGCGCCGGACTCGTCTCGTTGATCGAAAGTGGTGGCTCCGTCGCTGGCCTTGGTGGCGAAACCGTCGAAGGTGGCGTGGTGCCAACGCATGGTCGCGGCTTGAGCTTCGTGCGCTCGGCCCAAGGCGTTGTGGAACTCGTGCGCGGCGTCGAAGTCACCGAAGATCCCAGCGGGCAGCGACGTGGCCGCGAACTCCTCTGCACCCCGTTTCACGATCTCACCGGCGCTTTCGGCGAAGTCGGCTCCCATCCGCAGCATCTCGGTATCGACGAACATGATTCGAGCCTAAGCGGATGCCACGAGGGTTCCGCGCACAGATTCTGGGTCAACCAATGCGGAAGCCGTAGCGTCTCAGGGGCTCCAGGGGCACGTCGCTGTCGCCCTCGACGACCACGAGCCAATGCTTGCCGTTGTCGTCTACATGAGTGGCATGGCGGTCCGCTGTGCGCATCCCGGCGAGGTCACCGTCGAGGGTGTCCTCGTCGTCGTACGCCCCGATGACGATCGTGTCGATGGTTCCGGGCGCAATGCACGCGACGTAATCGATCGCTTGGGGTAGCGGCGACTGAGGCGGATCCTCCAACACCATACGACTGCCGCAGGCTGCCGTGATCCAAGCAAGGCCGTAGCGAGTGCGCAACGGCGATTGAGGCGCGGCTGTGGTGGTGTCCGACGTGGCGATGGTTTCCGATGAAGAATCGGACCATGGATCCGTGACGTACAGCACGGCCGCTACCAGCAATGTCGCCAATACGATGACGTCGACGAGGACGAGGATCTTCGTGCGCCGGGTCAGTCGGTTCCAGAATCCAGAGGGCTGGCGGGGCGCGTCGGTCACCGCTCATGTGTACCGAACCTCGGGTTGAGAACGCACACGGAAGTAGCCGAGCAAGCGCTTGGTTGATACGCTGTGTCGGTGGATCAGGTGCCACAGAAGCAGCCGGTGAGCCAGCCCCCGACGCGTCGGGACGAGCTACTCGAACTCGCCGCGACGATGTTCGCCGAGCGGGGCCTGCGCGCGACCACGGTGCGCGACATCGCCGACTCCGCAGGCATCCTCTCGGGCAGCCTGTATCACCACTTCTCGTCGAAGGAGGAGATGGTCGACGAGGTCCTGCGCGGCTTCCTCGACTGGCTGTTCACGCGCTACCAGGAGATCGTCGACACCGAACCCAACCCGCTGGAGCGACTCAAGGGCCTGTTCATGACCTCGTTCGAGGCGATCGAGCACCGGCACGCGCAGGTCGTCATCTATCAGGACGAGGCCAAGCGGTTGTCCGGGCAGGAGCGGTTCTCCTACGTGGACCAGCGCAACAAAGAGCAACGCAAGATGTGGCTGGACCTGCTCAACCAGGGCGTCGAAGAGGGTTACTTCCGGCCCGACATCGACGTCGATCTGGTGTACCGGTTCATCCGCGACACCACCTGGGTTTCAGTCCGCTGGTATCAGCCGGGCGGACCGCTCACGGCCGAAGAGGTCGGCCGTCAGTATCTCGCTATCGTTCTTGGTGGCATCACGAAAAAATGAGGAAACAATGACCCCAACATCGCAGGCTTACGTCATCGACGCCGTTCGCACCGCAGTCGGCAAGCGCAACGGATCGCTGGCCGGTGTGCATCCCGTGGATCTGGGCGCTGCCGCATGGCGCGGCCTGTTCGACCGTGTCGACGTGGATCCCGGCGCGGTCGACGACGTCATCGCCGGTTGTGTCGATGCGATCGGTCCGCAGGCCGGCAACATCGCCCGGCTCTCGTGGCTGGCGGCGGGCTACCCGGAAGAGGTTCCGGGCGTCACCGTCGACCGCCAGTGTGGGTCCAGTCAGCAAGCAGTTTCCTTTGGCGCACAAGCGATCATGTCCGGTACGGCCGAACTCATTGTCGCCGGCGGTATGCAGAACATGAGTCAGATCCCGATCTCGTCGGCGATGACCGTCGCCGAGCAGTTCGGCTTCACCTCGCCGACCAACGAATCCAAGAGCTGGCTCCACCGCTACGGCGATCAGGAGATCTCACAGTTCCGCGGCGCCGAGCTGATCGCGGAGAAGTGGGAGATCTCCCGCGAGGAGATGGAGCAGTACTCGCTGACCAGCCACCAGCGTGCACAGGAGGCGATTCGCTCCGGTCACTTCGAGAACGAGATCATTCCGGTCGACGGGTTCGCCACCGACGAGGGCCCGCGCGACACCTCGCTGGAGAAGATGGCCGGGCTCAAGACCCTGGTCGACGGCGGCCGGCTGACCGCCGCGATGGCCAGCCAGATCTCCGACGGCGCCAGCGCCGTGCTGCTGGCCTCCGAGCAGGCCGTCAAGGACCACGGACTCAAGCCCCGCGCCCGCATCCACCACATCAGCGCCCGCGGCGCCGACCCGGTGTTCATGTTGACCGGGCCGATCCCGGCGACGGAGTACGCGTTGAAGAAGACCGGCCTGTCGATCGACGATATCGACACCGTCGAGATCAACGAAGCCTTCGCGCCGGTCGTGATGGCCTGGCTCAAAGAGACCGGCGCCGACCCCGCGAAGGTCAACCCCAGCGGCGGCGCCATCGCGCTCGGTCATCCGCTGGGCGCGACGGGCGCGAAGTTGTTCGCGACGATGCTGAACACGTTGGAGCGCACCGGCGGTCGCTACGGTCTGCAGACGATGTGCGAAGGCGGTGGCACCGCCAACGTCACGATCATCGAGCGCCTCTAGGCCCGCCGCGGCCTGTCACGCTCGCCCGCGAGGAGCTCTCGCATCGCCGCGAATCCGTCGTGGCGGTGCGCACCGAGCGTCCACACCATGGTGATCACGGGCAGCAGCGCGAAGGCCGCCCACCAGTTCGCACCCGCTGGTAGCAGATCGGCGATCACTTCCGTTCGCGGAGTCCCGTTCACGGCGGCAGGCAGCCACTCGTTGAGCAGGACCACCAGCATGCGGGAGGTCTGGAACGGCCCGACGCTGGTCGCGATAATCCAACTGGCACAGGAGATCCCAAGCGACCACGGCCACGCCAGCAGCAGTGATTGCCTGTCCACCAGCTCGGCGGCGCAGCGCACGGTCTCGGCGAGGTAGGCGACGCCGAGCGCGGCCAAAAGAACCCCGATCTGCGCGGTGAGCAGGTCGTTGACCACCGGATGCGCCAACTCGTCGTCGGGCCGGGTCGGCAGCCCGATGGCTAGGGCGACGAGGCCGGCAACAAGCGCGAGGGTCGCCAGTCGCGCGGCCGTGTCGCTGACGCGGTCGAACGAGTCGACGACGGTGCGAATCACCAGCCGTGACGCCGTAGCCGGCGCCGTCCGATAGACGACCACCAGCACCAGACCGGACACCACGATGGCGATCAACCACGTCATCACCGCCGTGCCCACGGCGGTCAAGGCCAGCGATCCCAGCAGCGGGACCAGCACGTCATCGGTGCTGACGCTGCTGCGGATGACGATCAGTGGCACGGCGCCGAACGCCACGACACCAACCAGTCCCAACACCAACGGAAACGTGAACCGGGTGAGATCGGCGGGATTGAGGTCCAGCTTGCGATCGCGGACGGCGTGGATCTCGGTGCTCAGCACCGACCGCACGTGCGACAGCCAGCGCACTTATGCCTCCGGTATCGCGTCAGTGGTCGTGGATGATCACGCCGCGGATGTTTCGCCCTGCCAGCATGTCGTCGTAGGCGTCGTTGATGTCGGCCAGCTTGTACTCGGTGGTGACGGTCTCATCGAGCAGGAGCTTGCCGTCGCGGTAGAGGTTGAGAAGCCGCGGGATGTCCGCGCGCGGGTTCGCCTCGCCGTAGAGGCTGCCGAGCAGTCGCTTCTGGAACAGCGTCACCATCGCCATCGGCAGGGTCGGCGTCACGTCGGCCATCGAGGCGATCGCCGTCATCACCACCGCCCCGCCCTTGCGGACGATGTCCATCGCCTCGTTGATCATCGGCCCCTTCAGCAGGCCGACTGTCAGCAGCGCCGAATCTGCCATCACACCGCGGGTCAAGTCGCCCACCAGTTCCATGGCCTCGGGCATGGAAGTCACGAAGTGGGTAGCGCCGAACTGAAATGCCTTGTCCCGCTTGGATTCAACGATGTCGACGACAACGATGTGCTCGGCGCCCGCCAGCCGCGCACCCTGAATCGCACCGCTGCCGATGCCGCCGCACCCGATGACGACGACCGTGTCGCCGGGGCTGACGTCGGCGGTGTTGACGGCCGAACCCCAGCCCGTCATCACCCCGCAGCCCAACAAGCACGCGCGCGAAAGCGGAAGGTCATCGTCGACCTTGACCAACGAGGTCTCCGACACCGTACTCAGTTCGGAGAAACTGCCCACACCTACCATGACGCCGACATCCTGGCCCTGGACCCGGCGCCGATAGGTACCGTCGGGCTGGATGCCGAGCAGGATGATCGCGCCCATGTCGCACAGGTTCTGATGTCCGCTCGCGCACCAGCGGCAACGACCGCAGGCAGGCAGGAAGGACGCCACCACGTGGTCCCCCGGCTTCAGATCCTTCACCCCCGGTCCGACTTCCTGCACGACGCCGGCGCCCTCGTGCCCGCCGATGATCGGCAGTGTGACACCCGCGAGATCACCGGTCTGGACGTGATGATCGGAGTGGCACAGCCCGGTCGCCTCGAAGGAGACGAGCACCTCGCCTTCTTTCGGACCATCGAGGTCGATCTCTTCGATGCTCCACGGCTCGTTGAGTCCCCACAGAACGGCGGCATTGGTCTTCATGGGCGCGAGTGTAGGAAAACCGCGTCCGGATTACGGGCGAATCGAAGGGCTTACCGTTCAGTGTGCGAGAGCCAGCCCGCCGAGTGCGACGATCCAGCTCGCGAAGCTTCCGACAAGGAAGTACTCGGTGATCTCGTCGATTCCGATGCCCCCGTTCTCGCGTGCCTTCTGGGCGTTGATCTCCGGGAACCGGATGATGCTCTTGGCGGCGACGACGGCCGTGGCGGCGGTGAGCTGGCCGGCCAGGCCGAGCCCGAGGATGAGCACGCGCTCCATCGGACCGAGCAGCCTGCCGCCCTTCAACCGGTCCGAGGCCTGGGGCTGCCCCTCCGGTTTGACCGCGCCGACCGACCCAAGCACCAAGCGCACCAACTGATTCCCGGTCACCAGTTGCATGAACATCACGCCGACGATCATCAAGAGCCGGTCGGGGGATACCTCGATGCCGACCCAGGCCGGCCACCGGGCCGCCATTCCCGCCACCTCCGAGCTGAGGCCCGAGAGCATGATCAGCACCCCGAGCGCACCGCCGAAGACGACCAGCGGCGTCACCTGGTGCCGACCGGTGCGTTCGGCTCGCGCACTCAGCACCACCCAGCCGACGCCGCTTAGCGCCGCCACAACGAGCAGCGCGATGTCGCCCCACCGCCACAGCCCCGCCATCGCCGCGCATCCGATCACGACAAGCGGTGCCGCCGCGGCGGGCAGCCACACACGATCGACGAGTCGTCGAAGGACATCGGCGGTACCGATCGCGATCAGCAGCACCGCGACCGCGCTCATGGCACGTCCCGCAGATACTGCGCCGCGAGCAGGATCAGGTCCAACCCGTCGCGACCCGCGCGTTGGGACACCGCCGACGCGCTGATGCCCTCGTCGGCGGCGATGTCCTTCTTGGTCTTGCCGGTCAACAGTCCCTTCACAATCCTCAATGAGCGGTCATCGAGCGATCCAATCAGATGGTCCCGACACAACAGTGCGGCGTTGATCGCGTCGAGGTCGCGGCGGCTCTCGCCCTCGGCCCGAAACGACGTGCGTACCAAGGCCAGACCCGGTTGGCGTTGCGCGGAGGCGGTCCACTCGATCGCCTCGCGGGCGGCCCACCAGCCCGGTCCGTCCTGGATTCCGGAGTCGGAGTCCAATACGGTCACGGCGCCCCATCCGATGCCGAATCGGACGTCGATGCCGGGCGCAACGGCCAGACGAATGGCGAACGCCGCTTCGATCGCGGCGCCGACCGTCCGATAGCTGCCCTGAAACTCGTCACCGACCGTGAACGCGGGTGCGTCGATCGCGTCGCCGGCGGCGTCGACAAGCGCTTTGTTGAGTGCGCGGTGCGTGGCGGTGCGATCGGCCACCCGGCGTGAGCCGATCACGTCGCCGATCAACGTGGCGCGGGCGTGCGGTGAAGGCGACCGCTTCAGTCCAGACACATGAAGATTATAGCTTCACTACCTCAAAATTAAGCAATAGCCTTCACTCGATGTATCCGCTGGCCTGTCGCAGGTGCGTAACCGCGTCGGCCACGATCGTCTCGATCAGCTCCGCGCAGGACGGCAGATCGTCCAAAATGCCCGCGACCTGGCCGGATGCCAGCACACCCGCATCCGTATTGCCCTCGACCAGACCGGCTTTCAGGAGCATCGGGGTGTTGGCGGCCATCACCACCTGCGACCACGTCAACTCCTTGCCGTGCCGCATCTCCAAGCCGTCGCGGATCATCGACCGCCACGTCATACCCGACATCTTCTTGAACTTCTGCGCGTTGCGGACGGCCGCCGAGAAACCCCGCAGTCGCGATCCGCTCTCCAGCTTCTCGACCAGGCCGGTGCGCAGCACCCGGTGCGGCATTCCGTCGACACGGGTCGACACGACGGTGCCGTCCAGTGCCGATTCGAGGTACCGACGCTTGACCGCTTCGGGAACCGTGGAGTCCGACGTCAGCAGAAATCGAGTCCCCATGGCGACGCCCGCCGCGCCGTAAGACAATGCCGCCGCGAGCCCGCGGCCGTCGAAGAAACCACCCGCCGCAACGACCGGGATGTCGACAGCGTCGAGCACGGACGGCAACAGCAGCGTCGTCGCGATCGGCCCGGTGTGGCCGCCGCCTTCACCGCCTTGCACGATCACCGCATCGGCGCCCCAGCCGGCCACCTTCTTGGCGTGCTTGGCCAGACCGACCGACGGAATCACCACGACGCCGGCGTCTTTGAGCTTGGCGATCAGATCGGGTTTGGGCGCCAGTGCAAACGAGGCGACCTTGACGCCCTCGCGGATCAGCAGGTCGATCCGTTCGCCGGCGTCTCCCGCGTCGGCGCGGATGTTGATGCCGAAGGGTTTGTCCGTGGCGCTTTTGACCTTGGTGACCGCCGTCTGCAGTTCCTCGAGCGTCATGGTCGCCGACGCGAGGATTCCGAGGCCGCCGGCGTTCGACGTCGCCGAGACCAGCCGCGCGCCCGCCACCCAGCCCATGCCGGTCTGGACCACCGGGTGCTCGATACCGACGAGCTCGGTCAGCGGTGTGCGCAACGTGGGCTTACCCGGAGTGCTCACCGGATTTCCTTGTCTCGCAGTCCTTTGGGGTCGATCACCTCGCGGATCAGTTTCTGCTCGGCATCGGTGGGGAGCCGGGTCTGCTCGGCGGAGTCCAGCCCGTGCACCTCGAACGAGGTGTTCTCGGCGACCTGTTCGGGTTCGATACCGGGATGCAGTGACACCCCCCGCATCTGATGGTCGGGGCCGTTGAAGTCGAATACGCCCAGGTTCGTGATCACCCGGTACACGTTGACGAACCGGTATGCGGGGTTGTCGGGATCGACTTTGTCCCAACCGATTCCGGAGACGATGTCCACGGACTCACCGAACACGCGCTTCGAGTGGTTGCCCACCCAGTAGCTGGTCGCGTGGTTGATGGTGTTGCCCGGGGCTCCGCGTACGCCGAACATCTGGCGGGTCGGTTGCTGCAGTGGTCCGAACGCCGACAGGTTCTGGTTGCCGTAGCGGTCGATCTGGTTGGCGCCCATGACCACATGGCGTCGGCCCCAGGCCAGAGTCTCGAAGACCCGGCCGAACGGCATCCAACCTTCGATCGCCCCTGCGGCCCCGAGCGCGGGCGTATCGGCCAGCAGTCGCGCTTCGCCGTCGGTGAGCAGGATGTCGGGGGAGAAGGTCAGGCGGGCCAGTCGGGCGCCGATCGAGACCATGGTCGTCATCGGGCTGACCATGATCTCACCGGCGTCGCGGAACAACTCGGCGCACGCGACGGCGCACACTTCGGCACGGGACACCGACATCATTGCTGCTCCTTGAATTCTCGCACCGCGGCCTGGTAGTCGGCTTCGGTGCCGGACAGATAGGTCTGCACGAACTCCTGCCAAGAGTCGTCGGATTTGGCCGCTTCGGCGTAGTGCCGCTGAAACTTCTCGTCACGACGGTAGTCGGGTTCGGCCGTGGTGAAGTGGGCGCCGTTGGGCGTCTCGACGACGGTGTCGACCATCATCCGGTTGATCAGAAGCGATTGTGGCGGAACCGCTTTGACCAGCTCGTCGGTCGGCACCACCCGCTCGACCGACAGGAAGCGGCGCTCGGCCGCCATCAGGTACAGGTCGTCGAAGTAGGGGTCGATCCCGGTGTAAGCCGCATTGCCCGCAGCATCACCGAGATTCATGTGGACGAAGGCGGCGTCCAAGGTGAGCGCGGGCATCGCGACGAGTTCTTCGTGGGCCTCGCCGGTGGGGTAGGGGGACCGCACGGTCTTCAGTTCGTCTCCCCAGAACGCACGGACGTCGCTGCCGAGCCCGGCCCGGATCGGCAGGAACGGCAGCCGCTGCGCCGCGGCCTGCAGCCCGCACCGAAGCATGCCCTCGTCCATCTCGCGGGCCTCGATCGCGCCGGTGGTGCGCGCCTTGGCGAACCACGGGTCGTAGAACGGCGGCGAGTCGAGCGAGACGAAGCCGTAGTAGACGCGTTTCACCTTGCCCGCCGAGCACAGCAGCCCGAGGTCGGGTCCGCCGTAGGTGACGACGGTGAGGTCGGTGACGTCGGTGCGCAGCAGCGCCCGCACGAACGCCATCGGCTTGCGCCGAGAACCCCAGCCGCCGATGCCGATGGTCATCCCACTGCGGATCTGCGAGACGGCGTCGTCGAGAGTTGTTCTCTTATCGCTCATTTGGCCCCCTTGTCGGTGCCCGCGAACGCGTCGCGGTGTTCGTCGGACACGCCCGCGAGGTTCAGCTCGAACGTGAAGCCCTGCTCCATGCGATAGCTGGAGTTGACCCTCTGCACATCGATAAAGTTCAGCGCCTCCTTGGCCGCGCGGATCACGCGGGTGTCCTTGGCGGCGATATCGCGCGCGACACGGAGCGCGGCCTCGTCGAGTTGATCGCGCGGGACCACTTCGTGCACCGAGCCGAAGTGGTGCAGCGTGGCCGCATCGACGGTGGCGGCGGTGAAGAACAACCGGCGCATCATGTGTTGCGGCACCAAGCGCGACAGGTGGGTCGCCGCGCCGAGCGCGCCGCGCTCGACCTCGGGCAGCCCGAACGTCGCGTCGTCCGATGCGACGATGACGTCGGCGTTGCCGACCAGGCCGATGCCGCCTCCGACGCAGAAACCGTTGACCGCGGCGACCACCGGGACCGCGCACTCGTAGACCGCCTTGAACGCCGCATAACAGCCGCGGTTGGCGTCGATCAGCGCGGTGAAGCCCTCCGTGCGCTGCATCTCCTTGATGTCGACGCCGGCGTTGAACCCACGGCCCTCCGCGCGCAGGATCACGACGTGCGTCTCGGGATCGGCACCGGCATCGGTGATCTCGTCGGCGAGTTCGAACCAGCCGCGCGACGGAATCGCGTTGACCGGGGGGTAGTCGACGGTGACCGAGACGATTCCCGGTTCGGTGATGGTACGAGTGATGGTCATCTGAGCTCCCGAAGACTTCCTGGGTCCGGTAGGAAAGCAAGCACTTGCTTGGTACGCTAGCACAGTGACCGACCTGCAAGACATGAACTTGGGCCTCGAAGGCAGGGTGGTGCTGGTGACCGGCGGCGTGCGGGGGGTCGGTGCCGGCATCAGCGCCGTGTTCGCCGAGCAGGGCGCCACGGTCGTCACCTGCGCCCGCCGGCCTGTCGAGGGTTCGCCATACGAGTTCCATGCGTGCGATGTGCGTGACGACGACGCGGTCGCCTCTCTGGTCGACACCGTCGCCGAACGTCACGGTCGTCTCGATGTGGTGGTCAACAACGCGGGCGGATCACCGTATGTGCTCGCCGCCGAGTCGTCGGCCAAGTTCAGCCGCAAGATCGTCGAACTGAATCTGCTGGGGCCGCTATCGGTGTCCACCCACGCGAATGCGGTGATGCAGAAGCAGGACCGCGGCGGATCGATCATCAACATCGCCAGCGTGAGCGGCCGTCGGCCCACGCCGGGCACCGCACCCTACGGGGCGGCCAAGGCCGGCATGGAAAGCCTGACCTCCACGCTGGCGGTCGAGTGGGCGCCGAAGGTGCGCGTCAACTCGGTGGTCGTCGGGATGGTCGAGACCGAACAGTCCGAACTCTTCTACGGCGACGCGGATTCTATCGCGGCGATCTCGCGCAACGTTCCGCTGGGCCGGCTCGCCAAACCGGCCGACGTGGGCTGGGCCGCGGCGTTCCTGGCCTGCGACGCGGCGTCCTACATCAGCGGCGCATCGCTCGAGGTTCACGGTGGCGGTGAACCACCGCATTACCTCGCAACCACCACTGCTGATATCAAGTAGCGCGCTCAAACAACCAAGGAGACAACAGATATGGGATTGCTCGACGGTCGAGTGGTCATCGTGACGGGATCCGGCGGCGGCATCGGCCGCGCACACGCGCTTGCGTTCGCCGCCGAGGGCGCCCGCGTGGTGGTCAACGACATCGGGGTCGGCCTCGACGGATCACCCGCGGGTGGTGGCAGCGCCGCACAAAGCGTTGTCGACGAAATCACCGCCGCCGGTGGGGAAGCCGTCGCCAACGGCGCCAACGTCGCCGACTGGGCGCAGGCCGAGGGTCTGATCCAGACCGCGGTCGACACATTCGGTGGGCTCGACGTGCTGGTGAACAACGCCGGGATCGTGCGCGACCGGATGTTCGCCAACACCAGTGAAGAGGAATTCGACGCCGTGGTCGCCGTGCACCTCAAGGGACACTTCGCCACCATGCGCCACGCCGCGGCGTACTGGCGGGCCCAGTCCAAGGCCGGCAATCCAGTGGACGCGCGGATCATCAACACGAGCTCGGGGGCCGGCCTGCAAGGCAGTGTGGGACAGGCGAATTACAGTGCCGCCAAGGCGGGCATCGCGGCCCTGACCCTGGTGGCCTCCGCCGAGATGGGGCGCTACAGCGTCACCGTCAACGCGATCGCCCCGTCGGCGCGGACCCGTATGACCGAGACCGTGTTCGCCGACATGATGGCCACCCAGGATCAGGACTTCGACGCAATGGCGCCCGAGAACATCTCCCCCCTGGTGGTCTGGCTGGGAAGCGTCGAATCCAAGGATGTCACCGGCCGCATGTTCGAGGTCGAAGGCGGCATCGTGCGGGTCGCCGAGGGCTGGGCACACGGGCCACAGGTCGACAAGGGCGCGCGGTGGGATCCCGCCGAACTCGGCCCGGTGGTCACCGATCTGCTCGCCAAGGCGCGTCCACCCGTGCCGGTCTACGGCGCCTGAGCGGCCGGGTCATCGGTCAGGGTTCGCAGACCACCAACGGGATCACGCGATCGGTCCAGGACTGGTAGTCCTCGTACGTCGGATACATCTGGACCAGTAGCGGCCAGTACTTCGCACGCTCCTCCTCGGTGGCGTCGCGCGCGGTCAGGTCCAGCACTTCGCTCTTGATCTGCACCTGGACGCGGGGGTCGGCCTTGAGGTTCAGGTACCACATCGGATGTTTGTCGCTGCCGCCCTTGGACGCGGCGACGATCACCTTGTCGCCGTCGCGGTGAAAGTACAACGGGCTGACCCGAGGTTCGCCGGTCTTGCGTCCGGTCGTCGTCAGCAGCGCCACCGGGATGCCCTGGAACTCGCCGCCGAGCCCTTCGCCGTTGTTGCGGCGATACAGGAGCGTGTTGAGCCTCGACATCTGCTTGACGAAGAAGTCCGAGGCCTTCGTATCCATGAACCGTGGCCGCGACTTTGGCATGGCCGTCATCCTATGCTCGGTCGATGGCCACAGTCTCTGACACCGATCGCATCGCCGCCGCGGAGTCCTATATCGATGCGCTGGTCAGCCATCGGGGCGACGACGTTCCCTTCGCGCCGGACTGCACCAGGATCGAAAACGGCCTCAAGACCGGCTTCTCGGGTGCACACCTGCGCCGCAGCCTGAATCGCGGACCGCAGTTCCGGATCATTTCGGCGATCGTCGACCGCGAATTCCGCGTCGACGGCGACGACGTGCACGCAACGTTCACCGTCGTCACCAAGCCGACAATCGCCGGGCGGCGCGTGGGCGCCCGCACCGAGGAGACCTTCCGCATTCCGGCCGCCGACGGGAAGATCCACCACATCCACGCGCGTGTGCGGCCGGTATTGCTGCGCGGCTGAGCCCGTCGACGTAAAGCGCTTCGGCGCCCGACGATTTCGCGACTAGATCCGCTCGATGATCGTGCCGGTGGACAGCGCGCCGCCTGCGCACATCGTGATCAGCGCCGTGCTCTTGTCGGTGCGCTCCAACTCGTGCAGAGCGGTGGTGATCAGTCGGCTGCCGGTGCTACCGACGGGGTGGCCGAGCGCGATCGCGCCGCCGTTGACGTTGACCCGGTCCATGTCGGGTTCGTGCACCCGCGCCCACGACAGGACGACCGAGGCGAAGGCCTCGTTGATCTCGACGATGTCGATGTCGCCCATCTTCATACCGGCCTTCTCGAGCACCTTCGCCGTCGACTGAACCGGCCCGTCGAGGTGGTAGTACGGCTCGGCACCGACCAGCGCCTGACTCACGATGCGGGCGCGTGGCTTCAATCCGAGCGCACGGGCCTTATCCTCGTCCATCCACAGCACCGCCGCCGCGCCGTCGGAGATCTGCGACGAGGTACCCGCGGTGTGAATACCGTCCTCGAGCACCGGCT
The DNA here is from genome assembly GCF_001500045.1 of Mycobacterium sp. GA-1199. GTDB lineage: Bacteria > Actinomycetota > Actinomycetes > Mycobacteriales > Mycobacteriaceae > Mycobacterium. Next base: position 194,968 of record NZ_LQIX01000012.1, read on the forward strand.
TCAGCGATGCCAAGCCCTCGAGGGTGGTGTCGCGCAGGCCCTGGTCGCGCGTCACGACGTGGCGCTCGCTGGTGGGCTGCTTCTGCTCGTCGAGCACGGGGGCCTCGATGCCGCTGATCTCGCGGTCGAACCGGCCCTCGGCCCACGCCTGCTTGGCCTTGAGCTGGGACTCGAAACCGAACTGGTCGATATCCTCGCGGGTGATCCCGCGCCGTTTGGCGATCCGCTCGGCGGCGGTGAACTGGTCGGGCAGGTCGATGTCCCACGACGACGGCCGCAGGATGCTGCGGTCGGGGCCGGCGTTGGCGCCGAGGCCCACGCGGCTCATCGCCTCGATGCCGCAGGCGATGCCGATGTCGATGGCACCTGCTGCGATCAATCCCGCGACGAGCCCGTTGGCCTGCTGACCGCTGCCGCACTGGCAGTCGACGGTCATCGCGCCGACGTGCTCGGGCAGGCCGGCCACCAACCAGCTCACCCGGGTGATGTTGTTGGACTGTTCGCCGTACTGTGTGACGCAGCCACCGATCACCTGCTCGACGTCGCCGGGGTCGATCCCGGCCCTCTCGACGACAGCTTTCTGGGTGGCACCGAGCAACTCGGTGGCGTGCAGGCCGGACAGCCAGCCGTTGCGCTTACCGATGGGGCTGCGGGTGGCTTCAACGATGACAGGGTTACCCATTCCGTCAGGCTAGAACACGTTTCATTACTCTGACAAGCGACGTTGATGACCTGCCTTTTATCTGCGCAGAAGGCATGTTTTACTGAGACTAGAACATGTTGCAATAACTGTTGCGGAGGAGCTTTCCCCATGCCTTGCCCGAATATCCCAGCCGACTTCGACTTCCTCGACGCGAGCCTGAACCTCGAGCGCCTGCCCGTCGAAGAGCTGGCCGAGTTGCGTAGGTCCGAGCCGATCCACTGGGTCGACGTGCCAGGCGGCACCGGCGGCTTCGGCGACAAGGGCTACTGGCTGGTGACCAAGCACGCCGACGTCAAAGAGGTCTCGAAGCGCAACGATGTCTTCGGCAGCTCACCGGACGGCGCGATCCCGGTCTGGCCGCAGGACATGACGCGCGATGCCATCGACCTGCAGAAGGCGGTGCTGCTGAACATGGACGCGCCCCAGCACACCCGTCTTCGCAAGATCATCTCGCGCGGCTTCACGCCCCGCGCTGTGGGGCGGCTCGAAGACGAACTGCGGTCTCGGGCGCAGAAGATCGCCGAGACCGCCGCGGCCGAGGAGTCCGGCGACTTCGTCGAACAGGTTTCGTGCGAACTTCCGCTGCAGGCCATCGCCGAACTGCTCGGCGTGCCGCAGGACGACCGCGACAAGATCTTCCGCTGGTCCAACGAGATGACCGCCGGTGAAGACCCCGAGTATGCCGATGTGGACCCTGCGGTGTCGTCGTTCGAGTTGATCCAGTACGCGATGAAGATGGCCGAGGAGCGGGCCAAGAACCCCACCGAAGACATCGTCACCAAGCTGATCGAGGCCGACATCGACGGCGAGAAGCTCTCCGATGACGAGTTCGGCTTCTTCGTCGTGATGCTCGCGGTTGCCGGTAACGAGACCACCCGCAACTCCATCACCCACGGCATGATCGCGTTCTCGCAGAACCCGGACCAGTGGGAGCTCTACAAGCGCGAACGCCCCGAGACCGCCGCCGATGAGATCGTCCGTTGGGCCACCCCGGTTTCGGCCTTCCAGCGCACCGCGTTGGAGGACGTCGAGTTGGGTGGCGTGCAGATCAAGAAGGGTCAGCGGGTCGTGATGTCCTACCGCTCGGCCAACTTCGACGAAGAGGTCTTCGAGAACCCGCACAAGTTCGACATCCTGCGCGACCCCAATCCGCACGTCGGTTTCGGCGGCACCGGCGCGCACTACTGCATCGGCGCGAACCTGGCGAAGATGACCATCAACCTGATTTTCAACGCGGTCGCCGACCACATGCCCGATCTCAAGCCGATCGGCGAGCCCGAGCGGCTCAAGTCGGGCTGGCTCAACGGCATCAAGCACTGGCAGGTGGATTACACCGGAAAGTGCCCGGTCGCCAACAGCTGACGACGTACGTTGTAGCGACTGCGAAATTTCCCGGTATCAAGGAGGATTCGGGTGGACTTCAGTCCAGACGAAGGGCAGCAGGCTGTCGCCGACGTGGTGACCTCGGTGCTGACCCGGGACAACAGTTGGGACGCACTGGTGTCCGGAGGCGTGACCGCGCTTGCGGTCCCCGAGCGTCTCGGCGGCGACGGTGTCGGCCTGCCCGAGGTGGCGACCGCGCTCACCGAGATCGGCCGACACGGAACGGTCAGCCCCGCGTTGGCCACGCTGGGTCTGGGATTGCTCCCGCTCCTGGAGTCGGCGACCGACGAGCAGCAGGACCGCTATCTGGCCGGGGTCGGCAAAGGCGCCGTGCTCTCGGCCGCGCTCAATGAACCGGGGGCACCGCTGCCGGATCGGCCGGCGGTGACGTTCGCCGACGGCCGGCTCAGCGGTACCAAGGTCGCCGTTCCCTATGCGGAACAGGCGGATTGGCTCGTCGTCACGACCAACAGCGCCGTGGTGGTGGTGTCGCCGAAGGCCGACGGCGTGGTGGTGACCAAGTCGCCGACGTCCAACCACGGCGACGAGTACTCGGTGACGTTCACCGACGCCGCAGTCGACGGCACGCTGGACGGGCTGCAGGCCCGCCGAGTCAACCAGCTTGCCCTGGCAGCCATCGGTGCGTTCGCAGCGGGACTGGTCGCCGGCGCACTGCGGCTCACCGCCGACTACGTGGCCACTCGCGAGCAGTTCGGCAAACCGCTGTCGACATTCCAGACCGTCGCCGCGCAGCTGGCCGAGGTGTACATCGCCTCGCGCACACTGACATTGGCGTCGAACTCGGTGACCTGGCGGCTGTCAGAGGGCCGCGACGCCGACGACGATATCGACATCCTCGCGTACTGGCTGGCATCGCAGGCGCCTCCGGTGATGCAGCTCTGTCATCACCTGCACGGCGGTATGGGTATGGACATCACCTATCCGATGGACCGCTACTACTCCTCGATCAAGGACCTGGCCCGCCTCGTGGGTGGTCCGTCACACCGGCTCGATTTGGTGGGAGCCGCACTGGGCGAGCGAAACGACGGGAGCTAGCAATGTTCATCGAACTGACGCCCGAACAGAAGCAGCTGCAGGCCGAACTGCGCGAGTACTTCTCCAATCTCATCTCGCCCGAAGAGGCCAAGGAGATGGAAAAGGACCGCCACGGCAAGGCGTACCGCGCGGTCATCAAGCGGATGGGCTCGGACGGCAAGCTCGGCGTCGGCTGGCCGAAGGAATTCGGCGGCCTCGGCTTCGGGCCCATCGAACAGTCGATCTTCGTCAACGAGGCGCAGCGGGCCGACGTGCCGCTGCCCGCCGTCACACTGCAGACCGTCGGGCCCACGCTGCAGCAGTACGGCACCGAAGAACAGAAGAAGAAGTTCCTGCCCGCCATCCTCGCCGGCGAGGTGCACTTCGCGATCGGCTACACCGAACCGGAAGCCGGCACCGATCTGGCGTCGCTACGCACCACCGCGGTACGGCAGGGCGACGAGTACATCGTCAACGGGCAGAAGGTGTTCACCACCGGCGGGCATGACGCGGACTACATCTGGCTGGCGTGTCGCACCGACCCGGAGGCGGTGAAGCACAAGGGGATATCGATCCTCATCGTCGACACCAAGGACCCGGGGTACTCGTGGACGCCGATGATCCTGTCCGATGGCGCTCACCACACCAACGCGACGTACTACAACGACGTTCGGGTGCCGGCCGACATGCTGGTCGGTGAGGAGAACGGCGGGTGGAAGCTGATCACCACCCAGCTGAACAATGAGCGCGTGATGCTGGGGCCCGCCGGCCGATTCGCCAGCCTCTATGACCACGTGCACGCGTGGGCCTCGAAACCCGGTGGCAACGGCGACATTCCGATCAACCACGGTGACGTCAAGCGCGCTCTCGGTGAGCTCAAGGCGATGTGGCGGATCAACGAACTACTCAACTGGCAGGTCGCTGCGGCCGGCGAGACCATCGACATCGCCGACGCCGCAGCAACCAAGGTGTTCGGCACCGAGCGGATTCAGTACGCCGGACGCCTCGCCGAGGAGATCGTCGGCAAGTACGGCGACCCGGCTGAGCCGGAGACCGCCGAACTGCTGGAATGGCTTGACTCGCAGACCAAACGAAACCTGGTGATCACGTTCGGTGGAGGTGTCAACGAGGTGATGCGGGAGATGATCGCGGCCGCGGGCCTGAAGGTGCCGAGGGTTCCGCGGTGAGCGCCGACCTGAGGGCAGACATCGAGAAGATCAAGGCGGACGGCAGAAGCGAGCCGCGCACCGGTCGAGATCCGGTCAATCAGCCCATGATTCACCACTGGGTCGACGCCATCGGGGACCGGAACCCGATCTACGTGGACGAGACGGCTGCCAAGGCCGCCGGTCACCCCGGCATCGTGGCGCCGCCGGCGATGATCCAGGTGTGGACGATGGGCGGGCTCGGACAGGGCCGCTCGGACGACGACCCCCTGACCAAGATGATGCAGTTGTTCGACGATGCCGGCTACGTCGGCGTGGTCGCCACCAACTGTGAGCAGACCTACCACCGGTATCTGCGCCCGGGTGAGGAAGTCAGCATCCACGCCGAGATCACTGACGTCGTCGGTCCCAAGCGCACAGCGCTGGGTGAGGGGTACTTCATCAACCAGCTCATCACCTGGACCGTGGCCAACGGTACCGACGGTGACGAAGCTGTCGCTGAAATGCTGTGGCGCATCATGAAGTTCAAGCCGGCAGAGAAGGACGCCGGCGCGGCGGTGCCCGACGATCTGGACGCGGACATGATGATGCGGCCGGCTTCGTCGCGCGACACGAAGTTCTTCTGGGACGGCGTCAACGCACATGAGTTGCGCATCCAGAAGCGTGACGACGGCACATTGGTGCACCCTCCGATACCCGCCATCTGGCAGGACAAGGACCAGCCGACCGATTACGTCGTCGCCAGCGGCAAGGGCACCGTGTTCAGTTTCGTCGTGCACCATGCGCCGAAGGTGCCCGGGCGGACGTTGCCGTTTGTGATCGCCCTCGTCGAGCTCGAGGAGGGTGTGCGGATGCTCGGACAGCTCCGTAACGTCGACCCGGCCACGGTGCAGATCGGAATGCCCGTCCGCGCAACATATATCGACTTCCCGGAAGGCGAATCCGGTCCCGCGTGGACGCTCTACGCGTGGGAGCCCGATGAGGAGGCCGCAGCGTGAGCGCACCCGCAGTCGACGTGGGAACGAAGCTTCCCGAACTCGCCCTCTACGGCGACCCGACCTTCATCGTGTCGACGGCCATCGCCACCCGCGATTATCAGGACGTCCATCACGACAGGGACAAGGCGCAGGCCAAGGGCAGCAAGGACATCTTCGTCAACATCCTCACCGACACCGGCCTGGTGCAGCGGTACATCACCGACTGGGCCGGTCCGACCGCGATCATCAAATCGATATCGCTGCGATTGGGTGTGCCGTGGTACGCCTATGACACCGTGACGTTCTCCGGTGAGGTGACCGCCATCGAGGACGGCCTGATCACGTTGAAGATCGTCGGCGCCAACAGCCTCGGCAACCACGTGATCGCCACCGCGACTTTGACGATCGGAGGAAAGGGCTGATGCCGCGAAGGCGACCGCGAGTGAGGATCGCAGCGAGGAACGAGCGAGGACCGGAACGAGCGGAGAGCCGAGCATGAGTGCGGGTGGACTGTCCGGGAAGGCGGCGATCGTCGGGATCGGCGCCACCGACTTCTCCAAGAACTCCGGTCGCAGCGAATTGCGACTCGCGTCCGAAGCGGTGCTCGACGCGTTGGACGACGCGGGCCTGACACCTGCCGATGTCGACGGCATGGTCACCTTCACGATGGACTCCAACACCGAGGTCGCGATCGCGCGGGCGACGGGCATCGGCGAGTTGAAGTTCTTCTCGAAGATCCACCACGGAGGCGGCGCTGCCTGCGCGACCATCCAGCAGGCGGCGATCGCGGTGGCAACCGGTGTGGCGGATTGCGTTGTGGCTTACCGGGCGTTCAACGAGAGATCGGGTGTCCGATTCGGCCAGGTGCAGATGCGTCTGGTCGAGAACGCCGACTCGACCGGCGTCGACAACTCCTTCTCCTACCCGCACGGCTTGTCGACCCCCGCTGCGCAGGTCGCGATGATCGCCCGGCGCTACATGCACCAATCCGGCGCGACCAGCAGGGACTTCGGCATGATTTCGGTCGCGGACCGCAAACACGCCGCCAAGAACCCCAAGGCGTACTTCTACGAGAAGCCGATCACCATCGAGGATCACCAGAATTCGCGGTGGATCGCCGAACCCCTGCGGCTTCTGGACTGCTGCCAGGAAACCGACGGCGGCGTCGCGTTGGTCGTGACATCCGCCGAGCGGGCCAAAGACCTCAAGCACCGCCCGGCGGTCATCGAGGCGGCCTCGCAGGGTTCCAGCCCGGACCAGTATTCGATGACGAGCTACTACCGGCCGGAGCTGGGGCTGCCAGAGATGGGGCTCGTCGGCAGGCAGTTGTGGTCGCAGTCGGGGCTGAAACCGCAGGACATTCAGACCGCCATTCTCTACGACCACTTCACCCCGTTCACCCTGATCCAGTTGGAAGAGCTCGGATTCTGCGACAAGGGTGACGCCAAGGACTTCATCTCCGACGGGGCGATCGAGGTCGGCGGGCGGCTTCCGATCAACACCCACGGCGGCCAGTTGGGCGAGGCTTACATCCACGGCATGAACGGAATCGCCGAGGGTGTTCGCCAGCTGCGGGGGACTTCGGTCAACCCGGTGCCCAATGTCGAGCACGTCCTCGTCACCGCGGGCACCGGCGTGCCCACATCGGGACTGATCCTGGGCTGATCGGTGTGCCGCTGAGCTCGAGGCGCCTACTACCCTCTGAGGGGTGAACTCGCCGAGGCCGCCCGGGTGGGACGACCCTGATCCGGAATTCTCTGCCGGTCAGGGAAATTGGGCGCGCAGGTTCGATGCACCGCTGACGGTGACTCCGCGCCAGGTGCAGCCGAGGTCCAGAGGCAAGGCCCTGGCCATCGGCGCCGTCTTCGTCGTCGCGGTCGGCGGAGTGGTCTTCTGGTTGACGCGGCCGTCTGAGGACAACGCCCAACCCGCCGAAGCCGAGGCACCCGCGGCGACCGGGCCGTCTCAGCCGACGACCACGTCCGAGGACGACGGGCGTCTGCTGCGGTTGCTGCCGAAGGGCTACCGTGTCGGCGCGTGCGAGCCGACGCAAGCGCCCGAAGGTGTTCTGTCGCAGGTGAAGTGCGCCCAGAACGACGATCCTGACGGCCCGGTGTCGGCGACGTTCAGCCTCGTCGGTGACAGCATCTCACTCGAAAGGGTCTTCAACGAGACGATCGGGGCCGCGAAGAGGGTCGACTGCCCGGGCAATATCCAGTCGCCGGGGCCGTGGCGGCGCAACGCCACGCCGGACAGCATCAGCGGGCAGCTGTACTGCGGCCTCACAGACGGTCAACCGACCGTGGTCTGGACCGACGAGGAGAGAAAGACGGTCAGCGCCGTCCGAGCGGGGCCGAATGGCCCGACCTTTCCACGGTTGTACGCGTGGTGGTCCTCGCACTCGTGACGACGCTGACCGTATGACCTGTTAGGCGATCCGCTTACGGAGTCGGGGCCGGGGTGTAGGTGGTCGGGGTCTGCACCTGGTCACCCGCGGGCAACGGCGTGCCCTGGCTTCCGGCGGGCTGCGGAACGCCCTCGGTGCCGGCCGGAGCCGGCGTGCCCTGTGCGGGCTGTGCCGGGGTGCCCTGCGCGGCAGGAGCGGGCGCACCCTCGGGCTGAGCCGGCGCGATCGGGGTGCCCTGGCTGCCTTCCGGAAGCGGTGTGCCCTGGCTGCCCTCGGCGATCGGCGTGCCCTGGCTGCCCTCGGGTGCCTCGGCGCCCGTTGCGGCCGGAGCGGCGGTCGTGCCTTCCGGAGCCGCGGTCGTGCCCTCGGGAGCCTCGGCAGCCGGAGCCTCCGCGGGTGCGGTGCTACCGGTGCCGTACGAGGTCGACGGCGAGGACGTGCTCGTGCTCGAGCTCGTGGCAGGCTTGGTCCACACCAGCAGATCCTGTCCGCCTGCGTTGTAGACCACCCGGTCCGGGGTTGCGCCGGTGACGTCGAAGTAGACCTTGCCGGACGTCTCCTGTCCCTGAGCCAGCGTCGAGGGGTTCACACCCTGCGGCGTGGCCACCTCGAACAGCGAGCGGTACGTCTGGCCGTCGGCGGTCCGCGCGACCAGGTTCGCCACGATCGGCGTCGCCGATCCCTGGATCGCCTGGTCTGTCGCCGTTGCCTCCCACAGCGTGCCGGTCACCGGGTAGGGGATGACGTCGCTGCTGGGCATGAGGTTGGTGATCGTCCAGCCCTGGATCACGGCCCCATCGACCAACTTGCCCTGGGTTCCGAGTGTCTGGGTCTGGACCGTCGGCCCGGGTGGCGTGGCTTCGGGCTCGGCGGAGGCGAACGGTGCTGCGATGAATCCCGCGGTCGCGGTCGCTGCCAAGACGCTGGTGATCCTGGTGATCTTCAAGATGTGCTCCTGACTCGTCCGAGAATTGGAATGGTCACCGAAGGAAAAACTATCAGGTTGCTCGGTAATGGCGGATTCTGTCCGTTGACCGCCCATTCTCGGTAGAACGCGAAGGCATCGTCTGCGTAGGCCAGTTTTCTGAACACGTCCATCGGTGACTTTTCGTGCCTGCTGATACGTCGCAAATTCGGCTGTGATTTCGGAGTGCCGTTCAAGACACGGTGGTAAAAGCTGGGCCACAGGGCAAATGCCCGCGCCGATTGATGACTTTGTACCCTCATGTATCTTTTCAGCAAACCGTACGGTCGTATCGGCCAACCGGCTGAAACAGAGGCAAGCGACCGAGGCGCCCGACGTCTCACCACCTACAGAGGAGTCACGTCATGGCCAAACATCGAAGAGACGCTCGACGGGTGGTACGGATTCGGCAGTATCTCGGGGTCGGAATCGGCGCGGCGGCGGTGGCGGGCGGTGGTGCCCTGCTGATCGCACCGCCGAGCGGTCCGGCTCCAGCGGAGACCTCTCCGGTCGTCCAGTTGGCGTCGGTGGAATCGGTGTTGGTGCCATTGGCTCCGCCTCCCGATGACTTCTGGTTGCTGTATGAAAACAGCCTGACCGGATCTGGCGGGGGCGCCCCCGCAGCCGCCAGTTTCAGCACTTTCGGGGGACGTCCGATGATCGGGCCGGGCGGCTGGCTCATCGGTAATGGTTTGAACGCTGCTGCCGATTGCGTCGGCTCGGCGTGCAACGGCGGCAATGGCGGCATCTTGTTCGGCAACGGTGGTAATGGAGCCAACGGTGGCAACGGTGGCCACGCCGGGTTGTTCGGCGGGAACGGCGGCAACGGCGGCACCGGTGTGCTCGGCGTTCGCGCCGGCGCGGGCGGCAACGGCGGCAACGTGGGCGCGTTCGCGTTGATCGGCAACGCCGGAAACGGCGGCAACGGCGCGGCGGGTGATGCCACCCGCAATGGCGGCAACGGGGGGAACGGCGGCAGCGTCGGGCTGTTCACCCTGATCGGCAACGGCGGTAGTGGCGGTCATGGCGGCTTGGGCTGGGACGGTGCAGACGGCGTCAACCCGACATGGGATGGCACTCGTGCGGCCACCGGCACGAGTTATCCGACGTCCTTGACCGGGACGGGCACGGTGATCGGAGCCAGCGGAGGGCCCGGCGCACCGGGTCAGGAAGGGGCTACCGGCGGCGGCAACGGCGGGCAGGGTCAGCTCACCACCTCTAGCGGACCCAACAACAACACCTCGATCGCGGTGAGTGGCGATGGCGGAAACGGCGGCGATACCGACATCGCGGGAGCCCCCGGGGGTAATGGCGGCAGGGGCTCCGGCGGATCGGCCCGTTATAACGGAACCGGCGGTGCCGGTGGCAATGGTGGTGACGGTGGTCCGGGTGGCGGCGCGGGTGGCAACGGTGGCAGCGGTGGGAACGAGACAGTGGTGTTGTTCTCGTCCAATCCGGAAACTTCGGGCATCGTCCAAGGCGGAATAGGCGGAGACGGCGGCGACGGCGGTGTCGGCACCGCGGGTTCCAACGGAACCAGCGGCGGTTCCGGCGGCAAAGGTGGCCGCGGAGGGCTTCTGGTCGGCAATGGCGGAGCCGGCGGGAACGGCGCCGACGGTGGTGACGGCGGTGACGGGGCGGCCGGGGGCAATGGCGGCAACGGTGGCCTCGGTGGCGCCGGTGCGGTGCAAAATCTCCAATCCAGCCCCAGCACGTCGACCTATCCAGGGAATGCGTCGGGCGGTAAAGGGGGCACCGGGGGCACCGGCGGCAAGGGCGGTGACGCCGGCACCGGCGGCAGCGGAGCCAAGGGCGGCGCCGGTGGGATCTTCGGTAAGCGCGGCAGCACTGGCAGCAACGGTGTCAACGGCACCGGCGGCACCGGCGGCACCGGCGGCAAGGGCGGCAATGGTGGCAGGGCGTACACGTCGGACGGAAATATCGGCGCGTCCGGTAATGCAGGCAACGCCGGTAATTCCGGCAATCAGGGGTCCGGCACCACGGGTGGTTCCGGCGGCGAGGGTGGCACCGGCGGAAACGGCGCGTCCGGGTCTAACCCCTAGGCGGGGGTCAACTCCACGCCGGCGAGCGCCACCGCGTCGTCGCGGTCGGGTGCGGTCACGGTGGCGACGAAGCCGTCGCCCTCCTTCCACACGCTGGCCTTGAGCGTCTCGCCGGGGAACACCACCCCGGCGAAGCGCGCGCCATAGCTTGCGACCCGCGCGGTGTCGCCGTCGAGCAGGGTGTCGACCAGCGCCTTGCACGTCATGCCGTAGGTACACAACCCGTGCAGGATCGGACGCGGAAATCCCGCCGCCGCCGCGAAGTCGGGATCGGAGTGCAGCGGGTTGCGATCGCCGCACATCCGGTACAGCAGCGCCTGCTGCGGGGAAGTGGGGATCGCGATCTCGAAATCCGGTGCGCGCTGCGGAGGCTCCGAAGCTCCCGACGGTCCACGATCGCCACCGAACCCACCTTCGCCGCGCGCGAAGATCGATCGCTTCTGGGTCCACAACGGGGTGCCGTCGGGCGCCGTCACCGTGGTCTCCGACCAGATGACCGCGGCCTTGCCCTTGTCCCAGATGTCGGTGAAGCGCGTGACGGCGATCCCGGTGCCCGACGGCGGAATCGGGCCCGGAACCGACACGGCCTCGCTGGCGTGCAGCACCTTGGAAAGCTCGATGTTGATACCCGGGAACTTCACCGTCGGCGGTTCCGTCATGTGGAAGCTCTGCGCAACATTGCCGAACGTCGGTAGCACCTGCGGCGTTTCGTCGGTCAGGTAGCGCAACTCGCGCTTGTCCATCGGGTCGGCGCCTGCGCCGAGCCCGAGGTGGTAGAGCTGAATGTCGCTGCTGGTCCAGGAGAACTCGGCGGCGGGGAGTTCGGCGCCGAGCGCCTCGTCGAGATTGATGGGCATGCGTTAACTCTTTCCGGCGATGTGTAGTGCTGCAAGGTATCCGAACGTCATCGCCGGGCCGATGGTGCCGCCCGGGCCGGGGTAGGTGTGGCCCATCACCGGGGCGCTGACATTGCCCGCAGCATAGAGTCCCTCGATCACCGACCCGTCGTCGCGCAGAGCGCGCCCGTACACGTCGGTGACCACGCCGCCCTTGGTGCCCAGGTCACCGGGCACCAACTTGGCCGCGTAGTACGGCGGATGGGTGAGCTCGCCCAGGTTGGGATTGGGCTTGTTGGTCGGATCGCCGTAGTAGCGGTCGTAGGCGCTCTCGCCGCGCTTGAAGTCTTCGTCGACGCCGGAGCGCGCGAATCCGTTGAACCGCTCGACGGTGGCCTTGAAGGCCTCCACCGGCAACCCCGTCTTCTCGGCCAGTTCCTCGAGCGTGTCGGCCGTGACGATCACGCCCGATTCCAGCCACTTCTTCGGAATCCGCTGGCCCGGTTGAAGGCCGGCAAAGATGTAGCGGTCCCGGTACCGCTGGTCGAACACCAGCCAGGCCGGGATGTTCTCCCCGGGCCCCGGCCCCTGGCCGTACTGCCCGCCGTACATGTGGTGGCACGCCTCGACATAGGGCATCGACTCGTTCATGAACCGTTTGCCCGCCATGTTGACGATGATCGAGCCCGGCGAGTTGCGTTCCGACAGCGCAAACCACGGGGCGCCGACCAGCGGCACCGTCGGCCCCCACCAGGCGTCTTCCATGACGTCGAGTGCCGCGCCCAGCTTCTCGGCGGCGATGATGCCGTCACCGGTGTTGGCCTTGGCGCCGACCGTCCATTCGGTGGTGATCGGGGCACGCTGGTACTTGACCCGCATCTGCTCGTTGTGTTCGAAGCCGCCGGAGCCGAGGATGACGCCACGACGGGCCCGGATCAGTTCGGGCTCACCGGATTCCGGTGCGGTGCTGTCGCGTACGTAGATGCCGCGCACGACACCGTCCTCGACATAGAGGTCGGTCAGCGCGGTGTTCAGTCGAACTGGCACACCCGCCTCGCGCAGGCCGATGCGCAGCGGCGCGATCAACGCGCGGCCCATGCCGACCAGGTTCTTGCCGGTGACCTTGGCCCACGTGGCGCGCACGCCCACCTTGAGGCTGCGCAGCACACCGCGCGGATGGCGCTTGAGCTGGTTGAGCCGGACGTAGTCCTGCTGCATGACAACCATGTTCATCGGAACCTTGCCGTATGGCGGTTCCAGGCCCGGCAGGTCCGGGCCGAGTTTCTTGGCGTTGAACGGCTTGGGTTCGACGGACCGCCCCGACGGCTTGCCGCCCGGTGTCTCGGGGTAGTAGTCGGAGTAGCCCGGCACCCAGCACAGCCGCAGGGGTGAGTGCTTGAGCACGAAGGACAACATCTCCGGTCCGCGATCGAGATAGGTGTCGATCTTCTCGGCGGGCACGACGTCGCCGATGATGCTGTGCAGGTAGGTGCGGGCGGCGTCGGGAGTGTCCTTGACGCCGTCGCGCTTGAGGACCTCGTTGTTCGGGATCCAGACGCCACCACCTGACCGCGCAGTGGAACCACCGTAGTGCGGAGCCTTCTCGACGACTACTGTGGAAAGTCCCTGGTGGGCTGCGGTGAGCGCGGCGACCATACCGGCGGCGCCGCTCCCCACCACGACGACGTCGTACTCCTGACCAGTCATGTAGAACACGTTATAGAATTGCGCGGCCGACCCACAACCGCGCCGGTCAACAGAACAAGGGGACTTCATAAGAATGCTCAGTGATCAGGTGCGGCAGAAGCTGGCCGCCGATCTCGCCCAGGCCGAGCGCAGCAAGGTTCCCATCTCGCCGTTGACCGACGCCCATCCGGACATCGACGTCGTTGACGCCTACGAGATCCAGCTCATCAATATCCGCCAGCGCGTCGCCGAGGGTGCCAAGGTCATCGGCCACAAGGTCGGCCTGTCGTCGAAGGCCATGCAGCAGATGATGAACGTCGACGAACCCGACTACGGGCATCTGCTCGACGAGATGGCCGTCCACGAGGACACGCCCGTCAAGTCCGCCGACTACCTCTATCCCCGCGTCGAGGTGGAGGTGGGATTCGTCCTGGCCGACGACCTGCCCGGTGAAGGCTGCACCGAGGACGACGTGCTGGCTGCGACGGCCGCGTTCGCGCCCGCCATCGAGTTGATCGACACCCGCATCACGGACTGGAAGATCAAACTCTGCGACACGATCGCCGACAACGCGTCCTCGGCGGGCTGGGTGCTCGGTGAGAACCGGGTGTCGCCGAAGGACATCGACATCACCGCTATCGACGCGGTGCTGACCCGCAACGGCGAGGTGGTGGCGAAGGGCCGCAGCGATGCGGTGCTGGGTAACCCGGTGACCGCAGTGGCGTGGTTGGCCCGCAAGGTGGACAGCTTCGGCGTCCGCCTCAAGGCCGGTGACATCGTGTTACCCGGCTCGTGCACCAAGGCGTTCGACGCCACCCCGGGCGCCGAGTACGTCGCCGACTTCACCGGGCTGGGTTCGGTCCACCTGAGTTTCGAATAGGAGCGTTATGCCTAAAGCAAGCGTCGCGATCGTCGGATCCGGCAACATCAGCACCGACCTGCTGTACAAACTGCTGCGCTCGGAGTGGTTGGAACCACGCTGGATGATCGGCATCGACCCGGAGAGCGAGGGCCTGGCGCGCGCCCGCAAGCTCGGCTTGGAAACCTCGCACGAGGGCGTGGATTGGCTTCTGGCGCAGAGCGAGAAGCCCGACATGGTCTTCGAGGCCACCAGCGCCTACGTGCACCGCGACGCCGCGCCGAAGTATGCCGAGGCCGGTATCCGCGCGATCGACCTGACGCCCGCGGCCATCGGGCCGGGCGTGATCCCGCCCGCCAATCTGCGCGACCATCTCGACGCGCCCAACGTCAACATGGTCACCTGCGGCGGGCAGGCGACCATCCCGATCGTGTACGCGGTTTCTCGTGCGGTGGAGGTGCCCTACGCCGAGATCGTGGCCTCGGTCTCGTCGGCCTCGGCCGGTCCTGGCACGCGCGCCAACATCGACGAATTCACCAAGACCACCAGCGCCGGTGTGCAGAACATCGGTGGCGCCCAGCGCGGCAAGGCGATCATCATCCTCAATCCCGCCGAGCCGCCGATGATCATGCGCGACACCATCTTCTGCGCGATCCCCGAGGACGCCGACCACGATGCGGTCACCCAGTCGATCCGCGACGTCGTTGCCGAGGTGCAGACCTATGTGCCCGGCTACCGGTTGCTCAACGATCCGCAGTTCGACGAACCGTCGGTGGTCAACGGCGGCAACCACGTCGTCACCACATTCATCGAAGTGGAGGGTGCGGGCGATTACCTGCCGCCTTACGCTGGAAACCTGGACATCATGACCGCCGCGGCCACGAAGGTGGGCGAGGAGATCGCGAAGGAGTCCATGGCCACGAGCAGTGCAGGAGGCCAAGCATGAGCGGCACCGACAGCATCTATTTCAATCCGATCTGGGATGTCCGGATGACGGACACGTCGCTGCGCGACGGCAGTCACCACAAACGGCACCAGTTCACCAAGGAGGAAGTGCACGCGATCGTCGCGGCGCTGGACGCCGCCGGTGTGCCGGTCATCGAGGTGACCCACGGCGACGGCCTCGGTGGGTCGAGTTTCAACTACGGCTTCTCCAAGACCCCTGAGCAGGAGCTGATCAAGCTGGCCGCCGAGACGGCCACCGAATCCAAGATCGCCTTCCTGATGCTGCCCGGGGTGGGCACCAAGGAGGACATCAAGGAGGCGCAGAACAACGGCGGCTCGATCTGCCGGATCGCCACCCACTGCACCGAGGCCGACGTGTCCATCCAGCACTTCGGGCTGGCGCGTGAACTCGGCCTGGAGACCGTCGGCTTTTTGATGATGAGCCACACGATCCCGCCGGAGAAGCTGGCCGCCCAGGCGCGGATCATGGCCGACGCCGGCTGCCAGTGCGTGTACGTCGTCGACTCGGCGGGCGCGTTGGTGCTCGAGGGTGTTCGTGACCGGGTCGCGGCCCTGGTGGCGGAGTTGGGCGACGACGCGCAGGTCGGCTTCCACGGCCACGAGAACCTCGGCCTGGGCGTCGCGAACTCGATCGAGGCCGTGCGTGCGGGTGCCAAGCAGATCGACGGTTCGTGCCGCCGGTTCGGCGCGGGTGCGGGCAACGCACCGGTCGAGGCGCTGATCGGGGTGTTCGACAAGATCGGCGTCAAGACCGGTATCGACTTCTTCGACATCGCCGACGCGGCAGAAGAGGTCGTGGCACCCGCGATGCCGGCCGAGTGCCTGTTGGACCGCAACGCGCTGATCATGGGCTATTCGGGCGTGTACTCGAGCTTCCTCAAGCACGCGATCCGCCAATCCGAGCGTTACGGCGTGCCGGCGCACCAGCTGCTGCACCGCGCCGGCCAGCGCAAGCTCATCGGCGGCCAGGAGGACCAGTTGATCGACATCGCGCTGGAGATCAAGCGCGAGCAAGACAGCGCCAAGGCCGGCTAGCGGCGGCTTGATCTAGCCGGCTCGGCTACGCACCTTCCGTGCCAGCCACACCGCGAGCAGGACGGCCGCTACGGCCAGGACCGCGTACTGGTAGCGCGATGTCCACGTCGACACGGCTTCCCAGTTGTTGCCCAACTTGAAGCCGGCCACCACCAGCAGGCTGTTCCATACCGCGCTGCCCGCCGTCGTGAGTGCGATGAAACGGACGAATGGCATGCGGTAGATCCCGGCGGGAACCGAGACCAGGCTGCGGACGACAGGGATCATCCGCCCGATCAACACCGCCGCGGATCCGTAGCGACGAAACCATGCCTCGCTCTTCGCAAGGTCGTCGGCGGAGAAGAACGGTAGTCGCGCGACCATCCGGTGCACGCGGTCGCGTCCGAGGCGGGCACCCACCAGATACAGCACGATCGCGCCCACCACGGAACCCACCGTCGTCCCCACGATGGCTTCTGCCAGCGACATCTCACCGCGCGCCGCAGATAGACCTGCCAGCGGCAGGATGATCTCGCTGGGCAGTGGGGGGAAGATGTTCTCCGCTGCGATGACTGCGCCTGCGCCGACGCCACCGAGGCGGTCCATCAACGACACCGCCCACCCCGCCACGCCTCCGACGCTTGGTGCTGCGTCGGCGGCCACGGTCGCGGTCAATTTGCCGCCCCCCGGTTGGCGCGAACGCGGGTTACCCGCACGTCTGATCGCGATTTGGCGTGCGGGTAACCCACTTTCGGCGAGTCCTACGCCGCCGCGCGCGGGGCGCCGATTCCAGCGTCGATCTGCGCCGGCTTGCCCGCAGTCGGGGCGATCGGAATGTCGAAGATCGCCGTCGGGAGGTACACCGTCGCACAGGAATTCGGGATGTCCACGACACCCGAGAACCTGCCTTCGATGGGAGCGGCACCGAGCAGCAGGTACGCCTGCTCCGGGCTGTAGCCGAACTTCGTCAGGTAGTTGATCGCGTGCAGGCAGGCCCGTTGATAAGCGAGCTGCGAATCCAGATAGCGCTGTTCGCCGTCGAGGGTGACCGAGGTGCCCGAGAACGTCAGCCATTCGGAGTACTGCGGCTGGGTGTTTCCGGGGATGAAGATCGGATGCTCGCTGACCCCGTAGGTCTCCATCCCGCCGGAGATCACGTCGACGTGCAGGTCGATGAAACCGCCCATCTCGATGCCGCCGCAGAAGGTGATTTCGCCGTCGCCCTGGGAGAAGTGCAGGTCGCCCACCGACAGGTTGGCGCCGTCGACGAACACCGGATAGAAGACCCGGCTGCCTCTGGTCAGGTTCTTGATGTCCATGTTGCCGCCGTTCTCGCGAGGCGGCGCGGTGCGAGCCCCCTCGGCGGCGACCTTGTCGAACGTGTCACCGGTGAGGGTGCCGAGGATCGCGTCGTTGGGCTCCGGCGGCAGCGCGAGCGGCGGTTCGCGATCCGGGTCGGTCGCGATCAATGCCGCTTCACGAGAGTTCCAGTTGCCGAGCAGCTCGGTCGACGGTGCGGTCCCCATCAGCCCCGGGTGGGTGATGCCGGTGAACTCGACCCCGGGTACGTGCCGTGAGGTGGCCTTCTCTCCGGAGAAGTCCCAGACCGCCTTGTAGGCGTCCGGGAACTGGTCGACCAGGAAGCTGCCGCCGTTGCTCTTGGCGAAGATTCCGGTGTATCCCCAGCCTTGCCCGGCCAGCGGTCCGGAGTCCTCTTGTGGGAGAGGTCCGACGTCGAGGATGTCCACGATGAGCAGGTCGCCGGGACGGACGCCCTCCACCGCGATCGGTCCCGACAGCGCGTGCACCTTGGACATCGGAGCGTTGAGGATGTCTTCGGCGGAGTCGTCGTTGTGGATGTCGCCGTCGAACCATTCCCGACAGTGGACCCGGAACGAGTCGCCCGGCTTGACCGTGACCGCCGCGGGGATGTCGGGATGCCAGCGGTTGTGTCCGACTATCTGCTGGTCGGGGAACGGCTTGGTGGAGTCGAGCGGAAAGATCAGTTCGGGCATGGGATCACCTTCAGGGTTGGGGCAACGTGCGGTGTAGCGAGTTGGTGCTCGTAGGTCGGCGACGAGCCGTGGGCGGTGGTGCGGTGACGACCCCGGGACGATCAGCGCTGGCGCGGGTGGCGTCCTGGAGTTTCATCGCGATGTCGGTGCGGCCCAAATGTGGCATCGACATCATCTTCAGCGCGTGCCCCGCGCACTGCGGGCAGTCGACGACATCCGGGCAGCTGTGCATGGAGAACGTCTGCTCGGTTATGCCGCAGCCGGATTCGCATCGAAATCGGTAGAGCACCATGATCAGCTCCGTACAACTCGAGATCGCGGGGACACGTCAGCCGCATACCCCGCCGATTGCGCGGTAACCCTGTCCGGTCGTCGGTCCGGACCGGCACGATGGGGCCATGGCGACGCGCGAACAAGCTCAGTCGATCCTTTCGCAGTTGGCCGGGCCGACGGCGATGCTGCGCGACGATCAGTGGGCCGCCATCGAGGCGCTGGTCGTGCACCGTCGTCGGGCACTGGTCGTGCAGCGCACGGGGTGGGGGAAGTCGGCGGTCTACTTCATCGCGGCCAAGCTCTTGCGCGCCGAAGGGCAGGGACCGACGGTGATCGTGTCGCCGTTGTTGGCGCTGATGCGAAACCAGGTGGCCGCAGCAGAACGGGCGGGTGTGCACGCCGCGACCATCAACTCCAGCAATGTCGCCGATTGGGACGACATCCACCGCCGGGTGCGTGGCGGTGAGCTCGATGTGCTGCTGGTCAGCCCGGAACGCCTCAACAATCCCGATTTCCGCGACGCTGTGTTGCCCGCGCTGGCACGTGATGCCGGGCTGGTCGTGGTCGACGAGGCGCACTGCGTGTCGGACTGGGGCCATGACTTCCGGCCCGACTACCGGCGCATCCGCACGCTGATCGCTGAACTCGGCGACGGTATCCCGGTGCTGGCGACCACCGCGACCGCCAACGACAGGGTGGTCGACGACGTCGCGGCGCAGTTGGGTGTCGGAGGCGGCGACACCTTGGTGCTCCGCGGCGGATTGGACCGTGAATCGCTGCGGCTCTCGGTGGTCAAGGCGGGCAACCCGGCCCAACGCGCGGCTTGGCTTGCCGCGCATATCGATTCGTTGCCCGGGTCGGGCATCGTCTACACGTTGACCGTCGCGCAGGCTCACGACATCGCCGCGTTGCTGCGCGAGCAAGGGCATACGGTGGCGGCGTACACCGGCGCGACCGAGGGCGCCGAGCGCGAACAACTCGAGGCCGATCTGCTGGCCAACCGCGTCAAGGCGTTGATCGCGACGTCGGCGCTCGGTATGGGATTCGACAAACCCGACCTCGGATTCGTCGTGCATCTCGGCGCACCGTCCTCACCGATCGCGTACTACCAGCAGGTCGGCCGTGCCGGCCGCTCGACGACCAGCGCGGAGGTGATCCTGTTGCCGGGCCGTGAGGATCAGGACGTCTGGCGGTACTTCTCGTCGGTGGTGTTTCCGTCGGAAGCCATGGTGCGCAATGTGATTCGTGCCCTGGAGCCGGACCGTCCGCAGTCGACGGCGGCGTTGGAACCGATGGTCGACCTCAACCGGACGCGGCTGGAGATGGTGCTCAAGGTGCTCGACGTCGACGGTGCGGTCCGGCGGGTGAAGGGCGGCTGGGTCGGCACCGGCATGGAGTGGACCTACGACGAGGCGCGCTATCGCAAGCTCGACGAGGCGCGTAAACGTGAGCAGCAGGCGATGCTCGACTACCAGGCGACCGACCGCTGCCGGATGGCATTCTTGCGGGCTCAGCTCGACGATCCGGAACTCGGCGAAGGCGAGCGATGCGGTCGCTGCGACAACTGCACGGGTTCGCACTACGACGCTGTCGTCGACGCCGGTGCCGTCGAGCACACGCATGCGCACCTCATGCGGCCGGGCGTCGAACTGACACCACGCAAACAGTGGCCGTCCGGGCTCGAGAAGCTCGGGCTGGAGCTCAAGGGCAAGATCAGCGACGGGCCCGAGCCCGGCCGCGCCATCGGCAGGTTGACCGATCTCGGCTGGGGCGCCCGGCTGCGGCGCCTGCTCGACGAACCGGACGCGGAGGTGTCCGATGCCGTGGTGCAGGCGGCCGTGCAGGTGCTGGCCGCATGGGACTGGGAGACCCGCCCGGCCGCGGTGATGGCCCTGGACTCGGGCACCCATCCGTTGCTGATCACCTCGCTGGCGCGTGAATTGTCCCGGCTGGGTCGACTCACAGATCTGGGTGTGCTGCGATACGTGCCCGGACGCAGACCGGTGACCGCGGCGAACTCGGCGTACCGCGTCGCGGCGCTGGACGGGGCGTGGCAGACCCCGGAGTTGTCTGTTGTGGACGGACCGGTGCTGTTGGTCGACGACGTCACCGACACGGGGTGGACGCTGACGATGGCGTCGCGGCTGGTCAGGGCGGCGGGCGCGCCGGCCGTGCTGCCGTTTGCGCTGGCCAGCGTGAGCTGACGGCTCCTTTGCGCACGACCATCGGCTCGCTTGGCGGCTCCGGGTGCTTAAGGGGTTGATATCACGCACCACGTGCGTGCGATCAACCGGTTAGCGCGCTGGGGTTGCTGACACCCGAAAAACGCCGTCTGTACTGGGGCTGTTTAGCCCGCCCCCCGGGCCGGTTACGCCTTACGGAGCGGCCACCGGGTCGCAGACCGAAGGAGTGATTTGATGAACCTGTCCGCAACGACCGTTCGACGCGGCCTGTACGGCATGTTCGCCGGCGGCCTGCTTGCTTTCGGTTCCGCCGCGATCGTGGCACCGGTTGCCAACGCGCAGCCGGCTCCTGCTCCGACGCAGGACAATACCTGCAGCGTGAGCGCGATCGCCAACACCTCGAGCACGGTGTCGGCTTCGACGAGCACCTATCTCGCCTCGAACCCCGAGGCCAACGAGGCGCTGACGGAGATCGCCACGAAGCCGCAGGACCAGGCCACGCAGGACTTCCGCGCCTACTTCGCGCAGAACCCGCAGGTCGAATCCGAGTTGAAGGCGATCAACCAGCCGGTCGCGGAGATCTCGAGCCAGTGTGGTGTCGAGGTGACTCCGACACCGATCTCGGCCGCGTTGACTGACGCGTAACCCGTGAACGACCTTGTGGCGCCGGCTCCCAGCCGGCGCCACACGCGTTTTCGGGTCGGACGTCACCGCCTCAACTCCCCCGAAATTGGAACAGCCGCCCTGCCGTGCGGCAGGGCGGCTGCTGTGTGAAGGTTCAACGCGTCATCGGTAAGCGATGAACACGCCGTTTTCCAGCGTCACACCGAATGCGTTCGCCTCAGCGTTCCATTCCACCTTTAGCGGTTGAAGGTCGGGGAAATCCGGACGCAATTCGACGGGCGGCAGCCACACGTCCGGGATCCCTAAGCGTGCCGGGTTATCCCAGTGTCCTGGGGGAACGCCATAGAGCGGGTTGGGCACACCATCGACGATCTCCGGCGCCTTCTTCACCTGTCCGGGCGGGCCGAACGGGTTGTGCCCCGGAGGATCGCCCGGTCCCCAGTGCGAGATGCCCGGATGCGGACCCGGGTCCGGACGAGGCGGATCTGCCTGCGCGAGCCCGCTACCCAGTGCGAATGCCGACAAACCGAGCGCACCCGCCATTGCGGTAGTAGCTGCAAGTTTCTTGATCTCCACGGTTGAACTCCTTGTTCGGTGATGGCGCCGAAGTCACGGCGCTACATCGACTTGTTGTTCGTAACCGCCCCGACCGGTGCGACCGGTGCGGCTTGAAGACCCCCAGACGGAATCTGGTTACCCCCGGCTCGCGTGGCAAAACACGTGAACTCAAAAAAGTATGTTTGCTGGTCTAAGTGGTACCGCGACGCTTCACGCCGCCCAGCTGCCTCGTCACCACGTCCGCGGTCGCGACCAACGCCCGCGCCCGTTCGGTGATCTCGTTGTCGGTCAATGCCTTTCCGATATGCATCGAGGCGACCATGATCTGTCGCTGGTAGTGGTCGTACACCGGTGCCGAGATCACGCTGATGTCATGACGTTTGCGGCCACCGTCGTTCTCGTCGCGCAGGTAGACCCGTTCGCCGATGTCGGAGACCAGTTCCCCGAGCAGCGCACGCAACTCGTCAGGCAATTGTGTCGACATCCCCGCCATCAACGAATACAGCCGTCGCCCGCCGGGTGTCAGCCGCTCAACCAGGTACCCATCGGCCCGGCACTCGGCGATCACCCGGTGCAACCGCTCGGTGTCGGTGCGCAGTGGAAGCGTCGGCTCCTTGGCCAACCATTCGCGTTCGGCTTCGTCGTCCCAGAGCACGAACATCAGGCCCACCGGAGGGGCGAACGGATAGCTCTGACCGACCTCGACGCCGGGCCGCGCGCCGGCGGGCGCCACGAGGTCCAGCACCGTGATCCGGTCGTCGACCACGCCCGAGAGCGCCGCTGTGACACCGAACCGCGCCGAGAGCCGACGCAGTTCCTCCCTGGCGGCTGGGTTGACTCGCATCGACTCCTGGGCTCGGTGGCCGAGGGTGATCAGCGATGGGCCCAGCCGGTAGGTCTTGTCGGTCGGATCGCGCACGAGATACCCCGCCTCGCACAACGAGGAGAGGATGCCCAGGCAGGTCGGCTTGCTCAGCCCCACCCGGCGGGCCAGCTCCGATACACCGAAACGCTCGGCGGGGCGGTCCGCGAGATAGTCCAGGACGCGCACCACCCGATCGGTCGGGGGTGATGCGCGGCCGGACGGCTCGGTGCTGGGCACCTCAGCAGCGTACTCGGCGTTCCATATATGTACCGTAGCGGTCGATATGTTGACTCTTGCTAGAACGCGTTCTAGTTTCGCAGTGTGTACTCACAGCCGCTGATCGATGCGATCGCCGAAGCCGAGCGCCTCGTGTCCACCGCGCCGTTCATCGAGTCCGAGGGCGATCTGCTCGAGGGTCTGCAGTACTTGGCCGGATGCGTCGCAGCATGCACTCACCTGGCGTTCGATTACGACCGCGACCATCCGTTCATGCAGTCCGGGACCGGGCCGTTCACGAAGATGGGCCTCGACAATCCGGACGCGCTCTACTTCGGCACCCGTGTTCAGGCCGGTCACGAGTACGTCGTCACCGGTAAGCGAGGGACCACGACCGACCTGGCTTTCCAGATGCTCGGCGGCGAGTACACCGACGACAACGTCCCGCCGAGCCAGGCCGCGTTCGACGACCGCGAACTCGACATCGCCGAAGACGGCACCTACGAGTGGCGCTTCACCCCGGACAGCCCGTCGCAGTTGGTGGTTCGCGAGGTCTACAACGACTGGTCGGCACAGCGCGGCTACATCAGCATCGCGCGCACCGACACCGCGGGCACCGCACCGCCGCCGCTGACCAAGGAACTCATCGAGAAGCGCTATGCGGTGGCCGGTAAGCAACTGGTCCAGCGGGTCAAGACGTGGCTGCAGTTCCCGCAGTGGTTCTACAACACCCTGCCGGTCAACACGCTCACCGCGCCGAGGCTCACACCGGGCGGACTGGCAACCCAGTACTCGTCGGTCGGCCACTTCGACCTGGCACCGGACCAGGCCATGCTCATCACACTGCCGGTCGGCGACGCGCCGTATCTCGGGTTCCAGCTCGGCAGCCTCTGGTACATCTCGCTGGACTACATCAACCACCAGACGTCGCTGAACGGCACTCAGGCACAGGCCGATCCGGACAACAAGATTCGCATCGTCGTCTCCGATGCCAACCCCGGTGTTACCAATTGGTGCGAGACGCTCGGCCACCGCAAGGGATACCTCCAGTTCCGCTGGCAGCGATTGTCGCGGGCGTTGACCGAGGCCGACGGTCCGACGGTCGAGGTCCTCGATCTGGACAAGGTCGCCGACGCGCTGCCGTACTACGACAGCAACAAGATCTCCGACGACGAATGGCGTGCCAGAATCGCACTGCGGCAACGGCAGATCCAGAACAGGATGGTGGGCTGACCATGGCTGGGATGCTCGATGGAAAGGTCGTCGTCATCAGCGGCGTCGGGCCCGCGCTGGGCACCACGCTTGCGCGCCGGTGTGCCCAGGAGGGCGCGGACCTCGTGCTGGCGGCCCGCACCGTGGAACGGCTGGAGGACGTCGCCAAGCAGGTCACCGATCTGGGCAGGCGGGCGCTGTCGGTGGGCACCGACATCACCGACGAGGCGCAGGTGAACAACCTCGTCGACGAGACGATGAAGGCGTACGGCAAAGTCGACGTGCTCATCAACAACGCGTTTCGGGTGCCGTCGATGAAGCCGTTGGCCAACACCACTTTCGAGCACATGCGCGATGCGATCGAGTTGACCGTCTTCGGCGCGTTGCGGCTGATTCAGGGATTCACGCCTGCGCTGGCCGAGGCCAACGGATCCGTTGTGAACGTGAATTCGATGGTGGTGCGTCACTCGCAGGCCAAGTACGGCGCCTACAAGATGGCGAAGTCGGCGCTGCTGGCGATGTCGCAGTCGTTGGCCACCGAACTGGGTGAACAGGGTATCCGGGTGAATTCGATTCTGCCGGGCTATATCTGGGGTGGAACACTGGAGAGCTACTTCAACCATCAGGCCGGCAAGTACGGCACCACCGTCGACGAGATCTACAAGGCGACCGCCGCCGCGTCCGATCTCAAACGGCTGCCCACCGAGGGCGAGGTGGCCTCGGCGATCCTGTTCATGGCCAGCGATCTGTCGAGCGGAATCACCGGCCAGGCACTGGATGTCAACTGTGGGGAGTACAAGGCGTGACGCGCACCGACGTCGGCACCGTCGAGGATCTGCACGCGTCGGCGACCAAGGCCTGCGGCCTCGACGACTTCGGCAGCGACGACGACAACTACCGCGAAGCACTCGGAGTACTGCTCGAGTCCTACCGCCGCGACGCCGATCTCACCGAGTTCGGCAGCAAGATGCAACGGTTCTTCGTGCGCAACGCGCTGGTCGCGCGGCTGGTGTCCGAAGCGGCTTTCAAGCAGCACCCGCAGCATGCCGACATCGCGATCGAAAAGCCGATCTTCGTGACAGGTCTGCCTCGCACCGGCACCACCGCCATCCACCGGCTCCTGGCCGCCGACCCTCGCCACCAAGGGCTCGAGTTGTGGCTCGCCGAGTTTCCTCAGCCTCGACCACCGCGCGAAACCTGGTCCCACAACCCGGTTTTCGCGCAACTCGATGCCCAGTTCAGCAAGGCGCACGCGGAGAATCCCGACTACACCGGGTTGCATTACATGACCGCAGACGAGGTCGAGGAATGCTGGCAGCTGCTCCGCCAGTCGCTGCATTCGGTGTCCTACGAGACGTTGGCCCACATCCCGACGTATTCGCAGTGGCTGGCGAAGCAGGACTGGACGAAGCCCTACCAGCGACATCGCAAAAACCTTCAGTTGATCGGCCTCAACGAGCCCGAGAAGCGGTGGGTCCTGAAGAATCCGAGCCACCTGTTCGCGCTCGACGCGCTGTTCAAGACCTATCCGGATGCGCTGGTCATCCAGTGTCACCGGCCACCGGAGACGATCATGGCGTCGATGTGCTCGCTGGCCCAGCACACCACCGAGGGCTGGTCCAACACGTTCGTCGGGGAGACCATCGGACGCGATTCGCTGGAGACCTGGTCGCGGGGACTGCAACTGTTCAACGCCGAACGGGCCGAACACGATCCGGCCCAATTCTACGATCTCGACTACTTCGATCTGGTCAAGGATCCCGTCGGCGCCGTCGCCGACATCTACCGCGCGTTCGGGATCGAGTTCACCGACGCCGCGCGTGAAGCGGCGACCGCGACCCACGAAGAGAGCAAGAAGGGTCCGCGGGCACC
The DNA here is from genome assembly GCF_001500045.1 of Mycobacterium sp. GA-1199. Taxonomy (GTDB): domain Bacteria; phylum Actinomycetota; class Actinomycetes; order Mycobacteriales; family Mycobacteriaceae; genus Mycobacterium. The sequence goes on from NZ_LQIX01000012.1 coordinate 220,845, forward strand.
GAAGCACACCTACTCGCTGGCCGACTACGGCCTCACCGACGACGAGGTCAAGGAGCGCTTCAAGGAACTGTAGTCAGGCGGTGGTGTTGGCCAACTTCTCGATGCGTTCGAGCGCGTCCTCGGCCAGCGACCGCACGTCGTATCCGTTGGCGGGACCACACGTCGAAATCTCGATCGCGGCGTTGTGCGCGGCCACGAAAGCGCTGTCGCAAGCCCAGGTGTCACCTTTGAACGACCACAGCAGGATCTCGGCGGAACCGGAATCGACTTGCGGCAGAAGCCCGAAGACATACTCGCGGTCGGCCATGCTGGTGACCCGAAAGCGCGTGTCCCGACAGGAGTCGATCGTGCGTTTGGCTTGTGCAAGCGCATCTTTGGCGTCGAAATCGGCGCGGTAGACGCCGACCATCTCCTCGACGTACACGTCGAGAGCGCCGTTGACGGTCATCCAGTGCCCGCCGTCGTACGCCGCGGGATCGTGATCGACGATGAACGGCGGGTCCACCTCACGCGCCACACCCGCGCATTCGGCGGGGTCGACGGTCACGAACAGGTTGCCGTCGCCCTTCGTCACGTCGGGGCTCAGCAGGTCGCCGACCTGTCCGGCCGTGATCGGGGCGACCGGCGGTTCGGGCGCCGGTTGCGGGCTGTCCACCACCCGTGTGCAGGCCGCAGCGGTCACCGCGAACAGACAGAAAGTGACCGCAACGCAGCGCATATCAGAGCACTTTACGACGGCCTCGCGTTGAGATATCTAGCCGTCGCCGGGGGAGGGGGCCGAGGAGATCTCTTCCAGGCATCCCTCGGCCACGGCGTGCTTGATGCTGTCGGCCAGCCGGGGGCAGGCCTTGGCGCGCGCGGGGTCGCGGCCGGATTCCCGGATCTCGGCGAAGTACGCGCACCGACGCGAGGCCTCGGTGTTCCACTGCACCGAGGTGTGAGCCGGTCCCAGCTTCTTGACGTCCACCGAGACATGGCAGAAGCGGCAGTCGACGGACACCAGGCCCGACCTCAGATACCGCTCGCGGTCACGCTGGGTGGCCTCCCGCAGTGCCGCCGCGCGCTCACCACCGAAAGAGGGGGCCTTGGAGGTGATTTCGGGCCCCAACCCGCCGTGACCGTGACCGTGGCCGTCGTCGTCATGCGCACCGTGCAGCAGGAGCATCGCCCGGGCCAGCCGGTCGACGTCGGGTGCCTTACGGTCTTCGGTCACGACTTCTGCTCGGCTCTTTCCTTCTGATCCTTCTCTTCCGCCTGACGCTTGAGGTTCTCCTCGACCTCGACATGCCACTTCTCGTTGGCCGCCGTGGTGTCGACCTCGATCTCGAAGCGGTCGGTCATGTCCGGGGTGATGTCGGCGACGTCGACGTAGAACTGCTGATACCACCGGCGCATCTGGTACACCGCGCCGTCCTCCTCGACGAGCAGCGGGTTGTCGATGCGGGTCTTGTGCTTCCAGATCTCCACATCCTGCAGGAAGCCCTTGCTGACACCCTCGGTGAACGTGTTGGCGAGCTTCTCTGTCATCTTCTCGTCGAGGCCCTTGGGCTTTTCGACGATGACGCCCCACTGCAACATGAACGAGTTCTGCGTGACGGGGTAGTGGCAGTTGATCAGGATCGACTCGGCCTTGTAGCCGCCATAGTTGTTGTGCAGCCAGTTGATCATGAACGACGGGCCGAAATAGGACGCCTCCGAGTCGAGGTGCGCCTCACCGTAGGTGGTGCCCATGTCGTTGATGTCGGGCCGGCCCACGTTGTGCAGATACTGCGATGCGATATGGCCTTCGAAGACGTTCTTGAAGTACGTCGGCAAGCCGTAGTGGATGTAGAAGAAGTGCGCCATGTCGGTGACGTTGTCGATGATCTCCCGGCAGTTCGCGTTCTCGATCAGGATCGAGTTCCACTTCCAGTCGGTCCACTCGTCGCTCTCGAACTCCGGGATGTCGGGAATCCGGACCTCGGGCTGGGGCGGGTTGCCCTCGTGGTCGTGCCAGACGAACAACAGACCGCCGCGAACGTCGGTCTCCCAGGAGCGGGTGCGGGCCAATCGCGGTGTCCGCTTGGCGTAGGGCACCAGCTTGCACTTGCCGTCGCCACCCCAGCGCCAGTCGTGGAACGGGCAGGCGACCTCGTCGCCCTTGATCGTGCCCTGGGCGAGGTTCCCGCCCATGTGCCGGCAGTAGCCGTCGAGCACTTTCAGATCGCCGTGTGAATCGGCGAAGACCACCAGCATGGTGCCGAAGATCTCGATGCCGTGCGGCTTGCCGTCCAGGTAGTTCTTTACCGGGCCCAGGCAGTGCCAACCCCGGGCGTACCGGTCGGGCAGGGCGCCGGTGTCGATCTCACGAATTCCCGCACTGTTGGTAGTCACGGTGGGCCTCCCGCTTCTGTGTCTCTAACTAGAACACGTTACAGTTTTTCCCGCTCTCCACGCAATCTATGCAGGTAATTCGCCTCCCCGTGAAGCGCTCATCGGGGGTCAACTAGGGGTATAACCAAACGATGCCGTTGTACTCGTTCGAGGGGCGCGCACCGACGATCGATCCGGACGCGTTCATCGCGCCGACGGCCACGCTGGTGGGTGACGTGCACGTCGAGGCGGGGGCGTCGGTGTGGTTCAACGCGGTGCTGCGGGCCGACTTCGCCCCGATCGTGGTCCGCGAGGGCGCCAACGTTCAGGACTGTTGCGTTCTGCACGCCCCGCCCGGCATTCCGGTGGACGTCGGACCCGGCGCCACGATCGCCCACGCGTGCGTCGTGCACGGCGCGCACATCGGCGCGGAGGCGGTCCTGGCCAACCACTGCACCGTGCTCGACGGCGCGGTCATCGGCAGGCGCACTCTTATCGCGGCGCACTCGCTCGTCACCGGCGGCACGAAGATCCCCGACGAGGTGCTGGTGACCGGCGCGCCTGCGAAGGTGCGCGGTCCGATCGCGGGCACCGGCGCGGAGATGTGGGTGAACACCAATCCCGGCGCGTACCAGGAATTGGCCCGACGCTACTCGACGGGTCTGCAGCCCGTCGAAGAGTGACTACTACGGCTCCGGGAGGCCGACGCGAAGGGCGATGTCCTGCATCTTGCCGATGTTGATCACGAATCCGTCGGTGGTGGCGTCGCCGAGCGCGCTTTGAAACTCCAGTCGCACCAGCGCGGGACCCTGCGTGAACAGCAGTAACGTGACCGCCTTGCTGCCGTCGACGGACTCGCCGACGGCGATGGTGCCGTCGGTGCCGACCGGGACCGGCCGCGGTGTCGCGTCGGTGACCACCTGGTCGAGCCTGGGTATGGACTCGCGCAGCGTTTTGGTCGCGGTTTCGGCGTCCGGGTAGACGACGACCGTGTTGGAGATGGCACGGGTGTCGTCCTGGTTGACGAACAGCGCGCTGGCTCCGGGCAATCCTCCCGGCGCCGGGTTCGTCGACGCAACGGTGAAGGTGTCCTCGGCGTCGCTGAGATCGGACGCCTGCAGTAGTGGGCGGCTGTAATCCACGTTCGCGTCCGACTGGCCGGTGCCGGTGGTCGTGGTGTTAGGTGCCGGAGAGGCGGTAGGCGACGTGGTCGGGCTTGTGGTGCCCGTGTTCGGGACGGGGCCGGACGTGGCGTCACAACCGACAGTGGCGGCGCAGACGGCAGCCACCACCGCCGCGGCGGACATCGACTTCGTGACTGTGAGTCGGCGGACTTCAAACATGGGACCCGGTTTCGTGTCTATGGACGGACTTCGATTCCGACGGTACTGAAAACGCCTTCCGCGCAGGCTGCGAGGCAGCGACCCGCGCGGGGTCGGCGGTAACCTGGCGCCCATGATGCTCGGCGAGGTTGCCGAACTGTGGCGCTACCCGGTGAAGTCGCTGGGCGGCGAACGCGTCGACAGTGTCGGTATCGGACCGCGTGGAGTTTTCGGCGATCGGCTCTGGGCGGTTCGCGACCTGGAGCGCGACGTGACCGCCTCGGCGCGCCGCATCCCCGCGCTGCTGAACGCCACCGCACGCTATGCCGCGCCGCTGCCGCCGGATGCGGGTCCGGGCAAGGTGCCTGATGTGGTGATCACCTTCCCGGACGGAAGTGAGCTGTCCAGCAGCGACGACGCGGTGAACGCGAAGCTGTCGGAGTTGGCCGGCCGTGACATGCGGCTGACCGCACTGCCGCCGGTCGAGGACACCAGCCTGCACCGATTGAGCAAGCACGAGCGCGACAACGCGTCGATCGCCTCGCTGCGCACCGATTTCGGGGTCGGTGACGGAGAGAGGTTTCCCGATGTCTCGATGTTCCGGATGGCCGACCTGGCGACTCTCGCCCGGTACTCGACTCCACCGGGGATGTTCGTCGACCTGGCGCCGGTCCACGTGCTGAGCATCACGAGTCTGGCGACAGTCGGTGCAGAGGTCGAGGGGGATGCGCTCGACGTGCGCCGGTTTCGGCCGAATGTGCTTCTCGCATTACATGAACCGGACGACGGCTTACCCGAAGCGCAGTGGACCGGCGGCCATCTCACCGTGGGCGGCGCGGTGCTCGAGGTGACGATGCCGACCATCCGCTGCGTCGTCCCGAGCCGTGCACAACCGGGCCTCGAGGTCGACCGCCGCATCACCAAGGCCGTCGCCGAACGGGCGCAGCGATGCCTGGGCAGCTACTGCTGGGTGGATACCCCGGGCACCGTGCGCGTGGGTGACGTGGTGGATCTCCGTGCCGCGGCAGCACCCAAACGCGCCCTCACCGACGCGGTCAGGCGAGCGAAGCGGTTCACCTTCAGCCTGGCCACCTCGGCTGCGGACCGCTTCAGCCGCTAGATCTTTCGCGCGCTCGCGGTGGCGCGGTCGAGCTCCCAGTATGCGCGCAGGGCGACGAGCTTGCCCTCGTCGTTGACGCGGTAGGTGAACACGCCCTCGGCGGTTACCTCGTAACCGGCGGACCGGATCACGATCGAGCCGACGTTTGCTTCCTCATCACCGCATTGGAACGTCTCGGCGAAGTTGAACTGCAGTTCGCTGGGCGCTATCGCGGTGTCGTAGAACTTGGCGATCGCTTCCTTGCCACGGTGACCCTTGCCCTCCGGGTCGAAGTGCGATGGTCCGATCGGATCCTCGACGATCGCATCGTCGGCGAAGTTGTCCAGCCAGGCCTGCTTGTCGTGGGCGATCGCCGCCTCCCGGGATCGCTTACCCGCCAGGTGAACCGGTGCGTCGGGGTTGGTGACGCTCACTTCTGCCAACCCGAGTGGATGTAGGTCTCGGCGAAACGCTTCATCGAGTCGAGCTTGGCTTGCAGCGGTGCGTCGAAGCCCAGTCCCTCGAACACCCACGGCATCACGATGTTGTCGGTGACACCGGATTCGGCAAGTTCGCGGTGGCCGTCGACGCCGAACTTGTCGATGCAGACGGCCTGGAACTCGAATGGGTCGTCGGCGCGGCCGTATTCGGCGAGCAGTGCCTTCAGCTTGGCGATCGTCTCGGCCAACTGTTCACCGGTCATCATCGCGCTGGTCCACCCGTCACCGACGCGTGCCGCGCGCCTGAGCGCGACGTCGGTGTGGCCGCCGACGTAGAACGGGACCGGTTCGGTGGGCGCCGGACTCATCTGCAGCTTGTCGAAGTCGTAGAACTCACCGTGGAACTCGACCATGCCGCCGGCGAGCACGAGCTTGATCACCTCGATCATCTCGTCGACGCGCTTGCCGCGCTTGGCGTACGGCTGGCCACACCATTCGAATTCCTCTGGTGCCCAGCCGATTCCGACGCCGAAGCCGAACCGGTTGTTGGTCAGGTTGGCCACCGAGCCGACCTGACGCGCCAGCAGCAGCGGGTTGCGCGAGCCCAACTTCATCACGTTGGTGTAGAAGCGCAGCGTCGACGTCACCGCACCCATCGCGCCGGCGGCGATCAGCGGGTCCACCCAGGGAGTGTTCTCGTCCCACATCCGGGAGCCGTCCGGGGTGTACGGATAGTCCGCCGACTGCTTCTCCATGTAGAAGATGGAGTCGGGCAACGCGATCGAGGTGAAGCCGACTTCCTCCGCGGTCCTGGCGATGTCGATGAGGTGGTCGATCTGACACATCGGCACCGCGCAGGTGTACTGCATGTCGGTCATCGGTGCTCGGGCTTGTCGCTGGCGACCACCCACATCGAGTAGTACTGCGAGCCGCCGCCATACGCGTGGCCCAGCGCCTTGCGTGCGTTGGGCACCTGGTGTTCACCGGCCTTACCCATCACCTGGATCGCCGCCTCGGCGAACCGGATCATGCCGGACGCCCCGATCGGATTGCTCGACAGCACGCCCCCCGACGGGTTGAGCGGGATGCGACCACCGATCGCCGTCTCACCGGCCTCGGTCAGCTTCCAGCCCTCACCCTCCGGCGCGAAGCCGAGGTTCTCCAGCCACATCGGCTCGAACCACGAGAACGGCACGTAGACCTCGGCGGCATCGATCTCGTCGATGGGACTCTTGATTCCGGCGGCCTTCCACAACGCCGCGGCGGCGTCGCGGCCGGCCTGCGGGTTGACCTGGTCGCGACCCGCATAGGCCAGCGGTTCGGTCCGCAGCGCGGTGGCGTGAATCCAGGCGACCGGATTGCCTTCCTGGACACGGCGATCCGCAATCTCTTCGTTGCCGATCACCAGCGCGCAGGCGCCGTCGGACGACGGGCATGTCTCGTCGAACCGGATGGGGTCCCACAGCATCTGGGACGACATCACCTTCTCCAGCGTGATGTCGGGCTGATGCAGATGGGCCAACGGGTTCTTGGCGCCGTTGAGCCGGTCCTTGACCGCCACCATCGCACCGATGTGGTCGGGCGCCCCGGAACGGCGGATGTAGGCACGCACATGCGGGGCGAAGTAGCCGCCGGCGCCGGCGCCGACCGGCTTGGTGAACGGCACCGGAATGCTCAACGCCCACATGGCGTTCGACTCGGACTGCTTCTCCCATGCCATGGCCAGCACCCGCCGGTACTTACCGGACTGCACCAGGCTGGCGGCCACCACCGCGGTCGATCCGCCGACCGAACCGGCGGTGTGCACGCGGATCAACGGCTTGTTCGTCGCGCCCACGGCATCGGCCATGAACAGTTCGGGCATCATCACGCCCTCGAAGAAGTCGGGCGCCTTTCCGACCACCACCGCGTCGATGTCGTCCATCGTCGCGCCCGAGTCGGCCAGCGCCTTGTCGATGGCCTCTCGTACCAAACCGTTCATCGAGACGTCCTGGCGCTTGGCGACGTACTTCGTCTGCCCGGTACCCAGGACCGCAGCGAGATTCTTCGACATCAGGCGTGTCCTTCCAGAACGGCCACCAGGTTCTGTTGCAGCGCAGGCCCGCTCGTCGCGTGCGCCAGGACACGCTGCGCCGAACCGTTGAAGATGTGTTGCGCGGCGAACCCGATGCGCTCGAGGCCCGCCGAGAACATCGGGTTGGCGGACAACGCACCGCCCGAAGGGTTCACCTTCGTCGACGAGGGCAGCCCGATCGCCTCCGTGAGGATCAGGTGCTGGTGGGTGAACGGTGCGTAGATCTCGGCCACGTCGATGGATCCCGTGTCGCCGCCGGTGGCCGCCTGGGCGGACGCCGCCGTCGACGGCGACGTGGTCAGATCGCGGGCGCCCAGTATCGGCGTCTCGATGCGATGTTCGATCCCGGTGATCCACGCCGGGTTCTCACGGAGCTCACGCGCCCGGTCGCCGGCGGCGAGCACGATCGCCGAGGCTCCGTCGGTGATCGGCGCGATGTCGTGGCGGCGCAACGGATCTGCGAAGTACGGCCGCTCGAGGAGTTCGGAGATCGCCTTCGCCTCGTCTGAGGCAGTCGGAGCCTTCTCGCTGTCGGTGCGGCCGGCGGCCGTCATCGAGTCCAGTGCCACCTGAGCCATCTGCTCGGCGGTCCACTTGCCGGCGTCGAGCCCGAAGCGGGCCTGCAGGCCCGCCATCGACACCGCGTCCGGCCACAGCGGGGCGACGGTGTAGGGATCGGTCTGCAGCGCCAGCACGCGGCGCAGCACACCCGCACTGGACTTGCCGAAACCGTACACCAGCGCGGTGTCCACCTCGCCGGTGAGGATCTTGATGTAGGCCTCGTACAGCGCCCACGCCGCGTCCATCTCGACATGCGACTCGTTGATCGGCGGCACCGCGCCGATCGAGTCGATCGCGGAGATGAACGAGAACGCCCGGCCCGCAAGGTAATCCGAGGATCCCGAGCACCAGAAGCCGATGTCGGTCTGCTTCAGGCCGAGCTCGTCGGAGAGCTGATGGAAACACGGCATCAGCATCTCGACGCCGTTGGTGGTCCCGTCGGTGCGGCGCACGTGCGGTGCGTGCGCGAACCCGACGACTGCTACATCTCTTGAATCGGTCACGTCCAGCCCTTTACAGGTGGTGCTTGTAGGAGTCGTAGTCGGCGTCGGGCTCACCAGTCGGCCGGAAGTGGTCGATGTTGTCGATGCCCAAACCCCACTCTTCGCGCGGTTTCCAGACCGCTTCGACGCGCATGCCCATGCGGACTTCGCTTGCCTCGATCTCGGTCACCAGATGCAGGAAGGGGATGTCGGCGCCGTCGAGCAGAACGTAGGCAGCCACATAGGGCGGCTTGATGCGTTGTCCTGCAAAGGGAATGTTGATGACGGCGAACGTCGTGACGGTGCCCTTGTCCGGCAACTCGATGAACTCGTCGAGCTCCAGGCCCGTGGCCGGATCGGCCTCCTTGGGCGGGAAGTACACCTTGCCGGGCTTGCCGTCACGGCCGCTCTTGGTTCGCGCCCCGAGCAGCTTGCCCTCCTCTAGGGCGCGCAGGAAGGTGCTCTCGGGCAGGGACGCGGTGTGCTGGATCTCGATCGACGACGGCGTCACCTGGACGGTGACCGGGTCGCGGTCGTCGGGCTGACCCTCCGGTTCGGCGTCCTCGCCTAGTGCGAAGTAGGCGATGTCGGTGATGGCTCCGACCGGCTCGTCCACCCAGTGCGCGTGCACCCGCGCGCCGGTGCTGATGGAGTCTGCGGAACCCGCGTCGACCGCGTGCAGCAGCGGCGTGTCGGCGCCGTCCAGCTTGATCAGCGCCCACGCGAACGGACGGTCCAGAGGCTGACCCTCGAGGGGGGCCGGCTGCCACGTCCACGACACCACGGTGCCGACAGCGGACACCGGTACGATTTCCGTCAATCGCTCGTAGGTCACGGGATCGAACTCGGCCGGCGGCACGTGCACCCGCCCATCCGAACCGCGCACTCCGACGATGCGTCGCTCGCGCAGGGCGGTGAAGAACTGGGACAGGAGTGGTCCGACTGAACGGGTGTAGTCGAATGAGAGCTTCAGCGGCGCTGAAAGCGGCGGCTCATGCGGATCGATCTGCACCGGGCTGCTTTGGCTGGTGGTCACGGCATCGAGTAGAACAGGTTCTAACAATGGTTTCAAGACACCGTTATGAGGTCTGCCGATGAAGCTCGGACTGCAGTTGGGGTATTGGGGCGCGCAACCCCCCGAGAATCACGCCGAACTGGTCGCCGCCGCCGAGCAGGCCGGCTTCGACACGGTGTTCACCGCCGAAGCCTGGGGCTCGGACGCCTACACGCCGCTGGCGTGGTGGGGCCGCGAGACCACGCGGATGCGGCTGGGCACGTCGGTGATCCAGCTGTCGGCGCGCACCCCCACCGCGTGCGCGATGGCGGCGTTGACACTCGACCATCTCTCCGGGGGTCGGCACATCCTCGGGCTCGGGGTGTCCGGACCGCAGGTCGTGGAGGGTTGGTACGGCCAGAAGTTCCCCAAGCCGCTGGCCCGCACCCGTGAGTACATCGACATCCTGCGCCAGGTGTGGGCGCGGCAGGCGCCGGTGCGCAGCGACGGTCCGCACTATCCGCTGCCGTTGGCCGGGGAGGGCACCACGGGTCTGGGCAAGAACCTCAAACCGATCACTCATCCGCTGCGCGCCGACATCCCGGTGATGCTCGGCGCCGAAGGGCCGAAGAACGTCGCGCTGGCCGCCGAGATCTGCGACGGATGGCTGCCGATCTTCTACTCGCCGCGCATCGCCGACATGTACAACGAGTGGCTTGACGAGGGCTTCGCCCGTCCCGGCGCGCGCCGCAGCCGCTCCGACTTCGAGATCTGCGCGACGGCTCAGGTGGTCGTCACCGACGACCGCGCCGAGATCATGGAGCTGATGAAGCCGCATCTGGCGCTGTACATGGGCGGCATGGGCGCCGAGGACACCAACTTCCACGCCGACGTCTACCGCCGGATGGGTTATGCGGAAGTCGTCGAGGACGTGACCAAGCTGTTCCGCTCGGACCGCAAAGACGAAGCCGCGAAGATCATTCCGGACGAGTTGGTCGACGACTCGGCGATCGTCGGCGACCTCGGTTATGTGCAGGAACAGATCAAGGCGTGGGAGGCCGCAGGCGTCACGATGATGGTCGTCGGGGCGCGTTCGCCCGAGCAGATCAGGGATCTCGCCGCGCTGGTCTGACCCCGGGCGGCGAGCCGCCGATCCAGCCTGAGTAGACACTTCCTTGATTGTTGTCTACTCGACGTTCTAGATTGACGCGATGACGTCGCACCACACCATCGCCGGCACGGTGCTCACCATGCCGGTACGGGTTCGCACCGCCACCCAACACACCGCGATGTTCGCTGTCGACGCCGACGCCACGCAGCGGATGATCGACTACAGCGGCCTACAGGTCTACCGTCCGCTACCGGGCCGTGCGATCGTGACGCTGATAATGACCCATTTCGTCGACAGCGATCTCGGCGCGTATCACGAGTACAGCACCTGTGTGAGCGTGAATCCGCCTGGCTCGAAGCCCGGTCTGCGGTCTCTGCAAACGGCGTTCGTCCACCACATGTTCGTCGACCAGTCCTTCACCTTGGAGGCCGGCCGGACGATCTGGGGGTTTCCGAAAGTCATGGCGGACTACGACATCCGCGATGGCCGGCAGTTCGGTTTCGATGCACGTATCGACGGTCGCCTGGTGATCGGAATGGAATTCTCTCCCGGCGTGAAGCTTCCGGCGGCGGCGTCGCGGCAGCAGGAGTTGTCCTCGTACTCGTGTCTCGACGGCATTCGGCGCGAGAGCCGGTTCGAGATGGTGCCCGCGGGCGTACGGATGCGACCGGGCGGGGCGCGAGTCTGGCTGGGCGATCACCCGTTCGCGAAAGAACTTGTCGCGCTTGGTCTACCGAAACGTGCGCTGGTTTCGAATTCTTCTGAAAACGTTGCTATGACGTTCGGCGACGCCAGGGAGGCTTGACGATGACGATGACGAAACCCGATGTCGACCTGACCGACGGCGCCTTCTACGCCGGCGATTCGCGGTCGGTCTACAAGTGGATGCGCGAGAACGAACCGGTGTTCCGCGACCGCAACGGATTGGCGGCGGCCGCAACGTATGCCGCCGTCATCGAGGCGGAGCGCAACCCGGAGCTGTTCTCCAACGCCGGTGGCATCCGACCCGACCAGCCGGGCGTCGAGATGATGATCGAGATGGACGATCCGCAGCATCTGCTGCGGCGCAAGCTCGTCAACTCCGGCTTCACACGTAAGCGGGTCAAAGACCTCGAGGGCTCGATCGAGAACCTGTGCGACACGCTGATCGACAACGTGTGTGAGCGCGGTGAATGCGACTTCGTCTGGGACATCGCGGCGCCGCTGCCGATGGCCGTCATCGGCGACATGCTCGGGGTCCGTCCCGAGGAGCGCGAGATGTTCCTGAAGTGGTCCGACGACCTGGTGGGTGCCCTCAGCAGCACCGCGGACCCGGAGGAATTCCAGGTCACGATGGACGCGTTCGCGGCCTACAGCGAGTACATGATGGGCATGATCGCGGCCCGCAAGGATGAGCCGACCGACGATCTGGTCAGCGTGCTGGTGCACGCCGAGGTCGAGGGCAGCAAGCTCGAAGACCATCAGATCGTCACCGAGGTGCTGCTGCTGTTGATCGGCGGCGACGAGACGACTCGGCACACCCTGTCCGGCGGCACCCGGCAGTTGCTGTTGCACCCCGATCAGCATCGGCGCCTCGCGGCTGATCTGTCGTTGCTACCCAACGCGATCGAGGAGATGCTGCGCTGGACGGCACCGGTGAAGAACATGGCGCGGACGATCACCGCCGACACCGAGTTCCACGGCACGGCCCTCAAAGAGGGCGAGAAGATGATCCTGCTGTTCGAGTCGGCCAACTTCGACGAGAAGGTGTTCGACGATCCCGAGTCGTTCGATATCGAGCGCTATCCGAACAACCACCTGGCGTTCGGCTTTGGCACGCATTTCTGCCTGGGCAACCAGCTCGCGCGGCTCGAGCTGTCAATCATGCAGACCAAACTGCTCCAGCGGCTGCCCGATCTGCAGTTGGCCTCCGGAGACGAGTTGCCGTTGCGGCCCGCCAATTTCGTGAGCGGTCTGGAGAAGATGCCGGTGGTGTTCACGCCGACGGCGAAGGTGCTCTAGTGCGCCGATTGTGAAACGAGCGACGGAAATCGGACCGAAACCGTCGCAGGTTTCACAACCGAGCCAGGGCGCGGGGCGACTTCGCGGGCCTACTTCATCTGAAAGTTCGGGGCCCGCTTCTCCTTGAACGCCCGCGGACCCTCCTTGGCGTCCTCGCTCAGGAACACCGGGATGCCGTTGGCGGTGTCGGGCTTGAACGCCTCGTTCTCGTGCATGCCCTCGGTCTCGCGGATGGTCTTCAGGATCGCCTGCACGGCCAGCGGTCCGTTGTTGTTGATCACCTCGGCGATCTCCAGCGCCTTGTCCAGCGCCGTTCCATCGGGCACCACGTAGCCGATCAGCCCGTACTCCTTGGCCTCGGCGGCGGTGATGTGCCGTCCGGTCAACAGCAGATCGCACGCGATGGTGTACGGGATCTGCCGCACGAGGCGCACCGCCGAGCCGCCCATCGGATACAGGCTCCACTTCGCTTCGGAGATTCCGAACTTGGCGCTCTCGCCGGCGATGCGGATGTCGGTGCCCTGCAGGATCTCCGTACCCCCGGCGATGGCCGGACCCTCGACGGCGGCGATCAGCGGTTTGGTCAGCCGGCGGCCCTTCAGCAGCGCGTCGATGCGCGACGGGTCATAGCTTCCGTCCTTGAACGAGTCGCCCGGCGGCTTGGCCGTCGCGGCCTTGAGGTCCATCCCCGCGCAGAAGTAGCCGCCGGCGCCGGTGAGGATGCAGGTGCGGATCTCGGGATCGTTGTCGACGCGGTCCCAGGCGTCCACCATGATCGAGAGCATCTCGGTCGAGAGCGCATTGCGCGCCTCGGGCCGGTTCAGCGTCAGGATCAGGGTGTGTCCGCGCTGCTCAATGAGGGCGTCGGGGCCCTTCTGGGGATCACTCACTAGGGTTCGCCTTCCAGCGTCGATGCCACAGACTTGTCTGGAAATGTAACACGTTCTAGTTTAGGTCTCGTGGCCCTGAACATCGCTGATCTTGCCGAGCACGCCATCGACGCCGTGCCAGACCGTGTCGCCCTCATCTGCGGCGACGACCAGCTCACCTACGCCCAGTTGGAGGAGCAGGCCAACCGGTTGGCCCACTACCTCATCGATCAGGGTGTCAAGAAGGACGACAAGGTCGGCCTCTACTGCCGCAACCGCAACGAGATCGTCGTCGCGATGCTGGGCATCGTCAAAGCCGGCGCGATCCTGGTCAATGTCAACTTCCGCTACGTCGAGGGCGAGCTGAAGTACCTCTTCGAGAACTCAGACATGGTTGCCCTGGTGCACGAGCGCCGCTACGCCGACCGCGTCGCGAACGTGCTGCCCGAGACCCCGGCCGTGAAGACCGTTCTGGTGGTCGAGGACGGCAGTGACGACGACTTCGAGCGCTACGGCGGCGTCGAGTTCTACTCCGCTCTCGAACAGGCCTCGCCCGAGCGCGATTTCGGACCGCGCAGCCCCGACGACATCTACCTGCTCTACACCGGTGGCACCACCGGTTTCCCCAAGGGCGTGATGTGGCGCCACGAGGACATCTACCGGGTGCTCTTCGGCGGCACCGACTTCGCCACCGGTGAGTTCGTCAAGGACGAGTACGACCTGGCGAAGGCCGCGGCGGAGAACCCGCCGATGGTCCGCTATCCGATCCCGCCGATGATCCACGGCGCCACCCAGTCTGCCACCTGGATGTCGCTGTTCTCCGGTCAGACCACCGTCTTGGCACCGGAATTCGATGCCGACGAGGTCTGGCAGACCATCGAGAAGCACAAGGTGAACCTGTTGTTCTTCACCGGCGACGCGATGGGCCGCCCCTTGCTCGATGCGCTGGTGAAACTGCACGAGTCCGGTCGCGAGCCCGATCTCTCCAACCTGTTCCTGCTGGCGAGCACCGCCGCCCTGTTCTCCACCAGCATCAAGGAAAAGTTCCTCGAACTGCTGCCCAACCGGGTGATCACCGATTCGATCGGGTCCTCGGAGACCGGCTTCGGCGGCACCAGCATCGTGGCCAAGGGGCAGTCGCACACCGGCGGCCCGCGGGTGACGATCGACCACCGCACCGTTGTTCTCGACGAGGACGGCAACGAGGTCAAGCCCGGATCGGGTGTGCGCGGGCTGATCGCGAAGAAGGGCAACATCCCGGTCGGCTACTACAAGGACGAGAAGAAGACGGCCGAAACGTTCAAGACGTTCAACGGAATTCGCTACGCCATCCCCGGTGACTACGCCGAGGTCGAGGCCGACGGCACCGTCACGATGCTCGGCCGCGGCTCGCAGTCGATCAACAGCGGCGGCGAGAAGATCTACCCCGAAGAGGTCGAGGCCGCGCTCAAGGGGCATCCCGACGTGTTCGACGCGCTCGTGGTCGGGGTGCCCGACGAGCGCTACGGTCAGTGCGTGGCGGCGGTCGTGCACCGGCGTCCGGGCACCAACCCGACGCTGGCCGAGCTCGACACGTTCGTGCGCCGCGAGATCGCCGGTTACAAAGTGCCGCGCAAGGTTTGGTGGGTCGACGAGATCCACCGGACCCCGGCGGGCAAGCCGGACTACCGGTGGGCCAAGGACACCACCGAGGAGCGGCCGGCCGACGATGTGCACGCCAACCACGTGGGGTCGGCGTCGTGACGGGAATGCGCACTGAGCTCTGCGACCGGTTCGGCATCGAGTACCCGATCTTCGTGTTCACGCCGTCGGAGAAGGTCGCCGCGGCGGTCAGCAAGGCCGGCGGCCTCGGCGTGCTGGGCTGCGTGCGGTTCAACTCGGCCGACGATCTCGAAGATGTGCTGTGCTGGATGGACGAGAACACCGACGGCAAGCCCTACGGCGTCGACGTGGTGATGCCCGCCAAGGTGCCCCAGGAGGGCACGGCGGTCGACATCGACAAGCTGATCC
Source organism: Mycobacterium sp. GA-1199 (assembly GCF_001500045.1). Classification (GTDB taxonomy): domain Bacteria; phylum Actinomycetota; class Actinomycetes; order Mycobacteriales; family Mycobacteriaceae; genus Mycobacterium. The sequence goes on from NZ_LQIX01000012.1 coordinate 236,160, forward strand.
CGCAGAGCCATCGCGACTTCGTCGACAAGACGCTCGCCGATCTCGGGGTTCCGCCGCTGCCGGAGGACGGGGCGCGCAACGAGGGTGTGCTCGGGTGGCTGCACAGCGTGGCGCGCTCGCATGTCGAGGTCGCGCTCAAGCATCCGATCAAGCTGATCGCCAACGCGCTCGGTTCACCACCGAAGGACGTCATCGACCAGGTGCACGCCGCGGGAGTTCCGGTCGCCGCGCTGGCCGGCAGCGCCAAACACGCTCAGCGCCATGTGGACAACGGCGTCGACATCGTGGTCGCGCAGGGCCACGAGGCCGGCGGGCACACCGGTGAGATCGGCTCGATGGTGCTGTGGCCGGAAATCGTTGACGCCCTTGACGGGAAGGCGCCGGTGTTGGCGGCCGGCGGTATCGGCTCCGGCCGGCAGGTCGCCGCCGCGTTGGCCCTCGGTGCGCAGGGAGTGTGGATGGGTTCGGCGTTCCTAACGTCGGCCGAGTACGACCTCGGGCACCGCAAGCCCGGCGGCGTCTCGACGATCCAGGAGGGGTTGCTGCGGGCGACGTCGGCCGACACCGTGCGCCGGCGGATCTACACCGGTAAGCCCGCTCGTCTGCTGAAGACCAAATGGACCGACGCGTGGGACGCGCCCGACGCGCCGGAGCCGTTGCCGATGCCGCTGCAGAACATCCTGGTCAGCGAGGCGCATCAGCGTATGAACGAGTCGGACAACCCCGACACCGTCGCGATGCCGGTGGGTCAGATCGTGGGGCGGATGAACGAGATCCGCCCGGTCGCCGACATCATCGCCGAGTTGGTGGCCGGTTTCGAGGAGGCCACGCGCCGCCTCGACGGCATCCGCGGCGACTAGTCAGCTGTCACTCCCCGAGCTCAGCGCTTGACGCCACGCAGGCGCGCCCGCACTACCTCGCGGTTGACGGCCGCCACCGCTGTCAGCGGGATGCTCTCGGGACACACCATGGAGCATTCGCCATAGCTGGAGCACGGTCCGAAGTCCTGCTCCATCTGCGCCACCACATCGCGCGCGCGGCGGCTACGTTCCTGACGACCGCGGGTGACGGTGGCCAAGTGCAGCAACTTGGCCCCGGCGTACAGGTGCGCGGACCCGTTCGGGCAGGCCGCCACACAGGCGCCGCATCCGATGCACGCCGCGAAATCCAGCGCGTACTCGGCCTCATCGTGTGGCAGTGGTTCGGCGTCGGCGTCGCCCGCGGTGCCGGCGTCTACGGCGACCGATCCGCCCGCAGCGATCATCCGGTCCAGTGCCGAACGATCCACCACCAAGTCGCGCACCACCGGAAAGGCCGCCGACCGGAACGGTTCGAACCGAATCCGCGCGCCGTCGGCGAACAAACGCACATGCTGGCGACACGAAGGCGTGTTCGGCAGAGGGCCGTGCGGGCGGCCGTCGACGGTGATTCCACATGACCCGCACACCCCTTCGCGGCAGTCCGAGTCGAAGGCGACCGGCTCTCGGCCCTCGGCGACCAGCGCGTCGTTGAGGCGATCCAGCAGTTCCAGCAGCGACATCTCCGGCGTGGCGTCGTCGACGGTGTAGTCCTCGTATCGTCCCGGCGCCGCGGAGTCGGCTTGCCGCCAGATCTGCAACGTCAGCCTCATACATAGTCCCTGGGTTGTAGCGGAACGGCAGTGAAGGTCAGCGCTTCGTGGTGGCGAATTTGCGGCCCGTCGGCGCGGTGCTCCCAAGCCGAGACGAAGCACCAGTTGGCGTCGTCGCGTTGCGCTTCGCCGTCTGCTGTCTGGTGCTCGACGCGGAAGTGCGCGCCACAGGACTCGTCCCGATCCAGCGCGTCGATGCACATCAGCCGGGCCAGACCGAGGAAATCGGCCACCCGGCCGGCCTTTTCGAGTTCCTGGTTTAACTGCGCGCCGGTGCCCGCCACCCGCAGGTCGGACCAGAACGCCGCGGTCAGCTCGTCGATGGCGGCGATGGTGTCGGCCAGCCCCTTCGCAGATCGGGAGACGCCGCACCCGGTGTAGAGCAGGTCACCGAGCCGGCGGTGGAACCGGTCGGGCCCCTGGCTGCCGCCGATCGACAGCAGCTCCTCGACCCGCCGCGTCACATCGGTCAGCGTGCTCACCACCGCGGGATGGTCGGCGGCCAGCGGCGCGGTGCCCAGCATGCCGGCGAGATAGTTCGGTATCGAATACGGCAGCGTGAACCAGCCGTCGACGCACGCCGACAGCAGCGAGTTGGCGCCGAGCCGGTTGGCGCCGTGGTAGCCCCATCCCGCCTCGCCGGCGACGAAAAGCCCTGGGATGGAGGTCATCTGGTCAAAATCACTCCACAGCCCACCCATCGAGAAATGGGCACCGGGCGCGATCCGCATTGGTACTTGGTACGGGTCCTCGCCGGTGACGTCGTGATACATCGAGAACAGATTGCCGTAGCGCTCGGCGATCTTTTCGGGGCCCAGTCGGCTCAGCGCGTCCCGAAAATCAAGGTAGACGCTGTTTTTCAGCGGCCCCACCCCGCGCCCGGACTCGATCTGGGTGCGGGCAGCGCGCGACGAGACGTCGCGCGGAGACAGGTTCCCGTACGCCGGATACATGCGCTCGAGGTAGTAGTCGCGCTCGTTCTCGGGGATGTCATTGGGGTGCCGGTCGTCGCCGTTTCGCTTCGGCACCCAGATTCGGCCGTCGTTTCTCAGCGATTCGCTCATCAGGATTGTCTTGGACTGCCACTCCGAGTTCACCGGTAACGCGGTCGGGTGGAATTGGATGAACGCCGGCGACGCGAACAACGCACCCCGCATGTGCGCGCGCCAGGTCGCCGTGGCGTTGGAGTTGTGTGCCAGCGTGGACCTGAAGAACACGTTGCCGTAGCCGCCCGTCGCGAGCACCACCGCGTGGCCGGTGGTGGCTCGCACTTCACCGGTCACCAGGTCGCGGGTGACGATGCCGCACGCGCGACCGTCGGCAACGATCACGTCGAGCATTTCGGTACGGATGTGCAGGTTCACCGTGCCGGCTTGCACCTGGCGAAACAACGCCTGGCTGGACGCGATCTGCAATTGCTGGCCGGTCTGGCCGCGGGTGTAGTACGTGCGCGAGACCTGGACCCCGCCGAACGACCGGGTGGCCAGGCTGCCGCCGTATTCGCGGGCGAAGGGCGCCCCGATCGCGTTCATATGGTCGATGACGCGTGCGGACTCGTGTGCGAGTCGGTAGCAGTCCGCCTCCCGGCAGCGGAAGTCTGCGCCCTTGACGGTGTCCTTGACGAACCGGTCGATGCTGTCGTTGTCGACCTTACGTGCCCGGGCAGCGTTGATGCCGCCCTGGGCGGCGACACTGTGCGCCCGCCGTGGCGCATCGTGGAACGTGAAACACTCGACGTGATAACCCAACTCACCCAGCGCGGCCGCACAGCCGGCGCCCGCCAATCCGGTGCCGACCACGATCACGGTGAATTTGCGCCGATTCAGCGGACTCACCAGCCGGTAGTCCAAGGTGCGGCGTTGCCAGGCTTCGGCCGGATCACCGGCGGGGACGCCGCCCACGATCGGATCGCCGGCCGCTCGTAGGGATGCCAGGAAGTCCGGTGTCATGACAGCAGCCCGGTCCACACCGCGATCGGGATGGTCATGTTGCCGACCATCACCGTCAGTGCGAGCGAACCTCCTATCGCCACACCCACTTGGCGTGCGCGTTGTCCGGTGACTCCGAGATCGTTGACCAGCGTCCACAATCCGTGCGCCATATGGGCGCCGAGCGCCGCCATGGCCAACAGGTAGAACGCCGCGACACCGGGCCGCTCGAAGCTGGCGATGAGGTTGTCGTAGGCGTGGCTGGTGGTCACGGTGGTGCCGGTGAACGACGAACTCGCGAACGGCCGAGTGCCAGTAGTCAGGTCCATGATGTGGAATACGACGAACCCCAGCAGCGCCAGCCCGGTGACCAGCATCGTGCGCGCGGTGAATGACCGCAGACCGAGCCCGGTGCGCCGGAACCGGCCCCGGGCCCGATGGGCACGGCGCGTGAGCAGGACCGCGGCCCCGACATGGGCGATCAGACAAGCCGACAGCACGACACGAAAGATCCACAATGCACCCTCGTACGGCAACAGCGGTTCGAGCAGAGTGCGCAGCCAGTGTGCGTAGGCATCGAAGTGCTCGGCGCCCGTGTAGACCTTGAGATTCCCGATCATATGGACGAGGACGTACGCCGCGAACACGATTCCGGTGACGGCCATGACGAGCTTGAGCGTCACCGAGGACGGCTGAACCCGCCAGTCCCAGTGCGGACGGGCAACAGTGGGACCGCGTGGTACTTCATGGCCGCTATCAGCGGCGTCGACCGCCTCAGCCGTATCTCTCATCGCACGCACGCCACGTCATTGTCGTCGTCGTACATCGTCAGGATGCCAGCACCCCGGCGATGTGGTACGGGCCGTCTGCCTTGTCGTCGGTGCTCACCATCCCGTTCCTCAGTGCAAGCTCTGCGCCCATCTCCGCGCTGCGGTGCGGACCGGTCTATCACGCTACGGTAACGCCGGCGCGTAGCCATCGCCGATCGGCGCCACTAGTGCTGGAACGGGTACACCGGATCGGCGCATTTTGTGCCCTCGGCCGCCAGCTGCCGCTTGATGACCTTGAACGTCTCGGTGCGCGGCAACGCCGTGCTGATCCGCACGTACGACGGCCACTGCTTCGGCCCGAGATCGGGCTGCGCGGACAGGAATTCGCGGAACGCATCCGGATCGAACGTCGCGCCTTCGGTGAGGGTCAGCGCGGCCATCACCTGGTCGCCCACGTCGGGCGCGGGTATCCCGTAGACCGCTACCTCCACGACGTCGGGGTGGCGCAGCAGCACCCGCTCGATCGGCGCCGCACCGAGGTTCTCGCCGTCCACGCGCATCCAGTCGCCGAGCCTGCCCGCGAAGTACGCGAAGCCGTTCTCGTCCCGGTATGCGAGGTCGCCACTGTGGTACACGCCGCCGCGCATTCGCTCGGCGTCGGCTTCGGGGTCGTTGTAGTAACCCTCGAAACGCCCTGCGTCCGAGGTGTTCACCAGCTCGCCGGTCACACCGGGCGGGCACGGTTGGCCGGTGTCGACGTCGAGGATCTCGGTCCCCGGCGGCAGCGGGCCCAGCGAGCCGGGCGGGGTGTCTGGTGTGCGGGCGATCGCGATCCCGCCCTCGGTCGAACCGAACCCGTCCATCACCACCGTGCCGAAACGCTTCGCGAACCGCTCGACGTCGGCAGGCGCACCCTCGTTGCCGTACACCGCCCGCAGCGGATTGTCCGCGTCGTCGGGAAGCTCCGGTGTGGCAAGGACATACGACAGCGGCTTACCGACGTAGTTGGCATACGTCGCGCCGAAGCGGCGGACGTCGGGCAGGAACTGCGACGCGGAGAACTTGCGACGCAACGCCAACGAGCTCTGCGAGGCCAGCGCCACCGCCCAGCCGACCAGCACCGCGTTCGAGTGGAACAGGGGCATCGACACGTAGCAGACGTCGTCGGGTCCCAGGTCGAAGCGCTGCGTCATCGTCACACCCGCCACCGCAACCTTGCCGTGGCTGCACTTGACGGCCTTCGGGTCACCGCTGGTGCCCGACGTGTAGATCAGCATGAACAGGTCCGCGGGATCGGCACCGCGCACCGTTACGGGCTCGTCGGCGAAGGCCGCCACCTCGTCCGCCCATTCGGGTGAGTCGACATCGATGTGGTCGATACCGTCGATCACGTCGCGTGATCCCGAATCAGCAAGCACCAGTTGACAATCGGCATGGGTGATGTCACGCTGCAGCGCTGCACCCCGCCGGACGGGGTTGAGACCGACCGGCACGATGCCGGTCAGCCCCGCCGCAGCCAATACCGCCGAGAAGAACGGCGTGTTCTGCAGTAGCACCCCAACGTGAGGGGGCCGGTCGGGATCGAGGCGTGCCCGCAGCGCGGCGGCGACGGCCGCGGCGTACCGCAGGTGGTCGCGCCAGGTGGTGACCGTGTCCTCGAAGAGCACTCCGCGATCGTCGACGTCGATCAGCGGCGCCAACAGTTCGGCGACCGTGGGCAGCCTGTTCACCTCACGCGGGCGTATCGGCCAGCTCCCGGCCGATGCGCAGCAGTTGCCCCGTCGCGCCGCCGACCGCGAACTCGGTCTGCTTGGCCGCCAGGAAATACCGGTGCACGGGGTGGTCGATGTCGATCCCGACGCCGCCGTGGACGTGCACCGTGGTGTGCGCGACGCGGTGGCCGGCGTCGGCGGCCCAGAACGCCGCGGTGTTGACGTCGACGTCTGCGGGGAGATCTTCCGAGAGTCGCCAGGCCGCCTGCGTCAGGGTCAACCGCAGCGCCTTGACATCGATGTAGCCGTCAGCCAGCCGTGACGACACCGCCTGGAAACTGCCGATCGGCCGGTCGAACTGCTCGCGTTCGCGGGCGTACTCCGCGGTGAGCTCCAAGGCGCGTTCGAGGACACCGAGCTGAAACGCGCTGCGGCCCAGCGTCACCCGGGTGGTCAGCCACGCGGCGACATCAGCATCGCCGACCGCGCGGCCGGCATCGACCTGGGTGCCCCGCAACTCGAGATGTGCGACGCTGCCGTGACCGGTGGTGCTCAACGACTCGACCGTCACACCGGGGTCCGTCGCCGCGACCAGGAAAACGTTGACGCCCGAATCCGTTTCGGCCGGGATCAGGAATGCGTCGGCCACGGGGCCGTACGGCACCTGCGTGCGCGACCCGGTGAGCCGGTAGCCGCCGTCGCTCGACTGAGCCTGCACCGGCCCCTGACCCATCTCGCCGTCGAGGGCGACGGTGAGCATCTTGTCACCCTTGACGGCGGGCTCCGCCCACTCCTGCTGCAGTGCCTCCGGGGCGAACTTGGCCAGCGCGCCGGCACCCAGCACGACCGACTCGAGGTAGGGCACCGCGGACAACTGCCTGCCGAGTGCGACCAGGATGGCCACCTGTTCGAGCACCCCGAATCCGCCACCGCCCACCGACTCAGGAGCGGCGGCCGACAGCACGTCGGCCTCGATCAGCTTGCCCCACAGCGTTTTGTCGAACCGTTGCTCGAGGCCGTCCAGTTCGCGCTGGCGCTCGGGGGTCACGACCGAGTCGACGATCGTGCGGACCAATCCGCCGAGATCCTCCGACGCTTCGGTTGTCTTGAAGTCCATGGCGGGGTCCTATCGGTTCACTCGGGGCAGGCCGAGCGCGACCATGCCGATGATGTCGCGCTGAATCTCGTTGGTGCCGCCGCCGAACGTCAGGATCAGGCAGCTGCGGTGCATCCGTTCGATCCGCCCGCGCAACAGGGCCCCCGGCGTGCCGGAGCGCAGCGTGGCCGCGGTGCCCAGCACCTCCATCAGCAGGCGGTAGGCCTCGGTGGCCAGTTCGGTGCCGTACACCTTGGCCGCGGACGCGTCCGCGGGTGAGGGGGCGGCGTCGTCGGCGGACGCCAGTTCCCAGTTGATCAGCTTGAGCACCTCGGCCTTGGCGTGCACCCGGGCCAGGTTGAGCTGCACCCATTCGGAGTCGATCAACCGGTTGCCGTGCACGTCCTTGGTGTTCTGCGCCCACTCACGAACCCCGTTGAGCGCCACGAAGATCGGCTGAGCAGACACCAGTGCGACGCGCTCGTGGTTGAGCTGGTTGGTCACCAGCTTCCAGCCGGCGTTCTCCTCACCGACCAGGTTGGTCACCGGCACCCGCACGTCCTGGTAATAGGTGGCGCTGGTGTCGACGCCCGCCATGGTGTGCACGGGCGTCCACGAGAACCCCTCGGCCGTGGTGGGAACGATCAGCATCGAGATCCCGCGGTGCTTCTTGGCCTCGGGATTGGTGCGCGCGGCCAGCCACACGTAATCGGCATAGGCGATCAGGCTGGTCCACATCTTCTGGCCGTTGATCACGTAGTCGTCGCCGTCGCGAACCGCGGTGGTGCGCAGCGACGCCAGGTCTGTGCCCGCGCCGGGCTCGGAGTAGCCGATCGAGAAGTGCAGGTCCCCGGCTGCGATCTTGGGCAGGAAGAACTTCTTCTGCTCGTCGCTGCCGAAGTGCATGATCGTCGGCGCAACGCTGTTGATCGTCAGGAACGGCACCGGCACGTTGGCTATCGCGGCCTCGTCGTTGAAGATCAACCCGTCGATGGGAGGGCGCTCCTGGCCGCCGAACTCCTTGGGCCAGGACAGCGTCAGCCAGCCGTCCTTGCCCATCTGCGCGACGGTTTCGCGGTAGACGTTGCCGCGTCCCATCTCGCCGTCGTTGGAGGCCAGCGCCTCGGCGCGCTCGGCGGTCATCAGCTTGGTGAAGTAGGAGCGCAGCTCGCGGCGCAGCTCTTCCTGCTCTGGGGTGTAGCCGATCCGCATCGCCTTGTCCTAACTTCTCTAGAGGCACGAAGTGGCATACCGGGAGCCAGCCCCGATTCCCTCCCGGTTGTAACACGTTCTAGTCTTGGGGTCCAGGCCGGTGCCACACTGGGCTCGGAGCAGCTTTGACCGCGAGGAGGTTGTGATGAGGGTGGAAGTGGACCGGGACCGGTGCGAGGGCAACGCCGTGTGCGTGGGAATCGCGCCCGACCTGTTCGATCTCGATGACGATGATTACGCGGTGGTCAAGCTCGATCCGGTGCCCGCCGACCAGGAGGATCTGGCCGAGCAGTCCATCGCGGAGTGCCCGAGAGCCGCGCTGCTCCGGCGAGACTAGAGGTATTCATAAATTGACGACGCCCGCGGGCATCCGTGCGGGTACCACCCATACCGAAGGAGAGGGGGAGAGTGGCATGAGTACAGACCCCAACGACCTGTCCGGCCGCGTGGCGGTGGTAACCGGCGCGGCGGCAGGGCTGGGACGCGCGGAGGCCATCGGCCTGGCCCGGGCCGGGGCCACCATCGTCGTGAACGACATCGCCGCCGCGCTCGACAAGTCCGACGTGCTCGACGAGATCTCCGCCGCGGGCGCCAAGGGCGTCGCGGTGGCGGGCGACATCAGCGAGCGCTCGACCGCCGACGAACTGGTCGAAACGGCCGACGGACTCGGGGGCCTGGGCATCGTCGTCAACAACGCCGGCATCACCCGCGACCGCATGCTGTTCAACATGTCCGACGAGGACTGGGATGCGGTGATCGCCGTGCACCTTCGCGGGCACTTCCTGCTGACCCGCAACGCCGCCACGTACTGGCGCGCGAAAGCGAAGGACAACAACGGCCAGGTCTACGGCCGGGTCATCAACACCTCGTCGGAAGCCGGGCTGGTGGGGCCGGTCGGGCAGGCCAACTATGGCGCCGCCAAGGCCGGCATCACCGCGTTGACGTTGTCGATGGCCCGAGCCCTGGAACGCTACGGTGTGCGGGCCAACGCCATCGCGCCCCGTGCCCGCACCGCGATGACCGCGGACGTGTTCGGCGAAGCACCGGAGTTGAGCGAAGGCCAGATCGACCCGTTGTCGCCCGACCACGTCGTGAACCTGGTGCGCTTCCTGGCTTCCCCGGCGGCCGAAGGGGTCAACGGTCAGCTCTTCATCGTCTACGGTCCAACGGTGACCCTGGTGGCAGCGCCGACGGTCGAGGCACAATTCAGCACCGATGCCGATGCCTGGGACCCCGGCAAGCTGTCCGAAACCCTTCAGGAGTACTTTGCTGGCCGCGATCCGCAGAGGAGTTTCTCGGCCTCCGCGCTGATGAGTTAGCAAGACTTACGGTCTCGTTCGTCATCGCCCGACTCCACTAGAACACGTTCTAGAATGACCTGGGTCACACCGGCCTTGACCAGCGCAGAAATCACAATTGTGATGTCATTTTCGGAGCTTTGACACCCCGAACGTGTTCTAGTTAGTATGATCCGGCTCACCGAGAGCAACGTTTGACCAAGGGGTGGGAAGTCCGCCGTGACAACATATTTCACCTCTTCGCCACGACCACGACGCGCCGAACATCCCGACCCCCGAGAACGGAGCAAAGGTTGATCGAACAGCTCGCGGCCCCGGCTCGGGCCGTGGGCGGGTTCGTGGAGATGTCGTTTGACACGTTCGCCAAGACGTTCCGGCGGCCGTTCCAGTTTCGGGAGTTCCTCGACCAGACGTGGATGATCGCGCGCGTTTCGCTGGTGCCGACCCTGCTGGTCGCCATTCCTTTCACCGTGCTGGTCGCGTTCACGCTCAACATCCTTCTTCGCGAGATCGGCGCCGCGGACCTGTCGGGCGCCGGTACCGCCTTCGGCACCATCACCCAGCTCGGCCCGGTGGTGACCGTGCTGGTGGTGGCGGGTGCCGGTGCGACCGCGATCTGCGCAGACCTGGGCGCGCGCACCATCCGCGAGGAGATCGACGCCATGCGCGTGCTGGGCATCGACCCGATCCAGCGGCTGGTGGTGCCCCGCGTGCTGGCCTCGACGTTCGTCGCGTTGCTGCTCAACGGCCTGGTCTGCTTGATCGGCTTGTCCGGCGGTTACGTGTTCTCGGTCTTCCTGCAGGGCGTCAACCCGGGCGCGTTCATCAACGGGTTGACGGTGTTGACGGGCCTCGGTGAGCTCGTCATGGCCGAGATCAAGGCTCTGCTGTTCGGGGTGGTCGCCGGACTGGTCGGCTGCTATCGCGGCTTGACCGTCAAGGGTGGCCCCAAGGGCGTGGGCACCGCGGTCAACGAGACCGTCGTCTACGCGTTCATCTGCCTGTTCGTGATCAACGTGGTGATGACCGCGATCGGCGTGAGGGTGCTCGAGCGATGAACGCTTGCGTGAAGAGCAGAGGGGCGCGATGAGCTACGACGTCACCGTGCGCTTCCGCCGTTTCTTCAGCGGTGTGCCCAGGATCGTCGACAGCATCGGCGAGCAGGCCCTGTTCTACGGCGAGACGATGCGCTACCTGCCCAACGCGGTCCGGCGGTACCGCAAGGAGACGGTCCGCAACATCGCCGAGATGACGATGGGCACCGGCGCGCTGGTGATGATCGGCGGCACCGTCGGCGTCGCGGCGTTCCTGACGTTGGCCTCCGGCGGCGTCATCGCCGTCCAGGGCTACAGCTCGCTCGGAAACATCGGTATCGAGGCGCTGACCGGGTTCCTGTCGGCCTTCCTCAACGTGCGCATCGTGGCCCCCGTGATCGCGGGCATCGCGTTGGCCGCGACGATCGGCGCGGGCACGACCGCGCAACTGGGCGCCATGCGGGTGTCCGAGGAGATCGACGCCGTCGAGTCGATGGCCGTGCACTCGGTGTCCTACCTGGTGTCCACCCGGCTTATGGCCGGCATGGTCGCGATCATCCCGCTGTACTCACTGTCGGTGCTCGCCGCCTTCTTCGCCGCGCGGTTCACCACGGTGTTCATCAACAAACAGTCGTCGGGCCTCTACGACCACTACTTCAACACCTTCCTGGTGCCGACGGACCTGCTGTGGTCCTTCCTTCAGGCGATCGTGATGGCCATCGCGGTCATGCTGGTGCACACCTACTACGGCTACAACGCATCGGGCGGGCCGGTCGGGGTCGGCATCGCGGTCGGCCAGGCCGTGCGGACCTCGCTGATCGTCGTCGTCACCATCACCTTGTTCATCTCACTCGCCGTGTACGGCGCGTCCGGCAACTTCAACCTCTCCGGGTAGGCGGGGACGATGTCAGACAACGAGGCCAAGCGCAGCCACGTGAGGATCGCCGCGGCGATTCTCGCGGCGATCCTGCTCGCGGCGACGGTGTTCACCTACCTGGCCTACACCGCGGCTTTCACGCCGGTGGACACCGTGAACGTCACCGCTCACCGAGCGGGTCTGGTGATGGAACGCGACGCCAAGGTCAAGTACCGGGGAGTGCAGATCGGCAAGGTCGAGTCGATCGAGTACGCCGGCAACGAAGCCAAGCTGACGTTGGCCATCAACCGCAACGAGATGCGCTACATCCCCTCCAACGCCAATGTGCGGATCGGCAGCACAACGGTTTTCGGCGCCAAGTCCGTCGAGTTCCTGCCTCCGGCGCAGCCGTCGGGCCAGCAGCTGAAGGCCGGCGCGACAGTGGCCGCCAAGGATGTGCAGCTCGAGGTCAACACGCTGTTCCAGACGTTGAGCGATGTGCTCAACAAGATCGACCCGATCAACCTGAACGCCACGCTGAGCGCGGTGGCCGAAGGTCTGCGGGGCAACGGCGACGATCTCGGTGCGCTGCTGGCCGGACTGAATTACTACCTGCAGCAGCTCAATCCGAAACTGCCCACGCTGCAAGAGGATCTGCGCAAGACCGCCGTGGTGGCCAACATCTACGGCGACGCCGGTCCGGATCTGGCCCGCATCATCGACAACGCACCGGCGATCAGCGACACGATCGTCGACGAGAAGGACAACCTCAACGCGGCGCTGTTGGCCGCCACCGGGCTGGCCAACAACGGCACCGCCACATTCGAACCCGCCGAGGACGACTACATCGCGGCGATCCAACGGCTCCGCGCACCGCTGAAGGTGGCCGGTGACTATTCACCGGTCTTCGGCTGCATGCTCGAGGGCACCGCGCTGGCAGTCGACCGGTTCGCACCCGTCATCGGCGGTATCCGGCCAGGCCTGTTCGTGGCGTCGAACTTCCTTCCCGGCTCGCCCGGCTACACCTACCCCGAGAGCCTGCCCATCGTGAACGCCACCGGCGGGCCGAATTGTCGTGGCCTGCCCAATGTTCCGAGCAAGCAGTTCGGCGGATCGTGGTACCGCTCGCCGTTCCTGGTCACCGACAACGCGAATGTCCCGTACCAGCCGAACACCGAGTTGCAGTTCGATGCGCCGTCGACGCTGCAGTGGCTGTTCAACGGGGCGTTCGCAGAACGGGACGACTTCTAATGCGCGGCGACAAGACGTTGCTCTACGTCAGCATCTTCACCGTGGTCATGCTTCTGGTGGCCGCGGGACTGGTGGTCGTGTTCGGCGAGTTCCGGTTCACCGCCGAGAAGGGCTATCACGCGACCTTCACCGACGCCTCCCGGTTGAAGGCGGGTCAGGACGTGCGGATCGCCGGTGTCCCGGTCGGAACCGTCGGCGACGTCAAGCTCAACCCCGACAACACGGTCGACGTCTCCTTCGATGTCGACAAGCGCTATCAGCTCTACACCTCGACGCGGGCGGTGGTCCGCTACGAGAACCTGGTGGGCGATCGGTATCTGGAGATCACCTCGGGACCGGGAGAGCTGCGAAAGTTGCCGGCCGGCAGCACGATTCCCAAGGAGAACACCCAGCCCGCGCTCGATCTGGACGCGCTGCTCGGCGGCCTGCGGCCGGTGCTCAAGGGTCTCGACGGTCAGAAGGTCAACGAGGTCAGCAACGCGGTGATCGAGCTGTTGCAGGGCGAGGGCGGCGCGCTGTCGAACCTGTTGTCCACCACGAGTGCATTCGCTCAGAATCTCGCCGCCAGGGACCAACTCATCGGTGACGTCATCAACCACCTGAACACCGTGCTCGGAACCGTCGACGAGAAGGGTGCGCAGTTCGACGCCAGCGTCGACCAACTGCAGCAGCTCATCACGGGTCTGGCCGAAGGCCGCGATCCGATCGCCGGCGCCATCGAGCCGCTCGCGTCGGCGGAGAACAACCTGACCGACATGCTGCAGAAGTCACGCAGGCCGATACAGGGCGTCCTCGAGAACGTCCGTCCCTTCGCGCAGCGGATGGATGAGCGCAAGGCCGACGTGAACAAGGTGATCGAGCCGCTTGCAGAGAACTACCTGCGGCTCAACGCTCTTGGCGCCTACGGTTCCTTCTTCAACATCTTCTACTGTTCGACGCGTTTGAAGATCAACGGGCCGGCGGGCAGCGACATCCTGATCCCACTGGGCGGTCCGCCCGATCCGTCGAAGGGGAGGTGTGCGCCGAATGTCGAGTAGACCCGATGATTCGAACCCGTTGCGCACGGGCATCTTCGGCATCTTCCTGGTGGCATGCTTGGTGCTGGTGTCGTTCGGCTACAGCAGCTTGCCGTTCTTTCCGCAGGGTAAGCCTTACGAGGCGTATTTCAGCGACGCGGGCGGCATCATCCCCGGCAATGACGTCAACGTGTCGGGCATCAAGGTCGGCAAGGTCACCGGTGTCGAACTGGCCGGGGACGCGGCGAAGGTCCTGTTCACGGTCGACCGCGACATCAGGGTGGGCGACCAGTCGATGGTCGCGATCAAAACGGACACGGTGCTCGGCGAGAAGTCGTTGGCGGTGACGCCGCAGGGAAGTGGTGAGTCGACGGTTATCCCGTTGGGACGCACCACGACTCCCTATACGTTGGCCACGGCGCTGCAAGACCTCGGGCAGACCGCGGGCGAGCTGGACAAGCCGCGGTTCGAGCAGGCGCTGCAGGCCATCACCGACTCGCTGCGCGATGCGACCCCGCATCTGCGCGGTGCGCTGGACGGGGTGGCGAACCTGTCGCGCAGCCTGAACAACCGCGACGAGGCGCTCGGGCAGCTGCTCGGCCACGCCAAGCGGGTTTCCGACACCCTGGCGCAACGCGCCGGTCAGGTGAACCAGCTGATCGTCGACGGCAACCAACTGTTCGCCGCGCTCGACGAGCGGCGTCAGGCGCTGAGCAACCTGATCGCGGGCATCGACGATGTGTCACAACAACTTTCCGGTTTCGTCGCCGACAACCGTCGTGAGTTCAGGCCCGCGTTGGAGAAGCTCAACCTGGTGCTGGACAACCTTCTCGAACGGCGCGAACACATCAGCGAAGCGCTCAAGCGGTTGCCGCCGTATGCCACCGCCCTCGGTGAGGTGGTCGGATCGGGCCCCGGATTCCAGATCAACCTGTACGGACTGCCGCCGGCACCGATAGCCGAGGTGCTCCTCGACTTCTACTTCCAGCCGGGCAAGTTGCCCGACAGCCTCGCCGACATGCTGCGCGGTTACATCTCCGAACGCCTGATCATTAGGCCGAAGTCACCATGACCCAAGCGACTTCGACCCTGACCCGCAACCGCTGGCTGCGGCCGACGCTGGCCGCCCTGCTGGTGATAGCGCTCGCCGTCGGGGTGTACCTCGTGTGGCCGACCCGGGTCGGCAACAAGGTGACGGCGTACTTCACCTCGGCGGTCGGGCTCTATCCCGGCGACGAGGTCCGCATCGTGGGGGTCCCCGTCGGTACGGTCGACTCGATCGAACCGCGGGTCGGCGACGTGAAGGTCACGATGACGCTGGACCACGGGGTCCAGGTGCCCGCCGACGCCAAGGCGCTCGTGATCGCGCCGAACCTGGTGTCGGCCAGGTTCGTTCAGCTCACACCGGCCTACACCGGCGGCACGGCGATGGCCGACGGTGCGGAGATCGGGCTCGATCGCACCGCGGTGCCGGTCGAGTGGGACGAGGTCAAAGAGCAGCTCACTGCGCTGAGCGCGCAACTCGGGCCGAAACCCGGTTCGATGCAGGGCCCGCTGTCGACCGTCGTCAACCAGGCAGCCGACACCTTCGACGGCAACGGTGACACGTTCCGCGAAGCGTTGCGGGAGCTCTCGCAGACCGCCGGCCGGCTCGGCGACTCGCGCACCGACCTGTTCGGCACGATCCGCAACCTGCAGGTGCTGGTGAATGCGCTGTCGAACAGCAACGAACAGATCGTGCAGTTCTCCAACCACGTCGCGTCGGTGTCGCAGGTGCTCGCGGACAGTTCGGCGGGCCTGGACAACACGCTCGCCACGTTGAACCAGGCGCTGGGCGATGTGCAGGGCTTCCTCAACGAGAGCAACAGCGCGCTGATCGATCAGGTCACCAAGCTGACCGACTTCACCAGCATCCTGACCGAGCGCAGCGAGGACATCGAGCAGATCCTGCACATCACGCCCAACGGCCTGTCGAACTTCTACAACATCTACAACCCGGCCCAGGGCACGGTGGGCGGCCTGCTGACGCTGCCCAACTTCGCCAACCCGGTGCAGTTCATCTGCGGCGGTGCATTCGAAGCGGCTCCCACACCTGACAACTTCAAACGCACCGAGATCTGCCGCCAACGCATGGGCCCCGTCTTCAAGCGCATCGCGATGAACTTCCCGCCGCTGCTGTTCCACCCGATCAACAGCATCACCGCCTACAAGGGCCAGATCATCTACGACACCCCCGCGACGGAGGCGAAGGCCGAGACCCCGGTTCCGTACCTGCAATGGCAGCCCGCCCCCGGCGTCACTCCGCCGCCGGTGTCCGCGGACATGGACCTCAGTTCGCTGATGGCTCCCCCCGCGCCGGACACGGCCCCGGGTGCCGCGCATGCCGGCGGCCCGCTCGCCCAGGCTCCTGCCGCCGAGTCGGACGCTTCGGTCGGCGACCCGTCTCAGGCCGCCGAACCCGGCGATCCGGTCGCTCCCGTACCGATGCCTGCCCCGCTACCGGGTGGAGGTGCACCGTGATCCGCAAAATAGTGGCGATCCCTTCGCTGGCGGTGCTGCTGGCGGGCTGCTCGTTCGGCGGGCTCAACTCGTTGAACATGCCGGGCACCGCCGGGCACGGCCCCGGTTCCTACGAGATCACCGTGGAACTGCCCGACGTGGCGACGCTGCCGCAGAACTCGCCGGTGATGGTCGACGACGTCACCGTCGGAAGCGTCTCGGGTATCGAGGCGGTGCAACGCTCCGACGGCACGTTCTACGCTGCGGTCCAGTTGTCGCTGGACGAGAACGTCAACCTGCCCGAGAACGCGACCGCGAAGGTGGCGCAGACCTCACTGCTCGGTTCGCAACACATCGAACTGTCTTCGCCCACCGACGCTCCCGGCGTCGGCCAGCTCAAGAACGGTTCGCACATCCCGCTCGATCGGACCGGGCGCTACCCGACCACCGAGGAAGTTCTGTCCACTCTGGGCGTCGTGGTCAACAAGGGCAATCTCGGTGCGCTGCAAGACATCACCGACGAGACGTACAACGCGATCGCGGGACGTCAGGGCTCGTTCACCGACCTGATACCGCGGCTCGCCGAGCTGACCAGTTCGCTGGACCGCCAGACGAACGACATCATCGCGGCGATGGAAGGCATAGACCGGTTCGCCGGGATACTCGCGCGCAGCAAGGACAGCCTGGGGCTGACACTCGACCGGCTACCGGCGGCGTTGAAGGTGCTCAACGACAATCGCGCCAACATCGTCGAGGCGTTCACGGCGCTGCGCAGCTTCGCCACCATCGCGGCCCGTGTCCTCGAGCAGACCAAGGACGACTTCGCGGCCGACTTCAAGGATCTCTACCCGGTGGTCAAGGCGTTCAACGACAACGCCGACTTCTTCATCAAAGATCTCGAGCTGTTGCCGACCTTCCCGTTCCACTACAAGTACCTGCGCAACGCGGTCCGCGGTGACTACCTGAACGTGTACACCACATTCGACCTGACCCTGCGGCGCACCGGCGAGTCGGTCTTCACGACGTCGTGGGGGCTCGACCCGAACATGAAGCGGATGCATGAGCTCATCACCCCGCCGGACTTCATGACGGGCTCGCTGGCGAACCTGTCCGGTCAGGCCGCAGACCCGTTCGAGATTCCGCCGGGCACGGCGACACAGCACGGGGAGGGGCCGTAGATGCTGTCGCGCCTGACTCGTATCCAGCTGTCGATCTTCGCGATCGTCACCGTGCTGACGGTGGGCGCGATCTCGATCTTCTATCTGCAGTTACCGGCCGCGGTCGGCATCGGCACCTACCGGGCGACCGCCGACTTCGTCGCCGCCGGCGGGCTGTACGAGAACGCGAACGTCACTTACCGCGGGGTGACGATCGGCCGGGTCGAATCGGTCGCTCTCTCCGATGACGGCGTCGTGGCCAAGATGCGCCTCAACAGCGGCACACCCGTACCGGAGAACGTCACCGCGACGGTCAAGAGCGTGTCCGCGGTCGGCGAACAATACATCGACCTGGTTCCTCCGCCGGACGCGTCGAGCGCCACGTTGCGCGACGGATCCAACATCGGGGTCGACCGCACCGCGATCGGGCAGGACATCGCCGGCCTGCTGGATGAGGCCGAGAAACTCGTCACGAGCATCGGGGACAGCCGCATCCAGGAACTCCTCCGCGAAACGTTCAAAGCCTTCAACGGGTCCGGACCCGAACTGGCGCGGATGATCCAGTCGGCGCGGATGCTCGTCGACGAGGCCAACGCCAACTACGGGCAGGTCAACCAGCTCATCGACCAGGTGGGTCCGTTCCTCGACGCGCAGATCCGCGGCGGCGACGACATCCGCTCGCTGGCCGACGGGCTGGCCCGGTTCACCACCGAGCTGGCCAACGCCGACCCGCAGTTCCGCTCGACGCTGCAGACCGTGCCCGGAGCGGCGGCCGAGGCCAACGAATTGTTCAGCGGGATCCGGCCGTCGTTCCCGGTGCTGGCCGCCAACCTCGCGAACTTCGGACGCATCGGCGTCATCTACCGCAAATCGCTCGAACACGCGCTCGTGGTGTTCCCGGCGTTGATGGCGGCGCTGCTGACGGTCGGTGGCGGCCTGCCCGCCGATGAGGGCGGCAAACTCGACTTCAAGATCGACCTGCAGGACCCGCCGCCGTGCCTGACCGGGTTCGTGCCGGCGAGCGAGATGCGCAGCCCGGCCGACGAGACCCTGCGCGAACTGCCCAAGGACCTGTACTGCAAGGTGCCGCACAACGATCCGTCCGTCGTTCGCGGCGCGCGCAACTATCCCTGCCAGGAATTCCCGGGCAAGCGTGCCCCGACGATCCAGCTGTGCCGCGACCCGCGCGGATACGTCCCGATCGGCAACAACCCGTGGCGTGGTCCGCCGGTGCCGCTGGGAACACCGATGGACGTGATGGAGGACGACACCCCCGAGGACGGCCGCAACATCCTGCCGCCCAACAAGTTCCCCTACATCCCGCCGCAGGTGGACCCGGAACCGGGCCCGCCGGCGGTGCAGTTACCGCCCGGCGTCCCGCCCGGTCCCGGCCCCGCGCCGCATGCCCCGTTCCCGCTTCCGGTGCCGCCGAACGAGGTCCAGCCGACCCTGCCGCCCGCGTGGCCGTTCTTCAGCCCGCCCGACCACGTGGTGCCGCCGTACGGCCGGACACCGCCGCCCCCGCCCGCCGGAACCCTGCCACCGCCTGCGGCCCCCGGTTCCCCGCCGGCGGGTGGCCCGCCGCTGCCCGCCGAGGCGCCCCCGATGGCATCGGCACCGGCCGGCCCGCGCTTCACCACATACGACCAGAACGGGCAGTTCGTCGACCCCGAGGGCGGAACTGGCGTCATCGCGGCCGCGACTGACAAACTGGCGCCTGCAGAAAACTGGGTCGACCTGATGTTGGCCCCAAGACAGGCGTGAATGACGGAGGTTCGGCTTCGGTGAGCACGAGCGGTGGGCCCACGCGCGCGGCGCAGGGGACGACCAGCCAAACAGCACCGACGGAGACCAAGCCGAGGCCGGCGCGGCGTCGGCGCGCGTCGCGGGCCGCCGGTCCGGCGCGGGGTGAGACGACGGCGACGGCAGTGCGCGTCGAGGCGCCCAAACCTGTCACGGTCCGGCTGGCGAAGCCGGCGGCCCCCCCGCCGCGCAGGCAACCCAACCGCAAGCTCGTCGCGACGGTCTTCCTGGCCGCCGCCGCCGTCGCCACGGCAGTTCTTGTGGGGCTCGGCGCGCTGATGGTCGTTGAGCAACGCGATACCGAGGCGTCGCTGGCGCGCGAGCAGGCTTTCGTCGACACGGCCAAGCAGCTGGTGGTGAACATGTTCAGCTACGAGCAGGACACCATCGACTCGAGCGTCGACCGGTTCGTCAACAGCACCAGCGGACCGCTTCGCGCGATGATGACCGAGGGCAACAACACCGAGAACCTCAAGATGCTGTTCCGCGACACCAACGCCAGCGCGGAAGCCGTGATCAACGGCGCCGCGCTGGAGAAGATCGACGAGGTCGCCAACAACGCCGCTGTGCTGGTGTCGGCGCGGGTCACCGTCACCGACCTGGACGGCAACAACCAGCCGTCGCAACCGTATCGACTGCGCGTCATCGTGCACGAGGACGACAACGGGCACATGACGGCCTACGACCTCAAGTACCCCGACGGTGGGAACTGATGCGCGCATCGTCGAAGAGCCCAAAGACGCCGTGGACCGCGCGGATCGTCGGCGCGCTGTCGATTCTGTTGGCGGTCGCGTTCGTGGCGTCGGCCGGTGTGGGCGGGTGGCTCTACTGGAACCGCGTGGAGCAGCGCGGCGAGCTGGCCGCGCGCAGCGAGTTGGCGCCGTTGGCCGAGCGGCAGATCCCGAAGGTGTTCGGCTACGACTATCAGACCGTCGAGCGCACGCTCAACGAGGTCTACCCGATGCTCACCCCGGATTATCGCCAGGAGTTCCGCGACCGCGCGGACAAGGACATCATCCCGCAGGCGCGCGAACGACAGTTGGTCAGCCAGGCCCATGTCGTCGGGGTCGGCGTGCTCGACGCGCATCGTGAATCGGCTTCGGTGATGGTGTATTTGAACCGAACCGTCACCGACAAATCGAAGGAACCCGTCTACGACGGCAGCCGCTTACGGGTCGACTATCAGAAGGTCGACGGCAAGTGGCTGATCCAGTACATCACTCCGATTTAGACCTCGTCGAAGCCAGCGCATCCAAGAACGCGCGGGCCCAGCGGTCGACGTCGTGCGCGAGCACCTGCCTGCGCAGCGCCCGCATGCGGCGCCTGCCCTCCTCCGGCGCTTGGTTCAGCGCGGCCTCGATGGCGTCCTTCACGCCCTCGAGGTGATGCGGATTGGCCAGGTAGGCCTGACGCAATTCCGCTGCGGCGCCGGTGAACTCGCTGAGGACCAACGCGCCGCCCAGATCACTGCGGCAGGCCACGTACTCTTTGGCGACGAGGTTCATGCCGTCGCGCAGCGGGGTCACCAGCATGACGTCGGCCGCGACGAAGAACGCGATCAACTCCTCACGCGGCACCGGGCGGTGCAGGTAGTGCACGATGGGATGACCGACCTCACCGTATTCGCCGTTGATGTGGCCGACCTGACGCTCGATGTCCTCGCGCATCTCGATGTAGCTCTCGACCCGCTCCCGGCTGGGTGTCGCAAGCTGGACGAGCACGGTGTCCTCGCGGTTGGCCCGGCCCTCGGCGAGCAGTTCGGACAACGCCTTGAGCCGGACGTCGATGCCCTTGGTGTAGTCGAGCCGGTCCACACCCAGGAGGATCTTGCGGGGGTTGCCCAGCTCGCTGCGAATCTCCTTGGCGCGCTGGCGGATCGAGCGGGACCGTGCCTGCTGGTCGAGCGCCGTCGAGTCGATCGAGATGGGGAAGGCGCCGACCTTGACCGTGCGGAACCCGAAACTGACCTCACCGAACCGTGACCGTACCCCGATCGTCGCTCGGGATGTGTTGGCGCCGACCAACCTTCGAGCCAGGATGAGGAAGTTTTGCGCACCGCCGGGCAGATGGAATCCGACGAGATCGGCACCGAGCAGTCCTTCGATGATCTCAGTGCGCCACGGCATCTGCATGAACAACTCGACCGGCGGGAACGGAATGTGCAGGAAGAACCCGATGGTGAGGTCCGGTCGCAGCATGCGCAGCATCTTGGGGACCAACTGCAGCTGGTAGTCCTGGACCCACACGGTGGCGCCCTGCGCGGCGTGTTTGGCGGTGGCCTCCGCGAAGCGCCGGTTCACCGCCACGTAGGTGTCCCACCACTCGCGGTGGTAGATCGGCTTGACGATCACGTCGTGGTACAGCGGCCACAGGGTCGCGTTAGAGAAGCCTTCGTAGTACATCGCCACGTCGTCGGCGGACAGCTTGACCGGGCACAGGGTCATGTCGTCCTGCTGGATGGGCCCGTCGTCGGCGTCGGGAACGCCGGGCCAACCGATCCACGCCCCGCGCCGGCGGCGCAGCAACGGTTCGAGGGCGGTGACCAAGCCGCCCGGACTTCGCTTCCACGTCGTGCTGCCGTCGGGCAACCGCTCCATGTCGATCGGCAGGCGGTTGGCCACCACCACGAAATCGGCGTTGCCGGAGCCGGCCCGTGGACCGTCCCCTGAAGTCACTTACGCCTCGAGTTTCGAGGGCCCAATGCCGAGCATCGAGAGAAACACCCGGCATTCTTCGGCGTCTTTCGCGTACGCGGCGACGACGCGACGCGCCTGGCGCGCGGTGCTGTCGGCGAGCGGTTCGACGTCGCCGAGCTCGGCGGGATCTGATTTCGCAGGCATACGACAACTGTATGCGAAAGGCGGACCGCGCCGGTCCGCTAACCCCCTGACTAGGGGCTGTGGCTGAACACCGGGGCCGGCGGCGGTGTCACCGTCTGCGCCTGCGCTTCCTCGGCCAGGCCGATGCAGCCGCCCTGATTGTGGCCGATGCACGGAACACCCATGACCTCGGGGACATCGGGGTTACCGGGTTGCGTGGTGAACACCGAGCCGGCGTTCGGCACCGTGTGGGGCACGCAGTTGCCGGTGAACTGGTCCGGCTCCTCTCCGCCGGAGCACCCCTGAGCCTGTGGCGCAACCGGGATCGTGGGTGTCGCGAAGACGGAGACCACCGGTGCCGCGGCGATCGCAACCGCAAAGCCGCCGGCAAGGATCAGCCGTTGTACAGGGGACTTCAAGCTCGCCATTGTCACGCTTTCTGTAGTGATCAACCGTGCCTTGGCAGGGATTCTATGGAAGCCGAAAGCTTTGTGCACAGCTTCGCGAAATGGATACCTGCCCGACTACGGGCTGGAACTGATGGTGGAGCGAGGCTGCGCGGGCGGGCCGGCCGCGGCTTCGTCCTCGGCCAACCCCAGGCAGGCGCCGGCATTGTGCCCGATGCAGGGGATGCCTTGGATTTCCGGAACATCCGGGTTTGCCGCCGTGACCTGGAAGGGAGGCGGTGCATTCGGGACCAGGAACGGCACGCACGTCATGGTGAACTGGTCCTGCTCCTCACCCCCCTGACAGCCTTGAGCCATCGCGGTGCTCGGTTCCGACACCACGTGCAGGGCGGCCATGGGACCTGCTGCGGCTGCGACCGATACAGCGCCGGCGAGAACAAGTCTCCGCAGCGGGGCCGAGTAATTCGCCATTCCGCGATTCTAGGAGCCGATCCGTTGATTCGCGCACCTTTGCCGTCGACGACACGTCGGGATATGGGTCGCACCGATACCGGTGACCCGGCAACGGATTACGGGAAACGCACAACGTGGCACCCCTGGAGCAGCGATGCGGGACGCACCGTAATGTGCAGTTGATCGAACTACCCAAACGAGGTGATCCGCGATGGCGAGCCCTGATCTGACGAGCGCCGATGCCGGAGGCGGTGCAGCGCAACAGGTGACGTACGAAACGCTCGACGAGGGCCAGATCGCCCGCGTCTGGCTGAACCGACCGGATGCGCAGAACGCCCAGTCCCGCACCCTGTTGGTGCAGTTGGACGAGGCGTTCGGTCGCGCAGAAGCCGATGACAATGTGCGGGTGGTCATCCTGGCCGCGCGCGGCAAGAACTTCTCGGCTGGACACGATCTCGGGTCGGAAGAGGCGATGCTCGAGCGCACGCCGGGCCCGGCCCAGCATCCGACGTTCCAATCGCACGGCGCCACCGTCCCGGCGATCGCCGAGCGCACCTATCTGCAGGAGTGGCACTTCTTCTTCGAGAACACCCGCCGGTGGCGCGATCTGCGAAAGATCACGATCGCCCAGGTGCAGGGAAACGCGATATCGGCGGGCCTCATGCTCATCTGGGCGTGCGATCTGATCGTTGCCGCCGACGACGCGAAGTTCAGCGACGTGGTGGGCGTGCGGATGGGAATGCCCGGCGTCGAATACTATGCCCACCCATGGGAATTCGGCGCCCGCAAGGCCAAAGAGCTTCTGCTGACCGGTGATTCGATCGACGCCGAGGAAGCGTACCGCCTCGGGATGGTGTCGAAGATCTTCGCCCACGACGAACTCGAGGACAAGACACTCGAATTCGCCCGCCGGATCGCCGAGCGTCCGACGATGGCGGCGTTGCTCATCAAGGATTCGGTCAACGCCGCCGCCGACGCGATGGGGTTCACCGAGGCGTTGCGCCATGCGTTTCACATCCACGAACTCGGACATGCCCACTGGGCGGCGCACAACGAGAACCGCTACCCGGTCGGGCTCCCGCCGAACGTGCCGGACTGGCGCACACTGGGCGCGCCGAAGCCGGCCCGTCGTGACGAGCCGTGACGTATAACTAGAACCTGTTCTAGCTACGGCGAAGGGATCTGCGGTGGAGTTGTCCTTGACGGGTCGGACGGTGTTGGTCACCGGCGGTGGCAGCGGCATCGGCAAGGGTGTGGCGGCCGCGGTGGTGGCGGCCGGCGGTAACGCGATGCTCGTCGGCCGCAACGCCGACAAGCTGGCCGGCGCGGCCGACGAGATCAAGGCGCAGGGCGGTCCCGGCGGAGTGCTCTACGAGCCGGCCGACGTGACGAACGAGGACGAGGTCGCGCGGGTCGTCGAGGCCACCACGGCTTGGACGGGCCGACTCTACGGCGTGGTGCACTGCGCAGGGGGCAGCGAGACGATCGGACCCATCACCCAGATCGATTCCGAACTGTGGCGACGTACCGTCGATCTGAACATCAACGGCACCATGTACGTGCTCAAACATTCGGCGCGCGAGATGGTGCGCGGTGGCGGTGGATCGTTCATCGGTATCTCGTCGATCGCGGCGAGCAACACCCACCGCTGGTTCGGCGCCTACGGCGTCTCCAAGGCGGGCATCGACCACATGATGCAGCTCGCCGCCGACGAACTCGGCGCCTCCTGGGTGCGCGTGAATTGCATCCGCCCCGGCCTGATCCGTACCGAGCTCGTCGCACCGGTACTTGAATCCCCGGAGCTGCGTGGCGACTACGCCGCCTGCACGCCGCTGCCGCGGCCGGGTGAGGTGGAAGACATCGCCAACGCCTCGCTCTTCCTGCTCAGCGATGCGGCCGGATTCATCACCGGTCAGGTCATCAACGTCGACGGCGGACAGTTGGTGCGACGGGGACCCGACTACTCGTCGATGCTCGAGCCGCTCTTCGGGGCCGAGGGTTTGCGGGGAGTCGTCTCCAACTAGCGGCCCCACCCACGTGAGGGCGCGGTAACGTCGGCCCGTGGTCACCTTGGATCGGCTGGTCAACGTGCTGGGCAGCTATGGCGTACGCCTGCGCTTCTGCCCGATCCCGCGTTCGACGGAGTTGGGCAGCGTGGTGATGCACGAGGTCACCGAGGGCCGCACGGTCACCGGTGACGTCCTGCTGGCGATCGGGGCGCGAACGGTCAACGAGGCGCTGCGGTGGGCGGTTTCGGCGCGCGCGCTGGTGGTGCTGCTCCGAGACGGCGACGACGACACGACATTTGCGGGCATGGTCGAGGGCGTCGCGGTGATGGTCGTCGACCCGGCGGTGCCCTGGAGCGAACTCTCCGCGATCGTCTACGGCCTGGTGCTGGAGGGGCGGGAAACGGAATCCGGCCGCGGCCCAACGGATCTGTTCGCTCTTGCCGACAGCCTGGCCGAATCGGCGGGCGGCGCGGTGACCATCGAGGACCCGCTGTCCCGCGTGCTCGCGTACTCGACGATGCAGGAGAACGCCGACCCCGCCCGCGTCGCGACCGTCATGAATCGGCAAGCGCCGCAGTGGTTGCGGGAGTACTTCGAATCACAGGGCGTGTTCGCCCATCTCACGTCCTCCGACGAACCGATGTTCGTCGCGCCGAACGCCGATCAGGGCCTGTCCGGTCGCACGGTGGTCGCGGTGCGCTCGGGTCGAGAGCTCATGGGCGCGGTGTGGGTCTCCTCTCCCAAGCCGTTGGCGGAACCTGAACGCACGGCGCTGACCGACGATGCCCGGACCGTCGCCCTGCATCTGTTGCGCTCGCGCGCCAGTGCCGATCTCGAACGCCAGGTCGAATCCGATTTGGTGTTGCGGCTACTCGACGGCAGTGCCGACGCCGCGGCATCGGCCAGCAGGCTCGGCCTGTCGCAGGGACCGATGCGGGTCATCGCCGTGCACACGTCGATCGGTGGTGAGCGGGATGCGGCGCTGCTGTTGGCCTTCGAACGCGCGACCGCCGGCTTCGGCTGGTCGCGTCCGGGTCGCAGCGCGCTAGCGGGCAACACGATCTACACCTTGATGCCGGGCGAACGTGTCGCCGGCGCCCGCAAATGGGTCGACGCCTTGAAAGCGGCGCTCCCGGAACGGGTGACGGTGGTGGCAGGCATCAGCAAGGCGGCCGCGGCCGTCGACCTGCCCGCGGCGCGGCAGGAGGCCGATGAGTGCCTGGCGCTGCACGAGCTCGGCCCGCATGACGCCGTGCCGCCCGCGTACGACGAGTCGTGGGACGAGATCCTGCTGCAGCGGCTGCGAACGGCCGCACGGTCGGGACGTACGCCGGACCGCGGACCGGTCGCCGAATTACGCCGCCACGACCAGAACCACGCCACCGAGTACGTCCCGACGCTGCGCGCATATCTGGAGGCGCTGGGTGATCCCGCCCAGGCGGGGCACCGCCTCGGAGTCCACGAGAACACGGTGCGGTACCGCCTGCGCAAAATGGGTGAGATCACCGATCTGCCGCTGGAGGACGCCCGCAAGCGCCTCGCCATGATGATCGAACTCGCCGCGATCGACACCGACTGAACCGTCGCGATCGGACCCCACCCGACCAGGTCATTGTCGGATCACCACAACGGCCCCCCGGGGGATTGTCGGGCCGGGGCAAGTCCGAACGCGCTCGACCGGCCGACCATGGAGTCAACGAACACACGTTCTCAGCGATGGAGGGATTGCAATGGTCGGCGGCGAGCGGATTGACGGTGGACCGCGGTCTGCGATCGTGGTCGGCGCCGGCATCGTCGGCTTGTCAACGGCGTGGTTCCTGCAGGAGCGCGGTGTCAACGTCACCGTCGTGGACCGCAGCGGGGTCGC
Source organism: Mycobacterium sp. GA-1199 (assembly GCF_001500045.1). GTDB lineage: Bacteria > Actinomycetota > Actinomycetes > Mycobacteriales > Mycobacteriaceae > Mycobacterium. The sequence goes on from NZ_LQIX01000012.1 coordinate 262,977, forward strand.
CGAGGGCGCCTCGTGGGGCAACGCCGGATGGGTAGCGCCCGCGCTGACGCTGCCGTTGAACTCGCCGAAAACGCTGCGCTACGGCCTGCGCTCCTTGCGTGACCGCAACGCCCCGCTGCACATCCCGCTGACCATCGACGGGGCGTTGTGGCTGTTTCTGATCCAGTTCGCCGCGAACTCCCGCTCGTCGGTGTGGAACCAGGCGGTGGCGGCCAACGTGCCTCTGAACCAGGAATGTATCGAGGCGTTCGATGTCCTGATCGCGAACGGGGTAGACGCCCCGGTGACCGACGCGCCGATCACCGCGATCTTCCGCAGCACCGCCGACGCCGAGAACATGATGGCCGATCTGCGTGCCCTCGAACGCGCGGGGCAGGAACTGTTCGTCACCGGCTTGTCCGGTGCGGCGTTGCGCGAGCAGGTGCCGTTGGCTTCGCCGGCGATCACCGCCGGAATCAACATCAACGGTCAGCGGTTCGTCGACCCGGGCCGTTTCGTACAAGCCCTGGGCCGGGCGGTCGAGGAGCGTGGGGGAAACATCCTCACCCACGACGTGCGGGGCGTGTTCAGCTCCGGCAACGGGATCGTGGTGCAGCCCTACAACGGCAAGCATCTGACCGCCGACAGCGCGGTGATCGCTACCGGCGCCTGGATGTCGCGATTGGCGGGGCACCGACTGCGTGTGCCCGTGGAGTCCGGCCGCGGTTACTCGTTCACCGTGCCGGTGGACCGCCCCATCCCCGGCCCGATCTACCTGCCGGACGCGCGCATCGCGTGTACGCCGTACAAGGGCGCACTGCGAGTGGCGGGCACGATGGAGTTGCGCGATCCGCACGAACCGGCGATCCCCGAGCGGGTCGGTGCCATCGTCGAATCGGCCAGCCCCCTCCTGGAGGGAGTCAGGTGGGCCGAGCGCAGCGACATCTGGGTGGGTCCGCGGCCGATCACTCCGGACGGCCGCCCGCTCATCGGCGAGATGTCGCGCAACGTCTACGTCGCCGGCGGGCACGGGATGTGGGGGCTCGCTCACGGTCCGGTCACCGGCCGGCTCTTGGCCGAACAGATCACGACCGGCAAGCAACCCGAAGCGCTGCGGCCCTTCGATCCCCTCCGCCGCGCGGTCGCGTAGAGCGGCCAACCGACTCTTCGCCCCTCGCGGGCACTGCGAGTCGTCAGGGGCGGCGCTATCACAGCCCATGGCCCGCCCCTGACGGCAACCCCTTTCGAGAAAGGACCACACATGACGCGCACCCGATTCGAGGTGCCCGACGACGCCACTGACACCAGCCGACTCCCAGCTTGATTGCACGGAAGGACCGAAAAATGACAAGTGCGCAGCGAATCTGGATCTCGCGGGCCGCCTACGAGCGCCTGCAGCAGGAACTCGCCACTTTGCGCGAGCTGTGCGCGAACGCGGTCGGCGACGAAGACACCGACGAGAACGCGAGCGCGATCAAGCGGGCGCGTCAGGCGCGTATCCAGCAGATCCACGAGATGCTCATCAACGCTGTCGTCGGGGAGGATCCGCCGGACGACGGTATCGCCGAACCGGGCATGGTGGTCACGGTGCGGTACGACGACACCGCTGAGATCGAGACGTTCCTGCTCGGCGTGCGCAGCGCCGAACACGGCGACATCGAGGTGTACTCCACCCAGTCGCCGATGGGCGCGGCCATCCTCGGTGCCCGCCCGGGGGAGCAGCGCACCTTCCGGACGCCGAGCGGGACCGAGCTCTCGGTCACGATGCTGACGGCGGTGCCCTACGGCATGCACAGCGACGACGGGACGCCTGTGAACGCGGCCGGCTGATCGGCCGGCCGCGCCGGTTCGCTGAATGGCTTTCGGTGCGCGGCGGCGCTACCTAAGATCGAGGTCACGAGATTTGGGTACATGACCCCTGGCCCCGCGCCGAAGGGAGCGTTCCTTGACCGCCGAAGTGACCTCGGTTCCCAAGCTGGAGGTGCGTCGCCCGTTCCCGGCCCGGATGGGGCCAAAGGGCGCGCTCATCTACAAGCTGATCACCACCACCGATCACAAGCTGATCGGCATCATGTACGTGGTCACCTGCTTCGTCTTCTTCTTCATCGGCGGGCTGATGGCGCTGTTCATCAGGGGCGAGCTCGCGATGCCCGGGCTGCAGTTCCTGTCCAATGAGCAGTACAACCAGCTGTTCACCATGCACGGCACGATCATGTTGCTGTTCTATGCGACCCCGATCGTGTTCGGGTTCGCCAACCTGGTGCTGCCGCTGCAGATCGGCGCCCCCGATGTGGCGTTCCCGCGGCTCAACGCGTTCTCGTACTGGCTGTTCTTGTTCGGCGGGCTCATCGCGGTCGCGGGTTTCATCACCCCCGGGGGTGCGGCCGACTTCGGCTGGACGGCGTACGCGCCGCTGAGCAATGCCATGCATTCGCCGGGCGCGGGCGGTGACCTGTGGATCATGGGCCTTGCCGTGGCCGGCCTGGGCACCATCCTGGGTGGGGTCAACATGATCACCACCGTGGTGTGCATGCGCGCACCCGGTATGACCATGTTCCGGATGCCGATCTTCACCTGGAACATCCTGGTGACGTCGGTCCTGGTGCTGATGGCCTTCCCGATCCTGACTGCCGCACTGCTCGCCCTGGCCGCGGACCGCCATCTCGGCGCGCACGTCTACGACCCGGCCAACGGCGGGCCGATTCTCTACCAGCACCTGTTCTGGTTCTTCGGCCATCCCGAGGTGTACATCGTCGCGCTGCCGTTCTTCGGCATCGTCACCGAGATCTTGCCGGTCTTCAGTCGAAAGCCGATCTTCGGTTACACCACGCTGATCTACGCCACCCTTGGCATCGCCGCGTTGTCCGTCGTGGTGTGGGCGCACCACATGTACGCCACGGGTGCCGTACTCCTTCCCTTCTTTTCGTTCACCACCTATCTGATAGCGGTGCCGACGGGCATCAAGTTCTTCAACTGGATAGGCACGATGTGGAGGGGTCAATTGACCTTCGAAACACCGATGCTGTTCTCGATCGGGTTCATGCTCACCTTCCTCCTCGGTGGACTCACCGGCGTGATGCTGGCCAGCCCGCCGCTGGACTTCCACGTGTCCGACACCTACTTCTTGATCGCGCATTTCCACTATGTGTTGTTCGGGACCATCGTGTTCGCGACCTATGCGGGGATCTACTTCTGGTTCCCGAAGATGACGGGCCGGTTGCTCGACGAACGGTTGGGCAAGCTGCACTTCTGGCTCACGTTCATCGGGTTCCACACCACGTTCCTGGTGCAGCACTGGCTGGGCAACGACGGCATGCCTCGTCGCTACGCCGACTACCTGGCGTCCGACGGGTTCACACCGCTCAATGTGGTGTCGACGATCGGGGCGTTCATCCTGGGTATCTCGATGCTGCCGTTCGTCTGGAACGTGTTCAAGAGCTGGCGCTACGGCGAGCCGGTCACGGTCGACGATCCGTGGGGATATGGGAACTCGCTGGAGTGGGCGACGTCGTGTCCGCCGCCGCGGCACAACTTCACCGAGCTGCCCCGGATCCGTTCGGAGCGACCGGCTTTCGAGCTGCACTATCCCCACATGGTGGACCGGATGCGGGCAGAGTCGCATATCGGTAGGCACGCCACGGCAGGTGAATCGCCGTCCGGTTTCGGGCCCCGCACAGAGCCCGACCGCAGCTGACCTCCTCGGCTGCTCAGTCGGTCCGAACCGGTTACGGAATCGATTGCTGTCGTTCGAAAGTCGCGATGATGGCTTCGACCGGCGACCGCCACGTCACACCGAGGTCGCCGGTGGTGGCCGAGTCGTCGGTCGGCGTCGCGGCGGTGAGCAGCAGGGCGGCCTCATAGGTCAGACCGTCGCCAAGGTCGACAACGCCGGACAGCGCCTCTCCGACGATGCTGAGGCCTCGAAACATGCCCTGGCTGACTGGGATTCGCCGGAATCGACGGTTCGTGCCCCGCTCGAGGGCCGAAATCATGTCGTCGAACGCGATCAGTTCGCCCCCGCACACATAGCGGCGCGGTCCGCGGCCGGGAACGAACAACGCGGCATGCACGTCGGCGACGTCACGGACGTCGATCATCTGCATCCCTCCGCGCAGTCGCGGCGCGATGCCCCATCGCACCAGCGGCGCCCATCCACGCTCGGTGACACCCGCGGCGGTGTGGAACGCCGGACCCACCACACTCGACGGGTACGTGATGACCACCGGCGCGCCCTGCTCCTGCAGTCGCCGCGCCACGCGGTCGGCATAGGCCTTGGTCTTCGCGTACGGACTGCGGCCGGGCGCGGTGGGCGTATCGGGACCGATCACGCCGTCGGGCGGTGGGAACAGCGCGCTGTAGCTGCTGACCAACACGACGGGGTCCAACCCGCCGGCCACCGCGCGCGTCAGCACCGCCTCGGTGGCGTGGGCGTTCACCTCCCACATCAGCGCGCTGCGGCGCCTGTCAGTCCCGACGACTCCGGCGCCGTGCAGTACCGCATCGCAGCCGTCGAGGAGCCCCTTCACCGTGGCGGTCTGCCTGATGTCGCCGCTGACCGTTTCGACGTCCCCGAGCTCGGCGAGCTTGGCGAGGACCGGAGCCCCCTCCGCGTCGGGCGCGATGAGCAGGCGTACGCGGTGGCCGGCGCCAAGCAGGGCACGCACGCAGTGGGCGCCGACGTAGCCGGTGCCCCCGGTGACGGCGATCAGCATGGCGGTCTAGGTCATCTCGGCGGCACGGTGCACCGCGTTGACGATCCCCTGATAGCCGGTGCACCGGCAGAAGTTGCCGGACAAACCCTCGCGTATCTCCTCGTCGCTCGGCTTGGGATTGTCGCGCAGCAACGCGGTGATGGAGGTGACGAAACCCGGTGTGCAGAAACCACATTGCAGCCCATGGCATTCGCGCAAGGCGGCCTGCACCGGCGACAGTTCACCGTCCGCACCGCCGATGCCCTCGACGGTGGTGACCTCCATACCCTCGGCCTGGACGGCGAAGATCAGGCAGGAGCGGACCGCGTCCCCGTCGACCAGCACCGTGCATGCGCCGCAGGCGCCGTGCTCACACCCGAGGTGTGTTCCGGTCAACCCACACTTCTCACGCAGGAAGTCCGCGAGCGTGAGGCGCGGTTCCACGGTCGCGGTGAACGTGCGCCCGTTGACCGTCACTTCGACCGGCATCTCATGCATCGCTTGCCTCCGTGATGGCGCAGGACCACGCGCGGGCGACCATCGTCGCCCCGACCTTGGCCCGGTAGGTGGCCGACCCCTGCAGGTCGGATGGAATGTCCTCGAGGCCGGACAGGGCCAGCCGCCCGACCTCTTCGGCGCTGACGTCGTGGACCGGTCGGCCGGTGACGGCATCTTCGGCCACGCTGCCGCGCAGCGGCGTCGAGCCCAGCCCCAACAATCCGATGCCGCAACGACTTACACGGTCGTCGTCGTCGAGTTCAACCGCCACCGCGGCCCCGGCGATCGCGAAGTCGCCGTGGCGGCGGGCGAATTCCTCCAGTGCGAAACCGGACCGTCCACCCCAGACGGGGAAGTGCACGGCGGTCAGCATCTCCCCGGGCTGCAGTGAGGTCTCCCAGAGGCCCGTGAAGAAATCCTTCGCCGCGATCTGCCGGGACCCGGTTGCCGAGACGACGTCCATCTGCGCGTCGAGCGCGAGCGCGACCGCCGCGTATTCCGCCGCGGGATCGGCGTGTGCGATGGCGCCGCCGAGCGTGCCCCTGGTGCGGATCTGGAAGTGCCCGATGTGCGGGGTGGCCAGCGTCAGCAGCGGAACCGATTCCGCCACTTCGTCATCCATTCCGACGAACGAGTGCGGTGTGCCCGCGGCGACACGTACGGCGCCGTCCACCAGGTCGATACTGCGGAGCTCGTCGATCCGGGAGATGTCGACGAGATTCTCAAAATGCGTCAGGCGCATCGCGAGCATCGGCACCAGACTCTGCCCGCCCGCAAGAATTTTCGCGTCCTCGCCGTATTCGGCGAGCATGTCCACCGCCTCCTTCACCGAATCGGGGCGGTGGTAGGTGAACGGAGCGGCTTTCACGGGCGCAGCCGCTCGGTCGGCGCGCTGAGCAGTCGCATCAAGGCGGACTGCAGATCGTCGGCCAGCTCCGCGGTGGGGCTCTTCCTGCGACGCCGGCCGATCAGGAAACCGACCGCCAAGCCACCGGCTACGGCGGCCAGGACCGGTGCCGCGCGCTTGGCCATCGGTAGCGCAACGACTTTCAGCATGTCGATGGAGTCACCGGCATCGGGTTGAGCAGCGACCGCCGCCGTCTCCGTGGTCGGTGCGGTGGTCGCGGCGCCGCCGAGGAGATCCGACTCGAGGTTCTTGGCGAACTGTCCGATCAGGTTGGACGACACGTCGGCCAGGACGCCGCGGCCGAACTGAGCGGCCTTCCCCGAGATGGTCAAGTCCGTGTTGATCACGACGCTGGTCGCGTCGCCCTCGTCCTTGAGTTGCGCGGTCACGACCGCTGCCGCGTTACCACTGCCTCGGGTCTCCTTACCTTGGGCCTTGATGACGACACGGCGAGCGGCCTTGTCGCGCTCCTCGAACGATGCATCGCCGGAGTAGGACACCGTGATCGGGCCGACCTTGACCTTCACCGCGCCGGTGAAGGCGTCGCCGTCGACGGACAACAGCTGCGCACCCGGAATGCACGGTGCGACGCGTTCGACGTCGTTGAGTGCCTCCCATGCCGTGTCCACCGGCACGGCGACCCGGAATTCGTTGTTGAGTTCCACTGTGGCTGTGTTCCTTACTTCTTGGCGTTCTCGATCGCCTCGACGATCGCGGCGGGGCTGGCGGGTAGGCGGGTCAGGGTGACGCCGAGAGGTGCCAGGGCATCGTTGATCGCGTTGATGACGGCGGGAGTCGAACCGATCGCGCCGCCCTCGCCGACACCCTTGTACCCGCCGACGCCGGGTCCGGGGATCTCCACGTGGCCGTACTCGATCGCGGGCACCTCGGTGGCCGTCGGCAGCAGGTAGTCGACAAAGGTGCTCGACAGCGGATTGCCGTCGTCGTCGTAGGCCATGTCCTCCAGGAGTGCACCGCCGATACCCTGCACGGTGCCGCCGGCAATCTGACCCTCGACCACGTTGGGGTTGATCATCGGACCGACGTCCTCGCTGACGATGTAGCGGGTCAGGGTGACCCGCCCGGTCTCGATGTCGACCTCACATGTGCAGGCATGCGTGGCGTTGGCCCAGTGGATCATCGCCTCGGGTGGTGAGGCGAACCGCGCCGTGGCCTCCAACGACGACGAGACACCGGGCGGCAACTGCTGGGGCTCGTAGTAGGCGCGGTAGGCCAGGTCGGCGAAACTCACGCTCTTGTCCGGGTTTCCGCTCACCACCGCGCGCGAGCCGGTCAACTCCACCTCGGCCTCGTCGACCTCCAGGCGCGGCGCGGCCATCGCGATGATCTGCTTGCGCAACAACGCGCCCGCCTCAGCGACCGCACCCGCGGTCATCGGACCGCTGCGACTGCCCTGTGTGCCCGCACCGTACGGGGTGACCGCGGTGTCGCCCTGGATCGTCGACACGTCGGCGATGTCGGCGCCCAGGGCGTCGGCGGTCAACTGCACGACGGTGGTCTCGAGGCTGTTGCCGGTCGACCCGCCGTTGACGTAGACGTTGATCTTGCCGGTGGGCTCCATCCGGATGGTGCAGCCCTCGGTGCCGAGGTGTCCGGTCGCGGCGCCGGTCGGTTCGATGTAGGCCGAGAATCCCAGACCGATGTAGCGGCCCTCGGCCAGCGCATCGGCCTGCTCCTTGCGGAAGCCCTCGTGGTCGAGGATCTTGACGGCCTGCTCGAAGGTGTCGGCGGGTGCGACGTGGTCGTAGGGCATGCCGTTGGGGTTGAAGTAGGGCATCTCGTCGCCGCGCAGGATGTTGCGCCGCCGCAGTTCGACCGGATCCATGTCGAGCTTGCGCGCGGCGATGTCGAAAAGCACTTCGCGGGCCAACGTTTCGTACTGCCAGGGCCCGCGGTACGCGTGCAGGCCCGCGGTGTTGGAGAACACGGTCTTGTAGTTGAAGCTGGCCTTCGGCACCCGGTACGGACCGGGGAAGAACATGCCGACGGCGGCGGTGGTCAGCACCGGGTACGGGGTGGGGTAGGCGCCGACGTCGTAGGCGAAGTCGATGTCGACGGCCAGGATGGTGCCGTCCTCGTCGAGGGCCATCCGGGCGGTGCCGTCGACGTGGCGGGCCTGACCCGCCGACATCAGGTTCTCGCGGCGGTCCTCGATCCACTTCAACGCCGCCGGCACTTTGCGCGCGGCCAGCATGATGCACATGTCCTCGCGCATCGGCACAACCTTCTGGCCGAAGCCACCGCCGGTGTCGCGCATGATGACCCGCACGTTGTGCGCCGGGATGCCGAGTAGTCGGGCGCAGAACGCCCGCAACTCGTGGGGCGTCTGGGTCGACGCCCACAGGGTCAGTTCCTCGGTCGCAGGCGTCCACTCGACGACCATGCCGCGGCACTCGATCGGCACCGGGGAGTGGATCTGCTGATAGACGTTCGCCGATGCGACGCAGGCGGCGTTGGCGAACGTCTCCTCGTCGGGCGGGGCTCCGCCCATGCCGCCCGCGACGTTGTCGGGGTAGGCCTCGTGCACGACCACCGACGATCCGACGGCTTTCGTGAAGTCGGCGACCGCGGGCAGTGGTTCGTAGTCGACGTCGACCAGATCGACGGCGTCCTCGGCGAGGTAGCGGCTGTCGGCCACGACGAGCGCGACCGGATCGCCGACGAACTTCACCTCACCTTCGGCCAGCGGTGGGCGCGGCGTGTCCGGGATGTCCTTGCCGGCGACCGCGTGCCAGGCCTCTTTGACGTCGGGGTTGAGATCGTCGGCGGTGAACACCGCGTGCACACCCGGCATGGCCAGCGCGGCCGACGCGTCGATGCCGTTGATCTTGGCCCTGGCGAACGGGCTCCGCACAAAGCACGCGTGCAGCATTCCGGGTCGCACGACGTCGTCGACGAAAGTGCCGCGGCCGGTGAGGAGTCGGTTGTCCTCGACGCGCGCGACCCGGGTTCCTGCGTAACGGGTCGCGACCTTCTCCGCTGAAGCAGAAGTCACCGGTTCACCCTTCTCCTCGCCGTGTAAAGAGTGACGTTATCGCATCCGAGAACGACATTTCCATACGCGTTGTCTCATCGGCCGCGGCGAACGCGTCTGCGGTCCTTATCCGGTTGATTACTCGCACCAGGTACATGCGATCAACCCTCTAAGCCCTGTTCGTCTCGTCCGTCGTGGTGGATGCGTCCGTCGGTGTCGCTCAGCGGTCGGCCGCCGCCGCCCCACTTGCGCGCGATGATCTCCGCCGCGATCGACACCGCGGTCTCCTCGGGTGTTCGCGCCCCGAGGTCGAGGCCGATCGGGCTGGCCAGCCGGGTCAGTTCGGCGTCGGTGAGGCCGCATTCGCGCAACCGGCCCATCCGATCGTCGTGCGTGCGGCGCGATCCCATCACCCCGATGTACCCGACCTCGGGTAGGCGCAGCGCGACCTGGAGCACGGGGACGTCGAACTTCGGATCGTGGGTGAGCACGCAGATCGCGGTGCGGGCGTCGATCGCGCCCTGTTCGGCCTGTTCCGCGAGGTAGCGGTCGGGCCACATCACCACCACCTCGTCGGCGCCGGGAAAGCGGGCCGGGGTGGCGAAGACGGGGCGGGCGTCGCACACGGTGATGCGATATCCGAGCAGGGCGCCCTGCTGAGCGAGGGCGGCGGCGAAGTCGATAGCCCCGAAGATCAGCATCCGCGGCGGTGGTGCGTGGCTGGCGACGAACACCTCCATGCCCGTCTCTTGTCGCTGGCCGTCGGGGCCGTACGACAGCACGCCCGTGCGGCCGACTGCGAGCAACCCACGCGCGTCGTCGGTGACCGCGGCGTCGAGGCGGGCCGAGCCCAGCGATCCATCGACCGAATCCGCGCCGATGACCAGGCGACGCCCGATCCGGCCGGCGTCGGGGTGGGCGATGATGGTGGCCACGGCGGTGGGCCGGTGGGCGGCGATGTCGTCGGCGATCGCAGCCAACTGCGGGAAGGTCTCGCGCGACACCGGTTCGGCGAAGATGTCGATGATGCCGCCGCACGTGAGCCCCACGGCGAACGCGTCGTCGTCGCTGATGCCGTAGCGGTGCAATTCGGGCCGACCCGAGGCGACGACCTCGTTGGCCAGTTCGTAGACGGCGGCCTCGACGCAGCCACCGGAGACCGAACCGGCGACCGAGCCGTCGGGGCTGACCACCATGGTCGCGCCGGGCTGCCGGGGTGCCGAGCGGATCGTGCGCACGACGGTGGCCACGCCGGCGGCGCCGCCGGACCGCCACACGGTCAGCAACTCATCGAGCACCTCGCGCACGCTCGCAGTCTAAGCCCGAAACGCTGTGCGAGTGCTCAGCGGGAAGGGGCGCGAACGCCGGACGGCGCGTCATGTTCGCTCTATCGTTGAAGCATCGCCTGGAATCTGCCCAAACCGCTGTCCATTCCGCGGCTGCCGTCGTTACCCGCGTTGGCCTCCGCTGCCCACGTCCCGGACGGCCGCATGGTGGACTTGCCCGGCCGCGGTACGACGTACGTCGTCGACTCGGGGCCCTGCGACGGCCCCGTCTTCCTGTTGTTGCACTCGGTGGCGTGCACGGGCGTCATGACGTGGTATCCCGCGCTGGACGCATTGCGGGAACTCGGTCGCGTGGTGGTCTTCGACCAGCGCGGTCACGGTCAGGGCATCACCGCGCCGCGGTTCCTGCTCGAGGACTGCGCCGACGACGTCGCCGCCCTGGCCGATGCCCTGGGCATCCGGACGTTCGTGCCGGTCGGCTATTCGATGGGATCGCTTGTGGCCCAGCTGGTCTGGAAGCGCCATCCGGCACGTGTCGACGGGTTGGTGTTGTGCGCCGCGGCGGCGGCGGTGAACCGAGCCGGCTACGAGCGGATCGCGACCGGCGTGTTCGCCGCTCTGCTCGAATCGCTGAGCCCGCCCGCGAGGCGACTCGCACCCGCCGCGATGGTGGGTCCCGGCGCGTTGCAGAACCACCAGTGGCTGCTCAACCAGGTGCGCAGTACGTCGCCCGGTGCGATCACCCGGGCCGTGGCGGAGGTCATCCGCTTCGACTCGACGACATGGGTCCACGAAATCGACGTCCCCACGGCGGTGGTGGTGACGACACGCGACCGGGCCTTCGGGGTGCGACGGCAGCGGTGGCTGGCCGATCGGATACCCGACGCCGAAACCGTCGACGTGGCCGCCGGTCACGCCGGATGCACGTTCGCCTCCGACAAGTTCGTCGAAGCGCTGCTGACCGCAGCCGAGTCGGTCAGCAGACGCCTGCCGCCGATCGAGCGGTACAAGTCCGCCGAAGGGTGACCACGTGAAGCGCCTCAGCGGCTGGGACTCGCTGCTGCTGTCCAGCGAAACGCCGAACGTGCACCAGCACACGCTCAAGATCGCCGTTGTCGACACCTCGCGGTTCGAGGGCGAGCCGACGTTCGACGCGTTCCTCGAGACCTTCCGCGAGCGCCTACCCGACCTCGACCCCTTCCGGTACGAACTCGTCGAGGTTCCACTTCACCTGCATCGGCCGGTGTGGCGGCAAGGCGCGGCCATCGACTTCGGCTATCACGTCCGAAAAGTCACTGTCCCGGAACCGCGCGGGCGTGCGGGGCTCGACGCGCTGATCGGTCAGATCGCGAGCACGCCCTTGGATCGCGGCCGACCGCTGTGGGAGCTGTACTACGCCGAAGGTCTCGCCGAAAACCGCGTCGCGGTGATCGGCAAGGTGCACCACGCGTTGGCCGACGGTGTCGCGTCGGCGAACCTGATGGCCCGCGCGATGGAATGGCCAGGCACCGGCGGCAGCGAGTCCCGTTCCGCAGGCGACTCCGAATCACTTTCGGCCCCAGCCCTGCTCGTGTTCGCCGCACGTGACCACCTCAGCCAACTCGCGAGCCTGCCCGGCGTCGTCAAAGAGGTTGCCGTAGGCGCCTACCGACTTCAGCGGGGAGCGCGTCAGCGCCGCCGCCATCCAGAACTCGCCGAACGGTTCAACCCGCCTCCCACCTTCCTCAACCGCAAGCTCTCGGCCGGGCGCGCGTTCGCGACCGCCACCCTGTCGCTCGACGAGGTCAAAGCGACGAGCAGGCACCTCGAGGTGACCGTCAACGACGTGGTGCTCGCGATCGCCGCCGGCGGACTGCGCACGTTGCTCATCGAGCGTGAGGGGGTCGCCGACCGGGCGCTGATCGCCTCGGTTCCCGCCTCGACCGACACCTCGCCTCACCGCATCACCGGCAACGAATTGAGCACCATGCTGGTGTCTCTGCCGGTACAGATCGCCGATCCGTGCGAACGGCTCCGCCTGATCCGGACGGCCTCGCGGATGGCCAAAGAGGACAACGAGTCACTGGGCCCGGCCACCGTCGGCAAGGGCCTGCGTTACGTACCGCCGGCGGCGGCTCGCGCCACCTTCCGATGGATGTCGCGGCGCGAGGCGCCGAACCAGTTGTTCAACCTGATCGTGTCGAACGTGCCGGGACCCCGCGAGCGCGGCCGGATCGCCGGTGCGGTCGTCACCGAGATCTACTCGGTCGGTCCCCTGGCCGCCGGTTCGGCGATGAACATGACGGTGTGGAGCTACGTCGACCAGCTCAACATCTCGGTGCTCTGCGACGACCTGGCGTTCGACGACGTCCACACCGCGACGGACGCGTTCATCGCCGCCTTCACCGAACTGCGCAGGGCCGCAGGCCTCGGCCATACCACCACCGAGATGGCCGGTGCTTTGCCACAGGTCAGCGCGGGTCGAACACGATCGGAAGCGTCGCAGGGCCGGTGATGCCCACCAGCGGCTTCCAGGTCGCGGGTCCGGCACGCCGCAGGTTGCGCATGCGGCTGCTCATCACGACGAGCGCCTCGGCAAGTTCTCGACGGGCCAGGTTCGCGCCGAGGCAGTAGTGCGCACCGGCGCCGAAGCTCTGCATCGGCGCGGCACCCCGCCGGGTGATGTCCAGGCGGTCGGGTTCGTCGTACACGTCAGGATCGCGGTTGGCGCCGGCCGTGTTCACCAGGACGAACGTGCCTGCGGGAAGGGTCACGCCGCCGTACTCGACGTCCTCCATCGTCAGACGCATCGCCCCGAACACGACCGGATAGAACCGCATCAGTTCCTCGACGGCGTTCATCGCGAACTCGGGATGCCGGGCCAGCAGCTCCCACTGGTCCGGGTGGTCGCACAGCACGTCCACCGCGGCGGCGAGCTGGTTGCGGGTGGTGTCGGTGCCCGCCATCAAAATGCCGGCCGCGAGCATGCGCAGTTCCTCGATGCTCAACCGGTCGCCGTCGTCCTCGGCGCGGATCAATTCGGAGATCAGGTCGTCGGTCAGCGTCCTGCGGCGCTCGGCGACCATCCCGTCGATGTAGTCGTCGAGTTCGGCCCAGGCCTGCAGGATCGCCGGCGCGTGTTCGGCCGCGTTCCACTGGAACAGTTTGAAGAAGTCATCGGCCCACTCGGAGAACAACTTCCAGTCCTCGCTCGGGGCGCCGAGCAGCTCGGCGATGACCGGAACCGGATACGGACGTGCGATGTCCGCGACGACCTCGCACCGGCCCGACGCCACCAGCGGGTCCACCAGATCCGTGATGATTCCGGTGATCGTCGTCTCCAGCCGGCCCACCGAGCGTGGCGTGAACGCCTTGCACACCAGGCGGCGAAGCCGGGCGTGGGTTTCACCGTTGACGCTGAGGAGCGTCGTGACGGCGCGATCCCACAGCGGGCCGGAGGTGATGCCCTGGGCCTCCAACCCGAGACCGGGTGGGACGCACATGCGGTGGTCGCGCAGGGCCGCCCGGACCGTCTCGTAGCTCAACAACTCGGGTCCGTGAGCGCCCATCGCGACCGGTCCTGCGCGGCGCGCCTCGGCGATCCGCCGGTGTGCTTCGTGAGCATCGGGCGCGTCCTCATAAGAGAGGGTCGGCACGTCGGCCTCGAACACCGTCGGGCTCTGCCGGTCGTTGATGGCGACGCTCATGGTGACCTCCTCGGCGTGACGACAACTTCGATGCTCGGTTGCGCCGGGGAAGCCGACTAGCGTAGGCGACTACTCCAGTCCGGAAGCGAGGCGAAATGCGTATTGCCTTGGCGGGCTCGGCGGCGGTCGCCGTCGTCCTCGCGTGGCCGACCGGCGTTGCCACAGCGACACCGGACCCACCCGTGCCGCCCCTGACAGATGCGGCCCGGGCGGCCGGACTCGTCGATGTCCGCACCGTGGTGCCCGACGCGGTGATCGACCTGCGTTACGCGACGACGGACAACTTCGTGGGCGAGCAGCTGTATCCCGCCGATGCGCGGTGCCTGGTCCACGAGTCGATGGCACCCGGCTTGGCGGCGGCCGCCGACGCGTTACGCCCCGGCGGGGAGGTGCTGGTGTTCTGGGATTGCTACCGCCCACACGACGTTCAGGTGCGGATGTTCGAGGCCGTCTCCGATCCCGGGTGGGTGGCCCGGCCCGGCCCCTACGCCAGCAGCCATGAAGCGGCGTTGTCGGTCGACGTGACCCTGTCCCGTGACGGTGTTCTCGTTGACATGGGTACCGGCTTCGACGAGTTCACTTCGCGCGCCAACGCTCATGCCATCGACCGGGTCAGCCCCGCGGCTCAGACCAACCGCAAACGGTTGCGCGACGCGATGGGCGCAGGCGGGCTCACCGTTTACGCCGGCGAATGGTGGCATTTCGACGCGCCGGGTGCGAACCGGCGGCACCCGATACTCGACGTCCCCGTGAACTAACTGCCGGTCAGCCGTCAGGCGGCGGCCGGATCGGCGGTCATGGCTTGGCAGTAGGAGCACAGGTTCGGCCCGAGTGTCGGGTAACCACATCCGCCGCAGATCGCGACCGCGGTGACTTCTTCGGCTTCGGGCATGCCGGTTATTTACCCCCTTGAAATCCAATTAATCCCGGGTCCGCGACGAAGTTCTGGAAAGCTGCCCACGACATGGCTACTGCACAGCTCGCTCCGGTCAGCGGCACCCACAGCGCGCGGCGAGCCTGGGTTGCGGTCGCCCTGCTCGCGATCGTCGGGACGCTGAACTACGCGGACCGGTTCCTGCCCGCGGTCCTCGCCGAACCGATCAGGGCCGAACTGGACCTGTCCGATACCGCGCTCGGCGTGATCAACGGGTTCGGCTTCCTGGCCGTCTACGCGGTGCTCGGCCTGCTGATCGCCCGGATCGCCGACCGTGGTGCGTTCGGGCTGGTGGTGTCGACGTGCCTGACGCTGTGGGGCGCGATGACGATGTTGGGCGGCGCGGTGCAGTCGGGTCTTCAACTGGCGTTCACCCGCGTGGGCGTGGCGATCGGTGAGGCCGGCAGCACACCGGCCGCGCACGCGTATGTCGCGCGCAACTTCGCGCCGGAGCGTCGCGCGGCGCCGCTGGCCGTGATCACGCTCGCCATCCCACTGGCCAGCGCGGCCAGCCTGATCGGCGGCGGCCTGCTGGCGCAAACCCTGGGCTGGCGAATGGCTTTCGTCGTGATGGGGGCGATCAGCGTGGCGGTCGCCCCCTTGGTCCTCATCGCGCTCGGGCGTAGGCAGTCGATGCCGGCCAATCCCCAAGTCGACGTCGATGTGCCCGCCAAGGCCTGGGATCTGCTGCGCAAAGGCAGCTTCGTGGGCGTCGTCGTCGGCGCGTCGTGCATCTCGGTGGCCGGCTACTCGTTGACGGCCTTCGCCCCCGCTTATCTGGTCCGGACCCGCGGGATGGAGTTGGGCGAGGTCGGGGGTGCAGTACGGCATCGCCAGCGGGGTGACGGGCATCCTCGGCCTTCTGGTCGTCGGCCGGGTCGCGGACCGGTTGTCGGCCTCCGATCCCCGGTGGCTGCTGTGGCTGGTGGCCGCAATGACCGCTGCGATGCTCCCGTTCTCGGCGCTGGCGTTCACGGTGGGCGACCGGACGCTGTGCATATGGTTCATCTCGCTGAGCTACGTCGTCGGCACGGCGTACATGGCGCCGTCCATCGCGGCCATCCAGCGACTGGCCCGACCCGAACAGCGCGCGACGGCTTCGGCGATCTTCCTGTTCTTCGGCGCCATCGTCGGGTCGGCGGGCCCGTTCCTCACCGGTGTCATCAGCGATGCGCTGAAGGACGACCTCGGTGCGATGTCGTTGGGGCGGGCGCTGCTGATCGTGCCGGTGTTCCAGGTGGTCGCGATCGCCTGTTACCTGCTGGCCAGTCGAAGGTTCGTCCGTGAGATCGTCGAGTCGACAGGCGCCCACCGCGGCGCACACATTGGGTAGGTTCGCCTCGTGGCCGAGCTGATGAACCGCCAAATCGTGTTGCGCCGCAGACCTCTCGGGCTGGTCCAGCCCGCCGACACCGAGTTGATCACCGCGCCCGCGCCCGAGCCCGCCGACGGTGAGGCGTTGGTGCGCACGACCTACATCGGCATCGACGCCGCGGCCCGGACCTGGCTCAACGACCAGCCCGGCTATCTGCCGCCTGTGCAACTCGGAGAGGTCATTCGCGCGGCGGGCATCGGTGAGGTTGTGGCGTCGCGGTGCGATGCCTACGCCGTCGGCGACGTCGTCACGACGTTGACGGGGTTTCAGGAGTACGTCATCAGCCGCGACGACATCTTCACCACACCGGTGCCCGGCCCCGACGTCGACCAACTGGCGGTGATGTCGGTGTACGGCCCGACCGGCGCGACGGCCTATTTCGGAATGGTCGGGATCGGCAAGCCGCAGCCGGGGGAGACCGTGGTGGTCTCGGCGGCAGCGGGTGCCACCGGTTCGGTTGCGGGTCAGATCGCCAAGATCGCCGGGGCCCGGGTGGTGGGTATCGCGGGTGGACCTCAGAAGTGCCGCGCCGTCGTCGAGGATTTCGGGTTCGACGCGTGCATCGACTATCGGGAGACGGACCTGCCCGCGGCGTTGAAGCAGCACTGCCCCAAGGGCGTCGACGTGTACTTCGACAATGTCGGCGGGCCGATCCTCGACGCGGTGCTCGGCCGGCTGGCTCACAAGGCGCGGGTGGTGTTGTGCGGCGTCATCTCCAGCTACCTGACCGGGGAGCACCCCGGCCCGGCCAACTACGTCAACCTGCTGTCGAAGACCGCGCTGATGCAGGGATTCAACGCGCTCGACGAGTGGGGGCGCTTCGAAGAGGCATTCGGGCCGCTGCGCCGGTGGGCAGACGAGGGCCGGCTGGTGCACCGCCAGACGATCTTCGAGGGTATCGAGGCCTGTGTCGACGCCATGAACGGCTTGTTCACCGGTGCCAACATCGGCAAGATGTTGGTCAAGATCAGTGAGCCGGGTGGCGGGAAAATTCCCTCGTAAAACGGTTGGTTGGTCGCGGATCAAAGCGGGTATGACGAACGTCGCAATTGGTCGACTCACACATAGGAGTGGTGGCATGGGCGCTCGACGAATCGCTCGGATGTTGGGTCTGGTGGTGCCGTTCGCGGCGCTGCTGACCGGAACGATTCCCCTCGCGGCGGCCCAACCATTGCCGCCTCCACCCCCCGCGCCTGCCCCGCCGCCCGCTTGTCCGGACGTGCAGGTGGTATTCGCGCGCGGGACCGGCGAGCCGGTCGGTGTCGGCGGGGTCGGGCAGGCATTCGTCGACCAGCTGCGTGCCCAGGCCGGCCCACGGTCGATCGACGTCTATCCGGTGAACTACCTGGCCAGCGGCGACTTCGGCAACCGGATCCAGTTCGCGCGCACGGTCGTCGACGGAATCCGGGATGCGGGACAGAAAGTCGAGTCGACGGCAGCGGCGTGCCCGGACACGGAGATCGTGCTCGGCGGGTTCTCACAGGGCGCTGCGGTGGCCGGATATGTGACCTCGGCGGAAATCCCCGAGGAGATACCCGCTGAGTACCGCGAGTTCATCCCTGAGCCGATGTCCGAGGAGATCGGCGACCACGTCGCCGCTGTGGTGTTGTTCGGCCGGCCCTCGGATCAGTTCCTGACCGATGCCGGAGCACCCGCGATCGTCATCGGACCGTCGTATCAGGACAAGACGCTGAGCCTGTGCGCCGAGGGCGACACGATCTGCAACGGCGCTCCCATCGGTCTTCCGAGCTTCGCGCACAACTCCTACATGGTGAACGGGATGCCCGCCGAGGGTGCGGCCTACGCGGTAGCGCGTCTCGAGCCGGCTCCGGCGCCCCCGCCCCCACCGGCCCCCGCACTGGCTCCGGCGCCGTTGGCCGTGCCGGCACCACCGCCGGCGCCCGCGCCGTTCGCGGCACCCGCACCCGCGCCGGCACCCGCACCCGCCGGCTGAGCGGTCCCCGTCGCGGTCTGCCACTCTCGAGTGGTGGACCAAGACGTGTACGACAAGGGCCGTGAGATCCGTACGGCGGTGCTCGGTGAGGCCTATGTGCAGAAGGCGGCGGACGGCTCCGACGACTTCACCGGGCCGTTCCAGGACCTGGTGACCGAGTACTGCTGGGGAGCGGTGTGGGGCCGCGAGGGCCTGTCCCGCAAGACGCGCAGCATGCTCAACCTCGCCATGCTCGCGGCGTTGAACCGCCCCAACGAACTTCGCACCCACGTGCGGGGCGCGCTCACCAACGGCGTGACACGCGACGAGATCCGCGAGATCTTCATGCAGGTCGCGGTGTATGCGGGCGTGCCGGCCGCGGTGGAGGCCTTCCGCACCGCGCGCGCCGCCTTCGACGACGCCGAACAGCGGTAGGCCGCGACATGGACATCGGCTTCATCGGACTCGGCAACATGGGCTTCCCGATGGCGGCCCGCCTGCGGGCGGCCGGGCATCGGGTGGTGGTGTGCGACAGTCGCCCCGAGGTGGTCGACAGGGCGGTCGAAGCCGGGGCGCAGCGCGCGGCCTCGGTGCGCGAGGTCGCCGACCGCGTGCCGACGATTCTGGCCAGCCTGCCGAACCCGCAGGCGTCGGAGTCCGTCGCCGCCGAGGTCGCCGGCGGGACTCTCGTCAAACGTTTCGTCGATCTGTCGACGGTGGGAAGCCAAGCCGCGCAGCGCAACAGCGCGCTGTTGGCCGGGAGCGGGATCGGCGCGCTCGACAGCCCCGTCAGCGGCGGTGTGCACGGGGCCGAGGCGGGGTCGCTGGCCATCATGGTGTCGGGGCCGCGAGCGCACTACGAGACGTGCACGCCCCTCTTCGAAACTCTCGGGCGGGCGACGTTCGTCGGTGAGAAGCCCGGTGCGGCTCAGACGATGAAGCTCGTCAACAACGTGATCGCGGCGACGACGCTGGCTGTCACCGCCGAGGCGATGGTCGCCGGTGTGAAGGCCGGACTCGACGCCCGGGTGATGATCGATGTGCTCAACGCGGGTTCCGGTGGCACTCATGCCAGTCGGGACAAGTTTCCGCGGGCGGTGCTGCCCCGCACGTTCGACTACGGCTTCGCGACGGGGCTGATGGTCAAGGACGTGCGGCTCTACCTCGACGAGGCCAAGGCGCTGGGCCTGCCGACCGAACTCGCCGCCGCCGTGGCCCGGGTCTGGGAGGCGACGATGGCCAGCGAGGGGCCCGAATCCGACTTCACCGCGGTGGTGAAGCCCATGGAAGCCGCCGCGGGTGTGGTGGTCGAGGGCTGACCGGGCAGCGCCGACGGTAGAGTTCGGCAGGTGAACACGCCGAAGTCGCGCGCACGTTGGGTGCGCGGGGGTCTGGTCGGTGCGTGTTCTGCCGTATTGACCGCGACCGCGCACACGTTCGCCGGCGGCGGGCTTCCCGGGGGATCGGCGCTGATCGTCGCGATGCTCGTGTGCGGCACCGTTGGGGCCGTGGTCGCGCGGCCCGCGCTCGACGGCCGCCACGCGCGGTTGTTCGGCGCTGTCGGCGCGCTGAGCCTCGCGCAGCTCCTCGGCCACCTGTCCTTCGTCGTCGCCGGCGGGCACATCCACTCGGCCGCGGCCCTGGGGTTGACCCCCGCGATGACCGCGGCCCACGTCGGCGCCGCCGTGATCCTGGGGGCGGCGATCGCCTGCGTCGAATACCTGTACGTCGTTTGTGTATCCGTGCTGCGGTGGCTGCGGATCTTCGCCACGTCCGGACTGCGTCCGCGCGTGCACCGGGTGCACCGTTTCGTCAAAACCGTTGTCGCCGAATCCGTCCTGCTCAGTTACGGGCTCGGCATGCGCGCTCCGCCGCAGAGGTTGGCAACGGCGGGTTAATCCCGCCGCGCACCGAATTCGGCCGCGACAGCTGTCGCGGCTTTCGACGCAACCACCTCACCTCAATATCCGGCTCGACGGGTGTGCTCGCCGGGCCGCCGGCTGAAGGTTCGCCTTTCATGACAACGACCCCCACCCTCGGCACGCCCGCGCGTCAACGTCCGCGCGGTTTGCGTCCACTGCTACTTCGTTTGCATTTCTATGCCGGCGTTTTCGTCGGCCCGTTCATTTTGATCGCCGCTGTCACCGGTTTGTTGTACGCGGTCATCCCCCAGATCGACGAGACTGTCTTCCGCTCGACGGTCACCGTCGATGACGTCGGCGAGCACCGACTACCCCTTGCCGAACAGCTGCGCGCCGTGCGTGCCGCGTATCCCGACGGGGTGGTGGAGCGAATCGGCCCGCCCGTTGCGGCTGATGACACCACGCGCGTCGTGCTCGCCGTCGACGACGTGCCGCCCGACTATGCGAGAACGGTGTTCGTCGACCCCTACCGCGGTGAGATCCGTGGCGCGCTGACCACGTACGGCCAGTGGCTGCCGGTTCGCGCATGGTTCGACGAACTGCACCGCAACCTGCATCTCGGTGCGGTGGGCCGCAACTACAGCGAGCTTGCGGCGAGCTGGTTGTGGGTGATCGCACTCGCGGGCCTGGCGCTGTGGTACCTGCACCGCCGCGACACCGGGAAACTGCGTCGGATCGCGCTCCCCGACCGCGACAAGACGGGCCGTCGCCGCACCCTCTCCTGGCATGGCGCGGTGGGGGTTTGGATCATCGTTGCGCTACTCGGGCTGTCGGTCACCGGCATCACCTGGTCGCGGTACGGCGGCGAGACGGTCAACCTACTGCAGGAAAGGCTGAACACCACTGAGCCGTCGGTAAACACCGCACTCATGCAGTCCGCCCACACCGGGGCGGGGCACGGGCATCACCACCCAGGGACCGCCGTCGGCGACGGTGATCTCGCGCTGCACGGTGCGGATGCTGCGCTGAGCGCGGCGCTCGCAGCCGGCCTGTCCGGCCCGATGTGGATGTATCCGCCGAGCGGTGACGGCCAGGGTTGGGAAGTCGCGGAGAACAAGCGTGACTGGCCCACTCGATACGACGCGGTCTCGGTGGATCCCGATTCCGGAGCGATCATCGACCGGGTGAATCAGGCCGACTGGCCGTTCCTGGCCAAACTCACCAACTGGGCGATCGACGCGCACATGGGAGTGCTGTTCGGAGTTGTGAATCAGATTGTGTTGGCGCTCACCACAATCGGACTGATCACGATCGTCGTCCGCGGTTACCTCATGTGGTGGCAACGCAGGCCGACAAGGGGATCGGGGTGGGCGGCGGGCCGCCCGCCGATGCGAGGCGTTCTGCGTGGAATGCACCCGGCCGTGACCGCATTGCTCGTCGCAGGTGCGGTGGCAGTGGGCTGGGCGTTGCCGTTGTTCGGCCTCAGCCTCGCCGCGTTCCTGGCCGTCGATCTCATCGTCGCAGCGGTCAAGAAGCGGGGCGTGGCAGAGGAGGCGAAAGTCGATGTCTGACAGGATCTTTCACGGGCTGCTGCTTCTCATCGCAGCGACCGTCGCCGGTTGCACCACACACGGGCAACACGACGAAGGGCCGATGGCCTCCGAGGTGACCCTCGCCGACCAGTGGGCCAGTTCGGCGCAGACCGGTATGGCCGCGGTGTTCGGCACGCTCACCAACGCCGGACACCACGACGCGCGCATCGTCTCGGGACGGTCGGATACGGCCGGACGGGTCGAGGTGCACGAAGTCGCCGCCGATACGGGAGCCAGGACCATGCGCCCCAAGGACGGAGGCCTCGTGATCCCCGCCGGGAGCTCACGCACCTTGGTCCCGGGGGGAGATCATCTGATGCTGATGGACCTCAAACAGCCACTGCTGCCCGGTTCCGAGGTGACACTGACCGTCGAGTTCGAGGACGGCTCGACGCTGCCGGTCACCGCCCAGGTGCGTGACTTCGCTGGTGCCAATGAGGATTACCAGCCGTCCGCAGGCGGTTCCGCGCCGCACCATGACCATGGGTGACGGTGTGGCGGACGGTCGTTTCCACCTCAATCGGCGTCGTCTTCTCGCGGGCAGCGCCGTCACAGTGGCGGCGGGGGCGACGCTGACGCACAGCGGGATCGCCCAGTCCGCTGTTGCCACCGAAGCCGTTGACCGGGCCGTCGAACCGTTTCACGGAGAGCATCAGACCGGTGTCGCGACGCCCCCGCAGGCGCATGCGTTGTTCATCGCACTCGACCTCGAACCGCAGCCTCACCGCAGTCCGCGGGAGACATTGGCAGCGGTGCTGAAACTGTGGACGTCGGACGCCGAGCGATTGACTCAAGGCGTTCCCGCGTTGGCCGACACCGAACCAGAACTGGCGCAACGGCCGGCCAGGCTCACCGTCACCGTCGGTGTCGGACCGGGCCTGTTCGACCGGATCGGGCTCGGGCATCGGCGCCCACGGGCGGTGGCTGACCCGCCGAGCTTCGCCACCGACCGGCTCGAGCCGCAGTGGTGCGGCGGTGACCTACTGCTGCAGATCTGCGCCGACGACCCCATCACCGTCGCGCACACCAGCCGGGTCCTGCTGAAGAACGTGCGCACCATGACCCGTCAGCGATGGCGGCAGAGTGGATTTCGCCAAGCGGCGGGCTCGGGTGCGCACAGCATGCGAAATCTGATGGGCCAGATCGACGGGACGGCCAACATCGTCGACGAGGCGGGTTTCGGTCGACACGTCTGGGACCACGGTGACGATCAGCCGTGGTTCGCGGGCGGCACTGTTCTGGTCCTTCGCCGGATCCGCGCCGAGATGGACACCTGGGACGAACTCGACCGAGCCAGCAAGGAACTCAGCATCGGCCGTCGCCTCGACAGCGGCGCCCCATTGACCGGGAGCACGGAAGACGATGCGCCGGACTTCGATGCGGCCGAGGACGGCATCCCGGTGATCCCGCCGAACGCGCACATCGCGCTGGCCCGTCCGCACGGCGACGACGAACGGTTTCTTCGCAGGCCCTACAACTACGACGATTCGCCGCCCGCCGGGCGCATCACGGAGAGCGGGCTCATCTTCGCTGCGTATCAACGTGATCCGGCCGTGCAGTTCACACCGGTGCAGCGTCGGCTCGCTGCGGCCGACGCGTTGAACGAGTGGATCACAACAATCGGGTCGGCGACATTCGCGATCCTGCCGGGAACCGATTCGGGCGGCTACCTGGGTCAGACACTGCTGTCGTAGGCGGGTGGGACGCGGCTAGAAGGGACTGCTGTTCTGCTGCCAGCGTGCTTCTTCCGGACGGGGGCCGAAGCGGCGGATGTAGTCCTCGTGCATCCGCGCGTCCTTCTTGCGTTTGATCTCGTCGACCAGGTTCTGGTCCAGCCCGTGCTGAGTCAGACGGTGCCGACGCCAGATCTTGTTGAGCGCGAGTGCCATCAGGATTGCCCAAATGTAGATCGGTGCAGTCATTTCCAGGTGTACATACAGCGATGCCGGAAGCAGCCAGAACGGAGCCAGCACGAACAGGGGTGGGATCGCCATCCGGATCATGTGGCGGCGCAGCGCGCCGGGGCCGGCCAGGTCGCGTGCCACCCACTCGCGCATGGAGTCCGGAAGCCGGCGTCCATACGAATAGGTGATGTACTGAACGATGTTGGGGCGGGCGGCAGCCACAGATCCTCCTTGAGTAGTCAGCTGTCGAGTGCGCCCGCGGCGAGGGCGGCGGTGTTCACGCGGTTCAACACGTTGCGAAGAGCTTCGAGTTCGGCGAGGTCGACACCGAGGCGCTCGACGACGGCGGGCGGTATCTCCAGCGCACGGCGCCGTAGCCGCACACCTTCCTCGGTGAGCCGCACATCGGTGGCCCGTTCGTCGACCGCGCTGCGTGTCCTGGTGATGAAACCGAGCGACTCGAGGCGTTTGAGCATCGGGGACAGCGTTGCCGAGTCGAGTTGCAAGGCGTTCGCAATGTCCTTGACCGACAGCGGCTTTGTGGGCGGCTCTGCCGTCTCCCCGGTCTGGTAGTGATCCCACAGCGCCAGCATGACGAGGTACTGGGGATGGGTGAGTCCGAGCGGTTCGAGAAGGGGGCGGTACACCGCCAGCACGGCCCGGTGGGTGACCGCCAGCGCAAAGCAAACTTGCTGTTCGAGCGCGAGCGGGTCTACCTGGACCGGCATTGACGTGGACACAACTCCATCGTGTGCTAATAGTTAGCCCCCTAGCAATGTACTTCTGGTCACATAGAGGGTTTTGTCGGAGCGCAAGCGGTCGATCCTGATCGGATGTCAACGCAGAACGATCCGCCGGCGAATCCGATGGACGCCACCAAGGTCACCGAGGAACAGCGCGCACTTCAGGACGATCTGGACCACCGCGACGACGATCCGGACGCTCCCGGTGGGCATCAGGACCGTCACGACGTCGCCGACGAGACCTGACTAGACGTTCGCAGGCACGCCGAGCGCGAGAACTGCTGCATCATCCTTGAGTCCGCGCCCGAAGCTGGTGAGGAGTTCCTTCAGCGCGTGGACGACGGTGTCCGCGGTGGCGGGTGCGCGGGCGTCCAGAAACGCGAGCAGGGCGCCCTCGTCGTCATAGCGCCGATGGCCGGTTCCGGTGTTGGCCTCGGTCAAACCGTCGGTGTAGAGCACCATGGTGTCCCCGGGCGCCAGGTGGAACCTGTGGGCGACGAACCGCGCGTCATCGGTGATCCCGGCGGCATGACCCCCGACGGTGTCGGCGTAATAGGCCGATCCGTCGGCGCTGATAAGCAACGGTGGGGGATGACCGCCGCTGGCGACCTCGACGTCGAAGCCGGCGCCGCTCATGGTGAGGCTTCCGTCGATCACCGTGCACAGTCGGTTGCCGCTGATTTCGACGTCCTGCATCAGCACCGAGTTGAGCACAAAAAGTGCCTTCACCGGATCATGGTCGGCGACCGCCGCCGAGCGCAGCACATACCGTGCCAGTCCCGCGACCACCGCGGCGTCGACCCCTTTTCCTGCGACGTCGCCGAGGAAGAATCCCCACGTGGAGCGTGACAGCGGGAACAGATCGTAGAAGTCGCCGCCGACGTCGTCGTCCGATGCGGTGTGGTAGTAGGCGGCGGCGTCCAGCCCCGGCGGCGGCGCGAGAAGCGGCGGAAGCAGTGAGCGGCGCAAGGTTTCGGCGAACACCTGCACCCGTCGGCGTTCGGTCTCGGCGCGCTCGCGCTGCGCGAGCAGTTCCCGCTCGTACGATCGCCGATCCTTCGCGTCGACCGCGCTGACGCGCATCAGCTCCGGATGTCCTTCGGCGTCGAACTTCATGTTGGCAGTGAGGAATATCGGTAGCCGCGTCCCGTCGGCGGTCAGGAAATCCACCGTCACGCCATCGAGTTTTCCACTCATCCGCAGAATCGCCCGGAAGTGGGTGTCGTAGTGCACGCGGCCACCGACGGTCAACAAGTCGGTGATCAGCTTGCCGTGCAAGCTATTACGCTCGTAGCCCAGCCAGTTGGCCAGTGTCGTGTTGGCTCGGATGATGCGGCCGTCCGGATGGGCGATCGCGTTGCCGGTGGGCGCGTTCTCCCAGTGATCGTCGAAATCGAACCCGGTCATGTCGGAAGCGCGAACTCCGCGATCGCTTGGGCCGTGGCACCCGGATCGCTGACGTGGGGGCAGTGGCCGGTGGCGTCGAGTGTGACCAGATGACTATCTGAAATATGTTGGTGCACATACGCTCCGACGGATCGCGGGGCGATCGCATCCTCGGAACACTCCAGGATCAGCGTGGGCACCGAGACCCGCGGGAGGTCGGTGCGGTTGTCGGACAGGAACGTGGCGCGGGCGAACACACGCGCGCACTCGGGATCGGTTCGGCAGAAGCTCGATTCGAGTTCCTCGGCCAGCTCGGGCCGGTCGCTATTACCCATGATCACCGGGGCCATGGCATGCGACCAGCCGAGGTAGTTCAGTTCAAGGGACTCCAACAGTTCGTCGATGTCGGCCCTCGAGAATCCGCCGTGGTAGCCGTCGTCATCGATGTAGCGAGGTGATGGAGTGACCATGACCAGCTTGGCGATTCGGTGGGGCTCCCTGATGACCGCGAGGACTCCGATCATCGCCGCCACCGAATGCCCGACGAAGATCACGTCGCGCAGGTCG
The DNA here is from genome assembly GCF_001500045.1 of Mycobacterium sp. GA-1199. Lineage (GTDB taxonomy): Bacteria > Actinomycetota > Actinomycetes > Mycobacteriales > Mycobacteriaceae > Mycobacterium. The sequence goes on from NZ_LQIX01000012.1 coordinate 289,315, forward strand.
AGTTCGCGCAGGATTTCGACGATGTCGTCGGCGTAGCCGTCCAGCGACGAGTACTTGGTGTCGTCCCAGGCCTTCGGGTCCGCCGCGCCGGAGCCGACGTGGTCCATCAACACGATGCGAAAGTCCGCCTGCAGTCTGTCGACGATGAGCCGCCACAGGTTCTGGTCACAGCCGAAACCGTGGGCCAGGAGAAGCGTCGGACCGCTGTCGCGGCCAACGACCCTGATGTTGTTCCTGGTCCAGACGTCCATGACCAGCAGCTTAGAAGCCGTCAGCCATCCACTGTGCCGCCCACCGCGGTCCGGTCGGGTCGCCAGCGTGTTTCGGCTGGTCATTACCCGGGTATACGGGTTGGTCAGGTTCAGATCCGCGAGCCGCATTCTCATTTTCTAGGGACGGACGTACCCGTGGCTGGACCAAACTCCGACTATTCAGACGTGACAGAGATGTTCCGTCAGCTCAAGACCTTCAACGAAGGGTCGAGCGCCTATGACCGGCAACGCGATTTGATCTGTGAGCGGTGCCTGCCGTTGGCCGACCACATCGCACGTCGCTACCGCAACCGCGGTGAGGCACACGAGGATCTTGTGCAGGCAGCTCGTGTCGGGCTGGTCAATGCGCTGAATCGGTTCGATGTCGATAACGGATCGGAATTCCTGTCTTTCGCCGTACCGACGATGATGGGCGAGGTCCGTCGGCACTTCCGCGACCACGCGTGGGCGGTGAAAGTCCCGCGCACCGTCAAAGACCTCCAGATGCGCGTGAACAAGGCGACCGCCAAGCTGGCGCAGGGCCTGGGACGGGCACCGACCGCGACCGAGATCGCCGAGCATCTCGGGGTCGATCGCGAGCAGGTGGTGCAAGCGGCGATCGCCGGGTCGAACTATTCGACGCTGTCGACCGATATACCGGCGATGCGCGATGACGACTCGGCGTCGATCGGTGACAGTTTCGGCGGGGACGACGCCGGCTTCGACAAGGTGCTCGACGTCGAAACCGTCCGGCCGTTGATCGCGGCCCTTCCCAGCCGCGAACGCGACGTGCTGACGTTGCGCTTCTTCGAGGACATGACGCAGAGTCAGATCGCCGCGCAGATCGGTTGTTCACAGATGCATGTGTCGCGCCTGCTCGCAAAGGCGTTGGAAACGTTGAGAAGTCAGGTCAAGGCATCATTCCTCGCCGCTGCGAGCTGATCTCGGCCGTCAGTCCCGGAACAGCAAGCTCGAGCGACAGCTAGTGTGGCACCCTGTTGCGAATCACCCGCTCGAGCGCTTGAATGTCAGATTCGATCAGCCGCGAAAGCCAATACACCAGTACGAACCCGGCGATTCCCCCAATGCACAGCGCGCGGATCGGGACGATGACCTGCGCGATCTCGGCGGGAGTCAGGAAGGTCACGGCAACGACGCCGAGCAACGGCACCGAGGCCGCGACCGCCAAATAGCGTGGTAGTCGACGGCTGAGTGCTCGTAGCTGTCCGGCTTCCTGAGGACTTGTCTGTCCGTATGCCACCAATTCCGGATAGACGCTGCGCACGACGTAGAAGGTCAACAGAAAGAACGGGTACGCGATGGCGATAGCACCACAAATCGTGATTGACCCGAAGAAATGGATCGCAGACCTAACCGGGATTCCTCCGGCGGCGAACTGCATGGTCACCGGAAACGTCAGCCCTGAGAGCAACCACAAGCCGAACACGATGAATACCGCCCGATCGCCTGCGACAAGACAGTCGTGGCGAGATCGGGCCAATGTGTCAGCGGGAGGCGCCGGGCCGCGTCGCAGGCGGCGTGGGACCAGGATGATGAAGCGATACCAATAGAGCAGGACCGCAGCGCCGAGTGGGAAGAACACCACGTTGACGACTGCGGTGACCAGCATGAACCGGCCCTGCGCATGATCGGAAAGCTGGCTGACGATAAGCAGCTGATTGTGTTGAATGTTGTAGGCGCTGGCCAACAGGTTGGGAATCATGATGGCCAGGAATGCAATTGGTAGAAAGAACGGCCGTAACCGCATACGCCAGCTTCGAGCCGGCGGATCAACCAAATCACGAGCCTTCGGATCGAGACACAGCTGGAGTTGCTCGGCGAGTTCAGCCCCTGAGGCCCAGCGTTGTTCACGAGCGGAACTCAATGCTTTGAGTAGGACCCTCAGCAGTGCGGCGGGGCAATTCACAGGTACCGCGGCGAGGGCCGTCGGTGACACCCCTTGAGCGCGAGTGGTGAGCATCAACTCGAGCGCAGTGGTGTCGCCGATCGCTCCGGCCCCATCCGCCCGCGCGGCTCGCGCCGCGGAGTCATCGAACGGCTTGTCTCCGGTCAGGAGCTCCCACAGCACGACGGCAAGGGAGTAGATGTCGCTACGGGCATCGAGGTTCGCCATGTCGAGGGTGTGTCCCGGCTGGCAAGCCGTGAGTTGCTCGGGCGACATGTATGAGAGTGAGCCGCCGAAGTATTCGAAGGGACTTGCACCCGTTACGTTGCGGGCGAAGCTGATGTTGAAGTCCGCGAGTTTTGGCGTGCCGTCGGCAGCGAGGAGGACATTTGCCAGCTTGATGTCGCGGTGCAACACGCCGTGTGAATTCGCATAGTCCAACGCCTCAGCGAGCCGCTTCCCCAGCCACGCGACAGTGTCTGGCCACGGGAGCGATGCGAGCTCAGCACGCGTCGATGATTCCGTAGGACGGATTCCCCCTCGAGCCTCCAGTGCGTGGTCCACCGCGTCGAGCAGCGTCTGGCCGCTTTCCGGTGGCCTATTTGCGCGGTGAATCGTCTCGACAACGTCCAGCAGTGTCCCGCCGGGGAGATACTGCATGTACAGGAGCCGCAAGTTCTGTGCGCGCAGGATTCGCTGGTCGAAAACCCTGACGATGTAGTCGTGATCCAGCTGGGCCAGAGTTTGCGGTTCGTGTCCCTCATTCGCGGAAATCTTGACCGCCACCAGCCGTTGCATAGACCGTTGCCGGGCCAGAAAGACCTTCGCGAATGCGCCGGTGCCCAATTCGAGCAGCAGATCGAAGTCGTCGAGCTGTTGACCGACCTCGATTTGTGCGAGGCGGGCCGACGAACCGAGCCCAGCGGACGATGGCTCGTATGTTCCGGTGCGAGTTGCGCTTTCGCCGGCGACGCCCGTGGGCGCTTGAGTTCGAGTCAATTCGAACGGATAGTCGGCGGTCGAATCAGTCATGACAACCTCGTTCCAGGTTGTCTTATCGTATCGGCGGAATCGGAGGCCCAGGAGTTCTTGACGCAACCCCGCCGAAGTGCGTCGATCCTGCAGCAGGGTCGGCGATCGATCGACTCCACGACCCTGCAGAAGAAGGTGGAGCCCCCTGTCAGGATTGAACTGACGACCGCTCGCTTACAAGGCGAGTGCTCTACCACTGAGCTAAGGAGGCGTGCGACCAACGAGTTTATCGGGTCGCCGGATCGGGGAACTCCGCTGCCCGTGACTGTCAAGGACGATCTACTCGCCGACTTCCCGCAGGTGTACCCGGGCCTCACGCGGTCCGAGGTCGAGCAACTCCTGACGCTGCTCGACAAGGGCGCGACCGCAGGGGGCCTCGGCCTGAGCATCGCCACCGCCATCAAACCGCTGGTGCCCGACATCGCCCAGCGCATCGAGTCCTACAAGCAATCCGATGTCGACGACTATGTGCGGATGCTGCGCGGTGCGGCCGTCCTGTTGCTGCAGCGTTGGCAGCCCGAAGACCAACCCCCGACTCCGGACAGCGTGTCAGCGGCGATCAGGACGATCGAAGCCGACGCCTGAACTCACTCCTCGACGTCGATGATGCGCTGAGACGTCACTGTCCTTGACGACGTCCTGGCGCGCGGCCGCCGGCCGGGCAGCGGAATCCGGTCGGCGATATTGCTCAGCGGATTGACGACCTGGCTCAACGTCACGACGGCGTCGTGCAGCGCGTCGATCGTCGGCGCCAGCGCCTCGAGGCCGGGCGCCAGCCGGTTGAGCGTGTCGGCGACGTCGGCGAGCTTGAGCAGCGGACCGTCTGGATCGGTGAGCGTGTCCAGCAGGCCGTCCTCGGCCAGTAAGCGGTCGGCCACGCCGTCCTCACGCAGCACCCGTTCGACGAGGCCATCGTTGGCCAGCAGCTGGTCGGCCAACCCGCCCGGTGCGATCACCCGCGACAGAGCACCGTCGTCGGTGGTCATCCTGTCCACCAGACCGCCCTCGGCCATCAGCTGGTCCACCAGCCCGCCGGGAGCCACGGCCCTCGCGACCGCGCCGTTCTCCGCGGTCACGCGGTCAAGCAGGCCACCCTCGGTGGTCAGCTGATCGATCAGTCCGCCCGGTCGCAGCAGCCGGTCCAGCGGTCCGTTGGGGGCCAACGCCCGGCCCAGCGGGGCGTCGTCATCCATCAGACGTGCCAGCCGATTCGCCCGTTCGACCGCGTCGTTGAGGCCCAGCATCGTCGCGAACGACGCCGATCCGGGCCCACCCTCTGCGGCTTCGCCGAGCGTCCGCTGCGCCATGCTCACCGCCCCGGTCGCCATGGCCAGCCCCGCGTCGGCAACCGCCAGGGCTGCTCGCGCCGGTGCGGTCGCGATATCGGTCAGCGCTTTGCCGAAGTTCATGACTTCAGTCTATGGACGGCGCAAGATCAAGAACTCACAGGAAGTACACAGCCCGCTGGCAGGAACATCACCGGCATGATGTGGACAGTGAATGGGTGGCTATGCCTGCACTACCCGAGAGCACACCGGAGGCCAAGATCCTCGTCGTCGACGACGAGGCCAACATCGTCGAGCTCTTGTCCGTCAGCCTGAAGTTTCAGGGGTTCGAGGTCTACACCGCCTCCAACGGGGCTGCCGCGCTGGACAAGGCGCGCGAGATACGCCCGGACGCCGTCATCCTCGACGTGATGATGCCTGGGATGGACGGTTTCGGTCTGCTGCGACGACTGCGCGCCGACGGTATCGACGCCCCCGCGCTGTTCCTCACCGCGCGCGACTCGCTCCAGGACAAGATCGCCGGCCTCACGCTCGGCGGTGACGACTACGTGACCAAACCGTTCAGCCTCGAAGAGGTGGTGGCCCGGTTGCGGGTGATCCTGCGCCGCTCCGGCCGCGGCGTCGAGGAACCCCGCAATTCCCGGCTGTCCTTCGCCGACATCGAACTGGACGAGGACACCCACGAAGTGTGGAAGGCGGGGGAGCCGGTCTCGTTGTCGCCGACGGAGTTCACGCTGCTGCGGTACTTCATCATCAACGCGGGAACGGTGCTGTCCAAGCCCAAGATCCTCGACCACGTCTGGCGCTACGACTTCGGCGGCGACGTCAACGTCGTCGAGTCCTATGTGTCCTACCTGCGGCGAAAGATCGACACGGGCGAAAAGCGTCTGCTGCACACGCTGCGCGGTGTCGGGTACGTGCTGCGTGAGCAGCGGTGACGAAGAATGCCGACAATGAGTAGATGACCGCACGCGTGCCGCTGAGGGTGGCGCTGGTGGCGGCCACCTTGTTGCTGGTGGCGTGCGGTCTGCTCGCGTCTGGCGTCGCGGTCACCACGATCCTGCGCCACACCCTGAGCAACCGCGTCGACCAAGAACTGCTGGATGCCTCGCGAGGGTGGGCCCAGGCACCGCGCCAAGGGGCCGACGATGCGCTGGAAAGTCCGAATCCCGCACGGCCACCGACGAACTTCTACGTCCGCGGCGTCGGTGCCGACGGACACATCTGGATCGCCGTGAACGACCGAGATGCCGAACCCGCGCTGCCTGCGAACAACGATGTGGGCGCCGAACCGGTCACCATCGGCTCGCTCGGCGGCTCCGATGTGCAGTGGCGCGCGATGACGGTCCGCAGCCCCGATGGGGTGGTCACTGTCGCCGTCGACTTCTCCTCTGTGCAAACCACTTTGCGGGAGCTGATCTACGCGCAAGTGGGGATCGGGCTGGCGGTGTTGGTGGTGCTCGGGGTGGTCGGCTATGCGGTGGTGCACCGCAGCCTGCGCCCGCTGGCCGAAGTCGAGCAGACCGCCGCGGCGATCGCGTCCGGCGACTTCGATCGCCGTGTCCCGCAGCGCGATCCGCGCACTGAGGTGGGCCGATTGTCGTTGGCGCTCAACGGCATGCTCGCCCAGATCCAGACCGCCCTGGCGGGTTCGGAGGCCTCCGCCGAGCAGGCCCGCACTTCCGAGGAGCGGATGCGACGGTTCATCACCGACGCCAGCCACGAGCTGCGCACGCCGCTGACCACCATCCGAGGATTCGCCGAGTTGTACCGGCAGGGTGCGGCCCGCGACGTCGAGATGCTGATGAGCCGCATCGAGAGCGAGTCCGGCCGGATGGGGTTGCTTGTCGAGGACCTGCTTCTACTCGCCCGTCTCGACGCGCAGCGTCCGCTCGAGCACCGGCGCGTCGATCTCTTGACTCTGGCCACCGACGCCGTCCACGACGCGCGATCCATCGCCCCCAAGCGAACCATCAAGTTGGAGGTGATCGAGGGGCCCGGCACCCCGGAGGTGCTCGGCGACGAAGCCCGGTTGCGCCAGGTGCTGGGCAACCTGATGGCCAACGCGCTTCAGCACACTCCCGAGACCGCTGGGGTCACGGTGCGGGTGGGCACCGCGGGCGACCGCGCGGTGCTCGAGGTGTGCGACGAGGGGCCGGGTATGACGGAAGAGGATGCGCATCGGGTGTTCGAACGGTTTTATCGCACAGACGCGTCACGCACTCGGGCGAGCGGCGGCACCGGGCTGGGACTGTCGATCGTCGACTCGCTGGTTCTCGCCCACGGCGGAACGGTCGACGTCACCACAGCGCCGGGGCAGGGGTGCACGTTCAGGGTGAGCCTGCCGCGCATCGCCGATGTGGCGGCTCAGGTCAGCTGAGTAAGCGCCGCCTTGATCTTGGCCTGGGCCTCGTCAAGAGATTGCGGTGACGGGTTCTGGTCGGCATTGGCGAACCCGAAATCGGCGAGATTGTTGGTGGGGAAGACGTGCACATGCAGGTGTGGTACCTCGAGGCCGGCGATGATCACACCGGCCCTCTCGGCGGGGAATGCCTTGACCACGGCTTTGCCGATCAGCTGGGACACCTCCATGACGCGTCCGAAGACCGCCGGCTCGACGTCCTGCCAGTTGTCGATCTCGGCTCGAGGCACAACGAGCGTGTGTCCCTGCGTGATTGGGGCGATTGTCAGGAACGCGACGATGTCGTCGTCCTCGTAGACGAACCGGCCGGGTAGCTCCCCGTTGATGATCTTGGTGAACACACTCGCCATGGTGTCGAGCATAGTGACGACTCGAGGGTGGGGGCCGTGCGGTACGAACGAGCTCTCGCCATGGGCCGAGCCGTATCCCCTCGTGGCGTGTCGTCGAGTCGGCGAATTGTCAGAAGGGTGGGGGTTCGGTGTCGGTGGTGTTGCTGCCGGCATCGCTGGTGAGGTTCCACGTGTCGTCGTTGGTGGGTGGGGGTCTGCTGGGTGCGGTGGTGGCGGGTGCGGTTGTCTTGGCGCGGTCCAGGGCGTTGAGGGCGCGTTCGCGGGTGATGCGGTGGAGGCGGTCTTGGGCGCGGGTGCGTCGTCGACGCGGCATCATCGCGGCTTTGTCGCCGCGCTGTGCCGGCGCGGTGTTGGTGGGCACGGTGGCGGTGGTGGTGTCCCAGCCCGGGTAGAACAATCGGCTGCCCGGATGGGTCAGATAGGTTCGCCCCGTCGGGGCGGTCCACTGCACGGTTCCATCGGGGTGTTGTTGATCGCTCCACCCGCCAAACGTTTTGAGTAAGTGATGGATTCGGCACAGGCATTTGATGTTGGAGGGGTGGGTGGCCCCGGCCGGATAGGGCGTGGTGTGGTCGAAATCGCAGAACTCGGCCGGGCGGTCACAGCCGGGGAACCGGCACGTCAGATCACGCATCCGGACAAACCGCGCGGTGGTCGGCGAGGGCCGATACCCGGCCCCCGGTGCCGCCGGGGGCCGGTGCACCGGCTGGACTTTGGCCCCGTTACCGATCAGCTCAGCCAGCAATGGTGTCGGGATCACCCCACCACCGATGATCAACGCCGCCGGCGACTGCGGCTGGGGGGTGGGCTGGGTCTGCGTTGAGGGCGCCGGCTCCTCGGCCGGCTGCGCGCCCGCCGCGGGCGGCGATGTCTCCTGCGGCCCTGGGGCGGATTCGGCCGGCTGCGCTGGCATCGGCTCTGCTGCGGTCGCGTCCGGCGGCCTTTCCGAGGCTTCGGCCGGTGCTGCGGCTGATTCGGCCGGTGCTGGGGCCGGGGGTTGGGTTTGTGCTGGGGCGGTTTGGGCGTGTGCGGCGGCCACGGTGGCGGCCTCGGCGATGATGTTGATCAGGAAGTGCGCCGCGCGCGCGTCGTCATGTCCGGCCGACGGGCACTGCGGGCTGCCGCACCGGCACGGCAGTCCTTGGGCGCCCGCGGCGATGGCCCCGAGTGCTTCGGAGCGGCGCTGCCCGAGGGTGCGTGGATCCTCGGGGCACACCTGGCTGACCATCTGCGTTAACCGACGCTCCAGCAGTGCCCCGTCAGTGGTGCTCAACCGGCCCCACAACGACATCGTGCCGGTCACGTCATCGCGCTGGCCCACCCGCACATCACGGTTCTGGGCGGCCTGGCGCAAGCGCCGCCGCGCGTCGGGATCGTACTGATCGACCACCGCATCGATGGCGGCTTCCAACCGCGCCACCGACAACGCCCCCCACTGCCCGGCGCGCGCGGCGATCGCGGCATCCACGCGCGCGGTGATCGCCGAATCCACGATCAGCTGGGTGCGCCAGGTGATCGTGGACACCAGCGCCGCGCTCAACTGCCCCTGGGTGAACAGCGCTGCGACCTTGGGCAGCCGCTCGCGCAGCGCCATCGCGATACACATCTGGCCCGAGGCCGACCGGTCCCCGACCCCCATCGCCGCCGAGATCTCCGCCGCAGCCATCCGCCACCCATCAACGGCGAAGAATTCACGGTCCTCATCGGGTTCGGTGTAGCGCGCGGTCAACTGCGCCACCGCGGCCAACCGCCGCGCCGCCCACACCGCCTCGGTGCGCGCACACTCCTCGATCGCCGCCACCACGACCGCGTCGTCAGCACCCGCGAACTCCGAACCGAACATGTGTTCGAGTATGCCACCGAGGTCCGACAAGTCAGCGCTGCTTTTCACCCCCACCGACAAACCCGCCGAGTTCCGTGATCGACCACGGCGGGCTGTCGTGATGGTCGCGGTAGGCGAGGATCGTCGGTGTCGGCCGGTCGAAGCGCCCGACGAAACCGCCTGCAGCGATGAAGATCTGCCCCGTCACGTCCTTGGCCAGGTCGCTGACCAAATAGGCGTAGGTCGGCGCGACGTACTCCGGCGGCGCGGCATCGAGGGCACCTTGCATGCTCACCTCATCCAGCAGCCCGCGACGGTTCAGATCCGCGATGTGGGCCTCATACTCCGATCCCGTTGAGAGACGCGTCCTGGCCCCGGGGCAGACGACGTTCGCGCGTACGCCGTGCTCCTTCAGTTCGGCGGCGATCGCGAGGGTCAGCCCATTGACGCCGCCCTTGCCCGCCGGATAACCCGTACCGCCGTAGTCGCCGAGGAACGCGAACGAGCTCGTGTTCACGATCGCACCTCCGCCCTGAGCGACCATCCTGGGCGCCGCGGCTCGGCAGGTCTCAAAGGTCGTATTGAGATGCGCGTCGATCAGCTCACGAAACTGGCCGGACGTGATCGTGAGAATCGACGACCCGACGGGTTCGGCCGTGCCCGCACAGTTGATCAGAATGTCGATGCGCCCGAATTCCTGAACGCACTTGTCGATCAACGCGTCCGCCGTTTCGGGATCGGCTGGCGAGCCAGCCACTCCGCGCGCGTTCGGAACCCGTTGCGCCGCTTCGGTTACAGCCTGCGGATCACGGCCGTTGACGACGACTCCCGCGCCGTGGGCGGCGAGCAGTTCGGCCACCGCCAGCCCCACGCCGCGCGATCCGCCGACGACGACAGCGGCCCGCCCAGTCAGTGAGGGGCTACTTGCCATCCGTTGACTGGCTACCCGCCTGGCCAAACTGCATCATGTCCATGTTCCAGTAGCCACGAAGGTTGGTGAGCAGACCGGCGTCGTTGACCTTGTAGGTGAACACTCCGCGTACCGTGCTGGTCATCTCGTTGTCGAACTTGCTGCGCAGCACCAGGATATGAGCCACTTCGTGCGCAGAACTGGACGGGAACGTCTCCTCGCAGGTGATCCGCAGGTCGTTGGAGGCGATGTTGGCGTCGTAGAAGCCGGACACCGCCTCCTTCCCGCGAATCCCCGTGCCGTCGGGGTTGGTGAAGGACTGCCCGATCGGATCCTCGATGACGACGTCGTCGGCCATCAGGGCCAACCAGCCCTCTTTGTCGTGGGAGTGCACGCATTTCCACGAATTGTGGGACGCCGTCAAAGCCGGTGTCTTCTCGACGGTTTCCTGAGACATGGGCTCTACCGGTCGTCGTCGGTGTAGCGGATGACGCCGCGGATGTTCCGGCCCTCGAGCATGTCGGAGTAACCGTCGTTGATCTGCTCCAGCTTGTACTGCCGGGTCACCATGTCGTCGAGGTTCAGCTTGCCGGCCTTGTACATCGACAGCAGCTGCGGGATGTCGTAGTGGGGGTTGCCGCCACCGAAGATGGTGCCCTGCAGGTTCTTCTGCAGCAGTGTCAGCATCGCCAGGTTGAGGTTCACCTCGGTGTCGAGCAGGCTGCCGATGGCGGTGACCACACACGTGCCGCCCTTGGCGGTCAGGTTGAGGTAGTTCTCGATGTCCTTGCCGTGTAACTCGCCGACGGTGATGATCACCTTGTGGGCCATCAGTCCCCAGGTGACCTCGCCGATGCCGGCCATCGCCGATTCCCAGTCCGGATATGCATGTGTGGCACCGAATTTCAGGGCCTGGTCACGCTTCCACTCCACCGGGTCGATCGCGAAGATGCGACGCGCCCCCGCGGTGACGGCGCCCTGCAGAGCACCCATGCCGACGCCGCCGACGCCGACGATCGCGACGTCCTCACCGGGCCGGATGTCACCGCTGCGGACGGCCGAACCGTAGCCTGTGGTGATGCCGCAACCGACCAGGCAGGCAACCTCGAACGGGATCGACTCGTCGATCTTCACCACCGAACTCTTGTGCACGACCATGTAGGGCGAGAACGTGCCCAGCAGGGTCATCGGGAAGACGGGTTGCCCCTTGGCGTGAATGCGGTGGGTGCCGTCGGAGACCGCGGTGCCCCCGAGCAGTCCGGCGCCGAGGTCGCAGAGGTTGCGCATGCCGGCCTGACACGACGGACAGTTGCCGCAGGACGGGATGAACGACATCACGACGTGATCGCCGGGCTTGAGGTCCTCGACGCCCGGACCGACCTCGGTCACGATGCCCGCGCCCTCGTGGCCGCCGAGGACCGGGAAACCGGCCATCGGGATGCCGCCGGTCACCAGGTGGTGGTCGGAGTGGCACATCCCCGACGCTTCCATCTGCACCTTGACCTCGTCCTTGACGGGGTCCCCGATCTCGATCTCCTCGATCGACCACGGCTGGTTGAACTCCCAGATGAGAGCACCTTTTGTCTTCATTCGAACGTGCCTTCCGCTAGTACCGGTGACCTCAGACTAGAGGCAGTAGTTAGGTAGGTCACACCCACCCCCAATCAACTGCTTGGCCGGGTCACCAGATCGGCACCGGGGCCTGGCCGAGGGGGTAGTAGCCGGGCAACTTCTCCCCGGCCAGGGAGCGCTCGATGCGCTTCTGCATACCGGGCGACAGGTCGCCGGACTCGATCAGCTTCGCGTACCCCTTGGCGACGTGGCCGAAGTCGAAGAAGTCGCGCTGCCACTCGATTTTCAGGTTTCCATCCAACCGGAACCAGCTGCCCCCGATCCCGTAGATCTCGTCTTTGGTGCCGTCGGACTTGTTCGCGATCTGCTTCCAGAAGCCGACAATCTCGCCCTGCTTGTCGTCTACGAGCACCTTCTGGTACTCGTAGACCCAGTTCTCCAGACCCTCCATCTCCAAACCCAGTGCGACATCCCGGATTTCATCTTTGCCGACGCACATGACGTCTTCTTTGGGGCCGATGTTCCAGCCGTAGGTCGCATCATCGGTGTAGAACTCGGCCAGCGGCTTCCAGTCGCCGTTGCGTTCGGCCTCCCGGTTGGCCTCCAGCCACTGCTCGACCCAGTTGTCGAGCGCTTCGCGGGGCAGTGACGGCATTGTCATTCTCCTGTTTCTTTGATGGCCAGTGCTTGGGTCGGGCACATGTCGACCGCGTTCTGTATCTCGTCGCGGGCGTCGTCGGGCGGTTCGGGGTCGAGGATCTCGACCTTGCCGCGCTTGGGGACGGTGAAGTAGTCGGGCGCCTCGAGCTCGCACATCGCGTGCCCCTGGCACAGGTCCAGGTCTACTTCGACTCTGTAGCAGCCCATTCGATCCCCTACTTGGTACGCCTGCGGTAGCGGGCCTTCGCGGGCCGTTGCAGCTGCACCACCATCTTCGAGTGGTCATTGCGATAGCTGTCGGCCGGTTGCGCCATCTCGAACTCGTACTCGCGCAACAGGACCGAGAAGATTGCCTTGATCTGCATCTGGGCGAACGCCGCGCCGACGCAGCGATGCCTGCCGGCACCGAACGGAATCCAGGTCCAGCGGTTCACGATGTCGGCCTGCTCGGGCTTGTTGTAGCGGTCCGGATTGAAACCGTCGGGGTCCGGGAAGTCCTCGGGAATCCGGTTGCTGATGGCCGGTGAGGCAGCGACGAAATCGCCCTTGTGAATGGGGAAGCCGGCGACCTCGAACTCACCCTGGGCCACCCGCATCAAGATGATCAACGGCGGGTGCAGCCGCAGCGTCTCTTTGACGACATTGTCCAGCAACGGAATCTGACGCAGCGCATGAAAGCTCACCTCCTGGCCGTCGGCGTAGAGCTCGTCGAGCTCGGCCTGAACCTTGGCGTAGATCTCGGGGTGGCGGATCAGCTCGATCAAGGTCCACGCAGAGGTCCCCGAACTGGTGTGGTGCCCGGCGAACATCAGCGAGATGAACATGCCGGTGACCTCGTCGGCCGAGAAGCGGGGATTGCCGTCCTCGTCGCGGATCGACACCAGCACGTCGAGCATGTCGCGGTCGGACTTGTCCTTCGGCGGGTTGGCCAGGCGCTGGTTCATGATCTCCTGCACCAGCGCAACGAGTTTGACGCGCGCCTCGTCCCGGCGCTGGAAACTCTCGATCGGCAGGTAGGGGTCCACGTAGCACAGTGGGTCGGTGCCGCGCTCGAGATCGTGGTAGTACTCGGCGAACCGGTGGTCGAGCTGGTTGCGGAACTTCAGCCCGATCAGGCAGGCCGTCGACGTGTAGATCGTCAGCTCGGCGAAGAAGTCGAGCAGTTCGATCTCGCCTTCGTCGCCCCAGTCGGCGATCATCTTCTTGACTTCGCCTTCGATGGTGGCCGCATGGCCCTTCATGTGCTCACCACGCAGAGCGGAGTTGTGCAGCATCTCCTTGCGGCGCTCGGGGCTTGCGTCGAACACCACGCCCTTGCCGAAAATCGGCGTCATGAACGGATAGGCCTCGGCCTGATCGAGATCTTCATCGGCCGAACGGAAGAAGAACTCGTTGGCCTCGGCGCCGGAGAGCAGGATGACGTGCTTGTCCACCAACTGGAACCAGCCGACGTCGCCGCATTCCTCCCGGACCCGTTTCATCAGACCGATCGGGTCGGTGCGAAACTCCTCCAGGTGTCCGTGTTCTTCTTCGCCGCCGGAAACCCGGGGCACGATCGCGGTCGTCATGACTTCAGGTTCTCCTCGTTCAACTTGAGCTGCTGGCGTTCTGCGGGTGCAGTGGTCAGCGGCGCTTCGGGCTGAAGCTCCATGTTCGCGATGAACCCACCGCGCGGCGTCTCCGCCACGAAGGCGATGGCGCGAGCGAGATCGGACGCCCGCAGAAAATAGTCGTGCCGGGCCTGGCCCCACTTCGCCCAATCTTCCAGCGCGGGCCCGATCTTCTCGGCGGGCAGGCTCCAGCCCATGCTGGTCTTGGTGGGGCCCGGGTGCACGATGGACGCGCGCACGCCGGTGCCCTCGAGTTCCATCTGGAAGTTGTTGACCATAGCCACAAGCGCCGCCTTCGCCGCCCCGTAGGCGCCCATATGCGGCCGCTGACGCAGCGCCACATCGGATCCGACGAAGATCAGGTCACCGCGACGGCGCTCGAGCATGCCGGGCAGCACCGCCGAGGCCAGCCGGTTGGCGCCGACCAGGTGAATCTGCAGCTGCGACTCGAACTCGTCGGTGCTGATCTCGGCCAGCTTGCCGAAATAGGTGTCACCGGCACCGGCGACGAGCACCTCGATCTCACCGAGCGCCTCAACCGATTGAGCGACAAACGTTTTCACCGAGTTGGGATCGGTGACGTCGAGGTGGAAGCCGACCGCCTCGCCGCCGTCGGCGTTGATCTTTCCGACGATGTCTTCGAGTTTCTCCACTCGGCGGGCGCCGAGCGCGACCGGGAATCCGCGCGCGGCCATCTCGATCGCCGTCGCCTCTCCGATTCCAGACGATGCGCCGGCGACGATGACGGGCCGGCGTTCGGGCAGGGGATCGAACCGGGGCATCAGACAGTCTCCACAGTGATGGGTAGGTGAGCGAATCCGCGGACATTGCTCGAGTGGACGCGGACGGCGTTGGCCTCGTCCACCTCGTAACCGCGGATTCGCTTGAACAACTCGGTCAGCGCGACCCTGGCCTCCATCCGCGCCAGGTGCGCGCCGAGGCAGAAGTGCGCGCCGCTACCGAAACTCAGCAATTTGGACCCGATGTCTCGGCCGATGACGAACCGGTCCGGGTCGTCGAACACACGCTCGTCGCGGTGCGCCGAACCGGGCAGCAGCAACAGGACATCGCCATCGGGGATCGCGGTGTCGTACAACGTCAGTTCACCGACGACCGTGCGCGCCAGGATTTGGCTCGAAGTGTCGTAGCGCAGCGTTTCCTCGACCCACAGCGGTATCCGGTCCAGGTCGGCGTAGAGGGGGGTGAGCTGGTCAGGGTTGCGGTGGCCCCAAAAAGCGGCGTTCGCAAGCAGTTTCGTCGTCGTCTCGTTGCCGGCGATCACCATCAGGAACATGAAGCCGAGGATCTCGTCGTCGGTGAGCCGGTCACCGTTGATCTCGGCCTCCAGCAGCGCTGTGGTGAGGTCGTCCGTCGGGTTCTTGCGGCGTTCGGCCACCATGCCCTGGTAGTAGACGATCAGATTGATCGACGCCTCGACGGCAGCCGGCGGTACGTCGGTCACGCCCTCGTCGCGGTGCATCACACCGTCCGCCCACGCGCGCACCTGCGTGCGGTCCGGTTCCGGGACGCCCATCAGTTCGGAGATCACATCCATCGGCAGCTTGCCCGCGAACTCGTCGACATAGTCGACGGTTTCGTTTGAGCGGGCCTTGTCCAGCATGACGTCGAGGTGCTGCACCGCGATCTCGGTGACACGTGGTTCCAACTCGCGAATCCGCCGTGGCGTGAAGCCTTTCGACACCAGTGTGCGCAGCCTCAGGTGGTCGGGGTCGTCCATCGCCAAGAACGACATCGTCTTGGACGCGTGCGGGCCCCGGGAGGCCGGATCCAGTGACACGCCGAACTTGTTCGACAGCGTGGTGCTGTTGCGGAATCCCTCCCACACGTCCTGGTGACGCGACAGGGCCCAGAAGCCGAGTTCTTCGTTGCGGTACAGCGGCGCCTCGTCACGCAACCGCTTGTAATACGGGTAGGGATCTTCGTGGAAGTCGTAATCGTATGGGTCCAGCATGATCTCACTGATGGTCACTGATCATCTCCCAAGATGAGGCCGACCACGTAACTGAGGCGGTCGGCGATCTGGTGGTAGGTGAACACGCCGCTGCCCGCGTTGACCAGAGCACCGAAGAACGTCATCTCCAGTGCGGCCAGGGCTCGCGGGTCCGCTTCGGGTCCCATGGCCGAGCGGATGCGGCGGTGGATTTCACCGCCGATGCGGTCTCGCACCGCGCGCACCGCGGCGTCGCTACCGCTGAGCAACGCCGTCGTGCACGCCGCAGCGACCTCGGGTTCGTCGGCGACCATCAGGGCCATCGCGCGCAACGTCTTCTCGACGCGGGTCACCCTGCTGTCGTTGACGTCGGTGAAGTAAGGCACCTGACGCATCAAGTCCAGGTACACCTCGGCGATCAGGTGGTTCTTAGACGAGAAGTAGGTGTACGCAGTGGCCGGTGCGACCTTGGCTCTGGCCGCGACGGCACGCACCGTCAGATCGGCGTAGGAGGACTCGCGCAGCATCTCGACACCGGCGGTGAGCACCTTGCGGAACGTCTCCTCCTGGCGGCGGTTCCGCGGTGTTTCACCGGTATTGACAGGCGCCGGGCCTGTGACCGCAACCACGGGCTCGCTGGACACCTGTCCAAGTTATCGGAACGGGCCGCAGATCCGCAAGTACGCAGCTAGAAAACCGTATGCTTGCCAGCTGCCCGACGAGGGGACTATCGTTCGGTCCATCAATTCGGACAGTTGTCCAGCAATGGTGAACGGAGACCGCATGGCTGTGCTGGCGAATCGGGAAAGTCTGCTGCTCATCGACGGCAAGCTCGTCGCCGGCAGCGGCGGGTCGTTCGACACCGTCAACCCCGCGACCGAGGAAGTGCTCGGTGTTGCGGCCGACGCCACCGCCGACGACATGGGTCGTGCCATCGAGGCCGCAAGGCGCGCCTTCGACGAAACCGACTGGTCGACCGACACCGAGCTGCGGGTGCGTTGCCTGCGCCAGCTGCAGGCGGTCCTGAAGGACCACATCGAGGAACTACGGGAGATCACGATCGGCGAGGTCGGTGCGCCGCGCATGTTGACCTCGGCAGCCCAGCTCGAGGGACCGGTCGAGGATCTGAGCTTCTGCGCCGACACCGCGGAGTCCTACCAGTGGGTCACGGATCTGGGGGAAGCGTCGCCGATGGGCATCAAAACCCGCCGGCGGATCGCCCGCGAGGCCGTCGGTGTCGTCGGCGCCATCACGCCGTGGAACTTCCCGCACCAGATCAACCTGGCCAAGCTCGGCCCGGCGCTGGCCGCGGGCAACACCATCGTGCTCAAGCCGGCGCCGGACACACCGTGGTGTGCAGCCGCCGTCGGGGAGCTGATCGCCGAGCACACCGACATCCCGCCGGGCGTGGTCAACATCGTGACCTCCAGCGACCACGGGGTCGGCGCGCTGCTGTCCAAAGACCCACGGGTGGACATGGTTTCGTTCACCGGGTCGACGGCGACGGGTCGCAGTGTGATGGCCGACGGCGCCGCAACGATCAAGAAGGTGTTCTTGGAGTTGGGCGGCAAGTCGGCGTTCCTGGTGCTCGACGACGCCGACCTGGCCGCCGCCTGTTCGATGTCGGCATTCACCGCGTCGATGCACGCCGGGCAGGGATGTGCCATCACCACCCGACTGGTGGTGCCCCGGGCACGTTACGACGAGGCGGTGGAGGCGGCTGCGGCGACGATGGGCGGGCTGAGGCCGGGCGACCCTCAGGATGCCGGAACCATCTGCGGCCCACTCATTTCCGCGCGCCAGCGCGACCGGGTTCAGGGCTACCTCGACTCGGCGATCGGCGAGGGCGGAAAGTTCGCCGTCGGGGGTGGGCGGCCGGCCGACCGCGACACCGGCTTCTTCATCGAACCCACCGTCATCGCCGGGCTGGACAACAACGCCAAGGTCTCCCGCGAGGAGATCTTCGGGCCGGTGCTGACGGTCATCGCGCATGACGGTGACGACGACGCGGTCCGCATCGCCAACGATTCGGCGTACGGCCTTTCGGGCACGGTGTTCTCGGCCGACGAAGAACGCGCGAACCGGGTCGCGGCACGGATGCGGGTCGGTACGGTCAATATCAACGGCGGCGTGTGGTACTCGGCGGATATGCCCTTCGGTGGCTACAAACAGTCCGGGCTCGGTCGAGAGATGGGGCTGGCCGGCTTCGAGGAATACCTGGAGATCAAGGCGATCGCCACGGCTGTCTGACACGCCGAACGTGGGTTACCCGCACGTTCAGACGCAAAAAACGTGACGCAACCCCACACTCGGCAACGACGAAAGGAACGCGATGGGGCTCTACGGAGACCAGTTCAAGGACAAGGTGGCGATCGTCACCGGCGCCGGCGGCGGTATCGGGCAGGCATATGCCGAGGCGCTGGCCCGGGAAGGCGCCGCGGTGGTGGTGGCCGACATCAACACCGAGGGCGCGCAGAAGGTCGCCGACGGGATCAAGGGTGAGGGCGGCAGCGCGCTCGCCGTGCCTGTCGACGTGTCCGACCCGGAGTCCGCGAAGGAGATGGCGGCGCAGACGCTTTCGGAGTTCGGTGGCATCGACTATCTGGTGAACAACGCCGCGATCTTCGGCGGCATGAAACTGGACTTCCTGATCACCGTCGACTGGGACTACTACAAGAAGTTCATGAGCGTGAACATGGACGGGGCGTTGGTCTGTACCCGTGCGGTGTACAAGAAGATGGCCAAGCGTGGCGGCGGGGCGATCGTCAACCAGTCCTCGACCGCGGCGTGGCTGTACTCGAACTTCTATGGTCTGGCCAAGGTCGGCATCAACGGGTTGACCCAGCAGCTGGCGACCGAACTCGGTGGGCAGAACATCAGGGTCAACGCGATCGCGCCGGGCCCGATCGACACCGAGGCCAACCGCACCACCACACCGCAGGAGATGGTCGCCGACATCGTCAAGGGAATCCCGCTGTCGCGCATGGGCCAGCCCGAAGACCTCGTCGGAATGTGTTTGTTTCTGCTGTCGGATCAGGCGAAGTGGATCACCGGCCAGATCTTCAACGTCGACGGCGGGCAGATCATCAGGTGAGCGACGTCAAGCTGGGATACATCGGCCTGGGCAACCAGGGCGCGCCGATGGCCAAGCGCCTTGTCGATTGGCCCGGTGGTCTGATCGTGTTCGACGTGCGCACCGAGGCGATGACCCCGCTGGTCGAACTCGGTGCCAATGTCGCCGACAGTATCGCCGATGTCGCGAAGGCCGACATCATCAGCGTGACGGTGCTCAACGACGGACAGGTGCGCGACGTTGTGGGACAACTCGGCGAACACGCCGCGCCGGGAACCGTCATCGCAATCCACTCGACGATCGAACCCGACACTGCCGCCGAGCTGGCTGATCAGCTGCGAGACAAGGGCATTCACATCGTGGACGCGCCTGTCAGCGGCGGCGCCGGGGCGGCCGACAAGGGTGAGCTCGCCGTGATGGTCGGCGCCGACGACGAGGCCTTCGCCAAGGTCAAGCCGGTGTTCAAGAAGTGGGCGTCGCTGGTCGTCCGGGCCGGTGAGCCCGGGGCGGGAACCCGGATGAAGCTGGCCCGCAACATGTTGACCTTCATCGGGTTCGCCGCGGCCTGTGAGGCGCAGAAACTGGCCGAGGCGGCCGGGCTGGACCTGCAGAAGCTCGGTCGTGTGGTGCGGCACAGCGATGCGCAGAGCGGCGGGCCCGGAGCCATCATGTACCGCGACGACATGAGCGACCTCACCCCGGACCACTTCCTGCACGACATGTTCGTTCACACACGAGGACTCGCAGAAAAAGACCTCAGTTTGGCGCTCGCGCTGGGCGAGGCGACCGGGACCGAACTCCCGCTGGCCGAGATCGCGCTGCAGAACCTGGCCGCCGGGCTCGGCGTGCCGCACACGAAGGAGTGACGATGGACGAGTTGCGCCGCAAGGGCCTCGAGAAGATGAACGAGGTATACGGCTGGGAGATGCCCAACATCGAGGGCGATCCGTACTTCGACCTCACCGTCGACCATCTCTTCGGCACCATCTGGACGCGCCCGGGGTTGTCGATGCGCGACAAGCGGATGATGACGCTGACCGCCGTGACGGCCGTCGGAAACTCCGACCTCGCGGAGATCCAGGCCAACGCGGCGCTGGCCAACGGTGAGATGACCGAGGACGAGCTCAAGGAGATGGCCGTCTTCTTGACCCACTACCTCGGGTTCCCGTTGGGCTCGAAGTTGGACGGCGCGGTGAGCAAGGTCATCAAGAACCGCAAGAAGGCCGCGGAGCGAGGCCGGGGAGAAGACAAGAAAGCCAATGTCAATGCCGCGGTGAAGATGCACTCCGGTGGGACGGTTCATGACGACCATGACAAGTAGGTACGCTTCACTGTCGCGTGAACAGCTCGCGGTCCTGCTGCCGGAGCTGCTGCTGATCGGCCAATTGATCGACCGCTCTGGAATGGCCTGGATCATCAGCCATTTCGGTCGCGAGGAGATGCTGCAGGTCGCGATCGAGGAGTGGATGGGCGCCAGCCCGATCTACACCAAGCGGATGCAGAAGGCCTTGAAGTACGAGGGCACCGATGTCATCACGATCTTCAAAGGTCTGCAGCTCGACATCGGGGCGCCACCGCAGTTCATGGATTTTCGCTACACCGTCCACGACCGCTGGCACGGCGAATTTCACCTCGACCACTGCGGCGCGCTGTTGGACGTGGAACCGATGGGCGAAGAGTACGTGCGCGGCATGTGCCACGACATCGAGGACCCGACGTTCGACGCGACGGCCGTGGCAACCAACCGCCGAGCCCAGATCCGCCCGATCCACCGCCCGCCGCGCACACCCGCCGACCGGCACCCGCATTGTGCGTGGACCGTGATCATCGACGAGTCCTACCCCGAGGTGGAGGACCACCCGGTACTCGAGGTGGTCGCCCGGACACGTGCCGCCAGAACCGAACTCGACCCCATCGACCCCGACGGCGAAGGTCAGCCGGACTACTCGGGCCCGTTGGTTTCGGACTTCGACTTCGGCGCGTTCTCGCATTCGGCGCTGGTGCGCATGGCCGACGAGGTGTGCCTGCAGATGCACCTGCTGAACCTGTCGTATGTGATCGCGGTGGGCAAACGCACCGGCACCAACACCGAACTGGCGACCGATATCTGCACCAGACAACTGATCGGGGTGGCCGGTATCGCCGCCGAGCGCATTCACCGCGCGCTGAAGCCTCCCGGCGGAATCGAGGGCGCGGTTCGCACGCTCGAGTTGCACCCGATGTTCAATCCGGCGGCATACGTCGACGCCGAATTCGGGCCGGACACCGTGCATCTGCGGCGTTCACCCGCGCACGAGGACGGCGCCTGGGTGTCGCTGGTGACGCCCGACGAGGTGCGCCCGTTGCAGGCCGCGGTCACCGCGGTCGACAAGCATCTCGATGTCGAGGTGACCGGCACCGCCCAGGAGTGGACCGCCCGCGTCGTCGAGACGGACCGCGAGGCCAAGGAATTCTCCGAGGTGTCGGTTGTCAGGGTCAGTGGCGGTTCGACGTGGGAGTTCGAAGACCGCAAATCGCTGCCGCTGACGGTGCTCTGAACCCGGTCAGGGCGCGGGCCTGCCCAGTTCCTCGTATTCTGCCCCCAGCGCGCGCATCCGCGCCGCGATGGCGGCCAGGTCGCTGTGTGAGCGTTGGATGATCTCCGCGACCTCCCCGGCGCCCTTGCTGACCACCGGCCACAGCATCTGTTGGCCGGCAGGCGTTTCGGGCACCGTCGCGGCGGCGTCCTCCACCCACTGGCGGACCGCGTCGAGCTCACGCCGGCCGGCCGACACCACCGCGGCCGACCTGTCCACTTCGGCGGCCAGTCGGCGGTCCAGGTCGGCCAACGCCCCCAGAGCCCTTGCCTGCCTGGCGTTCCGGTCGCGATAGCCCTCAGCGCCTGCGCCCGTCCAATCCGAACCGGGCGTCGCCGACTCCACCTCGTCCCGTAGGGACTCCAAGCGGGCGCTGTGGTCCAGCACGCCGCCGTCCTGCGGGATGCCCTCACCGAACGAGGCGCGCGCCCGCGCCCACGTCGAGAGGAAGGCATCGACGACACTCACGATCGTGAGTTTACGGCCCGCCACACGACCGACCGCGCACCAATTGTGGCGCTCAGCGGGCCGTCGTCGGAGCGGCGACGGACGCGCCGACCCAGCGCCGCAGGTAGCCGCGCAACTCGGGGCCCCGACGCGGGGGACGCCCCGGGTCGATGACGAACGACTGGATGATTCGGAGCAGGTGTTCGGCCAGCTCGTCGAGGTCGTGATCATCGAACCCGAGCGCGGCCCAGTCCACGTCGAAGCGGCGCAGCATCGAATTGGCGAACGCCAACGCCACATCCGAGGTGACCGTCTGACTGAACTCGCTGGCCCGCGCGGGCATCAGCAACAGCCCCATGTGTTTGTCCTGTGGCAGCCACTCCAGCGCGGTGGCGATGCCCTCGGCGACCGCCTCCTGCGGGTCGGTCAAGCCCTGCAGGTGGTCGGCGAGCCGGTCCAAAAAGCCGGTCGCCGCGCGCTGTGCTGAGGCCTGGAGGAGCGCGTCGGTGCTGGGAAAGTACCGGTAGACGGTCTGGCGCGTGACCCCCAGCGTGCGTGCGACGTCGCTGATCGAGAACTCCGCGCCACGCGCGTCGATCGCCTTGCCCGCGGCGTCGAGGATGCGGGCGACCGCCTCCTCATCCGTCGACGGCGCCGCGCCGGACCAACCGTGAGTGCGCACGGCGAAATCCTACTCAGCCGGCCCGATCAACCGGTGTAGGAGACCTGCAGGTCCTTGACACCGTTGATCCACCCCGAGCGAAGGCGTTGCGGTTCACCGCGTTTGGCGATGTCGGGAATCTGGTCGGCGATCTCGTTGAAGATCAGCTTGATCTCCATGCGGGCCAGGTTCGCGCCGATGCAGTAGTGGGCGCCGTTTCCCCCGAAACCGAGGTGCGGATTGGGGTCGCGTGAGATGTCGAACCGGAAGGGCTGGTCGAACACCTCTTCGTCGAAGTTGGCCGAGCTGTAGAACAGGCCGACCCGTTGGCCCTCGCGGATCGTGACGCCGCCGAGTTCGGTATCGGCCAGTGCGGTCCGCTGGAAGCAGTGCACGGGGGTGGCCCACCGCACGATCTCGTCGGCGGCGGTCGCGGGCCGCTCCCGCTTGAACAACTCCCACTGCTCGGGATTCTCGAAGAACGCGTTCATACCGTGGGTCATCGCGTTTCGGGTGGTCTCGTTTCCGGCCACCGCCAGCAGGATCACGAAGAACGCGAACTCCACGTCGTCGAGCGACTCCCCGTCGAGGTCCGCCTCGATCAGCCGCGTCACGATGTCATCTGCCGGGCAACGACGGCGCTCCTCGGCCATCGCGTAGGCGTATCCCATCAGCTCCGCATTGGCGGCGGTGGGATCGGAGTCGAAGTCGGGGTCGTCGGTGTTCATGATCGCGTTGGTCCATCCGAACAATTTCTCGCGATCGGCCTCGGGCACACCGATCAGGTCTGCGATGGCCAGCAGCGGAAGGCGCATGGCGATGTCGTCGACGAAATTGCCGTTGTCCTTTTTCTTTGCCTCGGCCACGATTTCGCGAGCGGCGGTCGCCAACCGCGCCTCGAGGGTCGTGATCGCTCGCGGGGTGAACAGGCGCGACACCAGCTTGCGCAGCCTGGTGTGTTCGGGTGCGTCGTGGTTGATCAGCAGCGCCTTGGTGAGCTCGAGCTGTTCGGAGGTGACGCCTTCTGGCAGGCGCATCACCGCCCCTTTGCGGTTGGTCGACCACAGCTCGGAGTTGCGCGAGATGGCCTTGATGTCCTCGTGGCGGCTGATCACCCAGTAGCCGCCGTCGTCGAAGATCGACTCGGGCTGCTCGTTCCACCACACCGGCGCGGTCTTGCGCAGCTGGGCGAATTCGGCGACGGGAATGCCGCGCAGCAGCACCTCGGGGTCGGTGAAGTCGTATCCGTGTCCGAACGGGCATGTGGCCTGCGTCATACCCTAGACCATACAGCCTCGTGTCAAGTGTATGGCCGCTTCAGCCTCGTCGACCGTTAGGGTGAGCAGTTGTGCGAGTCCTGGTAATCGGGTCCGGTGCCCGTGAACATGCGTTGCTGCTGGCGCTGCGACGTGACCCCGAGGTCGAAAGGCTGTCGATCGCGCCGGGTAATGCGGGCACCGCCGCGATCGCCGACCAGTACGACGTCGACATCACCTCGGGGGAGGCGGTGGCCGGACTGGCGCAGCGGCTGGAGGCCGACCTCGTCGTCATCGGGCCGGAGGTGCCGCTGGTCCTCGGCGTCGCCGATGCGGTGCGCAGGGCCGGGATCGCCTGCTTCGGTCCGAGTAGGGACGCGGCCCGCATCGAGGGTTCGAAGTCGTTCGGCAAGGAGCTGATGACGGCCGCAGGCGTGCGCACCGCCAGAAGCGAGGTCGTGGACAACCCCGCTCACCTCGACGCGGCGCTCGACCGCTTTGGTCCCAATTGCGGCGAGGCCGCATGGGTGGTCAAGGACGACGGTCTGGCCGCGGGTAAGGGGGTGGTGGTCACCGCCGATCGCGCAGCCGCCCGGGCCCATGCCGCAAGCCTGCTCGACGCCGGACATCCGGTACTGCTCGAGTCGTTCCTCGACGGGCCGGAGGTGTCGCTGTTCTGCCTCGTCGACGGCGAGACCGTGGTGCCCATGCTGCCCGCGCAGGACTTCAAACGGGTCGGCGACAACGACACCGGACCCAACACCGGCGGCATGGGGGCGTACGCGCCGCTGCCCTGGTTGCCCGAGGGAGTCGTCGCCCAGATCGTCGGCGATGTGGTGAAACCCGTTGCCGCGGAACTGGTCAAGCGCGGCAGTTCGTTCTCGGGGTTGCTGTACGCCGGGCTCGCCATCACCTCGCAGGGCCCGGCGGTGATCGAATTCAACTGCCGCTTCGGCGATCCCGAGACCCAGCCCGTGCTGGCACTGCTGGAGACGCCGCTGGGCCGGCTGCTGTACGCGGCCGCAACAGGCGGCCTCGCCGACGAGCCCCCGCTGCGGTGGCGCGACGGCGCCGCCGTGACCGTGGTGCTGGCCGCCGAGAACTACCCGTCTCGCCCACGGGTCGGCGACGTGATCACTGGTTCGGACGTCGAGGGCGTGCTGCACGCGGGTACGAGTCGTCGCGAGGACGGCGCCGTCGTGTCCTCGGGAGGCCGCGTGCTCTCCATCGTGGGTGTCGGTGCGGATCTGTCCGCCGCACGTGAGTCCGCCTACCAGGTGATCAAGTCGATCCGGCTGCCGGGCAGCCACTTTCGCAGCGACATCGCCCTGGCCGCGGCGCAGGGACTAATCGGCGTCTAGGCCGTCAGCAGCGGGGCCATCCAGCCCAGTTCGCCGGGCAGCTGCTTGCTCCAGAACCCGGCGTCGTGCCCACCCGGGGAGAATCCGCCGGCGGGCGGATTCGGCAGCTGCGCGATGAACTCCTTCGTCGCCGAGTAGAACGGATCGCCGGTCCCGCAGTCGATCCGGATCGGAATCGATGCCAGCGCGGGCAACCCCCAAACACTGTTGGCGGCATAGTCTTCCGCGCTGTCGAACGCACCGGGGGCCGCGGCGCCGGAGGACGTCCACAGCGCGGGACTGACGGCGCAGATCGCGGCGGTGCGGGCGGGGCCGAGCCGCGCTCCGAGCAGCAAAGCCCCGTAGCCGCCCATCGACCAGCCGAGGAAACCGACACGGGCGGCGTCCAAACCTTGTGAGCTCAGCATCGGGATCAGCTCGTCGAGCACCATCGCCCCGGAGTCCTCGCCGGAGGCCCGCTTGTGCCAGTAGCTTCCACCGCCGTCGACGGCGACGACCGCGAAGGGCGGCAGCCCCGCGGCGACCGCCTCGGCCAAGCCGTGTTCCACCCCGCCCGCCATCACACCCGCTGCGTTTTGCCCCTTACCGTGCAGCGCGATGACCGGACGCAGCGGCGCGGTCTGGCCGGGCGGACGGGCGATCGCCCAATTGGTCTCCAGGCCGCCGCGGGCCGCCGAGACGAACGAACCGTCGACATAGGTGGGCGCGGCGGGTGCGGCCGGCACCGCGGGCGCCATCCGCAGCGCCGCCACTCCGGCAGCCGTGCCGACCCCGAGACGCAAAAGCGATCGACGGCTCAGTTCGGGCATGGCGGCCATGATGCCATCGCGGCTTGACTGCCCGGCGCGCGGAGACTCGCCCATCGCACAAGACACACCAGCCCCGACTTCGGTGAGAAAGCCTGACGATTGGCCGAAAGCGCGATGGGAGGGCCGCCCGACTGGCAGCATGCTAAAGGTGACGGCAGCGGTCACTCCCAAGGGAGAACGTCGACGCTTTGCGCTGGTCAGCGCTGCTGCCGATCTGCTGTGCGAGGGCGGCTTCGACGCGGTGCGCCATCGCGCCGTGGCCCGTCGCGCCGGTCTGCCGTTGGCCTCGACGACCTACTATTTCTCATCCCTGGACGATCTGATCGCCAAGGCCGTCGAATACGTCGGGGAGCGTGAAGCCGAACAGTTTCGCGCGCGCGTGGCGATGCTGTCGCGCCGGCGGCGAGGCGCGGAGTCGACCGCCGACATCCTGGTGGATCTGTTGGTCGACGACGTGGCGGGGCAGCGGGTCAGCGAGCAGCTGATCTCGCGCTACGAGCGCTATATCGCGTGCGCGCGCCACCCCATGCTGCGCGACATCCAACGGCGGATCATGCGCCAGCGCACCGATGCCGTCGTCGAGGTCATCGAGCGCTCGGGTCGCTCGGTGCGCGCCGAGTACCTCACCGCATTGGTCAATGCGGTGGACGGCGCGGTGGTGGCGGCGCTCGTCGCCGAAGGCGACGGCCCACGTGCAACGGCACGCGCGACGTTGATCGACGTGATAGACGTGTTGGCACCAATCGACGAGCGAGTGGCGCAGGTGTGACATAGGAGGTCGATGAGCGCTTGCGCGAAGAGCAAAGGGCACCGATGAGTACGCCGACCGACAAGCAACCTGAGCTTCGGCGGGTCATGGGTCCGGGGTTGTTGCTGCTGTTCATCGTCGGCGACATCCTGGGAACCGGTGTCTACGCGCTGACCGGTCAGGTCGCCGGGGAAGTGGGTGGGGCGGCATGGCTGCCGTTCCTGCTCGCGTTCGCCATCGCCACCATCACCGCGTTCTCCTATCTGGAACTCGTCACCAAGTACCCGCAAGCCGCGGGCGCGGCGCTCTACGTGCACAAGGCATTCGGGATCCAGTTCTTCACGTTCCTGGTCGCGTTCGTGGTGATGTGTTCGGGCATCACCTCGGCCTCGACCGCATCACAGGCGTTCGCGGCCAACCTGATCAAGGGTTTCGGCCTGGATTGGGGTAAGGCGGGCGTCGCGGTCATCGCGTTGACCTTCATGGCCGTCCTCGCCGCGATCAACCTGCGCGGTGTCAGTGAGAGCGTCAAGCTCAACGTCGGCCTGACCGTCATCGAGATCAGCGGTCTGCTCCTGGTAATCCTCGTCGGGCTATGGGCCTTCACCCAGGCCGGCGACCACGACTTCTCACGCATCGTGATGTTCGAAAGCAGCGAGGAGCGAAGCACATTCGTCGCGATCACCGCGGCGACATCGCTGGCCTTCTTCGCCATGGTCGGTTTCGAGGACTCGGTCAACATGGCCGAGGAGACCAAGGACCCCGTCCGGATCTTCCCGAAGGTGTTGTTGACCGGCCTGAGCATCGCCGGCGTCGTCTACATCCTGGTCTCGATCATCGCGGTGGCGCTGGTGCCGATCGGCGAACTGAGGGAGAGCAGCACTCCACTGGTGAGCGTGGTCGAGGCCGCCGCGCCCGGACTTCCGATCGACGAGTTGTTCCCGTTCATCACGATGTTCGCGGTCTCCAACACCGCGCTGATCAACATGCTGATGGCCAGCCGGTTGATCTACGGCATGGCACGCCAGCACGTTCTGCCGCCGGTGCTGGGTTCGGTGCACCGGACCCGCCACACCCCCTGGGTGGCAATCATTTTCACGACCATCATCGCGTTCGGGCTGATCTTCTATGTCTCGGCGTTCGCCAGCAGCAAGGCGCTCTCGGTGCTCGGCGGCACCACATCGCTTCTGTTGTTGGCGGTGTTCGCGACGGTCAACGTCGCGGTGTTGGTCCTGCGTCGCGATGTCGGCAAGGACGACCGGCACTTCCGAACACCCACCGTGTTGCCCGTCATCGGATTCATCACGTCGCTGTACCTGGTGACACCGCTGTCGGGCCGCCCGGGCACGCAGTACCTGCTGGCCGGCATCCTGGTGGTGATCGGAATCGTGCTCTTCGGCATCACCATGGCGATCAACCGGCGACTCGGTATCAAGGACGCGGGTATCACCGATCCGACTCAACTGGCACAGACGCCGGACTAACCGCCCGGCTGCCTGCCGCGGGCTCGGGGAACGGGTGTCAGCCCCGGCGGTAGCGCCGGCGTGACGATGTAGCCGGCCTCGCGGTCGCCGTAGATCGTGACGTCCTTGCGTCGCCTCTCGAAAAACAGCGCGACGTACGCACAGAGCACCGCGTCGACGGGATCCTCGCAAGCGTTCAACTGGAAGGCTCGATCGCTGGCCTCGATCCTTCGGCGAATGTCGAGCCAGGCGGGACTGCTGCGCACACGAAGCCGCGGCGTCGCGTCGTTCAGTCCCTCGATCAGCCCCACCATTCGCAGCAGCTCATCCTTGCGTTTGGCGACATCCTTGGCGCGCCGCTTGTACTTGAGCGTCTTGCCGAGTCTGAACAGTGCGATCGTCGCCGCGTGGGGGTAGACCTCGATCGCTCGACGGTCGCTGCGCGACAGCGGGTCGGGGTCCAGGCCGAGCCGTTGGCAGAGGACCTCGGCGCGGGGCGGATCGAACAGCGGATTGCTCGTGTTCGCGGGCTGTGCGGTGGCCTCGAACGGCGCGAAGTCCCGGTTGTAGAGCGTCTCGCCGAGCCGGTACCCGCCGAGGTTGGTGACGATGAGCGGCGCGTCCACGCCCACCACGCAGGGGCCGTCGACATACGGCGCGAGGGCCGCCGCGATCTCGTCGTCGCTGACCGCCGCACCCACGTGCACGAGCCGTCCGTCGTCGTCGAGGACGGCCACCCCGGATTGGTTTCGCCCCGCCCACGCGAGATCGAGCCCGACGAAGTACATGGGACCAGCCTGCACCAGCCGGGTCGTAAGCTGAGTGTTTGTGACGATCCCCAACGTGCTGGCCAATCGGTACGCCAGCGAGGACATGGTGGCGATCTGGTCACCGGAAGCCAAGGTCGTCGCGGAGCGCCGGCTGTGGCTGGCGGTGCTTCGCGCCCAGGCGGAACTGGGCGTAGAGGTGCCCGCCGGTGTGCTCGACGACTACGAGCGGGTGCTCGAACAGGTCGACCTCACCTCGATCGCCGCCCGCGAACGCGTGCTGCGCCACGACGTCAAGGCGCGCATCGAGGAGTTCAACGCGCTGGCGGGCCACGAGCACGTGCACAAGGGCATGACGAGTCGCGACCTGACCGAGAACGTCGAGCAGCTCCAGATCCGGCGCTCCCTCGAGCTGGTGCACTCCCATGGTGTGGCGGTGGTGGCCCGGTTGGCGGAACGCGCCGTGTTGTACCGCGATCTGGTGATGGCCGGCCGCAGCCACAACGTCGCGGCACAGGCCACCACATTGGGCAAGCGGTTCGCCTCGGCGGCCGAGGAGCTGTTGATCGCGTTGCAGCGCCTGCGCTCGTTGACCGACCGCTACCCGTTGCGCGGGGTCAAGGGCCCGATGGGCACCGCCCAGGACATGTTGGACCTCTTCGACGGTGACGCATCGCGGCTGGCCGAACTCGAGCGGCGGGTCGCCCAATTCCTCGGTTTCACAGAGATTTTCACCAGTGTCGGCCAGGTGTACCCGCGCTCGCTGGACCACGACGTCGTCTCCGCGCTGGTGCAGGTGGGCGCCGGTCCGTCGTCGATGGCGCACACCATCCGGCTGATGGCCGGCCACGAACTGGTCACCGAGGGCTTCGCACCCGGGCAGGTGGGATCGTCGGCGATGCCGCACAAGATGAACACGCGTTCCTGTGAACGGGTCAACGGGTTGCAGGTGGTGCTGCGCGGTTACGGCTCCATGGCGGCCGAACTCGCAGGCGCGCAATGGAATGAGGGCGACGTGTTCTGCTCGGTGGTGCGTCGCGTGGCGCTGCCGGATGCGTTCTTCGCCGTCGACGGACAGATCGAGACGTTCCTGACGGTGCTCGACGAGTTCGGCGCCTACCCCGCGGTGATCCAGCGTGAACTGGACCGCTACCTGCCGTTCCTGGCGACGACGCGGATCCTCATCGCCGCAGTCCGAGCCGGGGTGGGCCGCGAAACCGCACACGAGGTGATCAAGGAGCACGCTGTGGCGGTGGCGTTGGGCATGCGGGAGAAAGGTCAGGAGCCCGATCTGTTGGATCGGTTGGCGGCTGATTCTCGGCTGCCGCTGGACCGTCCGGCGCTCGATGCTGCGCTGGCCGACAAGCAGGCGTTCACCGGTGCGGCAGGCGATCAGGTGGATGGCGTCGTCGCGGCGGTCGACGAGTTGGTGAGCCGCTATCCCGAAGCGGCCAAATACACTTCGGGTGCCATCTTGTGACACTGGCCGGGATCGACTTCACCGATCTGGACAACTTCGCGAACGGATTTCCGCACGAGCTGTTCGCGTTGCATCGCCGCGAGGCGCCGGTGTACTGGCACGAGCCGACCGAGCACACCCCCGACGGCGAGGGCTTCTGGTCCGTCGCCACCTACGCCGAAACGCTTGCGGTGTTTCGTGATCCGGAGACCTTTTCGTCGGTGACCGGCGGCTCCCGGCCGTACGGCGGGACGCTGCTGCAGGACTTGGCGATCGCCGGTCAGGTGCTCAACATGATGGACGACCCGCGGCATTCCCAGATCCGCCGCCTGGTCAGTTCGGGTTTGACACCGCGAATGATCCGACGCGTGGAGGACGATCTTCGCTTGCGTGCGCAGCGGTTATTGGATGCGGTTCAACCCGGGGTGCCCTTCGATTTCCTGGTCGACGTGGCGGCCGAACTGCCGATGCAGATGATCTGCATCCTGCTGGGAGTTCCGGAGTCCGAACGGCATTGGTTGTTTCACGCGATCGAGCCGCAGTTCGACTTCGGCGGTTCTCGGAAGGCCTCGGTTGGCCAGATGACCGCGGAAGAAGCCGGTTCGCGAATGTACACCTACGGCCAGGAACTGATAGCCGCCAAGCGTGCCTCGCCGACCGACGACATGTTGTCGGTGGTCGCGAACGCATCGGTGGACGACGGTGAGCTGTCCGACTTAGAGCTGTACCTGTTCTTCAGCCTGCTGTTCAGCGCGGGCGCCGAGACGACGCGCAACGCGGTGGCGGGTGGCCTGCTGGCGTTGATCGAGAACCCGGATTCGCTGACCGCGCTGCGCAGCGACTTCGGGCTGCTGCCGTCGGCTGTCGAGGAGATGGTGCGCTGGTCGTCGCCGTCGCCGTCCAAGCGGCGCACCGCAACTCGCGATGTGTCGGTGGGTGGATGCGAGATCAAGGCCGGGCAGAAGGTACAGATCTGGGAGGGTTCGGCCAATCGCGACGAAGCGGTGTTCACTGAACCCGACGTGTTCGACATCGCCCGTAAGCCCAACCCGCACCTGGGCTTTGGCCAGGGGGTGCACTACTGCCTGGGGGCGAACCTGGCGCGGCTCGAACTTCGGGTGTTGTTCGAGGAGCTGCTGACCCGCTTCTCCGAAGCCCGGCTGGTCAAACCCGTCGAGTGGACGCGCAGCAACCGGCACACCGGTATGCGGCATCTCGTAGTCGAGTTGCGGTGAGCGGCGGGCGGTGAGGCCCGACGCGTTCGCGTTGGTGATGGCGACCGGTATCGTCTCGATCGCCGCGGTCGACCACGGTCTGACCTATGTCAGTGGCGCGCTGGCCGTGGTGGCCGTTCTGGGGCTGCTGGTTCTTGTTGTTGTGGCAGTGGTTTCGTGGTTCCGTCGACCGCCCAATTGGTCGGATCCCGATGTGACGATCGGTTTGTTCACGTTCGTGGCGGCGTGTGCGGTGCTCGACAGCAGGTTGATGGCGAACTCGGTGGCGATGTGGGCGCTGGCCGTGCCGGCGGCGTTGGTGTGGTCGGTCTTGGTTGTCTTGACAGCACGCAACTTCGTTCGTCGGACCTGGAAGGAACTGCAGGGGCGGGCGCGCGGGGCGTGGGAACTGTGCAGCGTCGGCACGTCCGGTTTGGCGATCGTCGCGGTCGCGCTTGCGCGCGACACGGGTTGGCATGCCCTGCTGCTGACCGCTGTCGCGATATGGGTCGCCGCGATCGCGATATACGCGGTCATGACGACGCTGGTTTTGGCGCGCGCATTCGCTGCGCGACTAGATCTTGGCGGGTTCGAGCCCGACGCGTGGATCTTGATGGGTGGGCTCGCGATCGCGACGCTGGCGGGGGATCACATCCATCGCGCCGGCATCGACACCGTCCGCGACGTGACCGTCGCGACGTGGTGCCTGGCGACGGCGTGGATTCCGCCGCTGGTCTACTTCGCCGTGCGGCACATCGGACGTCCGGGTGCCCGGCGGTTCGCCGGCGTGTGGTGGGCGATGGTCTTTCCGCTGGGCATGTACTCGGCGGCCAGCCATGCCATGGCGGTGGAGACCGGATGGCATGGGCTACCGGCGATTTCGCTGGTCTTCTTCTGGATCGCATTTGCTGCGTGGATCGCTGTCGCGATCGCGGGAGTGCTGCGGGTGAGTGCTCGTGCCCGCCACCTACCCTCGGGGCATGGATATCGATGACGCGAACGTGCGGGTTTCCGACGTCGACCGCGATCATGTGAGGCAACTGCTCGAACGGGCGGTAGGCCAAGGCATGCTCACTCTCGATGAGTTCAGCGAGCGGATCGACGCCGTGCTCGCCGCGCGGACCCGCGGCGAGCTGCGCCGGGTGATCGCCGACCTGCCCTCGACGGATGCACTGCAGCCCGTCGGGGCCGGAGGGGAAGAGCGGCTGCGGGGGCCGAATGTCGTCGATCTCGCGACGGGGACCGTGGACCGTGCCCGCGCGTATCGACCTCAACACGCGCCTGTGCGACACGACACTCGACTTCACCGCCGCGACCCTGCAGAGCCCCACCGTCGTCCTGGATATCGACGACTACTTCAGCTCAACGGAACTGATCCTGCCCGACGGCGCCACCGCCGACCTCAACGACGTCGAAACCTTCGCGGGCAGCACCACTCTGAAGGTGCCTTACGGTCCGCCCTCGCAGCGGCTGCATCTCGTGGCGCGCGGACGGGTGCGATTCGGGTCAGTGACCGCGCGCTATCCGTTCGGTCACACCTTGCGGCGCATGCTGGGCTGACGGTTGTTGTCCGGTCGCGGCGGCTACTTCGGCGATCACCCGTTTCGGATACGCCGTCAGGTCAAGCCAGGTGAAACGCAACACTTTCCAGCCCAACAGGGCGATCACGTTCTGCCGGTTGCGGTCGGTCTGGAACACCTCGCTGTCGGTGTGGAACGCCCAACCGTCGACCTCGATCGCCACCTTCTCGACCACGAACGCGACATCGACCCTATAGCCGCCGAGGGGATAGTTCGTCCTCCATCCGGAGAATCCGGCGTCGCGCAGAAGTTTCACGAGCAGTCGTTCGGCTTCGGAACGCGCACCGTCCTCGGCCGCGCGGAGTAATCGCCGTGCGGCGGGTGAACCGTGTCTGCCCTTGTTGCGTAGATGCGCCCGCCAGAGTTGGGCGAGCTCGACATGACGCTGTAGGGCGGTGTCCATCAGCTTCGGCCCGCCGCCGCGGCGGACCGCGGCTTCGATCACGGTCAGCGGCATCGCGGTGACCCGCAGACCGGCCCGCTCGACGACATCGCGGGGCGACAGGTCACGCCGCCGCAACCGCGTGCCGGGGCGGCGTCGGCCGTTGCTCGACTTGGGCACGGTCACGTCGACGACCTCCGGCGCATATTTCGACGCCCCGTGCCACCACGCCGCGGCGAGACCGCTGGCACACGCGCGGTCGCCATAGCCCCATACCGCGGCTCGGATTCGGGCGGCATCACTGAATGGCCGATCGTCGGCGAAATAGACGCCGGGACCGCAGCGACGCCATCGCCCCGCCTGCGCGCGTCTGCGGACAGACTGGTCGCTCAGGCCGATCTCGCGGGCCTGCGCGAGGGTGATGACGCCATCGTGAGCGCGCAATAAATCATCGAGCACTGCAATAGGACGCCGGCGAGGGCCCGATCGGCTCCCCGCCGCCCGATCTGTGAGTGAAAACGTTCGGTGGGCGATCGAAATCACTCACAAATCGCGGCGGCGGAGCCGCTAGAGGTGGCGGGCGACGCCTGACGAGCGCAATTCCAGCGCCGCGAGGCCGCGGATCGCGTCGGCGTCGTGCGTGCGCCACGCCTCGACGGGGTCGGCGTGCACGGCGACCAGCTTGGCCAGCGGCCGGTTGGCCAGCGCTCGCAGCGCCAACAGTTGCTCGCCCGCAGGGGTGCGCGCCAGCGTGATCGCGGTCCACTTGCGACGGAAGAAGCGCAGCCGGAGGTACAGCCACGGCATCGCGACGAACAGGATCGGCGGCGCGGCCACCGCCAATGCCAGCACCCACGCCAACCACGACGCCGTGGTGTCAAGGCTGTGACCGGCCCCGGCGATGTCGAGTGCGGCCTCGCTGGCCGCCCGTAACGGCTTGCTGAGCGCATCGCCGACGAGCGGGAAGTCGTCGGTGCGCTCGCCCGCCGCATCGAGGTTGTCGGCGACACCGTTCGCGCCGGTCTCGACCTGGCGGCCCACCGCCGCGATCGTGGAGACCGCCGAGTGCACAGCCATGCCGACCAGCACCCACACCGTGGTCCAGGCGATCACGACGAAGTCGCTGACGAGCTGCGCCAGGACCCGCGAGGGTGTGGTGGCATAGGGGATAAACCGCGAAGTCATGGCTGTAGATGCTGCCCGATAGGCTGGCCCGATGCGCCCCGCTCTGTCCGACTACGAACATCTGGCCAGCGGCAAGGTTCGCGAACTGTATCGCGTGGACGACGAGACGCTGCTCTTCGTGGCCAGCGACCGCATCTCTGCTTACGACTATGTCCTGGACTCGCTGATCCCCGACAAGGGCCGCATCCTGACGGCGATGAGTGTGTTCTTCTTCGACCTGTTGAGCCGGACGGCGGACACGCCCAACCACCTCGCCGGTCCACCCGACGACGAACGCATCCCCGCCGACGTGCTCGGTCGCGCGCTGGTGGTGCAGGAACTCGAGATGTTGCCGGTGGAGGCGGTGGCCCGCGGATACCTCACCGGTTCGGGGCTCATCGACTATCAGAAGACGGGCGCCGTATGCGGAATTCCGCTTCCCGGCGGGCTGGTCGAGGCCAGCAAGTTCGACGAGCCGCTGTTCACCCCCGCGACCAAAGCCGAACTGGGACAACACGATGAGAACATCTCGTTCGACGACGTGGTCAAGCTGATCGGTGAGCAGCGGGCCGAACAACTGCGCGATCGGACGTTGGAGACCTACCGTCGCGGCGCCGAACATGCCTTGACCACGGGAATCATCGTCGCCGACACCAAGTTCGAGTTCGGTGTGGACACCGACGGTGAACTGCGACTGGCCGACGAGGTGTTCACCCCTGATTCGAGCAGGTACTGGCGCGCCGACGACTGGAAAGAAGGTGTCGTGCAGAACAGCTTCGACAAGCAGTTCGTCCGCAACTGGCTCACCTCCGCGGAGTCCGGGTGGGACCGCGGCGGTGACACGCCTCCGCCGCCGCTGCCGCCGGATGTCGTCGAATCGACCCGCGCCCGCTACATCGAAGCCTACGAACGCATTTCGGGGTGCAAGTTCGACGACTGGATCGGCGCATGAGGCCGCCGGAGGCCAAACGCGTCGACACCCGGCGGGAGCATCACGGCGACGTCTTCGTCGATCCCTACGAGTGGTTGCGCGACAAGACCAACCCCGACGTGATCGCACATCTGGAGGCGGAGAACGCCTACACCGAGCATGTCACCGAGCATCTTGCGCCCCTGCGGCAGGCCATCTTCGACGAGATCAAGGCGCGCACCAAGGAAACCGACCTCTCGGTACCGACCAGGCGCGACACCTGGTGGTATTACGGTCGCAGCTTCGAGGGCAAGCAGTACAGCGTGCACTGCCGTTGCCCCGTAACCGATCCCGACGACTGGACGCCCCCGCTGCTCGACGAGAACACCGAGATCCCCGGTGAGCAGGTTCTGCTCGACGAGAACCTCGAGGCGCAAGGTCACGAGTTCTTCTCGCTGGGCGCCGCCTCGGTCAGCCTGGACGGCAACATCCTCGCCTACTCGGTCGACCTCAAAGGCGACGAGCGTTACACGCTGCGGTTCAAGGACTTACGCACCGGTGAACTGTACGAGGACTCCATCATCGGTATCGGCCCCGGCGCGACATGGGCGGCCGACAATCGCACCCTTTACTACTCGACCCTCGATGAGGCGTGGCGGCCGGACACCATCTGGCGGCACCGCCTCGGCTCGGGGCTACCCGCGCAGAAGGTCTACCACGAACCCGACGAACGGTACTGGCTCGGCGTCGGTCGCACCCGCAGCGACAAGTACGTCATCGTCGCCGCGGGCAGCGCCGTCACCTCCGAGGTGCGCTACGCCGACGCGACCGACCCGGAGGCCGAGTTCACGATCGTGTGGCCGCGCCGCGATCTCGTCGAGTACTCCGTCGAACACGCCGTCGTGGGTGGTGAGGACCGGTTTCTCATCCTGCACAACGACGGAGCGGAGAACTTCACCCTGGTCGAGGCGCCCGTCGGCGACCCCACCGCGGTGCGCACCCTGATCGAACACCGCGACGACGTCCGCCTCGATTCCGTGGACGCGTTCGACGGGCATCTCGTCGTCAGCTATCGCAGTGAGGCGCTGCCGAAGATCCAGCTCTGGCCCCTTCACCCAAGCGGTGAGTACGGCCGTCCCGAAGACTTCACCTTCGAGTCCGAGCTGACGTCTGCGGGACTGAGCGCCAACCCCAACTGGAGCGCACCCAAACTGCGCATCGGCGCCACCTCCTACACCACACCGGTGCGCATCTACGACGTCGACCTGGGCACCGGCGAACGGACACTGCTGCGCGAACAGCCCGTGCTCGGCGACTACCGGCCCGAAGACTATGTCGAGCGGCGTGAGTGGGCGATCGCGCAGGACGGTGCGCGGATACCGATCTCGATCGTGCACAAGATCGGCCTGCAGTATCCGGCGCCCACGCTGCTGTACGGCTACGGTGCTTACGAGGCCTGCGAAGATCCGCGGTTCTCCATCGCGCGGCTGTCGCTGCTCGATCGGGGGATGGTGTTCGCGGTGGCGCATGTGCGGGGCGGTGGCGAGCTCGGCCGGCCATGGTACGAGCACGGCAAGATGCTCGAGAAAAAGAACAGCTTCACCGATTTCGTCGACGTCGCAGCGCATCTCGTGCAGACCGATGTGACCCGGCCGGAAAACCTGGTGGCCTACGGGGGTAGTGCCGGCGGTCTGCTCGTCGGCGCCGTAGCCAACATGGCTCCGGACTTGTTCGCGGGCATCCTGGCGGTGGTGCCGTTCGTCGACCCGCTCACCACGATCCTCGACCCGTCGCTGCCGTTGACGGTCACCGAGTGGGACGAGTGGGGAAACCCGTTGGAGAGCAAGGACGTTTACGAGTACATGAAGTCCTACTCGCCGTATGAGAACGTCGGGGCGAGGAACTACCCGCGCATACTCGCCATGACGTCGCTCAACGACACCCGGGTGTACTACGTCGAGCCGGCGAAATGGGTTGCCGCACTGCGCCACGCCAAGACCGACGGCCATCCGGTGCTGCTGAAGACGGAGATGAATGCCGGCCACGGCGGCATCAGCGGTCGATACGAACGCTGGAAGGAAACCGCCTTCCAGTACGCGTGGTTACTCGACGCTGCCCGGGCCGATCACGAGCGCCTCCCGTGAAAGCAAGAATCTAGGCACTGTCAAGATTTCGGCTATGATGGCCGCATGGGCAGGGCGTCCTACCATCACGGCGATCTGAAGGCCGTCATCCTCGCGGAGGCCGCGAGGTTGGTGGCCGAGCGCGGGGCCGACGGGATCTCGCTGCGAGAGCTCGCGCGGGTCGCGGGCGTTTCGCACGCCGCGCCCGCACACCACTTCACCGATCGGCGCGGTCTGTTCACCGCGCTGGCCGCGCAGGGGTGGTGCAAACTTGCCGCGGCGCTCGCCGCGGCGAAGCCCGAATTCATCGATGCCGCACTGGCGTACGTGCGCTTCGCGCTCGACCATCCGGGGCACTACGCGGTGATGTTCGACCGCTCACTCGTCGACCCGAACGACGAGGAGTTGAAGGCGGCTCGAGACGCGGCAGGCAAGGAACTGAGGCACGGTGTCGGCACCCTCGACGATCCTCGCGCCGCGCAGGACCCCGCAGCTGCGGCGCTCGCGGCCTGGTCACTGGTGCACGGCTTTTCGCTGTTGTGGCTCAACAAGGCGATCGACGCCGACGGTGATCCGATCGCGACCGTGCACCGGGTCGCAGGCATGTTGTTCGAGACCGGGTAGCGTGCGGGCATGACCGAGACAACGTTGACCGACATCGCTGTGACCACCCTCGACGGCCGCGACACCACCCTCGGCGAACTGGCCGACGGCGCCGCTCTGGTGGTCAACGTCGCCTCCAAGTGCGGCCTGACTCCGCAGTACACCGCGCTCGAACAGTTGGCCAAGGACTACCGCGACCGCGGGCTGACCGTGATCGGCGTGCCGTGCAACCAGTTCATGGGCCAGGAGCCCGGTACGGCCGAGGAGATTGCCGAGTTCTGCTCGACGACGTACGGGGTGACGTTCCCCTTGCTGGCCAAGACCGACGTCAACGGCGCCGACCGACACCCCCTGTACGGCGAGTTGACCAAGACGCCCGACGACAGCGGTGAGGCCGGCGACATCCAGTGGAACTTCGAGAAATTCCTGCTCGCGCCGGGTGGAACGGTCGTCAAGCGGTTCCGGCCGCGCACCGAACCCGACGCTCCCGAGGTGATCGCGGCCATCGAAGACGTGTTGCCGCGATAGCCGCCGATGGCCATCTGCCGTCAGTGTGTTGTCAACCGTTGCGACACCTGACGTCGCCACACTGACAGCGTGGCTGGACAGCTGATCGTTTCCGTCTCCGGGATCACCGATCGCACGATGCCCGACGTCGCGGACTTCTGTTCGCATCTCGACGCGCGTGGTGTGCCGGTCTCGTTACTGGTGGCGCCCAGGATCAGAGGCGGCCATCGGCTCGAGGAGGACGCCGCCACCGTCGAATGGCTCGCCGCCCGCAACCACACCGGTGACGCCATCGTGTTACACGGCTTCGACGAGGCCGCCACCACGAAGCGACGCGGGGAATTCGCGACCCTGCCCGCACACGAGGCCGGCCTGCGGTTGATGGCCGCCGACCGCGTGATGGAACACCTGGGTCTGCGTACCCGGCTTTTCGCCGCGCCGGGATGGACCGTATCCGGCGGCACCGCTTTGATGCTGCCGCGCAAGGGCTTTCGTCTTCTCGCCGGACTCACCGACATCACTGACCTGGTCCGGGGCACGGCTGTACGGTCGCGTGTGCTCGCCTAGCGGCGAAGGCTTCCTGAGCGAACCGTGGTGGTGCCGCACGCTGGTGCTGTCCGCCGAGCGGACGGCACGGCGAGGCGGAATCGTTCGAGTCGCCGTCGCCGCCCGGCACTTGCGCAGGCCGGGCACGCGACAGGCGATGCTCGACGCCGTCGACCTCGCGCTCATGCACCGCTGCGTGCTGAACGTCTACAAATGGCGCCCGGGCCCCGCAATGACCGCCGCCGCTTAGCGCCCGCCCGCTAACGTGGCGGCCATGGCAGATGCTGACGTCATCGTCGTCGGAGCCGGGCTGGCGGGCCTGGTGGCGGCCTGCGAGCTGGTTGACCGCGGGCGCCGCGTTCTGATCGTCGACCAGGAGAACGCCAACAACATCGGAGGTCAGGCGTACTGGTCGTTCGGCGGGCTGTTCTTCGTCGACAGCCCCGAACAACGACGGCTGGGTATTCGCGACAGCCACGAGTTGGCGCTTCAAGACTGGCTCGGCTCGGCCGGATTCGACCGGCCCGAAGACCACTGGCCGCGCCAATGGGCGCATGCCTACGTCGATTTCGCCGCCGGCGAGAAACGCGGCTGGCTGCGCGAACGCGGCCTGCAGACGTTTCCGCTCGTCGGATGGGCCGAGCGCGGCGGATACGACGCCCGCGGACACGGCAACTCGGTGCCGCGATTCCACATCACCTGGGGCACCGGCCCTGCGATCGTCGACATCTTCGCTCGCCGGCTGACCGGGCGCGTTCGGTACGCGCACCGGCACAAGGTTGACGAGCTCATCGTCGAGAACGGTGTCGTCGTCGGCGTTCGCGGAACGGTACTCGAGCCCTCGGACGCGGCCCGCGGCGTGGCGACCTCACGAGAACCGGTCGGGCAGTTCGAATTCCGGGCTCAGGCGGTGATCGTCGCCAGTGGCGGCATCGGGGGCAACCATGACCTGGTGCGCCAGAACTGGCCCAAACGGATGGGCCGCGTCCCCGAGCAACTGCTGTCCGGTGTGCCTGCACACGTGGACGGGCGCATGATCGGCATCACCGAGGCGGCCGGGGCGCGGGTGATCAACAGCGACCGCATGTGGCACTACACCGAGGGCATCACCAACTACGACCCGATCTGGCCGCTGCACGGCATCCGCATCCTGCCCGGACCTTCGTCACTGTGGTTGGACGCCAACGGCAATCGCCTGCCGTCGCCGTTGTATCCCGGTTTCGACACGCTCGGCACGCTCGAACACATCGCGAAGACCGGGCAGGACTACACCTGGTTCGTCCTCAACGCCCGCATCATCGCCAAGGAGTTCGCGCTGTCGGGCCAGGAACAGAACCCGGACCTCACCGGTCGCAGCATTCGCGACGTGTTGGCGCGGGTCCGTGCCGGTGCGCCGGCGCCGGTGCAGGCGTTCGTCGACCGCGGCGTCGACTTCGTCAGCGCCGGTTCGCTGCGCGAACTGGTTTCGGCGATGAACGACGTCCCCGATGTGCTGCCGCTGGACTACGCCACAGTGGAGGCCGAGGTCACCGCCCGCGACCGGGAGGTGGCCAACAAGTTCACCAAGGACACCCAGATCGCCTCGATCCGGGTGGCGCGCAACTATCTCGGCGACCGCGTCAGCCGCGTCGTGGCACCGCACCGGCTGACCGATCCCAAGGCGGGGCCGCTGATCGCGGTGAAGTTGCACATCCTGACGCGAAAGTCGTTGGGCGGGCTGGAAACCGACCTCGACGCGCGCGTGCTCAGGCCCGACGGCAACGCGTTCGACGGGCTGTTCGCCGCCGGGGAAGCGGCGGGCTTCGGCGGCGGCGGCGTGCACGGCTACCGATCGCTGGAGGGCACCTTCCTCGGCGGCTGCGTGTTCTCCGGCCGGGCCGCGGGCCGCGCGGCCGCACGCGACACGGCCTGACTCAGAATTGCGTGCCGTCCTCGGGTTCGAGCACCTGGAAATCGGTGTCGGTCATCTCGGTGAGCCTGCCGTAGAAGATCCCGCGGGCGCTCGGATCGATGATGCCCTGGTGAATGGGCACCGCATGCGTCGGCGCCACCGCGCGCAGGTAATCGACCGCCTCGGAGATCTTCATCCATGGCGCGGCCGCGGGGGTGGCGAGCACGTCGACCGGTTCGCCCGGCGCGTACAGGGCGTCGCCGGGATGCATCAGGCGGGCACGATGCGTGCCGTCGTCGACGAGGTAGGAGATGTTGTCGATGACCGGGATCTCGGGGTGGATCACCGCGTGCTTGCCGCCGACGCCGCGCACGGTCAGGTGATCGATGGTCAGGACGTCGCCGACGTTGACCGCGCGCCAGGGGTCGCCGAGTTGTGCGGCGGTCTGCGGATCGGCGTACAAGGCGGCCTGCGGGTTGGCGTCGAGCAGGGCGGGCAGCCGCTCGGTGTCGGCGTGGTCGGGATGCTGATGGGTGATCAGGATCGCCGACAGGCCGGTGATGCCCTCGAATCCGTGCGAAAAGACGCCCGGGTCGAACAGGATCGTCGCTTCGTCACCGGATTCGCTTGTGAAATTGGCCAGTAAGCATGAATGTCCGAAATGGGTCAATTGCATGGCTATATTGTGGCGGCGCCGGCCGTGTTCAGGGGGTAGTTGAGTCGTGCGTTTGCTGCTTGCGGTGGCCCTCGCCACGTTCGGTGTGGCGTTGACAGTCGGCCCGGTGCCCGGTCCTGCAGCGCGCGCGGTCCCGGGTGTGTGCCCGCCGATCTGCGACGCGATTCCCGACGTCGCGTGGCCGCAGTCCAGCGCGCTTCCGCTGTTCGCGGTGTACCGCTGGCCGGGGCTGGCGGGTCTGGCCGTCAACGCGCCCGCGCCGCGGTTCCTGTTCGAGGAAGTGTGCGCCAGCCCGCCGCTGCCGGGAGACCCGCGCGACTACGTCGTCGCGGCCAGGGCGCAGGTCACCAATCCTTCCGGTCAGTGGCAGCTGCGGGCGCAGGTGCTGCATTGGCGCGGAGACGTCGCGCACAACGGACCCCTCACCCGTGCGGTGCTCGACTCGGCGCAGGTGCGGCTGCGGACCTGCCAGCTGACGGCGCCTCTGGTGTCGCCGTCGATCACCACGGCCGATCCTGAACGGCTGGCCGCGGTGATCAGTGTGGCCGGGCAGAAGGTGGTGCGTCAGTACCTGCTGGCCCACCCCACCAGCGGCAGCCTCGTAGAACTCGCGCTCTGGTCGACGCTGCCACTGAAGGTGCCATGGCCGGCGGTGCCCGATGCGCAGGTTCTCGACGCGCTGGCCGCCCCGCTGTGCGAGGCGTATCTCGGTTCGTGCCGGTGAGTCGCGCGCGACGGAACCGCCGGTACAGTTG
This sequence comes from Mycobacterium sp. GA-1199, assembly GCF_001500045.1. Taxonomy (GTDB): domain Bacteria; phylum Actinomycetota; class Actinomycetes; order Mycobacteriales; family Mycobacteriaceae; genus Mycobacterium. Next base: position 332,058 of record NZ_LQIX01000012.1, read on the forward strand.
ACGCGTGGCAAGGGTGGTGGTGCACGTGATGCCCAAGGCCGAGATCCTCGACCCGCAAGGGCAGGCGATCGTCGGCGCATTGGGCCGTCTGGGCTTCAACGGTGTCTCAGATGTCAGGCAGGGCAAGCGTTTTGAGCTCGAGGTCGACGACAGCATCGACGACGACACCCTGGCCGAGATCGCGGAATCGCTGCTGGCGAACACCGTGATCGAGGACTGGTCGGTCAGCAGGGAGCAATCATGACGGCACGTGTGGGCGTCATCACATTTCCGGGCACCCTCGACGACGTCGACGCCGCGCGCGCGGTGCGGTTGGCAGGCGCCGAGCCCGTTTCGCTGTGGCATGCCGACGCCGACCTGAAAAGCGTCGACGCCGTGGTGGTGCCCGGCGGGTTCTCCTACGGGGACTATCTGCGCGCCGGAGCGATCGCGAAGTTCGCGCCGGTGATGGGCGAGGTCATCCGTGCCGCCGAGGGTGGCATGCCGGTCTTGGGGATTTGCAACGGTTTTCAGGTGCTGTGCGAGTCCGGCCTGCTGCCGGGCGCGTTGACCCGCAACGTCGGGCTGCACTTCGTCTGCCGCGACATCTGGTTGGAGGTGGCGTCGAACTCCTCGGCGTGGACGTCGCGATACGAGACCGGCGCCGACGTGCTGATTCCGCTGAAGTCCGGCGAGGGCCGGTATGTGGCCAGCGACAAGGTGCTCGACGAGCTCGAGGGCGAAGGCCGCGTGGTGTTCCGGTACCGCGACAACCCCAACGGCTCGCAACGCAACATCGCCGGGATCAGCTCGGCCAACGGGCGCGTCGTCGGCCTGATGCCGCATCCCGAACACGCCACCGAGGCGCTGACCGGACCGTCCGACGACGGGCTGGGCCTCTTCTACAGCGCACTCGACGGCGTCCTCAGCGCGTAGAACGCCGTCCTCCACCTGCGCGAGCGTGCATGTCTGCGGTCGTCGAGGACGCCTTCCGCTCGGCGTGCTCAATCTCCGTATACCGCGCCCAAACGCGGCTACCGCGTAATCACCTGCGCCACCGGTGTTTTGGCCAACGCATATCGCGGGGTGACCGTGAGGAACTCGTCGACGGGCGCGCGATCGGCCGGTTCGAGGGGGCCCGCGGGGAACCGTGACGCTCGATTGGCGCGAGCGTCCGCAGAGCGTCGAAAAACCGCGGCGTGTCGCCGGACAGACGCGGGCTCTCGCGGAAAGAGGAGAAGGGCGCGACGGACCCCAGCGCCAATGATCTCGAATCACCCGTAAAGATGGACGAATGGCAGCCAGCCCTCAGAACCTGTGCGAGTTCATCGACGCATCGCCGTCGCCGTACCACGTCGGCGAGACCGCTGCAGCGCGCCTGCGCGAGGCCGGCTTCCGTGAACTGTCCGAAGCCGACGCCTGGCCCACCCACGGGAACTTCTTCGTCCTGCGAGCCGGTTCGCTGATCGCCTGGCGCACCGACGGGGGTAACCGTAACTCCTCGTTCCGTATCGTCGGCGCCCACACCGACAGCCCCAACCTCCGGGTCAAACAGCACCCTGACCGGTTCGTCTCGGGTTGGCGAGTCGTTGCGCTGGCGCCTTACGGCGGCGCGTGGCTGAACTCGTGGCTCGACCGCGATCTCGGGATCAGCGGCCGGTTGTCGGTGCGCACCGGCAGCGGGTTGGCGCACCGATTGGTCCGGATCGACGAGCCGATCCTGCGGGTGCCGCAGCTCGCCATTCACCTCGCCGAGGACCGCAAGGCCGTCGAGCTGAACCCGCAGCGCCACGTCAACGCGGTGTGGGGCGTCGGAAGCGGGCCCCGATCCTTCCTGGACTACGTGGCCGAGCAGGCCGAGGTGGCGGCCGACGATGTACTGGGCGCCGACCTGATGACCCACGACCTCACCCCGTCACGCCTGGTCGGTGCCGAACGTGACCTGGTGAGCGCCCCGCGGCTGGACAACCAGGCGACCTGCTACGCCGGGCTGGAGGCGTTCCTGGCGGCCGAGCCGAGCGGATATTCGCCGGTGCTGGTGCTGTTCGACCACGAGGAGGTCGGATCGCAGTCCGACCACGGTGCCCAGTCCGACCTGCTGTTGACCGTGCTCGAGCGCATCACGCTCAGTGCGGGCGGCGGGCGCGAGGACTTCCTGCGGCGCCTCCCCGGCTCGGTGGTGGCGTCCGGCGACATGGCGCACGCCACTCACCCGAACTACCCGGAGCGCCACGAGCCGGGACACCTGATCGAGGTCAACGCGGGACCGGTGCTCAAGGTCCAGCCGAACCTGCGCTACGCCACCGACGGGCGCACCGCCGCCGCGTTCGCGCTGGCGTGCGCGCAGGCCGGGGTGCCGCTGCAGCGCTACGAACACCGGGCCGACCTGCCGTGCGGGTCGACGGTCGGGCCGATGACCGCGGCGCGCACCGGCATTCCGACCGTCGACGTCGGCGCTCCGCAGCTGGCCATGCATTCCGCCCGAGAGGTGATGGGCGCCGGCGACGTCACCGCGTACGCCGCGGCGTTGACGGCGTTTCTGTCACCGCGGTGATCTAGGGTCGGCGCCATGACCCTCGCCGTGTTCAACGTCACCTTCGACAGCACCGATCCCGACCGGCTCGCCGAGTGGTGGGCCCGTGCCCTGGGTGGCCAGGTAAACCCAATGGCGCCAGGCTTTTTCGTGACAGTCTCGCCTCCCGGCTGCGCCACCGGCCTCGGCTTCCAGAAGGTCGACGATCCCACGCCGGGTAAGAATCGCCTCCACCTCGATCTCGGCGCCGATGACATCGAGTCGGAGGTCACGCGACTGGTCGAACTCGGCGCCACCGAAAAAGGTCGGCACAGCATGGGCGATTTCGGATGGGTGGTGCTCGCCGATCCGGACGGGAACGAGTTCTGCATCGGTTCGTCCGACCACCCGTAGAACGGGTCCTGTGACGCGACCGGTCCGTGCGGTGACGGCGTTTCTGGTCGCCGCGCTGCTCACGAGCGCCTGTGCAACCGACGCTGCCGCGCCCCCGGCCGGGACAGCGGTCGAATCCGACGATCGCCCCGCCCGCAGCCAGAACTTGCTGGTCGACGTCGTCGCTTCCGACTCTCCGGGTTGCTCGGCGGCGGTGGGGGTCGACGGCGCCGTCGTTTGGGTCGGGGCCCGCGGCCTCGCGGACATCGCGACCGGCGCCGAGATCAGCACCGACACCGCGTTCGACATCGCCTCGGTGTCCAAACAGTTCACGGCGACCGCGATCCTGCTGCTGGTTGACCGGCACCAGCTCGCGCTCGACGACAGCTTGGCAATGCACGTTGCCGGGCTTCCGCCGTGGGCCGGCACGGTCACCATCGGGCAGCTGATGCATCAGACCAGCGGGATTCCCGACTACATGGGGCTACTCGAAGATGCCGGCTTCGCACTGACCGACCGCACCACGAACGCCGACGCCCTGGCGGCATTGGAAGCCGTGACCGAACTCGATTTCGAGCCCGGCACGGCGTTCGAGTACTCGAATTCGAACTACGTGCTGCTGGCCGAGATCGTCGAACGGGCCGCACGACAACCGCTCTCGGCGTTCCTGTCCGAGCGGATCTTTTGGCCGCTGGAGCTGGCCATGGTCCTGGACCCCGCCGGTCCGGTCCCTGGCGCCGCGGTGCCCTACACGGGGGCCGACGCCGAATACACACCGGCGCGGACCGCATGGCAGCAGGTCGGTGATGGTTCGATCCAGACCGCGCCGAGCCAACTGGTGCGCTGGGCGGACAACTACCGCACCGGCGAAGTGGGCGGCCGCAGACTGCTCGACGCCCAGCTGGCCGGGGCGGTCGAGACGGGAGAGGGTGACCGGTACGGTGCCGGCATCTATGAATACGCCGATGGCGCGCTGGGCCATGACGGGGCCTGGGGCGGCTTCGTCACCGACTTCCGGATCGATCGAGACCGGCACACGTCGGTGGCCGTGAGCTGCAACGCCGACACGCAGGACCCGAGTGCCCTCGCTGACGCGCTCGTGCGGATCTGGGGCTAGGCGCGTGTCGGATGCCCGAGACGGCGGACAACCTAGAATGGCCTCGTGACGTCGGAGCTAACCCACGCCTTGAACACTGTAGACACCGTCGACAGAGCCGCCGCCACTCCCGATCACCCCCAGCCGTTCCGCGAACTCGGCCTCAAGGACGACGAGTATCAGCGGATCCGCGAAATTCTGGGCCGCAGGCCCACCGACGCCGAACTCGCGATGTATTCGGTCATGTGGAGCGAGCACTGTTCGTACAAGTCGTCGAAGGTGCACCTGCGCTACTTCGGCGAGACCACCACCGACGAAATGCGCAAGACGATGCTGGCCGGCATCGGCGAGAACGCCGGCGTCGTCGACATCGGTGACGGCTGGGCCGCCACCTTCAAGGTCGAGTCGCACAACCACCCGTCCTACATCGAGCCCTATCAGGGGGCGGCCACCGGTGTCGGCGGCATCGTTCGCGACATCATGGCCATGGGCGCACGTCCGGTCGCGGTGATGGACCAGTTGCGATTCGGTGCAGCCGACGCGCCCGATACCCGCCGCGTCGTCGACGGGGTGGTGCGCGGTATCGGCGGCTACGGCAACTCGTTGGGACTGCCCAACATCGGTGGCGAGACCGTGTTCGACGCGTCGTACGGCGGTAACCCGTTGGTCAACGCGCTGTGTGTGGGGGTGTTGCGCAAGGAGGACCTGCACCTGGCGTTCGCGTCCGGCACCGGCAACAAGATCATCCTGTTCGGCGCCCGCACCGGCCTCGACGGCATCGGCGGCGTGAGTGTGCTGGCCAGTGAGACGTTCGGTGGTGACGAATCCGGGGCCTCCGGACGCAAGAAGCTGCCCAGCGTCCAGGTGGGCGATCCGTTCATGGAGAAGGTGCTCATCGAGTGCTGCCTGGAGTTGTACGCCGCTGACCTCGTGGTGGGTATTCAGGACCTCGGCGGAGCCGGATTGTCCTGCGCCACATCCGAACTCGCATCGGCCGGCGACGGCGGCATGCGCATCGAACTGGATGCGGTGCCGTTGCGCGCGGCGAACATGACGCCCGCCGAGATCCTGTCGAGCGAGTCGCAGGAACGCATGTGCGCTGTCGTCGCACCCGAGAACGTCGACAAGTTCATGGCCGTCTGCCGTAAGTGGGAGGTGCTGGCGACGGTCATCGGCGAGGTCACCGACGGCGATCGCCTGCAGATCACCTGGCACGGCGAGACCGTCGTCGATGTGCCGCCGCGCACCGTCGCGCACGAGGGCCCGGTCTACGAGCGACCGGTGCAGCGGCCCGAGACACAGGACGCGCTCAACGCCGACACCACCGCCAAACTGCCGCGGCCGTCGACCGGTGACGAGCTCAAGGCGACTCTGCTTGCGCTGCTTGGCAGTCCACACCTGTGCAGCCGCGCGTTCATCACCGAGCAGTACGACCGCTACGTGCGCGGCAACACGGTGCTGGCCGAGGACGCCGACGGCGGCCTGCTGCGTGTCGACGAGGCGACGGGCCGCGGCATCGCGATCTCGACCGACGCGTCGGGCCGCTACACCGCGCTCGACCCCTACACCGGGGCGCAACTGGCGCTGGCCGAGGCGTACCGCAACGTCGCGGTCACCGGCGCGACGCCGGTCGCGGTGACCAACTGCCTGAACTTCGGCTCACCGGAGGATCCCGCCGTCATGTGGCAGTTCAGCCAGGCCGTGCGAGGTTTGGCTGACGGCGCTGCGGCCCTGGGGATTCCGGTCACCGGCGGCAATGTGAGCTTCTACAACCAGACCGGCACCACCGCGATCCTGCCCACCCCGGTGGTCGGGGTGCTCGGGGTGATCGACGACGTCAAACGGCGCATTCCCACCGGATTCGGCGACGAACCCGGCGAGACGTTGATGCTGCTCGGTGACACCCGCGACGAGTTCGACGGGTCCATCTGGGCGCAGGTGACCGCCGACCACCTCGGCGGCCTCCCGCCGAAGGTGGACCTCGAGCGCGAGAAACTGCTCGCCGAGGTGCTGACGGCGGCATCCCGCGACGGGCTGGTCTCGGCCGCCCACGACCTGTCCGAGGGCGGCTTGATCCAGGCCGTCGTCGAGGCCGCGCTTCGCGGTGAGACCGGTTGCCGCATCGTACTTCCCGAGGATTGCGATCCGTTCGTCATGCTGTTCTCCGAGTCGGCCGGCCGGGTGCTGGTGGCTGTACCGCGCACCGAGGAGAGCCGGTTCCGCGCGATGTGCGAGGCTCGCGGCTTGCCGACGACCCGCATCGGGGTGGTGGACGCCGCCAGTGACGCCGTCGAGGTACAGGGCCACTTCACGGTCACGCTGGAGGGCCTGAGGATCACGTCGGAGGGCGTGCTTCCCGGGTTGTTCGGGTGAGTGAGACCACCCGACAACAACACCCCATATACGTCTGGGCGTGGCGCCTGCTCCGCCTCGACTTCGTCGGAGTCGCGTTCGGCGCGCTGTTCTTCTGCCTGTCGCTGACCCCCTCGCTGTTACCCCGGGACTGGTTGTTCGCGGGGCTGATCGGCGGTATCAACGCCGCCATCGGCTACGGCATCGGTGCCTTTGTGGCGCAGATGTTGCGCCGCTTCGTGTTACGGCGGGTCAGTTGGTGGCCACCCGGGAAGCCGGTGCTGTGGGCGGCCGAGAGTGTGACGGTGGTGCTGGCGATCACGGCCAGCGTGCTCATGGTGATTCCCGCCGCCGCATGGCAACGCCAGGTGTCGGCCGTGATGGGCATGGAAGGTCCCACCACGTTCGGATACCTGCGCACGCTGGTGCTCGCGGCGCTCGTCGGCGCGCTGTGTGTGGCCGCCGCCCGCCTGCTGCTCGACATCATCAAGACGATGGCCCGGTTCTTCATCCGCCGGTGGCATCTGCACGACGAGGTGGCGTTGTTCATCGGCACGGCGATCGTCGTGGTGCTCGCCATCATGCTGATCAACGGTGTCCTGGTTCGCGGTTTCCTCGCCGGCGCCAACCGCGTGTTCCAGCCGCAGAACACCACCACCAGGGCGGGGGTGATCCAGCCTCTCGAGCCCGAGAAGTCGGGCAGTCCAGAGTCGTTCGCGGCCTGGGACACCCTGGGATATCAGGGCCGCAACTTCGTCGCGACGGGGCCGGACGCCCAGGAGCTCACCGAACTGAACGGCACGCCCGCCAAAGAGCCGATCCGCGTGTACGTCGGCCTGCAGACCGCCGAGACCGATGAGCAGCGGATGGCGGTGTTGCTCAGCGAACTCGAGCGCACCGGCGCGTTCGAGCGTGAGCTGCTGGTGATCGTTCCCACCACCGGCACCGGCTGGATCAACCCTGTGGCGGCCCGGTCGCTGGAGATGATGTACAACGGCGACACCGCACTGGTGGGCTCGCAGTACTCCTTCCTGCCGAGCTGGATCTCCTTCCTCGGCGACCAGCAGAAGTCGATGGAATCCGGGCGCATGATGATCGACGCCATTCATCAACGCTGGGAACAGCTTCCGGAAGACCGGCGGCCCAAGCTGGTGCTCTACGGAGAGAGCCTCGGTTCGATGGCCGGCCAGGGTGCGTTCGACTGGCTCCCCGACATCTCGCGCATGGGCTTCTCCTCGGTGTTGTGGGTGGGCCCGCCGAACGCCAGTCCGCTGTGGAGGGCGATCACCGAGCGGCGTGATCCCCGAACCCCCGAAGTCGAACCGCGCTACGACAACGGCCGGACCGTGCGCTTCTCCCAGGCCACCGATCCCGCGCAGATCGCGAAGGTGGCCACCACGCCGTGGGTGGGCACGCGCGTGTTGTTCCTGCAGCACCCCTCCGATCCGATCGTGTGGTGGTCGACCGACCTCCTGTCCACCCGGCCCGACTGGTTGCGCGAACCGCCCGGCATCGACCGCACCGCATCGATGCGGTGGTATCCGATCGTCACCTTCGGGCAGGTCGCCGCCGATATGACGAATGCGAGTTCGGTGCCCGGCGGCCACGGCCACAACTACGGCGATCTCGTTCTCGACGGGTGGGCGGCGGTCGCGCCCCCGCCCGGATGGACTCCCGAGGACACCGAACGAATCCGTACCGCGCTGACCAAGACCGAGTCCGAGGACGGACCCGAATCCTGATGCGTAAGGCTGAGTTTCGTGCCGCCGCGATCGCGGTCGTGCTGGTGGTGTGGAGCTTCGTCGCGCCCAGGGTGCGATTCCACCCGATGTGGAATGCCGCGCTGGGTGCAGGCGTCTACGCGCTCGCGCGCCCGCCGCTCGGGTTGCGCCCGCCCGCGCTGTGGTCGGGCCTGCGCTACGGACTGGCCGTCGCCGTGCCGATCGCGCTGGGGGTCGCCGTCGCCACCGCGATCCCGTCGGTGCGGCGCGGAATGGCTGCCCGGGAACTGCCCGAGCATCCGGTGCGGTGGATGGCGCTGCACATCCCGATCGGCACCGTCTGGCCCGAGGAGGTCGCCTACCGCGCGACGTTGGGCAACGCCGCCGAGACCGCATTCCAGCCCGCAGGCGGGCGTCTGCTGCAGTCGGTGGCATTCGGTCTCTGGCACATCATGGACGCCCGCATCACCGGCAACCCGGTCCTGGGCACAGTCCTGTTCACCGGCGTCGCGGGCTGGTTGTTCGGCTGGTTGCACGCGCGGTCGGGCAGCGTTGTGGCGCCGATGCTGGCGCACTTGGCCGCCAACGAGGCCGCGGCATTGGCGGCGCTGACCGTGCAGCGGCGCATAGAGTCTCGGTCATGAGCACATCGGGGCGGGCCCGTTCACGGACCTTCGTCGTGACCGGTGCGGCGTCGGGCATCGGCCTGGCCACCGCGAGACGCCTGCTCGCCGAGGGCGGCACCGTGATCGGCACCGATGTGGTCGAGCCGCGACAGAACCCCGGTGACGGGTTCGAGTTCGTCGGCGCCGACGTCACCGACGAGCGCGCGGTCGACGGGGTCTTCGCCGCGGTGAGTGGTCGACTCGACGGTGTCGTGCACGCGGCGGGGGTGGCCGGCGGCGGGCCCGTTCACCTGCTCGACCGCGCCGAGTGGGACCGTGTCATCGCGGTCAACCTCACGGGGACATTCCTGGTGGCCAAGGCCGCCCTGGCGATGATGATCGAACAACCGCGGGCGGGCGGTGAGCGCGGGTCGATCGTCACCTTGGCCAGCGTTGAAGGGCTGGAAGGGACGGCAGGCGGCAGCAGCTACAACGCCGCCAAGGGGGGCGTCGTGATCCTGACCAAGAACATCGCACTCGACTACGGCCCCAGTGGTATTCGCGCGAACGCCATCTGCCCCGGTTTCATCGACACCCCGATGCTCGAAAGCGTGATGGGTCTCGAGGGTATGGAGGGACCGCTGCAGTCCATCACCGAAGAACATGCGCTGCAGAGACGCGGCAGACCCGACGAGATCGCTTCGGTCGCAGCATTTCTCGTCTCACCCGATGCATCGTTCGTCACCGGTCAGGCGATCGCGGTCGACGGCGGCTACACCGCCGGGCGCGACCACGGCGTGGTGAGACTGTTCGGATTCCCCGACTGAGTTCTCAGGGGTTGATGGTCAGATCTCCGATCTGGCGGCCCCACACGTACTCGATGAACATCGGCTGGCCGAGCTCGATGTGGTTGTACGGCGCGATGCTGGCGCCGGTGTCCATCACCAGGTAGGGCGTCGGATAAAGGTCGTGGGTGATGTCCTGCCAGCAGCCCGGGCGGCCTCCCGGTCCGCCTGTCGCGTTGATCCGCGGAAGGTTGTCCGGATAGATGTACGGGTTGCCGGCGCCGGCGAGGGCGCCACCGCCGCCGGTCAATGAATATCCATTGCCGCCCAACGTCTTCGCCACCCGAGGCTGCACTTCGGCGTACTTGCGGATGGAGCACAGGATCGCGGGGCTGTGGTGATCGAACAACTCCGCCGTCGGCACCAGATCCGCGGCGCCTCGCACGAGGTAAGGGCCGCCGCGTTCGATGGTGTCGGCGGCCACGTCGGCGAAGCCGAGCGCGGCCATCAGCGCGGTGTCGACGTCGGCGCGGTGCTCGTAGAATGTGCGCGCGGACGCTGTGGCGTCCCGCAGCCCGTCCCACAGGTCCACCGACGCGTCGGCGTAGACCTCGGCGAGATCGGCCAGCAGGCGAGTGTCCGTGCGGATGAGCGGCATCCGTGCGTTGAGGTCGGCGAGGATCCGGTCGCCGTTCAGCAGCGATTCACCGAAACCGTCGCCGCCGAGGCCGCTGAGCGCCTCCGCGGTCGCCGCCAACGTCTGGTTCAGCTTGATCGGGTCCACCTTCTCGGCCAGTGCGATGACCGTCTCGAACACCGTGTTGAACTCGGTGGTCACCGCGGACGCCTCGATCACGGCTCCGGCCGAGATATTTTGTGGGAAAGCATCGGTGGGTGATTCCAGCGAGATGTACTTGTTGCCGAACACGGTGGTGGCCCGAATCTCGGCCATCACGTTCGCCGGAATGCGTTGCAGGTAGCGCGGATTGACGTCCAACGACAAGTGCGCCAGCTTATCGTCAATGCTGTCGACATGGGAGATTGCGCTGACCCGACCGATCTCGACACCGTTGTAGGTCACCTTGGCTCCCCGTTCGACCACCAGACCCGCGCGCGGTGACACCACGGTCAGTTGCGCTTTGCGGCTCAGGTCGCCGCGGAACTGGAGGTAGAGCAGGCTCGCCGCGACCGTCGCCGCGAGCAGCAGCACCGCACCGGCCACCTTGTACGGCGGCTTGTGACGGTCGACAAACACTTTGAGACAGTAGGTTATGGCCGCCCGTCATACAGCCGATCCGGCGAAGACCCGCGCCGCGGTGGCGGCGCTGGCGGACTGGCTGCGCAATGACTCGCACGCTGCACCGTCGCGCACCGACCTCGGCGAGGCGGTCCGGTTGACGGCGCGCACGCTCGCGGCATCGGCACCGGGTTCCAGCGTGGAGGTTCGTGTGCCGCCGTTCGTCGCGGTGCAGTGCATCGAGGGCCCTGTGCACCGGCGTGGCAACCCGCCCAACGTCGTCGAGACCGATCCGCGAACCTGGCTGCTGTTGGCCGTCGGCCTGATCACCGTGGCCGACGCCGCCGCGGAGGGAACGCTGGTGATGTCGGGCTCCCGAGCCGGCGAGATCGCCGACTGGTTACCTGTGCTGCGGCTCTGACCGATGACGGTCACCGGAATTACGTCGGTCACGACCACGACATCAACGTGTCCCACGACACGCCCCACAACGTCGTTGCCGTTCACAGATGCCCGTAGACTCGTGGAATCAGCCACCCTCCCCTCGGAGCAGCCCTATCGTGACCGGCGAGCAGACGGATACGGATAACGAACCCCGCGAAGAGTGCGGCGTATTCGGCGTCTGGGCGCCGGGTGAAGAGGTCGCCAAGCTCACCTACTACGGCCTTTATGCCCTGCAGCATCGCGGTCAGGAGGCCGCGGGCATCGCCGTCGCCGACGGCTCGCAGGTGCTGGTCTTCAAAGATCTGGGCCTCGTGAGTCAAGTGTTCGACGAGCAGACGCTGGCCGCGATGGAGGGCCACGTCGCGATCGGGCACTGTCGCTATTCGACGACCGGGTCGACCACGTGGGAGAACGCCCAGCCGGTGTTCCGCAACACGTCGGCCGGCACCGGCGTCGCCCTGGGACACAACGGCAACCTCGTGAACGCGGCCGAGTTGGCGGCCCGGGCCCGCGAGGCCGGACTGCTCGACACCAGGGGCGCTCCGGTGGCGACCACCGACTCCGACATCCTCGGCGCCCTGCTGGCCCACGGCGCGGCCGATTCGACGCTCGAGCAGGCCGCGCTGGAACTACTGCCCACCGTCCGCGGCGCGTTCTGCCTCACGTGGATGGACGAGAACACGCTGTATGCGGCCCGCGACCCTTACGGGGTCCGGCCGTTGGCGTTGGGGCGGTTGGACCGCGGTTGGGTCGTCGCGTCGGAGACCGCGGCGCTCGACATCGTCGGCGCCTCCTTCGTCCGCGACATCGAACCGGGTGAGCTGCTGGCGATCGACGCGGACGGGGTGCGCTCCACCCGGTTCGCCAGCCCGGAGCCCAAGGGCTGCGTCTTCGAATACGTCTATCTCGCACGGCCGGACAGCACGTTGGCAGGCCGATCGGTGCACGCGACGCGCGTCGACATCGGGCGCAGGCTGGCCAGGGAGATGCCGGTCGAGGCCGACCTGGTGATCGGCGTGCCGGAGTCGGGCACGCCCGCGGCGGTGGGCTACGCGCAGGAGTCCGGAATCCCGTACGGCCAGGGCCTGATGAAGAACGCCTATGTCGGGCGCACGTTCATCCAGCCGTCCCAGACCATCCGGCAGCTCGGCATCCGGTTGAAGCTGAATCCGCTCAAGGAGGTGATCCGCGGGCGGCGACTGATCGTCGTCGACGATTCGATCGTCCGCGGTAACACCCAGCGCGCCCTGATCCGGATGCTGCGGGAGGCGGGGGCGGTCGAGGTGCACGTGCGCATCGCATCCCCGCCGGTGAAGTGGCCCTGTTTCTACGGCATCGACTTCGCCACCCCGGCGGAGCTCATCGCCAACGCCGTCGACGACGAGAACGAGATGCTCGAGGCGGTGCGTCACGCCATCGGCGCCGACACGCTCGGCTACATCTCCAAGCAGGGCATGATCGCGGCCACCGAACAGCCTGCCTCGCGGTTGTGCAGCGCGTGTTTCGACGGCAAGTACCCGATCGAGTTGCCGGGGGAATCGGCGTTGGGCAAGAACGTGATCGAACACATGCTCTCGACCGCCGCCAAGAGCGGTATCCCGCTGCAGTCCGGCAACGACAACGTCTCGGCGCTTCGCCGCCCCTGACTGCCGCCCGTAACTACCGCCCGACGTGTGCCCAGTGGGGATCGGTCGGTAACGGTCCGCGCTCCAAGGCTTTGGCCACCGCCTCCCGGTAACCGGTGAGACCACCGCTGGGCGGCGCGATGACGTCGTCGATGTCGTGCTCGGCCATCACCGCGTCACACTCCAACGACTCCACCAGCGGCCGGGCCAGCCCGCCGGGAAGCGGGGTCACCAACCCGATCCACCAGCTTGCGATTGTCGGTGTGAGCCAAGGCAATACGACCATCACACGGCGTCGCCGTCCCGACACCTCGGCGTAAACCTGCATCGCCTCGCCGTACTCGAACACGTCCGGCCCGCCGATGTCCCACGTGCGCGACGTGGGCACCGGCGCCGTGGCGGCCTCCGCCAGATAGTGCAACGCATCGTCGATTGCGATGGGCTGGATCTTGTTGTGCACCCACTTCGGCGTGGTCATCACCGGCAGGCGGTTGGTCAGGTGGCGGATCATCTCGAACGACGCCGAACCCGCGCCGATCACGATTCCGGCCTGCAGAACCACGGTCTCGATGCCCGAGTCGAGCAGGATCTGGCCGACGTCGGTCCGCGACTGCAGGTGCGGGGAGAGGTCGGCGCCCGCGGGGTGCAGCCCGCCCAGGTACACCAGTCGCTTGACGCCCGCATCGCGGGCCGCGGCCACGACGTTGCGGGCCGAGCGCGCCTCCTCCTCGACGAAATCGGGCGAACTGCCCATCGAATGCACCAGGTAGTAGACGACGTCGGTATCGGTGAATGCATCTCGCAGCGAGTCGGCGTCCCCGAGATCACCTCGCGCCACCTCGACCCGGTCGCGCCACGGAACGGCGTCGAGTTTGTCGGGGTTGCGGGCCAGTGCACGCACCACGTGGCCGCGGTCGAGCAACGCGGGCACCAACCGGCCACCGATGTAGCCGGTGGCTCCCGTCACCAAGCAACGGATGTCGTCAGTCACCTCGCCGGGATCGCCGGTTTGGACGTCAGGCAAACCCACAACCGGGATCGGGCATGTCCACCGACAGCGGGGTGCCCGTGGGTTTGATGTAGAGCACCCACATCACCAACGGCGTCGGGCCCAGGTTGCGGCCGATGTGCACGTTGCCCCGACCGCTGGCCTCGGTGATGGGCGCACCCGGCGGGTACACGCCGTCGGGCGCGCAGTTGGCCGCGGCGTCGTGGGTGAGCGTGCCTTCGCGGATCACCCCATACACCCGGCCGTCGTGATAGTGCCAGCCGGTGCTGCCGCCGGGCGCGATGGTGATCTCGCGGGTGACGTAGTCGACCCCGTCGACCGTCGCCTCCGACAGTGTCCTGGCCTGGACGCCGGACGCCGGTGTCGCCGACGCGGCGGCCGAACCGAACAACGCCGACGCGACCGTCACCGACGCGCACAGGGTGGACGCGGACCAGCGAACTGTTGTCATGAGCGGTCAGATTGGCACACCGCCGGGAATCGCGCGACATCGCGTCCGCAGCCGCGACGGCCGAAGGCGGTTACCGCAGCGCGGTGAACACCGGTAGCCTTTACCGCGATGACCGAACGTGCCGAACCTGCAGGCATCTCCTACGCGTCGGCCGGGGTCGACATCGAAGCCGGTGACCGCGCCGTCGAACTCCTCAAACCGCTCGCCGAGAAGGCGACCCGCCCCGAGGTGCGCGGCGGGATCGGCGGCTTCGCGGGACTGTTCGCGCTGCGCGGTGGCTACCGGGAGCCCGTACTGGCCTCGTCAACTGACGGCGTCGGTACCAAGCTGGCGGTGGCCCAGGCCATGGACAAACACGACACGGTCGGAATCGATCTGGTCGCTATGGTCGTCGACGATCTCGTCGTCTGCGGGGCCGAGCCGCTGTTCCTGCAGGACTACATCGCGGTGGGCCGCACGGTCCCCGAGCGGATCAGCGAGCTGGTGGCCGGCATCGCCAACGGCTGCCTGCAGGCCGGGTGCGCGCTGCTCGGCGGTGAGACAGCCGAACATCCGGGTCTGATGGCGCCCGACCACTACGACATCTCGGCGACCGGGGTGGGCGTGGTCGAGGCCGATGACGTGCTCGGTCCGGATCGGGTCAAGCCCGGCGACGTGCTGATCGCGATGGCCTCGACCGGCTTGCACTCGAACGGATACTCGCTGGCGCGCAAGGTGTTGCTCGAGATCGACCGGATGAACCTGGCGGGCCATGTCGAGGAGTTCGGTCGCACGCTGGGTGAGGAGCTTCTGGAGCCGACCCGGATCTACGCCAAGGACTGCCTGGCGCTGGCCGCCGAGACCCAGGTTCGCACATTCTGCCATGTCACCGGCGGCGGGTTGGCCGGAAACCTCGAGCGGGTGATCCCGCACGGGCTGGTCGCCGAAATCGACCGCGGCACCTGGACTCCCGCACCCGTGTTCGCGATGATCGGGCAGCGCGGTCGCGTCGAGCGCGTCGAGATGGAGCGGACGTTCAACATGGGTGTCGGCATGGTCGCGATCGTCGCGCCGGAAGACACCGACCGTGCTCTGGCGATCCTGACTGCGCGCCACTTGAACTGCTGGACGCTGGGAACGGTCAAGAAGGGCGGTAAGGACGGCCCCCGAGCCGAACTCGTGGGTCAACACCCACGTTTCTAGGGGTCAGCGGCGCCAGTCGTCCTCGTCGACCCAATCGTCGGCCACCGGATCGGTGCCGTTCAGGTCGTTCTCGGAAGCGCCCGACAGCTCTTGCTGAAGCCGCTTTAAATCGGTCTGCGGTGAGCTGTATTTGAGCTCACGAGCAACCTTGGTCTGCTTTGCCTTCGCCCGGCCGCGGCCCATGGGGGGACCCCCTCGCGCAATAACGGAGCGGCCCAATTGGTAGGCGGCTCCGATCTGATCTGTCTTTTATCGTCCTGCCGACACTTTACCGTGCCTGGCCCCGCGGCGCTGGCAGGCCCTCGTCACGGCCGTGCGCCGCCCCGCAGCTGTTCGACCGCTCGCCGCCCGGCACCTGCGACATCGGGCGGCGGCAGCGAGTCCGCATCGATGACGGCGGGCGAGCCGTCGACGGTCAATTCGGTGTCCGCCGGCAGGCCGCGTTTGAGCAGCGCCAACGCCACCGGCCCCTCGTCGACGTGGTCGACGACGGTGCCGAGGCGGCCGACGGCCCGGCCTCCGGCCAGCACCGGGTCGCCGGTGGCCGGTCGGTCGCTGGCACCGTCGAGGTGCAGCCGGACCAGCATTCGGGGCGGTTTGCCCAGGTTGTGCACCCGCGCGACCGTCTCCTGTCCGCGGTAGCAGCCCTTGTCCAGATGCACGGCCGGGCCGATCCAGCCGACCTCGTGCGGGATCGTGCGCTCATCGGTGTCGACCCCAAGGCGTGGCCGCAGGGCCGCGACACGGTGCGCCTCGTAGGCCCAGACTCCCGCGGGCCGGACTCCGGCATCGGTGAGCCGTCGCCACCACGGTTGCACCTGGACGCGGGGGATCACGAGGTCGAGTTCACCGTCGGCGAGCCGACGCAGGAAGCCACCGTCGGCGAGCGCGACGGCCGTCTGTTTCGCCGGTAGCGAATCGACGCCGAGCGCGTCGAGCAACTCCCGGTCACCCAGCCGCGGCCCGAGAAGGGACAACACCGCCATATCCGCGGCCTCCACCGCGACGTCGGACCAGAACACCATCTTGCGCAGGTAACCGAGCAGGGGCTCGCCCCGCGACGGTTCGGTGTCGAGATAGGTGATGTCACCGAGTTCGGTTTGTACCCAGTGATCTTCGACACGACCCTGCCCGTCGAGGCTGAGATTCTCGGTGACGGCGCCGTCGGGCAGCTCGCTGACGTGTTGTGTCGTGAGGCTGTGCAGCCACGTCTTGCGCTCGGCGCCCGTCAGCGTGAGCACGGCACGATGCGAGCGGTCCACGACGACGGCGTCCTCGGCGGCGGCCCGTTGTTCGCCCAGCGGATCGCCGTAATGCCATACGGCGCCGGCATCGGGTCCGGTGTCGGGAGCTGCGACGGCGGGTCCTGAAGATGTCACAGGTCAACTCTACGTTCGGCGGTGACCGGTCCGCGGCTACGCTGTGGGCCCATGGCTGGCGATTCCGGGGTCGTGGTGACCTTAGACGGGCGGTTGCACGACCCCGCGGCGCCGCTGCTGCATGCCGACGACCTGGCGGCGGTCCGCGGCGACGGGGTCTTCGAGACGCTGCTGATCCGCGATGGCCGGCCGTGCCTGCTCGACGCCCATCTGTCGCGGCTCACGCAGTCGGCGCGCCTGATCGACCTTCCCGACCCCGACCTGTCGCGCTGGCGTTCCGCGGTGTCGGTTGCCGTGGCCCAGTGGGCCTCGCAGACGGGCGAGGAGGGTGTGCTGCGGTTGGTCTACAGCAGGGGCCGGGAAGGCGGCTCGCCCCCGACCGCGTTCGCCACGGTCGGGGCGTTACCCGCGCGAGTGACCGAGGTGCGGCGAAACGGCCTCGCCGCGCTGACCCTGGCGCGCGGACTCGCGTCCGAGGGCACCGGCGAGATACCGTGGCTGCTCGCGGGCGCCAAAACGCTTTCGTACGCGGTGAACATGGCCGCGCTACGGCATGCCGAGCGCAACGGCGCGGGTGACGTGATCTTCGTCGGCACTGACGGTTTCATCCTGGAGGGCCCGCGCTCGACGGTCGTCATCGCTGCCGAGTCCGCTCCGGGCGCAGGCGATATCGCGTTCTTCACTCCACCGCCGTGGTTCCCGATCCTGCGGGGCACCACGCAGCAGGCGCTGTTCGAGGTCGCCCGCGACAAGGGTTACGACTGCGACTACCGCTCGCTGCGGCCTGCGGATCTGCTTGCGGCGCAAGGTGTCTGGTTGGTGTCGAGCATCACTTTGGCGGCCCGGGTGCACACCCTCGACGGCACGCCGTTGCCGCCGAGTCCGTTGGCGGGCGAGTTCGCCGAACTGGTCGACGCCGCTATCGTGCACGATCGCTGAACGCTGAATCGCCCGAAATCCGGTTGTCGCCGCTTGCCTGCGCGGGTAGCGTCGCCCGTACACAGGAGAGGAGGTGGTCCGAGATTTTGAGTGACTTATGGACTTGTGAGGTGGCTGCGAGCTAGCAGCGCCAGGGGATGAGCGCACAGCTCTTCGCGTCCTGCGCGCGCTGGCGAATTCCCCGCAGTCACCCGGCCCCCGAGCCCCTCGGTTTTGTCCGCCAGGAACACACGGCTCGGGGGCCGCCCCATTTCCTGATGGCCGAATCGGTAGCGAACCGTTGCACGCCTGGACTCGCGCTCATCCGGACACCGGGCGATGATGCGGCGCATGCGCATCGTCAAGAAGCTCGGCGTGCTGCTGGCGGCCCTCGCGACCATGACGGCATGTGCGCCCACAGCTGAGCCCTATAGCTCGGCGAGCCTGCAAACCTGTCACAAAGACAGACTGGCGACCCTGTACAAGGGAATCTTCACCTTCGGTACCGATCGGCCGGTGTACCCGCCGTGGTACATGGGCGACAACCCGGCCAACGGGGAGGGCTTCGAATCGGCGCTCGCGTACACCATCGCGAACCGGCTCGGTTACGCCGCGACCGACGTGCGGTGGGTGCGGGTGCCTTTCGGCGAAGCCATCGCCGCCGGCGCCAAATCGTTCGACGCCAACCTGAACCAGTTCTCCATCACCGAACAGCGCAGGGCCGCCGTCGACTTCTCGACGCCGTACTTCGACGTGAACCAGGCCGTCGTCACCGTCAAGGGATCGCCTGCGGCCGATGTGAGAAACCTCGACGACCTCAAGACGCTGCGGTTGGGGGCACAGGTCGCCAGCACCAGCCACACCGCCGCGCTGGCCGTCGGCGGTACGAAGGCGGTCGAGGTGTACAACACCAACGGCGATGCGAAGCTCGCGCTCTCGGACGGCGAAATCGACGCGCTGATCGCCGATCTGCCGACCGCGTTCGCGGTCGTCGGCGAGTTGCGCGACGGAATGATGGTCGGCCGACTACCCGCCGGCGACCAGGCCCCGGAGCAGTTCGGCCTGGTGCTCGCCAAACGCAGCGGCTTGACCGCCTGCATCTCCTCGGTCGTCGACTCGCTACGCGACGACGGCACGCTGGCGCAGTTGCGCAGCCAGTGGCTGGCCGAGGCGGTCAAGGCCCCGCAACTGGCTTAGCCGGCGGGCCCCGGCGCGAACGTCGCGCACGCCTGCATGGCCTCGTTCCAGGTCTCGGCATCGACGCCGGGAGGCGGACCGGCGACCGGCCCGGGCGCTGCCGGTACGCCGTGCTCGTCAAGACACTGCGCCAGCGAACCGTGACCCGCAGGAGCCTCGGACGTGGTGGGCTGGGCGGGGGCCCGGGACGTGGTCGTCTGGGCCGGGGCTTGTGAGGTGGCGGGCTGCTGCTCGGCCGGTTGCTCGGAGGCGCAACCTGCGAGGGCTGCGGTCGCGGCAAGGCAGGCGACGACCATGATGGCGCGCATCAGCCGGCGAACCTCGACAGCCGGGCCGATAGGTGGGGGACCAGGCCGCCGTCGGCGTCGACCCGCTCCTCGACGTACGCGAGATCGCCGCCCTCGACGATGCCGTACAGCCGTTTGGCGCCGCCGACCAGCATCCCGGACTTGCTGCGCGCCAACGCATCGGTGACCAGCTCCCACGACGACTGGGAAAGGGGGCGGCCATAGAACAGTTCGATATAACCCGCGGAATGGGCCAGCAGCAGTTCGATGGCCTGGGACTCGGAAGGATCTGCAGGATCGTTGACGAAGCGCCAGAAACCGGACTCGCGCAGTGTGTGCGCCTCGAAGTCGCCGGACTCGCTGAGCCGCCACGAGCGCGCTTCCCAGATCAGGTAGTCGCTGCCGTCGTGGGAGACCACGATCTGCTGGCCGAACCGGTAATCGCCGTCGGCGCCGCGGCCCTCACCCTCGCCGCGCCAGACACCGACGAGCGGCAGCAGCGCCAGAAGCGCATCGTTGAGGTTGGCGCCCTCGCGCAGATTGGCGGTGTCGGACGGCGCGGGAAGATCGCCGAAAACCGGGATGTTGCGCGCGGCCGTCGTTTTCGCTCGTTCTGCCGCGGCCGCTACTGCGTCGTCTCCGGACGTCACGACTCGTCGGTGATCAGCCGGTACACCGCGTACAACGCGAACCAGGTGATCACCAGGGTCGCGGCTACGAGCAGGAGTTCGAAGAACAGCACCACGGGCACGAGTCTAGTCGGCCGCGGTAGGCCGACTGCGTCGGCCCGGGGCGTCGAAACTGAACTCGTGTGCGAAGTCCGCGCGGGTCGTCGCCCACAAGTTCAGTTTTCGAGCTTTTTAAGGCGTCAGGCGACCTTGACGTCGACCTCGTGGATGCCCGCACCCGACGGCGCGACGACGGCATCGCCGTTGCCGACCTTCGACAGCGCGCGCAGCGTCCACGTGCCCGGCGCGGCGAAGAACCGGAAGTCGCCGGTGGCCGACGCGACCACCTCGGCGGTGAACTCGTCAGAGCTGTCCAGCAGGCGCACGAACGCGCCGCCGACGGCCTGTCCCGACCCGTCCACGACGCGGCCGGTGATCACCGTCTCCTTCTCCAAGTCGACGCTGGCGGGCAACGTCAGGCCTTGTTTCGGGGCAGAGCACATATCAATTTCCCAACTCGATCGGGGCCCCCACCAGGGAGCCGTATTCGGTCCAACTGCCGTCGTAGTTCTTCACGTTCTTGTGTCCGAGCAGCTCCTGCAGCACGAACCAGGTGTGCGACGAGCGCTCACCGATCCGGCAGTAAGCGATGGTCTCCTTCTCACCGTCCAGCCCGGCCTCGGCGTACAGCTTCTCCAGCGCCTCATCGGACTTGAAGGTGCCGTCGTCGTTGGCCGCCTTGCTCCACGGAACATTGATGGCGCCGGGGATATGCCCGGGTCGCTGGCTCTGCTCCTGGGGCAGGTGCGCCGGCGCCAGGATCTTGCCGGAGAACTCGTCGGGGGAACGCACGTCGACGAGGTTCTTGTTGTTGATCGCGGCGATCACCTCGTCACGGAAGGCGCGGATGCTGTTGTCGGGCGCCTTGGCGGTATAGGTCGTCGCGGGCCGGTTCGGCACCTCGGTGACGAGCGGCCGGCCGTCGAGCTCCCACTTCTTGCGGCCGCCGTCGAGCAGCTTGACGTCCTGGTGCCCGTACAGCTTGAAGTACCAGTAGGCGTACGCGGCAAACCAGTTGTTGTTGCCGCCGTACAGGACCACGGTGTCGTCGTTGGAGATGCCGCGCTCGCTCAGCAGCTTCGAAAACTGTTGCTGATCAACGAAATCGCGACGTACCGGATCTTGGAGGTCGGTCTTCCAGTCGATCTTCACGGCGCCCTCGATGTGGCCGCCGTCGTAGGCGCTGGTGTCTTCGTCAACCTCGACGAACACGATGTTCGGTGCGTTGAGATTGCTCTCGGCCCAGTCGGCCGTGACCAGGACATCGGAGCGTGCCATAGGGGAAATCCTTTCGGTTACTTCAGGTTTGGAGTTCTATGCGGGTGATGGTGCGCTCGTGTTCCTTCGGACGCGCGCGACGAATGGGTAGAGCCGGCAGCCCAGGCAGATGCCGAAGGCCGCATTGAGGAACGCCGCCACCAGCGCGAAGGCGGTGGCAACCAGACCGAGCAGCCCGAGGCCGGTCGCGAACCCGATGACGCCGGCCACCGCGAAGACCAGCCCGACGAACTGGGCGAACTTCAGCGGCGCCACCGGTTCCTTCTCGCTGACGGGCCCCAGCCGCGGCGCGACGAAACGGGCGAAGACCAGGCCGTAGGGATGCGACCGCGGCCCGCGCCCTGCCCCGATGGCGAACACCGCGGCCTGGGCGCCCAGCACAGCCGCCGAAGCCGCCGGGCTCACCGGCCACAGCAGCAGGGTCGCCACCAGCACGACGGTGGTGAGCCATGCGCTGAACCGCGGCCCACGCACATCCACCTGGTCGGGCGTTCGGGCTCGTGTCCTCGACGTATCTGTCGCTGGCATTCATGTGCTCCTGTTGCGGTCATCGGGTCGGGCTGGGCTGAGACAGGAAGGACCACATGGGTCGCTCCCGAGTGCGCGCGAAGAAGGGCGCGGCTACTCAGCAGCTGCAACAACAACAGCAAGAACCCGCGACGCGGCACAGATCGACTGCGCGGCGCTTGGTGAGCATCGGCTCGAGGCGGGCGGACACGCCGGACAGCTTACCAATGGACACGGTGATCAAGCCAACAGCGGTTCCAAAGCCGAGTGCAGGTCAGCGGCCTTGGGGACGCCGTGGGTCCGGTAGCGGGGGCGGCCGTCCCTGTCGAACAGGATGGTGGTGGGCAGCGAGAGCACCGAAAGACGCCGCGCCGCCTGCGGGTTGGCGTCGATGTCGATCTCGAGGTGCGCCACCGCGGGTAGCTCCGCGCAGACCTGGTCGACGACCCTGCGCACTGCGGCGCACGGCCCGCACCACTCGGCGGAGAAGTGCACGATCGTCGGTCCGGTCGAGGACAGGCCGAGGTCGCTGGTGTCGACGTTTGCCGCCTTCTCGCTCGCCGTACGCAGGCCCGATCGAAGCGCGAGCAGCCGCCCGATCACATAGGCGACGCCGAGCGCCGCAATGAGGACGGTGATCGCCAGCACCCAGGAAGAGCTCATGACAGATGGAACTCGGTGAGCGCGACGGATACTCCCTCGGCGATGCCCTCGATGATGATGTCGGAGCCTCGCGCCCCCTGCGCCGTCGGCGCCAGCCCGAACGGCAGCTTCTGACCGGGCAGGCTCGCGGTGAATGCGGCCAGGACGGCGTCCTTCTTGTCCTCGGGCACCTCCTGATCAGCCGTGCCAGGGCCGGTCAGCACGCCGGTTGCCGTCATCACCAGCGTCGTCTGGTCGGGCCCGGCGACCTCGAGGTCCACTGCGATGCTCACCCTGTCGTGGAAGTCGGCTTTGGCGGGTGTTCCGGTGAACACCACGCCCTTGTTACTGGAGATACCCGATTCGGTGGTGCCGCCCGTGGCGTCGTTGCTCTCTCCGGTCGGCGCCTCGACCAACAGGTCCGGGATGTCCATGAACCGGCCCAGATGTGTGGAGTCGATGATGATGCGGCTTTCGGCCTTGCCGACCTGCAGCGTGGCGTCGGGCCCGACGAGCCACGAATCGCCGGGCAGATCGATCTCGTGCAGCGTCGCCTCCAATGACGCCTTGCCCACCACGCGATTGTCGACCCCGTTGGCCCTGATCTCGACCTCGTCGTAGTGGCGGTCCATCGCCTGCGTGGTGAACGGGAACCCGAGGATCGCCACGGACGGGTCGTGTTGCAGGTCAGCGGCGGTACGCACGCTTCTGGCCAGCCGGTATTCGGCGTAGATCGCCGCACCGAAATCGGCCCCGACGGCGCACAGGGCGACCGCCAGCACCGTCGCCAACACCCCGAGCAGCAGCTTGCGCACCCGCACATTCTGGCCCACGGCGGGCTCAACGTGCCGTTCGACGCAGCTGATGAGCGGGTTGCGCGCTATCGTTAGAAAACCATCGTCCCGGTAACGGGCGTATGTCGAGCATGAATCTGGGAAGTCACCGACCGACAAAGATGTCCAGGCGAGGTCCCTATGGCTGTTGGAGGGCCAGTTGGATCTACTGCTACTGACAGTCGACCCACACCCTGAGTCTGTGCTGCCGTCGCTGTCGCTGCTCGCTCACACCGTGCGGACCGCACCGACCGAGGTCTCGTCGCTCTTGGAGGCGGGCAGCGCCGACGTCGCGATCGTCGACGCACGTACCGACCTGGCCGCGGCTCGCGGGCTGTGCAGGCTGCTGGGCACGACCGGCACCTCGGTGCCCGTGGTGGCCGTCGTCAACGAAGGCGGCCTGGTGGCCGTCAACGTCGAGTGGGGTCTGGACGAGATCATGCTGCCCAGCACCGGCCCCGCCGAGATCGACGCGAGGTTGCGGTTGCTCGTGGGCCGCCGCGGCGGGGCGGCCAATCAGGAGAACGTCGGCAAGATCAGCCTCGGTGAACTGGTGATCGACGAGGGCACCTACACCGCCCGCCTTCGCGGTCGCCCCCTCGACCTGACCTACAAGGAATTCGAGCTGCTCAAGTACCTGGCCCAGCACGCCGGCCGGGTGTTCACCCGCGCGCAGCTGTTGCAAGAGGTGTGGGGTTACGACTTCTTCGGCGGCACCCGCACGGTCGATGTGCACGTGCGGCGGTTGCGGGCCAAGCTCGGCCCCGAATACGAATCGCTGATCGGCACCGTGCGCAACGTCGGCTACAAGGCGGTCCGCCCCGCACGCGGTCGTGGACCCGCCCCGGACGTCGCGGTGCCCGACGACATCGACAGCGTGGGCCTCGAGACGCCGGGCGGTATCGCCGAAGCGTTGGCCGACCCGTTGCGAAGCCCGTGACGGAACTTGCCTGGCGAACCGCACTCTCCGGCGACGAGCAACGTCGCATCCGTGAACTGATCAAATCCGCCACAGCCGCCGACGGCGTCGCCCCGGTAGGCGAGCAGGTGCTGCGGGAACTGCCGCACGACCGCACCCGCCACCTGGTGGCCTCCGACGACGAGGACATCGTCGGTTATCTGAACCTCGCCGAGGACGGCGAGTCCGCGATGGCCGAGGCGGTCGTGGATCCGCGATCCCGGCGTCGCGGGATCGGCGCGGCGCTGGTGCGCACGGGTCTCGCCGAGGGCGGAGGCGACGCGCGAGTGTGGGCGCACGGCAACCTGGAGGCGGCGCGGGCGACCGCGGCCTCCCTCGGGCTGACCGTGGTGCGCGAACTCCTCCAGATGCGGCGTCCGCTGACCGGCCTGCCGCCGACACCGACACCCGACGGTGTCCGCATCACCACGTACTCCGGTCCGCAAGACGACGCCGCGCTGCTGCGCGTCAACAACGCGGCCTTCGTCTGGCATCCCGAGCAAGGCGGATGGACCGAGGCCGACATCGCCGAGCGCCGCGGCGAACCGTGGTTCGACCCGGAGGGGTTGTTTCTGGCTGTCGACGAGGACACCGACGAGGTGCTCGGATTTCACTGGACGAAAATCCACGACGCCGACCTCGGTGAGGTCTATGTCGTCGGCGTCGACCCGTCGGCCCAAGGGCGCGGGTTGGGTGCGGTGCTGACACTGACGGGGCTCCATCACCTCGCCGGGCGACTGTCGGGCAGTGCCGATCCCACCGTGATGCTTTACGTGGAGGCAGATAACTCGGCGGCGGTGAACACCTACCGAAAGCTCGGCTTCACGGTCTTCTCCGTCGACGCCGCATACGCGCAGCGCTCGGAGCGCTAGCTGGGAAACCACGGTGAACCAACTGAACGTGTTCACCGGCCGTTCACCTGTGATCCGCGAAGCGTCCACCGGCGCCGCATACGTTGCCAGGGAGTTCAAGCCGCCAAATTCGAAAGTGGGATTCGTGAAGCTCAACCTCGGCAAGACCCCGTGCAGCCCGCTGCTGACCACGCTTTCGGTGGCCGCGATCGCGGCGTTGACCCTGTCCGCGTGTGGCAGCGACAACAACGCTCCGACGACGGGCAGTAACGGGGCTGCATCCGCGGCCGAGTGCGGCGGCAAGAACTCTGTCACGGCCGAGGGTTCGACGGCTCAACAGAACGCCATCGCCGAGTTCAACAAGGTCTGGGGTCAGCACTGCCCGGGTAAGAACCTGTCGTACAACCCCACCGGATCGGGCGCGGGACGCGAGCAGTTCATCGCCGGTCAGGTCGACTTCGCCGGATCGGATTCGGCTCTGTCGGGCAATCAGGTCCAGCAGGCCGCCGAGCGCTGCGACGGCAACCCGGCATGGAACCTTCCGCTGGTCTTCGGTCCAGTCGCGTTGGCCTACAACATCGAAGGTGTCGACAAGCTGGTTCTCAACGCCGATGTGCTCGCGAAGATCTTCCAGGGACAGATCACCAAGTGGAACGATCCCGCGATCGCGGCACTCAACGACGGAACCAACCTGCCGGACCGCGACATCACGCCGATCTACCGGTCGGACTCCTCGGGCACCACCGACAACTTTCAGAAGTACCTCGCTGCGGCGGCCCCCCAGAGTTGGACCAAGGGCGATGGCAGCGAGTTCCAGGGCGGTGCCGGTGAAGGCGCCCAGAAGTCGGCAGGTGTCGTGCAGGCCGTGCAGGCGACCGGCGGAGCGATCGGCTACGTGGAGAAGGGTTTCGCCGAACAGGGTGGTGTGCCGTTCGCCCAAATCGACAGTGGGGCAGGCGCGGTCGAGCTGACCGACGAGTCGGCCAAGAAGGCGATCGATGTTGCGACGTTCGCCGCGGAAGGCAACGATCTGGCGTTGGACCTGGACTCGTTGTACGGGACGAAGGAGCCGGGCGCTTACCCGTTGGTGCTCGCCACCTACGAGATCGTCTGCTCGAAGGGCTACGATCCCGAAACCGCCGCGGCGGTCAAGTCGTTCCTCACGATCTCGGCCAACGACGGTCAGCAGAACCTCTCGCCCGCGGGCTACGTGCCGCTGCCGGACCGCTTCAAGGAGCGACTCCTGACGTCCATCGAAGCGATTGCCTAGTTTCGTGGCGCGCCGCCGGGGATACGGTGAGGATGGGTCCTTGGACCGATGACCGATAGGCTCGAGGTGACAATCCCCAATCCGTCCGACGCGGGATCGGGTGAAGCACTCGCTTCCCCCTTTCCCGAGCCGACTCCGATAAGCAGCGACCCGTCGAGGAACGCCAAAGAGCGTGTCGGCGACCGCATCTTCCGCGGGCTGGCGGAGGGCTCGGGCGCCTTCATCGTCGCGCTGATCGTGGCGATTGGAGCGTTCCTGCTGTGGCGGGCGATTCCGGCGCTGGCACGCAACGAGGAGAACTTCTTCCTCTACGGCGGCACCTGGAAGACCACCGACACGTCGGCGATGCACTTCGGCATCCTCGACCTGCTGCAGGTGACGGTGTTCGTGTCGGTGTTCGCGCTCGTTCTGGCGATGCCTGTGGCCCTTGGCATCGCGATCTTTCTGACCCACTACGCGCCGCGGCGGGTCGCGGGTCCGCTGGCGTACATGGTCGACCTCTTGGCGGCGGTGCCGTCGATCATCTACGGCGTGTGGGGACTCTACGTTCTGGCCCCGGTGTTGAAACCGGTTGCGTTGTGGCTGAACGAGAACCTCGGCTGGCTGTTCCTCTTCAAGACCGGGACGGCGTCGGTGGCAGGTGGCGGGACGATTTTCACGGCGGGAATCGTGCTGGCGGTGATGATCCTTCCGATCATCACCGCGGTCACGCGCGAGGTGTTCATTCAGACACCACGAGGCCAGATCGAGGCGGCGCTGGCCCTGGGTGCCACACGTTGGGAAGTGGTGCGCACGACCGTACTGCCCTTCGGGATGTCCGGGTATATCAGCGGGGGCATGCTCGGTCTCGGTCGTGCGCTGGGCGAGACCATCGCGTTGCTGATCATCCTGCGCGGAACGCAGCAGGCCTTCGGATGGTCGCTGTTCGACGGCGGCTACACCTTTGCGAGCCTGATCGCCGCCACAGCAAGCGAATTCAACGACCAGTACAAGGCGGGCGCCTACATCGCCGCCGGCCTGGTGCTGTTCGTCTTGACGTTCGTGGTGAACTCGCTGGCGCGTGCGGCGGTGGCCGGGAAGGCGCAGAAATGACGTCGACGCTGGACCGGCCGGTCAAAGCGACCACCTTCCAGGGGGTGAGCCTTCGCCGCAAGATGACCAACAACGTTGCGACGATACTGGTCACACTGAGCGTTCTGATCGCCCTGGTTCCGCTGCTTTGGGTGCTTTACTCGGTGATCGCCAAGGGGTTCAACGCGCTGACATCGCCGGTCTGGTTCACGAATTCACAGGCGGGCATGACGGCGTTCCAGGCGGGCGGCGGGGCGTACCACGCGATCGTGGGCACGCTTCTGCAAGGCCTGGTGTGTGCGGCCATCTCGATTCCGATCGGGGTGTTCGTGGGGATCTATCTCGTCGAGTACGGCGGCGGAACGCGATTCGGCAAGGTGACGACGTTCATGGTCGACATCCTCACCGGCGTACCGTCGATCGTTGCGGCGCTGTTCATTTACGCGCTGTGGGTGGCGACGTTCGGATTCCCGCGGTCCGGCTTTGCGGTGTCGCTGTCTCTGGTGCTGTTGATGATCCCGGTCATCGTGCGCGCGACCGAGGAGATGCTGCGCATTGTGCCGATGGACCTGCGTGAAGCCAGTTACGCCCTCGGCGTGCCGAAGTGGAAAACCATTGTCCGCATTGTGATTCCGACCGCATTATCGGGCATTGTCACCGGGATCATGTTGGCGCTGGCACGCGTCATGGGTGAGACCGCACCGTTGCTGGTCCTCGTCGGCTACTCGCAGGCGATGAACTTCGACATGTTCGACGGCTTCATGGGCTCGCTGCCCGGCATGATGTACGACCAGACCTCGGCGGGTGCGGGCGCGAATCCCGTTCCCACTGATCGGTTGTGGGGCGCGGCCCTGACCCTGATCCTGCTGATCGCCTTACTCAACGTCGGGGCGCGATTCTTGGCGAAGCTCTTCGCCCCCAAGAAGGTTTAGGAGTTTTCGATGGCCAAGCGCTTGGATCTCAAGGACGTCAACATCTTCTACGGGGCGTTTCACGCCGTGGCCGATGTCTCGCTAGCGGTTCCGC
Organism: Mycobacterium sp. GA-1199; assembly: GCF_001500045.1. Lineage (GTDB taxonomy): Bacteria > Actinomycetota > Actinomycetes > Mycobacteriales > Mycobacteriaceae > Mycobacterium. The sequence continues at coordinate 360,394 of NZ_LQIX01000012.1, forward strand.
CACGCAATGTGACCGCCTTCATCGGCCCGTCGGGCTGCGGAAAGTCCACGGTGCTGCGAACGTTGAATCGCATGCACGAGGTCATCCCCGGTGCGCGGGTCGAAGGCTCGGTGTTGCTCGACGGCGAGGATATCTACGGTGCCGGCGTCGACCCGGTGGGTGTGCGCAAGACGATCGGCATGGTGTTCCAACGTCCGAATCCGTTCCCCACCATGTCGATTCGCGACAACGTGGTCGCGGGCCTCAGATTGCAGGGTGTGCGCAACAAGAAGACACTCGACGAGGTGGCCGAACGGTCTCTGCGCGGAGCCAACCTGTGGACCGAGGTCAAGGACCGGTTGGACAAGCCCGGCGGCGGATTGTCCGGTGGTCAGCAGCAGCGGCTGTGCATCGCCCGGGCGATCGCGGTGCAACCTGACGTGCTGTTGATGGACGAGCCGTGCTCGGCACTCGATCCCATCTCCACGCTGGCGATCGAGGATCTGATCGCCACGCTCAAGCAGGACTTCACGATCGTCATCGTCACGCACAACATGCAACAGGCCGCACGGGTGAGCGATCAGACCGCCTTCTTCAACCTCGAGGCGACAGGTAAGCCCGGCCGGCTCATCGAGATCGACGACACCGAGAAGATCTTCTCCAACCCGTCGCAGAAGGCCACCGAGGACTACATCTCCGGGCGCTTCGGCTGAGCCCCAACACCCGCGTCAGCGCGACGCCGGGATGTCCACTTCGGCGGGGTGCTTACCGGTGACCTGGAAGATCACCCGCCGGGCCACCTCGACGGCGTGGTCGGCGAACCGCTCGTAGAAGCGGCCGAGCAGGGTCACGTCCACCGCGGCCGCCACGCCGTGCTTCCACTCCCGATCCATCAACACCGTGAACAGGTGGCGGTGCAGATCGTCCATGGCATCGTCTTCTTCTCCGATGCGCGCGGCCTTCTCCGGGTCGCGGGTCACCAGGACCTCCTGGGCGCTGTTGCCCAATTCCACAGCGAGACGGCCCATCTCGGCGAAGTAGCCGTTCACCTCTTCGGGCAGCGCATGCTGAGGATGGCGGCGACGGGCGATCTTGGCGACGTGCAGTGCGAGCGCACCCATACGGTCCACGTCGGCGACGATCTGGATCGAGCCGACGATGGCCCTAAGGTCGCCCGCGACCGGCGCCTGCAGCGCGAGCAGCACGAACGCCGACTCCTCGGCCCGTGCGCTCATCGCGGCGATCTGTTCGTGATCGGTGATGACCTGCTCGGCCAGCACGAGATCGGCTTGCAGCAGGGCCTGGGTGGCGCGTTCCATCGCCGCGCCCGCCAGCCCGCACATCTCCCCGAGCTGGGTGGTCAGAGCCTCCAACTGCTCGTGATACGCAGTACGCATGCATCCACCCTACGGGCATCGTCACCGAAACGGCATGAAGCGAGCGGTGAACGAAAGGTGAACCCCACCTGCTGAAACGCCGTGACCGGCGCGATCACTCGCAGCTGGTGTCGGCTGCGTTCGTGACCGCGAGATCCTCAGGGAGCTGTGTCGGGGTGCTCCTGGTTCCGCGCACGACGTGTACCTGGACCGGAGACCCGCTCGGTGACGGCGGGGTGACGGTGCGGAAATCGCTGCCCAACACCACGCGCACGGTGTCGCCCATCCCCGCGGTTCGCTCCACCTTGGCGTTGGCGAAGGACGAGGCCACCGTCGCCGCCGCCTCTTCGTTGCCAGCTGAGAAGAACACGGTCGTCGAATCCAGCGGGCCGGGGTAGTCGTCGGGGGAGGTGACGTTGAAACCGTGGGTCTGCAATTCGCTGGCCGCCGTCGCGGCGAGACCGTTCTCCCCGGTTGAGTTGGACACCTGAACCGTGATGTCGGCCGGATCGGTGGTGACCGCGTCGACGAGCTCACCTGACGGTGCGGCGTCATGGGTCGGCGCGGCGGACTCGGGTTGGGCGGTGGTCGACGACTCGGGCGTCCCGGGCACCGGGGTGTTGTCCGCGTTCTTCTCCTCAGGCAGCGGATCGTCGTTGATGATCGCGTCGAAGATCGCCCGGGTGTCTTCCTCGCGCAGGTGCTCGTTGCCGTACTCGTCCATGTAGCCCGTCGTCGGGACGGTCAGGAATGTGATCCGGCCCGCGGCGATGCCCTGAACCGACTGGCCGAGCGTGACGAGGTCCTTGGTATCCATGTTGTCGACATAGCTGTCGTTGATGAACATGTTGACCACGTTGTTGAGCTTCGACAGCGAGAAGAACACCTCTTTGGAGATCATCGAGCGCATCAGCGACGACAAGAACAGCTGCTGACGTTTGATACGTCCGTAGTCGCCGTTGGTCTCGGTGGTCACCTGGCGGGCGCGCACGTACTGAAGAGCCGTGTGTCCGTCGACGATCTGCCGGCCCGCGTGCGGGAGTATCGTTCCGAGTTCGTAGTCCTCGAGCGGCATGGTGCTACACACCTCGACTCCGCCCAGGGCGTCTACCATCTTGGAGAAACCCGCGAAATCCACTGCCATGAAACGGTTTATCGAAAGGCCGGACATCTTCTGGATGACCTTGACCAGACACTTCGGGCCGCCGACGGCGTAAGCCGAGTTCAACTTGTACTCGGTGTAGACCTCCTCGGCCCCGTACATCGGCGAATCCGGGTCGGTGATCGGACCGTAGTTACCGGTCTGGGGATCCCACGGCTCGCACTTCATCGGTTCGATCGCGAGGTCGCGCGGGAACGACACCGCCACAACCCGTTCCCGGTTCGCCGGGATGTTCACCAGCATCACGGTGTCCGAGCGCGCCCCCGCAGCGTCCTCGGTGGTGCCGGCACCCATGTCGCTGTTCTCGCCGAGCCGGCTGTCCACACCGACGATCAGGAAGTTCTCGTCACCGAATTGCGCGTTGGGGTCGAGGATGTCGCGGGAATCGGGGTCCAGCGCGGAGATCCGGTTCATCATGTTGTTCTTCGCCGACTGCCACTGCCAGGCCCCGCCGGTCAGCGCGAGTGCGAGCACCGCGATCAGCGCGGCAAGCGCGCGTCCGGCGATCAGCGTGCGGCGCCGACGCCTACGGGGCTTCGATGGCCTGCGCGCGGTGACCGCATGGGCCGCGGGCACCCGCGCGGGCCTGCGCACGAGCGCCAGGTCGGGCAGTTCGGCATCGGCGTGCACGACAGGCAGGATCTCGGTGTCGCAGTCGTTGTCTCCGCTGTCGGCGGGCGGCTCCGACTCGTACAGCGGCTCCGGCTCGTACAGCTCCGCCTGTTCGTCGGGCACCGCCGCGATGATCTCGGTGGGCGGCGCCGGTGGTGTCGGCGGTTCGGGTTCGCGGCGGCGACGTCGACGGCGCAGTTCCGGCGGCACCGCGTTGTCGCCGGACAGTTTCGCGATGAGGTCGGCGACGGTCACGCCGTCGGTGTGGTTACCGGTGGACTCGGCCTCGTTGGCGTCGGCCTCCGACGAGTTGGGCCGGTGATGAATGTCCGCGCGCTCCCATGGCGCGGCGCCCGGAGCGGGCCGTTGGCTGCGGGTCAGCCACCGGTTGTCGCCGTCGGTGGGGTCGGGAGGGCCAGGAGTGGCGTTATCGCCGTCACTCATGTCCTACCGGCCTCCGACTCTTTGCATGTGCAGCTCAGGGGCGAACACGGTGCCGCGCGCCATTGCTACAGCACCTGGGTGACTCCGCGACGGGAGCGCATTACGAACGAGACTCATATCGTACTGAGACATCCTGAGAGATGTGATGTCAGAGTCGTCTCAGGACGGAGACGACTGGGAGACGGCTATCCACCGGAGTGCATGACCTCGGCACCGGCGGGCACTGTGCAGTCGTCGGGATCGGTCAACCAGCCCTCGGGCAGTGCTACCGCCGCGGCCGAACCCTGGCGCCCGCGGGGACCGGTCGCGGCGTCGGGGAAGGGCACATCGGCATCGAGTCTGCCGAGCAGTTCCTCGAGCTCGGCAAGCGATTTGACCAGGGCCAACGCCCGTCGGAGGTCGGCGCCGGCGGGAAATCCGTGCAGATACCAGGCGACATGCTTGCGGATGTCGCGCATGCCCTTGTCCTCGCCGAAATGGGCCGCCAGCAGTTCGCCGTGGCGCACGATGATCGACGCCACCTCGCCGAGCGTGGGCGGTTCGGGTGCGGGACGTCCGGTGAACGCGGCCGACAGTTCGGCGAACAACCAGGGCCTGCCCAGACAACCGCGCCCGATCACCACGCCGTCGCATCCGGTGGCCGACATCATCGCCAGCGCGTCGGAGGCTTCGAAGATGTCGCCGTTGCCCAAGACGGGCACGTCGGTGACGTGGTCTTTGAGCGCCGCGATCTGGTCCCAGTCCGCCTTGCCGGAGTAGCGCTGAGCCGCGGTCCTGGCGTGCAGGGCCACTGCCGCGGCGCCCTCCTCGGCGGCGATCCTTCCGGCGTCCAGATGGGTGCGGTGCGCATCGTCGATCCCAATGCGGAACTTCACCGTCACGGGAATGTCGGTGCCTTCGGTCGCGCGGACCGCCGCGGCGACGATCTGCCCGAACAGCCTGCGCTTGTACGGCAAGGCAGCACCCCCGCCGCGCCGCGTGACCTTGGGCACCGGGCAGCCGAAGTTCATGTCGATGTGGTCGGCCAGCCCTTCGTCGACGATCATCTTCGCCGCGGCGTAGGTGTTCTGTGGGTCCACCGAGTACAGCTGCAGCGAACGCGGGGTCTCGTCGGGCGCGAACGTCACCATGTGCATGGTCCCCGGATGCCGCTCGACGAGGGCGCGCGCGGTCACCATCTCGCACACGTACAAGCCGCTGACCGTGCCGGCTTTGGTCAGCTCGAGTTCGCGGCACAGGGTGCGGAACGCGACGTTGGTCACACCGGCCATCGGCGCCAGTACGACCGGGCTGGGGAGCCGTATCGGGCCGATCAGCAGTTCGCGCTCGTCGGCCAGGACCGTCATGAGGGCGAGGAGGCCAGGACCTTCTTCGCGGAGAGCTTCTCGGCCTTGCGCGCCTCGCGCTCGAGGCGACGCTGCTTGGATTCCTCGAACTTCTGCGAGGCCTCCTCCAGCTCCTCGACGAGCACACCGAGGTCGTCGCGCATGCGCGCGGCCTCGCCGGTGAAGTCTTCGCGTTCGAAGATCCGCCACTTCTTGAGCACCGGCATCACCACGTCATCGAGGTGGATGCGTGGATCGTAGACGCCGCCGACGGCGATGATGACGGCCTTGCGGCGGAACTCCGGAACCGTGTAGCCCGGCATCTTGAAGTTGCGCAGCACGCGGTGCAGGCAGTGCATCGCCTGGTCGGGCGCGATGTCGAAGCCGGCCTCACTGACGTCCCGGTAGAAGATCATGTGCAGGTTCTCATCGGCCGAGACCCGCGCCAGCAGCTGGTCGGCGACGGTCTCGTTGCAGGCCTTACCGGTGTTGCGGTGCGAGACGCGGGTCGCCAACTCCTGGAAGGTCACGTAGATGACCGAGTCGAAGAGGCTCTCCGCGAAGAGGTCGCCCTGCTGGTTCTGGCCGGGGGAGAAGCCGCGGGTGACCTGCTCGACGCGCAGCTGTTCCAGTTGTACGGGGTCGACCGAACGGGTGACCACGAGGTAGTCGCGCAGCGCGATGCCGTGCCGGTTCTCCTCGGCCGTCCACCGGTTGACCCACTGCCCCCAGGCGCCGTCCATGCCCATGTTCATCGCGATCTCGCGGTGATACGACGGCAGGTTGTCCTCGGTCAATAGGTTCTGGATCATCGCGACCTGCGCGACTTCCGACAGCTGAGACTGCTCGGGATCCCAATCCTGGCCGCCCAGTGCGTAATAGTTCTTGCCGTCGGACCACGGGATGTAATCGTGCGGATTCCAGTCCTTGCGCATCGACAAGTGACGATTGAGGTACTTCTCGACGACAGGCTCGAGCTCATGCAGCAGATGTAGGTCGGTCAAGTTCTCGTGCATTGATCCTTACTCCTTCTCGCGTGCGAGAGCCCCACCCAATTAATTATCTGTACCCGTTGGTTGCACTCAATATATCTGTGTCCCCCGGTGACATCAAGTTCCGGGAACGTGTCCCAACCGCCACTTGAGGCGCATCTGTCGTTGTAGTATCCCGGTCGGGCAAACATCTAGGCCCTGAATTCGGCATCACTGGAGACTCGGAGGACGGGCGTTGCTCAAGCTGCGGCATCTGTGGGCAGGCGCGGCGGTTGCCGCGGTAGCGGCGGGTACCGCACTGGTGGGAGCGGGCCAGGCAGTTGCGGTCCCCGACGTCGTCGACCGCCCCTATAAGGACGCCAAGAAGATCATCCAGCAGTACGGCGGCAACGCCGTGGTCGCGACGCGGGTCGGGAGCAGCGCCGACGAAGGCAACTGCCTGGTGACGAACGCGTGGGATGCCGCGGTCCGCCGGCCGAACTCGCGGGGCCGCCCGGTCTCCAACAGCGATGTCATGGTGGCGTTGAACTGCAATGCCGCGCTTGCCGCGCCCGGGGCGCCGGGCAACTCCGCGATGAGCCCGGTCGGCCGCGACGCCAAGGCCGAGCAGCAACGTCGGCAGGCGAAGGCGGCGCGCGAGGCGGCGATGCTGGAAGAACAGGAATTGGCCGCCCCCGTGACCCCGAACAACTGAGTCCTCGCAGGTCCGGGCCTTTAAAACCAGCGCTTCGCTCCGGTGGCGATGTATACCGAACCGCAATAGACTGCCACCAGCGTTAACGCGGCGGTCATCGCCCGGACACGGAGGTTGGGGCACGTGCAGAAGATCATCTCCATCGGTTTCACGTCGGCGATGGGTGTTGCCGCCGCATCGGCGGTTCTTTTCGGCTCGGGCACCGCCTCGGCCGCTCCCAGCGTCGTCGGCATGAAGTACTCCGACGCTCAGGAACAGATCGAGAACGCCGGTGGCAGAGCGGTGGTCGCCGCTCGGGTCGGTGACAAACTCGACCTCGGCGATTGCATCGTCACCAACATCTGGGACTCGTCGTTCCTGCGGATCAGCCAGGCCGACGAGAGCGAGATGTCTGTGGCGTTGAACTGCGCCGGCGAGTATGCGACCGCCACCAATCCTGGTGCCTCCGTTGCCAATCCGCTCGGGCGCGCGGCCAAGTCCAAGGCCGAAGAGGAAGCCGAGAAGCAGGAACTGTCAGAGCTGGAATCGCCCGTCACGCCCGACAATTAACGCAGTCTTCATAGTCCGCAACGGTTTTCACCCGGCGTCAACGTCAGCGCATCCCTCCGTTCACACAACCCCGTGAAGGTGGCGTGGAATCCACGCCCGGGGTGGACGCAGCACGTCATCCGCCCCGGAGCACACTCACAGAGGCGGGCGGACCATGCGAAGACGAATGTTGGGGATCGGCGCGGTCGGTGCCGCGGTGTCGGCGATGGCGCTGTTGGGCACGGCGACGGCGGTGGCCGCCCCGGACGTCGTGGGGCAGACCTACTCTGATGCGGTCTCGGCCATCGAGGAGGACGGTGACACGGCCGTGGTCGCCGCCCGGGTGGGGGACAAACTCGACCTCGGCGATTGCATCGTCACCAATGCGTGGGACGCGTCGTTCTTGCGCATCGCCGAGTCCGGCAGCCAGGTCCACCTGGCGCTGAACTGTGCGGGTGGGTATGCGACGGCGACGAATCCCGGTGCGTCGGTGGCCAATCCGCTCGGCCGGGAGGCCAAGTCCAAAGCCGAGGAGGAAGCTGCCAACGAGGAGCAGGAGGAACTGGAAGCGCCGGTCACGCCCGACGAGTAGCCCGGTCCTAGTAGCTCGACACCCGGCCGAGCAGCATTTCGACGCAGTAGTCGATGAAGTGCTCTCGCGTGGCGGTCAGCCTGCCGTTGAGGTAGGCGGTGAACAGCGCGGTCAGGGCCCCGATCAGCCCGGTGGCCACCATCGCCGCCCGGTCGGGATCGGTGATGCGGGTGAGCTTGCGCTGCAACAGCTCGATGAAGCTGGGCATCCACTCGGCACCTGAACGCGTCAGCACCGGTTCGCTGGCCGGCGCGAGCAGCAGCACCCGGCCTCGGGTCGGGTCGTCGACCATCAAGGCGACGAACCGCTCGACGGCGTCGCGCGGGGTTTCGGCCGACGTCAAGGTGGACATGGCTTTTGCGCAGACGTCGTCGTACACGGCACGGACGAATTCGTCGCGGTCGGCGAAGCTTTCGTAGAAGTAGCGCTCGGTCAACCCGGCTGCCCGGCACACGGCGCGGACGGTCAGGGACGGGCCCTCGGCGGCGCCGAGAAGCCCCACTCCTGCGGCGATGAGTTCGTCGCGGCGAAGCACCTGACGGTCCTGCAGCGGCACGCCCGACCATCGGCCCCGTCTTTGACCCGAAGGCACATCCCTCCTAAGCTCGGCATGACAACGCCCGTAGTCAGAAATCCTGCTACCTCCGGACGGAAGTACACCAGTGACTCAAGATACGTCTGAAACGTGCCCCGTGTCGCGGGAGCGCCAGCTGTCCGAAGGGCAGGGGGACGCGTCCTCGCTGGCGGCGGGCTGTCCGGTGACCTCAGGCGGTTACGACGCGCCGCCGCCGCTGGGCCCCGACTCGCTGACGTGGCGGTACTTCGGTCAGTGGACCGGCCTGTTTCAGGGCACCTGGGCGGGCTCGATGCAGAACATGCACCCGCAGTTGGGCGCCGCCGTGCAGGAGCACTCGATCTTCTTCATGGAGCGGATTCCGCGGCTGCTGCGTTCGATCTACCCCATCGGCGGGGTGGTCTTCGACGGCGATCGTGCACCGAAGACGGGCGCGGAGGTCCGCGATTACCACATCAGCATCAAGGGCACCGACGAGCGCGGCCGACGATACAGCGCGCTGAACCCCGATGTCTTCTACTGGGCGCACGCGACGTTCTTCAAGTCGACCCTGCTGGCCGCCGAGAAGTTCGGTGGTGGACTGACCGAGGACCAGAAGCGGCAGTTGTTCGACGAACACATCACCTGGTACCGCATGTACGGGATGAGCATGCGGCCGGTGCCCAAGACGTGGGAAGAATTCCAGGCGTACTGGGATCACATGTGCCACAACGTCTTGGAGAACAACTGGGCGGCCCGGGAGGTGATGGATCTCTCGACGATGCCCAAGCACCCGTCGCTGGAGTGGATCCCGGACCCGTTGTGGCGGCTGAACCTCCAAGTGATGCAGCGCTTTCTGACGTTCATGACCGTCGCCCTCTACGATCCGCCGGTTCGGGAGTTGATGGGCTATAGCTGGTCACCCCGCCAGGAGTGGCTGCACCGTCGTTTCTGCGATGTCGTGACGCTGGCCACCAAGGTGTTGCCCAAGCGGTGGCTGATGCACCCGCGCAAGCGTTCTGCGATCGACCGCGCGACAGGTCGGCTGCCGGTGGACGCCCCGCTGGTCGAGACGCCGGCGCGCAACCTCCCACCGGTCGAGTACCGCGGTCAGCCGCAGTTCTACTGTCCGCAGGTCTGATTCAGGCTCTGTGCTGCGCCGACTCCCGTCGGTGGTCCACCGTCAGCAGAAGTCTCTGCCTCGCCCGCTGTCCGGGTCACCCACACCGCTTTGAGTGGCGAAACGGCGCAATCACTGGGCGCGCCTCATCGGGTACTTGTTGTTGTGGAGTCGGGCTGACCGACCAACTTGCGCCGCCCTAAGTAGTCGGCTTGCTGAGGCCGCGAAAGTGCAGTAGTCCGATACTGCAGGCCACTCGCTCGAGTCACCGCACCATGACGTCTGTCGCAGTTTGATCGGCGTCAGGAGCGGTCCAGCAACGGTGATTCGTCATCGTCGGGATTGGGCGCTGCCGAACGAAATGCGCACCCTGCACACCAAGAAAGGTGACGTGAACCGACATGATGAAGAAACAAATCGCAGCCGCCCTGCTTGTGACGCCATTACTTTTCTCGGTCCCGGCGCAGGCGGAGCCGTGCGACGCTGGATGCACGTGGACCAATCAAGTCAATTCCCTGACTACGGCCTACAACGCGAAGATCATCGACCTGATCAAACAGCGTGACGCAGGAGTCATCAGCAAGACTGAATACGCCAGCCAACTTGCTGCTGCAAAGGCGACGTTCAAGGCAGATATAAAGGCAGCGAACAATCAGCTGACGGCAGCACTGAAAGCACAAATAAGCTCCGCCCCAGTCCCCAAGCTCGCCCCGGCATCCGAGCCCGCCCCCGCAGCCCCTGCCGACAAGCCCGACAAGGTGGACAAGCCGGCCAAGGCTGACAAGGTGGACAAGCCGGCCAAGGCCGACAAGGCCGACAAGGCCGACAAGGCTGACAAGTAACGAGCAGCCGCTGAACCGTGTCGGGTCGGGAACCGTCGCCAAGCCCACACGGGGAATCGGTTGGCTCACGGTGAGCGCTGGTACCAAGGTGGCCGGCGTGCCGTAGCGAGGATCGGTGCGCAAATTCAGGCTGATGTGGTCTGCCCCGTGAGTGGCACCTACTCCGACGGTCCGAGGGCTACGATTCCAGCGGTCCCTCGACACCAGCGCGCCACGGCGTTCCACCAGCCAATACTGGTCCGCTTGCGGACTGGAAGTATCTGCCCCTTGTCAAAGGGGAAGCCTCGAAAGGCAGTTTGAGGTAGGACTTCTGGTGCCCCCACTAGGACTCGAACCTAGGACCTGCGGATTAAAAGTCCGTAGCTCTACCAACTGAGCTATAGGGGCGCGATGGACAGGATACTGGGTGCCCCGCGTCGCCCTCGTTTGAGGATTCGGGTTCCGATAACCTAAGCTATCGAAGCTCCCAACGTCATCGCGTTGCGAGTACCCCGGAGAGATTCGGCTGGGCCCCCTTCGTCTAGCGGCCTAGGACGCCGCCCTTTCAAGGCGGTAGCGCGGGTTCGAATCCCGTAGGGGGTACACGCAGCGACCCGTACGATGGGACGCAAGCAAGGCCCTGTGGCGCAGTTGGTTAGCGCGCCGCCCTGTCACGGCGGAGGTCGCGGGTTCGAGTCCCGTCAGGGTCGCCATTGCGGCGAGGCATCTGGGTTACGCCCGAGCGGTGCCTTCCGGGCCAGGTAGCTCAGTTGGTACGAGCGTCCGCCTGAAAAGCGGAAGGTCGCCGGTTCGATCCCGGCCCTGGCCACCAACTCTCGTGAGCTCGTCGGCGACCGTTGGGTTGTCACCGCACAACGCGACCGGCGGCTCCGGTTTCCCGAAGCCGCCGGCTCTTCTCAGTTGCAGTTACACCGGTTGCGGCACGGTGGGCTCCCTGTCGGGCGGGCACGACCTCGACCGGGACAGGCGCAGAGACCGACGCGGGTTTGTCCGCCCGTGCGGTGCGCCTGGCAAGGACCGTCGACAGGGCGACGCCGGCCCCGAGGGCGGCAAGAGCCGCGACGCCGGCCACCGGTGACACCGACCAGGCGCCGTTCAACAGGAAGATCGCCGGCAGCGTGCACGTCGGGATCCCGAGCAGGATCAGCACCCACCCGGTGAAGTGGCCGAGGTCGAACGACCCGACCCGGCTGATCCCCAGACCGAGCAACACGAAGAACAGCGTCCACATGACTGCCCACGTGGCCCAGATGACCGCGAACACCGGATCGGTCCCGATGCTTTTGACCGCATGAAACAGTGCGATCGCGGCGACGAACGCGCTGTACCAGCCGAACCCCTGCGGCTCGAGATCGTAGATCTGGATGAGCCCGAACCACAGATAGGTGAACCCGAACAGCAGGCTTGGCCACGTCCCGTTGACGACACCCGCGTCGCCGCCGGCCTGCACCAGGATCAGCGTGGGCAGAACGACCTGCGCCGCGCCGACGAACAGGTTGAGCGGCGCGGCACTTCTGGGTTTGACGATCCCGATGGAGACCAGGCCGTTGACGAACAGGACGACGCCGACGAGGAGCAGGCCCACGTTGCCCATCAGCGGCCCACCCATCCCACGAACTGATCCGAGGAGATCACCGGCGCGAAGAATTCGTTGATGCGGCCGAACGCCGCCGGCTCCTGATCGGGACGCGCGGCACCGGTCGCGTCGCCGATGATGATGGGCAGCAACCCGTGGTCGCGCGCGGCGCGGGCGTTGCCTTCGATGCACCAGTCGAGGTGGATTCCGGTGATGACGACGACCTCGATCTTCTGCCGGATCAGCGCACCGGGCAGGTCGGTGCCGACGAACGCGGTCTGAAGCGCCTTTTCGTAGAGTTCGTTGTCACCGGGCTCCACCAATTCGCGCAGCTCGTCGACAAGGGCGTTGTCCCAGGCGATCTGCTCGGGTGTCGCGTCGATGTGGCCGGTCCAACTCTCGTACTGGACGCGGTCGAAGGCCGTCTGTGGATAGTCCTTGCGGAACACCGAGAAGCCGATCCAGTTGAACGACAGGAAGTTCGGTGCTTTGCGCGCCGCCCGTACGGCCTTCACCGTCGCGTCGAGACTGCCGCGCAGCGCGTGGCCTTCGGCGTACTGCACGCCACCCGGCTTGTAGAGGGAATTGGACTGGCTGACCGACAGGAAGGCCGCCGGTCGGCTCAGGATCTCGCGGAAGTCGAGCTTCTGCCAGTGTGCGGCCAGGGGAGGGATGGAGTCGACGTTGGTGGGCGGGAAGTCCGCGGGATCGAGCGGGACCGGCTCCAGGGGAGTCAGCCGCGAAGGGGTGTCGATGGTGGCGGTCAAGGTCTTTACTTTCTCGTGGGTGGACAGGTTCCGGGAGCGGTGAAATATCCACGGCCCCGGGCATTTACAACGAGGAAACGTGCGCACCGTGATCGTCCCACGGGGAGAAGCCCGGCCAGACACTTAGAATCGGCGCGAGTTCATCGCGTCTCGTCCGCGAATGCGCGAATGAACCGCCCTTGTCATATGCGGTACCTCCGCGTACCGTATCGGTACCTCGGTGTACCAGAAAGGCGGGCAGTCCACCATGAGCAAGCAGCGTAGGACGATCAGCGGTCGTACCGCGGTCATCACCGGCGCGGCATCCGGCATCGGACGCGCACTGGCGCAGCGGCTCTCGTCGCACAGCTGCCCGGTGGCCATCGCCGACGTCGACGAACAGGGCCTCAAGGAGACCGAGGCGTCGTTGCGGGGCCCGGCACTGTTGCGGGTTCTGGATGTCAGCGATGCCGAGGCGCAACACGACTTCGCCGCCGAGGTGCGGGCGTGGGCACCCGAACCGATCGGGGCGGTGTTCAACAACGCGGGCGTCGCGCTCGGATCAACCGTGCTCGACGCCGTGGTAGGTGACGACGACTGGTTGTGGAACATCAACTTCCACGGTGTCGTGAACGGCACCCGGGCGTTCCTGCCCATGCTCGTCGAGCAGGACGAGGGCGTGATCGTCAATACGTCGAGCGTCTTCGGTTTGGTTGGTATGCCCGGCCAAAGCGCATACTGCTCAGCGAAATTCGCGGTTCGCGGGTTCACGGACTCGTTGCGTCAGGAGCTGCGTGGGACCGGCGTGTCGGCGGTCAACGTACATCCCGGCGGCGTGAACACCAACATCGTGCGCAACGGGCGGTTCCACGAAGAGGCGGGCGGACCGACCAAGGAGCAGGTGGTCGAGGAGTTCGCGGCGATGACCAGAACCCAGCCCGACAAGGCGGCGGAGATCATCCACCGCGGTGTGGAGGCGGGTAAGGCCCGGATCCTCGTCGGTCCGGACGCCTACATGTTCGACGCGCTGGCCCGACTCGCGCCAACGCGCTACTTCGACGTGCTCGAGCGCCTGCAGGCATCCCTTCGTAAGCGCGCCGCCCGCTAGCTAGGCGGTCTTCTTCGCGTAGGCCAGCAGCCCCGGATCGTGCGCGCACAGCAGTAGCAGGTCGGGTTCGCCGCGGCGGTACAACTCGGCCAGCCGAGCGTGGTTGTCGCGCACCTGTTTACGGTCAAACGCTGCGACCTTCTCGAACGCGCCGAGGACAGGGGCGATCCGCCCCGGGCCGCCGATGGTGTCGGGATGGTAGAACGCGTCCCCGCAGTGCAGCAGCCAGCGATGACCCGCGTCGACGGCCACGCAGGCATGCCCGCGGGTGTGGCCGGGCAAGGACATCAGCACGATTCCCGGCGAGACTTCGGTCAGCTCCTTGGCCGCGGCGAACCCGCGCCACTTCTCCCCGGCGGGGGTGTGCTCGACGATCTTGGGACCGTGCTCCCACTGGGCCGATCGGAACCGGAAGCGTTCGCCCCGTGTCGGCGGGTGCATCGCCCCGAGTACTTCGGCTGCGGTGCAGTGGATTTCGGCGTGGGGAAAGTCGGAGATCCCGCCGATGTGGTCGATGTCAAAATGCGTGACCACGATGTGGCGGACGTCCTCGCGACGAAAGCCCAGTCGTTCCACCTGCCGGACGGCGGTCTCGTCGGGGTCGAAGAACGGCCGAAAGAGGCGGCGGGTGGGGCCGGTTCGGCGCGCCCGCTCCCGACAGTCGGCCAGCCCGTATCCACTGTCGACGAGCACCAGCCCGTTGTCGGTCTCGACGAGCAGCACATGGCAGACCAGCACGGGAACGCCCCATGGATGCATTGATCCACAGTTGAGATGGTGAACCTTCACGAAGCGGCTCCGGTGAGCAGCTCGGTGCGACCGATCTGGGTCACGAGGCTCGCGGAGTCGAAGTAGATTCGCTCGTTGACGATGCGGTCGTCCTCGAAGAAGAACACTGCGGCCACCGGTACGCGGAACGCCTTGCCCGTCGGTGGCAACCCGTAGAACTCGCCCAGATTCGTTCCGAGCAGGTCGAACTCGACGATCACGGCGTCGTCGGCGACATGGAACCTGACGTTGTCGTGGCGCTGATCGGGGAACGCCGTGCGTGTGCTCCGGTAGTAGGCCATGACCTCGTCGTCGCCGTCGAAGACTTGGCCGGTGGCCATGATCTCGTAGTGAGGCCGTCCCCCGGACTCGTTCTTGAACGTCGCGAGGGTGGCGTCGAACTCCTTGGTGACCTCGGTGTCCATGTGCACACGGATCACCTCGAGCCGTCGTTGGCGCAGCGCGTCGGTGACCATGCAACGCACTGTACGGCCGCGCGCGTCGTCAGGCTGGCGACTTGACCTTCGCGGCGATCGACTGATGCCGGTGTTGCCGCTCGATTGTCGCCAGATAGAACGCCCAGGCGAATGCCGAACTGGCGAACAGGATGAAGCCCAGATACAGCCAGGCGTGTTTGACGTCGCGCCTGCGACCGTCGACAAGCAACCACGCGGGGAACAACAGCAGGCTCATGATCGTGTAGTCCTGGCTGGCCGAACTGGCAGCCGGGTTGTCGTAGCCCAGCGCGATGAACTCCGACCAACTGCCGGGGCCCCATACGAAGTTGTGCAGCCCACCCGCCGGCGCATACTCGGCCACGAACTGGTTGTTGAAGTAGTAGCCGAGGATGACCGAGGCGACGCCGACGACGTAGTAGAACAACTCGAGCTTGGTGACCCGGGGACCCGACGGGTAGCGCGCGAAGATCGCGGGATTCGCCTTGACGATGACGGCCAGCGTGGCGAACCCGAGGACAAGGTGAATGATCAACGAAACCATGATCGGAGTTTCTCACCACCGGGCACAGTTTTGTCAATATTGACATAACTAGATTCGGGTACTTTCATGCACATGCCCCGTCCGGCCCAGACCGCGCGCAGTGAGCGCACCCGCGAAGCGCTGCGTAAAGCGGCGGTCGTACGGTTCCTCGCGCAGGGGGTCGAAGAGACGTCGGCCGAACAGATCGCGGCCGATGCCGGTGTGTCGTTGCGAACCTTCTATCGCCACTTCGCGTCCAAACACGATCTGCTGTTCGCCGACTACGCCGGGCTGGACTGGTTCCGCTCGGCGCTGGCCGCCCGCGACCCCAAGGAGCCGATCATCGAGGCGGTGCACAGCGCAATCATGGCCCGCCCGTATGACGACTGGGCCGTCGCGCAGACCGCCGCCCTGCGCGCACAAGAACTCGAACCCGGCCGGGTGGTGCGGCACATGCGCCAGGTGGAAGCCGACTTCGCCGAGGTCATTGCGGAGCACCTCGCCGAGGGTCTTCAATCCGACGTCTCCACCCACGAGCGGATGCGAATCACGGTCACCGCCCGGTGCATCGCCGCCGCGGTCTTCGGCGCGATGGAGGTGTGGATGCTCGGCGACGAGCGCTCGCTTCCCGAGCTGTCACGGCTGACCGGGGAGGCCTTGCGCGCCTTGGCCGACGGCATCGCCGGCTGACGTTTTGTCATTATTGACAAAACTCGGGAGGGGTGCCAGCCTCACCCCATGAGCGACTTCGACGCCATCGTCATCGGTGCCGGGCACAACGGATTGACCGCGGCCACCGTGCTGCAGAAAGCCGGTGTGCGCACCCTCTGCCTGGACGCGAAGCTGTACGCCGGAGGCATGGCTTCCACGGTCGAATTGTTCGACGGGTTCAAATTCGAGATCGCCGGCTCGGTGCAGATCCCGACGTCGGCGGTGGTCAGCCGCGAACTCGGGCTCGACTCTCTGCCGACCGTCGACCTCGACGTGATGTCGGTGTCGCTTCGAGGCGTGGGTGACGAGCCGTTGGTCTACTACACCGACCCGGTGAAACTCCTGACACACATCAACGAGGTACACGGCGCAGAAGCCGTCAACGGCATGGCCGGGTTGATGGCATGGTGCCAGGCGCCCACACGGGCGTTGGGCCGGTTCGACGCGGGCCGGCCCCCGAAGTCGCTCGATGAGATGTATGCCTGTGCGACATCCGAATTCGAGCGCTCGACGATCACCGACCTGTTGTTCGGCTCGGTCACCGACGTGCTCGACCGCTACTTGCCGGACAAGGAGAAGAACGGTGCGCTGCGCGGCATGCTGTCGCTGCTGGCATGCAACACCACCTACCGGGGGCCGGCCACCCCGGGGACGGCCGCGGCCCTCGCGTACGGCTTCGCCGTTCCCGACGAGAACGCGTTACTTGTCAAAAAGCTCCGAGGCGGTATCGGAGCCCTCACGTCGCATCTGTGCGACACATTCATCGCCAACGGCGGAGAACTGCGGTTGCGTAGCAAGGTCGTGGAGGTCACGGTCGCCGACGGCAGGGTCACCGGAGTGCGGCTCGAGGACGGCACATCGCTGTCGGCGTCGATCGTCGTCTCCGGCGTCGCACCCGACCTGACGGTCAACGGCCTCGTCGACCCCAACGCGGTCCCTGCGGATGTGCGGGACCGCTTCTCGCGCCTGGACCACCGGGGCAGCTATCTGCAGATGCACTTCGCACTCGACGGCATTCCGCAGTTCGCGCCGCCGTATGAGTTGCTGAACGATCCCGCCATGCAGTCCAACATCGGAATCTTCAGCACTCCCGAGGAACTCCAACAACAGTGGGAGGACGCCAGGCGCGGCGTCGTACCCGCGGACCCGGCGATCGCATTGCAGATCCCGTCGGTGAACGACCCCGGCCTGGCGCCGCCGGGCAAGCATGCGGCCTCGGCGTTCTCGCTCTGGTTCCCGATCTCGGACGGCGAGCACGGCTACGGCGAGATGAAGGTCGAGATGGGCCGACGTGTGATCGAGAAGATCACCCGGCTGACCCCGAACTTCGAGAGCCTCATCCTGCGGCACACGACGTTCACGCCCAAACACATGGGCACCATGTTCGGTGCGCCGGGAGGGGACTACTGCCACGGGCTGATCCATCCCGACCAGATGGGCCCGAACCGGCCGGGACCCAAAGGCTATGTCGACCAGCCCATTCCGATCGACGGGCTGTACCTGGGCAGCGCCGGTTGCCACGGCGGTCCCGGCATCACGTTCATTCCGGGCTACAACGCGGCCAAGCAGGCGCTGACCGATATGTCCTAAAGGCTGTTTCCGACCCGTCCGCACCGGGAATGCGGCGCGCATGGGAATCACGGTGGCGGTGACGGGGCCGACGGGTGAGATCGGCAAGTCGGCGGTGGAAGCACTGGAAGGCGTCGCGGAGGTCGACGAGATCATCGGGATGGCTCGTCGGCCGTTCGACCCGGCCGAGCACGGTTGGTCGAAGACGACGTACCTGCAGGGCGACATCCTCGATCGCGAGGCCGTCGACGCGCTGGTCGGGCGCGCCGACGTCGTGGTCCACCTCGCGTTCATCATCATGGGTTCGCGGGAGGAGAGCGCCCGGATCAACCTGGCCGGTACCCGCAATGTCTTCGAGGCGACGGTGGCGGCTGCGCGTCCGCGGCGGCTGGTGTACACGTCGTCGGTCGCCGCCTACGGATATCACAGCGACAACCCGGTTCCGCTCACCGAGGACGTGCCGCCGCGCGGGTCACCCGAGCACTACTACTCCGAGCAGAAGGCCGAGTGCGAGGCGGCGCTGGCCGACATCGTGGGCGGTTCGTCGTTGGAGGTGTATGTGCTGCGGCCCTGCATCGTCGCGGGACCGAAGGCGCCCGCATTGGCCGACAACATGCCGTGGACCCGGCTGCCCGGTCCGGTCAAGCGCCTATCCGACGCCGTTCCGCTGTTGAAGACACCGGTCCCGGATCCCGGCATCCCGTTGCAGCTGGTCCACCACGACGACGTGGCGGCCGCGATCGCGTTGGCCGCCACCACGTCTGCGGAGCCGGGCGCCTACAACATCGCGGGCGACGGGCTGATCACGGTGAGCGACGTGGCCCGCGAACTCGGCGCCCGCCCGGTACGGGTACCCAAGGTCGCCGCGACCGCAGCGTCCGGTGTCGTCGCCCGGCTGCCGTTCGTCCCGTCCGCGCTGGAGTGGGTGCACATCGGCCGCACGTCGGTGGTCATGGACACCAGCAAGGCGAAGAGTCAGCTCGGTTGGGAACCGAAATACACGTCAGCGCAGACGCTTACGGAGTTGGCCGACTCGCTGCGCTGAGTCACTGGGTGTGATCGCCGGTGTCGGCGGGGCCGCTCGGCATCGCGCCGCCCTCATCC
The DNA here is from genome assembly GCF_001500045.1 of Mycobacterium sp. GA-1199. Taxonomy (GTDB): domain Bacteria; phylum Actinomycetota; class Actinomycetes; order Mycobacteriales; family Mycobacteriaceae; genus Mycobacterium. The sequence continues at coordinate 379,173 of NZ_LQIX01000012.1, forward strand.
GACCAGTCGACGCCTTCCTCTTCGGTGCCGTCGGTGCCCCTGGCCGGGTCGCTCTGCACATCGTCGTCGGCGTTGGCGGACCCGGCGTCGGTCTCGGCGGTGTCGGGGTTGTCCTTCTTGTCGTCGCTCACCGGCGTTGGATACCCGCCGAGCCGAGGTTTCAGTCTCTGCGAGCGCGCAGCTGCGCTGTCCAATCCGCGGGCACCCTCCCGCGTGGACCGGGGGCGGTTTGGTCGTGGGGCCGCGACTCGGGCGCGGCGAGTCGTGGCCCGTCGTAGTACTCGTTCGTGGCGTAGTTCCAGAACCAGTCCTCACCCGGTTCGAACGAGCGGATGACCGGATGTCCCGTCTCGCGCCAGTGCGCCGAAGCGTGCCGCGCCAACGAGTCGTCGCAGCACCCGATGTGACCGCATGCCGCACATCGACGCAGATGCACCCACCAGCCGCCCACTGCGTCGCACTCGGAACACCCGGTCCCGCTCGGCGGAACGGACGGGTCCACTGCAGCGTCCATGGCCGGAGCCTACCTACGATCGCATGCTCACAGCAGCCGAATTGTCTTGCGGTTGCGGCGATTCTAGCGGGCCATCGTCGAATTCGGTGCGCTCCAATCGGTGGACACGAACCGATGGCGGATCAACCAGTCGTCACCGACCGGCGCGAACACGTCGCGGTAGCGGCCGTAGTGGTCGAGGCCGATCTCGGTGAACACCGTGAAATAACAGGAGACCCGCGCCTCATCCGGCGTCACATCGGTGAATTGGACGTTCGTCACGTTGTGACGCACGATGCGCTTGACGTCCGACTTCGAAGCGGCCGCGTTCGGCGCCGCGACGGCACCGCCCAGATAGTCCACGATCGCGGCCCGGCCCCGCGCGGGTTCGGTGCCGCGCACCTCGAGCACGCCGTCCTCGCAGAAGGCGGCTGCGAGTTCGGGCAGCCTCATCGCATCGCCCGACCAGTTGTACCGGGCGAGGGTGTCCCTGATGCGTTCCCGTGCGCAAAGCTCCCAAAGTTCCATGCGGTCAACCGTAACCGGGCTAGGGTCGCGACATGGCTACCAGCGATTCCCGCGAGGTCGTGATCGACGCGAGCCCGGCCGAGATCCTCGACGTCATTGCCGACGTCGAGTCCGCCCCCGACTGGTCCCCCCAGCACCAGGGCGCCGAGGTCCTCGACAGAGACGCCGATGGACGGCCCGGCCGCGTACGGCTGAAGTTGAAGACCATGGGTATCTCCGACGAGCAGGTCGTGCAGTACACCTGGGGTGAGAACGCGGCCGGCTGGACGCTGATCGAATCCAGCCAGCTCAAGACGCAGAGCGCGTCGTACACCCTGACACCCGACGGCGACAAGACCAAGGTCCGGTTCGAGATCACCGTCGACCCCGCTGTACCGATTCCGGGCTTCGTGTTGAAGCGCGCGATGAAGGGCGGGCTGGAGGCCGCCACCGACGGTCTTCGCAAACAGGTCCTCAAACTCAAGCGGAGCTGACCGGTTTCGACGCGCGCAGGGTTGGCAATCAATCCGGCATGGCTGTCACCGAAACTCGCGAGGTCGTCATCGAGGCGACACCTCAGGAGATCCTCGACGTGCTGACCGACCTCGAATCGCTGACCGAGTGGTCCTCGGCGCATCAGGAGGTCGAGGTCCTCGAACGCGACGACGAGGGGCGGCCCAGCAAGTCGCGTCAGGTCGTCAAGATCGTCGGAATCTCCGACGAGCAGGTTCTCAACTACACCGTCCACGACGACGGTGTCGGCTGGACTCTGGAGAGTTCGAAACAGCAACGCGCGCAGCAAGGTCGGTACACGCTCACCCCCGACGGCGATACCACGAAAGTTCGCTTCGAGCTCATGGTCGACCCGCTGGTGCCGTTGCCCGGCTTTCTGATCAAGAAGGGCGCCAAAGGATTGATGGAGACGGCGACCGACGGACTGCGCAAACGAGTACGTCAGGTCAAGAGCCGTTGACCGGTCGAGCCGGCTGACCGAAGTCGGCCGTCGGGAGGCCGAACTCGCGAATTCTCCGCGTAGCGGGCTACACGGCTCCTAGGCTCATGGCGTGCGTTTGTCGTGGCCGTTAATTGGGCGCACACAGGAATTGCGAACGATCGCGACCGCTATCGCGGCCGCGGATGTTTCCGGGGTGCTCATATGCGGTTCAGAAGGGGTCGGCAAAAGCCGGATCCTCCGCGAGGCGTTGGCGGAAGCGGCGTCGGCAGGCTTTGAGACCTGCTGGACAGCCGGTGCCTCCTCGGCCAGACCCGTCCCGCTCGGCGCTTTCGCGGCCTGGGCTCCTGCGGGTACCACGGACACCCTTGCGCTTCTGCGTGGAGTCATCGAGGCCCTCGCCCCGGCTTCGCCCGCCCACACTTCGGTTCTCGGTGTCGACGACGCGCACCTGCTCGACGACTTGTCGACCTTCGCCGTGCACCAGGTCGTGCAGCGCGGCGCCGCCAAGGTGATACTCACCGTTCGCGACGGCCAACCTGTTCCCCCGTCCGTTCAAGAAATCTGGGCGACCGGCGAATTCGTGCGACTGGTTTTGCGGCATCTGTCGTTGGAGGAAACGACCACGTTCTTGACGGCAGTATTGGGGGGCCGGCTTGACCCTGATGCCGCTTCACGACTTTGGATGCTCACCCGCGGCAACGTTCTCTATTTGAGGAATATCGTCGAGCAGGAAGTTGCCGACGGCCGGATCCTGTCACGGGATGGGTCGTGGCGCTGGGTTGGTGATGCCGTCATTCCGGCGGGCTTGGCTGAGCTCGTCGAATCCCGCATCGGAGTCCTTCCTGAACCCGTCGCCGATGTGATCGACGTGGTCTCTGTGGCAGAGCCGATCGACCTGGGGGCGCTCACGCGGATCACCGATGTGGCGGCCGTCGAGGAGGCCGAAACCCGCGGGTTGATCGCGTTGGAGCCTGCAGGCGGTGACATCGAGGTAAGAGTTGCGCATCCGCTCTATGGTGAGGTCCGCCGAAGACGTGCCCCACTCAGCCGACTGCGGCGTTTGCGTGGTGCAGTGGTAGCGGAACTCGCGGCGTCGACGGACGCTGACGACATTCGCGTCGTCGTGCGCCGCGCCGCATTGAGCCTCGACTCCGACCTCGCGCCCGACCCCGCGCTACTGGTCAGGGCGGCGTACGGTGCCGTCTGGCTGGGTGACCTCGCGCTCGCGGATCGGCTCGCCGAAGCAGCAACTGACTGCGGAGCGGGGCCGGAATCGAACTTCGTTCGCGCGCACGCCCTGTCCTGGCTGGGGCGCGGTGAGGATGCAGAGGCTTTGCTTGCCGGAATCGACACCAGCCAACTGACCGATCATGACCGCGCCAAACTCGCCTTTCTTCGGTCCAGCAACCTTCTGTGGGCGCTCGGTGATCCCATTCGCGCGAAGGCACTCGTCGACGACGTGCCACCGAGTACGACTGCCGCCGCCCGCACGTACCTCGACGCCTTCCTCACCGTCTACTGGTTCGCAATGGATCAGCCGGAGAAGGCGCTGGACGCCTCGAAAAGGGTTGCGATACAGGATATCCCTGTTGTCGGCGCCGAAATTGCCTGGGCGCTTGCCCAGATCTGCGCGGACGCCGGACGGACCACTGAAGCGATCGCATACGCGGATGCCGGCTATGCGGTCGCGACTCGCACTCTCGACGCGCCACAGATGAGGTTCAACATCGCGGACGCAGAAGTCAGTGCGTTGCTTCTCGGTGGCCTCGTTCACGACGCGACGGCGGTAGCCGAGCGGACCCGCGAACAGGCTGCCGACCTGCCAGGCGTTGCTCAACTGCTTGGTGCCGCGGTGGCTGGCCGGGCCGCGCTCGGTGCCGGCGATCTGCACAGCGCATGTGCACTGCTGGAACAGGCCGTCGAAGGGCTGCGCGCAGTACACCCAAACGGGTGGGGGTACCGCTACCGCATCCCTCAGGTGACTGCACTGGCGATGCGTGGCATGGCTGCGGATGCCGGCGCTGCTTCGGCCACGTTGGCCACGATGCCGCGCCGCTTCCGCTTCCTGTATTACGACCAGGCTCTGATGCGAGCGTGGCTAGCCGCCAGCCAGGGCGCAGTCAGCGAGGCGATTGCAACGATGGTGTCAGCCGTCGAGCGGGCCTGCGTCGAGGGGCAGTTCGCCGCTGAGGTGCTGTGCCTTCAAACCGCCACGCAGTTCGGCTACCGCGGTGGCGGGCCACGGCTTCGCCAATTGAAGTCACTGGTTGAAGGACCTCGCGTCGGCCTCGCCGCGCGATTCGCCGAAGCCTTGGACAACGGTGATCCCGGCGAGCTCGCGTCGGTGTCAGAGAGTTTCGAGCACATCGGCGATCCCGTAGCCGCATTGGACGCGGCCGCTCACGCTGCCCTGGCATACCGTCGGGAAGACAAGCGCGGATCGGCGCTGAGCTGCGTGACGCGCGCCGCCGCACTGGCCGAGCGGTGCGGTGCGAGTACCCCCGCGTTTCGTCGGGCCGCCGAGCCCCTGCCTCTGACCGATCGCGAAGAGGAGATCGCGATGATGATCGGCGAGGGACTGTCCAACCGCGCCGTCGCCCAGCGACTGACCCTGTCCGTGCGCACCGTCGAAAGTCACATCTACCGGGCAATGGCGAAGACCGGAACCACCAGCCGCGAAGAGCTGGGCGCGCTGTTGTCTCGAGGCACGTCGTCTAAGTACTGACACTCGCGACCCCTGAAACTGCAGTGGCGATCTACTGCGCTCGTCATGACGCCGGGAGCCGACGATCGACTGAACACCACGCCGAGCGGGAGGCATGAGATGTCAGTTTTGTTCACAGCGACCGCCGAGTCCCGGAAAGAGATCAAGGCGATCGAGCATGTCGTCGACAAGACCGGCCACCCGCCGGTGATCATCACCGAGAGCGAAGTGGCCTTCAGCACGGCAGCCGCCACGTTGTTGCCACGAACAGAGCCCGCGCACGGCCTGGTCGCCTCCGTGCGAGCGATACTGTCGAGCCACGCGCACGATGTGGTGTCGGCAGAGGACCATCTTCCGCCGCGACACTATCCAGCCCGTCGCGAGGCTTTCCTCGAGTCCGCCGCGATGGCGCGTGAAATGCGAAGGCTGTGACTTTGTTCCGAAGCGGGCTCCCCGCAGACTCCGCCCCACGCGAATTTTGCGACGACCCGTTTGCGCCGGTACTGAAGCTGCAGGGCGTCACCAAGACTCACCGTAGGGGTGGCGAGTGGGTGCACGCGCTGCGTGGTATCGACTTGTCCTTGGCTGCAGGCGAATTCGTCGTGGTGACCGGACCATCTGGGTCTGGTAAGTCGACCCTCCTGCACGTCGCCGGTGGTCTGGACAGGCCCGACAGCGGCACGGTGGCCGTGGCCGGGGAAGATCTCTGGAAGATAAGGAGTGGTGCGCGCGCCGCCTTCAGGCGGCGCAACCTCGGATTCGTCTTCCAGTTCTTCAACCTCGTGCCGATGCTCACCGCGGTTCAGAACGTGTCCTTGCCGCTGGTGATAGACGGCATGGCGACCCGCGCCGCAGACGCCCGCGCAGAGGAGCTACTGCACAGGGTTGGACTCGGCGACCGGGCCGGGCATCTTCCGACGGAATTGTCGGGTGGGCAGATGCAACGCGTGGCCGTGGCGCGCGCCTTGGTGGCCCGGCCGTCCATCATCCTCGCCGACGAGCCGACGGGAAACCTGGATCGCCACTCGTCAACCGAGGTCTTGGAACTCATGCGCTCCCTGGCGGACGAAGATGGTGCGGCCGTCGTGATGGTGACACACGACCAGTCAGCGGCATGCTACGGCTCCCGCGAGCTACACCTTGTCGACGGCTGCGCCTACGCCGCCGACACCGCGTCCGACGGGAACGGGTGATGCGTCGGCTGGGCGCTGCGTGGGTGTCGTTTCGGCGGATTCACCTCGCCGCGTTGATAGCCGACTGGCGCCGGACGGTGTTGAGCGTGATCGGTGTCGCGCTCGGAGTGACGGTGGTTCTCGCCGTCCTGATGCTCAAATCGGAACTCCTGCGCCCATTCGAGGCATTCGGCCCGTCGCTCACTCATGCCGCCGGCGTCGAGGTGGTCGAAATCACGCCGAAGGTGAACGGGCGCTTGCCGATCGAGACGGTCAGCCGGCTGCGCTCGGAGGTGGCAGGTGCGGAGGCGGTCGTCCCGGTGGTCGCGGGCTTGACACCCGTGGACATCGCCACCCAGCTTCGCCCGCCCGAAACATCACCCCAAGGGTTCTTTCTGCTCGGTGGGTCGTGTCAGATCGAGCTGTTGGTCGGCTCATTCAATTGCGAGCAGCGGGCCCGTGATACCACCACCACAGACGGCCCAGGGGTGCCGTTGCAAATTCCGACGGTTATCGCCGAGCGGCATGGTTTACAGCTCGGTGATGAGTTGCGCATCCCGGGTCTGCCCCCGGGGTCCGCGCACCTCGCCTCGACGTTTCCGGAGTTCGACCGGGTCGAGGGCATCAACGACGGCTACGTGCTGTTCGCGCCGTCGGAGGAGATTGCCGCGCACCTGCTCGGCTCGCCCGGATACGCCACGGCCGCTTTCGTCCTACCGAGGCCGGGCATCGAGAGATCACAGATCATCACCGCGGTCGACCACGTGATCGCCGGCATCGCCACGGCTGGTCCGCCGCGGCCCCACCTCCCCGCCGTTTTTGAGAACGCCACGCAGACCTTCAACCTGACCGCGTTCGCCGGAATCCTGATCGGCCTGCTCATTTCGGTGAACACCATTCTGCTGGCCGTCGAGGACCGGCGGGCGGTGATGGGGACCATCGGCGCCATCGGCGCCAAGCCGCTCGGGTTGTTCGGGAGGATGTTGGGCGAGGGCGCCGTGGTGGGTTTCCTCGGGGGACTGGTCGGCGTTGCGCCGGGTTTCCTGCTGGGGACATATCTTGTGAACCGCTTCGGGCGGTCCATGCTGGCCGGTTCCGGTGGCACGATCGCTGCGCACTTCAGCCCCAGCATGATTGGGATCGGTGCCCTCGCCGGGACGGTCTCGGGCATCCTGGCGATGACCGGACCGGCCCTCAAATTGGTTCGCGAGGGACCGTTGGCGTCGATGGCGAGTGTCGGTGGGGCGCAGCGCGCCCGGACGGTCCCCAGGTGGCTGCTGATCGCCGGGGTGTGCTCGCTGGCGACCGCCATCGTCGTGTTGACGATCTTCGAGCGCGGATCACTGCCGCTCAACGCGGGCATCTACGGCATGACGATCGGCTTGTGGGGGGTGGTGTTGTTGACAGCATGGGCGGCTCCGCGTGGCGCAGGGCTGATGATTCCACTGCTTTCGAGCGCACATCCCGTTGGCGGGCGGCTGCTGGGAGCCGACATGCGGCGATACGCCGTATTGTTCGCACTGTCGGCCGCGCTCCTTGCGCAGGGCGCCAGTTCGGCCATCAGCTCACACAGCATGCAACTGCTCGGAACCACGCAGTTAGCAGAAGAAAAGGCCGACCGACTGCCCACGGCCTTGTTGATCGCTGCCCAATCGGTGCTCGATCAGCGGGACAGTCAGATCGCTGACGCAACCTTCGACCGGGTGACTCTCGCCGCCGACGGGCGAAGTGTGACATCGCGTTGGCGATCGACGATCTCGTCAGGGACACTGTCACGGCTGGTCATCGGCGTCACCCCAGGTGATTGGTACAGCAGGGCGCTGTATCAGCCGACGGGTGATGACTTCTGGTCGGCTCTACGCGACGGGGAGATCGGGCTGAGTCAGATTGCGGCCGGCCGGCTCGGTGCCGTAGCTGGCAGCATTGTCGAGTTGCCGACCGTCGCGGGGCCGAAACAATTCCGGGTCGCCGGGACTTTTCAGCCACGCATGGTGAACGACGCCGCGGTGGGCGACATCGTGCTGGTCTCTGACAGCGTGGCTCGTACGGATTGGGCAGCCGTGCGCGATCAGATCGCGGTGAACTATCCGTCCGCCGCCGCCGCAACCGCTCACCGCGCCGATGTGGTCGACGTCGGCGCCGGATTGCAGGTGTACGACAATCAGAAGTGGCGCTCGGAAGCCACAGCCGGTCTCACCCGATTCCTGAAGCCCTTCACGATCTCGGGATACGTCGTGATGGGTGCCGCCGGCTTGAGTTTGTTGAACGTGTTCGTGTTGGGACTCGTTCAGCGCAAGCGTGAGCGAGCTGCGTTGCGCGCGATCGGAATGACCGCCGGCCAGGAACAGACCGTGATCATCGCCAACGCCGGCCTGCTCGGCGTACTGGTCGCCGGGCTCGCCGTCCTCGGGGGAGCGGTCCTGACGTATCTGTGGTCGCTGGGCTCACCGGTGTACTACGGCATCAAGATCGAATGGGGCCTGCCGCCACTGGCGTCGGGGACCGGGGTAGCAGCAGTGTTTCTTCTCGTCATGGCGGCGGCGGTGTATCCCGTCATCCATGCGCGGCGGCTGGAGACGGTCGAGGTGTTGCGAAGCAGTTGACCGCGCCAGGCGCTAGCCGTGGACTTCGCGGTGCAATCGTGGAATGTCGTCGCAGATCCGCCGGAACCGGTGCATGTATGCCCGAATCAGGGGGCTTGACATTGCCTGAAACTCTCTGGGCGGCAAGCTCATCTGAAAGACCAGTCCGCGGCCGTCGATCCCTTCCATGATGGCGCCGAGTCCCGCAACGGGTAGTTCCATCAACAACGTGCAATAGGACGTGAAGGTGTCTTCGAACTGGATGCGATAAACGCCGAAGTTGCTCAGGTTCGTGATGAGTGGGTTCCACCGGGCCGGATTGAAGGCATTGGTGACACAACGAGCGGCCTGCCATGCGTTGGCGGCATCCAGGAACTGTTGGTTGATGCGCATATCGCAGTGTTCGTCGGCGAAGTGGTCCACGCTGTGGCGGATGCGCTCGGCAATTGAACGTGCGGCCTCTTCACGTCGTAAGTCCACGTTCAGCGTCGTGACGATATTACCGAGGAGCATGGGATCGAGGCCGCAACGATGCCGTGCATTCACGACGACCGCCAGAGTGCGGCGATCCACCGCGGGATCCGCCATCATGAGAGCTGCCGAGATATGTGCGCACACAACGTCGTTCGCTGACAGTCGCATGCATTCCCCATATTCGTCGCGCATGCGTACGACCTCGTCTTCTCCGAAGTAGAAGCCCACAGTCCGTTGCTTTCGCGCCTCCCTGGCCAGGTACCGCGCACTACGCGCTATTTCTGCCACCCCGAGACAACGCACCCCGGGCTCCCGAGCGCCATCGGCAGGCAGATGCTCGTCGAGGTAGGCAGCGCGGTCTTCTACGATCAACGGCTCAGCGAGGGGTTTGTCGGCGGCGGTGGCGGCCCAGGCATTCATGAAGTGCATCAGCGTCTGCATGTCGCCGATGGCGTGATGCCACGAGAGACCGATCGCAGTCGCATCGTCCGCAAGGTGGGTGACACGCACCCTGCAAAGCGGACCCCACCCCCAGCGAGCCGTAACGCCGTTCACCGGGTCGATGAGCCACCGTCCGTTGTCTGCTGACACCGAACCGATCGCCTGACGCAGCGTGCGGTCAGATGACACAGAGGTGACGGGCACACCCTGCCCCGAACATCGAATTCCCATCCGACCGTCGATCAGGGCGAGCCGCCCTGCGAAGAGCGGATAGCTCGTGAGCGCTTGCGCAAGTGCACGGGTGAGCGCAGTGGTGTCGAGAGCCCGCTCAAAGAAGAAGACGATATGGATAGCCAGGTTCGCCACAATGGCGTCGCCGACATTGCAGCGGATCTCGAACCGCTGTACGTACGTTGGTTTGATCAACTGTGTCGACACCGGTCTACGTTCGACGGTTCACAACCACGCGGCCGCCGCGCCTGGGAACATGGGCGACTCCACGGAAATACGACTTCTCATCGGCGGAGGCGTCGGTCTGTATCTGGAAGTGTTGCAGCACCGTCCGCAGCACGATGTCCATTTCGGTGATCGCGAAATCCGCGCCGATGCACCGGCGTGCGCCACCACCAAATGCCAGCCATTCGGGTGCCGCCGGCCTGGCGCCACCGAAGCGATACGGGTCGAAACGCTCGGCGTCCGAAAAGACGTCCGGATTCATGTGCAGGTCGGCAATGCGCACGAGCACCGTGCGACCAAGAGGAATCCGCCACTCACCGAGATCGAAGTTCGGCGCACTGACCCGGCGACCGATCACATCGAGCACAGTGCGGACTCGCAACAATTCGAGAATCGTGGCCCGACGAAAAGCGCTGCCCCCCTCGTCGACTTCTTTCACAAGATCAGCCAGCACGATCGGATGGCGCCGCAACCGCTCGAATGTCCAACTCAGCGCTGACGCGGTCGTTTCGTGGCCCGCGCCGATGAAGGCCAACAGTTCGTCGCAGATATCCTGCCGCGGCATCGCGGTTCCATCATCGCGCATGCTGCGCAGCAACAACGCCAGGGCGTCCGCCCGCTCGCCGAGACCCGGATCGGCCTCGGCTTCCTCGATCAGCGTGAATACGATCCGGTCGAATGCTTTGTGCAATTCATCGAGCTTGCCCCACGGAGTGTGGCGTCCAGTCCGAAATCGCGGTGCCGGCACGAATGCCACCCGTTGCCCTAGTTTCATGAAGGGCGGAACGATGTCACGAAGTTCGTCGAGTCCCGCCCCATCAGTGCCGAAGAGGGTCCGCAAGATCACGTTCAAGGTGATCCTGTTCATCGGTTCGAGGGTCCGGATTTCCTTGCCCCCAGGCCACGTCGCGATCTCACGCAGTGTTTCGTCCTCGATGACCTTCTCGTAGCTCTTGAGGCTCTTACCGTGGAAAGCCGGTGCGAGAAGCCGGCGGCGTTCGCGATGCCGACTGCCGTCGAGTGCAAATATCGACCCGGGTCCAAACAGATTACTCAGATTCGGCTGCACGTTGACCAGTCGATCGGCACTCGCAGTGCACACCGACCGCACCAGAGCCGGGTCTGACACGACGACGGACCGACCAAAGAATGGGACGTTCAATTCGAACAGGCGTCCGTGTTGTCTGATCCACTTGCGCATTGCCTTGCGCCGGAACACAGCGAATTCAAGGCCCTGCAGGAGTTTTGGTGAGCGGACCTGCGGTGGTTTCAACCGGTCCGGCGCCGCCGTTCCGATCGGGTCGGCCATGGCGAGGTCGGTCATGCGGCCCCCTGGTTCGATGAAGCTATCGTCAAGGGCAGCGTCGCTCGTGTGGGATGAAACGGTCGCAGTAGTGCACTACTGCACTGTGCCCCTGGCCGAAGTGGTACTACTTAGCCCGGAAACCGGATCTGTCACCGCTTTGTTGCCGACCGATTCCGCGGCATCCATCTCGTCGGCCCAGGCGAGGTGTCCTTCGAAGCCAAGCGATTCCGCAAGCCCCCGATAGCGATTCACCAAATCCCGGTATACAGCTTCATTGCCGTGGGCACGCGACAGCAGAGCCCGCAACCGCAACAGGGTGATGGCAATCATTGCCGAATCGTCGTCGGCCTGCCGGTCAGCCAATCGGTTTATCGCACGTTGGGCTTCGGCCAAATCGCCTTCGGCGCCACGCTCGACCAGCGCCTCCACTAGGAAGCTGGTCCCGAGGACGTCCCACCCGAATCGTCCTGCGTGGCGCAGCTCGTCTGCGGCTTGCCGGATCATCGGAATGGCGGCATCGCAATCGCCACGCCTGGCCCTTTCACGGGCAGCCAATACCTCGGCGACCGGGACCAGCGAGGGCGCGCGACGGGGCAGCCACACATCGCGGGCGTGCGTCAGCATTGCCAATCCGCGATGACGGTCGGTCGCGTCGTCCTGATACAGCAGCGCGACGCCTAGATTGAACTCGGCTCCGACCAGTGCGCGATCGTTGCCGGATGCCTCGGCGATCTGCACCGTTTCCTCGACCGCTCGCCTCGCGGACTCATCGGCTAGGAGGACGCCGTAGGGTATCGCCACAGCGAAAGTCCAGGCGACCACGAAGCCGAAAGTTGCTGGGTCGCTGTTTCGGCCCATCGCGAGGGCGTCGTCCAAGTCCTGCCGCCATCCGGCATGGCCCAGCCACCACCGGCTCAGACCGCGAAATGCCACCGCAATCGCCAGCGGTGATCCCAAACCAAAGGCGGCGCCTTTGGTGGGGTCCCCGGCAGCCAGGTTGATGACGGTTTCCGACCACCGCAAGATCTCGCCGAACTTGGCGACGTTGAACCAGTTGACGAACGCTACGAATGACAACCCGATGGTCAATGTGGGATCGCCGATCGACTCGAGCAGCGCCATCTGTTCAGACGCCAGTCGCGACCCTTCGTCAGGGCGCCCGGCGTACAGCAGTTCACTTTCCAGTCCGGTCATGGCGATGGCGAGCGACACTTTGTCTCCGGCCGCGTCGCACATCTCCCGCAGCTCCGCGAAGCGGCCGCGGCTCTCATCCACCGCTCGGGCTTGCCAATCGGTGGCACACAGCATTGTGGTGGGGGCGATGCGTTTCGACAGTTTCTCGGGTTCTTCGTCGGGTAAACGGTCGGCGATGCGGCGGGCCCGCTCCCAGCTGACTCGGGCGGCGTGGATGTCGCGGTTGGCTGACCATGCGGCAGCGCGCATGTGCCAGGCGTATGCGGCATGGACCTCGCCGGCGGCTTCCAGGTGTTCGGCGATCAGGGCAGCGTTCTGCTCGGTTGCTTCCGGGTTCCAGGATTCGAAGATCGTTGCCAAGCGCCGGTGCCATTGCGCCCGATTGGTTTTCAGCTGTGATTCGTAGGCCACCGCGTGAATCAGCGGATGGCGGAAGGCGTACTCGGCGCTCGGGGTGAACCGCACCTGATCGATGAGGTCGACCTTGAGGAGTTCGTCGAGCACCGCATCGATGTCCAACGCGGCGAGCAGGTCGGCGTCAAAGCGGACGCCGATCACCGACGCCGCATGGAGGGTTTCCTTCGCTCCGACCGTCAGCCGGTCGATGCGCGCTTCGATAGCCGCCTGCACCGTGGCAGGCACCGCGACCTCGTCGATATCCGTGTGACAGGAGTAGTCGCCGAACTCTCCGCTCAGCGCGCCCCTCTGCGCCAATTCGCGGACCATCTCCTCGGCGAAGAACGGGTTGCCCTCCGCGCGCTCGGCGATGATCGGGACCAGGTCGACGACCGAGGGATCCGAGCCCAGCAGCTCGTTGATCAGGGCCGCGCTATCCGAATCTCTCAATGAGCCAAGCGCTACAGTCTGCGCGCCGTGCACATGCATCAGCGCGCCGTCGTACTCGGGGCGTGCGGTGATCAGCACGACCGACGGTGTGCGCGGGATGACCGCGAGGAGATCGGCGATCAGCGATTCGCTGACGTCGTCGATCCAGTGCACGTCCTCGAGGACGAGCAGTGTCGGTTCGGTCCGCGTCAGTGACGCGGTGTTGATCAGTGCGGTCAGTCGGCGCCGACGCGCGTCCGGATCGATCTGGGGCGGTTGCACGTCCGGGTCGGCGATGCCGAGCAGGTCATCGAGCAGTAGCAGATCTTGCGGGTCGGCACCCGGAAATTGCGTCCGTACCTGGCTTCTGGCGGCATCACCTGTGAGGTCGGTGACCCCCATCTCTGCGCGCAATAGGTGGGCCGCCACATGGAAGGGCACGTCGCTGGTGTGTGACTCGCAGAAGGCCCACAGCACTTCGAGCCTGCGGGCGGCGGCCAGCGCCGCCATCTCCCGGGCCAGCCGGCTCTTGCCGATGCCCGGCGGACCAACAACAGACGCCACAACGCCGCGGCCGGCGATCGCGCGTTCCATGAGGGCGGCGAGAGCGGCAAGTTCCCAATCCCGCCCGACGAGTCTGGCCTCGGCGCGCGCGACAGCTCCGTCCCGCGGGTGGATCGCCAGCAGCAGCCGTGCGCGCACGGGTTCGTCAGCGCCTTTGATGTGCACGTACTCGGGATCGGCCAGCACCGTCGTGTGTTCGACCAGCCGGGCGGTCGACTCGGAAAGCATCACCCCGCCCGGGGGCGCCACCGATTCCATGCGCTGGGCCAGCCCGACATGTTCACCGGTCGCGGCATATCCCAAAGTTCCCGATCCGATGTCACCGGCGATCACCTCACCTGAATTCAGTCCTATCCGTACGCGCAGATCGACACCGTCGCGGTTCCGCACCTCGTCAGCCAGTCGCCTGGCTTCGTCCTGGATAACCAGTGCGGCCAGGCATGCGCGGAATGCGTGATCCTCCAATGCGATCGGGGCGCCGAAGATCGCCATCACCCCGTCGCCGGTGTACTCGACAATCCCACCGTAGCGGCGCACCACCGTCGCCGAGCGCTCTGCAAGCTCCGACATGATCCCGCGATATCGTTCCAAGTCAACGGTGGCCGCGATGACCATCGAACGCACCACATCGGCGAACAACACCGTCACCTGTTTGTATTCGGCCGTGTCGGTCGCCGGGGCAGTGGGAGCGCCGCATTCATCGCAGAACTTGGCGCTGTGCCGGAGTTCGGTCCCGCATGACTTGCATGCCACGTCCGTCGTCATGGGTTCTCACATCGCTTCGGCCATGGCGATATGTCCCTCGAAGCCAAGCGATTTGGCCATCGTCCGATAACGGCTCAACAGCTCTCGATAGCCGTCGTCACCCCGGGCGCGTGCTAGCAAGGTCCGCAGCCGCACCAGCGTGATCTCGACCATCGCCGAGCCGCGATCGGACCACAGCTCAGCCATTCGCTCGGTAGCTTTCTCGGCTTCGGCCGAATCACCCTCGGCGCCACGCTCTAACAGCGTCTCCACCAGTACGCGGGTGCTCCATACGCCATAGGAAGAGCCCGAAGGGAGCAGCTCATTGACTGCTTGGCGCATGGCTGCGATTGCAGCGTCAAGCTCGCTGTACCTTGCCATTTCCAGGGCGCTCCACAGCTCGGTGACCGGAACGAGGAAGGGAACGGATTGGCGCCACATGTCCCGGGTTTGAACCATTCGCTCCAATCCTCGGTGGTGATCAGCCGCGGTATCCCGGGTCAGCAGCGCGACCCCCAGCGTGTACTTGGCCATGCTGAGTGCGACATCGTTGCTGGTTCCCTCGGCTGCCCGCATTGCCTCGTTACTCGCTTGCAATGCGGCATCCTCGGATCGAAGCACCCCATGCTGTATCTCCAGACCGTAGGTCCACGCGACGACACACGCCAGGGTCGTTGGGTCGCTGTTCCGGGCCGTCGCGACGGCATCGCGGTGGTCTTCGCGCCAACCGGGAAGGCCCAGCCACCACCGAGCCGCGGCCCGCCATGCCAGCGCACCCGCCAGAGGTGAACCAAAACCGAAGGTGGCACCCTTGACGGAGCCACCGGCGGCAAGGTCGATGACGGTTTCCGACCACCGCAAGACCTCGTCGTATTCACCGGCAACGCCCCACACCGTCAACGCCATGACGGACAGACCAATGGTCAGGTCCGGATCGCCGATCGACTCGAGCAGTGCCATCTGTTCGGAAGCCAGACGCGACCCCTCACGCAAACGCCCGCTGTACACGCTCTCGGTGGACAGACCCGTCATGCCGATGGCGAGCGAAACCTTGTCCCCGGCCCCGCTGCACATCTCCCGCAGCTGTGCGAAGCGGCCCTGGCACTCCTGTACTGCTCGGGCTTGCCAGTCGGTGGCACACAGCATCGTGGTGGGGGCGATGCGCTTTGACAGTTTCTCCGGCTCGACGTCGGGCAACCGGTCGGCAATGCGGCGGGCGCGCTCCCAGCTGACCCGGGCGGCGTGGATGTCGCGGTTGGCCGACCACGCGGCGGCGCGCATGTGCCAGCCGTATGCAGCAACGAGTTCGCCGGCGGCCTCCAGATGTTCGGCGATCAGTGCCGCGTTCTGCTCGGTTGCCTCCGGGCTACACGATTCGATGGCGGCGGCCAGGCGCCGGTGCCACTGCACGCGATCGGTTTTCAATTGTGATTCGTAGGCCACCGCATGAATCAGCGGGTGGCGAAAGGCGTACTCAGCGCTGGGAGTGAACCGCACCTGATCGATCAACTGGACGCTGAGTAATTCATCGAGAACCGGATCGATGTCCAGCGCGGTGAGCAGGTCGGCGTCGAAGCGCGCGCCGATCACCGACGCCGCATGGAGGGTTTCCTTCGCTTTGGCCGTCAGCCGGTCGATCCGGGCTTCGATGGCTGCCTGCACCGTGGCCGGCACCGCAACCTCGGCGACATCCGTTCGACAGGCGTAGTCGCCGAGTTCGCCGGTGAGTGCGCCACGCTGGGCCAATTCGCGGACCATCTCCTCGGCGAAGAACGGGTTGCCGGTGGCCCGCTCGGCGATGATGGGAACCAGGTCAGCGACCGTGGGATCCGGACCCAGCAGCTCATTGAGGAGCGTCGCGGTGTCCGAGTAGTCAAGTGAGGCAAGCGCTATGGTTTGCGCGCCGTGCACATGCATCAGCGCGCCCGCGTACTCTGGGCGGGCGGTGAGCAGCACGACCGAGGGTGTGCGGGGAATGACTGCAAGGAGCTCGGCGATCATTGACTCGCTGACTTCGTCGATCCAGTGGACGTCTTCGAGGATTAGCAGTGTCGGTTCGGTGCGTGCCAGTGACGCGGTGTTGATCAGTGCGGTCAACCGGCGCCGGCGCGCGTCGGGGTCGATCGCGGGCAGCGGCGCGTCCGGGTCGGCGATTCCGAGCAGATCATCGAGTAGCAACAGATCCTGTGGGTCGGCGCCGGCAAACTGCGTGTGTGCACGATTGCGGGCCGCATCATCATCTAGGTCGGCCACGCCGGTCCCGGCGCGCAACAGGCGTGCCACCACACTGAATGAAATTTCGCTGGTGTGTGACTCGCAGAAGGCCCACAGCACTTCGAGTCCAAAAGCGGCCGCCTGTGCGGCGACCTCTCTGGCGACTCGGCTTTTGCCGATGCCCGGTGGTCCGACTACGGACACGACACTGCCGCGGCCCCCGATCGCTCGATTCACCATCGCTTCGAGCGCGGCCATCTCCCAGCCCCGTCCGATCAGGCTCGCCTCGGGACGTCTGATCACATCGTTGCGCGGGCTGATGCTCAGCAGCTGGCGTGCACGCACGGGTTCGTCAGCGCCTTTGATGTGTACCCATTCCGGTTCGGCCAGCACGGCGAGGTGTTCGACCAGGCGGGCGGTCGACTCCGAGACCATCACCCCACCCGGCGGTGCTACGGATTCCATGCGCTGGGCCATCCCGACGTGTTCGCCGGTGGCGGTGTAGCCCAAGCTCGCAGGTCCTGCGTCGCCGGCGATGACCTGACCCGAGTTCAGCCCCACCCGCAATCGCAGCTCGACACCATCATGGCTTCGCACCTCGTCCGCCAGTCGCTGGGCCTGTTCTTGGATGGCCAGTGCGGCCAGACATGCGCGAAACGCGTGATCCTCCAACGCGATTGGTGCGCCGAAGATCGCCATGACCCCGTCGCCGGTGTACTCGACGACTCCGCCGCCGTAGCGCTGCACCGCGGCTGCGGCGCGTTCGACCAGATCGGTCATGATCTCGCGCAACCGCTCCAAGTCCAGCGCGGCCGCAATGTGCATCGAGCGCACCACATCGGCGAACAACACCGTCACCTGTTTGTACTCGGCCGTGTCGGTCGCCGGGGCAGTGGGAGCGCCGCATTCATCGCAGAACTTGGCGCTGTGCCGAAGCTCGGTCCCACATGACTTGCATGCCACGTCCGTCGTCATGGGGGTTCTCACATCGCTTCGGCCATGGCGATATGTCCCTCGAAGCCAAGCGATTTGGCCATCGTCCGATAACGGCTCAACAGCTCTCGATAGTCGTCGTCACCCCGTGCTCGCGCCAGCAGCGTACAGAGCCGTAGTAGCGTGATCTCCCGCATCGGCGAACCGTCTTCTTCCCAGAAGGCCCTCAACCGATCGATCTCGTATTGGGCCTCGGTCAGATCAACCTGGGTGCCACGTTCCAGCAGCGTCTGCGCCAGAACGCTAGTGGCCCAGGCGCCATAGAAGAGGTGCTCTGCCTGGCGCAGCTCATTGACGGCTCGGCGCATCACCGGTATGGCTGCATCGCGGTCGCCGCGCCTGGCCGTCTCCAGGGCGTCCCACACGTCTGTGACCGGGATGAGGAAAAGGGCGCGCCTGCGCAGCCATATGTTGCGCGTCTGCGTCATCAACTCCAGCCCGCGCCGGCGGTCGGCCTCGGCATCCTGATTCAGCAGCGCGACAGCCAACGTGTACCCGGCCAAGCCCATTGCGCGGTCGTTGCTCGCCCCTTGAGCGCTGTGCACCGCCTCCTCGCCTGCCCGCAGCACGGAGTCATCGGCCCGAAGCACGCCGTACAGCATCGCGTGACTGTAGGTCCAGCACACGGCACCCGAGAGGGTTTCCGGGTTGCTGCGTCTTGCCATCGCGACAGCGTCGTGGAGGTCTTGACGCCATCCGGGGCGGCCCAGCCACCACCGAGCAGTGCCGCGCCATGCCAACGCGATCGCCAGCGGTGATCCCACACCGAATCCGGCACCCCTGGCCGGGTCACCGGCCGCCAGGTCAACGACCGTCTGCGACCATCGCAAGACCTTCCAGAATTCACCAACGCCGAACCAGTTCACGAACGCAATGGGCGCCAGACCCATCGTCGTGGCGGGATCACCGATCGACTCGAGCAGCGCCACCTGTTCAGACGACAGTCGCGCGGCCTCACGGTGGCGCCCGGCGTAGCAGAGCTCGGTGGCAGGCCCGCTCATGCCGATGGCGAGCGAGACCTTGTCCCCGGCTGCGTCACACAACTTTCGCAGCTCTTCGAAGCGGCACCGGCTTCCCTGAACCTCTCGGGCCTGTAAGTCAGTGGCACACAGCATGGTTCGCGGGGCGATTCGCATCGCCATTCTCTCGGGGTTGTCGGCCGGCAGAGTATCGGCGATCCGGCGCGCTCGTTCCCAACTGAGCCGCGCGGCGACCAGATCGCGGTTAGCGAACCATGCACCAGCACGCATGTGCCAGCCGTATGCCGCGTGCAGCTCACCAGCGGCCTGCAAATTTTCGGCGATCAGCGCCGCATCTTCGTCCACCGAACCCGACGCACGTTGCTGGATCGCGGTGGCGAGGCGTTGGTGCCATCGGGCGCGATCGGTTTTGAGCTGTGATTCGTATGCCACCGCGTGGATGAGCGGATGTCGGAAAGCGTATTCAGCACTGGGGGTGAACCGCACCTGATCGATCAGCTCGACGCCCAGGAGTTCCTCGAGCACCGCATCGATGCCCAGCGCATCCAGTAGTTCCGCGTCGAAGCGCGCGCCGATCACCGACGCCGCATGCAGGGTTTCCTTCGCTTTGGCCGTCAGCCGGTCGATCCGGGCTTCGATGGCTGCCTGCACCGTGGCCGGCACCGCGACCTCGGCGACATCTGCGCGACAGGCGTAGTGGCCGTGCTGGCCGGTGAGTGCGCCGCGCTGGGCCAATTCGCGGACCATTTCCTCGGCGAAGAACGGGTTACCGTCCGCGCGCGCGGTGATGATCGGAACCAGGTCAGCGACCGTGGGATCCGGACCCAGCAGCTCATTGAGGAGCGTCGCGGTGTCCGAGTAGTCAAGTGAGCCAAGCGCTATGGTCTGGGCGCCGTGCACGTGCGTCAGTGCGCCGTCGTACTCGGGGCGGGCTGTGATCAGTACGACCGAGGGTGTGCGTGGGATGACTGCAAGGAGCTCGGCGATCATTGACTCGCTGACTTCGTCGATCCAGTGCACGTCTTCGAGGATTAGCAGTGTCGGTTCGGTGCGTGCCAACGATGCTGTGTTGATCAGTGCGGTCAACCGGCGACGGCGCGCGTCAGGGTCGATCGCGGGCAGCGGCGCGTCCGGGTCGGCGATGCCGAGCAGATCATCGAGTAGCAACAGATCCTGTGGGTCGGCGCCGGCAAACTGCGTGTGTGCACGATTGCGGGCCGCATCAACATCATCTAGGTCGGCCACGCCGGTCCCGGCGCGCAACAGGCGTGCCACCACATGAAAAGGCACGTCGCTGGTATGCGACTCGCAGAAGACCCACAACACTGCAAGCCCTCGTCGCGCTGACGATGCCGCCACCTCCCTGGCCACTCGGCTTTTGCCGATGCCTGGTGTGCCGACCACGGCCACCACACGGCCGCGGCCCCCGATTGCACGCTCGACCATCGCCTCGAGCGCGGCCATCTCCCATCTGCGACCGACCAGGCTCGCCTCCGGACGTCCGAGCACACCGTTGCGCGGGCTGATGGCCAGTAGCCGGCGTGCGGGCACAGATTCTTCGGAACCTTTGATGTGCACATATTCCGGGTCGGCCAGCACCATGGTGTTTTCGACCAGGCGGGCGGTCGATTCCGAGACCATCACCCCACCGGGCGGCGCGACCGATTCCATCCGTTGTGCCATCCCGACGTGCTCGCCGGTCGCGGCGTAACCCAGAGTTCCCGACCCAATGTCACCGGCGATTACCTGACCCGAGTTGAGGCCCACCCGCAGCCGTAGATCGATGCCGTCGCGGTGCTGGACGTCGGCGGCCAGCCGACTAGTCTCCTGCTGAATTGCTAGTGCCGCCAGACATGCTCGAAAAGCGTGATCCTCCAACGCGATCGGTGCGCCGAAGATTGCCATGACCCCGTCGCCGGTGTACTCGACGACTCCGCCGCCGTAGCGCTGCACCGCCGCTGCGGCGCGTTCGACCAGTTCAGTCATGATCTCGCGCAACCGCTCCAAGTCGAGCGCAGCCGCAATGTGCATCGAGCGCACCACATCGGCAAAAAGCACCGTCACCTGCTTGTACTCCGCCGCCTCCGGCGCAGCCGATAGCCGTACCCCACACGCTGCGCAGAAGCGGGAACCGTCGTGTGGGACCGCCCCGCACGACCGGCATACCTCTGCTGCCGACGTCAATGCCACACCGCCGATCCGGGCGGTGCGGGATTCCACCGCCCGATTCGGAAAGCGTATGACCTCGCGTCGCCCGGATGCGGCGAAATTGACGTATGGGACAGTGACCTCGCTGCCATCGAGTACGCGAGTAGCCTGACCTGCCATGACGGTTGCGGGACCTCTTGTGGGGGTGAGGGTCATCGAACTCGGCGGCATTGGCCCTGGACCCCACGCCGGAATGGTGCTGGCCGATCTCGGCGCCGACGTGGTCCGCGTGCGCAGGCCCGGAGGCCTACAGATGCCGCCGGAGGACGTCGATCTGCTGCACCGCGGCAAGCGTGTCGTCGACCTGGACATCAAGAAGGACCCCGCTGCACTGCTCGATCTCGTCACGAGGGCCGACGTGCTCATCGACGCGTTCCGACCCGGCACTTGCGAGCGGCTCGGCATCGGGCCCGACGACTGTACGGCGGTCAACCCGCGGCTGATCTTCGCGAGGATCACGGGCTGGGGCCAGGGCGGCCCGCTCGCGCATACCGCGGGTCACGACATCAACTACCTGTCGCAGACCGGTGCGCTGTCGGCGATCGGATACCGCGACCGGCCGCCGGTCGTACCGCTGAACCTCGTCGCCGACTTTGGCGGCGGCTCGATGCTCGTGCTGCTGGGCATCGTGGCCGCGTTGTACGAACGGGAGCACTCCGGCCGCGGTCAGGTGGTCGACGCGGCGATGGTTGACGGCGTGTCGATGTTGGTTCAGGACATGTGGACTGTGAAGTCGATGGGCACCCTGAGCGACGAACGCGAGTCGTTCCTGCTCGACGGCAGCGCCCCGTTCTACCGCACCTACGAGACCGCCGACGGCAAGTACGTGGCCGTCGGCGCCATCGAACCGCAGTTCTACGCGCAACTGTTGACCGGTCTCGGCCTGAATGCCGATGCGCTCCCTGCGCAGATGGACAGAGAGGCGTTCCCAGAATTGCGCAGGCTGTTTGCCGAGCGCTTTGCGCGCAAGACCCGCGACGAATGGGCCGACATCTTTTCGGGCACCGACGCGTGCGTCACGCCGGTACTGACATGGACCGAGGCGTCGCGCAGCGACCACTTGCGTGCGCGGTCAACGTTGGTGCATGCCAACGGGGTCGACCAAGCCGCCCCGGCGCCCCGGTTCTCCCGAACCCCTGCCGGTCCTGTCGCGGCGCCTCCGCAGGGCGCGACTGTCCTAGTTGATATTGACTGGCAATAGTTATTTGCTAGAAAAGGCCATGCGCTAGGCAGTCGAGTTAGCTACGATTTGCCGCATGGCTGTGCAGGCTTCGAGGGAAGTGGTATTCGAGGCGCCCAAGGACGCGATCATGGACGCACTCGCCGATATCGACGCCGTGCCCACGTGGTCGCCCGTGCACAAGCACGCCGAGGTGCTCGACCGACATCCCGACGGCCGTCCGCATCACGTCAAGGCGACGTTCAAGATCATGGGCGTCACCGACAAAGAGTTCCTCGAATACCACTGGGGCGACGACTGGGTGGTTTGGGATGCCAAGGCGACGATGCAGCAACGCGGGCAGCACGGGGAGTACAACCTCACCCCGATCGGCGAGGACCGCACCCGCGTCCGCTTCGACATCATCATCGACCTGGCAGCGCCGATTCCGGAGTTTCTTCTTCGCCGCGCCAAGAAGATGGTGCTCGACGTCGCGACCGAGAATCTGCGGCGCCGGGTGATGGCCGCCGCCACGTGAGCCCAGTGTTGGGTTATGTCGCGCTTCTTGGCTCACCGCGTGACACAACCCGACATTCGCCGTTAGTGGCGGCGCAGCACCTGAAGCCGACGGATCGCCTCGTCGAGAGTGTCGTCGCGTTTGCAGAACGCGAAGCGCACCAGGTGGTTCCACGCACCGGTGTGTTCGGCGCCCGGATCGCAGAACGCCGACATCGGAATCGCCGCCACACCCGCACGATGCGGTAGGTCGGCGCAGAACGCGGCGCTGTCGCTGAATCCGAGCGGACGCGGATCGGCGCACAGGAAGTAGGTGCCGAAGCTCTCGTGCACCTCGAAGCCGAGGTCGGCCAGCGCTCCACCCAATCGGTCGCGCTTGCGCTGCAACGACTCCCGCAGCGCGGCGACCCACGCGTCCTCGTTGTCGAGCGCATGCGCCACCGCGGGCTGGAACGGTGCGCCGCCGACGTAGGACAAATACTGCTTGGCTGCGCGCACACCCGCGATGAGATCGGCTGGGCCACATGCCCACCCGATCTTCCAGCCGGTGACGTTGAACATCTTGGCCGCGCTCGAGATCGTGATCGTGCGCTCGGCCATGTCGGGGTAGTTTGCCAGCGGCAGATGCCGTCGGCCGTCAAAGACCAGATGCTCGTAGACCTCGTCGGTGATCACGAGCAGATCGGCCTCGACCGCCAGTTCGGCCAGCGCGCGCAGTTCGTCGTCGCCGGCCACCATCCCGGTGGGGTTGTGCGGCGAGTTGACGATCAGGGCTTTGGTGTTGGGTGTGACGGCCTTTCGCAGCCCGTCGACATCGATACGAAAGCTGTGCCCGTCCTGAATCATCGGAACGGCGCGGCGTTGGCAGCCCGCCATGGCGATGACCGGGGAGTAGGAGTCGTAGAACGGCTCGATCAGCAGCACCTCGGAACCCGGTTCCACGAGTCCGAGCACGGCGGATGCGATCGCCTCGGTCGCGCCGACCGTCACCAGCACCTCGGTGTCCGGGTCGTATTCGGTTCCGTACGCGCGCTTGCGCTGGGCCGCGATGGCCTCCCGCAGCGGCGCGATACCCAGGCCGGGCGGGTATTGGTTGGCGCCGTCGGCGATCGCTTTCTCCGCGATCTTGAGCATCTCGGACGGACCGTCCTCGTCGGGAAAGCCCTGCCCGAGGTTGACCGCGCCGATGCGCGCAGCCAGCGCCGACATCTCGGCGAAGATCGTCACCGCGTACGGCTGCAGCCGTCTGACTGTCACGGTTGTCGAGCGTAGTGCTGCGGCGAACGTGGGTTACCGGCACGCAATTCGCGAGGCGGATCGTGTGTCGGTAACCCACGTTCGGCGGGACGAGGCTGCCCAACCAACAGGTTGGCCGAGGCTGTTAGGCTGCGGGGCAGAGGACTACCGTCCGGATGGACAGGCATCCCCGCAACCCAATCTGAACAGGAAATATCTTCATGTCTGAAGAAGCCTTCATCTACGAGGCGATTCGTACGCCCCGCGGCAAGAACAAGAACGGCGCGCTCAACGAGGTCAAGCCGGTCAACCTGGTCGTCGGCCTGATCGAGGAGATCCGCAGCCGCTACCCCGACCTCGACGAGACGCTGATCAGCGACGTCATCCTCGGGTGCGTGTCGCCCGTCGGCGACCAGGGCGGCGACATCGCCCGGACCGCAGCGCTGGTGGCCAACCTGCCCGAGACCACCGGCGGGTTCCAGCTCAACCGGTTCTGCGCCTCGGGTCTGGAGGCCGTCAACACCGCCGCCCAGAAAGTGCGCTCCGGCTGGGACGACTTGGTGCTCGCGGGCGGCGTCGAGTCGATGAGCCGCGTCCCGATGGGCTCCGACGGCGGCGCGTGGGCCAGCGACCCCGAGACGAACTACCGCATCGGCTTCGTCCCGCAGGGCATCGGCGCCGACCTGATCGCCACGATCGAGGGCTTCTCCCGCGAGGACGTCGACCGCTACGCGCTGCGCAGCCAGGAGAAGGCCGCCGCGGCGTGGTCGGGCGGTTACTTCGCCAAGTCGGTCGTGCCGGTGAAGGACCAGAACGGACTGGTCATTCTCGACCACGACGAGCACATGCGCCCCGACACCACGCTGGAGGGCCTCGGCCAGCTCAAGACCGCGTTCGACGGCGTCGGCGCGATGGGCGGGTTCGACGACGTGGCGCTGCAGAAGTATCACTTCGTGGAGAAGATCAACCACGTCCACACCGGCGGCAACAGTTCGGGCATCGTCGACGGCGCCGCGCTGGTGCTCGTCGGCAGTGAAAGCGCGGGGACGTCGCAGGGCCTGACGCCGCGGGCGCGCATCGTGGCCACCGCCACCAGCGGCGCCGATCCGGTCATCATGCTCACGGGCCCGACGCCGGCCACCCGCAAGGTGCTCGACCGCGCCGGCCTCACGGTCGACGACATCGACCTGTTCGAGCTGAACGAGGCGTTCGCCTCGGTGGTGCTGAAGTTCCAGAAGGACCTCGACATCCCCGACGAGAAGCTCAACGTCAACGGTGGCGCCATCGCGATGGGCCACCCGCTGGGCGCCACCGGCGCCATGATCACCGGAACCATGGTCGACGAGCTCGAGCGTCGCAATGCGCGGCGTGCGCTGATCACGCTGTGCATCGGCGGCGGCATGGGCGTGGCCACCATCATCGAACGAGTTTGAGCGCGGGTTTAAGGAATAGACATGGCAGAGAACACCATTCAGTGGGATAAGGATGCCGACGGCATCGTCACCCTGACGCTGGACGACCCGACCGGCTCGGCCAACGTGATGAACGAGCACTACACCGAGTCGATGCACAACGCGGTCGAACGCCTTGTCGCGGACAAGGATTCGATCACCGGCGTCGTCATCACCAGCGCGAAGAAGACCTTCTTCGCCGGCGGTGACCTCAAGGGCATGATCAACCTCGGCCCGGACAACGCGGCCGAGGCGTTCGCCACCCCGGAGGCGATCAAGGCCGACCTGCGCAAGCTCGAAACGCTGGGCAAGCCGGTCGTGGCGGCCATCAACGGGGCCGCGCTCGGCGGCGGCCTGGAGATCGCGCTGGCCTGCCACCACCGGATCATCGCCGACGTGAAGGGCGCCGTCGTCGGCTTCCCCGAAGTGACGCTGGGCCTGCTGCCCGGCGGCGGCGGTGTCGCCCGCAGCGTGCGGATGTTCGGCATCCAGAAGGCCTTCATGGAGGTGCTGAGCCAGGGCACTCGGTTCAAGCCCGGCAAGGCCAAGGAGGTCGGCCTGGTCGACGAACTCGTGTCGTCGGTCGAGGAACTGGTGCCGGCCGCCAAGGCGTGGATCAAGGCCAATCCGGATAGCCACACCCAGCCGTGGGATGCCAAGGGCTACAAGATGCCCGGCGGCACGCCGACATCGCCTGGCCTGGCGAGCATCCTGCCGTCGTTCCCGGCGCTGCTGAAAAAGCAACTCAAGGGTGCGCCGATGCCTGCGCCGCGGGCGATCCTCGACGCGGCCGTCGAGGGTGCGCAGGTCGACTTCGACACCGCGAGCCGCATCGAGAGCCGTTACTTCACCCAGCTGGTGACCGGGCAGACCGCCAAGAACATGATCCAGGCGTTCTTCTTCGACCTGCAGGCCATCAACGGCGGCGCGTCGCGACCCGACGGTATCGAGCCGGTCAAGATCAACAAGATCGGGGTGCTGGGCGCGGGCATGATGGGCGCGGGTATCGCCTACGTGTCGGCCAGGGCCGGCTTCGACGTCGTGCTCAAAGACGTCAGCATCGAAGCGGCCCAGAAGGGTAAGGGCTACTCCGAGAAGCTCGAGGCCAAGGCGCTCGAGCGGGGCAAGACCACCCAGGAGAAGTCCGACGCGCTGCTGGCCCGGATCACGCCCACGGCGGACCCGAAGGACCTCAAGGGCGTCGACTTCGTGATCGAGGCCGTCTTCGAGGACCAGGACCTCAAGCACAAGGTGTTCCAGGAGATCGAGGACATCGTCGAGCCCAACGCGCTGTTGGGGTCGAACACCTCGACGCTGCCGATCACCGGTCTGGCGACCGGCGTGAAGCGTCAGGAGGACTTCATCGGCATCCACTTCTTCTCGCCGGTCGACAAGATGCCGCTGGTGGAGATCATCAAGGGCGAGAAGACCTCCGACGAGGCGCTGGCCCGGGTGTTCGACTACACGCTGGCCATCGGCAAGACGCCGATCGTGGTGAACGACAGCCGCGGCTTCTTCACCAGCCGCGTCATCGGCACGTTCGTCAACGAGGCGCTGGCGATGCTCGGCGAGGGCATCGCGCCGGCAAGCATCGAACAGGCCGGCTCGCAGGCGGGCTACCCGGCCCCACCGCTGCAGTTGTCCGACGAGCTCAACCTCGAGCTGATGCACAAGATCGCCGTCGCCACCCGCAAGGGTGTGGAGAGCACGGGCGGCACCTACGAGCCGCACCCGGCCGAGGCGGTCGTCGAGAAGATGATCGAGATCGGCCGTCCGTCGCGGCTGAAGGGTGCCGGTTTCTACGAGTACGCCGACGGCAAGCGCGTCGGGCTGTGGCCGGGGCTGGCCGACACGTTCAACTCGGGCAGCACCTCGATCCCGTTGCAGGACATGATCGATCGCATGCTGTTCGCCGAGGCGCTGGAGACCCAGAAGTGCCTCGACGAGGGCGTGCTCACCTCGACCGCCGACGCGAACATCGGCTCGATCATGGGTATCGGATTCCCGCCGTACACCGGTGGTTCGGCGCAGTTCATCGTCGGCTACCAGGGTCCCGGCGGGGTCGGCAAGGAGGCCTTCGTGGCCCGTGCCAAGGAGCTCGCTGCCAAGTACGGCGAGCGGTTCAACCCGCCGGCGTCGCTGACCTGACTCAAATGGGGCCGAGCGCTCACCCTTGTACGGTTTCCGCCGGAGGATTCGTACAAGCGTGAGCGCTCGCCGCTTTGACGGGCGTACTGTCCGGGCATGGCGCAGTCGACGCTGGTGTTCGACCCGTTCTCGCAGGCGTTCTTCGACGACCCTTATGAGGCCTATCGGTGGATGCGAACGGAAGCGCCTGTCTACTACAGCGAGCAGTACGACTTCTACGCGCTGACCCGGCACGCCGACGTCGCCGCCGCGTTCAAGGATCCCGCGACGTACTCGTCGGCCTACGGAGTCGACCTGTCGATGGTGCGGGCAGGCGGACCGCCACCAGACGTTCGGCTGCTGCAGTTCATGGACCCGCCCGAACACCGGCACATGCGCAGCGTGTTGAACAAACTGTTCACCCCGCGGGCGATCCAGGCGCAGCGACCTCGGATCACCGCGATCATCGACAAGTACCTGGGTGCCATCGACGGAGACGAGTTCGACATCGTCCGCGACTTCACCGCGCCGTTCCCCGTCGAGGTGATCACGACGTGGCTCGGGGTGCCCGACGATCACGTGCAGCACGCGCGTCTGTGGACCGACGCGTCGATGCGCCGCGAGCCCGGCCAGATCGAAACCGACGAGGCGGGCAAACAGGCGGTCGCCGAATCGGTGGCGTACTACTACGACTGCGTCCGACAGCACCGGGCGCATCCGCGCGACGATCTGTTCACCTTGCTGATCGACGCGGAGATCACGCGCGACGACGGCACCACGTCTCATCTAACCGACATCGAAATCGTCGGGTTTGCACAGCAATTGGGCGGAGCGGGCGCCGAGACCGTGACGAAGCTGCTCGCCAGTGCGGTGTACTTGTTCGCCCACCACCCCGAGCAGTGGGCCAAGCTGATCGACGACCCAGGGAAGATCCCCGCGGCGGTCGAAGAACTGCTGCGGTATGACAATTCGGTGCAGTACGACGTCCGCCGCTCGATGCGTGACGTCACGCTGCACGGTGTGACGATCCCGGCGGGCAAGCCGGTGTTTCTGATGCTGGCCTCGGCCAACCGGGACCCCGAGGCGTGGACCGACGCCGATACCTTCGACATCGACCGCAACCGCACGGAAGCGCAAAACCTCGGCCTCGGATACGGCATCCACAGCTGCCTCGGCGCGGCGCTCGCCCGGACGGAGAGCGCGATCGCGCTGGAGAAACTGCTCGCCTTCATGCCGCGGTACGAGGTCGACTACGACCGGTGCACCCGTGTGCACATGACCAACGTGATCGGCTGGAAGAACGTCCCTGTACGCGTGATTCGCTAGATTGGCGCCGTGTCGGAAAGCTTCACCGCCGAATTCGCGGCCGGGCTGGCCCGCTACGGCGACAACCCCTGTATCGAGTTCGAAGGACGCTGGTACAGCGGCGCCGAGGTGACGGCGTATGGCCGTGTCATCGCGCAGGCGCTACGAGACGCCGGGGTCGCCGACGACGCCCCCGTCGGCCTCGTGGTCAGGAACCGCCTGCCGCACGCGGCGGCGATCGTCGGATTCCTCGCCGCGGGGCGCACGGTGTCGATGATCTATTCGTTCCAGTCGCCGGAGTCCATCGGCCGCGACATCGAAACGCTCGGCTTGTCGGCGATCGTCGCCGACGCCGAGGACTGGACCGCGCCGGTTGTCGACGCCGCACGCCAGGCCGGCAGTGCGGGTCTGTCGATATCGGGGCGTCATCCGACCGTGACCGCAGTGCCAGGTCTGGAACGCCGCTCTCCCCAACGTACCCATGCTGAGGCCGAACCCGGTGTGGCACTGCAGATCTTGACCAGTGGCACGACGGGGCCACCGAAGCGGCAGTCGATCAAGACCGCGGTGCTCGAGCGTACGGTCTTCAGCGTCACCAGCGGGGAGGCCGCACCGGCCGAGGCCCCGCCGGAGCTCGCCTATTGGCAGTTCGGCGGCATCGGGGTGTGCCAACTGATCGCCGGGGTTTACAACGGCAGGCGCATCGCGATGCTCGAGCGGTTCAGCGTCGCCGACTACGTGGATCTGGTGAAGCGGCACCGCATCACGCGTTCGGGTGTGCAGCCCGCCGTCATCCGGATACTGCTCGACGCCGACGTCGCCAAGGAAGATCTCGCGTCGCTGGACTTCCTCATCAGCGCGTCGGGACCGCTGGATCCCGAGACCCGCGACGAGTTCGAGGCCAAGTACGGCATTCCGATTGTGCTGGCCTACGGCGCAACGGAATTCGCGGGCTCGCTGTGCGCGTGGACTCCGGAGATGCAACGTGAATTCGGCTCGGTGAAACGCAACAGCGTCGGCAGGGCCCTGCCCGACGTCGAGTTGCGCATCGTCGACCCGGAGACCGGGGGCGAGCTTGCCGCCGGCGAGCATGGCCTGTTGGAGGCCAAGGTCGCGCCGATCGGACCGGACTGGATCCGCACCACCGACATCGCCTCGATCGACGCCGACGGCTTCGTCACCTTGCACGGAAGGGCCGACGGCGCGATCAATCGGGGTGGGTTCAAGATTCTCCCGGAAACCGTTCGGCGCGTATTGATCTCGCATCCAGCCGTCCGCGACGCGTGTGTGGTCGGTGTGCGCGACGCACGCCTGGGCGAGGTGCCGGTCGCGGCCATCGAAGTGTCGCGGGGGCTGCCGGTGCCCTCCGATGATGAGCTCGCCGACCTGGTTCGCCGGTCGTTGCCGGTGTACAACGTCCCGGTGGCATTCGCGGTCGTCGACGAACTGCCACGCAATCCGGCACTCAAGGTGAGCCTGCCCGCCGTCGCCGCGCTTTTCGAACCGCGTTAGAGAGCCCCTAGATCGGCCGACAGCCAGTGCCGCGGCTTCATGAAGATCACCACGCTGTCGCCGTGCTCGCGGCGGGCGTATTCCAGGTACGCGTCGACCTTCTCGGGTGGCAGATAGCGTTTGGTGACTTCGACGAGTCGCTCGTCGGTGCCGGGTTCGATGCGGCTGACCGGACCGTCGACCGCCACGTACCGGACCGTCGGCTCGAGGCGCTGGACCATCAGCGTGAACTCGCCCTGGCTCTCGATGAGTCGGTGCTTACGAGAGCCGTCGCCGGTGAGCACCCACGCGTCACCGCCGGGCGAGTACTGGTACCAGACGGGAACCGTCAGCGGGCCACGCTTGTCACCCGCACCGACCGACAATGCGGCGACATGGGGTTCGGCCAGAAATTGTTCGCGTTCGTCTTTCGACAGGGCCATGACGTCAGGCTAACGCCGGCCTCCGACAGAATTCCGGGATCGAGCCTCAGGCCCCGACTCTGGAGAAGAACGCCATCGTGACGATGCCGATGGCGATCGCGACGGGCGTCTGGCCCATCGCTGCCGTGCTGACGATTCCCGCTATCGCGGCGATCGCGATGACCGCCAGTAGCAGAACAGTGAACCACCGAACATGCACCGCGCCGCCGGGACGCACGGGATGCGCCTTGAACCCGTCGATCGGGTCACGACCCACGACCGCCTCCTCATTCCTGTGTCTCACGTCACACGTTCCGCTCTATGTGAGCCACACCATACAACAGAAATCGGGGGTCGGCGAAGCGTGTCGAGCTTCCCGAGCGGCCTTCGGCGCTCAAGACGCCCGCCCCTTCTTCGTCGCGAGACGTTAACGCCCAGTACGGGACTCATGGTGAGCGCAGCTAACTGATGCCTTTCGCGCCCTGGCGGCAATGCGGTAACGAAGCCGCGTCCCGCGGCCGCACACCGCGACCGACGCGCTCTTCCGACCTGCTGCCCTTCCGGCCCCAGGTAGGCCTAGAGTCGGGTGCCATGCGCTTCGGACTGTTCATCCCGCAGGGGTGGCGACTGGACCTGATCGACATTCCTCCGGCAGAGCAGTGGGCGGTGATGCGCGATCTCGCCGTGTACGCCGACGGCAGCGACGCGTGGGATTCTCTGTGGGTTTACGACCACTTCCACACCGTTCCGGTGCCCACTGCGGAGGCCACTCACGAGGCGTGGACGCTGATGGCCGCTTATGCCGCGACGACCTCGCGCATCAAGCTCGGCCAGATGTGCACGGCGATGAGCTACCGCAACCCTGTCTATCTGGCCAAGGTCGCCGCGACCGCCGACATCATCTCCGGGGGCCGCATCCAGATGGGCATCGGCGGCGGCTGGTACGAACACGAGTGGCGGGCTTACGGTTACGGATTCCCCACGGCCGGGGTGCGGTTGGGGCGCCTCGACGAGGGCGTGCAGATCATGCGCGACGCCTGGCGCGACGGAACGGTCACCTTCGACGGCAAGCACTATCAAGTCGCCGGAGCGATTGTGCAGCCGAAGCCCCTGCAGGAGAACGGGATTCCGCTGTGGATCGCCGGCGGCGGGGAGAAGGTGACGCTGCGCATCGCGGCGAAGTACGCCCAGTACACGAACTTCACTTGCGAGCCAGGCGGTTTCACCCACAAGTCACAGGTGCTGGCGGACCACTGCCGTGACGTCGGCGCCGACTACAACGCGATCGTGCGCTCGGCGAACTTCAACGCGGTGATCGGCGATTCGGAGTCCGACGTCAAGGAACGCATCGCGAGGCTGCGCGCCCGTCAGGTCACCAGAGCCGATGAGGCAGCGGTCGACGCAATGCTGAACTCCGTGTCCGCGCCCGAATCGGCAAGCGGCACACCAGAACAGGTCGTCGAGAAATTGGAGACGATGCGCGAGCTTGGCTGTGAGTACGCCATCCTTTACTTCCCGGAAGCCGCGTACGACCGCTCGGGTATCGAACTGTTCGAAAAGCAGGTGATTCCCGCCCTGAGCTGAGGCACTACGGCATATGCCTGATCACGGCGTCGGCGGAATCGGACCCTCGGGTGGAACCGCCGGGTTGGGCGGGGGAGTGTCGTAGTACCCGGGCGGCGGTGGGCCGTCCAGTGGGTAGTAGCCGGGCGGCAGCGGTGGACCGCCTTCGGCCGGCGGCGCAACCGGCGGGCCGTTGGAGTCGGGGGCGTTCAGCGAGGTGTATCCCGGCGGTAACTGCGGTGCGGGTCCCGCGCTGGGCGGTGGCGGGGCACCGACCGGCGCCTGGCCCGGCGGCAGCTGGGCGAACCCATACGGGTCTTGGGCCTGGCGCCAGGCATCGCGGAGGAAACCGAGCGGACCCGGACTCGAACCCTGCCCGTACTGCGCGTTCGGAATCTCGGGAACGGGGGGCGCGCCGACGGGCGGAGGCGCGGGCGGCGGGTCGCCCGGGGCCACCGGTGCGGCGTAGGGCTGGCCCGGCGCCGGCGGCGCCCCGGGCGTCCCGGGAACGGGCGGGACCTCGGGGTCCGCACTGGCCAACCCGGCCGAAGTCAGGGCGCCCAGGCCGACGGCGACGCCGACGAGTCCGAACTTGACCGCCTGGACGGACATGGCGCGACGGCGTCTGGTCATGGGTAAGCAGGCTAGCGCCTCACGGCCTGGGGCGCTGATTTACGACGGTCCCGATGCGGCCGCTTGCGGCGGATGCGCCGTCACTAAGATTGGCATCTCTGCTGAATTGCGAAAATCGACCAGCCCTCGACAGGAAGCCCGCAATGAACAAGACCTCGCTGACCGCGCTCGCACGTGAGCAACTCGAGACGGCCCGCGCCGCCAGTAGCGGACGCAGCGCGCACACGGTCTACGGCGGCCACGAGCATTCGCTGCGTCAGACGCTGATCGCGTTGACCGGCGGCTCCGAGCTGGCCGAGCACGAGACGAACGGGGAAGCCACGCTGCAGGTTCTGCACGGCCGGGTACGGCTGACCCACTCATCGGCCAACTGGGAAGGCTCCGAAGGCGACCACCTCGTCGTGCCGAAGGACCGGCACGGCCTGCAGGCGATCGAGGACTCCGCGATCTTGCTGACGGTGTCGAATCCGGTGGGCCCGCATGTCTAGGGCGAACCCGCCGCGACTCTAGATGGCGGGGCCCAACAGGTCGTCGGCGTCCTTGATGACGTAGCCGTAGCCCTGCTCGGCGAGGAATCGTTGACGGTGCGCGGCGTATTCGGCGTCGAGGCTGTCGCGGGACACCACAGAGTAGAAGATCGCGCCGCCGCCGTCGGCCTTGGGCCGCAGCAGCCGGCCCAGCCGCTGCGCCTCTTCCTGGCGGGATCCGAAGGTCCCCGAAACCTGCACGGCCACACTGGCTTCCGGCAAATCTATCGAGAAGTTGGCGACCTTCGACACCACCAGCGTCGAGATCTCACCGCGCCGAAACTGATCGAAAAGCACCTCGCGCTCCGCGGTTTTCGTGGAGCCCTGGATGACCGGCGCGTCGAGCTCTCGGCCGAGTTCCTCGAGCTGGTCGAGGTAGGCGCCGATCACCAACGTCTGCTCACCCTTGTGCTTGTCGAGGATCGACTTGACCACCGCGATCTTGGTGTGCGCCGTCGAGCACAGCTTGTAGCGCTCGTCGGGTTCGGCCGTCGCATACAGCATGCGCTCGTTGTCGGTCATCGTGACCCGCACCTCGACGCACTCGGCGGGCGCGATCCAACCCTGCGCCTCGATGTCCTTCCACGGCGCGTCGTAGCGCTTCGGCCCGATCAACGAGAACACGTCACCCTCACGGCCGTCCTCGCGAATCAGGGTGGCGGTCAAGCCGAGTCGACGACGCGACTGAAGATCGGCCGTCATCCGGAACACCGGTGCGGGCAACAGGTGTACCTCGTCGTAGATGATCAGCCCCCAGTCGCGGCTGTCGAACAACTCCAGGTGCCGGTATTCGCCCTTGGTGCGACGCGTGATCACCTGATAGGTGGCGATGGTCACCGGGCGGATTTCCTTGCGCTCGCCGGAGTATTCGCCGATTTCGTTCTCGGTGAGCGA
This sequence comes from Mycobacterium sp. GA-1199, assembly GCF_001500045.1. GTDB lineage: Bacteria > Actinomycetota > Actinomycetes > Mycobacteriales > Mycobacteriaceae > Mycobacterium. The sequence goes on from NZ_LQIX01000012.1 coordinate 413,309, forward strand.
GGTCCGGTTGATCAGCTCCCGCTTCCACTGCCGCCCGGCGACGGTGTTGGTCACCAGGATCAGCGTGGTCGCCGAGGCCTTCGCCATCGCGGCGGCGCCGACGAGCGTCTTGCCCGCACCGCACGGCAGCACGACGACCCCGGATCCACCCTCCCAGAACGACTCGGTGGCCATCTGCTGGTAGTCGCGAAGGTGCCAGCCGTTCTCCGCGAGGCTGATCGGATGCTTTTCGCCGTCGACGTAGCCCGCGAGATCCTCAGCTGGCCAACCGATCTTGAGCAGCATCTGCTTGACCCGGCCGCGCTCACTGTTGTGCACCAGGACGGTATCGTCATCGATGCGCGCGCCCAGCATCGGCGCGATCTTCTTGTTGCGCAGCACCTCCTCGAGCACCGCGCGGTCCAGGCTGACCAGGGTCAGCCCGTGAGCCGGATGCTTGACCAGTTGCAGACGCCCGTATCGGGCCATGGTGTCGACGATGTCGACCAGCAGCGGCTGGGGCACCGCGTAGCGGGAGAACGACACCAGCGCGTCGACGACCTGTTCGGCGTCGTGACCCGCGGCACGCGCGTTCCACAGCGCCAGCGGGGTTATCCGGTAGGTGTGGATGTGTTCGGGCGCACGCTCGAGTTCGGCGAACGGGGCGATCGCGGCACGCGCCGCCCCCGCCTGCTCATGGTCGACCTCGAGCAGCACCGTCTTGTCGGACTGCACGATCAGGGGGCCGTCGGTCATTCCGTCCATTATCCAGAACCCCCGGACGCCCCACCCGCGAGCGACCGTGTCTGCCCGCCGACACACCGGCCGAGCTGGGCATTCCGCGGTCGCTCGCGACGGTGCGCGGTGCGCTACGACTCGTCGGTGGCTACCACGGAGGTGATGCGGTGGATCGCGAAATCGCGGACCCGCCCCGACGCCGGGTCGTAAGCCGTCAGCTGCCCGCCCCGCACGTTGATCGGCGCGACGACACGCTGGGTCGCCACTCCGGCGGGATCGACGTAACCGATCACGACGGAGGCCTGCGCAATGGCCGCATCCTGCAACTGGGTGATGGCGACGGCCGGGTCGAGTCGCTGATACGCCGACGGCATGGCGGCCACCTTGCGCAGCACGGCGACGATCGCGCCAAGCGTCTGGCTGGTGGGAGCGGGGGCGAGTCGGTAGCTGCGCCGTCGCCCCGCCGGGGCGGGTACCCGCGCGCCGCGGGCGCGGATGTCGACGATCGTGCCGGTCGAGTCCTCGGCCGCCGGCGCGAAGCCGGCCTGTCGCAGCGCCGCGAGCACGTCGGCGATCGGCGCCTGCGACACCGCGACGGTGGGCGCGAGCAGGCGCATCTCCAGCGACTCCGTCGCCGGTGCGCCCACCGCCTGCGCGAGCAGCGCCGCGTCCTCGCACCGCACGAACGACGCCGCCATGCCGACACGCAACTGACCATGCCTGCGGGCGACATCGTCGATCAGATACGTCAGGCCTTGCGGCACAGGCGTTTTCGAGTAGCGTTCGAAGAAGGCGTGCAGTTCGCCCGCGGTGCGGCCGGTGTCGAGCGCCCGGCGGATCGACGGCTCGCTGATCCGGTACACCATCGCCGCGCCCGCCGATTCCACGCTCGCCACCGCGGCCAGTTGTTCGGCCAGGTCTCGCTGCAGCGGGCCGGGAACGACCACCGTGAGGTCGGCCTGCAACAGGAAATGGTCGATCGGCGTGGGCAGCACCTTGTCCATCGCCTTGACCACGTCGTCGGGTGAAGCGTCGGCGAGCAATGTGCGAGCCGGGGTGGCGAGCGCACCACGGCCCACCAGGCCCAGCGCATGCGCCTCGGTCAGCAGGTCTCCGACCGGCCCCGGCTGCAACCGGGGCCCCCAGCGCGGCCTGCGCCAGATCATCGCCCGCGACGCTTCGGCTGCGTCGACACCCGCGCCGGGAGGCAGGCTTGCCAGCACCTCCAGGAGAAGTCGCCTGTCCAGCGGAGCGGCGGTGGAGAACAGCGAATCCGACAGCGCCGCATAGGGTTTGCCGTCAGGACCGCGGTTGCCGACCAGGCTCGGCCGCCCGGGCAGCTCCAGCCAGGTTGTCGCAAGCAGATGCCATTTGACCGCTGTCGGTGATTCGACGAACCGGTCGGATGAGACCGTCGGCGCCCAGTACGGGCCGTCACCGGCTTCGGGTTCGGGTTCGGGCATGCCCGCCGAGATGAGGCCTGCGCCCGCGGTCACTTCGAGGATCAGCCCCAGGCGGCGATCGTCGATGCCGGTGGCCTTGGTCAGCCGTTTGACGTCACGCACGCCGAGACCGCCGCTGCGCAACTCGGGAACCGGTGTGGCGCTGAGTGTTTCGAGAACCACCTCGACTTCCCGAAGAAGGTCGAGCGCGGCGCCCGCGGCCACCGCGTCGGCGTCGGCCGCCGTCGTCGTGGACACCACCGGGTCGGGTTCGGTCAGCTGCAGTGGACCCGGCAGTTCACCGCGCAACACCTGGCCGACGAGCCGCGGCAGGATCACGGTGTCCGCATCGACCTGGCGCAGCAGCCCGGCTGCCAGCAGCCGCTGCACCGGGCGATCCGGCGGCGTGCCGGGCGCGGCGTCGCGGGTGCGGCCCACGGGCGAGCCCTCGAGCAACTTCTGCAACAGCTCGGACTGCGCCTCGTCGAGCGCCTCCAGTCGGGCCGCGATGTCCTGTGGGTCCGCCGCGTTGTCTTCGACCGTGGCCTGTCCCGGATACCACGGCAAGGCCGCGACGGCTTCGCCCGCCACCCGGACCGCCGCCTCACCCCACACCAGCCCACGGTCGCCCAGGTCGTCGACGGCCTCGGCGACGGCCGCTTCGGGGGCTCGGTCGCCGATGAGCTCCAACAGTTTGGTGACCGGAACGGCGGTCGTGTCGGCGTGCAGCACCAGCAGCGCGTCGAGCACGGCGAGCCGCAGAAAGTCGAGGTCGTCGGTGGCGGCCTTGACCGACTGGCGGGCCTGTGCGCGGGCCGCCAGCGCAGCGATCGACCCCGGTGGCGGTTGGGTCAGGTCGGGCCGCAACTCCAGCAGCCGGATGAGCCGGTCGTCGGGGAGATCGGCCAACCAGGCGGCGAGGGGGAGGCCTGGTGCGTTCTCGGTCATTGCTGACCAGCGTAAAGGAGTGTGGCGGTGTCGCCACCGGCCGAGTCGTTTGCCACAATGTGGGCGTGGCAGACAACAAAGGGAAGAAGCGGTACGTCGATCCGGGCTGGCCAGAGATCGACGGTGACGACGACCACGCGGTGAGCGAGCTGGCCACCGACCGTACCGGCGCGCTGTCGCCCTTCGGCGAGATCACGTTCCCGCTTCCCGCGGACGAACTGCCGTACGTGCACGCGGTGACGGTCGTCAACAAGTAGGTGTCCGAACGCGCGCGCCTCTCACACGTCGACGAGACCGGCGCGGCGCACATGGTCGACGTCACGGCGAAGGACGTCACCAAGCGCACCGCCGTCGCGGCCGGAACCCTCCGCACCACGGCCGACGTCGTCGCGTTGATCGCGTCGGGAGGCCTGCCCAAGGGTGACGCGCTGGCCACCGCCCGCGTCGCGGGCATCCTGGCCGCCAAACGCACCAGCGACCTCATCCCGCTGTGCCATCAGTTGGCGCTGACGGGGGTCGACGTCGATTTCGAGATCGGCGACGCCGCGGTTGACATCACGGCGACGGTGCGCAGCACCGACCGCACCGGCGTCGAGATGGAGGCGCTGACCGCGGTGAGCGTGGCCGCATTGACGCTCTACGACATGATCAAGGCCGTCGACCCCGCCGCCCGCATCGACGACATCAGGGTGCTGCGAAAAGAGGGCGGCAAGACCGGCACGTGGACCCGCTGATGCCGTCGGGTCGGGTCGTCATCGCCTCCACACGCGCCGCCGCAGGCGTCTACGAGGACCGCAGCGGACCGATCGTCGTGGACTGGCTCACCGGCCGTGACATCGAAACCCCGGCGCCCGTGGTGGTGCCGGACGGCGACGCGGTCGCCGATGCCATCTCCGCGGCGGTCGACGACGGGGTCGACGTGGTGATCACGTCAGGCGGCACGGGGATCTCGCCGACGGACCGGACCGCCGAGGCCACCGCCGCGCTGGTCGACTACCAGATTCCGGGCCTGGCCGACGCGATCCGTCGGGCCGGTGAGGACAAGGTGCCGACGTCGGTGCTGTCGCGCGGAGTGTGCGGGGTCAAAAGCCGCACGCTGATCGTGAACCTGCCCGGATCGCCCGGCGGCGTCAAAGACGGGCTGGGCGTACTCGACCGCGTTCTCGAGCATGCGCTGGATCAGATCGGTGGAAAGGACCACTCGCGATGACGGCCGTGGTGCTGCGCGCGGACCTCTGCGACCAGACCATCGATCCCGCCGAGCACGAAGCCCTGGTCGCCAACGCCTCGGCTGGTGCGGTGGTGAGCTTCGCCGGCGTCGTACGCGACCACGACGGTGGGCGTTCTGTGCTGCGGCTGGAGTATTCAGCGCATCCATCGGCGCCGCAGACTCTTGCGGAGGTGGCTGCCGAGATCGCCGCGGATGCCGAAGGGGTACGGGCCATCGCGGTCAGCCACCGTATCGGAGCACTCGAGATCGGCGATGCGGCGCTGGTGGCCGCCGTCGCGGCCGATCACCGCGCGGCGGCGTTTAGGACGTGCGCACGACTGGTCGACGTCGTCAAGGAGCGGCTCCCGGTGTGGAAGCACCAGTTCTTCGCCGACGGCTCCGACGAATGGGTGAACTCCGCGTAGAAGCCGCTCGCGTGATGGTCAGGCAGGCGGCAGCGGTGCGTCGGGTGCCGGTGCAGCCGGAAGGTTCGGCGCCTGGCCGCCCGGCGCATCCGGTGTGGTGAGCGGACGCTGGGTCAGCGCGAGCAGCGCGTCCTTGCCGGTGATGTCCTGCGTCTGGATCGCGTGCCAGATCTCCTTCAAGTAGGAGACGTTGGGGCTGTCGGTCCCGGCTTGTGCACGGTCGACGGTGGTCCCCGCCGGCAGGTTCTCCGGGCTCGCGAGATGCGGAACGCCGGCGTCGGCCACGACTGGTTCGGCGGCCGGCGCGGGTGGGGCCGGCGGCATCTGCGGGGCGGGCTGCAGCGCCGCGTCGACGGGCAGCGACCACAGCTCCGGCTGCTGACCCGGCACCGGCATATCCGGTGCGACGTCCCAGTTGGCGACGGCCTGCGCATCGACCGGGGGCGCCTCGGGCACCGGTGGGGCCAACGGATCGAACGGCGCGGGCGGTGCCTCCGGAACGGGGGCGGCCAGCGCGTCGAACTGCGCGGGTGCGGGCGGCGCTTCAGGCGCGGGGGCCGGAGCGGGCGGTGCTTCGGGGACCGGGGCGGCCAACGCGTCGACCGGCGGTGTCGGGGACCGGGTGCGGCCAGCGCGTCGACCGGTGCGGGTGGAGGCGGCGGAGCGAACGGGTCGCCCGGAGGCGGTGGCGGAGGCGCGGGTGCGGCCAGCGCGTCGACCGGCGCGGGCGGCGGCGGAGCGAAGGGGTTGAACGGCGGCGGTGGCGGAGGGAGCACGTTGTTCACGGCGTCGATCGCGTCGTCAACGACGGTGCGCGGCGTCGCACCCGACAATCCCTTACCGCACGTCGGCCACGCACCCTTGCCCTGGCTGGCGAGGACGCGTTCGGCGACGGCGATCTGCTCTTCCTTGGTGGCCAGGTGCGCGGCGGGTGCGTACTCACCGCCGCCGTGACCGGTCCACGTGCTCGGCGCGAACTGGAGCCCGCCCTGGTAGCCGTTGCCGGTGTTGATGGCCCAGTTGCCGCCGGACTCACAGCTGGCGACTCGATCCCATTCGCCGTCGGTGGCGGCGTGGGCCTGGCTGGCGAGAGCAAGGCTTCCGGTTCCGAGTACAGCGCCCGTGAAGGCGACTTTCGCGACGCTTACAGCCGATGAAGCGGGCTTGCGGTGCCGTCCACTCATAGGTGCGTTCGGTCCTCTCTTCGGCGCCCACGAGGTCAGCTGTCGGGTTCGGGCTGGAGAGGTATTGCCCGGCCGTGTCGCACAACGCGATTCGGCTTCACCCCAAGGAACCGATCGGCTCCAGGTCCGTCTTTGACTCGGCGGACCGGTTGGGTCCCCCGCCTCCATCCAAGTTGTTCGTCGGTATCCCGTGCGCCAACGGATGGAGCTCGGCGCGGTTGGCCACGGCGGGCCAGTCGGTGTGAGGTCGACCGGCTTGGGACTGAACCGTAACGGCTCGTATTGACCGCGTCATCTTTTGCCGATTACGGCGTTTTCCCCTCCGGCAAATCTTAAAAATCCTCTAAATGCCCAGCAGTTTTCGGCGTTCCCGCAGGACTAGCGGGCGCTCAATCGCGCCGTAGCCAGGTTGTGATCATTCCGTGATGTGACGGAAATCACCGTTATCCGCCGGCGAATGGGGGAAGAACATCGACGGTTTGAGCGTCGCGAAGCGCGACGTCGTCATCGCGCACGGCGATGCCGTCGCTCAGAAAAGAGCAGCGTTTCAACACTTTCGCGAGATTCTCGTCGCGCTCACTCAGTTGCCCGACGAGTTCGGCGAGCGTCGTTCCGGGCCGAAGCCGAATCGTCTCCTCATCGTTACCGGCGGCGGCCCTCGCGGCCGCGAAATAGCGGACGTTCACCGCCACCGTGGTTGTTGTCGCCGTCATTGCTTCCTTTTGACTCATCCGCCGATCGCACTCATCGGCCGATCGGGCTGTACGAAGTTCGGATCGTTGATGCCGTGGCCCGCCGCTTTGGCCCACATCGCCGCGCGCCACGCGGCCTCGACGTCGGCGTCGTCGGCGCCCGCGCGCATCAGCCGTCGCAGGTCGGTCTCCTGCTGCGCGAACAGGCAGTTGCGGACCTGGCCGTCGGCGGTCAGCCGGGTGCGGTCGCATGCGGAGCAGAACGCATGTGAGACCGAGGCGATGATGCCGACCTTGCCCACGCCGCCGTCCACGCGCCACAGCTCGGCCGGCGCCGAGCCGCGCGGGGCGGTGTCCGGGGTGAGGTCGAAATGCTGTCGCAGGGCGGCCAGCACATCGTCGGCGCCGATCGCCTTGCCGCGCTGCCACTCGTGGCCGGCGTCCAGCGGCATCTGCTCGATGATGCGCAACTGATAGCCGTGGTCGAGGCAGAACCGCAATAGCCCGACCGCGTCGTCAAGGCCGGTGACCGGGTCGAGGACGGCGTTGACCTTCACCGGGTCTAGGCCCGCGGCCTTCGCGGCTCGCAGACCGGCCAGCACATCGGGGAGCCGGTCTCGACGGGTGATGGCGGCGAACCGCGAGGAGTCGACGGTGTCCAGTGACACGTTGATGCGGTTCAGCCCGGCCCGCTTGAGTCGTTCAGCCCGCTTGTCGAGGCCGATGCCGTTGGTGGTCAGCGTGATCTCGGGCCGGGGTTGCAGCGCAGCCGTCGCGGCGACGACGTCCTCGAGGTGGCGGGCGACCAGGGGTTCGCCGCCGGTGAAGCGCACGCTTCTGACGCCGAGCCGCGTCACCGCGATGCGCAGCAGGCGGGTCAGCTCTTCGGGCCGCAGCAGCCGCTCCGAGGGCAACCAGTCCAGGCCTTCGGCGGGCATGCAGTAGGTGCACCGCAGGTTGCAGCGGTCGGTCAACGACACCCGCAGGTCGGTGGCGACCCGACCGAAGGTGTCGATCAGCGGTCCGTCGGCGGGTGCGGGAGAGGACTGTGCGGCGGCAGAGGGCACACCGAGATCGACGACGGTCACGCGAACGCCCGCTCGGGGTTATTCGCGGCGTCGACGGGCACGATGTCCTTGCCTAGCGGCATCAACGAGACCGGGATCAGCTTGAGGTTGGCCAGCGCCAGCGGGATGCCGACGATCGTGATCGCCATCGCCACCGCCGTGATGATGTGTTCGAGCGCCAACCAGACGCCGAACAGGATGACCCAGATGACGTTGCCGACCAGTGCGCCCGGACGTGGCCCCGGTTTGTCGACGACGGTGCGACCGAACGGCCACAGCGTGAACGCCGCGATGCGCAGAGCAGCGAACCCGAACGGGATCGTGATGATCAGCACGAAGCAGATCAGCGCCGCCAGCAGGTAGCCCAGCGCCAGCCACAGGCCGCCGAACACCAACCAGATGATGTTGAGTATCAATCGCATATGCGCGCTTCTTCTCCTCCAGCGGTGGTCTTCAGCCTACCGATAAGGGGGTGCTGGCGAGGTAGAGGTCAGAGTAGGATCGAGCAGCACGCGTCCCGGCGCATTCGGGGCGCTTTCCTTTTGTAGGTACAACGACGAGCGGGTGAGACCAGTGCCGACCGGCAGGGTTAAGTGGTACGACGCCGAAAAGGGCTTCGGGTTTTTGTCCCAGGAGGACGGCGAGGACGTCTACGTCCGATCGTCGGCGCTTCCCTCCGGTGTCGAGACCCTCAAGGCCGGGCAGCGCGTGGAGTTCGGCATCGCCGCGGGCAGACGCGGGCCGCAGGCGTTGACGGTGACGCTCATCGACCCGCCGCCGAGCCTGTCGCGCACGCGCCGGGAGGCTGCCGCCGCCGAGCGCAAGCACTCACCCGACGAGTTGCACGGCATGATCGAGGACATGATCACGCTGCTCGAGAGCGCTGTGCAGCCCGAACTGCGCAAGGGTCGCTATCCGGACCGCAAGGCCGCCCGCCGGGTGTCCGAAGTGGTACGGGCGGTCGCCCGCGAACTCGAGAATTAACTCTCTTAAGCGCCGAGTGTCGGGTTGATCGACACCTGAGCCGCGACTGCGTGCATCAACCCCACTCTCGGCGGGCATGCTGGTGCCATGGCATACGTCGCCGACAAATCCGACTCGGGTGGCGAGTTCAACCGCGACACCAAATACATCGGCACTCGTATCACCGCCGATGGCCGCGACGGGTATCCCGTGGAACCCGGCCGCTATCGGCTCGTCGTCGCGCGGGCCTGCCCGTGGGCCAACCGCACGATCATCGTGCGACGGCTGCTCGGACTCGAAGACGCGCTGTCGATCGGCTTCTGCGGGCCCACCCACGACCAGGACAGTTGGACGTTCGACCTCGATCCTGGCGGCGTCGACCCGGTTCTCAAGATCCCCCGGCTCAAGGACGCCTACCTCAAACGCTTCCCCGATTACGACAAGGGCATCACGGTCCCTGCGATCGTCGATGTGCCGACCGGTGAGGTCGTCACCAACGACTTCCCGCAGATCACGCTCGACTTCTCCACCGAGTGGACGCAGTACCACCGCGACGGCGCCCCGCAGCTCTACCCCGAGAAGCACCGCGACGAGATCGACGAGGTGGCCCAACGCATCTACACCGAGATCAACAACGGTGTGTACCGGTGCGGGTTCGCGGGCTCTCAAGAGGCTTACGACAAGGCCTACGACCGCCTGTTCACAGCGCTCGATTGGCTCGAGGACCGGCTGGCCGACCAGCGATACCTGGTGGGCGACACCATCACCGAGGCCGACGTGCGGCTGTTCACCACGCTGGCGCGCTTCGACCCCGTCTATCACGGGCACTTCAAGTGCAACCGTCAGAAGCTTTCCGAGCTACCCGCGCTGTGGGCCTACGCCCGCGACCTGTTCCAGACACCGGGTTTCGGCGACACCGTCGACTTCGTACAGATCAAGCAGCACTACTACATCGTGCACACCGACATCAACCCGACGCAGGTCGTGCCGAAAGGACCGGATTTGTCCAACTGGCTGACACCGCACGGTCGAGAAGCCTTGGGCGGCAGGCCGTTCGGAGACGGGACACCGCCCGGCCCGACGCGCGAGGGCGAACGGGTGGAGCAGGGTCACGGCGCCGAGTGACGCCGGCTCAGCACCACGGAAGGCTCAGGACCAGACCGTGCGCACCGACCACTCGGCGTGCGGAGCCGGCACCTCTTCGTCGTCGATGCGGACCAGCGTGGGCAGCAGCACGGCGAGCCCGGTGAGTTTGCCGCGCCGCGGGTCGACGGTCGGAATGGTCACCGCCAGTCGCGTTCCCGGGCGAAACTCCTCGACGACGTCGCCGCCCTCGTACTGACGCAGCAGCACCCACGGCGCCCGAGCGATCGCCGGCGGCAAAGACAGCTGCACCGCGTCGCTCTCGATGACCGGCAGTTCGCCCTGGTCCTCGAAAACCTCACACTTGGTGGGGTTGAGCACCTCGCAATAGCGGTACGGGCCCACCCGCACGAGGGTCCCATGCGAATACGCGCTGATCTCAGGGTATTTCGGCGCATCGTCGTCGCTGCTGAGCCACCAGACGAGGACACCGGTACCCACCGACGCGAGGATCACCACCGCGACGAGCGCGGCGATCATGCGTTTCACTCGTGCGCCACCGCCGCGGTGTTCGTGCGTGCGCCCTCCTGCTCGGCCAGCACGGGTCGGTTGCCGCCCAGACCCGGAATGAGCGAATCGCCGCGATAGCTCACCACGGTCTGCGCCAGGCCGAGAATCAGCACCGAGGTGATCGCCGTGAAGCCCACCCACAATTCGGTGTAGACCAGCACGCCCACCGCACCGCCCGCGACCCAGGCCAACTGCAGCACCGACTCCGAGCGGCCGAACGCCGAGGCGCGCGACTCCTCGGGCAGGTCGTCCTGCAGCGACGCGTCCAGCGAGGCCTTACCGATCGCGCTCGCCCCCGACGTGAGCAGCGTGGCGATCGCCGCCACCAGCAGATCGCCGGCCAGCGCGGCGGCCAGCGCCGCGAGGGTGACGACGATAGTGCAGCGCACCACCACCTGCGCCGGACGGCCCAACTTGAGGCGCGCGCTGGTGAAGTTGCCCGCGAAATTGCCGACGGCCGCGGCCGCGCCGATCAGTCCGAGGATGCGCAGCTGCTCCCACCCGCTGGCGTCGTGAGACTTGGCGACGAACGCCGGATACAGGAACAGGAAGCCCACCATGACCTTGATGGTGCAGTTACCCCACAGTGCGGCGATAGTGTTGCGGCCCAAGGGTTGGCGCGCCGATTTCGTCGGTGGCACGTGATCGCCGCGCCGCAGTTCGCCCGTGCGGCCGTGGTAGCTCAGCGTCGCGGGCACCTCGCCCTCGGTGACCTCGACCCATTTCGGAATGCGCATCGACAGGGCCACGCCGGCCACCGACACCGCGACGATCACGTACAGCGCGCCCGGCATCTCGAACAACTTGAACAGGTACTCCGCACCCGCGGCCACCGCGCCGCCGACCATCGTACCGCCGAGTAGGCCGAAGGTGGTCAGCCGCGAGTTCACCCGCACCAGGTCGATGGTCGGCGGCAATACCCGCGGGGTCACCGCGCTGCGTAAGACGCTGAAAGACTTGGACAGCACCATCATTCCGAGCGCGCACGGGTACAGCACCCACGAGGGGAAGCTTCCGGTGACACCGTCGTAGTTGGCGATCAGCACCACCGCGAGCGCCGTGCGCAACCCGAACGACGTGGCCAACGCGACGCGGCGGCCGTGCTGCAGCCGATCCAGCGCCGGTCCGATGAGCGGGGCGATCACGGCGAACGGCGCGATCGTGATCAACAGATACAGCGCGACCTTACCCTTGCTCTCCCCGGAGGCCGCCGCGAAGAACAAGGTGTTGGCCAAAGCGACCGCCATCGCGGCGTCGACGGCGAAGTTCGCGACCACCGGCCACGTCAGCGCGGTCAGCCCGGACTTGTCGGCGCCGTCCGCGGTCGCGGCCCGGTGCACCAGTCCGTACATCCTGGAGCCCATCTCGCGGCTGCGCTGGGCGGCCACCCGTGTGACGGTGACCTTTTCGCCTGCGGCGCCGCCCATCCTGTGCGGGGATGGCATGGCACCGAATTCGCGGGTGGGCTCATCGAGCGGAGGCAACCAGCGGTTGGCGCTGGGCGTCGGTCCGCTGCGCCGGGGTCGACGGTAGCTCGGATCGCTCGGGTAGTTCGCCATCCCCGGGTGTTCATCGCTCCACCGGTCGTCACCCCAGCGGTCGTCGGCGGGCGGTCGTGGTGGGTGGTACCGAGGGTCGCGCCGACCCGCAGAGTCTCGGGGGTCACGACGCGGTCCGGTCACGATGTCGATTCTCCACCATCGAAGCGGTAGCGGGCGTGCAGCCAACCGGTGTGGCTGCCGGTTAGCCGGTCAGGCAGTATTGAGGGCGATGGAAAGCGTGACCGAATCCGCCGAGCGGCCGGATCTGGAGGCGGTACTCCTGGGCGCCGTCGACGACGCACGTGCGGCGATCGTCGAGTTCAGCGGCGAGGACACCGTCGGTGAATACCTGGGTGCCAGCTTCGAGGACCCGACCGCGGCCACGCACCGCTTCCTCGCCGACATGCCCGGTTACCGCGGCTGGCAGTGGGCGGTCGTCGTCGCCGCGTGGCCCGGCGCCGACCACGCCACCATCAGCGAGGTGGTGCTGGTGCCAGGGCCGACGGCGTTGCTGGCGCCGAAGTGGGTGCCGTGGCAGGACCGTGTTCAGCCCGGCGATCTGGGCCCGGGCGATCTTCTCGCCCCGCCCCCGGACGACGCCCGTCTGGTGCCCGGCTACCTGGCGACCGGCGACCCGCAGATCGACGACGTAGCTCTCGAGGTGGGTCTGGGCCGTCGACAGGTGCTCAGCCAGTGGGGCCGCATCGATGCGGCTCAGCGCTGGCACGACGGCGACTACGGTCCCGGTTCGGCGATGGCGCGCTCGACACGGCGCGTCTGCCGCGACTGCGGGTTCTATCTTCCGCTGGCCGGTTCACTGGGCACGATGTTCGGCGTCTGCGCGAACGAGTTCTCCGCCGACGGTCACGTCGTGGACTCCGAATACGGTTGCGGCGCACACTCGGACACGCCGCAACCCGCGGGTGGCGGATCCCCGCTCTACGACCCGTACGACGACGGCGTGCTCGATCTGACCGAGCCGGCCGACTGACGTTATTCGTCGGACTTCTCAACGCGGCTCGTTCCTCGCCGCTTGATCGTCGTCCGACTAGCTTTCGGCCGCGGCCTTGATCCGCGCGAGCGACTCGTTCATGCCCTCGACGAGTTCACGTTCGAAACTGGGCACGCCGCCCATCACCGCGTTGACCAACATCGTGGACACCGGCTTGACCCCGTTCTCCGCATGGCGGGTCTCCACCAGCCGGGTGCCGGTCTCGGTGGGTTCGAGTTCGTAGCTCCACACCGTGTTGTTCTCGTTGACCCGGAACGCCAGCTTCTTCTCCGGGATCACTTCGATGATCCGGCTGGTGGTGGGCCACACCAGGAACTTGCGCCGATTGAGATTGATGGTCCGCGCGCCCGGCTGCAGCGGACCGAACGTCTTCATGAGCCGGCACTGCGGGCTCCATCGCGGCATGTTCTTGAGGTTCGAGACCAGTTCCCACACCTTCGACACCGGGGCGTTGATCGTCGTCTCGGCCTGCAACAGCGGCGCTGCCATTGCGCCCTCCCGTCTCATCCTGTTTTACGTGAGTCCGCTCTGAGCCCCGCGCGATCCGCGACGCACGGCGTGACGTTGCCACAACCAGATCCCCGTGCCAAGGGCGCCGACGCCCAGCCCGGCCACCGTGTACGGCCGCCACTCGTGTAGACCGGTCACCGTGAACGCCAGGATCGCAGCGACGACCCAACCCGCCGCGATCGCGACGATGACGGGCCACGGCTTGAGCAGCTTGCCGGGCAGCGGGGGCGGTTGCGGGGTCATCGCTATGAAAGGTAGCCCACCGCGCGGGGGTGCCGGCCAAGCGTGACCGTGACAGCCACCGTGATCGACGTCGCCGATCCGTCCGATCCGCGACTCGACGACTTCCGCGATCTCAACAGCGTCGACCGCAGGCCCGACCTGCCCACCGGCAAGGGGCTGGTGATCGCCGAGGGCGTGCTGGTGGTGCAACGCATGCTGGCCTCGCGGTTCGTCCCGCGCGCGATGATGGGCACCGACCGCCGGCTGCAGGAACTCGGGGCCGATCTGGCCGGTGTCTCCGCCCCGTACTACCGCGTGCCCGCCGACGTGATGGCCGAAGTGGTGGGTTTTCACCTCAACCGCGGCGTACTGGCGTCGGCCTCGCGGCCGGGGGAGTTGACGGTCGCCGAGGTGCTCGATGGAGCGCGTACCGTCGCCGTCCTCGAGGGCGTCAACGACCACGAAAATCTCGGCTCGATCTTTCGCAACGCGGCCGGTCTCGGTGTCGACGCACTCGTGTTCGGCACCGGCTGCGCCGATCCGTTGTATCGGCGCGCAGTCCGGGTGTCGATGGGACATGCGCTGCTCGTGCCCTATGCATGGGCGCAGTCGTGGCCGGATGATCTGGAGTTGTTGCGCGACAATGGGTTTCGACTGCTGGCGATGACGCCCGCCGCTACCGCACGCATCCTGGCCGAGGCGATGTCGGACGTCGTCGACGACAAGGTGGCGATCCTCGTCGGCGCGGAGGGTCCGGGGCTCACGGAGCGGACGATGCGTGCCGCGGATCTTCGGGTGCGGATCCCGATGTCGCGGGGAACCGACTCGCTCAACGTCGCGACAGCCGCCGCCCTGGCGTTCTATGAGCGAGTTAGATTGGGCACCGGCGACATTGAGCGGAGCGACGCGGAGTGAATGAGATGGCCGACGACTCGACACCGTGGGCGATGGGGCTGACGGTGGCCGGATTCGTGGCGGCGGTGATCGCGGCCGCGATCGTCGTGCTCAGCCTCGGATTGCTGCGATTACACCCATTGCTGGCGATCGGACTCAACTTGGTCGCGGTCGGCGGCCTGGCCCCGACGGTGTGGGGGTGGCGTAACCGGCCGGTGTGGCGATGGTTCGTGCTGGGCTCCGCTGTCGGGGTCGCCGCCGCGTGGCTAGTGGTGCTCGCCGTCGCGCTCAGCGGCTGACCTGGGCGTGGAAACTCAGCGCTGACCGCTGGACCGAACGCCCAGCAGAACGTCCTCCCACGCCGGGACCGCCGGCTTGGCCTTACCTCTGCGAGCCTTGGCCGGCTTCGGTGCGACGGGCTCCGGCTCGGGCTCCGCTTCGGGCTGCGGATCCGGAGCGGTGACCTGCACCGGCGGCTCGATCGGAAGCGTCGGTTCCTCGACCTCGGCCGCAGGCTTTGGCAGCGCGGCGACCGGGCGCAGTGGGCGCGAGAAGTTCGGATCGATCAGCTCGGACGCCGCGTCGTCGAACGCCGTCACGGTCCCACCATGGGCGCCGGGGGTGAACCGGAAATGCGCGACGTTGTCGGACATCCCCGCCTGCCACGCGAGCTGTACGGTCCAGCGGCCGTCCTCGTTTCGCCACGCATCCCACGTCGGGGCGTCGGGGTCGAGCCCGCGCGCGATCAACGCCGTCGTGACGGTCTCCAAGAGGGTCAGCACCGACGGACCGTCGGGCAGCACCGGGTGCGCGGCCGTTGCCAGTTCGGCGGCGCGCGAACGCTCGAGCAACACCGGGTGTGCGAATCGCTCGACACGGGCCACGTCGACGCCCGACGCCTGGGCGACCTGCTCGACGGACGCGCCCGCCCTGATGCGTGACTGAATCTCTTTGGGGCGCAACACGTTGTGAACCTCGGCCTCGTCTCGTATCTGGCTCGAACCCATCTGGTCACCTCGAACGGCGGCCCGCAACCGGTCGTCGCGCCGCAGCGTGAATTTCTCGCCGGAGCCGTCGGCCTCGCAGATGATTCGTTTGCCGTCCACATCGAGTCCGACGACTTTGAGTTCTCGCATGGCGACCTCCTCCGGGCTAGCGCAAAGCCCGATCAACCGGACACTACTGCGTTATCCGCTCGTTACCTGGTAGGACACGCGGAGACAGGAAGCCGGCTAAAGCCGCGCCCCGGCTGTCGGTCGCGGCTAAAGCCGCTCCCCGGCCTGTTGGTCGCGGCTAAAGCCGCTCCCCTGCTGTCGGTCGCGGCTAAAGCCGCTCCACCACCCAGTCGATGCACGCGGTGAGCGCGCTGACGTCCTCGGGATCGACGGCCGGGAACATCCCCACCCGGAGCTGGTTGCGGCCGAGCTTGCGATAAGGCTCGGTGTCGACGATGCCGTTGGCTCGCAGCGTCTTGGCAACGGCGCCGGCATCGATGTCGTCGTTGAAGTCCACGGTGCCGACCACCTGCGAGCGCAACCCCGGATCCGCGACGAACGGCGTGGCGAACGCCGCGGCCTCGGCCCAGGAATACAACCGCTGCGACGATTCCGCCGTGCGCTTGACCGCCCAGTCCAGGCCGCCGTTGTCCAGCAACCAGTCCAGCTGCTCGGCCAGCAGGATCAGCGTGCCGATCGCCGGGGTGTTGTACGTCTGGTTCTTGAGGCTGTTCTCGATCGCGATCGGCAGCGACAGGAACTCCGGAACCCAGCGCCCCGCATCCGCGATGGCCTCGACGCGGGCGAGCGCGGCCGGCGACATGATGGCGATCCACAGGCCGCCGTCGCCTGCGAAGTTCTTCTGCGGAGCGAAGTAGTAGACGTCGGATTCGGCGATGTCGACCGGGAGCCCACCCGCCGCCGACGTCGCGTCGATCGCGATCAACGCATCACCCGACCCGTCGGGGCGCTGCACCGGGACCGCGACACCCGTCGAGGTCTCGTTGTGCGCCCAGCCGATCAGGTCCACCGAAGGATCCGACGTCGGCTCCGGTGCGCTGCCCGGGTCCGCCTTGACGACGACCGGATCGCCGACAAACGGGTTCTTGGCGACGGCCGAGGCGAATTTCGCGCTGAACTCCCCGTAGGTCAGGTGCAGCGAGCGCTTGTCGATCAGACCGAACGCCGCCGCATCCCAGAACGCGGTGGTGCCGCCGTTGCCGAGGATCACCTCGTAGCCGTCGGGCACCGAGAACAGCTGGCGCAGCCCGTCGCGCACCCGGCCGACCAGATTCTTCACCGGCGCTTGGCGATGCGACGTACCGAACAGGTCGCCGGCGGCGGCCAGCGCCGCCAGCTGTTCGGGCCGCACCTTGGAGGGGCCGCAACCGAAGCGGCCGTCACGCGGTTTGAGGTCGGCGGGAATCGTCAGCTGGCCCATGCGGTCAACAGTAATGACCGCGCCGGTGCTCTTGCCGCGGGGATGGAAGGCAAGAGAACTCTAAAAAGTGGGTAAACGGCCGATATAGAGACCTCGCCGTGTCCATACTGTGACCTGTCGGGGACTGCGGATCGAGCCGGGGGCACGTGGACAGTCGAAGCAGAAGCATGAAGGTGATACCGGCCTGCGCAGCAGCGTTGGCGCTATTCAGCCCGGCACTCGCGATCCCGGCCCACGCTGACGACGGCGACGCGCTGTTGGGCGAGGTCAACGCCGCCCGCGCGGCCAACGGCTGCGGCCCCGTCGCAGCCAACCCACAGCTGACCGCGGCCGCCGCGCGTCAGGCCAACGACATGCTGGCCAACAACGTACGCAGCCACACCGGCTCGGACGGGTCGTCCGTCGGCCAACGCATCACCGCGGCCGGCTACACGCAGTACGAGAACGTCGGCGAGATCATCTTCTGGAGCACCGGTGTCAACGGTGTCCCGGCCGCGGCCGTCAACTGGTGGATGAACAGCCCGGGACACCGCGCGATCATCACCGATTGCGGCATGACCGAAGCCGGGTTCTCGGTGGCGCGCGCCGGTAATCGGGCCACCGCAGTGGGCGAATTCGGCACCAAATAACCCCCAACCCTTCTTCCCGATATGTGAGCGCGATCACACGTCGCGTCGAAACGGCCGGTGTGACACATCTCGCTTCCGGGTATGTTCAGTACGTAGTACCTGCGGTACCGTTGTTGGACATCAGAGGCGCGAATGTAAACCTCAAAGGGGAGGCTGAGAATGGCCCGGACTCGTATGGTCAGGCGCTGGCGTCGCAACATGGAAGTCAGCGACGACGCCGAGTACGTCGACACGCTCATGACGCTGTCCGAAGGTTCGGTGCGGCGCCACTTCAATCCGTATACCGACATCGACTGGGACTCCCCGGAGTTCGCGGTCATTGAGAACGATCCGCGCTGGGTGTTGCCCGCTACCGACCCGCTCGGTGGACATCCCTGGTATCAGGCCCAGCCGCTCGAGCGGCAGATCGAGATCGGGATGTGGCGGCAGGCCAACGTCGCCAAGGTCGGGTTGCAGTTCGAGATCATCCTCATCCGCGGCCTGACCAACTACGCGTTCTGGGTGCCCAACGGCTCACCCGAATACCGGTACTGCCTGCACGAGTCGGTCGAAGAGTGCAACCACACGATGATGTTCCAGGAGATGATCAACCGCATCGGCGCGGACGTGCCCGGCATGCCGCGGATGCTGCGCTGGCTGTCGCCGTTCATCCCGCTGATCGCCGGGCCCCTGCCGATCCCGTTCTTCTTCGGCGTGCTCGCCGGCGAGGAACCGATCGACCACACCCAGAAGAACGTGCTGCGCGAGGGCAAGGAACTGCATCCGATCATGGAGCGGGTGATGGCGATCCACGTCGCCGAGGAAGCGCGCCACATCTCGTTCGCCCACGAGTATCTGCGCAAGCGCCTGCCGCATCTGAATCGCCGGCAGCGGTTCTGGCTGTCGTGGAACGTGCCGATCATCATGCGGGTGCTGTGCCAGGCGATCATCGTGCCGCCGCGGTCGTTCTGGCGTGAGTTCGACATCCCGCGCTCGGTGCGCAAGGAGCTGTTCTTCCGCGCGCCCAAGTCGCGGCAGTTCCTGCGCGACATGTTCGGCGATGTCCGGATGCTCTGCCACGACACCGGACTGATGAACCCGTTTGCGAAACTCGTGTGGCGGCTCTGCAAGATCGACGGTCCGCCCAGTCGTTACCGCAGCGAACCGGCTCGCCAGCACGTGGTCGCTGCCGCGTAGGGAGCGCCTGTGCCGCATGTGATCACCCAGTCGTGTTGTAGCGACGGGTCCTGTGTCTACGCGTGCCCGGTGAACTGCATCCACCCGACGCCCGACGAACCCGGCTTCGCGACCGCCGAGATGCTCTACATCGATCCGGTGGCGTGCGTCGACTGCGGTGCGTGCGTGTCGGCCTGTCCGGTCGGCGCGATATCGCACGATTCGAAGTTGACGCCTGCGCAGCTTCCGTTCGTCGAGTTGAACGCCGCGTTCTACCCCGAACCGGACGGAAAGCTGCCGGCGACGTCGAAGCTGGCGCCGGTGATCGAGGCGCCGGTGGTCTACCCACGCTCATGCGGACCGCTCACCGTGGCGATCGTGGGATCGGGACCGGCGGCGATGTACGCCGCCGACGAGCTGCTCACCCAAAAGGGTGTGCGGGTCAACGTCTTCGAAAAGCTGCCAACGCCATACGGTTTGGTGCGCGCCGGCGTCGCACCCGACCATCAGAGCACCAAACGCGTGACCAAACTGTTCGACAGAATCGCAGCCCAACCGGGATTCACCTTCTACCTCAACGTCGAGGTCGGCACCGACGTCACTCACGACGAGCTGCTCGAGCACCACCACGCCGTGCTCTATGCGGTCGGAGCGCCCAACGACCGCCGGCTCGACATCGCGGGAATGAACCTGCAGGGCACGGGCACCGCCACCGAGTTCGTTGCGTGGTACAACGGCCACCCTGATTTCGACTGCCTACCGGTCGATTTGAGCCATGAGCGGGTTGTCATCGTCGGCAACGGCAACGTCGCTCTCGATGTCGCGCGAATCCTCACCACGCCACCCGACATCATTGCGGCCACCGATATCTCAAATCACGCGCTCGCCGTGCTCCGCGACTCGAAGGTGACCGAGGTCGTGATCGCGGCGCGGCGCGGGCCCGCGGACTCGGCGTTCACACTGCCCGAGCTGATCGGATTGACTTCGACATGCGAGGTGGTGCTCTCGCCTGAGGACCACGAGTGGGTGGAGCGCGAGATGGCCACCACCGAGGATCGCCTGACCCGCAACAAGTTGGAGGTATTGAGCAAGCTCGGCGACACGTCCGCACCGGTGGCGCGGCCGCGTATCCGGCTGGCCTATCACCTGACGCCGAAGCGCGTCATCGGCGACGCCCGCGCCGAGGCGATGGAGTTCACCGTCACCGGCGCCGACGAGGTTCGGCGGGTCGACACCGGGCTGGTGTTGACCTCGATCGGCTACCGCGGCAGGCCGATTCGCGGGCTCCCCTTCGACGAGTCAGCGGCGATCGTTCCCAACGACGGCGGCCGGGTAGTCGACCCGCAGGCAGGTGTTTCCGTGCAAGGCAGCTACGTCGCGGGATGGATCAAACGCGGGCCGACGGGGTTCATCGGGACCAACAAGTCGTGCGCCGCTCAGACCGTGCACAATCTGGTCGCCGACTACAACGACGGCAGGCTGCGCGACCCCGCGCACAAGCCGGCCGCCCTCGACAAGCTGGTTCGCAGCAGGCGACCCGACGTGGTCGACTCCGCGGGGTGGAAGGCGATCGACGCCGCCGAGGTCGCCCGCGGCGGTGAGGAAAGGCCGCGCGTCAAGTTCACCGCGGTCGCCGACATGTTGACCGCCGCGGCCGACGCCCCGGTGCCGCTCGGCCGACGCCTATTTGCCGGCCTGCGCCGCTAGCTCCGTCACTGGTGCTGCTTGATCGCCTCGTCGATCTCCTCCTGGCTGACCTCGCGCATCGGCTGGCCCATCGACCACAGATGCCCGAAGGGGTCCCGAAGCTCGCCGTAACGGTCCCCCCAGAACATGTCGTCGAGCGGCATGACGACCGTCGCGCCCGCGTCGACGGCCCTCTGGAACCTGGCGTCGACATCGTCGACCGTCAAGTGAATGGTCACCGGCGAGCCGCCGAGCGCTTCCGGCGTCACCGACTTGCCGTCGTTCATCTCCGGGAAGTCGTCGTTGAGCATCACCAAGGCCCCGTTGATGCGCAGCGCGGCGTGAAACAGTCGCTTGCCGTCGGGTCCGGGTACGCGGCCGAGTTCCTCGGCGTCGAACGCCTTGACGTAGAAGTCGATGGCCGCAGCGCCATCGCTGACCGTGAGCATGGGCGACACCGTGGGCTGAAAGTCGATAGCCATCAGAAGAGCTCCTCTCGAATAGGTTGCGTCCCGCGAACGGGGTCGTCAGTACCGACCGGGCGCGTGCACGCAATTCATCGGTACACCGGCCATGCAACCACCGCCCACCGACAAGCCTTAGCGGGTTGATCGCACGCATGGCATGAGGGCAATCAACCGCTTAGTGCGCCCAGCCCCCGCCCCTGGGACGCGAAATCAGACGATCGAGAACGACGGCGGCAGGCTGTCGCGGCCCGTCAGCGCCATCAGCACCGTCTCACCCTGCTGCTCGGCCGCCATGCGCGCCGCCAACACCAACGCCTCCTCCAGCACCGAACCCGGCAGCGTGAACGAAAGATCAACGGCGCGTGCGATGTCCAGGCTGTGCACGGCCAGCTCGAACGTCCGCGTCGGCAGATAGGTCCGCAATCGGATGCCCAACCCGCCGAGCACCCGGATCAACGGGTCGCCCACCGTCTCCAGCCGCGCGAGCGCTCGGGAGACGAGGTCGGCCACGGCTGCCGCCGGGTCCTCACCGAGGTTGCGTCCGGCTTGCCGCCCGCGCTCGGCCACGTCGGCGGGGTCCAACCCCAGCGCCGTCGGGTTCACCCGCGCGTAGTACTCCTGCGGCGTGGCGATGTCCTCGCGGTCGGCGGGCGTCTCGAGGTAGGTGAGCACCGTGGTCAGCGAGCGCGACGTGTGCCCGACAAGCGAGCGCAGATCCCAGTCGCCCAGACCGGGACCCGACCACGCGTCGGCGGGAATGCGGCCGACCAGGTCCGCGAAACTGTGCGCCGCCGAGGCGAACGTCTCCAGGATCGAGGGCGCAGTCACGACCGGACGACTTGGTCCCAGCCCTCGACCGACTCGGGGCTGCGCGGCTCCGGGCCGACGTAGATCGCCGACGGACGCACCAGCTTGCCGAGCCGCTTCTGCTCGAGGATGTGTGCACACCATCCGGCGGTGCGCCCGCAGGTGAACATCGCCGGCATCATCTTGGTCGGCACCTGGGCGAAGTCGAGGATCACCGCCGCCCAGAACTCGACGTTGGTCTCGATGGCGCGGTCGGGTCGCCGCTCCCGCAGTTCGGCAAGGGCGGCCTGCTCGAGCGCGGCGGCGACCTCGTAACGCGGCGCCTCGAGACGCTTGGCCGTCGCCCGCAGCACCCGGGCCCGCGGATCTTCGGCGCGGTACACCCGATGCCCGAAGCCCATGAGCTTCTCGTTGCGGTCGAGGATGCCCGTGACGACCGAGCGGGCGTCGCCCGTCTTCTCGGCCTCCTCGATCATCGGGATCACCCGAGCCGGTGCGCCGCCGTGCAGCGGCCCGCTCATCGCGCCGATCGCGCCTGACAGGGCGGCCGCGACGTCGGCGCCGGTCGACGCGATCACGCGGGCGGTGAAGGTCGAGGCGTTCATACCGTGCTCGGCGGCGCTGACCCAGTAGGCGTCGATGGCCTCGACGTGACGGGGATCCGGATCACCCTGCCAGCGAGTCATGAATCGCTCTGTCACCGTGGAACATTCGTCGATGGTGCGCTGCGGGACCGCGGGCCGATAGATCCCGCGCGCGGACTGCGCGACGTAGGAAAGCGCCATTACCGAGGCCCGCGCGAGGTGCTCGCGGGCCGTCGCGTCGTCAATGTCGAGCAGCGGGGGATAGCCCCAGATCGGGGCCAACATCGCCAGACCGGCCTGGACGTCGACGCGCACGTCGCCGCTGTGGATCGGCAGCGGAAACGGTTCAGCGGGCGGCAGACCGTTGCCGAACTTGCCGTCGACCAGCAGCGCCCACACGTCGCCGAAGGTCACCCGCTGGTTGACCAGATCCTCGATGTCGACGCCGCGGTAGCGCAGTGCGCCGCCGTCCTTGTCGGGTTCGGCGATCTCGGAAGTGAAGGCGACGACGCCTTCGAGGCCGGGTACGAAGTCTTCGGGCACCGCGCTCATGGCCAGATTCTTGCACCTCTCGATCGGTGCTCATCTGGCGGTTGCTGACACGACGGCAGCCGATGTGGGCGTAGCGTTGTCGCGTGGCGGAGGTAGGCCCAGAACACTTGGCGAGGATGCGGGTGGAATACGGTTCTGCGGAAAAGGACGGCAGTCCCGATCTGGATGTCGATTGGTTGGCCGACGGCTGGGTTACGTTGCTGCGCAAGTGGTTAGCCGATGCCGAGCGCGCCGGTGTCGCAGAACCCAACGCCATGGTGGTCGGCACGGTCGACAGCCGCGGGCGGCCCGTCACCCGGTCGGTGTTGTGCAAGAGCGTCGACGACACGGGCATCACGTTCTACACCAACTACGACTCCGACAAGGGCGAGCAGCTGGCGGCGACGCCGTACGCGTCGGCCACCTTCCCCTGGTATCTGACCGGGCGCCAGGTCCACGTCCGCGGACCGGTGAGGAAGGTGTCGGCGGAGGAGACCGCCGAATACTGGTCGAAGCGACCGCGTGGGTCGCAGTTGGGTGCCTGGGCGTCGTACCAGTCGAAGCCGATCGCCTCGCGCGCGGCACTGCTGGAGCAACTGGCCGAGGTGACGCGGCGCTTCGAAGCCCACGACACGGTGCCTGTGCCGCCGAACTGGGGCGGCTATTTGATCGCCGCCGACGTCGTTGAGTTCTGGCAGGGCCGGGAGAACCGGGTGCACAACAGGATTCGCATTCAGGACGGCCGCATCGAGCGGCTGCAGCCGTAGCGCCGAGCCGATTCCATTGATTCGCTGTGCCTTTTACAAGATCACAAACATTCACGTCGTGGGTCTATCTCATTGGTCAATTTCTTAGCTCACTCATAGGTTCGACCGTTAGGATCGCGTTCGTGCCTGACGGTAGGGGGGCGCGGACTATCGGGCTGCGCGAGCGCAAGAAGCAGCGCACGCGTGCGACTCTCATCGACGCCGCCGTGGAACTGTGCAACGGGCAGGGTTTCGACAACACCACCGTCGACCAGATCGCCGCGGTAGCCGACGTCTCACCGCGCACCTTCAGCAGGTACTTCCCGACCAAGGACTCCAT
The DNA here is from genome assembly GCF_001500045.1 of Mycobacterium sp. GA-1199. Taxonomy (GTDB): domain Bacteria; phylum Actinomycetota; class Actinomycetes; order Mycobacteriales; family Mycobacteriaceae; genus Mycobacterium. The sequence continues at coordinate 437,170 of NZ_LQIX01000012.1, forward strand.
CGCACTGGCTCTGGTCGATGAAATCGTCGACCAAGTCGCCGTCGAGCTGGCCCGCCAACCCCCCGAGCTGAACCACTTCGAGGCGATCCTGCGCGCCTACGTCGCAATGGCTCGGGCGTCGAAACATGCCAGGCCTGGCGAGCTGACGGCCGAGCGGGTCTTGTGTATCACCCGGCTCGTTCTGTTGTCGCCGGCGCTGCGGCAGGTCACCGTTGAGTTCCGCGGCAACGCCGTTGAAGCCGTGTTGGCCAAGCGGATGGGCGTCACCCTGGATGATCGCCGAGTCCGGTTGGCATCTTCGACCTGGGGAGCGGTGATCGTTACCGCGCTCAATGATGCGGTGCAGTTCAGCGGGGATCCGTCACAGGTGACCATCGACGACCTGATCGAGCGCTTGGAGACGGTCTTCGCGGAGTTCACCGGCCTGTTGGGTAATCTGCGGCTGCCCGTCTGAGCAAGTGACCGCCCCCGGCGGGGCACGCCTGCCGGAATGGGACTACCTTTTGTAGGAGCAATGTCCGAATACTCCCAGCAGCGACGAAGGGAACCTCGTGGCCGATAACGCGAAGAGTGGGGAAGGGCAAGCCACCCTCTCCTACCCCGGTGGCACGCTCGACCTTGACATCGTTTCCGCCACCGAAGGCGCTGATGGCATCGCGCTGGGGTCACTTCTGGCGAAGTCCGGTTACACGACCTTCGACGAGGGCTTCGTCAACACCGCATCGACCAAGAGTGCGATCACCTACATCGACGGCGACGCCGGCATCCTGCGTTACCGCGGCTACCCGATCGAGCAGCTCGCCGAGAAGTCGAATTTCATCGAGGTCAGCTACCTGCTCATCTACGGTGAGCTGCCCACGAAGGAAAAGCTCGCGGAGTTCACCACGCGGATTCAGCGGCACACGCTGCTGCACGAGGACCTCAAGCGGTTCTTCGACGGCTTCCCGGCCAACGCCCACCCGATGCCGGTGCTGTCGAGCGCGGTCAACGCGCTGTCGACGTACTACGAGGATTCGCTCGACCCGTTCGACGACAACCAGGTAGAGCTGTCGACCATCCGGCTGCTGGCCAAGCTGCCGACCATCGCGGCCTACGCCTACAAGAAGTCCGCGGGCCAACCGTTTCTGTACCCGGACAACTCGCTGACGCTGGTCGAGAACTTCCTACGGATGACGTTCGGCTTCCCCGCCGAGCCCTACGAGGTCGATCCCGAGATCGTCCGCGCGCTGGACATGTTGTTCATCCTGCACGCCGATCACGAGCAGAACTGCTCGACGTCGACGGTGCGGCTGGTCGGCTCGTCGCAGGCCAACCTGTTCACGTCGATCTCCGGTGGCATCAACGCGTTGTGGGGCCCGCTGCACGGCGGCGCCAACCAGGCGGTCCTGGAGATGTTGGAGAAGATCCGCCAGGCCGACTTCGACGTCCACGAGTTCATCAAGAAGGTGAAGAACCGCGAGGACGGCGTGAAGCTGATGGGCTTCGGTCACCGGGTCTACAAGAACTACGACCCGCGCGCGCGCATCGTCAAGGAGCAGGCCGACAAGATTCTGGGCAAGCTCGGCGGCGACGACGAGATGCTGGACATCGCACGGACTCTCGAGGAAGCCGCGCTCACCGACGACTTCTTCATCGAGCGCAAGCTCTACCCGAACGTCGACTTCTACACGGGTGTGATCTACCGGGCGATGGGCTTCCCGACGCGCATGTTCACCGTGCTGTTCGCGCTCGGCCGGCTGCCCGGTTGGATCGCGCACTGGCGGGAGATGCACGACGAGGGCAGCGGCAAGATCGGCCGCCCGCGCCAGGTCTACACCGGTTACACCGAACGCGACTACAAGGACGTCAACAGCCGCTAGGTGAGCGGCCATCGTCGGCCGAACGTGGGTTACCCGCACGTTCTGGACGCCCGGAGCGTGACGTAACCCCACACTCGACGTCGCGTATCTCACTGGCAGATGCCTTGCCGGCCGAACAGTTGTAGTTTCACAATTGTTGGGTGAATGAAACCGTCGTCCGGTCATCCCCCGCTTCGCGGGGGCCCAGAGCGGCTCGGCGTAAGGCCATCATCTTGGTGACCTGCTGCCTGAGCCTGCTGATCGTGTCGATGGACGCGACCATCGTCAATGTCGCGATTCCCAACATCCGCGCCGACCTCGACGCCACCGGGTCCCAGCTCCAATGGGTGATCGACATCTACACGCTGGTGTTGGCCTCGTTGTTGTTGTTGTCGGGAGCGGCTGCGGACCGGTTCGGTCGGCGGGGCACGTTCCAGCTCGGGCTGACGGTGTTCGCGGTCGCGTCGCTGCTGTGCAGCCTGGCGCCGAACATCGAGACGCTGATCGCCGCACGCTTACTACAGGCGATCGGAGGATCCATGATGAACCCGGTCGCGATGTCGATCATCACGCAGGTGTTCACCGGGCGGGTGGAACGAGCGCGAGCCATCGGCGTATGGGGTGGCGTGGTCGGCATCTCGATGGCTGCGGGGCCGATTGTCGGCGGTGTGCTCATCGAGTGGATCAACTGGCGCGCGGTGTTCTGGATCAATCTGCCGATCTGCGCGGTGGCGATTCTGCTGACCGTCATCTTCGTCCCGAGATCCAAGTCGCTGACAATGCGCGACGTCGACCCGGTCGGACAGGCCCTCGGCATGGCGTTCCTGTTCGGCCTCGTCTTCGTACTCATCGAAGGCCCGGTCATGGGGTGGGCAGATGTTCGTACGATCGCCGTGACGGTCGGCGCGGTCGCCGCCTTCGTTGGCTTTCTGGCTTACGAAGCGCGCAGGCGGGACCCGTTCATCGACCTGAGGTTTTTCCGGAGTATCCCGTTCGCGTCGGCGACCATGATCGCGGTGTGCGCGTTCGCGTCGTGGGGTGCCTTCCTGTTCATGATGTCGCTGTACCTGCAGGACGAGCGTGGCTTCTCGGCGTTCCACACGGGGTTGATCTATCTGCCGATAGCCGTTGGGGCGCTGGTGTTCTCGCCACTGTCGGGCCGGATGGTGGGGCGGTTCGGCGCGCGGCCGTCGCTGTTGATCGCCGGGACGCTCATCACGGCGGCGACGGTCATGCTCGCTCAGCTGTCGGCGTCGACGCCGGTGTGGCAACTGCTGGTGATCTTCGCGGTCTTCGGTATCGGGTTCTCGATGGTCAATGCGCCGGTGACCAATGCGGCGGTCAGCGGAATGCCGACCGACCGGGCGGGCGCCGCGTCGGCGATCGCGTCGACCAGCAGACAGGTCGGAGTGAGTGTCGGTGTGGCGCTGTGTGGTTCGGTTGCGGGCGGCGCGCTGGCCGCGACGGGTCCCGGCTTCGCCGAGGCCGCCCGCCCGCTGTGGCTGATCTGCGCGATTCTCGGGGTGGTGATCATCGTCCTCGGCTTCTACTCGACCTCCAGACGAGCGTTGCGGTCGGCCGATCGGCTGGAACCGTTGGTGGCGACCGATGTCCGGTAAGCGTGTGGCCGACGAGGCGTGGCGGGCGATGGCGGCCTTCGTCGTCGAGAACCACGACAGCTGGAAGCGGGCGGTCGTCGAGCAGTCCGGGCTGCCGTTCAGCAGGGTGCGCATCCTGCGACGGTTGAGCCGACGGCCGATGACCGTGAAGGAGTTGGCGCAAGCGGCAACCGTCGACGCGCCGGCCGCGACCGTCGCGGTCAACGACCTTGAAGGGCGCGGGCTCGTTGTGCGTCAAGTTGATCCGGCCAACCGCCGGTGCAAACGGGTGTCGCTCACCGATGCGGGACGCGCCATGGTGGCCAGGATCGACGCGATCGACGACCCGGCGCCCGACGCCATGGTGAACCTGGACCAAGCTGATCTCGAGGCGCTGCGTCGCATTGTGACCAAGATGCGGTCTTAGCCCTCCAACACCGCCATCGCGGCATTGTGCCCGCCGATCCCCGATACTCCGCCACCCCGACGTGATCCCGACCCGCACAGGAGGATTCGGTCATGCGCGGTCGCCACACCCCACCGTTGAGCCGGGGTGTCGAGTGGCTCGTCATTCTCGGCGAACGGCCACGCCAGCCCACCGTGAAAGATGTGCCCACCAGTCATACCGAGCGAGTGTTCGAGGTCGACGGTGGTCTTCGTCTCAATGCACAGCCGGCCCGCCGAGTCCTCTATCAGCACGTCCTGAATGGGTTCGGCCAGAACGGAATTCAATGAACTGAGTACCGCCGATGTCAATGTGTCCCGCATCCGATCGGGGTCACCCGACGACACCAGGTGGTGAGGGGTGTGCAGACCGAACAGGGTCAGCGTCTGCGCACCAGCGGCGCGAAGTTCATCGGACAAAATCGACGGGTCGGTCAGCGAGTGGCAGTAGATCTCACACGGCAGCGGGTCCGGTACCAGGCCGTCGGCCGCTCGCAGATATGCCGAGTCCAACTCACTGTACGTCTCGTTGATGTGGAAGGTCCCGCCGAATGCCTGCTCCGGTGTGGCGGTCTGGTCGCGCAACCGCGGTAGGCGCTGCAGCATCAGGTTCACCTTGACCTGCGCACCCGGCGTCGACTCCGGCGGCTGCTCACCCAGCAAGCCCGCCAACACCGTGGGCGTCACGTTGGCCAGTACCACCTCCCCGTGTACGGAGTGGTCGACGCCATCGCAGCGGTACCGCACTTCACCCTCTGGGTCGAGAGCGTATACCTCAGTGCCGCAGGTGATTTCGGCACCTGATCCGGTTGCAGCGGCTGCCAGCGCACCGGTGACGGCGCCCATCCCGCCGATCGGCACGTCCCAGTCTCCGGTTCCGCCACCGAGCAGGTGGTAGAGAAAGCAGACGTTCTGAATCAACGACGGGTCGTCGAGGCGGGCGAACGTTCCGATCAACGCGTCGGTGGCCATCACACCGCGCACGACGTCGTTGTCGACGACAGAGGTAATCCCGTGCCCGATCGGCTCGTCGACCATCGACCGCCACACGGCTTCGTCATCCACGAGAGCACGCGCCTGACTACGCGTCAGAAGCGGTTGCAGCAGCGTCGGCCATAGTCGCTCGACGAGGCCACCGCACCGGCGGTAAAACTCGGCGAACCGCGGCCCGTCGTCGGCCGCGCCGATTGCGTCGAATGTTGACGTGGGGCCGATCAGCAGTCCGGTGCGTCCGCCGGTCGCTGGGTCGGGCGTATAGGACGAGTAGCGACGACGCACCAAGCGCACCCGCGCGCCGAGGTCGTCGACGATCCGTCGGGGCAACAGGCTGACGAGGTAGGAGTACCGCGACAGTCGGGCGTCGATTCCTTCAAAGGCGTACGCGGATACCGCCGCGCCGCCGACATGGTCGAGGCGCTCCAGTACCCGTACCCGGCGACCCGCCTTCGCCAGATAGGCCGCCGCGACGAGGCCGTTGTGCCCGCCGCCGACAATGACGGCGTCGTATGTCGCCTCCGGAGCGGCTCCGGGGGCGTAGCTGGGACTCAGTTCAGGTAGCCCTCGACCTCGTCGGGCGGACGCACTTCGGCTTCCCGCGGATCGCCGCCGGTCTCCCGCAGGGCACGGCGCTGCCGCAGCAGATCCCAGCACTGGTCGAGCTGCACCTCGACGGCCTTCAACCGGCGATGCTCCTCGGACTCGTCGATCTCGCGGTTCTGAAGCTTGGCCCGCAGATCCTGCTCCTCGGCGACCAGCCGGTTGACCTGGTCGAGAATGTCTTGATCTTTGGTCACAGCACCAGTCTGCCCGACTACCGTGAGTGCGGTGACGTCAAGTTCAGGGCAGAAGCCCGAAATCGAGTTCCCCGACGGCCCTCCGCCCACCGAGTTGGTGATCACGGACCTGGTCGTCGGCGACGGTGCCGAAGCGGTGCCCGGCGGCAACGTCGAAGTGCACTACGTCGGCGTGGAATATGACACCGGCGAGGAATTCGACAGCTCGTGGAACCGGGGAGAGTCGATTGAGTTTCCGCTACGTGGCCTCATCCAGGGTTGGAAGAACGGCATACCGGGGATGAAGGTCGGCGGTCGTCGACAGCTGGTGATCCCGCCGGAGCAGGCCTACGGTCCCGCCGGCGGTGGGCACCGACTGTCCGGCAAGACGCTGATATTCGTCATCGACCTTCTGGCGACGCGCTAGCTCACTGGTGGCCGGGCAGGCGCAGCAGCAGTCGAGCGCCACCTAGCGGGCTTTCCTCCAAAGAGGCTGTGCCGCCGTGTAATTCGGCCTGTTGGGCCACCAGCGCCAGGCCAAGCCCGGAACCCGACACCGACGCCGTCGATCCCCGAGAGAACCGTTCGAACACGATCGAGCGTTCCTCCTCGGGGATGCCGACGCCGTCGTCGTCGATCGCTATTTCCACACCCGCCCGTGAGCTGACCGCCGACAGTTGCACCCGCGTAGCACCGCCGTGCTTCACGGCGTTGGCGATCGCGTTGTCGACCGCCAGGCGAAGGCCAGCGGGCAGGCCCACGATGATCACCGTTGGTGCAGGCACCAACGACACGTCCAGGTCCGGGTAGACCCGCATCGCGTCGTGTGCGGCGCGGTCCAGCAACTCCGTGATGTCGACGGGCACGTGGTCGTCCGCGGTCGACAATTCACCCTGCGCCAGCCGCTCCAGTGCGCCGAGCGTCGCCTCGATGCGCGACTGCGTGCGGATCACGTCGTTGACCACCTCTTTGCGCTGGTCCTCTGGCAGGTCGAGGGTGGACAGCACCTCGAGGTTGGTCCGCATCGCGGTCAGCGGGGTGCGAAGTTCGTGGGCGGAGACCGAAGCGAAGTCGCGCGCCGACGCCAGCGCGGCCTTCGTCCGGTCCTGTTCCTTCCACACGCGTTCGACCAGACCCTTGACCGCCTCGGCGATCTCGACAGCCTCCGTCGCGCCGCGCACTTCGACGTCGGGGTCCTCGTCGCCGGTGTCGATCTGACGGGTCTGCCGCGCCAAACTCTTGAGCGGGCGCACCGCGAATGCGGCCAACACCCATCCAAACACCGTGGCTGCGCCGACGGCGAACACACAGATGATGATCACCCGTCGGTGCAGGTTGTTGGTGTCGGCGATGGTCGCGTCGTAAGTGGCGCCGACGGCCACCGACATCGGTCCGGGGTAGTAGGGGATGTCGACGGTGCGGACTCGGTAACGCACACCATCGACATAGGTGTCGGCGTAGCCGGGTGGCAGCTGCGGGAGGACGACATCGGAGTTGGACGTCACCTCGTCACCGCGGTGCACCGTGATGACCGCATCCTGGTTGGTCGGTGACTTCGGAATCTCGTCCAGACCCCGCGGCAGGAACGGGATCGCGAAGCCGGCGGCCTCGTCGAGCCGGCGGTCGAGGCGCTCTTTGCGGTCATTGGTGATGCCGACCCAGACGACAGTTCCTACGATGACGACGACGATCGCCGCCCCGATTGCGGTGGCCAACGCGACGCGGGTTCGCAGCGAGGGGGTTCGGCGGAAGATCCGCGACAGCAGAGACATCACTGAGTTCGGAGCACGAATCCCACTCCGCGCACGGTGTGCAGCAGCCGGGGAGCGCCGCCCGCCTCGAGCTTGCGGCGCAGGTAGCCGATGAAGACGTCGACGACGTTGGTGTCGGCGGCGAAATCGTAGCCCCAGACGAGCTCGAGCAGCTGTGCGCGCGACAGCACGGCGGTCTTGTGCTCGGCCAACACGGCGAGCAGGTCGAATTCGCGTTTGGTCAGGTCGACGTCGACGCCGTTCACGCGGGCGCGGCGGCCGGGGATGTCGACCTCCAAAGGCCCGACCTGGATGGTCTCCGAGGAGAAGGTCGCGGTAGACCCGCGCCTGCGCAGCAACGCCTTCACCCGTGCGACCAGTTCCTGCAGTACGAACGGCTTGACCAGGTAGTCGTCGGCTCCGGCCTCCAGGCCGGCGACCCGGTCGTCGACCGAGCTGCGCGCCGACAGCACGCAGACCGGCACGTCGTTGTCCATCGCGCGTAGCGCCGTGACCACGCTGACGCCGTCGAGCACGGGCATGTTGATGTCCAGGACGATCGCGTCGGGCCGGGTCTCGGTCGCGCTGCGCAGGGCCTCGGCGCCATCCACCGCAGTGGCCACTTCGAACCCCGATAGCCGTAGACCCCTCTCGAGCGAGGCGAGTACGTCAGGGTCGTCGTCGACCACGAGAACCCGAGGTGAGCCTCCGCCACTGTCCATGTAGCCAATATTGCCTGAAGTCCTCATCGGATCGCGGTAAGCCGTGCGGACGCGAGCTGCGCCACCGCGCGGTGAGTGCGGAGCTGACTCGCGACGCGGCACCGCCCCGACTGAGTGCGGCCTGCGTCATCGGCTCGGATGCCGACTTGACTTCCGGGTGCTTCCCGCCGGTGAACGGTTTGCCGCACTCTCCTCCAATCTTTGCTGAGGCGGACCGATCATTGCTGTGGCGGCAAGCCAGTGCGCTGTGCCGGGTGTCTCATCGATTCTGGGTGATGTCCACATTGCCGCTCGTCGAACGGGCGGTCACCTCTGCGGCGTCCAGGTCCGTGGTTTGAGGCACAGTCACAACCACTCGGCCGTGGGGTCCCGCGGATTCAGCGCTTATGCGATACGGTGCCGGGCCAGGCAATCCCAGAGTCACCTGGCCTGAGCCGACCGCTTCGGTAATTCGCGGAACCGCACGAAATTCGACTGAGATGCGGCCGGATTCGGTTATCGCCCTGAAGGATTCGGTGACGGCGATCCTTGTTCCAGTGTTGATGTCTCCTCTTCGGACGGCGATATCAATCACGCGTGCCGAGCCGCTGAGTGTGACGGCGCCGGTATCGGTTTTGACCGTCAGTTGATCGACGTCTGCCTCGCTCGTGATCGAACCGGTTCGGTGAGTGACCGTCACGCGCAGGTCTCTCGCTACGTCTGGAGGAAGGATGACCTTGATTTCCCCAGGGTCGGCACCTATGGGAAAAGGAAGCCCCGATGCGCCGCCGCCTAGATTGACCCGGCTGCCCAAGGCATCGTTCGCGATTGTCAATCGCGTGTTAGCGGCCCGTATGAGTACGCGTAGATCTACACGTGGCCGGTCGGCATCGGCCTCGGTGATGAGGCGAACGCCTATCGGTACGTCACCAGTGTCCAGGGCTAATGTCCGCAGGCCGGTCGGTAACTCGCGTGAGTCGGTGACGACCCGACTCGTCCCGAGCCCGACAGCGAGCGTCCCCAGACCACCGACCGCGAGGAACGCCACCGAAGACGCAATGAGGACGAGCACCACGCGCATCGCGATACGGAGCCCGCCCGCCCTCAGGGGCGGGCGGGGAGTCGACACGTTGGGGACTGCCATGCTTAGGCGGGCGCGAAGGGGGGTGTCTCCGTCCGACGCGGATGCGGAACATAGCTGCTCCGGTCCATCGACGTGGCGGCCCGCTTCAGCGTGAGCACCGCGTCCGTCTTGGTGGTGTGCGCATCATCGTTGTAAGCCTGCAGGCTCAGCCACCCCGGTGCATCGACGGAGTTGGCGATCTGCAGGAGAAGACTCTCCAAGCGATCGATCTGTGCCTGCGCGGCGTAGGGCAACGTGGACTGCCAGTAGCCTGCGGCCACCCGTAGCGCCCCACCAAGGCAGAAGCTGCACGGGGTTGCTCCGGGTTCGGTCCGTACCACGTAGCCACCTCCGCCAATGTGCTTGGTGCGCTTCCGTACCCATCCGCCTGTCATGGTCGTGCTCGGGTGAACCTCACATCCCTCGGCATCCCGGCAGTAGGTGCCTTGCGTCCACCCGCCGTCAACCTCGATGAGCGCCAAGGCGTCCTCGATAACCTCTCGGTCTGTCTTCATTGTCAGCCGTTGATCGGCTGGGGTCCCTATCGTCGTCATGGTTTCTATCCCTTCTCGTTAAGACTCGAGGTAACGCAGAACCGCGAGGACACGGCGGTTTCCGGTGTCGTCGGGCGCAAGCCCCAATTTCGTGAAGATGGAGGCGATGTGCTTTTCCGCGGAACCAGTCGAAATGTGCAGGGTCGCGGCGATCGCAGAGTTCGTCCGACCTTCGGCCATCAGTTGCAGGACGTCGCGTTCGCGAGGGGTCAGCTGATCCAGCGCGCTCCGACGATGCGATCGCGCCAGGATTTGGGACACGACCTCCGGGTCGAGAAGAGTTCCACCGCCGCCCACGACGGACACGGCGTCCAGGAACGCCGGGACGTCAGCGACGCGGTCCTTGAGCAGGTAGCCGAAGCCGCGGGTGTCCGAGGTGATCAGGTCGGATGCGTAACGCTCCTCGACGTAGTGCGACAGAACCAACACGGGCGACTCTGGATTCTGGCTCCGCAACTGCGCGGCGGCACGAATTCCCTCATCGGTGAACGTCGGAGGCATCCGTACATCGACGATCACAAGATCCGGCTTTACGTCGTTGACCAGGCAAAGCAGATTCGACGCATCAGTGACACTCGCTACCACCTCGTGGCCGGCGTCGACGAGAATGCGTTCGACACCTGCGCGCAGTAACGCAGAATCCTCGGCGATCACGATGCGCATGGCAGCACCGCCGTGACAGTCGTGGACCCGCTGACCGGACTGGTAACCGTGAATGTGCCGCGGGCCGCGCGCACTCGATCGGCCAGACCACGCAGGCCGGTTGCGGTTGCGCTGTCCGTGATCTGCGCGCCGCCGCGGCCGTCGTCGAACACCGAGACGTGGAGCTTGTCTTCGGTCTGGTCGAGGCGCACCGTCACGACGGCCCGCGAAGCCTGTGCGTGCCTGGCTACATTGGTGAGCGACTCGGCGACGACGAAGTACGCCACAGCTTCGGTCTCCTCCGGAATGCGCCGCGGCAGGTCGATATCCAGCGTTGTCGGGACGGCGGCTCGATGCACCACCGCTGAGAGCGCGGCGTCCAGCCCTCGATCGGAAAGGATCGTCGGGGCGATACCACGCACGACGTTGCGTAGTTCCACCAGAGCGGTTTTCGCGTCATCGTGGGCCTCGGCGATCAACGCCTTCGCGGCAGACGGATCGTTGTCCAACTTGGTCTGTGCGAGGCCGATCGTCATCGCCAGCGAGACGAGGCGCGGCTGCACGCTGTCGTGCAGGTCGCGCTCGATTCGGCGTCGCTCGGCCTGCGCCGAGGAGACCGCACCCATTCTGGCATCGGCGAGGGCGTTCACCTCGTCTTGCAATATCGCGGTTGGCGACGACGAGAGCAGCCAACGGTCGAGTTGCGCGTCGAGAATGGGCGCGAATACCACAATGGCTGCGGCGACCGCCAACGCGACCACGGCCAGCGGCCACGCCAGCGCCGGTGGCAGGAAGGACAGACCCGCGTCGTCATCGCTGCGACTTATGGCGATCGTCGCTGCCGGCGCCAGTAATCCGAACGCCAGCAGCACGAACGCCAGGCCACCGGCGACAAAGTCGTAGACCATCCGGAGAAGGTGGTGCGCGCAGCCCTTCCAGAACTGAGCACTGCTGAGATCGAGCCACAACTGGTGGACCCAGCGTTCAAAGCCCTTGTAGGGGGACTCTTTTCGTGGTGGCACCGGAATGTTCATGCCGAATACGGCTTCGCTTCGCAGACGCTCCAACCACTGTGCGCCGCGCATCAGATACACGAATGCGACCACGGCGACCAAAAACCCGACCACCGATGGGATTGTTGCGACACCGACCAGCACGAGCATGCTCGGTAACCACAGCCACACGATGGCGAGCACCGCGCCTACGATGAGCGACGCGCTGGGTAGGAAACCGATCCGCCGACGCGCTGGTGGCGAGGCCGTACCGGCCGGGACCGGCTTGACCTCTTGGTTCATGACTGTGACCACACCATCAACGTACGGAACGCCGAGGTGGGCCGAAACGGCGTTGACCCGACAAATTAGGGGGGGTTAACCCCCACATCGCCCCGCTGTGAGCGCACCGCAGCTGCCCTTCAGCTTACGCCGGGAGGGTATCGCGGCACGTCGCCGTAGTACCGTCCCAACGTGCTTGATTTGGCCTACGAAGACCGAGGCGACGGAGATCCGGTCCTTTTCATCGCGGGCCAAGGTGGCCTCGGACGCACATGGGATATCCATCAGGTGCCGGCATTCCGCGCAGCGGGTTACCGCGTCATCACATTCGATAACAGGGGCGTCGGCGCAACGGCAAATGCCGAGGGATTCACGACGGCGACCATGGTGGCTGACACCGCGAACCTGGTTGAAAAGCTGGGTATTGCCCCCGTTCGGATCGTGGCCACCTCGATGGGGTCCTACATCGCTCAAGAACTGATGCTCGCCCGGCCTGATCTTGTGACTCAGGCAGCATTGATGGCCACCCGAGGACGCCATGACCGGGCGCGGGAGTTTTTCCGCGCGGCCGAACGCGAATTCGTCGATGCCGAAATCGAGCTTCCGCCCCGCTACGCGGCGAAACTGCGCCTGCTCGAGAACTTCTCGCCGAAGACCCTGAACGACGACAGAGTCGTTGGCGACTGGATCGAAACCTTCACAATGTGGCCGACGAAGTCGGCACCCGGGGTTCGCGCCCAGTATGGGGTGGCGCCAGAGACCGATCGGTTGCGTGTCTACAAGGTGATCACTACGCCGGTGCTGGTACTGGGATTCGCCGACGACCTCGTGATGCCGCCGCATCTTGGCGCCGAGGTGGCAGCCGCTTTCCCGAACGGACGGTACCTCGAAATCGCGGACACCGGCCACCTGGGCTTTCTCGAGCGGCCCCAAGCGGTGAACTCGGCGATTCTGGACTTCTTCGCCCACGGTGGTGGGTGAGGCCCGGATGGGCTGGAAGGTCAGACACAGTCATGGCCACCAGCAGCCGTCACGGGCAAATGCGTAGTCCCGCAGTCGATCACGCTGACAGTCTGTTGAGTCCCGCAGAGGCACCGGATCGGTCGGCACCCAATATTGCCTCCGGAAAATTGCTGAACAAAGCGTGACCGGCGTTACCGAGTTCTTCGAATTCGCTTCCGCATGCGACCGGCGAGAGGTACAGTCCGCAACGCTCGTCAACGGCTGTGGTGCGACTTGTCGGCCGGAGCCCAATTTGTATACCGTGCGGGAGCGCGGGAGACCATGCATTACGATCGCGTATCGCGTTGGGAACGGGGAGATTGTGGAGGCCGACGGCATGCTTTACTCGTCGACATCGGGTTTTGCTCCCCGAGGCGCTGCAAGTTTGCCGTGACTCCGACACGGCGAGCGTGGGATCTTCCAGGTAATCCCAGGGTCGCCGTCTGGCGTGTCGCGGCAATGTGTAGTTGCATGTTCGAGCGCTGGTAGCGACGGACATGGAGACGGACGGAGGGGATTCGCGATTTTCAGGATCTTTAAGCGGTTGTGGATCCCGCTGCTCATTCTCGTGGTGATCGTCGCGGGAGGCTTCACCGTGTCGCGGCTGCGTACCGTCTTCGGCTCCGAAAATCGTCCTTCGTACGCCGAGACCGCAATCGAGGAGCAAGAGCCGTACACCACCAAAGAGCTCGTCTATGAGGTGTTCGGACCTCCCGGAACAACGGCCAACATCAGTTACTTCGATCCCGACTCCGAGCCGCAGTATGTCGAGGGAGCAAGTCTGCCCTGGTCGACGACGTACGACCTCTCAGGTGCGGCGATCGTGGGCAACTTGGTCACTCAGGGTACCGGCGGCAGCATCGGCTGCCGCATCATCGTGGACGGCGAGGTCAAGGCGGAGCGGACCAGCCAAGGAGTGAACGCATTCACTTATTGCCTGGTGAAGGCCGCATGATATGACGATCGCTCCGGTACGCCGTAAGCCGCCATTCGTCGCACGGTGGATCTACCGGCTTGCGCCGGCCGTCATCCTCGGCTGGATAGCGATTGCCGTAATTCTCAGCACCGGCGTCCCGTCGCTGGAACAAGTGGAGCGTGAAAACGCGATAACACTCACTCCGAACGACGCCCCGTCGTTCAGAGCTATGCAGCGAATGGGCGAGCTGTACGGCGAGTCGCAGTCCGACAGCGTGGCGATGATCGTCCTAGAGGGCGAGGAGCCGCTCGGCGACGAAGCGCACGCTTACTACGACGAGTTGATCCGGCAGCTAGAGGCGGATCGCCAGCACGTTGAATACGTTCGTGACTTCTGGGGGGACCCGCTCACAGCAGGCGCTGCACAGAGCGCCGACGGTAAGGCCGTCTATGTCCAAGTAAATCTCATGGGCAACCTCGGGCAGGCGGAGTCGAACGAATCGGTTGACGCCATCCGGGACATCGTCGATGCCTTACCGGCCCCGCCTGGCGTCAAGGCGTATGTCACCGGGCCGTCTGCGTTCGTGGCGGATCTGGGAACAAGCGGAAACAGGACGGTCTTCCTCGTCACCGCGACGAGCATCTCTGTGATCTTCTTGATGCTGCTGCTTCTCTATCGGTCGATAGTCACCGTCATCGTCTCGTTGCTGATGGTGGGGATTCAGCTCCAGGTCGCCAGGGGATTTGTCGCCTTCCTCGGCGATATCGGGGCGGTCAATCTGACCACGTACGTGGTCAACCTATTGGTGTCACTGGTAATCGCGGCTGGAACAGACTACGGAATCTTCTTTTTCGGGCGCTACCACGAGGCACGCCAGGCCGGTGAGGATCGCGTCGAAGCCTTTTACACCACATACCGCAGCGTCGGTAAAGTCGTTCTCGCGTCGGGCTCGACCATCGCTGGGGCCGTCTTCTGCCTGAGCTTCACGCGTCTGCCGTACTTCCAACCATTGGGCATCCCCGGCTCGGTGGGTGTTTTGGTCGCGGTCGCCGTTGCCTTGACCTTGGTACCAGCGGTAATCGCTCTGGGTAGCCGCGTGGGACTGTTCGAGCCGAAGCGAAAAGTCATCACCCGGCAATGGCGGCGAATCGGCACCGCTGTCGTTCGCTGGCCCGGCCCCATACTCGTCGCGACATTTGCGTTGGCGCTCGTCGGGCTCCTGGCCCTACCGGGATATCGACCCAGCTACAACGACCAGGACACGATCCCCGATTACATCGATGCGAACCAGGGCTTCGAGGCCGCCAAGCGGCATTTTCCGCCCGCGCTCATGATGACGCCCGACGTAGTGATGGTCGAGTCAGATCATGACATGCGCAATCCCGCCGACTTCCTGGTGCTCAATAAGCTCGCCAAAGGAATTTTGGAGGTCCCCGGCGTCGCTCGTGTCCAGAGCCCTACGCGGCCCTCAGGAGAGCCGCTCGAGCACACGACTATCCCGTACATGCTGAGCATGAACCAGGCGAGCCAGATGCAAATGCTGCCATTCCAGAAGGCCCGCATGGACGACATGCTCAAGCAGGCCGAGGAAATGACCAAAACGATAGCGTTGATGAACCGCATGTTTGCTCTGATGACAGAGCTCAACGCTACTACTCACCGCATGATCGCCACCACGCACGAGCTCGAAGAGATCACGAACGAGATGCGGGACAACATTGCGAATTTCGACGATTTCTTCAGGCCCATTCGCAATTACTTCTATTGGGAGCCGCACTGCTTCAACATCCCCATTTGCTGGGCGATCAGGTCGGTATTCGATGTGATCGACGGGTTGGACGAGATCACTGTCACGATGCGCGAACTCGTCACCAACCTTGATCAGCTCGATCTGCTGATGCCCCAATTGCTCGCGCAGTTCCCGCCGATGATCGCGACAATGGAAAGCACGCGGACGATGATGCTGACGATGCACAGCACCATGTCCGGAACGATATCTCTCATGGAGGAGGGCAGCGAGAACGCCACCGCTATGGGTAAGGCATTCGACGCGGCCAAAAATGACGACTCCTTCTACCTCCCGCCGGACATATTCAAGAACAAAGACTTCAAGAAGGTCATGGATGTTTTCCTGACGCCGGACGGGAAGGCTGCGCGGATGCTCATCACGCAGCGCGACGACCCTGCGTCACCGGAAGGCATCTCGCGGGTGGAGCCAATAAAAACGGCTGCCGAGGAGGCGCTGAAGGGAACGCCTCTAGAAAGCGCCAAAATCTCAATGGGAGGCACCGCGGCGCTCGCGAAGGATCTGGTCGAGGGCTCGACATACGACCTGTTGATTGCGGGTGTGGCGGCTCTTTGCCTGGTCTTCATCATCATGCTGATCATGACTCGGAGCTTTGTTGCGGCGTTGACCATTGTCGGCACGGTCGCGATGTCGCTCGGTACGGCATTCGGGCTATCCGTCCTCATCTGGCAGCACATCCTCGGCATCCAGATCCACTGGGTGGTCCTTGCGATGTCGGTGATCGTCCTCTTGGCTGTCGGTTCCGATTACAACCTCTTGCTGGTCTCCCGGATAAAGGAGGAAATAGGCGCCGGGTTGAATACCGGCATCATCCGGGCGATGGCCGGTACCGGTCGGGTGGTGACCGCCGCAGGCCTGGTGTTCGCCTTCACGATGTTCGCGATGTTGGTCAGCGACCTCCGAACGTTGGGCCAAGTGGGCTCCACCATCGGGATCGGTTTGCTCTTCGATACGTTGATCGTGCGTGCGTTGATGACACCGTCCATCGCTGCGCTGCTCGGACGCTGGTTCTGGTGGCCGCGCCGTGTACGCCCCCGCCCATCTAGTCAGATGCTTCGGCCCTTCGGGACTCGTCCACTAGTACGTTCCCTGCTGCTGAAACAGGACCGTTAGGGCATTGGTGACCGTGAACGATCCGTCTTTGCGCGTGCCGAAGACAGTATGAGCGACCCGCAGACCGCCAGCAGACCGCCGTTCATCGCGCGGGCGGTTTACCGACTTTCGGTGCCGATCATCATTGTCTGGTTGGCGATCACTGCGTACCTGTTCTTCGGGATCCCTTCGCTCGAGCAGGTCGGCAAGGAACGATCCGTATCGCAGGTACCTGAAGATGCCCCGTCGTACCAGGCGATGAGGCATATGGGCGAGGTGTTCAAGGAATCCGATTCCGACTCCTTCGCGATGATCGTGTTGGAGAGTGACAAACAGCTCGGGCCCGACGCGCATGTCTATTACGACGAACTGATTCGTCAATTGCGCGCCGACCCAGGACATGTGAACCATGTCCAGGATTTCTGGGGGGACCCCCTAACGGCGCCTGGTGCGGAGAGTAGCGACGGCAAGGCCGCCTACGTTCAGGTCAATCTCGCGGGTGACCAGGGCGAGGCGCTGGCGAACGAATCCGTTCGGGCAGTTCGAGACATCGTCGATCGAGTGCCCCCGCCACCGGGCGTCTCCGCCTACGTGACAGGTCCCGCGCCGTTGGTGGCCGACATGAACAGGGCCGGCGACGACTCCATCCTGAAGATCACCATAGTGACCCTCGTGGTCATCCTCGTGATGCTGCTTTTCGTCTACCGATCGATCGTGACGGTCTTCTTCGTACTGCTCAGCATGGGCATCCAGGTGCAGGTGGCCAGAGGAGTCGTCGCAATCCTGGCCATGCACGAGATTATGGATCTCTCGACGTTCGCCGTCAGCCTGTTGGTGTCACTCGGCATCGCGGCGGGCACGGATTATGGGATCTTCTTCTTCGGGCGATATCACGAGGCGCGCCAAGCCGGTGAGGACCCGCGGACCGCGTTCTACACCACCTACCGCAGCGTCACCAAAGTCGTATTGGGTTCCGGTCTGACCATCGCCGGCGCGATCTACTGCCTGAGCTTTACCCGACTGCCGTACTTCGAGACGCTCGGCGTTCCCGGGGCGGTGGGCATGCTCATGGTGGTCGCGGTGGCGATCACGCTCGTTCCGGCAGTGATCGCGGTGGGTGGCAGGCTAGGACTGTTCGAGCCCAAGCGCAGGGTCGCCGTTCGACGGTGGCGACGGTTGGGCACGGCTATCGTCCGGTGGCCCGGCCCCATTCTGGCTGCGACTTGCGCGGTAGCGCTCGTGGGACTGCTGGCGCTCCCGGCATATCGGAGCAGCTTCAACGACCGCGAGTATGTGCCGCAAGACATTCCCGCCAACCTTGGGTATGCAGCCGCTGAGCGGCACTTTCCTCAATCCCGGATGATGCCTGAAATTCTGATGATCGAGGCAGACCATGATATGCGTAATCCCACGGACTTCCTGGTCCTGCACAAACTCGCCAAAAGCGTTTTTGCTGTGCCCGGAATTGCGCGGGTGCAGGGAATAACGCGGCCCGAAGGGACCCCAATCGAACGCACCTCGATACCGTTCTTGATCAGCATACAGATGGCCAGTCAAAAACAGATGTTGCCCTTTCAGCAAGCCCGCATGGAGGGTTTGCTGAAGCAAGCTGACGATATGAGCAAGATGATCGGCTTGATGCAGCGAAATTTTGAACTGACGCGGCAACTTTACGAGATCACCCACCGCATGAACGGCCTCACGCACGAGATGGAAGATACGTTGAATGAGTTGCGAGACAACATCGCCGATTTCGACGACTTTTTCCGCCCACTTCGCAATTACTTGTACTGGGAGCCGCACTGTTTCAACATCCCCATTTGCTGGGCCATCAGGTCCATATTCGACACTCTCGACGGCGCCGATAGAGTCAGCCTGAAATTGCGCCAGCTGGTCACCGAAATGGATCACCTCGATCAGCTTATGCCGCAATTGCTGGCCGTGATGCCCGAGATGATCGAGTCGATGAAGACGATGCGGATGATGGTCTTGACCATGCACAGCACCATGTCGGGATTCCTCAGCCAGATGGAGGAATCGACTGAGGATGTAACCGCCATGGGCAGGGCTTTCGACGCCGCAAGAAACGATGACTCCTTCTTTTTGCCCCCCGAAGTCTTCGAAAACGAGGACTTCAAACGCGCCATGGACCTCTTCTTCTCACCGGACGGCAAGGCGATGCGTCTGATGATTTCGCATCGCGATGAGCCCGGGACGCCGGAGGCGCTCGCACGAATCGATGCAGTACGCGTCGCTGCCGAGGAGGCGCTCAAGACGACACCACTCAAGAATGCGCAGATCTACCTCGGCGGAACTGCGGCGACATATAAGGACATGCAAGACGGCGCTACCTTCGATCTCTTGATCGCAGGCGTAGCGGCGCTGTGTCTCATTTTCGCCATCATGCTGATCATCACGCGAAGCCTGATGGCCGCACTGGTCATCGTGGGGACCGTTGCGCTTTCGCTCGGAGCGTCCTTCGGAATCTCAGTCCTAATCTGGCAGCACATTCTCGGAATCGAATTGCACTGGCTTGTGCTCGCGATGTCGGTGATCATCCTCTTGGCGGTGGGGTCGGATTACAACCTACTGCTGGTATCGCGGATGAAAGAGGAGATAGGCGCCGGTCTGAACACCGGCATCATCCGGGCAATGGGCGGTACGGGGAAGGTCGTCACGTCCGCGGGCCTGGTGTTCGCGTTCACGATGATGTCCATGGTCGTCAGCGACCTCCGCATCATCGGTCAGGTGGGCACCACCATAGGGGTCGGTCTTCTGTTCGATACCTTGGTGGTCCGGGCGTTCATGACACCGGCGATCGCCGCGCTGATGGGACGTTGGTTCTGGTGGCCGCAGAGAGTGCGACCCCGCCCGGCAAGCACGATGCTCGACCCGTACGGCCCACGACCCCTGGTTCGTGCGTTGCTTGGCCAACAGCGGTAACGCCGGAACTGGGCTGGCTCTCCGGGCTCTCCGATGGCTCGCAGATGTGGGTCACAGTCGTCTAGCGTTGTTCGCGGCCACGCTCGCGCGCCGTTGGATTCTTTCTATCACCGGTTGATTTGCTGACTCGCTGTTTGGTTGTCGGCGAGCTGGTATCGTCGATCGAGCGTCAACGTGGGTAGCGTGGCAAGGCAAGACCGGCGTTTCATAGCGAATCGGGCTTGTCGCCGGCAGCCGATAGTGCACGAGGGGGGCTTGGGGGAGTTGGTTTGAGCGCGCCGATCGCAGGGCAATGAAACGTTCGAAGGCGGCCGAACGATCAAACGCAATGGAATCTGCATTCATCCGAACGAGAGGTACACACATGATCAGACTGACGATGACCCGAGTTGCCGTTGGCATCGCGGGCCTGGCGCTGTCGGTGAGCGCGGGGGCCGGGGTAGCGTCGGCAACTCCTGACCTCGGTCCGGCTGTAAACACCACCTGCACGTACCCGCAACTCATGGCGGCGTTGAACGCCGCAGATCCAGTGGCCGCGTCGGTTTTCAATGCGTCTGAGCCGATGAAGGCCGGTCTGCAACAATTCCTCGCCTCCCCACCGGATCGGCGCCAGCAGATGGCACAGCAGATTGCGTCGTCGCCGGAGAACCAGCCGTACATCGGTCTCTACCAAACAGTCTTCACCACTTGTAACAACTTCTAGGACACCGGGAAACTCGCTTCGATCCAGGCGCCAACCGTGCGGGCTGCACGGCGAGCCATGCTGAATGGTTGAGCTTATTTACTTACGCCTGGCATCGAAATCGATTTGATCGGGTCCAGTCGGCGTGCGGGCTGATTCGAGTAGTACTCCTCGTGTCAGTCCGCACGCTGTGCTTTCAACCAGTGCGTCTTTGCGAGACACTCGTGACGCCGCCTGCCAGTTGTTTGCCTGTGAGACAGGACTGCATTTCCTGTGGGGCGCCGCTTTTCGCGGCACGGGTTCGCTCGCGCTGCTGACGTGTGTGCATGATTTTGCTGGCCGACGACCATCTCGGCCGGCAGATGAGCATCGGGTGAACCCAGCGTCATATAGCTGCCGCGGAGTCTGGCCCAGGGCCCGACATTTCGGCTTTTCCATTTGTATCCCTGCCTGAAGGCCTCGGGTTCGTGGGCAACGATCTCCTGAGTCAGGGGCGGACACCGGCCGTCAACTCGGCCGACGGTTCGCCGCAGCACAGCCTGATCTCGCTGTGCTCATCCGCCAACATCGTTTGCTGAAACGCTCCGCACCTGCGGAGATGAGGTCGCAAGAAAAAATTTGCCAAACGCCTGAAACGCGTCGGCTCACTTAAGTATGGTTTGGTGCGGTCGCACCCATTAGACGACGCGGTCAGGAGGACTGTGAGTACCAATCCATTCGACGACGACAATGGCACCTTCTTCGTATTGATCAACGAAGAGGAACAACACAGCCTGTGGCCGACTTTCGCCGATGTTCCAGCGGGCTGGCGCGTCGTTTACGGAGAAGCCGATCGCACGTCGTGTCTTGACTACATAGAGCAGAACTGGCCCGACATCAGGCCCAAGAGCCTTCGCGACAGGCTCGCACAGGCCCGAGGTTCTGAAGCCTAAACCGACTGGTTTCTTGGGGGGCTGGTGGATAGCGACAACGAAACACTTCAGCTGACACGGGGGAACGCTTCTGCCTCGCTCGGTGAGGCGCTTCAGCTGACGCGGGGACAACTCGATATATGGCTTGCACAGCAGATGGGCCAACTCGCTACGGAGTGGCACGTCGGCCTGTTCGTGAGGATCGACGGTCGGATTGACCGCGACGCTCTCGAGTGGGCGATCGCCCGTGCGGTGCGCGAAGCCGAGCCGGGGCGGGCTTCGTTCTTCGAAGAAAACGGCCAGGTACTTCAGAAGGCGGTCGATTATCCCGACATCGAGTTGCCGTTCTATGACCTGACCGACTCTGACAACGCGCTGGAAGAAGCCTATCGGATGGCGTTGTCGATCCAAGACACGCCGATGCCTCTCAGCGGGCCGCTGTTCAGATACGCACTGTTCCAGACGCGCGCAGATCAATTTCATCTGTTCGCAGCGTGCCATCACATCGTCGCAGATGGAGCTGGGCTCGTCCTGGTTGGCCATCGCGTTGCATCTCTCTACTCGGCGATCGTTTCCGGTACGCCGATCCCCCCCTCGGTGTTCGGCTCGCTGCGAGACTTGGTGAATTGCGAGTCGGAGTACCAAGCGTCCGATGCATATCAGGATGATCTGGAGTATTGGACCAAGAACATTCCGGGCGAGAGCGCGACCTCCTATCAACTGCCCGGGACGCCGCACCAGCAGGATGCGCAATCGTCCTCCGTGCCAGTGCCATTGGATCGGACGCTGCTCCAGCGAGTCGACGAGATGGCCGACGCCTGGAAGGTGCCCCGATCGTCGGTGATCACCGCGGCATGCGCCCTCTTGGTGTGCGAGTGGAGCGTCGAGGGCGCAGAGGTGGTGCTCGACTTCCCCGTCAACAGAAGGGTCCGTCCCGAGCTGAAGACGCTTCCCGGCATGGTTGCCGGTGTGGTTCCGCTGGTTCTGGCGGTCTCGCCGGAGTCCACGGTGGCCGACTTCTGCGGGTATGTCGACACCCGAATCCGAGAAGCGTTGCAGCATCAGAGGTTTCCGGTTCGGTCCCTCGAGCGAAGGACTCGTGCAGCCGGTCCCCTCCAGTCGGGCGACCGGGTGACGGTCAATTTCCTCCCGTCCATATTCAATCTGTCCTTCGCGGGCGTTGCGGCGTCTGCGTCGTTCACCAATCCTGGCGCCGCCGGCGACGGCTTCGGGTTGCTCTTTCTCAGCGAGGGTGACCAGCTTTTCCTAGGTGTTTCAGGGGCTCTGCAGCCATTCTCGAGTTTTGACGCCGCGGACTTGACGGGCCGCTTGGAGCAAGTGCTGACGGCGATGACCGTCAATCCGAATCGGCGCCTTTCGTCGATTGAACTGCTCGCTGGGACCGAGCGTGCTGATCTCGATGGGTGGGGCAATCGGGCGCTGTTGACCCGGCCGCCAAGTTCGACAGTGTCGATTCCGGTCATGTTCGCAGAGCAGGTAGCGCGCGCCCCGGAGGCGGTGGCTATCCGGTGCGATGGGCGAACGTGGACTTATCGGGAATTGGACGAAGTCAGCAATCGTCTGGCGCACCTGCTGATCGCGCAAGGAGCAGGTCCGGGCCGATGTATCGCCATAATGTTCCCGCGCTCGGCCGATGCCATCATCGCGATCCTGGCGGTCCTGAAAACGGGCGCGGCCTATCTACCGATCGATCCCGCACATCCGCCTACGCGGATCGAATTCATGGTCGCCGACGCGGCGCCGCTAGCGGCAATCACCATTTCAGAACTGGCGGACCGACTGGCTGGCTGCGACCTACCGGTGATCGACATCGCCGAATCAAGCATCGACAGGTACCCCGCCACGAGCGTGCCGGCGCCCGCCGCAGACGATATCGCCTACATCATCTACACCTCCGGGACGACCGGCACCCCCAAAGGGGTGGTGATCTCACATAGCAACGTCACCGAATTGATCGGCTCTCTGGATCCCGGTCTGGTCGGACCCGATCAGGTCTGGTCTCAGTGGCACTCCTACGCCTTCGACATCTCCGGCTGGGAGATCTTCAGTGCGCTTCTGCATGGCGGGCGACTCGTCGTGGTGCCTGAATTGGTGGCCAATTCGTCAGAGGACTTCCACGACCTGGTGGCGGCCGAGAAGGTCACTATCTTGTGCCAAACTCCTTCTGCCCTGGGGATCTTGAAGCCAGAACTTCTGGACTCGGTCACCGTGATGGTGGGCGGAGAGGCTTGTCCCACCGAGGTTGTCGATCGGTGGGCTGCCGGGCGGGTCATGATCAACGAATACGGCCCGACCGAGGCGACGATGTGGGTGGCGCTCAGTGCACCGCTTGCCACGGGTACGGATGTGCCGCCGATCAGCCCGCCGTTGCCGACTGCGGCATTTTTCGTGCTGAACAAGTGGTTGCACCCGGTGTCGGCCGGCGTGGTCGGCGAATTGTATTTGGCTGGTCCCCAGCTGGCGTACGGGTACGTGCGACGCGCGGGGATGACCGCTTCGCGGTTCGTGGCCTGCCCCTTCGGGGAGTCCGGGGCGAGGATGTATCGCACCGGGGATCTGGTGTACTGGGCCGCTGACGGCCAACTGCGGTATCTGGGACGAGCCGACGAGCAGGTCAAGATACGCGGGTATCGCATCGAACTCGGTGAAATCCAGGCCGCGCTGGCCGGTCTCGATGGGGTGCAACAGGCGGTGGTGATCGCTCGGGAGGATCGGCCCGGCGACAAACGTCTGGTGGGGTATTTCACCGGAACTGCAAACCCAGTCGACCTTCGTGCCGCGTTGGCGGACCGGCTGCCTCCTTACATGGTTCCAGCCGCTGTCGTGGCGATCGAGGCGCTGCCACTGACGGTCAACGGCAAGCTCGACAAGCGCGCCCTGCCCGCGCCGGAGTACAAAGCGGTCGATAGCTATCGCGCTCCGAGCACCCTCACGGAGGAAATCCTGGCGGGACTGTACGCCCAGGTGCTCGGTGTGGAGAGAGTCGGGGTCGACGATTCGTTCTTCGACCTGGGTGGAGATTCACTGTCCGCGATGCGAGTCATCGCCGCCATCAACACCAGCCTGGATGCCGGTCTCGCGGTGCGCGCGTTGTTCGAGGCGCCCACGGTAGCCCAGCTGGCTCTCCGTATCGGGGGAGATGCGGGTCGGCGTAAGCCGCTGGTGGCCGGTGAGAGGCCTTCGGTGGTGCCCCTGTCATTCGCACAGAACCGGTTGTGGTTCCTCAACCAGTTCGAGGGCGGGGCTGCAACATACAACATTCCGACCGCTTTCCGGATCACAGGTGCGCTGGATGTAGAAGCGCTCGACGCTGCCCTCGACGACGTCATCGCCCGCCATGAAGCTCTGCGCACCACCTTCCCAGACATCGACGGAGTCCCGTTCCAGGAAGTGCTGCCCGCCGGGCGGGGGATGTGGCGACGCGGACCCGCAGTGGTCTCGGCCCGCGAAGAAGATGTGGCCGCCGAGTTGGTGGCGCTGGCGGGGTACAAATTTGATCTGTCCGCTGAGATCCCGATCCTCGCGCGAATCTACTCGGTGGGGCCAGAGCATTACGTCGTCGGAATTGTCGTACACCACATCGCTTTTGACGGATGGTCGCTGGCGCCGATGGTACGTGACGTGGCTGAGGCGTATCGCGCCCGCCAACAGGGGCACGCGCCTGAGTGGGAGCCGTTGGCGGTGCAGTACGTCGATTACACCTTGTGGCAACAGGATTGGCTCGGTTCCGAGCACGATCCCGACAGCGTGATCGCGAAGCAACTGCAATATTGGCGACAGGAGCTGGCGGAACTCCCGGAACTGGTCACGCTTCCACCGGACCGAGCACGCCCGCCGGTCGCCAGTTACCGCGGCGACGAAGTGGAACTCCGCATCGAACCCCAGTTGTGGGCCGGGGTCAAGCAGTTGGCGGCGGCGCATAACGCAACGGCTTCGATGGTGTTGCAGGCCGTCATGGCGGTTGTGCTGCACCGCGCCGGCGCAGGCGAAGACGTGGTCATGGGCACCCCAATCGCCGGACGGTCCGACCAAGCGCTCGACAACCTTGTCGGATTCTTCGTCAACACCTGGGTTTCGCGGGTGGGCGTCAAGTCGGGACAGCCGTTCAGCGATGTGCTGGCCGAAGTGCGTCGTAAAGCTCTCGATGCCTACAGCAACCAGGATGTTCCGTTCGAGTTGCTCGTCGAACAGCTCAACCCGACGCGGTCGACTTCGCACAACCCGCTCTTCCAGGTGCTGATGGTCTTCCAGAACAACATGCGTCCCGAGGTTCTGGCGCTGGACGAGGTCGGCATCGAACAGCAGGCGGTCACCACCCGCACGGCCAGGTTCGATCTCGATATCGAGCTGGGGGAGGTACCCACCGAAGATCCGGCCGCGCCGATGGCCGCCGGAATGGTGTTGTACGCCACGGACTTGTACGAACGAGCCACCATCGAGCGGTTTGTCACCTGGTTCGGTCGAGCGCTCGAGGCAGTGGTCGCCGATGCCTCGGTGGTGGTCGGAGACGTGGCGCTGCTCGAGGACGACGAGCGTCAACTGGTGCTGCAGGAGTGGTCGGGTAATTCGGTGACGGCGCCGGTGGGAGTGGCGCCACAGCTGCTGGCAACCACGGTCGCCAGCGACCCGGATGCCGTGGCCCTCGTCGATGGCAACAGGGAATGGTCGTATCGCGAGCTGGACGAGTGGTCGACGCGTCTGGCGCGGGCACTGATCGAGACAGGTGTGGGTCCGGAGCGCGCCGTTGGCGTGGCGATGGAACGCTGCGCGGAACTGGTCGTGGCTTGGTGGGCGCTGATGAAGGCCGGTGGGGCGTACGTGCCGGTGGACCCCGCCTATCCAGTGGAGCGGATCACCACTGTGTTGAATGCGGTTTCCGCGGTGTGCGTTCTGGCCTTCGGAGAGGGCAGCATAGCCGGAACAGGGGACCGCCCGGTGCTGCGTATCGACGGTCTGGATCTATCGGCGCAACCCGCGGATCCCATCACCGACGCGGATCGGTTGGCACCGCTGAAGGCGCACAACACCGCTCACGTGATCTTCACTTCGGGATCCACCGGCACCCCGAAAGGAGTGGCGGTCAGCCACGCCGGCCTGTTGGGAGTTGCCGCGCTTCACGAGGTGTACAGGATGGGCGCGGACACGCGCCTGCTGTTGGTGGCCGCGCCGACCTTCGATGTGTCGATCGGAGAGGTGCTGCTGGCGGTCGGTTCGGGCGCGGCTTTGGTGGTGGCGCCACCCGATGCATACGCCGGTGAGGCGCTGACCAGACTGCTGGAAAACCAACGGGTCAACGCCGCAACGCTCACGCCGACGGTGCTGTCCACGCTGGATCGTAGTCGACTCCGCGACGTGAGCACGCTCATCACGACGGGCGAAGCGTGCCCGACGGAACTGGCGGCCGCCTGGGCGAGGGGTCGCCAGATGTTCAACGCCTACGGCCCCACCGAGACCACGATCTGGGCCACTTCCAGTTCGACGCTGGAGCCTGGGGAGGCAGTGGGAATAGGCGCCCCCATCGCCGGGGTGTCCGCTCTTGTCCTCGACGCGCGGCTGAACCCGGCGCCGGTCGGAGTGGTGGGCGAGCTCTACCTGGGCGGTCCCGCGCTGGCGCACGGTTACGTCGGTAGGCCGGATCTGACCGCCGATCGGTTCGTCGCAAACCCCTATGGGCCGGCGGGAACACGCATGTACCGAACCGGCGACCTGGTGCGTTGGACCCGCACCGGGACGGTGGACTACCTTGGTCGCGCCGACACCCAGATCAAACTCCGCGGACAGCGCATCGAGCTGGGTGAAATCGAGAACTCACTGCTCGCATGCGAGCAGGTCACCCAGGCCGCCGCGCTGGTCCATCGCGGCAACACCGGTGCACACCTCGTCGCCTATGTCACCCTCGATCGCAGCCGCGCCGGCGATCACGACGCCGAAATCGTCAATCAGTGGCAGCACGTCTACGACGAGTTGTACGACACCGAGGTCGACGCGCGCGACTTCGGGAAGGACTTCCGGGGTTGGAACAGCAGTTTGACCGATGGCCCGATTCCGCTCGAGGAGATGCTGGAATGGCAATCGGCCACCGTCGACCGGATCATGGCCCTACGGCCGCAGCGGGTGTTGGAGATCGGTGCGGGCTCCGGTTTGGTGTTGTCTCAGATCGCTCCGCTCTGCGACGAATATTGGGCGACAGACTTTTCCGCACCGACGATTCAGGCCCTACAAGCGGCGGTGGCTGCTCAGCCGTGGGGCGAGCGGGTGCACCTGTTGGTGCAGCCGGCCGATGTGGTCGATGAGCTCCCCCAAGACCATTTCGATGTGGTGGTACTCAACTCGGTCATCCAGTACTTCCCAAGCGCGGCGTACCTGACCGAGGTGCTCGCGGTGGCGATGCGGTTGCTCGCGCCCGGTGGCTCACTGTTCATCGGTGATGTTCGCAATCACACGCTGCACGGTGCGCTCCAAACAGCGGTTGCATTGGCCCGTACGGAGGCCGGCGATACCAACGAGATTCGTGAGCGCGTCCAGCGCGCTCTCGTCAGCGAGGTCGAGTTACTGCTGGCGCCAGAGTTTTTCACCGCCTGGGCTGCCGATCAGCCAGTCGTGGCCGGACTCGATATCCAGACCAAACGGGGTCGAGCCGACAACGAACTGACCCGCTACCGATATGACGTCGTAGTCCACAAGTCGCCTGTCGCGGTGCGCTCGATGGCTGAGGTGCCGTCCTGGGAGTGGAGCGACTGTGCGGGCCTTCGTGGACTGCAGGACCAGTTGACCGCCCAGCGCCCCGTGGTGGTCCGAGTCACAGAGATCCCCCGAGCCGGTCTCGTCACAGACGTCTACATCGAAAAAGCCTTGGCTGCAGGCGAATCTCTCGATGATGCACTCGCCGAAGCGATCGCGGTGAACCAAGAAGCGGTGACGCCTGAACAGCTGCACCGCATCGGTGAAGCTGCAGGTTATCGAGTCGCGGTCACCTGGGGTGCGGAACCCGGTTCCGTCGACGCCGTTTTCCTGGGGGGACAACAGGATTCACTGCTGACTGACCTGTATTCCCCCTCCAGCGGGGTGCGTCAGCGGATCACCACTGCCAACGACCCGGACACCAACACAAAGCTCACCGCGGTGCGGCAGCAGCTGAGCGCGCGGTTGCCCGAGTACATGGTTCCGTCGCAGATCGTGGTGCTCGAGGAGTTCCCCCTGACCTCGTCGGGGAAGATCGACCGGAAATCGCTGCCGGAACCGGTATTCGCTGCGACCCCCTTCCGGGCGCCGGAGACCGAGACCGAGGAGATCGTCGCCGGCATCTTCGCCCAGGTGTTGGGGTTGGAGCGGGTCGGAGTAGATGATTCGTTCTTCGATCTGGGTGGCGATTCGCTACTCGCTATGCGGGTGATCGCTGCAGTCAACGCGGGACTGGATGCCGGGCTTTCGGTGCGCGCGGTGTTCGAGTCGCCATCCGTGGCACAGTTGGCGTCCCGCGTCGGTGACGAATCAACGCAGTTGGAGCCGTTGGTGCCGGTGCAGCGGCCTGCGGTGGTGCCGTTGTCGTTTGCCCAGAACCGGTTGTGGTTCATCGACCAGTTGCAGGGGCCGTCACCGATCTACAACATGGCGGTAGCGTTTCGACTGAGTGGTGCCCTCGACGAAGGCGCGTTGGCTGAAGCGTTCTGGGATGTGGTCGCCCGCCATGAGAGTCTGCGCACGTTGTTTGTGGCTCCCGATGGAGTTCCGCAGCAGTTGGTGGTTCCGGTCGATGAGGTTGATTTGGGTTGGGGCGTCATCGATGCCAGTGAGTGGCCGGATCACCAACTGACCGAGGCCATCGACGCTGCGGTGCAGCACCCCTTCGACCTAGCCAGTGAACTTCCTTTGCGGGCAACGCTTTTCCGGGTTAGCGACCGTGAGCGGGTGTTGGTGGCAGTGGTCCACCACATCGCTGCGGATGGCTGGTCGATCACGCCATTGGTCACGGATATCGCGGTCGCGTACGCCGCCAGGTGTTCCGGTCGGCCTCCGGGCTGGGAGCCCTTGCCGGTGCAATACGTCGACTACACGCTGTGGCAGCGAGTGCAGTTGGGGGATCTGACCGATCCGCACAGCCGTATCTCTGAGCAGTTGGCTTACTGGGAGCAGGCGTTGGCCGGCCTTCCGGAGCGGTTGGAGCTGCCGACGGACCGGCCGTATCCGCCGGTGGCCGATTACCGCGGCGCCACCGTCGAGTTGGAGTGGTCGGCGGAGTTGCAGCAGCGGGTCGCCGCGGTGGCGCGCGAGTACGACGCCACCAGCTTCATGGTCGTGCAGGCGGCGCTGGCGGTGTTGTTGGGCAAGGTCAGCGCCAGCAGTGACGTCGCGGTCGGCTTCGCGATCGCCGGCCGCAGTGACCCGGCCCTCGACCGCCTCGTGGGCTTCTTCGTGAACACATTGGTGTTGCGAGTCGACTTGGCGGGCGATCCCACATTTGCCGACCTGTTGACGCAGGTGCGGGGACGCAGTCTGGCTGCCTATGAGCACCAGGACGTGCCATTCGAGGTGTTGGTGGATCGGCTGAATCCGGCCCGCTCACTTACGCATTCGCCGCTGGTGCAGGTGTTGTTGGCGTGGCAGAACTTCACTGGTCAGGACAATGACGTCGCCGGTTTGGGCCTGGGTGACGCAGACGTCACACCGATGCCGGTGGACACTCGTACCGCGCGCGTGGACTTGACCTTCACGCTGGGGGAGTACTGGAGTGGTACCGGCGAACCCGAGGGCATACGCGGCGAGGTGGAATTCCGCACCGATGTGTTCGACCCCGCCAGCATCGACACGCTGATCGAGCGGTTGCAGCGGGTGTTGGTGGCGATGACCGTCGAACCGATGCGGCGACTTTCGTGGGTGGACCTGCTCGACGAGGCTGAGCATGCCCGCATTCACGGGTGGGGGAACCTCGCGGCGCTGACCCGGCCGGCATCTGAGACATTGTCGATACCGGCGCTGTTCGCAGAGCAGGCGGAGCGCACCCCCGAGGCGGTGGCGCTGATCCATGGGCAGCAGTCGTGGACCTACCGGCAGTTGGACGAGGCATCGAACCGGCTGGCGCACTTATTGATTGGGTATGGTGCGGGCCCCGGACAGCGGGTCGCGCTGCTTTTACCGCGGTCGGCCGAAGCGATCACAGCGATCGTGGCGGTACTCAAGAGCGGGGCGGCCTACCTGGCGATCGACCCAGCGCACCCGGACGCGCGGATCGAGTTCATGCTCGGCGATGCTGCGCCGATCGTCACGATCACCACCAGCTTGTTGGCTGAGCGGGCGCCGCTCCTCGGGTCGGTGACCATCGACATCAACGACGCCAGAATCGAGGACCAGCCGAGCACGGCCCCGCCCGCGCCGATGCCCGACGATATCGCGTACCTCATCTACACCTCAGGCACGACCGGTACGCCCAAGGGCGTGGCGGTACCGCACAAGAACGTGATCCGGCTGCTGGAGACGTTGGATTCCGAGGTGCCCGCCGCTGGCGTGTGGTCCCAATGTCATTCTCTCGCTTTCGATTTTTCGGTATGGGAGATGTGGGGCGCGCTGCTGCGCGGGGGCCGGCTTGTCGTGGTGCCCGATACGGTCGTCCGTTCGCCCGAGGACCTCCACGCACTCTTGATCAGTGAGGAAATCAGTGTCCTGAGCCAGACGCCGTCGGCGTTCTATGCGCTCCAGGCCGCCGATGCCTTATCACCCGAGGCGAGGTATCGAATCGCGCTCGAGACCATTGTGTTCGGCGGCGAGGCGCTCGAACCACATCGTCTCCGGACATGGCTGCAAAGTCACCCGGGAGCGCCTCGGCTGCTCAACATGTACGGCATCACCGAAACCACGGTGCATGCCTCATTGAGGGAAATCGTCTCGGGTGACACCGGCAGCGTAGTCAGCCCGATCGGGGTTCCGCTGGCCCACCTCGGCTTCTTCGTGCTCGATGGTTGGTTGCGTGCGGTGCCCGTCGGTGTGGTCGGCGAGTTGTACGTCGCCGGGTCCGGGTTGGCATACGGGTACGTGGGTCGTGGCCCGTTGACTGCCTCGCGGTTCGTGGCGTGTCCCTTCGGCGCGGCGGGTCAACGGATGTATCGCACCGGCGATCTGGTGCGGTGGGGCCCCGATGGACAGGTCCAGTATCTGGGGCGCGCTGATGAGCAGGTCAAGATTCGCGGCTACCGCATCGAACTCGGTGAGGTCCAAGCAGCGTTGAGCGCTCTAGACGGAGTGGAACAGGCGGTAGTCGTCGCCCGTGAGGATCGCCCCGGCGACAAGCGTCTTGTCGCCTATGTGACGGGCGATGCCGGACCGTCCGAGATACGGGCCGCGCTGTCTGAGGGGCTTCCGGCCTACATGGTCCCCGCGGCGGTGGTCGTCATGGCCGCGATACCCCTGACAGTCAACGGCAAAGTCGACAAGCGAGCCCTGCCCGCACCCGAATACGCCGACGTCGATCGTTACCGCGCGCCGGCGACGTTGACCGAAGAAATCCTGGCCGGCATTTATGCCGAGGTGTTGGGATCGGAGCGGGTCGGAGTCGACGACTCGTTCTTCGACCTCGGTGGCGACTCGCTGTCGGCGATGCGGGTGATCGCCGCGATCAACAAGGCGTTCGATGCCGGGCTTTCGGTTCGCGCGTTGTTCGAGGCTCCCTCGGTCGCCCGATTGGCTTCGCGTGTGGGTGAAGGCGGCGCGGTGGAGCCGTTGGTTCCGGTGCAGCGGCCTGCGGTGGTGCCGTTGTCGTTTGCGCAGAACCGGTTGTGGTTCATCGATCAGTTGCAGGGTCCCTCGGCGATCTACAACATGGCGGTCGCTCTGCGGTTGGCGGGGCGTCTGGACACTGACGCGCTGGGTGCGGCGTTGGCGGATGTTGTGGCCCGCCACGAGAGTCTGCGCACGATGTTCGTGGCTCCCGAGGGTGTCCCGCAGCAGCTGGTGCTGCCGGTCGAAGAGGCTGACTTCGGCTGGCAGGTTGTCGATGCCAGCGGTTGGCCTGCAGACCGGCTGACCGAGGGCATCGATGCGGCGAGGCTGCACACGTTCGACCTGGCGAACGAAGTCCCGCTGCGCGCAAAGCTTTTCCGGCTCGCTGACGATGAGTATGTGCTGGTTGCGGTTGTGCACCATATCGCCGCGGACGGTTGGTCGGTGACCCCGCTGGTTACCGACTTGGGGGTGGCCTATGCGGCGCGGTGTTCGGGTCAGACCCCGAGCTGGGATCCGCTGCCGGTGCAGTACGTGGATTACACGCTGTGGCAGCGCGCTCAGCTCGGGGACATCAATGATCCAGACAGCCGCATCACGACCCAGTTGACGTATTGGGAGCAGGCGCTGGCCGGAATGCCCGAACAGTTGCAGCTACCGACCGATCGGCCCTACCCGCCGGTGGCCGATTACCGGGGAGCTTCGGTGGCGCTTCAGTGGCCTGCCGAGTTGCAGCAGCAGATCGCCCGGCTGGCTCGTCAGCACGACGCGACCACCTTCATGGTCGTCCAAGCCGCCTTGTCGGTGCTGTTGGCCAAGTTGAGCGCCAGTGATGATGTGGCCGTAGGGTTTGCGATCGCCGGACGCGGCGACCCCGCACTCGAGAAATTGGTCGGTTTCTTCGTCAACACGCTGATACTTCGCGTTGAACTGGAGGGTGACCCGACCGTCGCGGAGCTTCTCACGCAGGTCCGCGCGCGCAGCCTCGCCGCCTACGAGCACCAGGATGTGCCGTTCGAGGTGCTGGTGGAGCGGCTCACAACCACGCGGTCTCTGACACGCTCGCCGTTGGTCCAGGTGCTGTTGGCCTGGCAGAACTTCGCCGGCCAGGACAACGACTCGACCGGTCTGACGCTGGGAGATCTGGAAGCGACACCGTTGCCATCGGAGACCCGCACCGCCCGCATGGACCTGACGTTCTCGATGGCCGAACGTTGGAGCGAAAACGGTGAACCCGCCGGAATTGCGGGATCCGTGGAGTTCCGCACCGATGTGTTCGACGCAACCAACATCGAGAGACTGATCGGACGGCTGCAACGGGTCTTGGTGGCGATGACCACCGCGCCGACCCTACGGTTGTCGTCGATCGATCTGCTCGACGAGGCCGAACACGCGCGCCTGGATCAGCTTGGTCACCGAGCAGCGGTGATGACCGCGCCGGCGCCGGCGTCGGTTTCGGTCCCAGCGGCGTTCGCCCGGCAGGTCGCCACTACGCCTGGAGCGGTGGCACTCAGCGATAGCGGACGTTCGTGGACATATCGCGAACTGGACGAAGCGTCGAATCGCTTGGCGCACTTACTGGTCGAATATGGGGCGGGCCCAGGTGAGTGCGTGGCGCTGATGCTGCCGCGCTCAGCTGAAGCGATCGTGTCGATTCTGGCGGTCCTCAAGGCTGGTGCGGCGTACCTGCCGATCGACCCGACGCTGCCGTCAGCCCGAATCGAGTTCATGGTGGGCGATGCCGCGGTGATCGCGGCGATCACCAATAGCAGGCTTGCCGAGCGTCTGGCCGGATGTGACGTGCGGATCATCGACACCGACGATCCACGCATCGAGGTCAAACCGGCCACGGCTTTGCCCACGCCCGCGCCCGATGACATCGCGTACCTGATCTACACGTCGGGGACCACCGGTGTGCCGAAGGGGGTGGCGGTTGCTCATCGCAACGTGACCCAGTTCGTAGCGGGTGTCGACGCCGACGTCTCGGTGGCGGGCGTTTGGTCGCAATGGCATTCGTTGTCTTTCGATGTCTCGGTGTGGGAGATCTTCGGGGCGTTGTTACATGGTGGCCGGTTGGTGGTGGTGCCGGAACGGGTGGCCGCTTCACCGACCGACCTGCACGCGTTGCTGGTGGCCGAACAGGTCGATGTCCTTTGTCAGACCCCGTCCGCGGTGGGCATGTTGTCGACGGAGGGGCTGGAGTCGACCGCGCTGATGGTCGCCGGTGAGGCGTGCCCGACCGACGTGATGGATCGGTGGGCCCGGGACCGGGTGATGATCAACGCTTACGGTCCGACCGAGGCCACCGTGTACGCGGCGATGAGTGCGCCGCTGATCCCCGAATCGGGTATCGCGCCGATCGGCTCGCCGGTGTCGGGGGCGGCGTTGTTCGTGCTCGATGCAGGTTTGCGCCCGGTGCCCGCAGGTGTGGTCGGCGAGTTGTATATCGCCGGTGGCGGTGTCGCAGTGGGGTATTGGCTGCGCAGCGGACTGACCGCGTCGCGGTTTGTGGCGTGTCCGTTCGGTGCGTCGGGTCAACGGATGTATCGCACCGGGGATCTCGTGCGCTGGGGTGCCGACGGGCAGTTGCAGTATTTGGGGCGCGCTGACGAACAGGTCAAGATCCGCGGATTCCGAATCGAACTCGGCGAAGTGCAGTCCGCGTTGGCCGCGTGTGAGGGTGTCCGGCAGGCGGTGGTGCTTGCCCGTGAGGACCGCCCCGGTGACAAGCGTCTCGTGGGCTATGTGACCGGCACCGCCGATCCGTTCCGGACTCGCGCCGCGCTGGCCGAGCGCCTGCCGGCCTACATGGTGCCCGCGGCGGTGATCGTGATCGAGACGCTGCCGCTGACTCCGAACGGCAAGCTGGATCGACGCGCCTTGCCGGCGCCGGAATATCAGGACGTCGGCAAGGTCTATCGGGCGCCGACAACTCCCACCGAAGAGATCCTGGTCGGCATTTACGCCGAGGTGTTGGGACTGGAGCGGGTCGGTGTCGACGACTCGTTCTTCGAACTCGGTGGCGATTCGCTGTCAGCGATGCGCGTGATCGCAGCGATCAACACGAGCCTGGATACCGCCGTTTCAGTGCGCACCCTGTTCGAAGCGTCGACGGTGGCGCAGTTGGCGCCCCGTCTCGGCGAGGAGTCAACCCGCCTCGAACCCTTGGTGCCGGTGCAGCGACCTGAGGTGGTGCCGCTGTCGCTCGCGCAGAACCGACTGTGGTTCATCGATCAGCTTCAGGGTCCCTCGCCGATTTACAACATGGCGGTGGCGCTGCGATTGACCGGGGACCTTGCTACGGCGGCGCTGGCGGCGGCGCTGACCGATGTGGTCGGCCGTCACGAAAGCCTGCGCACGGTGTTCCCGACCGTCGACGGTGTGCCACAGCAGATTGTGCTTCCTGTCGAGGAGGTCGATTTCGGGTGGGAGGTCATCGATGCCACCGGGTGGCCGAAGCACCGCCTGCACGACACCATCGATCAAGCAGCCGGCTACACTTTCGATCTGGCGGGGGAGATTCCGTTGCGGGCGCGGCTTTTCCGCGTTGCCGAGGATGAGCATGTGTTGGTGGCGGTGGTGCACCATATCGCCGCCGACGGCTGGTCGGTGACCCCGCTGGTTCGCGATCTCGCGGTCGCCTATGGCGCCCGGTGTGCCGAACAGGCGCCGGACTGGGACCCGCTGCCGGTGCAGTATGTCGACTACACGTTGTGGCAGCGAGCACAACTGGGCGATCTGAGCGACGGTGGCAGCCGCCTCGGCACCGAGGTGGCGTATTGGGAGCAGGCGTTGGCCGGGCTGCCGGAGCGCTTGGAATTGCCCACCGATCGGCCGTATCCGGCGGTTGCCGATCACCGCGGAGCCACGGTGGAGCTGCGCTGGCCGGCGCAGCTGCAGCAGCAAGTGGCTGCGGTGGCGCGCGCACACAATGCGTCGAGTTTCATGGTGGTGCAAGCGGCGTTGGCGTTGCTGTTGGGCAAGGTCAGCGCGAGCAGTGATGTGTCGGTCGGGTTCGCGATCGCTGGACGGCGCGATCCGGCGCTCGAAGACTTGGTGGGCTTCTTCGTCAACACGTTGGTGTTGCGTGTTGACCTGGCCGGCGATCCCACGGTGGGTGAGTTGGTGGCGCAGGTGCGCTCGCGCAGCCTTGAGGCTTACGAGCATCAAGACGTGCCGTTCGAGGTGTTGGTGGAACGTCTCAATCCCACCCGGTCGTTGACGCATCATCCGCTGGTGCAGGTGATGTTGGCGTGGCAGAACTTCGCCGGGCAGCGCACCGCTCCGGCCGAACTGAGCTTGGGGCAGGTGCAGGCCACGCCTCTGCCGATCGAAACCCACACTGCCCGCATGGATCTGACGGTGTCGCTGGGCGAGGAATGGATGGAGACAGGCGAGCCCGCCGGGATCGCTGGGGTCGTGGAGTTCCGCACGGATGTGTTCGATGCGGCCAGCGTCGAGGCGCTGATCGGGCGGTTGCAGCGACTGCTGGCAGCGATGACCGCCGAGCCGACCCAGCGGGTTTCCTTGGTGGATTTGCTCGATGACGCCGAGCACGCTCAGCTGGATCAGATCGGTCATCGCGCGGTACTGACGCAACAACCGGCGCGGGAGCCGGTGTCGATCACCGAATTGTTCGGCGATCAGGTAACGCGCATACCCGATGAGGTAGCGCTCCGATGCGGGGACCGTTCGTGGACCTATCGGGAGCTTGACGAGGCCTCGAACCGATTGGCGCACTTGTTGATTGGCATTGGCGCTGGCCCCGGTGCATGTGTTGCACTGCTGTTGCCGCGCTCGGCCGAGACGATCGTGGCGATCGTCGCAGTGCTCAAGACCGGAGCCGCTTATCTGGCCGTGGATCCGGCGCATCCCGACGTGCGGATCAAATTCATGCTCGACGACGCCTCACCTGTCGCGGCGGTCACTACCGAAGGCTTGCGGGCGCGGTTGGACGGGTACGTCCTGCCGGTCGTGGACGTCGACGATCCCCGTATCGACGCGGAAGCCAGCACTGCACTACCCGGCCCGGCTCCCGATGACCTCGCCTACATCATTTACACGTCCGGCACCACGGGGGTGCCCAAGGGGGTGGCTGTCAGCCATCACACCGTGACCCAGATGTTGGGGTCGATGCCGGCGCATCTCCCGCTGTCCGGCGTATGGACGCAGTGGCATTCTTATGGCTTCGACGTCTCGGTTCAAGAGATCTGGGGTGCACTTCTTCACGGCGGTCGGCTGGTGGTCGTGCCCGACGCTGTGGTGCGCTCACCGGAAGAGTTCCACGCTCTGCTGATCGCTGAGCAGGTCACGGTTCTGAGTCAGACCCCATCTGCCTTGGGCGTGCTTTCGTCGCAAGGCTTGGATTCGGTCGAGTTGCTCATCATGGGCGGCGAGGCTTGCCCCGTCGAACTGGTGGATCGGTGGGCCCCGGGCCGACTGATGATCAACGTCTGCGGTCCGACCGAGACATCGATGTTCGCGGCGATGAGTGCACCGCTGACCCCCGGTACGGGTGCGCCGCCGATCGGGTCCCCTGTGCCGGGTGCGGCGTTCTTTGTGCTGGACCAGTGGTTGCGGCCAGTCCCGATGGGTGTGATCGGCGAGCTGTACGTCGCCGGGCGGTTGGGGACGGGTTACGTGCGGCGGCCCGCGCTGACCGGGTCGCGGTTCGTGGCGTGTCCGTTCGGCGGGGCGGGCGAGCGGATGTATCGCACTGGGGACCTGGTGCGCTGGGATCCCGACGGTCAGCTGCAGTACCTCGGACGGGCTGACGAACAGGTCAAGATCCGTGGATACCGCATCGAGCTCGGTGAAGTGCAGGCGGCGTTGGCGGGATGCGAAGGTGTGGAGCAAGCCGTGGTGCTCGCACGCGAGGACCGCCCCGGCGACAAGCGGCTGGTGGGTTATGTCACCGGCACCGCCGAGCCGGCCGAGATCCGCAGCGATCTGGCCGAGCGGCTTCCGGCCTATATGGTGCCGGCGGCCGTGGTGGTGATGGCCGCGCTTCCGCTGACACCGAATGGCAAACTCGACAAGCGTTCTCTACCGACGCCCGAATACACCGACGGCGAACAGTACCGCCCGCCGGCCACTTTGATCGAAGAGATGCTCGTCGCGATCTTCGCTCAGGTGCTGGGACTGGAGCGGGTCGGCGTGGATGACTCGTTCTTTGACCTGGGCGGGGATTCGTTGTCGGCCATGCGGGTGATCGCCGCGATCAATAAGTCCTTCAATGCCGGACTTTCGGTGCGCGCCTTGTTCGAATCGCCTTCGGTGGCGCAGTTGGCGCCGCGCGTGAGCGAGGGCGGCGGGATGGAACCGTTGACGCCGGTCCAGCGGCCCGCTGTCGTGCCCTTGTCGTTCGCGCAGCAACGGTTGTGGTTCATCGATCAACTCCAGGGACCGTCCGCGATCTACAACATCGCGGTCGCACTGCGACTCAGTGGGCGTCTGGATACCGGTGCGTTGGGTCAAGCGCTGGCCGACGTCATTGGCCGTCATGAGAGTCTGCGCACGTTGTTCGTGGCGCCTGAGGGGGTCCCCCAGCAGCTGGTGATTCCTGTCGAGCGCGCGGAGTTGGGCTGGCAGGTCATCGACACCGCCGGTTGGCCCGAGGGTCGGCTGGAAGAGGCCATCGACGCCGCGGTGCGGCAGCCTTTCGACCTGGCAGCCGAAATTCCTTTGCGGGCACAGCTGTTCCGCATCTCCGAGGACGAGCACGTAATGGTGACGGTGGTACACCACATCGCCGCCGATGGTTGGTCGGTCAGGCCGCTGGTGGCAGATCTCGCGACTGCTTATGCGGCCCGGTGTGCGGGGCAGGCTCCGCATTGGGCCGACCTCCCGGTGCAGTATGTCGACTACACGCTGTGGCAGCGGGCGCAACTTGGTGACATCAACGATCCCGACAGCCGCATCGCCGCGCAGCTGAATTATTGGGAGCAGGCGCTCGCCGGAATGCCCGAGCGACTGGAGTTGCCCACCGATCGTCCGTACCCGTCGGTGGCGGATTACTGCGGTGCCCGGGTGCCCGTGGAATTGCCAGCAGAGCTGCAACTGCAGGTTGCCCGCCTGGCCCGTGAGCACAATGCGACCAGCTTCATGGTGGTGCAGGCGGCCCTAGCGGTTCTGCTGTCCAAGATAACGGCCGGCAACGACGTCGCAACGGGTTTCGCGATCGCCGGGCGCGGCGAGAGCGCGTTGGATGCTTTGGTTGGCTTCTTCGTCAACACGTTGATACTCAGGGTCGACCTGTCTGGGGACCCCACAGTCGAAGAGGTGCTGACCGAGGTGCGCGGGCGCAGCTTGGCTGCCTACGAGCACCAGGATGTTCCGTTCGAGGTGTTGGTGGAACGGCTCAACCCGACCCGGTCCCTGACGCATTCTCCTCTGATTCAGGTGCTGTTGGCCTGGCAGAACTTCACCGGTCAGGCCGGTGACCCCGCCGGCGGTATGGCTCTGGGTGATCTGGATGCAACGCCGCTGCCGGTGGATACCCGCACCGCCCGTATGGATCTCACGTTCTCTCTCGGCGAGCACTGGAGCGAGGACGGTGAGCCGACGGGGATCCGCGGAGAGGTGGAGTTCCGCACCGATGCCTTCGACGCGGCCAGCATCGAGGTATTGATCGACCGGTTGCACCGGGTGTTGACCGCGATGACATCGACTCCCTCCCAACGGCTCTCGTCGATCGAACTGCTCGATCACCTCGAACATGCCCGCCTCGACGAGATCGGCAACCGGGTCGCATTGACACGGTCGATGACCGAGTCGCAATCGATCCCAGCGTTGTTTGCCGCCCAGGTCGCACGTACGCCGGAGGCGGTCGCGGTCACTTGCGGTGAGCGCTCGTGGACCTACCGTGAACTCGATGAAGCGTCGAATAGGTTGGCGCACATGCTACTCGAGTACGGGCTGGGTCCCGGGCAATGTGTAGCGCTGCTCCTGCCGCGGTCGGCTGAGATGATCGTCGCCATCTTGGCGGTGTTCAAGAGTCGAGCTGCCTATCTTCCTATCGACCCGGCGCTGCCGAAGGCCCGCATGGACTTCATGGTGGCCGATGCCGAACCGCTCGCGGCGATCACCGCCGGGGGGCTAGCCGACCAGCTGAAGGCTGGTCTGGCGGTCATAGATATGGATGACCCTGAGATTCACCGTTATCCAGCAACGGCTTTGGCGGCACCGGAGCCCGATGACATCGCATACCTCATCTACACCTCGGGCACGACGGGTGTGCCCAAAGGCGTCGTTGTCAGCCACCGCAATGTCACACAGCTCCTGCGAGTTCTAGGCGACTACCTGCCGGTGGCGGGGGTGTGGACTCAATGCCATACCTACGGTTTCGACACGTCCGTGTGGGAGACGTGGTCGCCGCTGCTGCACGGTGGCCGCGTGCTGGTAGTGCCGGACTCGGTGGTGCGGTCGCCTGAAGACTTCCAGGACCTGTTGGTCGCCGAGCAAGTCAGCGTGCTCACCCAGACCCCCTCGGCGGTGGGCATGTTGTCGCCGGAGGCTCTGGGTTCGATGGCGTTGGTGGTGGCCGGTGAGGCCTGCCCAACCGAATTGGTGAATCGGTGGGCGCCGGGTCGGACGATGATCAACGCATACGGCCCGACCGAGACGACGATGGTCGTAATGCTCAGTGCGCCGCTGGCGCCTGCTTTGGACGTCGTGCCGATCGGCTCGCCGGTGCCTACCGCCGCCTTGTTCGTGCTCGACACCGCGCTTCGTCCCGTACCCGTTGGTGTGGTGGGTGAGTTGTATGTGGCCGGTGCTGGGTTGACGAGTGGATATGTTCGCCGACCGGGATTGACGGCCTCGCGGTTCGTCGCCTGCCCGTTCGTCAGTGCTGGTACAACAGGCCAAAGGATGTACCGCACCGGTGATTTGGTGCGTTGGGGCGCGGACGGACAGCTGCAGTACCTGGGGCGTGCTGATGAGCAGGTCAAGATTCGCGGCTACCGCATCGAACTCGGTGAGGTACAGACGGCATTGAGTGCAGTAGCCGGGGTGCAGCAGGCGGTCGTGATCGCCCGCGGGGATCATCCGGGTGACAAACGCCTGATCGGGTATTTCATCGGAAGCGCCGACCCCATCGAGGCACGCGCCGAACTGGCCGAGCGGCTGCCTGCGTACATGGTGCCCGCGGCGGTGGTGGCGCTCGACGCGTTGCCCTTGACGGTCAACGGCAAGTTGGACGTCCGCGCCCTACCAGCGCCGGAGTACCAGAGGGCCGAACATTACCGGGCCCCGAGCAACGCCATCGAGGAGATTCTGGCCGGCATCTACGCCCAGGTGCTCGGGTTGGACAGGGTTGGTGTGGACGACTCGTTCTTCGAACTCGGCGGGGACAGCATCTTGTCGATGCAGGTGGTCGCCCGAGCGCGAGCGGCCGGCGTCCGGTGCCGTCCGCGAGACCTCTTCGTCGAGCAGACGGTTGCTCGGCTGGCGCGGGTGGCCCAGGTGGCCGATGACGAGGCCGGGCCGGTCGACGAGGGCACCGGCGCAATCATCGCGACACCGATCGTGCGTTGGCTGCAAAGCGTCGACGGCCGGGTTGACGAGTTCAACCAGACGATGGTGGTGCAGGCACCGGCCGATGTGACCGAGGCCGATGTGGTCGTGGTGTTGCAGGCTTTGATCGATCGGCACGCGATGCTGCGTTGCCGCGTCGAGGATGACGGCGCGGGCGAGTGGTTGCTGCGGGTGCCGGAGGTCGGCTCGGTGAATGCTCGCGAGTGCCTGCAGTCGGTGGAGGTGCTCTCCGAAGAACTGCTCGTTCATGCACGGTCCCTTTTGAACCCCAGCACCGGAACGATGGTCAGCGCGGTGTGGGCGGACACCACCGGTCAGCTGGCATTGATCGTCCACCACCTTGCGGTCGATGGCGTGTCGTGGCGAATCCTGTTGGAGGACCTCAACATTGCGTGGGCGCAGCATCACGGTGGCCAACCGATTGCGCTGCCTGCGCCGGGAACCTCGTTCGCCCGGTGGGCATCGCTCCTGGCTGAACATGCGCTGACGACGGAGGTGGTGAAGCACGCCGAGGTGTGGCGGCAGGTTGCGACGACCCCGGCGGCGTTGCCCGCCGTCCAGCCGGCGGTGGATACGTTCGCCACGGCCGGTCGGTTGTCGGCGGCGCTGGACGTCGAAACGACACGGATGCTTCTCGGCGAGGCCCCGAGGGCGTTTCACGCTGGGGTGCAAGACATTCTGTTGATCGCGTTCGGGTTGGCCTGCGCCGAGCTGTTGAGCCTTGGGGATTCCCCGCTGGCTATCGACGTCGAGGGCCACGGTCGCGACGAGGACTTGGCCAACGGAATAGACCTGACACGTTCTGTCGGCTGGTTCACGACCAAGTACCCGGTGCGGTTGACCGTAGGTGGGTTGAACTGGGCGCAGGTGATCGCGGGCGAGGCGGCGCTCGAATCGGTGATCAAGGATGCCAAGGAGCAGCTGCGCGCCCTGCCTGACGGGCTGACATACGGGCTGCTGCGTTATCTGAACCCCGATGTCGACCTGAGCGGGCCGGACCCGGCCATCGGGTTCAACTACCTGGGCCGGCTCGGCGCGGCGGCAGCCGAGCTCTCTGAGGACCTGTGGCGAATCAGTCATGAGGGCTCGTCGTTGACCGGCGCGGTCGCAAATACGCCAATGCCGTTGGCGCACACGGTCGAGCTCAACGCCGGCACCGTGGAGACCGACAGCGGTCCACAGTTGCACGCCAATTGGACGTGGGCATTCTCAGCGGTTGCCCCCGACCAAGTCGACCGGCTGAGCCGGCTGTGGTTCGAGGCCCTGGCCGGTATTTGTGCGCGTGTGCGCGCCGGTGGCGGCGGGTTGACCCCTTCGGACATCTCACCGGCTCATCTGAGTCAGCCGCAACTCGATGAGCTGCAGCGGCAATACCGCGTCGCCGATGTGTTGCCGCTGACCCCGCTGCAGCAAGGGTTGCTGTTCCACGCGAGCACCGCCCAAAACAACGACGATCTTTATGCGGTGCAGTTGAATATCACCATAACCGGCAGGCTCGACGCGGACCGGCTGCGTGATTCCGTCGGTATGGTGGTGACCCGGCATCCGAACCTAGTTGCCCGCTTCTGCACGCAGTTCGACGAGCCGGTTCAGGTGATCCCGGCGGATCCGACGGTGGCGTGGCGTTATGTCGATCTGCGTGCAGAGCACGACGAGCTCGACCGCGAAGAGCGGGCGCAGGCGTTGTGCGCCGCCGAACGTGCCGCCGTATGCGATCTCGATCAGCAGTCGGCACTGCGGGCGATACTGATCCGGACCGCCGAAGATCGACACCGGTTCGTCCTGACCAATCACCACATCGTGATGGATGGCTGGTCTCTGCCAATCTTGCTGCAGGAAATCATCGCTGGGTATTACGGGCAGCGACTGCCCGCGCCGCCGTCGTACCGCAGCTTTGTCAGCTGGCTGGCCGACCAAGATCGGGCTGCCGCACAAGCAGCGTGGGCCGAACTGTTCGCAGGATTCGAAATCCCAACGCTTGTCAGTCCGCCAGGACGGGTGACACTCGGGCCACGGGGCGTGTTTTCGCATCGGCTCCCTGAGCAGACCATGCAAGCCCTCACTGAGTTGGCGCGCTCTCACCACACCACGGTCAACATCGTGCTGCAAGGCGTCTTCGCGCAGCTGCTGTGCCAGCTGACCGGCCAACACGATGTTGCTTTCGGCACCGCGGTGTCGGGGCGTCCGGCCGAGGTACCGGGCGCGGAATCGATGGTGGGTCTTCTGCTCAACACGGTGCCCGTGCGGGCCAAGCTGACTGCGACGACCACGACCGCCGACCTTCTCGATCAGTTGCAGCGTGCGCAGAACCAGACCCTCGAGCACCAGCACGTTGCGCTGCCGGACATCCATCGCATCACCGGACATGACGAATTGTTCGACACGCTATTCGTTTTCGAGAACTATCCGATCGACACGTCCGCGCTGGCGGGCGCCCACGACATTTCCATCGCCGACTTCTCCACTCGCGAATACAACCACTACCCGTTGACCGTGGCGGCCCTGCCGGGCCGTGAGCTCGACCTGCGCGTCGAATACGACACTGATGTGTTTGATGCTGTTGGTGTTGAGGCGCTGGTTGGTCGGTTGGAGCGGGTGTTGGTGGCGATGGCGGGGGAGCCGGGTCGGCGGTTGTCGTCGGTGGATGTGTTGGGTGTTGGTGAGCGTGTTCGTTTGGATGAGGTGGGTAATCGGGCGGTTTTGGTTGGTGGGGCGCGGGGGTCG
This sequence comes from Mycobacterium sp. GA-1199, assembly GCF_001500045.1. GTDB lineage: Bacteria > Actinomycetota > Actinomycetes > Mycobacteriales > Mycobacteriaceae > Mycobacterium. The sequence continues at coordinate 481,212 of NZ_LQIX01000012.1, forward strand.
GTGTCGATTCCGGTGTTGTTCGCTGAGCAGGTGGCTCGTGCTGCGGATGCGGTGGCGGTGAGTTATGGGGCGCGGTCGTGGACGTATCGGGAGTTGGATGAGGCGTCGGATCGGTTGGCCTATGTGTTGATTGGCCGTGGGGTGGGTCCTGGTGAGCGGGTGGGGTTGTTGTTGCCGCGTTCGGGGCAGGCGGTTGTGGCGATGTTGGCGGTGTTGAAGTGTGGGGCGGCTTATGTGCCGATGGATCCGGCTCATCCCGATGCGCGTATTGGTTTTGTGGTTGCTGATGCTGGGCCGGTGGTGGTGATCACGACTGCGGAGTTGTGTTCGCGGGTCGATGGGCATGGTGTTGGTGTTGTGTTGGTTGATGATGTTGGGGTGGGGCAGCGGGGTGCGGTGTTGCCGGTGCCGGGGCCCGACAGTGTGGCGTATGTGATTTACACCTCGGGTACGACTGGTGTGCCGAAGGGGGTGGCGGTTCCGCATGGCAATGTGACTCGGTTGTTGGAGACGTTGGATGCTGATGTGCCCGGTGCGGGGGTGTGGTCGCAGTGTCATTCGTTGGCGTTTGATTTTTCGGTGTGGGAGGTTTTTGGGGCGCTGTTGAGTGGGGGCCGGGTGGTGGTGGTCCCGGATGCGGTGGTGCGTTCGCCAGAAGAGTTGCATGCGTTGTTGGTTGCTGAGCAGGTCAGTGTGCTCAGTCAGACGCCGTCGGCGTTTTATGCGTTGCAGGCCGCTGATGGGTTGGCTCCGGAGTTGGGTGATCAGCTCAAGCTCGAGACGGTGGTCTTTGGTGGGGAAGCCCTTGAGCCGCATCGTCTTCGGCCGTGGTTGCATCGTCATCCGGGGTTGCCGCGGTTGTTGAATATGTATGGCATCACCGAGACCACGGTGCATGCTTCGTTGCGTGAGATTGTGGCCGCTGATGTCGAGGACACGCTCAGCCCGATCGGGGTGCCGTTGGCTCATTTGGGGTTCTTTGTTCTCGATGGGTGGTTGCGGCCGGTGCCGGCGGGGGTGGTTGGTGAGTTGTATGTGGCCGGTGCGGGGTTGGCCTATGGGTATGTGGGTCGGGCGGGGTTGAGTGCGTCGCGGTTTGTGGCGTGTCCGTTCGGTGGGGCGGGGGCGCCCGGGCAGCGGATGTATCGCACTGGGGATTTGGTGCGTTGGGGTGCTGATGGGCAGTTGGTGTATGCGGGTCGTGCTGATGAGCAGGTCAAGATCCGTGGGTATCGCATCGAGCTCGGTGAGGTGCAGGCGGCGTTGAACGCTGTCGATGGGGTCGAGCAGGCGGTGGTGATCGCTCGTGAGGATCGGCCCGGGGATAAACGGCTGGTCGGTTACATCACCGGCAGCGCCGATCCTTCCCAGGTGCGCGCGCGGTTGGCAGCGCAGTTGCCGGCCTATATGGTGCCCACCGCGGTCGTGGTGCTGGCGGGGTTGCCGTTGACTGTCAACGGCAAACTCGATACCCGCGCCCTGCCCGCACCTGAATACAGCGACATCGACAATTACCGCGCTCCGGCCAATGCGATCGAAGAAATCCTGGCCGGCATCTACGCCCAAGTCCTGGGCCTAGACCGCGTCAGCGTCGACGACTCCTTCTTCGAACTCGGCGGCGACAGCATCTTGTCGATGCAGGTGGTGGCCCGGGCCCGCGCCGCCGGTGTGCTGTGCCGGCCGCGCGACATTTTCGTCGAGAAGACGGTGGGCCGGTTGGCCAAGGTGGCCAGGGTCGCCGACGGCACGGGTGAGCCGGTCGACGAGGGTATCGGCCAGGTGATCGAAACCCCGATCATGCGTTGGCTGCACGACATGGATGGGCCGGTAGAGCAGTTCAACCAGACCATGGTCTTGCAGGCCCCGGCTGGCGTAAGCGAAACCGAGGTAGTCGTCATACTGCAAGCCTTGCTCGACCGACACGCGATGTTGCGGCTGCGCGTCGAGGACGACCGCGGTGAGGGTCGATCGCTGTCGGTACCCGAGATCGGCTCGACAGACGCGCGCGACTGCTTGCGGTCTGTGGACGTGCTGTCCGAGGAGGCGGTGCTGGCGGCGCGGGCGCGGTTGAATCCGGCTTCGGGAATGATGCTCAGCGCGTTGTGGGTGACTTCCACAAGCCAACTGGTGATGGTCATTCATCATCTGGCCGTCGACGGGGTTTCGTGGCGAATTCTGTTGGAGGATCTCAACATCGCCTGGGCCCAGCATCACAGCGGACAGTCCGTGGCGATACCGTCGCCGGTGACGTCGTTCGCTCGATGGTCGGAGCTGCTGGCCGAACACGCCCACCACCCAGATGTGGTGCAGCAAGCCGAGGTATGGCAGAAGGTGGTTGCCATACCGGCGCTGGTGCCGCCGGTGCAGCCCGCGGTGGATACCTTCGCCACGGCCGGCCACTTGTCGGTATCGCTGGACGCCGAAACAACCAACCTCCTCCTGAGTGAGGTGCCGGCGGCCTTCCACGCCGGGGTGAACGACATCTTGTTGATCGCCTTTGCCATCGCGTGTGCGGAGTTCCTCGACTCCGGGCGGATGCCAATCGGTATCGATGTCGAGGGTCACGGCCGTCACGAAGAGCTGGCCGCAGATGTGGATCTGTCGCGCACGGTGGGGTGGTTCACCACCCTCTACCCGGTGTCTCTGGCGGTGGGCGGACTCGATTGGGCCCAGGTCGCGGCCGGTGAGGCCGCGCTGGGCGCGGTGGTCAAAGATGCCAAAGAACAGCTGCGCGGCTTGCCCGACGGCCTGACCTATGGTCTTCTGCGCTACCTGAATTCCGATGTAGCCGTGGGTGAGTCGGAACCGATGATCGGATTCAACTATCTGGGCCGACTCGGCGCGGCGGCAGCCGACTTGTCAGGTGATCTGTGGCGTGTGAGCGAGGAAGGGCTGGCGCTGACGGGTGCCGCTGCGGCTCTGCAGTTGCCGCTCGCGCACACGCTTGAACTCAATGCCGTCACCTCCGAGTCGGAAGCAGGCCCGAAGCTGCACGCCAACTGGAGGTGGGCGCAGTCAGCGTTCGCCCACGCAGAAGTGGACACCTTGAGCCGGTTGTGGTTCGAAGCCTTGGCGGGTATCTGCACGCATGTCAGATCCGGCGGCGGCGGCCTCACTCCTTCCGATATCAGGCCCGCCCGGCTCAGTCAGGAGCAGTTGGATGAACTGCAGGCGCAGCACCGCATCGCCGACGTGCTACCGCTGACGCCACTACAGCAAGGATTGCTCTTCCACACGAGCACCTCACAAGAGCACGGCGACGATGTGTACGCCGTTCAACTCGATATCACGATCACCGGCGCCCTGGATGCCGACCGGTTGCACGACGCCGTGCGCACAGTTGTCTACCGGCACCCCAACCTGGCCGCGTACTTCTGTGACTGGTCCGACGAACCGGTGCAGATCATCCCCGCCGAGCCCGAGGTCCCGTGGAGGTACGTTGACCTAACCCTCGGCGAGCTGGACGTCGACGCGCAGGTCCAGGAAACGGCCGCCTGCGAACGCGCAGCCGTCCGCGACCTCACCGAACAGGCGGCCTTCCGGGCGGCGCTGATCCGGACCGCAAACGATCAGCATCGGTTCATCCTGACCAATCACCACATCCTGCTCGACGGCTGGTCAACCTCGATACTGCTGCGCGAGATAATCGCGAGCTACTACGGGCAGCGCCTGCCCGCGCCCGCTTCATACCGGAGCTTCGTGGAGTGGCTGGCTGACCGGGACGGCGCTGCTGCACAAGACGTCTGGCGCAAGGCATTCGCCGGGTTCGAAACCCCCACCCTGGTGGCTCCACCGGAACGGTCGGGCATGGGACAGCGAGATGTCGCATCGTTCCGGGTTCCTGAGGAAACCACCCGAGCCCTTGGCGAATTGGCCCGTTCCCGCGACACCACTGTCAATATCGTTCTGCAGGCGGCGTGGGTCCAGCTTCTCGTATGGCTGACCGGGCAGTACGACGTCACCTTCGGCACGGCCGTCTCGGGACGACCGGCTGATGTCACCGATGCGGACTCGATTGTGGGGTTGCTGATCAACACGGTTCCGGTTCGGGCGTACATCACCCCGGCGACCACGGTCGCCGAGCTGCTCGATCAGCTCCAAGACGCATACAACGACACATTGGATCACCAGCACGTCGGGTTGAGCGAAATCCACCGTGCCACCGGGCATGACCAATTGTTCGACACCCTCTTCATCTACGAGAACTACCCGATCGACAGTGTCGAATCGTCAGGAGTCAACGAGTTGGCAATCACCGCGATAACGCCGCGCGAATACAACCACTACCCGCTCTCGGTGCAAGCCGCCCCCGGCCGCGAACTGGACCTCCGGATCGAGTTCGACACCGACGTGTTCGACACCACCCGCATCGCCGCGCTCGTCAAGCGATTCAAGCGGGTATTGGTGGCAATGACGGCGGATTCGGGTCAGCAGTCATGACCGCCGATACCACGAGGCGGCTACTTGCCATCGATCTCCTCGATGACGACGAACATGACCAACTCGATGAGTGGGGTAATTGCTCCGCGCTGACCGCGCCGCCGACCGCAGGCGCTTCGATTCCAGTGATGTTTGCCGAGCAGGTGGTTCGCGCGCCCGAGGCGATTGCGCTCAGTGACGGCCAGCGGATTTGGACATACCGCGAGCTCGATGAGGTGACTAATCGGCTGGCGCATCATCTGGCCGGAGTCGGCGCATGCCCGGGACAGTGTGTGGCACTGCTGTTTTCGCGCTCCGCCGAGGCGATCATGTCGATACTGGCGGTACTCAAGACGGGCGCGGCGTATGTACCGATCGACCCGGCGCTGCCGACGGCGCGAATCGCATTCATGGTTGCCGATGCCGCACCGGTCGCCGCTGTCACGACGACCGGGTCAATGGACCGCCTCGACGATGGTGATCTGCTGGTCATCGATGTCGAAGACGTCGCCGTTCAAACGCAGCCCAGCACGGCCCTCGCGGGACCAGCGGCCGATGACATCGCCTATCTCATCTACACATCGGGCACTACTGGTGTGCCCAAAGGTGTTGCGGTCGCCCACCGCAACGTAACCCGACTGATGGCATCGGTGGACATCGCGGTGCCGCCGGTGAATCAGCGGGTGTGGTCGCAATGGCATTCCCTGTCGTTCGACGTGTCCGTGTGGGAGATCTTCGGAGCCTTGTTGACCGGTGGACGGCTGGTGGTGGTGCGGGAAGAGGTCGCGGGCTCGCCCGAGGACCTCCACGCCTTGCTGCTCGCCGAGCAGGTCAGCGTCTTGTGTCAGACGCCATCCGCAGCAGGAATGCTGTCGGCAGAGGGGCTCGAGTCGACGGTCTTGATGGTAGCCGGTGAAGCCTGTCCGATCGAACTGGTGGAACGGTGGGCCCCCGGTCGGAAGATGATCGACGCTTATGGTCCGACCGAAGCCACGGTGTATGCGGCGATGAGTGCGCCGCTGCAGGCCGGCTCGGATGTCGTGCCGATCGGGTCTCCGGTGGTGGGTACGGCACTGTTCGTGCTCGACGCTGGATTACGACGGGTGTCGCCGGGTGTGGTTGGTGAGTTGTACATCGCCGGTGGCGGTGTGGCGGCTGGGTATTGGCTGCGGGCCGGGTTGACGGCATCACGGTTCGTGGCCTGTCCGTTCGGGTCCCCCGGGGCGCGGATGTACCGCACCGGTGATCTGGTGCGCTGGGGTCCTGGCGGGCAGCTGCAGTATCTGGGGCGAGCCGACGAGCAGGTCAAGATACGCGGGTTCCGCATCGAGCTTGGCGAAGTACAGGCCGCATTGGCCGGCTGCGATGGAGTTGATCAGGCGGTGGTGATCGCCCGCGAGGACCGCGCCGGCGACAAGCGTCTGGTCGGTTACTTCACCGGATCTGCGGACCCGGTCGCCGCGCGCACAGCGCTGTCCGAGCGGTTACCTGCGTACATGGTTCCTTCAGCCATCGTGATGATCGACGCGTTGCCGTTGACTCCGAACGGCAAACTCGACAAGCGGGCTCTTCCCGCGCCGGAATACCAGGCTGCGGACCGTTACCGGGCGCCGGCCAGCCCTACCGAAGAGATTTTGGCCACGATCTACGCACAGGTGCTGGGGCTCGAGCGAGTCGGGACCGACGACTCCTTTTTCGAACTCGGCGGCGACAGCATCTTGTCGATGCAGGTGGTGGCGCGGGCCAGGGCAGCCGGTGTGCGGTTCCGGCCGCAGGATGTCTTCGTCGAGCAGACCGTGGCCAAGCTGGCCCGAATTGCCAAGGCTGTCAATGGTATCGGCGGACCGGAGGACCAGGGCATCGGGCCGGTGGTCCCGACCCCGATCATGCATTGGTTGTACGGCATGGAGGGCCCGGTCGAGCAGTTCAATCAGACGATGGTCCTGCAGGCTCCTTCCGAGGTGACCGAGGCCGACGTGGTGGCGGTGTTGCAAGCATTGGTGGACCGACACGCCATGTTGCGCCTGCGCGTCGATGAAGACGACACGGGGGACTGGTCTCTCAAGGTGCCAGAGGCGGGGACGATCGACATTGGTGAGTACGTGCTCACGGTGGACAAGTTGTCCGATGACGCTCTGGTGGCGGCGCGGTCACGGTTGAGCCCGGCTTCCGGTGTAATGCTCAGTGCGCTGTGGGTGACTTCCACGAGCCAGCTGGTGATGATCATCCACCATTTCGCCGTTGACGGCGTCTCCTGGCGAATTCTGTTGGAAGACTTGAACATAGCATGGGCTCAGCATCACAGCGGTCAACCCGTGATCCTGCCGGCCCCTGGGACGTCGTTCGCAGGGTGGTCCTCGCTGCTGATTGAGCACGCGCGCTCCAGCGCGGTCGTGGAGCACGCAGAAGCGTGGCGGCGTGTGGCGGCAACCAGGACCGCACTGCCGGCTGTGCAGCCGGCAGAGGATACGTTCACCACGGCCGGATTCTTGTCGGTAGAGCTCGACACCCATACGACCCGGATGCTGATGGGTGAAGTGCCGACGGCCTTTCATGCTGGCGTACAAGATATTTTGTTGATCGCGTTCGGATTGGCGTGCTCGGAATATCTCAGCATCGGCAACGCGCCGGTCGGTATCGACGTCGAGGGCCACGGCCGGCACGAGGAACTGGCCGACGATCTGGATCTGACACGCACGGTGGGATGGTTCACCACCAAGTACCCGGTTTCGTTGGCCGTTGGTGGGCTGAGCTGGGCGCAAGTGATCGCCGGTGAACCTGCGCTGGGGACAGTGGTCAAAGATGCCAAAGAGCAGTTGCGAGCGTTGCCGGACCCCTTGACCTATGGTCTGTTGCGCTATCTGAACCCCGAAGTCGAACTGGCCGAGGCAGATCCAGTGATCGGGTTCAACTATCTAGGACGGCTCGGAGCAGCAGGCGTTGAGCTGTCTGAGAATTTGTGGCGGATCAGCGCCGAGGGGCTATCGCTCACTGGCGCAGCCGCAGCCATTCCGGTGCAGCTGTCGCACACCGTCGAGCTCAATGCGGGCACGGCCGACACCGACGCCGGCCCGAAACTGCACGCCAATTGGAGGTGGGCGCGATCGGCGCTCGACCGGTCGCAGGTCGGCAAGCTGAGCCGACTGTGGTTTGAGGCCCTGAAGGGCATCTGCGCACATGTTCGGTCCGGTGGCGGCGGATTGACCCCGTCGGATCTGGCGCCGACCCGGCTGAGTCAGCAACAGCTTGATGAGCTGTGCCGGCAAGACCGCGTCGCCGACGTGTTGCCGCTGACCCCGCTGCAGCAAGGTCTGTTGTTCTACACAAGCAGCGCGGCGGGCGGAAGCGACGATGTATATGCGATTCAGCTCGACGTGACCGTGACCGGCCCCCTTGAACCGAACCGGCTGCGCGACGCCGTGCAGACGGTGGTCGGTCGGCATCCGCACCTGGCGGCCCGCTTCTGCTCACAGTTCGACGAGCCGGTGCAGGTCATTCCGGCCGATCCCACCGCACCTTGGCGGTACGTCGAACTCACCGACGAAGCCGTCGATGCCGAGGATGAGGTTCAAATCGTCTGCGCGGCCGAGCGCGCCGCCGTCTGCGATTTCGACGATCCGCCCGCCTTCCGGGCGGCGCTGATCCGGACCGCGCCGGATCAGCACCGATTCGTGCTCACCAATCACCACATCGTCATGGACGGCTGGTCGCGGCCGATCCTGCTGCAGGAGATCATTGCCGCCTACTACGGTCAGCGCCTACCCGAGCCTGTCTCCTACCGCAGCTTCGTCAGCTGGCTGGCCAGTCAGGATCGAGTTGCGGCGCAGGAGTGCTGGGCTTCCTTGTTCTCCGGTTTCGACACACCGACTCTCGTCGGCCCGCCCGGCGGGGCGGGGCTGGGGCGGAGAGGCGTTTCTTCGCACCTGATGTCGGAGCACACCACGCGGGTGCTCGGCGAGTTGGCCCGTTCACGTCATACCACCGTCAACATCGTCTTGCAGAGCGCGTTCGCGCAGTCGGTGGCTCAGTTGACCGGTCAGAGTGACGTCGCGTTCGGTATCGCCGTTTCGGGCCGGCCGGCTGAGGTGCCCGGCTCGGAATCGATGGTTGGCATGCTGATCAACACCGTGCCTGTGCGCGCGACCCTCACCGCGGCGACCACCACCGCCGACCTACTCGGCCAGATGCAAAGCGCACACAATCGAACCGTCGAGCATCAGCACCTTCCCCTGAACGAGATCCACCGTGCTGCCGGACACGATCAGTTGTTCGACACTCTCTTCCTCTACGAGAACTATCCGATTGACACCGAGGCGCTGTCGGGCGATCACGAATTGGCGATCCCCAAGATCAACGCTTACGAGTACAACCATTACCGGCTGACGGTGGCGGCGCGCCCCGGTCGCGAGATCGGTCTTCGCGTTGAATATGACACCGATGTATTCGACGCCGCCGACGTCGCGACGTTTATAGGGCGGTTCGAGCGGTTGCTGGCAGCCATGGCAGCCGACCCGGAGCGCCGGTTGTCGTCGGTGGATTGCCTCGATGCCGCCGAGCACGCTCGGCTGAACGATCTCGGTCACCGAGCGGTGTTGAGTGAGTCCGCAGGGTCGCCGGTGTCGATCCCCTCGCTGTTCGCCGTGCAGGTGGCCCGTGCGCCGGAGGCGGTGGCGCTCAGCGAGGCACAGCGAACTTGGACATACCGCGAGCTGGATGAGGCCGCCAACCAATTGGCTCACTTGCTGGTCGCCGAGGGTGCCGGCCCGGGTGAGTGCGTGGCCCTGTTGTTGCCGCGGTCGGCGGAGGCGGTCGTGGTGATTCTGGCCGTGCTCAAGGCTGGGGCGGCATACCTGGCGATCGATCCGATGCACCCTGATGCGCGAATCGGTTTCATGCTCGCCGACGCTGCACCGGTGCTAGCCGTCAGCGCGGCGGGCTTGGCCGAACGGTTGGGTGGCACATTGCCGGTTATCGATATCGACGATCCCCGCATCGGGGGCCAGCCGACCACCGCATTGCCAGGCCCCTCGCCCGACGACCTGGCCTACGTCATCTACACATCGGGTACGACCGGTGTACCCAAGGGAGTGGTGGTTTCTCACCACACCGTCACTCAGATGTTGGCGGCTCTGCCCGACTATCTGCCGTTGACCGGGGTGTGGTCACAGTGGCATTCCCTGGGGTTCGACGTCTCGGTGCAGGAGATTTTCGGTGCGCTTCTGCACGGGGCTCATTTGGTGGTCGTACCCGACGAGGTGGTCCGTTCGGCCGAGGACTTCCATGACCTCTTGATCGCTGAGCGCGTCACGGTGGTGAGCCAGACTCCCTCTGCTCTGGCGGTGTTGTCGCCGGAGGGGCTGGAGTCGGTTCAGTTGCTGATCATGGGCGGCGAGCCATGCCCGGCTGAGTTGGCCGACCGGTGGGCGCCCGGTCGGGTGATGATCAATGTCTGCGGCCCGACCGAGACGTCGATGTTCGCGGCGATCAGCGCTCCGCTGGTCGAGGGGTCGGATGTGGTGCCGATCGGTACTCCGGTGCCCGGAGCGGCGTTCTTCGTGTTGGACCAGTGGCTGCGTCCCGTGCCGGCCGGAGTAGTCGGCGAGTTGTATGTTGCCGGCCGTCTTGGCTGCGGCTACGTGCGCCGGGCAGCGCTGACCGCCTCGCGGTTCGTCGCGTGCCCATTCGGTGGGGTCGGGGAGCGTATGTATCGCACCGGTGATTTGGTGCGTTGGGGCGCTGATGGTCAGGTGCAGCATTTGGGCCGGGCCGATGAGCAGGTCAAGATCCGCGGCTACCGAATCGAACTCGGTGAGGTGCAGGCGGCGTTGGCCGGCTATCCCGGGGTCGAACAGGCGGCGGTGATCGCACGCGAGGACCAGCCCGGCGACAAACGGCTGGTGGCGTACGTGACCGGGCCCGTGGATACATCAGAACTCCGCGATGCGTTGGGAGAACGCCTGCCGGGCTTCATGATTCCCTCGGCTGTGGTGTCGATGGACGCGCTGCCGTTGACGGCCAACGGCAAACTTGACAGGCGTGCGCTGCCGGCGCCGGAATACGCCGACGTCGATCGGTACCGCGCGCCCAGCTCTCCGACCGAAGAGATTTTGGCCGGAATCTTCGCCCAAGTGCTCGGCGTGGAACGGGTCGGTGTCGACGACTCCTTCTTCGAGTTGGGCGGCGACAGTATCTTGGCGATGCGAGTTATCGCCATGGCCAACAAGTCTCTGGCAGCAGGTCTCGCAGTCCCCACCTTCTTCGAAGAGCCGACGGTGGCGCAGTTGGCGTCCCGGGTCGGTATGGACGGCGGCGGGTTGGAGCCTCTGCAGCCAATGGAACGGCCGGCAGCGGTGCCGTTGTCATTCGCCCAACAGCGGTTGTGGTTCATCGACCAGTTGCAGGGACCGTCCGCGATCTACAACATCGCGGTGGCCTTCGGTGTTCGTGGGAGGCTCGATGCCAAAGCCTTGGGTCAGGCCCTAGCCGATGTGGTGGGCCGCCACGAGAGCCTACGGACACTGTTCGTCGCGCCCGAGGGGACGCCGCAGCAACTGGTCGTGCCGGCCGAAGACGTCGATCTCAGCTGGGATGTGGTCGATGCCGCAGGATGGCCCGAGGACCGCCTCACTGAATCCATCAACACAGAGGTACGTCGCCCGTTCGACCTGGCAACTGATATCCCGTTGCGGGCCAAGCTTTTCCGCCTCGCCGACGAAGAGCATGTTCTGGTGGCCGCCGTGCACCATATCGCCGCCGACGGCGTCTCGATCGAACCGCTTGTCGGTGATCTGGCGGTCGCATACGCCGCGCGGTGCGCGGGACGAGCCCCGCTGTGGGAGCCGCTACCGGTGCAGTATGTGGACTACACGCTGTGGCAGCGAGATCAACTGGGGGATGTTGAAGACCCCGAGAGCCGCATCTCCGCGCAGGTGGCTTACTGGGAGAAGATGCTGGCCGGAATGCCCGAGCGTCTGCAGCTGCCGACCGAGCGCCCGTATCCGCCGGTAGCGGACTACCGGGGAGCGTGGGTCACGCTGAACTGGCCGGTCGAACTGCAGCAGAAGGTGCGCGAGGTGGCTCGGGCGCACAATGCGACCAGCTTCATGGTCGTGCAGGCTGCGCTGGCGGTGTTGCTGTCGAAATTGGGCGCCACCAACGATGTAGCAGTCGGGTTCCCGATCGCCGGGCGACGCGATCCGGCGCTTGACGGCCTGGTCGGATTCTTCGTCAACACCTTGATACTGCGGGTGGAGATCGCCGGTGACCCAACAGTTGCAGAGCTGCTGGGACAGGTGAGAGAACGCAGCCTGGCGGCTTACGAACATCAAGATGTGCCGTTCGAGGTGCTGGTGGAGCGGCTCAACCCGACCCGATCGCTGACTCACCATCCGCTGGTGCAGGTGATGCTGGCCTGGCAGAACTTCGCCCGGCATGTCACCGATTCCTCCGCCGAACTGCCGTTCGGTGATGTGCAGGTCTCCCCGCTGCCCGCCGACACCCAGACCGCCCGCATGGACCTCACCTTCTCGCTGGCCGAGCAGTGGACGAAAGACGGTGAGCCCGCAGGCATTTCGGGAGCGGTCGAGTACCGCACTGATGTGTTTGATGCTGTTGGTGTTGAGGCGCTGGTTGGTCGGTTGGAGCGGGTGTTGGTGGCGATGGCGGGGGAGCCGGGTCGGCGGTTGTCGTCGGTGGATGTGTTGGGTGTTGGTGAGCGTGTTCGTTTGGATGAGGTGGGTAATCGGGCGGTTTTGGTTGGTGGGGCGCGGGGGTCGGTGTCGATTCCGGTGTTGTTCGCTGAGCAGGTGGCTCGTGCTGCGGATGCGGTGGCGGTGAGTTATGGGGCGCGGTCGTGGACGTATCGGGAGTTGGATGAGGCGTCGGATCGGTTGGCCTATGTGTTGATTGGCCGTGGGGTGGGTCCTGGTGAGCGGGTGGGGTTGTTGTTGCCGCGTTCGGGGCAGGCGGTTGTGGCGATGTTGGCGGTGTTGAAGTGTGGGGCGGCTTATGTGCCGATGGATCCGGCTCATCCCGATGCGCGTATTGGTTTTGTGGTTGCTGATGCTGGGCCGGTGGTGGTGATCACGACTGCGGAGTTGTGTTCGCGGGTCGATGGGCATGGTGTTGGTGTTGTGTTGGTTGATGATGTTGGGGTGGGGCAGCGGGGTGCGGTGTTGCCGGTGCCGGGGCCCGACAGTGTGGCGTATGTGATTTACACCTCGGGTACGACTGGTGTGCCCAAGGGGGTGGCGGTTCCGCATGGCAATGTGACTCGGTTGTTGGAGACGTTGGATGCTGATGTGCCTGGTGCGGGGGTGTGGTCGCAGTGTCATTCGTTGGCGTTTGATTTTTCGGTGTGGGAGGTTTTTGGGGCGCTGTTGAGTGGGGGCCGGGTGGTGGTGGTCCCGGATGCGGTGGTGCGTTCGCCAGAAGAGTTGCATGCGTTGTTGGTTGCTGAGCAGGTCAGTGTGCTCAGTCAGACGCCGTCGGCGTTTTATGCGTTGCAGGCCGCTGATGGGTTGGCTCCGGAGTTGGGTGATCAGCTCAAGCTCGAGACGGTGGTCTTTGGTGGGGAAGCCCTTGAGCCGCATCGTCTTCGGCCGTGGTTGCATCGTCATCCGGGGTTGCCGCGGTTGTTGAATATGTATGGCATCACCGAGACCACGGTGCATGCTTCGTTGCGTGAGATTGTGGCCGCTGATGTCGAGGACACGCTCAGCCCGATCGGGGTGCCGTTGGCTCATTTGGGGTTCTTTGTTCTCGATGGGTGGTTGCGGCCGGTGCCGGCGGGGGTGGTTGGTGAGTTGTATGTGGCCGGTGCGGGGTTGGCCTATGGGTATGTGGGTCGGGCGGGGTTGAGTGCGTCGCGGTTTGTGGCGTGTCCGTTTGGTGGGGCGGGGGCGCCCGGGCAGCGGATGTATCGCACTGGGGATTTGGTGCGTTGGGGTGCTGATGGGCAGTTGGTGTATGCGGGTCGTGCTGATGAGCAGGTCAAGATCCGTGGGTATCGCATCGAGCTCGGTGAGGTGCAGGCGGCGTTGAACGCTGTCGATGGGGTCGAGCAGGCGGTGGTGATCGCTCGTGAGGATCGGCCCGGGGATAAACGGCTGGTCGGTTACATCACCGGCAGCGCCGATCCTTCCCAGGTGCGCGCGCGGTTGGCAGCGCAGTTGCCGGCCTATATGGTGCCCACCGCGGTCGTGGTGCTGGCGGGGTTGCCGTTGACTGTCAACGGCAAACTCGATACCCGCGCCCTGCCCGCACCTGAATACAGCGACATCGACAATTACCGCGCTCCGGCCAATGCGATCGAAGAAATCCTGGCCGGCATCTACGCCCAAGTCCTGGGCCTAGACCGCGTCAGCGTCGACGACTCCTTCTTCGAACTCGGCGGCGATTCGCTGTCGGCGATGCGGGCGATCGCCGCCATCAACAGAGCGCTGGACTCTCATCTCGCAGTCCGCACGCTGTTCCATGCCCCCTCCGTCCGCAGTCTGAGCGAACAACTCGACAGAGACGACAGCGGAGTGGAATTGATTCCTGTCGAGGTCTTCAAGGAGGGAACGGGCGTCCCGCTGTGTTGCATCCATGAAGGCAACGGACAGAGTTATGCGTACCGCGGTCTGCGCGAGTATCTCGACTGTCCGATCATCGGTATCAACCAGATCCCCCAGGACGGCGAGGCCGTACCCCGATCCATCCGAGACATGGCGAGGAACTACGCGGATCGAATTCAAGCAATCTATCCCGAAGGGCCCTACAACCTTCTCGGATGGTCTTTCGGAGGTCCGGTAGCCCATGAACTAGCCGTGGAGCTTCGCCGACGGGGAAGTATCGTCAAGCACCTCATCATGCTCGATCCGGTGCTCAGCTCCGATGATGGAGAAGAGCGAGGTATTGACGACGAGGGCCCGGCCGAGGGTCGTCTGCTGACCCTGTTCTTGCGATCCAGCGGTATAGATATCCCCGAAAGTTCCGAGAAGCTGACCTACCGGCGGGCTGAAGAACTGATTCGTCAACAGGGACGAGTGGTCGAATTCGTCCTTCCACCGAAGCCGATCTTCGAGTTCGCGGTTTACAACCACAACACCAATCTCTCGTATCTACGTGAGCATGTACCTGACGTATTCGACGGCGACATGATCGTGTTTTCCGCTGCGCGGGGCGACAATCCGAACAACCCGCAGGATTGGCGGCCTTACATTTCCGGCGACATGACTGTGCACTCGGTCGACTGTGGGCACGACGAGATGACCTCCGACGAAGCGTTGAGTACATACGTCGAACAACTCAAACTCTCGTTGGAATCCTGAGGCGTTGTGGTGAAAGATTCGGGGGCTCGATCCGTAGTGGCACGACTCCCACAAACGCATCTCGTCGAAACTCAGCTATCGCCTTCTTCCGCCCACCAGGTCGGCGAAAGACGCGAACATCAAACCTCGGGCCCCGCTCGAGGGTCAGTCCCTTTGAGAGGGTGAGCACGCAGATTTAATGGTTGGGGGGCAACTGGAGTGATGAGCCGAACCGCAGGTTGTGCGGGCCAAAGGCCTTGCGCCATCGGTTTGTACTCTGAGGTCTCCACACGCAGAGTCGGCTGTCGCGCTCCGTCCTTACGCTTCGGCGATCGCAACCTGATGGACGCCAAGCACCGCGCGACCCGACGGGTCTGCGTTCTGCGCAAAGCTCATATCCCAAGCGATGGCTGCGGGAGTGCTGCAGGCAATACTTGGTCCTCCCGGGACGCAGGCTGCTGCGGCGTGACCGGGGAAGTGCGATTCGAAGATCTCCCGGTACATGTACGCCTCTTTGGTGGCCGGAGGATTATCCGGGAATCGGTATCTCGCGCTTTGCATTTGGTAGTCGGACACCCGCGCCTCCGCGACCGCCTTCAGCGAATCGATCCACCGATAGCCGACACCGTCGGAGAACTGTTCCTTCTGTCGCCAGAGAATCTCATCGGGCAGTTGGCCCTCGAATGCTCTCCGCAGCGGCCACTTCTCCATCCGGCCCTGCCCGACCATTTTCTCGCGGGGATCGAAAGACATTGCAACGTCGAGGAATTCGCGATCAAGGAACGGTACCCGTATCTCAACGCCCCACGCAGCCGCTGCCTTGTTCGCACGAAGACAGTCATACTTGTGAAGCAGGTCCAGCTTGCGGATCGTCTCCTCATGGAATTCCTGCGCGCCAGGAGCCTTGTGGAAGTAGAGATAACCGCCGAAGACCTCGTCGGCACCCTCACCAGAGAGCACCATCTTGATCCCCATCGCCTTGATCCGTCGCATCATCAGATACATCGGAGTCGAAGCGCGGATGCTCGTCACGTCGTACGTCTCGATGTGGTAGATCACATCCCAGAGCGCGTCGATCCCCTCTTGCACCGTGAACTGAAATTCGTGGTGCACAGTGCCGATCGCCGTAGCGACCTTTCGGGCGGCGGCGAGATCGGGAGAGCCTTCGAGGCCGATGCAGAACGAATGCAGCCGAGGCCACCAGGCCTGGGTCCGGTCGCCGTCTTCGATCCGGTTCTCGGCGAAGCCGGCGGTGACCGCCGAGATGACGGACGAATCGAGTCCTCCCGAAATGAGAACTCCGTAGGGAACGTCGGACATCAACTGTTGATGAACAGCGGCTTCGAGCGCCGTTCGCAGATGCGTGGTGTCGAGGGGGCGCCCAGTGACCGCCGAGAAATCGCGCCATTCCGGATCGTAATAACGCCGGGGCTTGTCAAGGCCGCGTGTCAGATAGTGGCCCGGTGGGAAGTCCTCGATGTGCCGGCAGTATCGAATCAGCGCCTTCATCTCCGAGGCGACGTACAGGTTTCCATTCTCGTCTCGCCCTGTGTAGAGGGGAATGACACCGATGGGATCCCGGGCGACGAGAAAGTCGTTGGTCCGCTTGTCGTAGAGCACGAACGCGAAAATCCCGCTGAGGCGATTGAGGAAGTGGGTCCCGTACCGCTCGTAGAGCGGGATGATCGCCTCACAGTCCGATGCGGTCTTGAATGCGTAGTCGGGGAATTCAGCTCGGAGGCTTTGATGGTTGTAGATCTCGCCGTTGACTGCGAGCACGAGTTGGACTGCCTGATCCGTCAAGGGCTGCGCACCATGCTCCACGTCGACAATCGAAAGTCGCTCGTGGGCGAGGACCGCATTCTCGTCGGCGTAGATCCCGCTCCAGTCCGGACCCCGGTGGCGCAGCAGGCGAGCCATCGTGATGGCCCGCTCACGGAGTACCCGGGGGTCACCCCGCACGTCGAGGATGGAAGCGATTCCGCACATGAGCCCCCCAATCTGAACCGATCGCAAACGCGACCAGCAAAAGCGTACTGTGCGAGCCGGTTCCCGGAGTCGACGATTTCGGAAATGCCGCGCCTCCGGAGCAAAGAAAATGGCCCGCATCGACACGATTGTGCATCGAACGCCGGATTCAGCCTGGGGGATGGACACTCGACCTCACGCGAGGAACCCAGATGGCGCGAAGTCCCGGGCCGTGCCTGCGTACTGGGTGGCCGGTGGCGCAACTCCTTGCTTACTCGAATTCGGCAGACGATCGTGGAAGGAGGACTGAGGTGACGGACAGCGCTGTCCAAGGACTCGTATCGGTCGAGCTTGTCTCGGCGGATCCGGAAAAGCTGGCCGAATTCTATCGTCGAGCCATAGGGATCGAGTTCCACCGTGAGGTCTACGGATACCCTTGCCCCTATTTCGTGAGCACCGGCCCGATAGGCCGAGGATTGGTGATACACGACGCCAAGAGTTTCCGACCGGATAGCGCCACCCCGGGCACTGCTCGATTTCTCCTACAGATCCGAGATATGGATGACGTCAGAGACCGGCTGAAACGGCAGAACATCGAACTCGAGGAGCCGCCGAGAAACCTTGGATTCGAGCGCCTCCCCTGGTTCAGTTATTGGGGCAGATGGCTGCTCTCGATAAGAGATCCCGAGGGTAACGTCGTAATGTTTCGCCAGTTCCGAGAGGAACTGCCGAAATCCCGATTCGGGTTGTTTCGGCATACAGTCGCATCAACTCTCACCGATCTCAAGACTGTCCTGAACTTCAAGATCGTCGATCGTTTGGTATACCGATCAAGTCTGGTGCCTGTGCGCAACAGGGATCTCACAGGCTATACCCACGTCGTGGCATCACGGGAGGGACTGTACGCCGTCAATGAACGGCAGTGGATGAAGATCATGGGCGGGGTGTTCTTCGGTGTCACCATCAAGGACGGATGCATCTACTGCTACCAAGCGCATGACATTTACGACACCGGAATCCTCCTGAACCGCATACAGTTTCGGGGCAAACCGCTACAGCTACGAGGCAGATTGCATGGCCGCGTGATCAAATTGGAGATCGAAGGCAATCGAATTCACCGTGAGTCGGTGGTCATCAGGGGTTTGCATACCAACTGCCATCAAATGGATTTCATCGGCGACAAGCTCCATATTATCGATACGTTCTGCCAGAAAATCTTGCGCTTCAATGAGGCCTTCGAACTGGAAGAAGAATTTTTCCCGCTCGGATCGGAATTCGCGGGTTACAAGACGGGTCCCAATCGTTACATAGTCCCGGGTGGAAAGTACGCTCACATCAACTCCATCGTCGCCGAACAGGGCTCCATATATCTCCTCTTGCAAAATGGGCTGTCGAACGGGAAATTCAGCGAGTTGGTGCAGACAGACGAGAACTTCGAGATGAAAAACCGGTTCACGGTGCCCGGCGCGGGTTGTCACAACGTTGTGTTCCTCGAAGACGGCGAATGGTTGGTATGCGATTCACGCGGGGGCAACCTCGTCAACCGTCACGGTGTGGTCACGCACGTGGGCGAATTGCTTACGCGCGGACTTTCGGTGGACAAGGACACGGTGGTTGTCGGGGAGTCCGGGTACGCAACGAGATTGGGCAGAAGGTATGTGCCGGGCAACGTGCACTTCTTCGATAGAAGCTACAACCGTTTGTCGAGCCTGCGATTGCCGGCCGCGCCAACCGATATCCGACGAATCGATGGAAGGGATCTATCCCTGTCCAACGTCAGCGAGCTCTGAAGCATGCCGCGATCTGAAGTTGTGGAAGCCGCAACGCAACCCACCACAAAGGAGGCCGACGTGCGAGAACGCTCATGCGGTCAGTGTCGGGCGCCCAGATTCGGGGATGTTGAACAGTTGATCACGATATTAGGGGGACCTCCGTGGAAGAGGATCTGACAATGGAATACCCGGCTCCTTCGGACATGAAGGCCCGGCGGCTAGTTTTGTTTGTGCTCGGTCAGGGCCGGTCTGGAACCTCGGCGCTCGCGCGGGTGCTGTCGCTGTGTGGAGGCGCGCTTCCGGCCGACGTAAGGCCCGCAGATGACCACAATCCACGTGGCTACTGGGAGCCGCGCGCAACACTCGTTCTCAACGAGACGATCTTGCGTCGGCACGGGAGTGCGGGGTTCGACCCGTCACTGCGCTTGCTGGAGGACGGCGCCTTCGACGCCGAGGAGAAAGCGGCGTGGACATCCAAGATCGGTGCATTTCTTTCCGAACTACCGGATGGGCCACTGGTGGTCATCAAAGACACTCATATAACGGCGCTGTGTGATTTGTGGTTCGAGGCGGCTCATACAACCGGACTGGACGTCGCGGCGGTGATCGCGTTGCGCCACCCGCAAGAGGTCATCGCGTCCCTTGCGGCAGCTGGTCCGACCACGCCCGAGCTTTCGAGCGCCCTATGGCTGAAGAATTGTCTGCTGGCTGAGCGAAACACGCGTGGTGTGGCGCGAGTGTTCATCGACTATGCCAACCTCCTCGAAGACTGGCGCCGGGAGATGTCGCGGATCTCCGCTGCCATCGGCGTCGATTTGGATGCCCGGGATGAGAACGCAATAGAGGAATTTCTCGCGCCGAGCCTCCGGCGTCAGCGTTTCACCGGACAGGTGACAGAGCGCTTCGGGACGGACTGGATCTCTGCGGTTTACGGTGCGATGCGCGCGGCGGCGCGAGATGAACCCTGGGATAGTGCCGTGCTGGATCGCGTGTTCGAGGAATACCGGGTCTGTGAGCACGATTTCCGCACTGCAATTGAGAATTCGCGAGAATTGTGGGCCATGGGCGCCGACCGCGCCTACTCGAATTCTTTGCTGTACCGGCTGTCGATCCTGCGGATGATGCGCGCCCCCCGGGCGATGGTCAACCGGCACAAGGGGCTTCGCGCTTGACCGGCCTGCCGCGGCAGCCGCGTTTGCTGTAGGGTAAGCGACTATGGCGTTTCTCAACGACGGGGAGCGGGCGGCCGCTCACTCAAACGACGAGAACGCAATGCAATTGGGCTCGACTGCCGTCGATCAGACCACCTCGGATGGCGGAAAAAGGTTCGTTCCGGCTTTGCTGAGGTCTCGACGATTCGTTGCCGTAATTCTGGCGATCGGTGGCACTCAACTGATGGCGTCGATGGACGGCCCCGTCGTGATCCTCGCCCTCTTCACGATTCAAAATGAACTGGGCCTCTCAGACGGTATGCGCAGTTGGGTCATCACCGCCTACGTACTCACATTCGGCGGTCTGATGCTGGTCGGTGGTCGGCTCGGGGACACAATCGGCCGGAAGCGCACCTTCATCATCGGGGTTGCGATGTTCACGCTCGCCTCGGCCATGTGCGCGATCGCTTGGAATGGCGGAGCCCTTGTGATCGCCCGTCTGGTACACGGCGCGGCGGCGGCGATCATCGCGCCGACGTGCATGGCTCTGGTTGCGACCACCTTCCCGAAAGGTCCGGTACGCAACGCTGCGACCGCGGTGCTGGGCGCGATGATCGGTATCGGTTCGGTGATGGGGCTCGTGTTGGGCGGCATGCTCACCGACATGTCGTGGCGACTGGTGTTCTGGGTCAACGTGCCCATCGGGCTGCTGGTGATCTTCGTGGCCCGCGCAATGCTGCAGGAAACGCAGAAGGAGCGGATGAAGCTTGATGTCGCGGGAGCGGTACTCGCCACGTTGATCTGCACCGCGGCAGTTTTCGGATTGTCGATGGGACCGGAGAATGGATGGCTGTCGGCCTTGACCATCGGCTCCCTTGCGGTGGCTCTTGCCGCTTCCCTTCTGTTCATCATGGTCGAGCGCAACGCCGAGACCCCCGTCGTACCTTTCAGCCTGTTCACCGATCGCAATCGGCTGGCGACCTACGCATCGATGTTTCTCTCCGGCGGGACGGGCTTTACGCTGGCGGTGCTCATCGCGCTGTATGTGCAGGACGTCATGGGCTACACGCCGCTGCAGGCGGGCATCAGTTTCATTCCGTTTGCCCTCGCACAGGCAACCGGTATGGGGGCATCATCGCAGGTGGTGAAGTGGTTCCCGCCACGGGTAGTGGTGATAGCCGGCGCTATCTTGCTGTTGGGTGCGATGCTGTACGGCTCCACGCTCAATCGCGACGTTCCGTACTTTCCGAATCTCGTGGTACCGCTCGTCGTCGGGGGGATCGGCTTGGGCCTGCTCGAAATTCCGCTCATGCTGTCGCTGATCGCCAGTGTCGGCTCGGACCGGATAGGGCCCGCTTCTGCCGTCGCCGTGATGGTGAGGATGATCGGAGGTCCGCTTGTGCTGGTTGTCATCCAGGCCGTCATCACATTGCGCACCCTGCACCACGGCGGGGTCACCGGGCCCGTGGTGTCGATGAACGACGCCCAGTTGAGTGCGCTGGACCGCGGCTTCACCGATGGTTTGCTGGGGATAGGCGTAGTGGTGGTCCTGTTGGCGACGGTGGTGATGTTCGTCGGCTACACCGCGGAACAAGTGGCGCGGGCGCAGGAAGCGAAGAAGGCCAACGACGCCGCCAAGCCCTAGGACGTCTGCCGGGTTAGCTGGTGGCGCTGTGGCCGGCAGGAGCCGACCACGTCACCGCTACCTTTGGGACCAAGGTTCTGCCATGCCGACCACGATCTTCCGGGGCGGCTTGTACGTGTCCCGGCTGTGGGCGACGAGCATGTTGTCGAGCATCATGATGTCGCCTTCCTGCCACGGTATCGAAACCGTTTCTGCGTCGTAGGCGGCGCGCAGTTCGTCCAGGGCTTCCGGCTCGATGTCCTCGCCGTCACCGTAATAGGTGTTGTTCGGCAGGTTCTCTTTCCCCATCGAGAGCAACGCTTCGGCCACCATGGGGTCGAGCGTGGAGACATGGAAGAAGGTGAGATGGTTGAACCACGTCTTTTCGCCCGTCTCCGGGTGTGTCGCGGACACCGGCCGACGCTGCCGAGTGGTGAGTTCGTCCCCGGCTCCCCAGGTGAGGTCGATGTCGTTGTCGGCGCAATAGCGCTCGACCTCCGCGCGGTCTGCTGTCTGGAAAGCCTCCTGCCAACTGACGCCGAGTGTCGGCGTGAAGTGGCGGACGTAGAGGTAATCGCGTTCCTCCAGCCGTTGGCGCAGTTCGGGTGAGATTCGCCGATAGATGTTGCGGCTGTCGGCTATCGGCGTGGCACCACCGCTGGCCGGCGGTGTCACACAATGAAAGAAGAGTCGCAGCGGCCAGGTCTTGCTATAGGACGATTCGTTATGGAGCGGAATACGCGTGTGCGGGGGATAGTCGGTCGACGTGTACACGCGGTCGCCCACTTCATGTCGTGGCGAGGTCCTGCCGACGTAGGGGAGGGGCTCGCCTGACACAGCCGCGATGAACTTGCGGAACGTCTCAACCGATGCTCCGGTGAACCCTCGAAAGACGATGCCCCCGTGGCGAAGTAGGAGTTCGTGAAGCGGCGCACGCTGTGCTTCCGCCCAAGCCACGACGTCCAGCCCATCTCTAGTTGGCTCTATGATGAGCGGAAGCGGCGGTCCCGGAACAATTTTTGCGTCCGTCAACGTCAAGACTTCGGATTCCACGTCGATCCCTCCCTCACTCGACGGCCCCCTCGAAGCCCGTGTGTGAATCCCCGGTAGCGGTCACTGTGATCGAGGCCAGGATGCCCGCAACCTCGAGTGGCCGTTCGCGTCAGGCTACTACGGCGAATGTTGCATTTCTGCGCTTTGCCGGTCAGGTCGAATATCGACGGGCCGAACCGTTGCGGTCACCATTTCGCTGAGTTCGTGAGCACGCGCGCGTCAATCTGTCAACGGGGTCAACCCCCGTTGACGTGCTCGGTCGAGCGAGGGTTTACTGGTGGCACCACGGGTGAACGTCCGCACGAATCGAGCCGACAGGACCGGCGTAGAAGATTTGCACGGTCCGCCCGACAACCCGGCACTGCCCGATCGCTGGGAACCGTAGTGGCTGCACTGCGTGTGGTAGTTTGCCACGATTGCGGTGCAGGATCACCGCTCCATAGGGAGGGAACGCTTGTTCGACGTCAGTAACACCTTCGAGGTGCCCAGGGTGGAATGCCCCAGCCGCGGTGAACTGGAGGAGCATTTCATCGGCCCACAGCGCCCGGTTGTCATCTCCGGAGCGACGCAGGGCTGGCCGGCGCTGGAGCGGTGGACAAACGACTACCTCACGGAGAAGATCGGTGCCCGCCCGCTAAGCCCCTCCAAGGTCACTACTGCGGGCACTCACATCCCCGACGCAAAGAGCGGGACCATGGCGAGCGCGTCTGAGATGAAGTTCGCGGAATACATAGACCTGCTTGCAAGCGGCGCCATCTCGGACGGCGAGCTTTACGCCGTGCAACTCCCCATCGAGACGGCCCTGCCCGAACTCTGGCCCGATGTCCGATTTCCCGCTTTCGTCGACGAGGACAAGTTCGCCGCAGTCAACCTCTGGTTCGGCCCGGGCAACAACTTCACGTCACTGCATTACGACTATGCCGACAACTTCCTCACGCAGGTCCGCGGTAAGAAGCAAGTGATGCTCTGCCCTCCTCGGGAGATTGCCCGCGTCTACCCCTACCCGTTCGGTTACATCGGCAACAACCTCTCCCGAGTCAACGTGGCCGACCCGGATTTGGCTGAATTCCCCGATTGGGCCGACGCCGACCGCGCTGTCGTCGAGCTCGGGCCGGGCGACATGCTCTATATACCGTTGTTCTGGTGGCACGCCGTGTGGGGCGTCGGCGAAAACATGTCGATCAACTACTGGTGGCAGTCCAGCTATGCCAATTTTCTGAAGCACCCTCGCCAGACGGCCCGATGGCTCGGAAGCGTTGCTGCTGGCGTTCGCGGCGCCGCCAGTCAGGTGGTGCAGAACGTCGCAAGCAGCGCAGGGCTCCAAACTGTCCGCTGACCCGAAACCCTAAGAGCTACTGCGAATCTCGAATAGAGCGCGCACTGGACGTGGCGGCTGATTGGCGTACGCGTAACCGTCGACACGCAAAGAAATGACATTGGCACATGCCTACATCGAGGTCATAGCGCATCGGTGTCGTTCGTGATAGCACGATGTCTAGGTGCGGTGTGCGCCCCAGTGGCTACCGCGAGTATTTGGTCCGCTGCGAGGACTGTGAGCGCCGGTTCGCGGTGACAAAGAACGTGGCGCTTGTCCCTGTCGCTGACGTCCAAGCTGCTGGCTTAGAGGCGCGGCATCACAGTACGCGATGTGTTGACCGACAACGGGTCCTGCTACCGCTCCAACGCTTTTCGCGATTACGAGCTCGGCGAGGCAAGACACCGTCGGACACGTCCTTATCGCCCTCGGACAAAGAGCAAAGTAGAGCGCTTTCACCGCACACTCGCACACGAATGGGCTTATGCTCGCCTCTACACCAGCGACGCTTTGATCGATGTCAGTCGGTGCGGCGGCGGTCGTTGGTCAACGACGGTGGTGTCAGACTGATATGCGCGGGTTGGTTACCGCAAGACGATGGTTCGGCGCGAACGGTGGCTGCTCTCTAGGGACGGGCGTCACATCAGCACTTATGAATGCCGTTGTGACTCATAGCTGTAACGCAGATCCAGTTCCGCCTACCTCCACGCCGGCCGGCCGACTCCGATCAAGCCTGTGTGCTGGCCAGTTAGTTCAGAGCGACCAGTGACCAGCACCAGCCGGCCAGCTCGCGGGCGACCGCGACATTGGCCACCACATGATGCTTCTTGCGTTCGTTGAAACGGCGCCACTGCTGGTGTAGACGACGATTGCCGGCGTGCCCGCGTGCTTTGAGCGCGGGGTCGACCTTTGCCCAGCGAGCTCGCACCGTCGGACCGGGATTGCGATAGGCGGACCGGTGGTGCCAGGCCGCCTCGATCAGCAGTCGCCGCACGTGAGCATTGGCGGCTTTGGTGACGAGCCCTGATCTCGTGAGGTGCCCGAGGAGTACTGGGTAGGAACCAGGCCAACGTAGGCGCCGATCGAGGATCCGGTGAACCGGGTCCAGTCCCGATCTCAACGGTTAGTGCCAAGCCGGTATACGCCGAGATGCCGCGCAGACGCCCAGCCGGTCGACCAGGTCAGCCCACCGCGGTGAGGCAGCGATCGTGATGATCTGTTCGTCGAGACGGTCGCGAGCCGCGGTCGCGGTTAACACGGTTTCGAAGTGGTGGTCAAAGGCTGCCGTGGTATGAGCATCGTCGAAACGTGACCGATGCAGCCAGGTTTCGTGAACGCCATTCCGGGCCTGCCCATCTGAATACACCCGGCCGTGACGCAGCAGCAGTTTTGACAACGGTGCTGTACCCGCATCAGATCAGCGCGGGCATCCTCGCGGGCGCGGACCAGATCGCACACCGCCTCAACGTCGGCCTTGGGAACGGTCACCGCGGTGATCCCACCAAAACGCAGCAGCCGGGTCAGATGCGCGGCATCACGGGTATCGGTCTTGACTCGTCCCCGCCTAGACGGATCAACTTCGACGGTGCAGCGACCACGCTGTCGATCTGGGCAGCAGCCAACGCCCGCGCTAGACCTAAGCGTATAGGTTCAGCCTCATAGGCCACAGGAACCGGAGCGCGCAGGCGGCGCAACCAGCCCAGGATCTCACCGTGAACTGGGCACAACCGTGCCCGCTCGACTCGACCCGTCTCTTCCTCCACGGCATGGGCAACCACTGAAGCGCATGCACATCCAACCCGACACTCGTACCGTAGAAACTTACCGGAGGCCTCCTGATCTGCCAGTGCGAGTGTTCACTCGATACGGCACCCCACGTCCGATTGCAGGCCGAGGCCTTCGGCCTCAAGTCGCCTTCCATACCGTCTAGGACCGGCTGATGGTTGGTTCCTAGAACCCCTACAGGCTGACCGACGACTGTCTTATCGGCCCGGTCGGTGACTTGTTGGCGTGAGCGTTACGGCCGGCTGTTAGGGTTCGGTGTAAAGGGAAGCCAAACAAGGGCCAGGGAGGTTTTTGCTTGTGGTAGATACGCGTATCGCTTACCGGCCCACGATGTGGAACCTGATGAAGCGGGCCACGAAACTGTCGTACCCGTATTTCACGCGGAAGCTGGAACGCCACGACGTGGTGTTCATGAATTACGGCTACGAAACCACCCCACCCCTCGCCATCCCACTCTCTGAGGCGGATGAGGTGAACCGCTACCCCATCCAGCTCTACCACACGGTCGCCGGTCAAACCGACCTCACCGGGAAGCGCGTCCTGGAGGTGGGGTGTGGGCATGGTGGCGGCGCCTCCTACCTCACCAGAACCCACCAACCAGCTTCTTACACAGGACTGGACCGCAACAGAAAGGGCATCGAGTTCTGCCGACGTCGCCATCGGATGATCCCAGGATTGACGTTCACCGAAGGGGACGCCGAAGCCCTCCCGTTCCCCGACGGCTCGTTCGATGCGGTCATCAATGTGGAATCGTCGCACTGCTATCTGCACCCCGAACGATTCTTCGACGAGGTGGCCCGCGTCCTGTCTCCGGGCGGCGTGTTCCTGTATACCGATGCGTGGCCGAGGGAACGCCACCAAGACTGGAACCACTACCTCGAACAAGCCTCACTGCGCATCGAAAACCACATTGACATCAGTGCTGAAGTGCAGGCGGGCATGCTGGCACAGGCCGACAAATACCGTGACGTCGGAAACAGTGGGGCACTGCAAATACTGTTCGGACTCAAGGGCGATCAGGACATGGCCCGCTCTCAATTTTACCGCGAGTTGGACGGCGGCGACTTCGCTTACCGCATGTGGCTACTGCAGAAACCCTGACACACACCCCCACATGTAGTAGCAGAACAGCGGGATCGTCATATAGGCCCGG
The DNA here is from genome assembly GCF_001500045.1 of Mycobacterium sp. GA-1199. Taxonomy (GTDB): domain Bacteria; phylum Actinomycetota; class Actinomycetes; order Mycobacteriales; family Mycobacteriaceae; genus Mycobacterium. The sequence goes on from NZ_LQIX01000012.1 coordinate 507,744, forward strand.
AGCGTTAGTGGTGACCCAACACCAAAAACCATAAGCCGAGGTCAGAGCGTTTCCGGCCTGGGTATCGCCATTTCAGGGCAAACGAATGCCTACTGTACTTTCATGTGCCGCACGACTTGAAACCGCTTTAGAGCAAGCACGCCTCGCTCGACATCATCCAACGTGTCGACGCGCTCTCTACCGCGATGCTTCCGGCGTACTGCAGGAGTTAGGTAGTCAGAAATGATAATCGCATCCTGACGACCGAAATGCGCGAGGCCCCAGCAAACAATCACCAACCTAGCCGACCTGCGGAAGTCTGTATATTTACGTACCGACTAGTCGTCAGCAAAGCCGATAGGGGCCGCATGGGACAGCGAAGAGCGGATGCGGATTCTTCACGAGCGGCAGCAAGTCCGTCCGTATCAGCAAGCGGGGAGCCCTCACCATCGGTGGTGAGAGTTCATGCACTCTATCGCCGCGGATGGCGTAAAGGTGAGTGGGTCCGTAGCCGGGATCTGCTGACCCTGACGCTTCTGGTCGGTGAGGAAACGTTCGACCATAAGCAACCCAGGTGCGTGAGGAGATTGCGGGAACCGCCTTCGGAACAAATAAACTATTGCGGCCACAGCGCATTCGCGACTTGACAATACCCGCTGCTCGATCAATCGCGTGACCCAGCCATCGCTTCCGAATGTGATTCGAATCGCTCCGCAACGAGGCAAGATCAACGATTCGGTGCTGTCCCCTGATACCCATGAGCACTGCTTGTACGCCAACGACACAGGCGTCCCCCATATGACCCTGAACCCGAACCTGTGGGTCGCTTAACGATGAGAACTCATCCTAGTCCGAACACACGACGTCCAATGAGGAGGATGCGGAGCGCTCCAGCGACAGATCACTTAGTGCAGGCCTACATATCGCCGGCATCGATGGCTTTCTTGACTTCGTGTGCGTGCGCTACTTGCTGCGCGGTGTAGCCGATAAAGAGTGCAATGACGCCGACGATTACGGTCACTCCAGCCAACCACAGTAAGCCATAGGTGATCCCTTGGTCCAGCGCGTGCAACTGAGCGGCGTCCATGAACTTCACCGGGCCGTTGATTCCGCCCAAGGAAAGAGTGCGCGACGTGATCACGGCTTGGATCGCGACGAGCACTACCGGTCCCCCTAGGGTGGACAGCATCAGTGCGATCGCGGACGTGGGTCCGATGCGGTCATCTCCGACACTGGCGATGGCCGAGAGCATGAGGGGGAGGTTGACCAGGCCGATCCCGACGCCGCCCACGACAAGCGGCAGCACCAAGTTCGGGAAGTAAGAGACGCCCATGTTGAGCGTGAGGCCGCTGGCCACCACTGCGCCCAACACAAGCAGACCACCGGCGATCACCAGCGCTCGGGGTGGGAAGCGCATCACCAGCCGCGACGACGCGCCCATCCCGATACCGACCGCAACGACGAACGGAATGAATCCGAGGCCGGCGTGCAGCGTGCTGTACTTCAGAACTTGCTGAACATATAGGGCAACTAGCACGGTCAGGGTGAATAACACCCCACCAGCGAAGAAGATGGTAACGAAGGTCGCCAGCCGATTGCGGTCGACGAACAAATCGAAAGGCACGATGGGGTTCTCGGCCCGGCGCTCAACCACGACGAATGCCACCAGGGAGCCTAGTGCCACTACGCCTGAACCGGTCGCCATGGCCGACATCCAGCCCTCTTGAGGCGCTACGGACACGCCGAGGACCACGGCGGCACAAATCAATGTGGCCAGCACAGCTCCAGCGACATCAAGCTTCATCCGCTCCGTCCGAGTCTCCCGCAGCGCGGCGCGCGCGAGCCAGATCACCACGAGTCCGATCGGCACGTTGACGATGAAGACGAGTCGCCATGACACGTCGGTGAGTGCCCCGCCCACCGTCAAGGCCAACACGGAGCTGATTCCTCCCATTGCGCCGAATATCGCCGTCGCAACATTGCGCCCGGGCCCCTTCGGGAATGTAGTCGCTACCAGCGCCATACAAGTGGGTGTGAGGATACCGGCAGCTATGCCCTGCACCACCCGACCCGAAAGGAGGCTGGCCGCATCCCAGGCCACCCCGCACAGTCCTGAGGCAAACGTGAACACTGCACCAGCGATCAGAAAAGTGCGCTTGCGCCCGATCGCGTCTCCAAGGCGGCCACCCAGAAGCATCAGGCCGCCGAAGGTGAGTATGTAGGCGGTGACCACCCAACCCCGTGCGGCGTCGGAGAGACCGAACTCGTTCTGGATCTTGGGAAGAGCGAAGACCGCGATAGTTCCGTCCATCGCCGCCACTAGGCTCATGCCGCTGAGGGCGATGACTGCGGCAGCATACCGGCCACGCGACAGCGGAGTCTGGAGGAAGCCGCTTTTATCCCTTAGCGTGGTCGGTTCGGCGGGCATACAGTCGCTCCTTTCGCGTGCCCAACCGTCGATTGACGTTGCGCTGTCACGTCGCTCGCCGTCATAGCGGACCACGCTACAGCAATCTCAAAGTCGTCGGCCGTGAGCCCGACGAGTCAAGCGCTGTCATGTGACTTCCGGACTCAATCTATATCCGCCGACCGCGTGGTTGCCGAACTTCGGCTGCAGCCGTACGGAAAGGGATGGTGTTTATGGTTCGGGCACTGAGCCTGGCGTCGCAAACTCGCAAATCCCTCGCGAAACGTGCAGGAGTTGGAAGCGCGATAGGCTCGCGCTGAATTTCGGGGACTCGCGGCAATGTCGAACCGAAGTAACCGTCGGTCATGACCGCAGTGCCAGGAGTGAAGTCCGCGGGGCAGTTCCGCCGGAATCGAAGAGGATGAGCAGACTTGGCTGGAAGGGGTGGATATCGGGGCGTTTGGCGCTCTGAGCCGAATACCAGCCTAAATTATTCGCCGCCAACGAAACTAGGCTGAGGTCGCGGTGCTCTGTTTGCCTTTCGTGTCCCGCGTCGGTGCGGCACGGAAGTTTGGTTACTCGATCCTGCCATACAAGCCGAATTCTGCAAGCGTTCGCGCAGCCAACTCGCGTAGAGCGGGCTTTGTATTCTCAAAACCCGGTTGGTATGCGTCAACACTGATGATGAAGCTGCCGGGGATGCGTAGAGACTGCAGAATCAGTTGGCCGCCGGTTCGCTCGAGCCGTTGTCGCGATTCGTTCTGTGCAGTCACTCGTGCAGTGGCGTACTCGGCGTCAGTACCGTCGAGGCGGTTCACCACAGAGCCGACGTCGCCGAGATTGGAACAGAACACCGGGTGCTCCGGATCAGCGGGCGTCGCATCGGCCATGCGTCTCAACGCCCGCTTCGGTGTGAACGAGAGAAGCCACGCGAGTTGCAAAGACTCGTCGCGCGTCTCCCGCACGTCTTTCAGCGCCTGTCTGATCGCTGCGCGAATATCACGCAGATCCGCGGTCACCCCGGTCGGGTCGATGCTGACGCGTGCGATCAACATCGCATTCGCCCGTGTATCACCTTCGACACGTTCGCTCACGGGCAGCTGCAGCGTGACGGCTCCGTCACCGGCACGTTGGCGTCCCAGGTGTTCTCCGAGTTTCGCGGCGAACGCGGCAGTCAGGGTGTTACTCGTTCCGCCCAATGCCTCCGCACGGGCGTCCCAGGCTGCAACATCAAGGCGAATCGTGATGCCTGGCACGACGATAACGTCGTCGTCGGCGGGCGTACGAAGACGCGCTGGTGGTGGCGCCGGCGCTGGTTCTGGTGATTGCGCGAGTTCGCGTCGGCGCTGACGGGCGAGTCTTGCCGCTAAACGAACCGCCCGGACAACCTCGGGTCCGTCGCGCACTGTCAGCCGGCTGTCCTGTGCCACCGCGCGCAGCCGAGGACGTGAGTCCGGCGGCGGGTAGGGAAGATCGTGCGTGTTGCCCAAGAGCGCATCAATCAGGACCACGACAAGCCCGAGGCCGTCCACCAGGTAATGGGAGACGACCAGGCTGACCGCGGTGCAGCCGTCCTCCAGAGGAACGACTCCGATATGCCAACCCGGTCCGTTTTCTGCATCGATAGGCATTTGTGAACGTTCATCGATCCAGTCGCCGAGTTCAGCGTGTGGACGGGGGCGATCTTCGACATCAATGCCCGACGGCCCACGGTCCAAGACCCACCGATGCCAGCCGAACGGCAGCGGCGAACTCTCGATGCGCCGTCCCGCCAGGCCGTACCCCAGATTTCGGTGAAAACTCTTCACGCGCTCGACGTCGATGGCGTGCTCGTAGACCCACACACATTGAATGACCAGGTTGCGCCCGACCGCGCGATGCTGCGTGAACAAGCCGTGGTCCATGAGTGCGAGCCGATTGTCCGGCAGCACGGACCCTGTCGCGTCAGGGCTGCCGATCGAAGTCCTTGCAACAGGGGTTCGCGCCCGCATCATCAGCCTTCGAACGCCTGGTAAGCCTCATGACGGAGGACGACACAGCAACGGCAGACGAGGGCTTCGGCGAATCCGAACCAATTCATGGGGTGAGAATACCGAGGAGCCCAGGTGAGCGGGTGGCGGACTCTGCGTCGCTCTTGCGGCGGTCCACTTCAATCAGCATGTAGAGCGCACGCGTGCGAAGTTCTCGACGAGATCGGCAGCGGCCGAGACGCTTTCGGCGGGGCTGGTCATCTGGGTGGCGATCTCGCGGGCGCGCAAATTGTAGGTTGGAGCGAGGATGGAGCGCAGATCCGCCAGGAGTGAATCCGAGGTGGTCGTCGAAAAGCGGCGCTTTAGTCCGACTTTCAGTCGCTTGACCCGTACCCCCCAGAGAGTCTGGTCCAGGTCTGTCGAGAGGATCAACTGCGGGATTCCGGCACGCAGAGCCGCTGCCGTCGTTCCCGCGCCACCGTGGTGGACGACCGCGCGGCACGCGGGGAAGGCGGCCGCGTAATTCGTCGCGCTGACGACCTTGACATCGTCCGGATGCGCGACTTGGGACGGATCCAATCCATCGGCGCAAATCAGCGCCCGCTCGCCCAGTTTCGCGCACGCGTCGGTGATCATGGCGAGCGTGTCGGCAGCAAATTCCACCGGCACGCTGCCAAACCCGAAGAAAATCGGCGGCGTGCTCGCACCGATCCAAGAGGCAACCTCCCGATCGCTGTCCGCCGGCTGGTTCGTGGTCAATGCTCCGACGAAGGGCCGTTGGCCCTCGACATTCGCCCACTCTTCGGCCAATCCAGGAAAGCAAGCCTCTTCATAGGCCTGGAGTTCCAGCGATCCACGTTCGGTGATCTGCCGCGTGGAGGGCAGCGTTGCCTCGGGCAGTCCCAATTCGCGGCGCTGCGCGTTCACCACCTCTCTCATCCCGCGCCAAATCAGCCATTCGTGCGCCAGCATGATGGAGCGACGTAGTGGCGCTGGCAGGAACGAAAGAAGTTTGCCGTTGGGTCGTATCGGGAAGTAATGCAGCGTTGCCAACGGCATGTCGTAGTACTCGGCCACGTTAGCCGCGACCTCCTCGAATACGAGGCCGGTGAAGAGCAGGTCGGCGCCCTTCGCGAGTGACTTCAGCGTTTTGCTCAGTTCTTGCCAGGCCTCGGCTTTGGGTTCCCATGCTTCGCGCGACAACCTGCTCACTTCGCCAATCCGCCAGGGCTTCCGAAAGAACGTCCTGTAGAACTTCCAGTGCGCGTCGAGCATCTTGTTCGAGTCCGGACCGAAGGCGGTCGCCCTGAGTCCTATTGACTCGACGAAGCCGACCAGGTTGGGTGCGACGGCCATATGAACGTCGTGACCGCGGCGCAGCAGTTCGCGGGCAACCGCGGCACACGGCTCGACATCACCGCGCGTCCCGTAGCACGCCACCACAAACTTCATCGCGAGTACCGGCCTTTCATCGTCGTTTGCGGAGCCTTCCACTCTTGTTACTGAGGTGCAACGCGCCGCCGGTTGCGGCCCAACCAGGTGATGGCTGACCGCGAAACCCGGCGGCGACTAAAAGGGAAGAGCGAACATCCCTTTTCCGTGGACTGCGCGAACTAATGCTCGGCGATATAAGCGAAGGCAGCGGCTCGATGTCGTTCCCCTCCATCGAACTTGCCTCCTGCCATGATCAACGGCTATCAAAGCGTGTCGATTACACCAAATTCAAGACGCGCGAGACTTTCCAAAAAGCCGATTCCAGATGCATTCTCTGCCGCACGAAGCTGAAAAGGGGCATGCGTGGCTAAATCCATGAGGTTTCGTGCTGCAAGCTATGGAAGTCGTGCGACGTTGAGCCATGTGTTGCGGTCGGATGTGAATTGCGGCGTCGCGGGCATGATGTGTTTTTAGCGGTGGCGCGTGACGTGGTCGGGTTTGTTCAAGCGGCCATCGGTGAATGTGGTGGCGGGGTTGGTAAGGCCAACGTGCCGTCACGGCTGGCGTCGCAACTTCGTCGCTCATAGAGTCGCGATTGGTCCTCGACGAGGTAGGCGCCGAACAGTTGCTCGGTAGAGGTGACGGATTGTTCAAGCCGGTTGGCGCGCGGAATGGCGATCCGCTGGCAGAGTGCGTTCGTCACTGACGACGAGATCCACGCGGCCCGGGGGCGACCGCTTCCAGTTCACTGGCGGACGAGGTGATCGCCGGGCTGTAGCCGATCATTCGAGGGACCCCGTCGAAAGGCGGGGCCATTCTCGTGCATCGGTTGCGCATCGAAAACCACCCCTACCAGCAGCGCAGACTCTTGAACTGACATCCGCCAATGGGTAATGTTCTCATCGCTATCTGGGGGGCAAAGGGGGAAAACTCAGTTGCAGCCAACTGTTGAACGTCTTCATGCGCTGGATGCGGTTCGAGCATCCGCACTACTAGCAGGCGTCCTGCTACATGGGATCGGGCCGTGGGTCGAAGCACCCACGGAACTCACCTTCAGCGAGACGCCGAGCAATACGGCTGCGGCGATCTCTTGGGCCATCCACATCTTTCGCATGGCTGTGTTCTTCCTAATCGCCGGCTATTTCGGGCGGCTCGCTACAGAACGGCGTGGGACGAAAGGGTTTATCAAAGACCGGGCGAAGCGTATCGCGCTGCCGCTGGTCGTCGGCATCCCGTTGATCGTTCCGCTCGCCTCGGTGGGCTGGGCGCTAGGTGCTCTAGCGACGGGCATGAGCTTCACGGAGCTGAGGGATTTGGCGCAGTCGGCCCTGGCCGCTCCACATTCGCCCAGTCCCCATTACGGCGCTCCGGTGCTGCAAGTCTTGGGCCACCTCTGGTTCTTGTATTACCTGCTGATGTTCTATGCCGTGGCACTCACCGCACGGGCTGCGGCGCGCGCGTTAGACCGCGACGGCAAAGCCCTGCGCGGTATCGACCGGGTGCTCCACTTCCTCATGGGCACCGGCCTCGCCGCCATTGTGCTCGCCCTCCCAGTCGCCGCTTGGTATGTCTTCCTCTGGCCCGAATGGCCAGGCTGGACGGGTTTGCCCAGCCCAGGGTCCCTTGTCGTCAGCGTCCCGGCGTTTCTAGCCTTCGGGCTCTTCTTCGCCACCGGCTGGCTGCTGAACCGCCAAACCGACCTGCTCCTGCGGCTTCGCGAGCGGTGGGTGCCGTATGCGATTGTGGGGATCGCCCTCGCTGTCGCAGCCTTCGTGATCGCCGGCCCGACCCCGCACTGGTCGGCCTACCTACAGGGCTGGGAGCTGCGCATCTATGCGGTGACATACATCACGGCCGCTTGGTGCCTGAGCTTCGCGCTCATCGGAATGGCGTTGCGCTTCCTCTCGACCGCCAGTCCCGTGCGCCGCTACATCGCGGACTCGTCGTACTGGATGTACCTGATGCATCTGGTGCCCATCGCCTTCTTCGTGGCGCTGATGCATCCGCTCGACTGGCACTGGAGCGTGAAGTATGGGATCACCGTGATAGCCACGGTGGCGGTGCTGCTGTTGACCTATGAGGCTTTCGTGCGCTACACGTTCATCGGCGCGGTGCTGAACGGTCGCAGGGTGCGTCCCAAAAAGGCTGCTCTCCAAGGTGCAGATGATGTTACGAGACAAGAATCCGAATCTCAATTCTCACGTCCAGAGCGCGATGTCCTACCGGTTAGACGATCTCGGATCGATTGAACTTCCCTGCTCCGCTCGCCAATAGTTGCGGACGTGCAGCGTGCATAGGCCGCAGCGGAAGCGATGATGGCTATACATCGCCGTCGTGCCGTGGCGAAAGGCATGATGCCCATGCGTCAGTGGCAGTTGCGTCCATGTCTTCCGTCGTGTCACGACTTGCACAATGGCTGACACTTGGCGAGTCAGCGTTGCGTCGCCCGGACGGCCATGATCAGATCCTGGGATCGACCTTCTTGGTCGGATCGATATGGTCAAAACTGCAGACCCTGTGCGTTGCTGCACTTTACGCATGCTTTTCTGTGAAGAATTCAGCACGCCGACGCGTCATTTAGTCACGCTGATATGCGCGCTGGCGCTCTGACCTTTGTATGGCATAGCGTGACGCACAACCCGCCATAAACAGTCCAGCGCCACATGCAGGCTTCCGTGTTGCACGTTCTCCCGCGCTCAGGGGCGCAAGCTGATGAATCATCAAGCTGTCGATGACGATTCGTGGCTCCCCCCGCATGATGGGCATATCACATACAACGCACATCTTGATGGGGATCTCAGATCCCCGGAGTGAGTCGCTCAATCAACGTATCGAGGCGCTCGACGAGGGCATTGAGGGCGTAGTCCGTCGCCTGGTCCGACTTTCTGCCCTACACGACGAGGTGCTTGGCCTGCGCCAGGTAATCGACCAGGTGTGGCTCACTTCTTGCCCACCTGGATCAGGTCGGCGAGGCGTTCCCAGGTACAGAAGGCACCATCGCCCTCGCACCATTGGACGTACGCCTGCGCGGGGATCTCCCTGAGCGCCGGTTGATCCGAAGCGGACCAGTCTCCTTGCCCTCGGCGTTGCGTTCGGGCGCGTCTGCGGGTGATGCGAATAGGCGCCCGGCTGACCGAGCGGTTCCGAAGGTCGCGTGCGGTGCTTCACTTTTTCGTTCACATCAGGCTCCCCACGGCCAACGAGAAGCTGAGAAGACCACCGATGATGAGAAACACGATTAGGGCTTCCACGGCTGCCTCTCCTTCCGGATCGCAACGCCGCGGGGGTGCGCTGCCTCGGAAACTCGATCTGCCGGCGGTCCGCGCGATAGTCGGCCGGGCCAACACGTCACCGGGGTCGATACCCATGTCAACAACCCACACGCAAAGCCGTCCCACTGCGGTACGGGCTCAGCTGGCGCTGGCCCGTCAGTTCGATTTGCGATCAAACAGCAGGACCGCTGATTGACCAGGCGCTTGGCGCCGAGTAGGGGTTGAGCCCTACAGGGCGCACGACAGGTTGTCGACCTTTTGGCGCCCGAACCGGCGCTGATCTCGCCTCGCGTCCGTATTGGCCCCAAGTGGGGATTTTTCATAGCCATGGCCAGAAGTTCGGCAGTCTCGATTGAGCCTGGGAAGGCGTTCGATGAGTCGACAGACGTACTCATGCGGGAAGAGACGCGATGCGGCTCCTCTTCGAAAGTTCAGCAAATCGGCCGCTGCCGCTGAGGCCAGCTAGTTCTCGCTTTTCAAAGAGCATTTGACTGCGGAGTGTCGGCGGCCATGCTCTTGTACGCGCATATCCCTATTGTCAGGGTGGGGGCCCGAGAACCAGTAACGGCTAACTGCAGTATTTGAAGACGCACTGTGAATGCTCCTGGGCATTTATTCGCAAGCGGAATCAAAAGGCATCTTCGTTTGATTCCTCATGGCTCGTGCAGAAGTCCCCCCAGCAGTCCAGAGCAGGTTTCGGGGCGTCGTTGGAGCGATTCCGACAGTGAGGTGACCTTCGTTCAAAGCACTCGCCGCCGAGTTCACTGAGCTCTCAGAAACGTTGACTCGAAGTCCAGCAAAAAGCCCTCGAGCTGACCCATCGTCGCAGGCGACCGCCCATTGCCAGCCGGTGGCCGGATGCTAGACTGTGAACAAGACTACACCTAAAGACTTTGCTGAAACGCTGAGCAGACCCACCTCGGCTTCAGTATGGTTTGGACCAGTCCCCTTCACCCGAGTAGATTCTGGAGAGCCGTGAGCATCGATCCGTTCGACTGCGCCAACGGCTGCTTCTCGTCTCGGCCAACTTTGGGCGACACTGCCTGTGCACTATCGTCACCCACGTCGCAACCGGCTGATGAGCGGTTCACGGCAAAGTCGAGCGCCTTGCGGCTTGGACTGCGTCCGACAGAACTGCGCACACAAATCAAAAAGTCCGCGCGAGAGGTTCGGCGGGGAGCCGGATTCTCACGAGCAAAGCGCCTGACTTGCTTGGCCGAGTGAGGGGAAACAATGGAACTCGATGACCGGGTCTATCCGGTTACGCCGAGACAGTTCGAGATGTGGCTCGCGGAAGAAACGGGCCGCGCCGACGCGACGCTACATCTCGGCGGGCTCCTGCGGATCGAGGGTTCCATAGATCCCGATCTCCTCGAATCGGCGATTTGTCATGTGGTGGGTGAGGCGGAGCCACTTAGAGCCGAATTCTTCGAAATGGCTGGTCAAGTTTTCCAGAAGCCGGTTGATCACCCGTTGGTTGAGCTACGTCGCTATGACTTGATGCGCTCGGAAGATCCCGTCGAGGAAACGCATCGCCTGGCATCAAGTATCCGTCGCATGCCGATGCCCCTTTCCGGGCCACTGTTCAAGTTCGCACTGCTGCAGACCCGAATAGACGAAAACTACCTATTCGCATGCTGCCACCACATCGCGATAGACGGAATTGGCCTTACTCTGGTCCTGCATCGAATCGCAGCCGTTTACTCCGCCTTTGCCGTCGGCGAAGAGATACCTCCGGCTTTCTTCGGCTCCCTGGAAGACCTGGTCAAATGCGAGCTGGAATACGAAACCTCCACCGACTATCTCGATGATCGTGCCTATTGGGCCACCAATCTTCCTGCCGAAAGGCCGTTGAATCTTCCCTTGGGGCAGGCCCCAGCGGCTCCCAGTGATACAGACGAGTTCTCCCCACCGATCCCATTGGCGCCGCAGATTGTTGAACGTCTCGACGATTTGTCGCGCCGCCTGGGCGTCCGTCGGTCGACGGTGATCACTGCCGCCTGCGCGCTCTTGGTGAGCGGGTACGACGCCGAGCGTTCGGAGGTCGTGCTTGATTTTCCTGTCAGCAGGCGTGTGCGTCCGGAATCACAGGCTGTCGCGGGGATGGTTTCTGGCATTGTGCCACTTGTCTTGAAAACTCCGGCGGACTCTTCGGTTGCGGGCTTTTGTCGACACGTCGACGCCCGAATCCAAGAAGCGTTGCAACACCAGCGGTTTCCGGTGCAGACAATCGAAAGTCCAACGCGTCTCAGCGACGCTGGTCGTGCGTCGAGTCGGGTCGTTGTTAATATCATCCCCGCTGCGCATATGGGCCATTTCGATGGCGCACTGGCGACAGGCACACTGACCAACGCCGGGTTCGGCGACCAGGCCGCGCTGGTCTTCTTCAAAGACGGCGATCAGCTCCACCTGAGCTCTCTGGGCGCCGGTCATCCGCTCGTGGAGCTTGATGTCTCCGACTTGGCGGAGCGGCTGAGTCGCCTTCTGCTGGTGATGACTACTGATCCAGAGCGGCGGTTGCCGTCACTTGACCTGCTCGATGAGCGCGAACAGGCCCGAGTTGACGGGTGGAGTAATCGGGCTGTGTTGACCGCGCCGACGGCAGGTCTGGTGTCGATCCCGTCGGTGTTCGCCGCGCAGGTGGCTGCCCGTCCGAATGCGGTTGCGCTGACATATGCCGGCCGTTCGTACACCTATGCCGAACTGGATGTGGCATCGAACCGAGTGGCCAACCTGTTGGCCGACTTGGGGGCAGGCCCGGGCAAATGTGTGGCGCTGATGTTTTCGCGTTGCGCCGAGGCGATCGTGGCCATGTTGGGGGTGCTCAAGAGCGGAGCGGCGTACCTGCCGATCGATCCGGCACACCCGTGGGCGCGCATCGAATTCATGATTTCCGACGCCGCACCCATGGCGGCATTGACCACCGCAGGGCTGGCCGAGCGGCTGGCCGGTAGTGCTTTGGTGGTCATCGACGTCGCCGATCCGTCGATCGACGGCTATCCGGTCACACCCTTACCGGAGCCGACCGCTGATGATGTGGCCTACACGATTTACACATCTGGCACGACCGGCGTGCCCAAGGGAGTGGCGATCACCCACGCCAACGTCATGCAGCTGATCGGCTCTCTGCGTGACGAGTGGGCCAGCGCGGGGCAGGTGTGGTCGCAGTGGCACTCGTACAGCTTCGACATCTCCGGGTGGGAGATCTACGGCGCCTTGCTGCATGGGGGGCGGCTGGCGGTGGTGCCCGAGTCGGTCGCCACTTCGCCGGAGGCCTTGCGCGCCTTCTTGATTGACGAGCAGGTCAGCGTGTTGTGCCAGACCCCGTCGGCGGTGGGGATGTTGTCGCCGGAGGGGCTGGATGGGGTTACATTGCTGGTCGGTGGTGAGGCTTGTCCGCCAGAGGTGGTGGATCGCTGGGCGCCTGGCCGGGTGATGATCAATGAGTACGGCCCGACCGAGGCCACGATGTGGGTGGCGTTGAGCGCACCGCTGCAGGCGGGCTCGCGGGTGGTGCCGATCGGCACGCCGGTGCCGGGCGCGGCGTTTCTTGTGTTGGACAGTTGGTTACGCCCGGTACCGCACGGGGTGGTCGGGGAGCTTTATGTGGCCGGGCCGCAGTTGGCGGTCGGGTACGTGCGCAGGGCTGGGCTGACTGCGTCGCGGTTTGTCGCGTGCCCGTTCGGCGGGCCGAGCCAACGGATGTATCGCACCGGGGACCTGGTGTGGTGGGGCGCAGACGGACAACTGCGTTACGTGGGTCGCGTTGACGAGCAGGTCAAGATTCGTGGGCATCGCATCGAGATCGGCGAAATACAAGCCGCACTCAGCGCGCTGGAAGGAGTGGACCAGACAGCGGTTATCGTCCGCGAGGACCGCCCGGGCGACAAGCGCCTCGTCGGCTATCTCACCGAGTCGGTTGAGGGGGCAGTGGATCCCACCACTATTCGTGCCGCCCTGGCTGAGCGGCTACCAAGCTATATGGTGCCTTCGGCGGTGGTATTGATCGATGCGTTGCCGTTGACAGTCAATGGCAAGCTCGACAAGCGCGCCTTGCCTGCGCCGGAGTATAGCGATGTCGATCGGTATCGTGCTCCGGGCACGCCGACTGAGGAGATTCTGGCCGGCATTTTCGCCGAGGTGTT